>CAWJIE010000004.1:0-416705 GCA_963842885.1 uncultured Nitrososphaerota archaeon
ATTCGCTCGCCTCGCGCAAGCACTTCAAGATAGAAAGCCGCGACGGTGAACACTTCATCGTCGATCTCGACAGCAGCAACGGCACGTTCGTCAACGGCCACAGGATCACCGAGAAGCCGCTGAAGATAGGCGACAGCATCCAGGTCGGCGAGACCCTCATGTCCGTGCTCGAAGACGCCGAGCGGACCGACGCCGGCGGACTGCTGGGAAAGATAATCGCCGGCTACCGGCTGGACAAGCGCATCGGCCGCGGCGGAATGGGCACCGTGTACAAGGCCACGCAACTCTCGCTCGACAGGCCGGTGGCGCTGAAAATCCTCTCCAACGACCTCGCCGACAACCGCGAGTTCACCGCCATGTTCATCCGCGAGGCCCGCTCCGCCGCCAGACTGTCGCACCCAAACATGGTGCTGGCCTACGACGTGGGAAAGGACAAGGACAAGTTCTTCTTCGCCATGGAATACGTCCCCGGCGGCAGCGTCCAGGAACTCCTGGCGAAGGAAAAGAAACTGCCCGTGGACCAGGCCGTCCACTTCGTCATCGAAGCCTGCAAGGGCCTGGAGTACGCCGAAAAACAGGGCGTCGTCCACAGGGACATCAAGCCCGACAACCTGATGATAACCCAGGACGGCGGCATAAAGATATGCGACCTGGGCCTGGCGAAAAACATCGCCGGCGAGGAAGCCTCCAGCCGGAAAGGAAGGCATCTGCGGCTCGCCCCACTACATCGCCCCCGAACAGGCCAAGGGCAAGGCCGTTGACCACCGCGCGGACATCTACTCGCTGGGCGCGACGTTCTACCGCATGGTCGGCGGCGCCACGCCCTTCTCCGCCGCGAACATCAAGGAACTGCTGCGCAAGCAGATTTACGACAAGCCGCGCCCCATAAGGGAAGTCGAGCCGTCCGTGCCGGCCTCCATCGCCCGCGTAATCGAGAAGATGATGGCGAAGGACCCCGCTCAGAGATACCAGAGCGCCTCCGAGGTGATCAGCGACCTCGGCAGCCTGCAGGCGTTCGGCTACGACCTCGAACTGGAATCGGAAAACGCCCCCACCCCGCAAAGTCGCGGAGCACTCCGACACCGCGGTCGAACCTTCCGCCGACATCCCCATCAACCGTGGACGAAGAACCGATAAGCCTTGAGGAGGCGCCGCCGCCGCCGTGGCGGTAGTCCCGCCGCTGAAGGAACCGTCGCTGCCGCCGGTCCCGTTCCCGTGGAAGAAGGTGCGCCCGTACGCCGCCGTGGCCGCGGGCGTGCTACTGCTGGCGGGCCTCGTCGTCCTCGTCGTGCGTCGCAATAAAGAGCCTCCAGAACGACAGGCCGTGGACGGACGAACTGGACGACGCGCGGAACCTTTCATACACCGACATGGGGGCCGCCGTGGCCAAGGTCAGGGCCGTCCCGGCGCAGTACCCCGGCAACAAGGACGCCCAGCAGGACGCCCGGACCGCCCTCGAAGAATTCAAGAAGCGCCTGTTCAACCAGGCCAAAAGCGAAGGAAGCAGGAAAAAATACGAATTGCTGAAAAAACTCTTCCCCGACGACACCGAGTTGGTTGAAAAGGCCAACACGCCATCGCCGCATTGGATAAAGGACAGGCGAGAACGCGGAGGCAAAGATTAGCCGCCGCGCAGAAAGACCTGGCCGCCATGCTGCAGGCCGCAAACGAATTCGAGCGCGCCAACTCGCGCGACCTGTCCAAGTACGCCGACATAATGGCCAAATACCAGGCGGTGCTCGACCGCAAGGACAAAGAACTACCCGCAACTGACGAACGACAGACCATCCAGGACATCGTGAAATCCGCCTCGGACAAGGTCGCCTACTACACGCCCGGTCCTGAAGGAAATCGCGAACATGACCGAATACGACCAGGAAGTCGCCGCCGTGCCAGGCCGCGCTGAAGGACAAACAATACGGAAAGCGCTCTGTCGCTGCTGGCGGAAATCAGACAGGCGTTTCCCTTCCTGATCAAGTTCCCGTTCATCGACGAGAAGCCGCCCGCGGATCGAATACTATCGAGGCCGCCGCCGACCTGGAATACCGCACTGAAATCCGCCCGAAGGCCATGAACCTCCTGCAGGCGGCCAAGTACGACCCGCACTCGAAAATGTACGACACCTTCAAGGACGCCTACGCCGCTCATGGACGACTTCAAGAAAAGGTCGGGCGGCGGCGAAGCGTTCATCTCGGAAATCGACACCCTTGCCGCGCAGATGCAGCAACTCCAGCAGGTGCGCGCCAAGGCCGAAGACCTCATAGCCCAGAAGAGATACGACGAGGCGGTTCAACTGGCGAAAAAGGAACTGCCCGCAATCACCAACCCGGCCTTGCAGGAACTCGTGAACAGCGCCCTGAAGGAAATCGCCAGCCATCAACTCGACCCGCAAACCCAGCAACAATCAAGGATTTCGACGACGGAAGAAGACGATAAGCGACGACATGGGCAAACTGCGCGTTACCGTCGCGCAGAACACGCTCGCAAACTTCACCCCGCCACAGGAAATCAAGGCCGGAATACGACGCCCTCATGCAGGAGGTCAACGCGAAGAAGGACTTCCTCATCGCCGTCAAGAACGCCGTGAAGGACACAATCAATGCCGGACAGCAGGTGATCCTGCCCTCCTCCGACGAGGCCGTGGCGTGGGTGGACATCGACACGGCGTCAAACTTATCAACACGGCCCAGCCGATGCCGTGGGGAGACCTCACCGGCAAGGATGACCTCTCGTTCCTTTTCTCATACGCCAAAGGGCGTCTGAAGACCGACTCGGAAAAACTCGGCGCCGGCGCTGCTCTGCGGCGAATACGGCAAGAGCCTCGACGTGTTCCAGATGGGCTACAACGCAATGGACGGCCTGGCCAAGGCCGACCCGGCGCAGTACGGCCCGATGATGGAAAAAGTCATCAGCACAATCCTTGACAAGATGAATCCGATTCTTCAGGCCATGCAAGACGAATACTGGAACCCGAACACGTCGCCGGAGCGCCTGAAGGAACTCGACCAGTGAAATCACAGGCTATCAGGATTTCCAGCGAACGCTCCTCGCGCGGCAGAAACCGCCGGAGCAGCCGAAGCCGCCGGAGGGAGGAACGACGAAGCCGCCGGAAGGGGAACGAAACCACCGGCGGAGGGGGAAACGAAGCCGTGATAGAGATCAAGAGCGCGGGCGACGGCGTGGAGTTCGAGGTGAAGGCCGTGCCCGGCTCTTCCAGGACCGCCGTGGCCGGCGAGTACGACGCGAAACTCCGCGTCAACGTCGCCGCGCCGCCGGAAAAAGGCAAGGCAAACAAGATGCTCGTCGAATTTCTCGCCGAAGACCCTTGCCGTTCGCAGGAATGACATTACAATTGTCAGGGGCGAAACGACGCCCATAAAGCGAATCCGCGTCGCCGGGATTTCAGCGGAATCGCTGCGGAAAGCATTTGCTAAATTCTCAATTTGAAACACCAAGAGCACCAAGAACACCAAGGAAAAATATATTTTGAATCTTGGTGTGCTTTGTGTACTTGGTGTTGAAGATAAATTATGTCAGCAGACGTAATCATAAAGCAAGGAGAAAAAGTTGACCGAACTCAAAAAGAAAATCGAGCAGGCCGCCGCGTACATCACGACAGCGCTGCAAAATCAAGCCGCGGTTCGGCATCATCCTCGGCACCGGGCTTAACGCGCTCGCATCGCACATCAAGGTCGCGGCGGATTTCAAGTACGCGGACATCCCCAACTTCCCCGTCCCGACCATCGCGCACCACACCGGCGTGCTCCACGTCGGCACGATCGGCGAACAGCCCATCGTCGCCATGGAAGGCCGCTTCCATTACTACGAAGGCCACTCAATGGAGCAGATAACCCTGCCGGTGCGCGTCATGAGGGCGCTTGGCGCGGAAATCCTCATACTCTCCGCGGCCGGCGGCGGCATGAACCCGAACCACAACATCGGCGACATACTCATCATCGACGACCACATAAATTTCATGGGCGTCAACCCGCTCATCGGCCCCAACGACGAATCGCTCGGCCCGCGCTATCCTGACATGTGCGCGCCTTATGACGCCAAACTCGTGGCGCTGGCGGAGAAGATCGCGCTGGAGGAAAACATCCGCGCCCACCGCGGCGTGTACATCGCCGTCAGCGGCCCCAATCTCGAAACCCGCGCCGAATATCGCATGATGCGGGCCATCGGGGCCGACGTCGTCGGCATGTCAACGGTGCCGGAAGTCCTCGTCGCCGTCCACGCGGGCATGCGCGTCGTGGGCCTGGTGGCCATAACCGACCGCTGCCTCCCGGACGCGCTGCACCCGACGAACATCGAGGAAATCATCCGCGTGGCCAACGAGGCCGAACCGAAGTTGACGAAAATAGTGACCCGGCTTGTGGCCGAGGCAAAATAACGCGGAGGGGTCAGACCCAATTACGGAGCGCAGGACGCGCTTCGCGGCCCAGCTCGTAGATTGCGGTCTGACCCGAAGCGAGCAAATTTTGACAACAAATGAATTGAGGACACCGTGGCGACATACAAAGATACGCTTAATCTCCTGACGACCGACTTCCCCATGAAGGCCGACCTGCTCAGGCGCGAGCCGGAAATCCAGAAAAAATGGGCCGCGATGGACATCTACGGCACGATTCGCAAGACCCGCGACGGGACAGACGAAATTCATCCTCCACGACGGCCCGCCCTACGCCAACGGCGACATCCACATCGGCACCGCGCTCAACAAGATCCTCAAGGACATCATCGTCAAGTTCGCAGACGATGACGGGCTACGACGCGCCGTACGTCCCCGGCTGGGACTGCCACGGCCTGCCGATCGAGCACCGCGTGATCGCAGGAGCTCGGCCCGGCAAGACGCGCGACATGCCGGTCGGCAGATCCGCCAGGACTGCCGCGAGTACGCCACGAAGTTCGTCGACGTCACAGCGCGGCGAGTTCAAGCGCGCTGGGCGTCTTCGGCGACTGGGAGCAACCCCTACCTGACGCATGCATCCGGCCTACGAGGCCGGCGATCCTCGACGTGCTCGGCAAGCTTCGCCGAGAGCGGCTACATCTACCAGGGCAAGAAGCCGGTCCACTGGTGCATGCACCTGCCGGACCGCGCTGGCCGAGGCCGAGGTCGAGTACGAGGACGAGACCTCGCCCGTCCATCTACGTCAAGTTCGCGCGCATCGACCTCGCGACGTCGCCGGCGCTCGTGCCCGAAGGCCGGCGCACGCCAGTCTACGTCGTCATCTGGACGACCACGCCCTGGACGCTGCCGGCCAACCTGGCCATCGCCGTCCACCCCGAGTTCGACTACGTCGCCGTCGATACCGAACGCGAAGGCGGCAGACGAATCCTGCATCATGGCCGAGGAACTCGCGCACGACGTCGCTGAGAGCTGCATGCAGGTCACGGACGTTCGAAGATCATCGGCAAGTGCGCGCGGCGCGAAGCTCGAAGGGCCTGCAATACCAGCCACCCGTTCATCGACCGCGAGTCGCCCGTCGTACTGGCCGACGTACGTCACGCTCGACGACGGCACCGGCTGCGTCCACACCGCGCCCGGCCACGGCCAGGAGGACTTCATCGACCGGCCAGCGCTACGGCCTCGACATCCTCAGCCCGGTTGACGGCGACGGCCTCTTCACCGACGGAAGCCGGCGAGTTCGCGCGGGCATGAACGTCTTCGAGGCCAACCCGAAGATCGTCGCGAAGCTGGACGAGCTCGGCGTGCTCCTGCTACCAGAGCAGATTCACGCACTCCTACCCGCACTGCTGGCGCTGCAAGAAGCCGGTCATCTTCCGCGCCACCGAGCAGTGGTTCGTCGCATGGAGCACGACGACCTGCGCAAGCGCACGCTCGACGCGATCAACAGCGTCCACGTGGATCCCCGAGTGGGGCGCGCGACCGCATCGACGAGCATGGTCGAGACCGGCCCGACTGGTGCATCTCGCGCCAGCGCTCCTGGGGCGTGCCGATCCCGGCGTTCTACTGCGCCGAGTGCGGCGAGCCGCTGCTCGACGCACAGGCTGTCTGCCACGTGCGCGACGATCTTCCGCCGAGAAGGGCGCCGACGCCTGGTATCAGACGGACGCCGAAGGACCTCCTGCCGGCCGGCACGTCAAGTGCGCCAAGTGCGGCGGCGACCGACTTCGAGAAGGAGAACGACATCCTCGACGTGTGGTTCGAGTCCGGCTCCAGCCACCGCTCGGTCGTGCTCGAATACGCCGCGAACTCTCGCTTCCCCAGCCGACCTGTACCTCGAAGGCACCGACCAGCACCGCGGCTGGTTCCAACTCTCGCTCCTCGCCGTGCGTCGCGCACGCGCGGACGTCAGCCCGTTCAAGCGCTGCATCACCCACGGCTTCGTCGTGGACAGCGAAGGCAAGAAGATGTCCAAGTCGCTCGGCAACTTCGTCTCCGTCGCCGACGTCATCAAGAGCGTCGGCGTCGACATCTTCCGCCTCTGGATTTCCTCCATCGACTACATGGACCACATCCGCGTCTCGCTCGACATCATCAACAAGTCCGGCGACGCGTACAGGAAAATCCGCAACAACTTCAAGTTCATCCTCCAGAACGTCGCCGACTTCGACCCCGCCGCGGATGCCGTGCCCGCTGGCCGAAATGCGCGAAATCGACCGCTGGGCGCTCAGCGAACTGCACCAACTGCATTGAAAAAGTCACGAAGTATTACGAGGAGGCGCAGTTCTACAAACTCTTCCAGGCCATGCACAAGTTCTGCATCGTCGAGTTGAGCGCCTTCTACCTCGACATCCTGAAGGACCGCCTCTACACCGACGGCGCGAAGTCGCTCTCGCGCAGAAGCGCCCAGACGGCGCTGCACGAAATACTCCTCGCGCTCACGAAACTCCTCGCCCCAATCCTCGTCCATACCTGCGAGGAAGTCTGGGGCCACATAAAGCACAAGGACGAGGACGTCCCCAGCGTGCACCTCGCGCACATGCCCGCGGCCGACAAGGCGAAAATCGACCTGGCCCTCGCCGAGCGCTGGGACAGGATTATCGCCATCCGCTCCGACGTCGCGCGCGAACTGGAGAAGATGCGCGCCGCCGGCGCAATCGGCTCCGCGCTTGAGGCGCACGTCGAAATGTCCACCAAAAACGAAAACCTCATGCGCTTCCTCAAGGAAAATGCGGCCGTCTTCACCGCCGTCTTCATCGTCTCCGACGCGCGCGTAGTGGACGAGGCCGGAGGGACTTTCGTGCAGGGAGTGGACACGCCGGAACTCATGATAAAAACGTACAAGTCCCCGCACAAAAAGTGCGAGCGGTGCTGGAACTACCGCGCCACCGTCGGCCAGAACGCCAAGCACCCCACCATCTGCGACCGGTGCGTTGGCGTCGTCGAAAAAATGTAAAATGACGACAACCAAAGGGGTCAGACCCCTTTTGTTGTCGTCCGTGCAACGAATATGCTGAACACCAAAACTAAAATAATCGCGCTTCTCGTCCCGGCGATCGTGCTCGCGACGATCGTCGTGCTCCTGGTGATTCTCTCGCTGCCCTCGAAGCCGGCCGCGCATGGTCGGCTGGGGCGAGAACATCCCCGTCGAATTCAGCCTGCACAAGTCCTACTTCGAACTCGCCGACCGCGCGGAGAAATCCACCGACGAGCAGATGAAGACAGACGCGGTCAGCGACGTTTTCCTTCGCCGACCTCGTGCGCAATCCCAAGAAATACGCCGGCAAACTGCTCGCCGTCAAAGGCCAGGTGCTTGACGTGCAGGCCGTCACGGCAAACCCGGACCTCTCCGACTGGCCGGGCGTCGAGCGCTCCAAACTGCCCGACCGCGAAGTCTATCAGACGCAAATCGCAGTGCTGGAAAACGGCGCGGTGCAGGAAATGTATTTCCTCCACTCGCTCGAATTCCCCGCGCATCTCTCGCCCGGCGACGAGGTGACTTTCTCCGGCTACTTCTACGGCAACTACGAGGGGAAAATCGTCGAACAGAAAAGCGGCGCGCGGGCGCACGTCGCCTGGCCGCTGCTCGTCGGCAAGGCGATTGAGCCGGTGAAGAAGTTGGAATATCGAGGAGCTGCGGATGGGCGCCGACGGTTACGATCCATGTTCAGCGGCATCACGGACCGCACACCAATCAATGCGCAGGATACTGACGCAATTCGCGTATCAACCAAAAACACGGCACGCAACCGCAACCGACCTGACTTACTTCGACATGATGGTCAAGCCCAAAGGCATGCCGAGGCCGCGTCGTCCGCATCACCGGCGAAGTATCGCGCATCAGCCGCTGAAGGACGAGAACGTTCCCGCGGACATGAAAGACTACAAGCGCATCATCCTCACAATCGACAAGGACACTCCTTTCACGCGCTACGCCGCAGCATATCTGCCGCCGGAAATGGCGAAGCAGGTCAAGGAGATGCAGGTCGTCACGCTACGCGGTGTCTTCGCGAAGGTCGCGCAAGTCAAGGGCGGGCGCGACAAGACCGCAAACTTGCCGCTGATCGCCTGCTTTCCGCCGAGTCGATCACCTGGCCCAAGACGCAGGAGATGTACCCGTGGCTGAGGCTCGCGCTGGTGTGGCTCATCGTCTGCGCGGCCGTCACCGTCCTCGTCATCGGCATCATCTTCTACATGGTCCGCCGCGACAAAATAAAGGAACTCGAACACCACCGCAAACTCGCCGACATAATCAACAAAGTCAAGAAAGAAAAAGAGGCTTGAATCCTGAGACGCGGATGGCACCGGCCCGCCCTCGGCCCGCGATAGGGGCTTACACCGGATACCCACCTGACATGCGCCCTACACGCCGCCCGGCGGCGGAAAACGTTGCGGAATGGGGATGATGGTGATAAAATACGTGTTTTGGGCATGCGGAAAACCGCGGCGGAGGCAGCGGCGCTGACGGCGCGCGGCCGCCGCATATTTTCAGGAGAGACATCTTGCGTAACAGCAGAATACTTGTGGTTTGCCTGGCGTTCCTTGCGGCGATTATCGCGCTGTCGGTGGGCGTTGTGTTTGCGGCCGGCGAGAAGTCCGCGCCTTCGCCCGCCACTGGCGCCGCTCCGGCCCCCGCGCTGCCGCCCAACATAACATTGGGAACCCTCGGAAGCGACGGCGCATTGACCCTGGGCAACCTCACTTTGGGCACTTTTGCCCCTCCGGCTGCTCCTCCGCCCCCGCCGCCCCCGGCACCCGCTGATGATTCCACGATTGCCGTGATTAACGGGCAGAAGATTGAGCGAGGCGAGTTGGTCAGCGCGCTTATGAAGAAGTACGGGCAGGATGAGTTCCAGGAACTGGTCATCGAGACACTGCTGAAGCAGCAGGAAAAGCAATACGGCGTGACGGCCACCGCGGCTGAAATCGACGCCGCCCTTGACCACGAGGTTGACAGCCAGATAAGCCAGGAGAAGGCGCAGATTGAACGCCAGTACCAGGGCATGGTTTCGTGGGAAATGTACCTGAAGCAGATGGGCATGACCGAGGCGGACAGGCGCAAGAAAATCCGCGAGCGCCTGACGGGCACGCCTGATGACAAGGAAATGCTCAAGCGCAGCGTGGTATGGGCGAAACTGGCATGGTACGACTATCTCAAACACGACCGGGTCGAAGTGGCGCAGATACTGGTCGAGACCGAGGCGGACGCCAAAAAGGCGCTGCAGGAACTTCACTCGGGCAAGGATTTCGGCGACGTGGCGCGCTCGATGTCACTGGACCGCGAGTCGGCCGCTTCCGGCGGCCACCTGGCTGAGATGTTCAGCGAGGGTGATTACAAGGTCCGCCAGGACATCCCCGGCCCGGAATTCGAGCACGCGGCGTTCGCGCTCAAGGTGGGCGAGGTGAGCGCGCCGGTGCAGGTGTCGAGTTCGATACCGTTCTCTACAGGGTGAGCGGCTGCGAGACCCCGGTGCTCACTCAGGAGCCGACCCGATTCCCGGCTACACACGTCTTGACCTCAAACTCGCGTTCAAAGGCAGAAACAACAACGAATGGGCTTTCGGGGTTCAGAACACGCTGGAGGGCAAGCACCTCGAGGCCCGGGTCTGTATATGGTGAGCCGCCCACCTATGTTGGCCGAAGTTGCTATGTAAAGACTACTTACCAGTTCTAATTGTCCGTTCGGGCGGATTTGCAGTCCTGCCAGACCTGTTCGGGCGGATTTGCAATCCTGCCCGTATCGACCACCTGTTCGGGCGGATTTGAAGTCCTGCCGTACCAAATATCAAATTGGAGCCGCAGGGAATGAGTAGAACCTTGGCCTGCCGACTGATAATTACCGGCATCTCAATATGCGCTCTGCTGCAACCTTTGGCTGCAGGGTCAAAACCGACGGAATACGACGTCAAGGCCGCGTTCTTGTACCAGTTTACAATGTTCGTGGAATGGCCGTCGAGCGCTTTGCCGATAGCAGTTCACCGTTCGTCATCGGGGTATGGGAGGTAATCCGTTTGGACACTCCCTGGACGATGCCGTGCGGGGCAAGGACGTGTCCGGAAGACGCATAGTGATAAAGAGGTTCAGCAGGCTGAGTGAGCTGCAGAACTGCCAGATGCTGTACGTCAGCACCTCCGAAGTCAACCGGGTTTCCAGCGTTATCGATAAGACAAGCGGGCAAAACACGCTCACAGTGAGCGATATAGAGCGCTTCGCCAGGGAAGGTGGAGTAATCGAACTCAAGACAACCGACGGCAGAGTCGGGTTTGAGATTAGCACCGGGGCCGCCAAGCGCTCGGGGTCAAGATCAGCTCCAAGCTGCTGAGGCTTGCGAGTTCAGTGCGTTGCTTCATTGCGGGCAGGATTGCAAATCCGCCCGAACGGAGGATTGCAAATCCTGCCGAACGGGGTCTCCGCCCGAGTGGGAGTCCGACGATTGTCAAACAAGATGTGGGGGACACAACATGACATAAACTGGTTTCAGAATGTATCGATCAAAACGAAGCTAAACCTGTTAATGATGCTAATCGGCGCCACCGTGCTGATTATCGCGTGCGCGGCCTTTCTCACTTATGAATTGGTGACCTACCGCTCGGGGGCCGTGAGGGACATGACGGCGCTGGGGCAAATCATTGGTGACAACGCCTCGGCGGCGTTGGCTTTCAATGATTCGGCGGCTGCCAAGGAGACCCTCACAGCGCTGAGGAGCAAGAAGCACATAGTAGCCGCCCGGATTTACAGTAAGACGGGTGAGGCGTTCGCCACCTACATCGGCGACAACAAAACGCAATTCGCGTTGCCATCGACAGCTCCCGCGAGCGGACCAAACTAACGCGTGAGAACCTCATAACCTATACCACCATCAACCTGGGCGCCGAAAAGGTCGGCACGGTCGGCATCCAAGCGGATACACAGGAAATGAGGGACAAGGCCAATCAGTATTGCACTATCGCCGCGGTCATCATGTTGGCATGCTTTCTCATAGCGTTTCTCATAACCTCCAAAGTCCAGGGCGTGATCTCGTTCCCGATAACACGGCTGGCCGACGCCACCAGAAGAGTGTCATCCGAAAGAGACTACAGCGTTCGTGTGGAAGACGTCCGGCACGACGAAGTTGGCGTGCTGATCGCGGGCTTCAACGAAATGATCGAGCAAATCCAGGAGCGCGACACTGCTCTGCAGGAGGCGCGTGACCACCTGGAACACAGGGTTCAGGAGCGCACGGAGGAACTTAGGAAAGAAATAGGCACCAGAAGGCGAGCGGAAACCGCCTCGAGACGTGAGGCGGCGAAATTTCCGCATGATCACCGGGCATGGATGAAGCGTTGTCTTCGCCGACCGGAACGGAATGATCATCGAAGTCAATGACTTCTTCTGTCGCTTCTTTGGAGTCAGGCGGTCGGACACAGTCGATGTTCGCTGCTGGAGTTCCATTCCGGGCCGGCTGAAGAAACCATCAAGAGAGTCCTTACCGACTTCAGAGACTCCAAGAGCGCGCAAACCTATGTGGCGGAGTGCCCGATCAAGGACGCCGAAGTTATCCTTCGGTGCCAGCCGATCTACCGAGACGGCAAATAACGGCATGCCGCCGAATATGGTCGACGTGACCGAACTAGTCAGGGCCAGGCAGCACGCCGAAGCGGCCAACAAGGCCAAAAGCGAATTCCTGGCAAACATGAGCCATGAGATCGCACGCCCATGAACGGCATCATCGGCATGACCGAGCTGGCGCTGGACACCGAACTGACTCGTGAGCAGAAGGAATACCTAGATGCGGTCCGTAGTTCCGCCGATGCCATGCTGTCGGTCATCAATGATATTCTGGACTTCTCGAAGATAGAGGCCCGCAAGCTGGATGTCTGCCCGGTCAACTTCAGACTGCGCGATGATGTGGTGGACACCGTGAGCACCCTGGCACTCAGGGCGCACGAGAAACAGCTTGAGCTCGCCTGCCGCATACATCCCGATGTCCCCGACAGTGTGATCGGTGACTCCCTGAGAATCAGGCAGATCATCGTGAACCTCGTGGGCAACGCAATCAAGTTCACCAGGCAGGGCGAGGTCGTGGTCGAGATCGGCGTGGACTCCAGAACCAAGGATAGCGCCGTGCTTCATTTCGCGGTCAGGGATACGGGCATCGGCGTGCCCGCGGACAAGCAGCAGATCAGATTCAAGGATTTTCTCAGGCGGACGGCTCCACGACGCGCGAATATGGCGGTACGGTCTCGGCCTTGCGATCTCATCTCAGTTGGTGGAGATGATGGGCGGCCGTATCTGGGTCAACAGCGAGATCGGCAAAGGCAGCGTATTCCACTTCACCATCGGCGTGGGTATTCAGGAGATCCCGCAGATGCACGAGGATCCCGAGCCGGTGGCGCTCAGTGGTTTGCAGGTGCTTATTGTCGATGACAACGCCACGAACCGGCGGATTCTCGAAGAAGTTCTGTGTAACTGGAGAATGCGGCCGACCTGGTCGATTGCGGACCCGCCGCGCTTGAGGCGCTTCTAAGCGCGGTGGAGATCGGTGAGCCTTATGCTCTCGTGCTGTTGGACGCTCACATGCCTGAGATGGACGGCTATGAAGTCGCCAAGCTCATCAGGCAGAACGAACTGATATCCGGCTCTCCCATCATGATGCTCTCGTCCGCCGGCCAATACGGTGAGCCGGCACGTTGTGACGAGTTGGGCATCGAGCTTTATCTAGCCAAGCCGGTGAAGCAGTCCGAGCTGTTCAGTGGAATCATGAGTGTGCTCGGGGCGCCGGGTGTAATCACGCACACCCTCGATCAAGTCGATGGTATCGAGCAAAGCCGGTTGGCGCAGACCTACAACGTGCTATTGGCCGAGGATAATCCCGTGAACCAGCAGTTGGCCGTAAGACTGCTGGAGAAGTGCGGGCACACCGTTACCGTCGTCGATGACGGCCAAAAGGCCGTCGACATGGTGGAAGAGAGCAGTTTGACATTGTTCTGATGGATGTTCAGATGCCGGAAATGGACGGCCTCACGGCTGCCAGGACCATACGCGATGCCGAGCGCGGAACATTACAGCACGTGCCCATAGTGGCCATGACAGCCCACGCGATGAAAGGCGACAGAGAGCGCTGCCTTGAAGCCGGCACCTACGGTTATATCCAAGCCCATCCAGGTGAAAGAACCCTCTCCGTCATCGACAGTTTATCTGGGGGCGAACCGGCCGCGACCTGAATCAAGTTCAGGGCAAGACAGTCAACAATGCGAGACCTGTCACGGATGCCGCATTCGATCTCAAGGCCGCGCTGGGTAGGATTGGCGGCGATATCCAACTAATGGGTGAACTGGCCGCGGCCTTTATGGAAGATTATCCATTGCAGATGCAAGCTTTGCGTGAGGCTATGGCGGAGGATAACAGGGAGCAGGTTTCCCGACTGGCCCATCGCGTGAAGGGGGCATCGGGCAGCTTCGCGGCTGACGCCGCATTCGACGCCGCGCTGGCACTGGAGAAACTGGCTACTCAAGCGAGCGAGGATGAGATCAAGGCACTCTACGCGAGACTTGAACGCGAGATCGATCGGCTCTGCGCCGCATTGAACACGCTCTGCCTGGAGGACGCAGCATGAGGGTTCTGATAGCCGAGGACTCCCCCGTATCGAGAAAATTGTTGGAGACCATCCTTAAGGAAATGGGGATACGAGGTCATCGTCGTCGAAACGGGAACCGACGCGGCGGATGTGCTGTGCAGCCCCAACCCTCCCAGACTGGCCATTCTGGACTGGATGATGCCGGGAATGGATGGGGCTGATGTATGCCGCACCGTCCGCGCGCGCGTCACCGAACCCTATATCTACCTGCTGCTGTTGACCGCCAAGAGCACCAAGGATGACATCATCGAGGGTTTGAGAGCCGGTGCTGACGATTATCTGACGAAGCCCTTCGACTCCAGCGAGTTGGAACTGCGCGTGACCGCGGGCAAGCGCGTGCTCGATCTCCAGTCTAACTTGTGCGGGCCAAGGAGTACCTTCACTAGAAGACCAGAGCATCCTCTGAACGGGCCTGCCCAATCGTCTCCTTTTCGGCGACAGGCTGTACATAATCTGGCCCAGGCGCGCCGGCGCGATGAGAAACTCGCGATTATGTTCATCGCCTGGATTCGTTCAGTACGTCAATGACACGCTTGGCCACAGCGTCGGCGACCTGCTGCTAAAGAGCGTTGCCGAACGGCTGACCCACAATCTTCGGGACGTGGACACGATCGCCGAATGGGTGGAGATGAGTTCACCATAATCCAGACCCAGGTCAACAACGCTCAAGATGCGATCAGCGTCGCGTCGAAAGCGCTCAGGGCATTCGAGGAGCCATTCGTTCTCGAGGAGCATGAAGCGTGCGTATCGGCCAGCATCGGGATAAGCATCTACCCCGACGACGGGCCGGATGCCGAGACCATCGTTTGCACGCGGACGGCAGATCAGGCGAAGTCTCACGGCAGGAATAGTTTCCACTTGTATACTCGCTCGTTGGATCACGCTTCCGCTCGGAGGGTGAGTATCGAGAATAACTTGCGCAAGGCTCTCGATTGAACGAGTTCATGCTCTTTGATCAGCCCAGGCTCAGTGTCACGACCGGTATGATTGTCGGCGCGGAAGCCCTGATACGCTGGAACCATCCGGAACACGGCATGGCAATGCCGGACTAATTTATCTCGGTCGCCGAGGATCTGGCTGGATTACCCCTATTGGCGAGTGGGGACTCAAAACAGCCTGCAGGCAGAACAAACACTGGCAGGAGATAGGACTTGCTCCAATAGAATTGGCGGTCAACGTGTCCGTCCGGCAGATAAGAAGCGGCGACTTCAGGCGGACCGTGGAAGAGGCCCTCAAGGAAGCCGGCCTGGCCTGGGAGTTCATGGGCCTCGAACTCACGGAAAGCGCCCTGGCCGCGAACCCGGAACGGACAATCGGCGTGCTCCAGGAACTCAAGGACATGGGGAGTGAGGGTCTACATCGACGATTCCCGGCACTGGATATTCATCGCTATCATATCTCAAGAAACTGCCGATCAACGCAATCAAGGTCGACAGATCATTCATCAGCGACCTTACTTTTAACCAGGATGACTCCGCGATAGTCCGGGCCATCGTCGCTATGGCGCATAGCATGAAGCTGCGAGTGACAGCCGAAGGCGATAAAGTCCTCGACCAACTGGCGTTTCTCAAGGTCATCGGTTGTGACGAAATGCAGGGCTACTTCGTCAGCCGCCCGGTTCCCGCCGAGCAGTTCGAGGAGCTTCTGCGGCGAGGCAAGCTGCTCGACTGCCAAGGAGAATCGAAAGGCCGCCTTATCCCCACACCTGTCACGGGCAGGATTGCAAATCCGCCCGAAACGGGGGTCTCCCTCATGCCACCTGTCGCGGCCGCATTTCAAATCCGGGCCGAACGCCCTCACCATCCGTTGGGGCGGATTTGCAATCCAGCCCCTCACTCTTTGTTGGAGCGGATTTGCAATCCAGCCCCTCACGCTTTGTTGAGGCGGATTTAGCAATCCAGCCCCTATCTTACGGCCTGTATCACTCCACCACTATCGTCTGAGCTTGCACGACTTTGTTGGCGCCCGGCACGCCGGTAACCGCGACATACTTGTCGGCGCCAAATCCGGTCGGCAGCCCGACGCCATTGACATTGACTGTCACATTGCCGGTGTGGCCATCGCTGATGGTGAATGACGTCGTCCCGTTCACGCTCTTGACCTTGCCCCAGATCTTGACTGTTCTACCTATCACCTTGCCGTCGATCAGAACGCTTTGGTTGTTCATCCCGTGCAGCCTATCGAACGTGGCCGAGATCGTGTGGTTGGCGGTTACGTTGCTGAACGTGTAGCTGATAACGGGAACGATCGACACGCTATCCACCAGCAGATTGGCGATGCCATATCCCGCCGACGGTGTGAGGGTGAATGTCTGGCCCGTACCATAGTTGACGGTCACGACTCCACTCGGGCCCACTGAACCGTTTGGCCCGGCGGACGCGGTGATGGTAAACGTGTTGCCCTCGTTGGCCAGCATCATGACGTCAGAGGCGCTCAGAACGGAGTTGTAAATCCTTAACTGGTCCATTGCGCCACTGAAGTAGTTGACATTGGTCTGGAGGTTGCCGAAGTGCAGCGTCGGCGGCGAGCTCTTGGCGCCGGTCGGCCCCGTGCCGGTCAAGCAGAACGTCTGGATCCCCCTGGAGGTGACCTGCGATGGTCTGGCGGTGGAGCTGGACGCCTCCCCCGAGAAGGCCTGGGACTCTCTCAGGGTTACGTTGGCAAAAACGCGACCGTGAAAACATCCTACGGGGTGCCCTTCGCCGGCTACCTGGCCGTGGGCTACCTTCTGGCATTCGGAGCCCTTCTGGTTCAGGGGCTCCAGCTCTTCTGCGTATAGCTCCACGCGATGAGGATGGCCAGGGATATCAGGGACGTCGCCAGGCCCACTATGGCCGCGTTGGCCAGCTGCTTGTCGCCGAATAGCGTGTAGAGGGCATTCATTATTCCCTGGAAGATGTTGGTCTTCTCCATCAGCAAGTAGCCGAGGAATCCGATGGCGTACCCCAGAATCCAAAAGCCGAATAATATGGTCGTTCTTCCCATGATCTCTTCGCCTCGATGGGCTTAGTTTCAGCTGTGCGTATTTAGCGTCCACAGAGCAAAAACAGTTGATTTCTCGGTCAAAGGCTGTGCCGAGCTATATCCAGGAGGGGAGCGTCGTATCGTTCATCGTGATGAACGAAACGGCGGTGCCCCAGCCCGTCCGCACGACCACTTCGTAGGTCGCGTTGTAGGCCAGCGGGAGGTCCGATACGAAGCTGATGGTATCGGACGAGGCGCCATAGGAAACGGTGGCGTTCTCCGCGTAGCCGTTCAGGGTCGTCGAGAGTCCGAGGAGGTTGGACGGAAGCAGGGTGGACTTGCTTAGCGAGACGGTGACCGTCGAAGGCACCACGTTGTAAAGGGCCACGTTGTCCAAGTGCGCGTCGGCGTCGTCGACGGCGATCCTGAACCCCACAATGTAAACGTCTTCACCCGGAGTGTAGAGGGTGCCCGAGTTGGCCATAAGGTACGCCTCGATTTCGCTCTCGACCCTGGGGGTCCCCAGCTGCAGCTCGTAGGTGGTCCAGGAGCCCGTTTCCCTGACGCCTCGCAGCATTATGATCCCCGCGGAGGCGCTGACGTTGTCGAAGGTGGAGTCCGTATACAGGGAGTAGTTGCCCAGCACCATCGTCAGCGGGAAGGTGGCGTTCGCAGGGGGGTACCACAGGAAGAGGCTTATCCACACGGAGCCTGCACCCGAAGAGGTGGCGCTGCCCTTGTACAACAGGTCAAAGCCGAACGCGATAGAGGAGTTTATCAGAAGAGGAAGGACCTGGGCGCTGCTGTCGTTGTAGAACACGTAGACACTCTGCCCGGGGTCGTGAATGTAGAGCGACCGGCTTCCCGATGCCGCGCCCCCGCTTGTGATGTTGGCGACGCCCGGGCCTGTCCCAACGATTGCCCAAGTGTTGTCATTCAGCTCGAAGCCTCCGTTGGGCGTGACGGGCACGAACGTGTTCAGCGAAAAAGTGGCCC
Source organism: uncultured Nitrososphaerota archaeon (assembly GCA_963842885.1). GTDB lineage: Archaea > Thermoproteota > Nitrososphaeria > Conexivisphaerales > DTJL01 > DATKKG01. The sequence continues at coordinate 17,985 of CAWJIE010000004.1, forward strand.
TATTGATGACGAACGGAGAAGCGAGCGGCGCCCCAAACAGGGCGAGGACCAAGACGCTCACGACCAGCAGCAGCACGAGGAGGAGCCTGAATCTCCTCTTACTCATCCCGGGCTTCGGCAGGGGGACCTCGGACATCAAAGGCAAGGGAAAGCCGATGTCATTAAAACTTATCGAATCCCGGAGGGCGGTAGAGAAACGGCTTCACGCTGCCCCTCCGTCCGATGTGAGCGCATCTCTCGATGGACCACTCACCGTAGGGAAGGAGAAATGAGAAATAAAGGGGTAAGGAAGGAGTAGCTTACTTCTTCCTGATTAATACGATGATTTCGTCTCATCCTGCGGCCCGGCGGTCCCAGCCAAGCTATCTCCTTGCCCAGGAGTCGACTGCTGCTGAGTCGCCGCGACCGGAGCTTTCCCCTTCCTCGACAGGGCCATTATCGCTATCAGGAGAGAGATGACCGCCAGCGCCGCCACGCCGTAGAGCTCGTAGGAGAGGTTGGTGGCGTTGCTGTTGGCCGTCCCCAGCTGCTGGTTCAGGGAGCCAATGTTGCTGTTGGCCGTCCCCAGCTGCTGGTTCAGGGAAGCTATGGTGCTGTTGGCCGCGGCCAGGTGGTTGTCGGTGCTGAAGTATGAGTAGGCGGTGGCGCTCATGCCATCGGCCTGCTCTGCGACCACCTCCAGGGTGTGCTCGCCGTCGGGGATGGAGGTCGTGTTCAGCTGATACGTGTAGGGGGATGAAGAGCCAGGTGAGAAGCTATTGAGCAGGCTGCCGTCCAGGTAGAACAGGACGGACGAAATCGCCTGCCCGCTGACGTTGGCGCTGATGCCCAGGGTCCCTTCGTAGTTCTGCCCGCTTACGGGGTCCTGCACCTGGATGGAGGGTAGCGCCGGGGAGAGCTGCTCCACCGTGGAGCTGTTGAGGGAGACTTGAGAGTTGGTGAGCGATAGGGAGGATATGTCCGACTGGACGAGGGTGATCACGCTGTTCTGGGCTATTATGTTCCCTCCGTAGACTCCCACCAAAGTCAGATTGGTGTTGACGGCATCGATAGTGCCTACGATGCTAGACGAGGATATCGTGACGCTTCCTCCCTGGATGGTGTTGTTGTCCAGGAAGACGTCCCCGGAGAGCTGCATCGACGAAGTGATGCTGGTGTTGCTGAGGGCTAGACCGAACGTCTGCTGCACCGAAGAGAGGTTCTGGTTGGCCGTGTAGACGTAAGGATCCACGAAGAAGTTCTGCTGCGCGGACAGCTGCGACGTCGTGGGGGTGCCGTCGAAGGAGAGGCCCGTGACGTAGACCTCATAGGGGCCGGCGTAGTAGAAGGAGTTGTCGTTGACGCCGCTAAGCGACGCGGAGTCGTAGGGGGATGGGAGGGTCAGATTGCCCACCCACCTGTTGAGCTGAGGGCTGTACTGGAGAGGCGTGAGCTCGAAGTTGGCGTACTCCAAGTGCATGATCTCGGTGAAGGAGAACTGCAGCTCCTGGGGGTAAACGAGGGCCGTGTATTCTCCGTACTCGACCTCCGTGCCGTTGGCGTATGAGATGTTGGCTATGACCTGCGCCGTCTGTCCCTCGTAGAGGGTGGAAGACGAAAACGAAATCGTCGGGGTTATGGCTCCTCCCGAGACGAGGACCTGGCTGTAGAAGGAGCCGTAGAGCGGTTCGCCCACTGTAGTGGAGTTATAGCTGGCTTCCAGGATGATGGTGTAGAGGCCGGGGAGGGCGTTGGCGGGGACGGTCAGGTAGCCGTTGATGTTTGTCGCGCCGGAGTTGCATATGCGCAGCGCTTCGCTGCAGGCCTGAAGGTCCAGCGAGGCGGTGGCCACGGCCACGCCGGACGGGTTAAGAAGGGTCGCGGTCACGTTGGAGCCCACGGCGACGTCATCCCCCAGGGTGTTGCCCGTCTCGTATGACGGCAGATCGGCTAGGTTCAGCGGCGCCTCCGGGTTCGCCTGTATGAAGAGGGACTGGCCGGGGGCGACCGACCCCGGCTCGGCCGCCACCTGGGTGTAGATGTAGCTGGACTGGAGGTAGATGCCGTTCACCATCGGAAGGTAGCCGTAGGAGCTTCCCAAAAGGACCAAGGCCAGTGGCCCGTACGGATAGGTGCCGGACAGGAAGCCCGTGTTCACGCCCGTCGTGGTGTTTCCTTGGAGCGTCTCCGTGGAGGCCGTCGTGTAGAGGTTCGTGGTGATGGAGATGAACTGACGTTCATCTGGATCGGCTGGGTCGGGGCGGGGTTGCCGAGCAGGTCGGTGGAGACGACGTCCACCTCAAGGGGAACAAGGGTGCTCCAGGGCTCGTTGGGGAAGGGGTCGATGAAGGAGGCGAGGTAGCCGGCGAAGATTGTGGTGATGCCAGTCCCCGAGACGCCGGCCGAGGTCCCGTTAACGGAGATGTACGCGAATCCTGACTGGTTCCCCTCGGTCATGGTCCCCTCCCACAGCCCCGACGTCGCGTCGAAGCTCAAAGGCGTAACCAAGGACGTTCCGGCCAAAGTCACCAGGCTGGCCGTGAAACTCCCGGAGACGACTGTAGAGGAACCCTCATCGATTTCGGCGACCACGGTCATGCTCTGACCTGGGGTGACCTCGTACAACTCATTGCCGCTTGAGTCGAGAGCGGCGACGAGGATGGAAAGGCTCGGCTGGCTGCTATACGAATCGTAGAGGGCGGCCAGCGCCCCGATGTTGGGGGCTCCCCATCCGGTCGCCAGGTTGTAGCCGTAGGAGGAGGTCCATGGGACAATGTATCCCGTCGTGATTGGCGTGTAGGCACTGGCGTAGGCGCTTGAGTTGTCCCCGACGCTGTACAGGAACGGGTTGATGAGCCCGAGGGGTCCGCCCGCGGACTGGGCGACTAGGGTGAGAAGACCAGAGAGGAGCTGGACAGACTCGGAGGTGCCTCCCGATGTTGTCACGGAGCCGGAGTCCACGATATAGGTCCCCGGGTCGCCCCCGGCCTGCAAGGAGAGGTCCGGGTTGAGCCGGCCGTTGGGGAACGAAGCCGGCACCTGCTGGCTCTGCTGGTACCAAGGCAAGGGCTCGAGGATGCTGACGCCGCCGCCACCGCCCCCGTAGTTGGCGCTGTTGGGGACGAAGCCTGTGTTGGACCAGGCCGTCTGCGCGAAGGTACTGCCCCCGCCCTGGGCCGCGGAGACGTAGGTCTGCGTCCCGCCCACGGCGGTCACGAAAGGCGAGGTCGCCGGGTATTCGGGCGTCCCCTCCGGCCCCGAACTGAAGCCGGAACCTCCTCCGTCTCCGGTCGAAGCCAGGAACGTGATCCCTTCGAGGGAGCCGAGGGCGTAGTACTGGTCGGGGATGAGGGCCTTAAGGGCCACGAATGCCGGGCCGCCGAAGTAGTAGGACATGGAAAAGTACCATTCGGGCGTGCCGAAGCTTTGGGTGAGGGTGGTGACGGTGCCGTCCTGCACGATGACCGCGAGGGCATCGGCGAGGGTGAGGGCCCCGTTGGCCACGTAGAGCTGCACGGCGGCTCCGGGCGCCATTGCGTGCGAGGTCTCGACGTCTAAGGAGATCTCCGTGCTCCAGCCCACGCTGGCGCCAAGGTTCGGCGCGTAGGGGCCGATGGGCGTGATCGTGAACGTAGGGTTGGGGAAGCCGAAGAGCTGGTCGAAGTACTGGAGGTCGCTGGAGATGGTGGGGGACCCGTAGAAGTCGAGTATCCCAATGGTCTGACCCCTGCCGTTGAAGCCGCTGGAGTAGAGCGAAGTCGCGTTGTATACGGCCTGAAGGTCCTTGGCGGAAATCCCTCCTTCGGTGAATGTGACTCCCGAAGGAGACGAAGCCGAAGCGACACGGCAGGAAGAGAGTAGATGAACGTGGCGTTAGACGCATACAGGTAGGCCCCTTGGAACATGGTGGGGCCTGCGGTAACGTAGTAGGACGACGTGCCGTTGCTGTAAACGTCCACGCTTGCGCCGAAGGCGTTATGAATCTGCGCCGCCGTCCCCTGCGCGACTATTACCGAGTCAAGGCCCGTCATCAAGACGTCGAGGCCGCTTCCCTCGACATATTGAAGGAGAGAGTTGAAGGCGGCGGTGGGAAGGAATTCGTTCGCGATCTGCTGCGCGGTCAAGAAGTGCCTGAACTGCGGAGACGAAGGGTCCGAAACCTGCTTGGCGAGGGAATCTAGGAGCCCCGTGTTCCGCAGCGGGATGGCCAAGCTCACTAGGACGGGCATGTCCTGGGGCGCTTGCATGAGAAAACTATAGCCGGTGTACGGGACCGGCGCTGTGATGGGCGCCGATGATGCCCACGTGACCGTAGCAGCGGCTGTGAAGACGAACGAAGAAAGCAGAAGGGCGGAGACGACTACGGAGGCGAAGGACGCGCATGGCAGAGGGCGCGCTACCGAATCTTGTTGATTTCAAACGAAGAGGAGGTTCCGTTGCACAATATATGTATTATGAGAGAAACGAAAAACAACCAGGCGCGGTGAGGGATTCGTTAAGAATGCGAGTGGTAACATGCTTATCATTGGATGACAGGCGGCCCTTGGACGAAGATCCAAAAGACCAATCGCACGACGAAACGTTCGAAGAGCTGAACGGGGGACCCCTGCCGTTCATGGACAATGGACTATATCCACTGGTTCCCTTGCACGCCACGGTGTCGAGCGGGAAGAGGAGCGCATTCCTATCTCGCCTGCTGGCCGTCGTGCTGACAGTCGGATCGATCGGCGTCTCACCCCTGGCCGATGTCCTTCACCTAGGCCGCCGAAGGGAGCTCTCCCCCTGCACAGATGATTTATTAGGCATTCCTTCGACTTTGATAATAGAAATCACATTTATAAGGAGGCTTTCTTAATCGTAAAGGTGGAGCGGAAACCTTAGTGAACAAATTCGACGAGATCGACATGAAGATACTGAGAGAGCTGGTGATAGACGCCGGGCAGTCGGTTCCGAAGCTCAGCAAGAAGATCCAGGTCAATCCTTCTGTGACGTACAGCCGAATCAAGCGGCTGTCGAAGAAGGGCCTGATCAAGAATTTCACCGTCGAGGTCAACGAAGACCTCCTCGGCTGGAAGGTCCTGGCATACGTCGGTGTCAACTCGGACGCCAAGGAGACGGGACTCCGTCCTGAAGGCAGCTCCTGGACGAAGATGAGGTGCGCGAGGTCGCCGAAGTGACGGGCAGGTTCGACTTTCTGGTGACGATAAAGTCCAGGAGCCTCGAGGAGCTTCATAACGTCGTCTCCAGCAAGATGGGCAACATCACCGGAGTTCAGCATACGGAGACCTTCATCGCGATGAGGACTGGCGTCAAGCCGCCGTCTTACGCTTCTCCCGACTAGAGCAGCACCCTTTCCAGCTCTTCCACGGTCGGCTCGATGATGGGCACCGGGCCCACGAGTTTTCTTAGCGCTTCCACGTCCTTCAGGCCCGAGCCTGTCACGAGGACCACCACCGAATCGTCCCCGTCCGATAGCCCCCGCTGCCCGCAGCTTCCGCGCGCCGGCCAGGGCGGCAGCGCCGCTCGGTTCTGCGAAGACGCCTTCGTACTTCGCCAGGTCTCTGACGGCCTCCAGTATCTCCTGATCGGTCACCGTCTCGCCCAGCCCTCTGGTCTTCGCGACTCCCTCCATCGTGCAGTCGGCGTCCCAAGGGTAGGGGTCCTCCAGGCCCGATGCGATCGTAGAGGGATGCGGCTCGGCTTCGACCTTTGGGGCGGGGATGCCATCCTTGAGGGCCCTCACCAGGGCCGAGTTCCCGGCGGGCTGCACGGGGACGAGCCTGGGGTACTCCTCGGCCAGACCCGTCTCTCTCGAGGTCCCTCAGCCCCTTCCAGAGCCCGGCCGCGAGGCAGCTGGACCCGGTGGGGGCCAGGAGCCAGTCGTAGCCCTTCCAGCCGAAGACCTTCGGCCAGCTCGAAAGAAATGGTCTTCGGGCCCTCCACCTGGTAGGGGTTGAAGGGCCCGAAGCTGGGCGACGGGTACCAGCCCCTCCGGCGGACGGCCTCCCGCATCATCGTGACCGTAGGGTCCTCGCCGCGTTCGATGCCCCTGCACCTTGATGACCTTGGCGCCGAAGAGCACCAGCTGGGCCACCTTGGCGTCGCTGGCCGAGTCCAGGACGAAAGCCACAACCTCAGGCCCGCCCTCGCGGCGTAGGCCGAGAGGGCCGCGGCGGCGTTCCCGCTGCTGGCCGTCGTCACGATCTTCGACCTTCTTCTCCACGGCCTTGGCCACGCTGACGGCCATGGCCCTGTCCTTGAAGGAGCCCGTGGGGTTCCTCGTTTCGTCCTTCAGGTAGAGGTTCCGTGATGCCGATGAGTTCCCCCAGGCGATGGGCCCTCGAGGAGGGGGGTGCCCCCTTCGCCCAAGCCGAGCCGCGAACTTCTCTTCGGCAGGCAGGAGCTCGGCCCAGCGCCAGACGTCCCTGGGCCTCGCGGCGAGAGAGTCCTTCGTGAGGGTCTCCTTCACCTTCTCGTAGTCGTAGGAGATGTCCAGCCTCCCCAGGTCGTCCTTCTCGCACATCACCGGCATCGAAAGAGGGTCATAGCGCGCGCCGCACCTGGAGCAGCTCATGCCATGTAACAAGGCTCAAGTCGCTTGTCGGTATCGACTCGAATCGCGGCACTAATTACCTTTGCATGACAGCGCCGATGGGCCCTGAGGGAGGCACACAAGGATTCCGCTCCCCGAGCAATCGTTAAATCGATGGCGAATCGCAACGATTTCGATTCAAATGAAAACTGTGGAATTGGCAGGGAGGGACCTTCTGTCGACCCAGGACTGGAGCAGGGAGGAGCTCGAGTATTGCATCGACACGGCTTCCCAGATCAAGTCGCTCTACAAGTCCGGCTGCGTCCCCGAGCTCTTCAAGAACAAGACCATGTTCATGCTCTTCTACAACACGTCCACGAGGACGCGCTCGAGCTTCGAAGCGGCGGCCACCATGCTGGGCGGCCATGCCCAGTTCATCGACTTCGCCACCACCCGCGGCTCCGAGGGCGAGGCGGTCAAGGACGTAGCCAGGATGTACGAAAGGCTGGGCCACGTCCTGGGGATCAGGATCCTCGAGAACGCCGTCGACTACCTCTACGGGAAGGGCCACCAGGTGATCCAGGAGTACGCCGACAACTGCGACATCCCACCGTGTCGATGGCGGACGACATGTTCCATCCGACCCAGGCCATCGCCGACATGATGACCCTGAAGGAGAGGATGCGCGGGAAGGTCGAGGAGGAAGAAGTACGTCATCGCCTGGACGTACAGCGACCACGTCCGCAGCTGGGGGAGCGTCCAGGACGAGGCCCTCATCGCTTCGCGCTTCGGCATGGACGTCACGATGGCGTACCCTGAGGGATTCGACCTGGACCCCACGATCATGGAGTGGGCCAAGGGGAACGCCGAGGCCAGCGGCAGCGAGTTCAAGGTCTCCCACGACCTCGACGAGGCGCTGGAAGGGGCCCACGTGGTCTTCCCTAGGAGCTGGGCCAGCCATGAGTGCGTTTCGGTGGGGATGAACAGGTTCGGCAAGGAGAAGGAGGCCGAGCTCCACGCCAGGTACAAGGGGTGGATACTGGACAAGAGGAGGCTGGACATGATGGACAGGGACGCCCTCGTGACGCACGTCCTCCCCGTCTTCAGGGGGCAGGAGGCCACCGACGAAGTCATGGACGGGCCTCACAGCGTCATCCTGGACCAGGCCGAGAACCTCCTCTACGTCAGGGCTGCGCTGCTGGCTCTCCTCTCCGGGAAGCATGTAGAGAAAGGGGTCTCTACTTCACGACGTGGGTTCCGCTCTTGCCGTCGACGGCGGCCTTGAGCTGGCTGAGCTCGGCGATGATGGCTTCGCTGCCGCCGCTCTCGACGAACCTCAGGGCGGCGAGGACCTTGGGGCCCATGCTGCCCGCCTTGAAGTGCCCTTCGTCATAGTACTTCTTCATCTCGGCGTAGGTGCACCATCCCCAGCTTCCTCTGCTGGGGCGTGCCGTAGAAGAGGCATGCCGCGTCGACGTCGGTGAGGATCACGAACTTGTCGGCTCCGATGAGGGAGGCCAGCCTCTGGCCCCCGAGGTCCTTGTCGATGACCGCTTCGACGCCCTTCGCCTCCGTGCCGTCCTCGATGATCGGGATGCCTCCACCGCCGCTGGCGATTACGACGAACCCGGCGTCGACCAGCGTCCTGATGGCGCGACCTCTCAGCCAGGATCTTGGGGTCGGGCGACGGGACGACCCTCCTCCAGCCCCTTCCTGCGTCCTCCTTGTAAACGAAGTCGGGATGGAGGGCGGCCAGCTTCTTGGCCTCCTCCTCGCTGTAGAAGGAGCCCACCGGCTTGGTGGGGTTCTTGAAGGCCTTGTCCTCCTTGTCCACCAGCATCCTGGTGATGAGGGTGACGGCGTACTTGTCGATGCCCCTCTTCTTGAGCTCGTTCCTGAGGCCCTGCTGGATCATGTAACCGATGAAGCCCTGGGTCTCCGCCCCGCAGGCGTCCATGGGGAAGGGCGGCAGGCCGTGGACCTTGAAACCAGCGTCATGGCGCAGGAGGTCGTCCCCCACCTGGGGGCCGTTGCCATGCGTGATGACGACCTTGTAACCCGCCTGTATCAGGTCGGAGATCGGCACGGCGGAGCTCTTGACGTTCTCGTATTGGGCGGCGAAGGAGCGTTCCTGCCCACGCTGCAGGAGCGCGTTTCCGCCGAGCGCGATGACGACTATTCCCTTCTCATCGGACAAATCCCCTAAGACCTCGGCTGAATCCCTTTCAAGGCAGGAATATAAGTCTTGGGCGGAAGAGAGGGACCGGAGCTTCACGCTGGGAAGAGGCGATGAAAAAGGACGCGTCAGTCCCCCTCATCTTCCTACTCGTTGTCGATGAAGTCGCTCGGCGGCGGGATGTCCGGAGGAAGCCCCTTGCGCTTCCGTATGTCGGCGATGATGCCTCTGAGCAGCGAGGTCGGCACGGGCTGCCATGCCTTGAAGTACATGTTCCACATCGCCTTCCCGGCGGTGGCGCCCCTCATGACCTCGCTGAGGTCGAAGGTCTCGGACGACGGAATCTCTCCCTCCACGATGGCGAGTATCTCCTTCTGCTCGATGTTCATCAGCTTCCCCCTCTTCGCGGAAAGGACGCCGGCGACGGCGCCAATCTGGTCTATCGGGCACTTGACTTCTATCCCCTGGATGGGCTCCAGCATCGCCGGGTTCGCCAAGAGCATGGAGCCCAGGATCGCCCTCCTGCTGGCGGGCATGAGCTGGGCGTAGGTCCTGTGGGCGGGGTCCTCGTGAGGAACGAAGTGATGGAGTATCACCTTGACCCCCCTGCAGATACTCGTAGGCGAGCGGGCCGTTGTTCATGACGTCTACGAAGCCCGCCCTGATGGAGTCCATGGACTCCTGGAGGAACTGGATGCCCTTGGTCTCCTCTATGAGGATGTTTCCCTTCTCGTCGATGGCCTCGACGCTCCTGGCTTCGTCGCTGTCCCAGCCGGAGTCCTTCAGGATCTTGGTCACCACCTTCTCGTCGACGTTCTCGCTGATCTCTCCCGTCCTGATCTTGTTGACCACGTCGGCTTCGAGCGGCTCGACGCGCATGAAGATCTTGTTGTGCCTGTTGGGGCTCTTGGACATGACGGGGCCTGCCCTACCCTGGATGGTCTCCCTGTAGTTGATGAGCGGCTGGCTGGTGATGATGTCCAACCCTTCGCGCTGAAGCAACGTCGTAGCGATTTCGAGGTGCAGCACGCCCATGCCCGCCATGAGGGTCTCCCCGGACTCCTCGTTTATCCTGATTATGAGGTTGGGATCTTCGATGTGCATGCGCTGAAGGGCCTCCACGAGCTTCGGGAGGTCGCGCGGGTTCTTGGCCTCAACCGCCACGGTGACCACAGGCTCGGATACGTACTTGATCCCCTCGAACTGGGCTATCCCCTTGACGCTGCTGAGCGTCTCGCCGGATCGGGCGTATTCCAGCCCGAGGAGCGCAGGGATGTTGCCAGCCGGGAGAAACCCAACCATCTCTCTGAGGAATCCCATGTACATGTTGACGCTCTGGACGCGGCCCTCCCGTTTGACGTTGATGAGGTTGACCGTGTCGCCGTCATGGACGGTCCCACTGAAGAGCCTCCCGGTGGCCACCAGGCCCGCCTGAGGGTCCACCACCACGTTGGTGACCATCATGACTATGGGCCCGTTGTCGTCGCATTTGAGGAGCGCCTTGCCCACTTCGCTCTCCAGGTCCCCCTTCCAAATCTTGGGGATGCGGTAGGCCTGGGCCACGTCAGGCGGAGGGTGATGGCGGACCACCATGCCCAGGACCGCCTCATGGAGGGCCACCCTCTCTCCGAGAGTCTTGGGGTCGCCTGTCGTGTAGGCGTCGTAAACGTCCTTGAACCCGAAGCCCGCCCTCTTGGCCATGTCGAGGGTGAATCCCCATTTGTCCTTGGCGCTGCCGAAGGCGACGCTGTTGTCCTGTATGGAGACCTTCCACTTGTCCCTGTACTCCGGCTCGGCGTAGACCGTGACCAGGTTGTTGAACTCCGCGATGATGTTGGCCAGCCACACCTGCATCTTGTCGGGCGTGAGCCGGAGCTCCTTCACGAGGCGGTCGATCTTGTTGATGTAGAGGACGGGACGCACCCTCTCCTCCAGGGCCTGGCGGGTGACCGTCTCCGTCTGGGTCATCACCCCTTCGACGGAGTCCACCACCACGACGGCGCCGTCGATGGCCCTGAGGCTCCTCGTCACCTTCCCGGTGAAATCGATGTGGCCGGGGGTGTCGATCATGTTGAAGACGTAGGGCGTCCCCTTCTCTTCGTGGTACAGCGTAACGTTAGCTGCCTTGATGGTCATCTGCCTCTGCTGCTCGAGCTCCATGTAGTCGAGTGCCAGGGCCTGGCCTGCCACGCTGGCGCTGAGCATTCCACAGGCCGCGAGTAGGCTATCAGACATCGTCGTCTTCCCATGGTCAACGTGCGCAATCACCCCAAAGTTCCTGATCTGAGCCTTGTTCGAGATGATCTTCAGTGCTTCGGTCGTAGTCTTAAAACGCGGCATGAATCTGCACCCAATCCTCCAAACTATGCGTTTGTGAATTAGGGCTTAGGAGACGCTCATTTAAGTTTTGAGTTTGGCGACGGTTGGGCTTCCCCTCAGGCCGCGCACGAACGGGTGGAGGGCTAGATGTAAGGCACGGCGCTGATGGCGAGGGCGAACTTTGAGCCCTTCCTGTCGGCGTTCTGGGTCACGATCTTCCTCAGCTTCTCCTCGGCCTCGGACAGGACCTCGTTCACCTTCGGCAAGAGAGCGGGGTCTGCGGGCAGGACGAAGAGGGAGGTCCCGACCGGATAGTACGGCTTCGTGCCTCCTTCCATGGCCTTCTCCCAGATCGAGCCCCCACGAGCTATTATGCTCATCATGAAGCCGACGTCGGCATAGCCCACCTGGACCCTTTCCTCTCGCGTCACCTCGCCGATGCCTTCGTAGGCGCATTCGCACCCCTTGGACTTGTAGGCGCTGGTGTAGAACTTCTCGATCAGGTTCCCCCTGGTTTCGGTCCTGGAGAGGGAGACGAGGCCACCTTCCAGGAGCTGCCTCATGTGATGCAGCACCGTCGGTTGCGAGATCCTGAGCTCTTCCGAAAGCTCCTTCATCGACATCTCTGAAACGCTGAGGAGGTTCAAGATGTGGAGCCTGACGGGATCCATGTACAGGTTCGTGTTCACGTTCTTCTTTGACATGGGACGATTGCTCGAGAAAATGTGGCGCTTACTTAAGTGTTTTGAAGACGTCGATGCGCTATATGCAGAACTGTCCGTTTAGAGTCTATCTAAACGCTTATATAGCCTATTGGCCAGGGCACAGATTGACAGAAAATGCAGGATTCGCCACTTTCCAAGGCCCTTGAGCACCTGGACGTCAACGTGCTAAGGATGTACTCCGTCCGAATAATCTAGACGGCTTTTTCTCAACCAGCTCCCCGCCCAGCATAAGGCATTCGCTGCGGCCGGCGGCCAAAGCCCCGATGCTCGAGGGCAACGGCATAAACGTCTTAAGCGACTGAGAAGCTGGTAGGGGTATGGCGAGCAAAGACAGGGTCTCCGCCCCGGAGAAGATGCCCTTTTTTAACGAAATTGTCTGGTGTCCGAGGTGCCAGAAGGAGACCAAGCACAAGTTGGCCGCCGCCGGCTACAATTCGCCGTCGCCTTACTTCGGCGGCTATTTCTCCATGCCTGCCGTGATTCAGTGCGAAGAGTGCAAGCTGAGGCACACCTAGACCGACTAACCCGAATAATAGTGGACCAGCTTCCTCGCGATGTCGATGACGGCTATGACGCCAATTAGGTTTCCGTCGACGCCCACGACGAAGATGTGGTCGACCTCCTTCTCGAAGATCTTGGCGACGATCCCCGGCAGCGGGTCCTCCGGTGAGACCGTGACTGGGATGGACATGTACATCTCCGTGATGGGATGCTTGAGCATGCTCTTTGGGGCCGACAGGATGTCCTCGAGGTTGACGTAGCCTATCAGAGGCCCGGAGGGGTGCACGATGGGGAGGACCCTGTAGGGCACGGTGACGAACTTCCCGAGCGCCTCCTCTATGGTCGCATCGTCATCGAGGACGACGGGCCGAGACGTCATGACGTCCTTCGCCTTTAATCCGCTCACCAAATTCGGGGCAGCCTTGGAGACCCTGCTGTAGATGCGCTCAAGTGCCAAGTCCTCCTCCTTTATCCTGCCGAAGGGCTGCAGGGGGAAGAATGACGAGCTTCCCGACGCGAAGTAGCTCATGATGGAGGCCACCAAGACGGGTATGATGACCGTTGGGCCTATCGTCTCGGCTACGAACGCGACAGGGGTCAGGAGTATCTTGTGGGTGCCTGCCAGGACCGCCGCGATCCCAACCGCAATGAAAAGCGGCTCCACCCTCCCGAGGGCCAGCTGAGAGAACAGGGCCCCCAAGATGGAGCCTTCGACGATGCTGGGTATGAAGAGACCGCCGCTGCCTCCGAACGCCAACGTAATCACGGTCGAGAACATCCTGAGCAAGAGCAGGATGACGAGGGCCAAGGCGGTGTACGCCAGGGTGCCCTGCGCCAGCCCCGTGACTACGTTGTATCCGACGCCGATCGCATTGAGGTTGATGTATCCGATGGCCCCCAGGGCCAGCCCGCCGGAGAGCAGGAGGAGCACCGAACCCGCCGCCCGCAAGAAACCTCTTGCCCACCCTGTCGGCCAGGCTGAAGGCCTTCACGAAGACGAAGGAGTAGACCCCCCCGATCACGCCGAGGACGATGGAAAGGAAGAGCACATGGAGATCGTAGCTGCCGGAGATTGAACCTATGCGGAAGATGGTTGCGGGTCCCAGGATGGACACGGTGACAAGGAAGGCGGTGACGGAGGCGATGGAGGCCTCGATGAACACGTCCTTCTCCAGGTCCCTCTTGTATGGAATCTCCAGTGCGAACAGGATCCCGGTCAGCGGCGCCTTGAATATCGCCGACAGGCCGGCGGCAGACCCAGCCAGGAAGACCTTTCGCAATCGCTGGAAGGGGAGGTGGTTCAGCCTGCCGATGACAGATGCCAGGCCTCCACCGAGGACGAGGCTGGGACCTTCAAGCCCTGCCGCTCCGCCCATCCCTATGGTCAGAATCGAGGCAGCGGGTTTCACTATCGCGTCTCTCCCCGACATCTCTCCGTTGCGCAGGTGGATCGTCTCGAGGACCGCGTGGGTGCCGCTCCCCGTCGTCTTCGTCTTGGCGAAGGCGTAGACCAGGACGAAAGCCGCGGCGAGGCCGAGGGTGGTGAAGACGAAGACGAGCCGATGTGTGTCCTGGATTACCGGCAGGACGAGACCCCAGAGGTAGGTGAACGCGGCGGAGTAGAAGGAGATGGCGACCCCGACGACCCCCCCGATGATCACTACGAGGAGGTAGTATTCGACATCGGCTATCTGGGGGAACTTCAAGATGACCTTCTGGACCCGACGATTGCAGCCTGCTGCGCGCAACTATTAAATCTTGAACGTCTAAGAGGCCTGATGGCAGGGTCCGGGGTGTTGGGCAAGTGTTGAAGGTCGACGCCAAGAGTTCCAAGAGAGGGATCTTCCTCCCCATGGTCCCCTTCAACGCGGCGGTCTCGGCCATATCGACGCTTGTCCCCCTTTCGATACTGGCGCTGGGGGGGTCGGTGATCGACGTCGGATTCGCGCTCGTCGCCTACAGCCTGGCGCTCGTGCCGGCGCCCCTGAGTCTGGGGCTACGTGTGCGACGTGACGGGCTCAAGGAGGAAGGTGATGGTCCTCGCCGCGGTCTATCCTCCTCGCGTCCACGGTGACGATGTACCTCTCCGACTCCATCATCACCATCGTCTTGGCCTTCGCCGCCATAGCCCACGCCACTGGGATGGTCAGCCCCGCGTCGAACCTGCTGGTCATCGAGAGCCTGCCAAAGGCGGAATGGGACAGGGGATATGTCACCTTGTCCTGGTATTCGACGGTGGGGACGGTGCTCGGCCTGGCCGCCGGCATGGTCGTGGGAGCTCTTCTTCCCCCTGACCACCTTCCTGCTCGCCTGCGCCGTCTTCGCAGCCGCTTCCTTGGCGGCGTCGGTCATCATGATCAGGGATCCACCGATGACGATAGAAAGGAGGACCATCCTCGTCAACCCGCAGGCCTTCGTGGCCAGGCTGACGCAGCTCCCTCTTCTATTCGAGCGGCTCCCACGGCCCTCCGACTTCACCTCGGTCATCAGGCTGGCCAGGGAGGAGCTCACGAGGGACATCCCAGTCATCATCCTTTCCTCAACGCTCTTCTCCTTGTCGTTGAACGTCTTCTACACCAGCTACACGCCCTACCTGAAGGCGAACGAGCTCACGAACTGGGAGGTCTACCTGACGTCACTCTACGTGAACGGCATGAACGGCGTCGCCTCGAGGTTCGTCCTGGGCAGGTTGAAGGGCTCGGTGACTCCGGTCATAGCCAGCGGTGCGCTGGCCGTACGGGCCATAGGGATGCTGCTGGCCGCCGTTCTGGCCATATTCGTCGTGGGGAAGGCCACCCTCTACTCGACGCTGCTGACCTACACCCTCCTGGGCCTGGCCTACACCATCATAACCGTGAACCTGAACTCTCTCTTCTACAAGGCGCTTCCCGCGGGACGCCAGGGCGGCCTCCTCGGCGTCTACAGCGCGTCCAACGGTGCAGCCCTCTTCCTGGGCTCTCTCGCCTCTGGGTACATGTCATATTACCTGGGCTATCCCATCACCTTCTTCGTGGGCGGAATCCTGGTCTTCCTCTCGGCGGCGGTCCTGCAGGCCCACTTCGGAGGGGGCCCGCCGCCTTCCGAGGAATGAGCTATGGCGTGGGGTTGCCCCTTCCCGATGTAGTCGAGGGCCTTCTCGTCGTTGATGCTTGCGAACTCCCCGACGTAGTCTTCGAACTTCAGCGTCGTTCCGCAGCGCGGAGCATGCGAAGACCTGGGCGGCAGGGTCGAAGCTACCCTTCTCGCCGCAGCGCGGGCACTTCGCATCCATCACTCCATGCGATGATGGCCTGCCTCAAATGCCTTCCCTGACAATCTGTCAAATCTCCCGCAGGTAGACGATGGAGGACCTGAATGCGGGCCGGAAGCCGTAGGCCTTGAGGCCTTCAACCGTGCCAGCGTGGTTCGGGCAGGACACATGAAGCCTTCGAGCGCCAGCCTTGGCCGCCGCCGACATGACGAAGGCAGCGAGGTCCGTGACCTCCGGCGTGTCGCCCATGACGAAGCAGGCCTTGGCCATCCTCCGCTCCTTCTTCCCGTCATGGACGATGGCCAGAGCCATGGTCGAGCCCCTACCCGACACCGCCACCATCCTCCTCTCCACCAGGTCGGTGAAGTCGTCGGCCTCCAGCGGGTACAAGGCCCAGTCGTATTCGTAGGAGCGGCCTCCCCTGTTGAACAGATCGGAGGAGTCCGTCTGACTCCATATTCGAGAGGCGGTGGACGACGTGACCCAGCGGGAGGACTTCGAGTCGACCGGTGCCGGCTTCTTCCCATGGTAGAATGCCCACCTCGTCTCTTCAGCGAACCCCTGGCTCACGGCCAGAGCCTTCGAGGCTTCGTTGTTCGATTCAATCAGCAGGCGGAGGGTCCGATGTCCCGACTCCCGGAGGAACTCCATCGCCCTCTCCGTCATGGCGCGCCCGACTCCCATGCGGCGGTGGCTGGGGCGGACGCGCAGTCCCTCCAACCAAGCCCTGCCGTGGTTCATCAGGCGCGCATGGAGGATGCCGACCGGCCTTCCTTCGGCCTCCGCGACCAAGAGGAGCGAGTCAGGTCCTTTCAGCCAGACGTCGAAGACTTCGTCTATGTAGTCCCCCCAGTCGAACGTCCCTACGCAGAATGAGAGGACCTCATCGCGGTCATCCTCCCGGGCCTTGCGAACGACGATGCCTTCCAAAGTCTAGCCTTCTTCTCCCTGTCCGTTGGCGTATAAGCCTAGCGCATCGGGTCCTAGGGGACTTCGGCCCTGCAGTCCTGGCAATACCCATAGACCATGTACTGCTGGTCGACGATGTGGAAGCGATGCTTCCCGGCCTTCTCCTTCGCGACACCGGCCATAACCTCGTCATCGACGTCGATGACCTTGCTGCAGTTCAAGCAGATCAGGTTGATGTGCTGTGAAGCGTTGGAATCATAACGCACCACCTCTCTGGTGTTGACGGCCTGCACCACCCCCGCCCGGACAAGGGTGTCCAAAGTGGAGTAGACGGTCGCCAGGCTGATCGTTGGGTATTCGGGCCTGATCTTCAGATAGACCTCCTCTGCCGTCGGATGGGCGTCTGTGTCTAGGACGCATTTGGCGATGGCCATCCTCTGAGGGGTCAGCCTGAGGCCCAGCTTTCGTAGCCTTGCGTAGGCTTCGTCGACCCTTCCATCAGCCATCTCCATGCCCGAACGAACTATGCGGGCGCAGCCTCCATAATATACTTGCCTTGGATTCTCATGTAATATTCATTATAAACTGGCAGGACCGTTCAAGCTGTCCAAGATGTAGAACGGCGGTCCCGGCGCCATTCTAGGGGGTAGAGCTATCCGCGCCTCCAGACCAGTGCAATGCAAGGCCGTTCGGAGTCGACGGAGGGCATCGGCATGCTCCCCGTCGGACGGACGGGCCTCAGATACGAAGTAGCCAATAGAAGCCTCGGCGGTGGCCGCCTCGAGCGGCTCCGCCGCATCTTTTTAAATGCAGCAGCTGGAAGAATGCAAGATGCAGTCTCCCAAGGAGAGATTCAGGTTCGCCCATCTGTCCGACGTCCATGTCGGGGCATGGAGAGAGGCCAGGCTCGCGAAGGTCAGCATGGCGGCCTTCGAATGGATGCTCGAACGCTGCCTGAAGGAGGAGGTCGACTTCATCGTGATCTCCGGCGACCTCTTCGACAGCAACATACCCGATCTGCAGGCCGTCAGGGAGGCGGCGGAGGCCATGAGGAGGGTGAAGGACCGCGGTGTGAGGATCTACGTCACCTACGGCTCTCACGACTACAGCGTCAGCGCCACCTCCATCATAGACGTCCTGGACGGGGCAGGGCTCTTCACCAAGGTGGTGAAGCTGGAGTCGTCGCCGGAGGAGGGAGACAGGATACGGCTGGGTTTCGTGACCGACGAGCCCACCGGCGCCAAGCTCGCCGGGCTGTACGGTCGCAAGAACGGGCTCGAGTCGGAGTACTACGCCCTCCTGGATCGCTCGCCTCTCGAGCGCGAGAAGGGCTTCAAGGTGTTCGTGTTCCACAGCGCCATCGACGAGCTTCGTCCTCCGGGCTACACATACGGCCAGAGCATCCCCCTGTCCCTCTTCCCGAAGGGATTCGACTACTATGCTGGCGGCCATGTGCACTCCACCATCCTGAAGGAGGTGCCGAGGTACGGATATATCGCATTCCCGGGCCCCCTCTTCGGCCACGGGTTCGGAGACCTGGAGGAGATCGCAAAGGGCACGAAGAGGGGGTTCTTCTTGGTGGACTTCAAGGAGAAGGTGGAGAAGGTCTCCTTCGTCCAGGTCCCGCTCCCCGAGGTCGTCTTCGAAAGCATCGACGCCGACGGGAAGTCGGCCACTTACGTGACCAAGGGCCTGGAGAAGCTGGCAGGGGGGATGGAGTGCGAGGACAAGATCGTGCTGCTGAAGGTCAGCGGGAGGCTCTCGTCGGGCAGGACGTCGGAGGTTCCGTTCGACGAAATCAGGAAGGAGATCGAGAGGAAGGGAGCGATCATGGTGAGGATTAACCGGGCCGGCCTGACCAGTGCCGAGATGTCTCCAGGCCGACTTAGCGGGAAGACGAAGGAGGAGATAGAGGAGAGCATGTTGAAGGAGGCCCTCTCTTCATACTCCGTCGACCCTGCCATCGACCCGGGCGTGCGGGCCCGCATCGCCGAGAGGCTCGCTGGCGGCGCCGGGTTGCGCACGGCGAAGAAGCTCCTGAGCTCGCTGGAACAGGAAGCCAGAGACAACGAAAGGAAGGAGGACTTCCGAGGCAGGATGATCAAGGAGGCCAAGGAGGCCCTGGGGATGGAGGCGGACTGATTGCTCCTCACCGGGATCGCCCTGAGGAACATCCGAAGCTACGGGGACGCGGAGACCTCCATCGAGCTCCGTCCGGGCCTCACCCTTTTCGAGGGGGACATCGGCAGCGGGAAGTCCACCATCCTGACGGCGGTCGAGTTCGGGCTCTTCGGCCTGGGAGACTTGGAAGCGAAGCACCTGTTGAGGCACGGCGCCAAGAAGGGGAGCGTCAGGGTGACCTTCGAAGTCGGAGGAAGGAGATATGTCGTCAGCAGGACGCTGGCGAAGTCGGGGAGGGGGATACAGCAGGAGGACTGCAGGCTTGAGGGCGAGGGAGTCAGCGGCTCCTATTCTCCCTCTGAGCTGAAGCCCAAGGTGCTCGAGATACTGGGCTTCAACGAGAAGCCCGACACGAAATCCACTTCACGCATCTTCCGATATGCCGTCTACACGCCCCAGGAGTCGATGAAGGAGGTCCTCTCGATGGGAGAAGGGCAGCGCCTGGACACGCTGAGGAGGGCATTCGGCATCGAGCGGTATAGCTGGGTCGTGACCAACGCCGAGGACGCGGTCACGCGAGAGTGGCTGAACAGGCGTCTGGACGCCCTGGCCGAAGGGGTGGCGGAGCTGCCAAGGAAGAGGGCGGAAATGGAATCCCAGAGGAAGGCCTCTCTGGACCTCCAGGAGGGCCTCGAAAGGCTCACGAAAGAGGAGGCCGAGGCGTCGCTCGCCCACAGCCGCCTCGTGGACAAGATAGAGGGATTGGGGCCAAAGAAGCTGACCGTCGCCGGGCTCCGGCGCGAGATACCTCTGATCGAGCGGGAGCTCAGGGAGACAGCCGTGCGCCTCGCTCGCATCGGCGACGACGAAAGGTCGACCGAGGCCGGCCTGAAAGAGGCGACAGAGGCGGGAGGCGCCCTCGAGGCTCTGCGCCCGGACCACGAAGAGTACATCTCCAAGAAGGGAAGGCTCCTCGAGCTGGAATCCTACAGCGAGGAGAAGGTGGAACTCAGCGGGAAGGCGCAGAAGATCAAGGGCCGCATCGAAATTGAGAGGAGGGTCCTCGAAAAGGAGGTGGCGGACCTTGAGAAGGAAGTCGCGGGAGCCAAGGAGGTATCCGATCGCATCGACGCCGTCGGCGCGCTGATCCTCTCCCTCCAGAGAAGGAGAGAGGAGCTCTCGGCTGAAGTGAACGCCCTCGAACGGGCTGAGTCAGAGCTCAAGGAACTCGAGATGCGTGCGGCCCATCTTGAAGCCGACAAGAAGGCCAGAGAGAGGGACATCGTCAAGGCGGAGGAGGAGTGGGCGAAGATCGAGCTCATCGGGGTGGGGGCGCCCTGCCCCCTCTGCAGGCAGACGCTCACGGACGACCACTACCACGACGTCCACGACGAGTACTCCTCGAGGCTCAGCTCTCTGAGGGCCGAGCTGGAGCCCATATCGAGCGAGCTCGGGTCCATCCTCCTGGAGGTAGAAGCAGGAGAGAAGAGGCGTGCGTCGCTGCAGCAGCTGAGGGACGAAGCCAGCGAAGTGGGAGTGATGATTGGCACGGAGGAGAACGAACTCAAGGAGCTGAAGAAGGGGCTATCCTTGATGGAGGGAGCTGCCGGAAGGCTCGCGGCCAAGAGGGAGCTGCTCGCCAGCGAGGGATACGCATCCGGCCGAGAGGGCCGCGCTCCTGGAGGCTCGAGGCCCAGCTGGCGGCCCTCGGACCCAAGGTGGAGCTCTTCAACGAATTCAAGAAGAGGATCGCCGAGCTGGAGGAGAGGGGCGTCGAGGCGGAGTTCATCCATCTCAGGGAGGTGGCGAAGAGGAAGCCGGAGCTGGAGGGAAGGCTCGCCAAGTTGAGGGATGAGAAGGAGGAGGCCGTGAAGCGGAAGGCCGAGAAGGAGGAGGACCTCAGGACGAAATCCGCCCAGATTCGCGAGGAAGAGCCCTTCCTCGCTCAGCTCGAAGAGGCGGAGGAGAATCGCAGGGCGGCCGAAGAAAGGATGAACGACGTGGGAAGAAGGCTCGCCGCGGCGCGCTCAAAGCTTGAGGAGGCCGAGAAGAGGATGGACTCTCTGAGGCAGGAGATCGATTCGATGGAGGAGAAGGAGAGGGAGAAGGCGACGCTGGAGCAGACGAAGAGATGGCTCAAGGAGCTCTTCGTGCCGTCGGTGTCTGCGATAGAGAAGGAGGTGCTGGCGGCCATCAACGAACAGTTCGACCTTCGCTTCCAGCAGTGGTTTTCGGAGCTCATGGAGGCAGGCGACATTTCGGTGCGGATCGACGAATCCTTTTCGCCCGTCGTCGAGCAGGACGGCTACGAAATAGACGCCGCTTCGCTGAGCGGCGGGGAGAGGACGTCGCTGGCCCTGGCCTATCGTCTCGCGCTGAACACGATGGTGAAGCAGCAGAGCTCCTCGGAGAGCGGGCTTCTGATCCTTGACGAGCCCACCGACGGCTTCAGCTCCGCCCAGCTGCTGCGGCTAAGGGACGTCCTGCAGGAGACGGGCTGCGAGCAAATCATAATGGTGTCGCATGAGAAGGAGCTGGAGAGCTTCGTGGACGACATATACGAAGTGTCCAAGCCGGGCGGGGAATCGGTGATAGGGAAGATCTCGAGGTAGATGGAGGCCAGATGCTGGGACCCGACGACCTGAGAAGGTACCTCCAGGAGAGGAAGATCGACGGGAAGCTCATCCCCGTCGCCGAGGGACACACCTCAGGGAAGGCCGCCGATTCCCTGGACATCCACTTGGAGGAAGTGGCGAAGACCATCGTTTTCGTGGACCGGGGAGGAAGTCCCGTCATTGTCATCGTCGGAGGGGCCGTGCGGGTAAGACAGAACGAGTTCTCGAGGAAGGTGGGCGCGACGAAGCTCAGGCTCGCGACGCAAGACGAAGTGCTGAGGTTCACAGGTTTCCCGGCCGGGGGGGTGAGCCCCATCGCCAACCTCTGCAAGGAAAGGGTCTACATGGACGAGCTCCTCATGGGCATGGAGTACGTCTATGCGGGAGGCGGGTCCGATGAGTACATCCTGAAGATACGACCCGCCGACATCCTGAAGGAGTCCGGAGCCCATCTCATCGAAGTCCCGGTACAGCCGATCGTCGACGGCTAGGTCTTGACCCGCATCCTTTGGCGGGGCATCCGGCTGAGCTATCACCTGCGCAGCATCCTGTGCTGGACCGCTACGAAGGCGGGGATCACCAGGGAGACGACGCAGCAGAGCAGGTAAGGCGTCGACAGGCTGACCGCCGAAAGGTATCCCCCCACGATGGGGCCGACGACGACCCCGATGCCGTAGAAGGCCTCCAGCCCACCCACGGCGGCACCCAGCCCCTCCTGCTTCGCCTCGTTGGAGACGATCACGAGGGTGACAGGGAAGAATACGCCGAAGCCATAGCCAGATACCAGGAGCAGGGCCGCCATGGCGGGGAGGCTGGCGGATCGGAAGATTCCCACGAGGGAGCACCCGGCGAACATGAAGGCGACGGACAGATAGAGCGCCCCCCTGGGAAGGAGCCTGGTTGAGCTTGTCGACGCTGACGAAGGCCGCTATCCTCGCCAGGCCGAAGACGGAGAAGAGGAGGCCTATCGTGGTGTTGTCGAAGCTGAATGCCCCGAGGTAGCCCGGGAAGAGGGCGACTATTATGCCGAAGATGACTCCGTATGCGAGGACGGCCGCGTAGGCGGGCGATAGGGAGCGGCTAGGCAGGATCAGGCGTGGCTGGGAAGGTATGCCCCGAGGCCTGTAGGACCTGCCAAGGGTGAGCAACGTGAAGCCAATCGTGAAGAGGAGCACCAATGAGGCGATGGCGAAGAGCGAGAAGTACCCGCCCCAGGCCACGATGGGGCCCCCGATCCCCGGCCCCACGAGGAAGCCCAGGGCCCACGAGACGCTGTACCACCCCATGGCCGAGACCCGCCTGTCGCTCTCCACGGACTCGGCCACCATGGCCTCCGTGATCGGCCAGAGGAGGGAGTAGCCCAGGCTCGCCAGCAGCTGCGTCATGATGACGTACGGAACGGTCTTCGCCGACCACCAGGAGCGCCGTGGAGGCCAGGTTGACGGCGATGCCGAAGGTGTAGAGCTGGCGACGAATCCCCCTGTCCGAAATGTACCCGAGCACGAAGGGCAGGAAGGCGTAGAGCACCGACTTCGCGGAGCCGGCAAGCCCGACGTCCAGCATGGAGCCTCCGATGGACTGAATGTAGGTCGGGATGAAATAGGCGGTCAGGCCGAGGCCCAGGGACGACAGGAACACCGAGGCGTCCAAGAAGAAGAGTCCGTTCTTGCCCCGAAACACCCCAGCATCCTCACTCGTGTGCACCATGCAACGCTGAAGAGGATATTAAAGGCTACAACCCGAGGGCGCGTCTGATTACGGAGTGGCGCTCGTGCTTCCCCCAGGACTTGAAACGCTCCTCCTCCCAGATGTCCCCGCGCTCATGATAACCCCTGGCCTCCCAGTAGCCGTCCTGGTACTCCGCGAGGAGCCGGATCTCCGTGAGCCATTTCGCCGACTTCCAGAAGTAGATGTGCGGCATGAAGGGTCTTGCTGGGAATCCCATCTCAAGGCTGATGGGCTGGCCGTTCAGGGTGAGCGCGACGAGGGCGTCTTCGACCATGCCATCCTCCAAAGGGATGGGGGTGTCGTAGCCGTCGAGCGACGTGAACATGATGTACTTCGCCTCCGGCTTCAAGCCAGCCTCCCTGAGCAGCGCTGGAAGGGAGGGGCCCCTCCAGACCGTGTCAGCCACGCTCCATCCGGTGACGCAGTGGGTCGACTTGGCCACGGTGACCTGGGGAAGCGCCTTGAGCTGGTCGTAGGTGAACTCCAGGGGCCGTTCTACGAGACCAGTAATCCGAAGCTTGTACGACGAGACGTCGACTTCGGGGATGCCCATCGCCCCATAGAAGATGAACTGCTTGATGTACTTCTGGTTGGGCGGGGTCTTGGAGGGCGTTCCGCCAGGTCCTGACATCTGGTGCCGGGACGGGTTCCGCACATATAACGATATGGCAACTTTGTCCGCGGCGAGTGAAATACAGACGCTGGGGAATATGAAGGGCGCGTGAAGCTCCTGGTCCACGGGCGCCACCCTAAATCATTAAGTAGTGCATGAGGGGACAGCTAATCAACCAGGCGGGCGCTACCAGTTGTCCGACACTACACCACAGCCGAGCAAGAGGCATATCGAATGGTTGGAGTTCGGAAGGCTGTGCGAGAAGCTCGCCGGCTCCGTCAAGGGAAGCGACAGCAAGGTGGACCTCGTCGTGGGCATCGCCCGCGGGGGGATCCCTCCCGCCATGGTGGTGGCCGACAGGCTTCGGGTGCCCATTGACTTCATAAACGTGAAGTCCTACACCGGCGTCCAGCAGCGAGGCCGGGTCAAGATCATCTCCACCCTCTTCGAAGACGCCACCAAGAAGCATGTCCTCGTCGTCGACGACCTGGTGGACCAGGGGGAGACCATGGACACCATCCTGGCGTTCCTGGAGGAGAAGTACCACCCAAGCAAGGTGATGACGGCGGCCCTGTTCATCAAGCCATGGAGCAGGTTCCGACCTGACTTCTTCGTCGACACCACCGACGCGTGGATCGTCTTCCCATGGGAGCATGGGGAGTTCGGTTGAAGCATGGTAGCGCATGTTGACCTTTTGATGCATCACATTTCGGCGACTTGCAGTTAAACGATAAAAGGGGGTTCTCTAAACGTGCCGATGACGGCGCTGGGAGTTGAGCAAGTTGCCAGACAAACAGGATGAGTCGACCTTCGCGATGGACGTGAGGACTGACATGCACCGCTACAGGGACGCTCTAGTGGGCATACTACGGGACGTATACATGGCCAGGCCGGAGATGGCCCCGAGGGTCCATAGTCTAATCTACAGGTGCGACGGGGTCATAGCGCTGACCAACAGGCTCGAATCCAACAGCATCGGAATCGGCGAAGCCAAGGAGCTCATAGGGAAGAAGGTGAGCGAACTGATGCAGCTCACCGAGGACTTCCTAGAGGACCTCTCGGAGACCATGGAGGACGGCAACAAGAGGGAGTCCTACTTCGAAGGGGCGGCTTCATAGCGGCATCAGTACACGTTCTTCACGAAATCCAGCCAGCCGTCGAGAGACTCGACGCTGACCTCAGATTCCTCGTCATCCTCTATCACAGTCAGCTTGACCATCTTCACGATGTCCCCCTTCTTCTCGCACAAGACGCGCATGTACGTCGGGGGGCCCAGCTTCCCCCTGGCCGATGGGGAGGCGGGAGAGAAGGTGATGAGGATCTCCTTTTCGTCTTCTCGCACGGCATATTCGTTCCTGTTGTCGTCTAGGAACTTCTTCAGAACCGCGTATTCCAGGGAGCGGGTGCTCATGCGGTTCCCTATCAGAAGTAGGGGCGCATAACCTCTTCGGCCTCCTCCGGGGTGAGGCCCTGCACATGATCCGCCGGCCATCTCCCGCCGTTGACCTCGGCCATCATCTCCTGGAAGGTCGCCTTCTCCTCCGTCCTGTAGAAGATGCCAATGGGTATCCCTGCATCGTCGTTGATGGCCTTGAAGGCTTCTCCTGCATTGTCCGGCTTGTATCCCCTGTCCTCCAGCCTGTAGACGCGCTTCCGCACGTCGTCGAAGATGTTGTGCCACGTGACGCAGGGGCTTATGGCGTCCACAAGGGCGAATCCCCTGTGCCTGATGGCCTCCTGGATCAGACGGGAGAGGTGCTTCGGGTCTCCACTGAAGCCCCTGGAGACGAAAGTGGCGCCGGCCCCCAGTAGCGTCGGCAGCGGCTTCAGAGGGTATATGATGCTGCCGTCGGGGGTTGTCTTGGTCTTCTGGCCCAGCTTGGACGTGGGCGATAGCTGGCCGGTGGTGAGCCCGTAGATCTCGTTGTTCATGACGATGAGCTTGATGTCGTCGTTGCGCCTGGCGGCGTGCACGACGTGGTTGAAGCCTATGCCGTACTCGTCTCCGTCGCCGGCGGTGGCGATCACCGTGAGCTTGGGGTTGGCGTCCTTAACGCCCAGGGCCACGGGAACGGGGCGGCCGTGGAGGCCGTGGAACCCGTAGGTCCTTATGTAGCCGGGAAGGTTGGACGAACAGCCGATGCCCGAAACGATGACAACGTTGTGGGGCTCGATCTTCTGCGCCACGAGGGCGTCCTTGAGCGCAGCCAGGACGCCGAAGTCGCCGCAGCCGGGGCACCAGTCGGCCTTGACGTCGCTCTCGTAAGCCTTGGGGTTATACAAGGGGCCGCACCTCCTTCGCGACGGCGTGATGGACTGCGTCGACAATCTCCGCAGGGTAGATGGGTTCGCCGTTGTACTTCAGGAAGTTTCGTGTCATCACGACCCCTGTCTCTTTCTTCAAGAGACCAGCGAACTGGGCGGTATAGTTGCCTTCAATATTGAGGAGCTCGTTGCAGGATTTCAGCGCCTTCGTGACCTCCGCGACGTTGAGCGGGTAGAGCTGAGTGAACTCGAGCGAGTTCACGCGGAGGCCCTCCCCCGAGAGGCGCCTAAGGGCCTCTCTGACGGGGTTGGCCGTGCTGCCCCAGCTCACGATGGTCAAGTCCGCGCTATCGGGACCGAAGAGCTCGGGCGGCGTCATCTCCTTCGAGATCTGGTCTAGCTTCTTCATCCTCTTCTCCTGCATCTCCTCCCTCAGCTTGACAGCGTCCTTCAGCCCCGAGAGCATGTCGCTCAGGTCATGGCCGAACTCATCATGCTCGTCCGTCTTGGCTACGAACATCATGTCGCGGGTCCCAGGGAAAGCCCTGCGCGAGATGTTGTCAGGCGTGAGTTCGAACCTCCTGAACCAGACACCGTTCGTGAGAGTCGGGTCTGATGCGGTCACGACCTTCCCCCTGTCCATGAACTGGTTGAAGTCCAGTGGATCTATTGATTGGTATCCTCCGTCGGCGATGGCGAAGTCCAGCAGTATCAAGACAGGGACTTGGAACCTATCGGCCGTGTTGAACGCCTTACCGGCAGTGTAGAAGGCCTCCTGAGGCGTCCTCGGGGCGAGGATTACCCTGGGGAAGTCGTCATGAGATATACCCAACATCATATTGAGGTCCCCCTGAGATGTCTTCGTGGGAAGCCCCGTGCTCGGCCCTGCGCGCATCACGTCCACGATCACCAGAGGAGTCTCGGTCATCGCAGCCTCCCCTATGGCCTCCTGCATGAGCGAGAACCCTCCGCCGCTGGTGGCGCACATCGCCCTCGCTCCCGCGTAGGAAGCACCGATGGTAGAATTAACAACGGAGATCTCGTCTTCGCCAAGGAAGACGGTTATCCCCAACTTCTTCGCGTTGGCCGCCATCCAGTGGACGATGGGGCTGGCGGGGGACATGGGGTAGGCCGCGTAATACCTGCACCCTGCCGCCGCCGCGCCCAAGGCGACGGTGAAGTTGGCATGCATGACTGGCCGCCTCATGTGGTAGTCGTATTCTAGCTTCTTGACGACGCCGTATTTGGCAGCCGCAAGGTCGAAGCCCTCTTTCGCCGCAAGGACGTTGCCCTCGGCGACCTCGGTGTTCTTCTTCCCGAATTGGTCAGTGATGGCTTCAGAGAGGACGGTGAAGTCTATGCCCGCGGCAGCGGCCAGCGCTCCTGCAGCAACGGTGTTTCGCATGATAGGCCTCTTGTCGTACTTCAGGGCGATCTCGCCGAACGGGACCTCCAACGACTTCACCCGTGGCAACAGGTCATGGGCCTTGACGGCGACGGGGTCGAAGATGACGGCGCCTCCGGTGTTCAGCGTTCCGTGGTGCTCGTCGTAGCAGAGCTGCGTGAGAGGGATGAGGAAGTCGTCGCCGAACCCCAGCGACGTGACACGCCAGGTCGCGGCGTGAATGTGGAACCAGACCAGCCCTCCCCGGATGACCGACTGGTTGCCGTTGTATGTGGAGACGAAAAGGCCGCTCCTGGAGAGGACTTTCATGATCATCTCGCCGCCGCTCTGAATACCGTCGCCCGCGGCGGCTCCCAGTCTGATCGTAAGGTCTGGTCCCTCTTTCAGATTCTCGTTCATTTCAGAGCTTCGATTCATCTCACGATTTTATATGCCTTCCCCTTAATCGGAGCAAGTTCGACGACAAAGGATAAAGAAGCCGGGACGGCTGACTCCTTGAAAGGATCCCGATGAGGGCCAAGTACTTCACGCCGGAAGAAGCAGACGTGATGATCCCCGAGGTGGAGAAGAGGTTAAGGGGGGTGACCATCGCCACCGAGGCCGTCGCCCATCTGACTGAAGACCTGGAGCAGTCGGTCGGGGAGGACTCGAGCATCCTCGAGTTTATGGAGGTCAAAAAAAGGCTCAACAAGGCGCTGACGGATATGCACGGGTCCGTCGAATACCTTGAGGATTTGGGTTGCACCATTAAAGACCCGGAGCACGGCCTTGTGGATTTCCCCGCAAGGCGTTTAGGTGAAGAGGTCTGGCTCTGCTGGCAGGTGGGAGAGACGAAGATCTCTTATTGGCACGGGAAGAGGGAGGGCTTCACGATGAGGAAGCCCCTGGAAGCTGATGTGTCGGGCCTGGCCTGAACCAGCAACGCTAATGAAGGAAGACCCGTTCTGTGAGCTCCATGGACTGGTCTACCACATGCCTAAGCTGCGGCCGCACCTCAGAAGACCCTCTTTCCTGGAGATGTGTATGCGGCGGAGCGCTGGAGACCAGGGTTGAGAGCGACTATCTGCGTCCGGCACGGTCTGGGACGACGTTCCAGAGATTCGGGCAGCAGTATCCGTATTTCGAAGGCGCCGACATCGTGAGCTTAGGCGAGTCGGAGACCCCGCTGGTGAAGACCGAGGTAGCTTCGTTCAAGCTGGAATACCTCCTCCCCACCGGCTCCTTCAAGGACAGGGGGTCTTGCGCGCTCATCACCGGCATCCACAAGGAGCTTTCCAAGAGAGGCATCGGGCGGGTCAAGGAGGACTCCTCCGGCAACGCCGGGGCCAGCGTCGCCGCCTACAGCGCGAGGGCCGGAATTAAGTGCGAAGTGTACGTCCCTGTGGCAGTGTCGGGGCCGAAGGCCCTCCAGATTCAGATGTACGGCGCGGAGCTGGTGAGGGTCCCCGGCTCTAGGAGTGACGTGGCGAGGGCCGCCCAAGCGGAGACGAAGCGGGGGGTATACGTCGGCCACATATGGCATCCCTACTTCAGAGATGGCATGAGGACGCTGGCCTACGAGCTCTTCGAACAGATGGACGGGCGCCTCCCGGAATTCGTCTTCCTCCCCGTTTCAGCGGGAACCCTCCTCCTGGGCTTCATCTCAGGGCTCCAGCACCTGAAATCAAGTGGGGTGGTGCGGGAGCTGCCCCGGCTGGTGGCCTGCCAGACCCTCGCGGTCTCGCCCCTTTATTCAAGGCTGAAAGGGAAAACATACCTCCCGCCTCGATTTGTCGAGACAATCGCCGATGCTCTGGTGTCCACTTCACCTCCGCTCCTCGACCACATGACCACCAAGCTGAAGGAGGTCGGGGGCGACAGCGAAGTCGTCACCGAGGCGGAGGTATTGGCGGCTTGGAAGGAGCTGGCGAGGAAGGGGTTCTACACGGAGCCCTCGTCGGCTGTCGCCTTCGCCTGCCTCATGAAGCGGAGGGGTGAAGGCGCCGCAGGGCCTGACTCCGTCGTCGTGCTGACCGGCTCGGGGCTCAAGAGCAGGGATGATGCCCTTCGGCTGGCCCTTCGGTGAACCCCTGCGAACCTCCATGCACCTTAAATACGAAACTCCGACGAAGTGGTGGTGAGACCTTCAAGGGCTAGGGCCGCATCTTCGGCCGCCGGCCCCGTGGTCAGTTAGAGATTGGAGATACAAATGAGCGTTCCAGTAGAGCAGGTGGCTGACAACATCTGGGAGATTCCGAAGAGCTACAGAGACGACATGAGAGTCCCCGCACGAATCTTCGCCAGCCAGGCGCTGATGGCCAAGATGAAGACGGACAGGACGCTCTTCCAGGCCGCCAACGTGGCGACCCTGCCGGGGATCATCAGGAACGCGTTCGTCATGCCTGACGCACACGAAGGGTACGGCTTCCCCATCGGTGGCGTCGCCGCGGTGGACTCCGATGAAGGCGTGATATCCCCGGGGGGTGTAGGATACGACATTAACTGTGGCGTCAGGCTGATCAGGACGAATCTCATGGAGGAAGACGTCAGGCCCCTCCTTCCACAACTGCTGGACCTGTTATTCAGGCTGGTGCCCAGCGGAGTGGGGAGCGAAGGGCAGCTGCGGGTGACGCACAGCGAGCTAGCCAGCGTTACCTCAGGCGGGGTCGAATGGGCAGTGGCCAAGGGCTACGGCTGGGACGCCGACGTGAGGCACGCCGAGGAGGGAGGGAAGCTCTCCTGGGCCAAACCGGAGAAGGTGTCCCCCACGGCCCTCAAGAGGGGCGCCGGACAGCTGGGGACGCTCGGCAGCGGGAACCACTTCATGGAGATTGAGACGACCAACTCCATCTTTGACGAGGAGGCGGCCAAGGCCATGGGCATCGTCAGGAAGGATCAAATCCTCGTGTTGATCCATACTGGAAGCCGGGGGTTCGGCCATCAGGTCTGCAGCGACTACCTCCGCGTCATGGAGGTGCTCATGCCGAAGGTGGGCATCCACCTCCCCGACAGGGAGCTGGCCGCGGGCCCTGTGAAGGCGAAGGAGACGGAGGACTACCTTGGCGCTATGGCCTCCGCAGCCAACTTCGCCTGGGTGAACCGCCAGATGATCACCCACTGGGTGCGCGAGGCCTTCGAGAAGGTCTTCAAGACCGACGCGGAAAAACTGGACATGCATGTGATATACGACGTCGCCCACAACATAGTGAAGCTAGAAGAACACGACGTAGAAGGCGTCAGGCGTAAGGTCTACATCCATCGGAAGGGCGCGACGCGAGCCTTCCCTCCGGGGTCGCCCTACATCCCCGAAGAATATCGTAACATAGGCCAGCCTGTGCTCATCCCCGGCAGCATGGGGACCGCCTCCTGGGTGCTTAAAGGCACGAAGAAGGGGATGGAGATGAGCTTCGGGACGGCCGCCCACGGAGCAGGTCGATTCATGAGCAGGGCCGCGGCGAAGAGGGCCTATGGCTACCAAGAGCTGCTGTCGTCGCTCCAGGGAAGGGGCATCCTCGTCAGGGCCGCCAGCAGGGAGACCGTCACCGAAGAGGCCCCTGGTGCCTACAAGGACGTCGACGACGTCGTGGAGGTGACCCACGCCGTAGGACTGGCTGAGAAGGTCGTCCGGCTGACCCCCATAGGCGTCGTGAAGGGCTAGGATGCCCGAACCGTTTATTATGGCCGAGAGAGAAGTCGGAACCCGACCATGGCTGAAGGCGAAGTGGAGCTCCCCCGGACGGACGCGGGAGCGGAGCAGTTCTCCCGCAAGTTCGAAGGGCGCCTGAGCAGATACAGGGTTTTCATAGACGACGAAGCCATGGCGGGAGAGCTCTCCCACAAGGGCTACGGCGACAGGGAAGGGAAGTTGCTCACCCTGAGACTCTACGAAGCCCTCCACCTGATGAGACTGGGGTGGCTTTCTGTTAAGGGGCCCCGGGCCAAGGCCGTTCCGTTCGAGGACATCGTGAGGAAGTCCCTCTCAGAGAACTCCATGGGCTGGACGAAGTTCCTGGTCTACAGGGACCTGCGGAGCAGGGGCTACGTCGCCCGCGAGGGGTACGGACTGGCCGCCGACCTGCGAATCTATCCCCGGGGAGAGTACGGCAAGAACCCCGCGAAGTACGTCGTCATCCCCATCAACGAAGGGGGAGACGTGAAGGTGTCCAAGCTGCAGAAGATCATCGACGCGGTCTACAGGATGGGCAAGGAGCCCATAATCGCCGTCGTGGAAAGGCGCGGGGAAGCGATTTATTACAGGGCCTCGAAGATGGTGTTCGAAGGCCCTTGACCGCGTCAGGTTACCTTTCGCTCACTAGGCCCATCAACTCTCTGATGATAGGCCTCGCCGTCCTGGTCGGGGAGGCCGTCGCGACCTCCACAATCAGGCTGGATGGAGTCACGCTGGCAGGCTATCTCACAGGGGTCTTCATAACCGCTTTCTCGATGGTTATCAATGACATGCTCGACTTCCAGGTGGACAAGGCGAACGGAGCCAAGAGGCCTCTGGTCGTCGGAAGCGTCACCACTTCCGGCGCGAAGGTCCTGGCGGTCGCCCTGCTGGTGGCCGGCCTGGCCTCCTCCGCCTATACGGGGCTGGCCACGTTCGCCATCGCGGCGGCCTTCGCAGCGGTGGCCACCCTCTACAACTGGAAGCTGAAGGAGAGGGGCTTCTCGGGGAACCTGGCCGTGGCCCTCTCCATGATGATACCGTTCATCTACGGAGGCGTCATGACGGAAGGGTTGAAGTGGAATCCCCTCCTGGACATGATGGCGCTCACGGCCTTCTTGGCCGGTGTTGGAAGGGAGGTCGTCAAGGGGATAACGGACGTCGAGGGGGACGCCCTGCGGAACGTCAGGAGCATAGCCAGAGAGAGTGGCGGGAGGCTCGCAGGGGGCGTGGGGGCCGCGTTCTTCCTTGCCGCCGTGGGGAGCAGCCTGGTGCCGCCGCTGGTCCTCAGGACCTCCTTGTTCTACGACGCGGTGATTGGCGCCACCGACATCCTCTTCGTGGGCCTGGCGGTCTTCGTCATCATGAGGAACGGGAAGGAGGAGGCCCGCAGGGCCAAGAGGCTCGCCCTCATCGGCATGCTGACGGGGATGGTGGGGTTCATACTTCAGGGTCTTCTGGGGGGCGCGATCTGATTTGATGTGGGTGGAGAAGTACAGGCCGAAGAAGGTGGCCGAGATGGTCGGGAACGAGGACACCCGCAGCAGGTTCGTCTCCTGGCTGGAGGGATGGGAGCAGGGAGCGAAGCCGGCGCTACTGGTGGGGCCGCCGGGCACCGGCAAGACCACCCTCGTCCACGCGACGGCCGCCGAATTCGGATACTATGTCATCGAGCTCAACGCCAGCGACCTCCGGACCAAGGAGGCCCTTCAGGGGAGGATCGGCGCTCTGAGCTCGAGCAGCCTGGTCGACGAGAAACGCCTCCTATTCCTTGACGAAGTGGACGGTCTCTTCGGCAGGGCGGACTTCGGTGGCCTGGAGTTCGTCGTCGACTCCATCGGCGGGTTGACGCTCCCGCTGGCCATGGCCGCCAATCTCGAAGACGCGGAGCAGGTGAAGAAGCTCGCCAAGGTCTCCGTGATGATGAGGATGAGGCACGTCTCAGAGAGGCTCCTCGAGATCTACATCCGTGACATCCTTCGGAGGGAAGGCGCGCGCCTTTCCGAAGAGGCCATAGCGGGGGCCGTCACCGGCGCAAGAGGAGACGTGAGGGCGGCCATCAACAACGCACAGTCCGCCCACCTGTCAGGGAAGAAGATCGAGCCGTTCAGGAACCAGTTGGTGGGCTTGGCCGAGGCGGTCGGCATCGCGGCCTCCTCCCCCAACCTCGAGGATGCCGTGAGGGCCCTGCGAGATTGCGACGGCCAGCCCGACGAGAGGCTCAGGGGGGCCTTCACGACGATCGTGGCCGCGGAGATACCAATCGAAAGGAAGAGGGAGGCGCTAAGGGCCCTGACCGAAGCCAACGTGCTCATGGGGCGCATAATGAGGACCCAGAGGTGGAGGCAGCTGAGGTACCTCGACCAACTCCTCGCCGGTGCCCTCCACGGGCTCCACGTCGGCTATGCCACCGAGGACCTCCCCTGGCCCATCAAGCTCAGGATCTGGAACGACGGCCGCTACCTGAAGGCCTTCGAGTCATACCTCGCCAGGAAGTATCATGTGTCGAGGGCCGACGCAGCCTCCTTCTACCTGCATTCGGCCGTCCTGATATTCGGCAGAGAGCCGGCGCTCCTGAGGAGGGTCTGCCAGGAGGCGGGCCTGGACGAGAAAGCGGCCAACGCCCTGGAGAGGGAGTACAAGCTCCTGATCAAGGGCCTAGGTGAGTGAGTTGCCCGAGCCCGAGCTGAGGATCGTCTGCGACGAAAGGGAGCGGGCCAGCGGGGTACCTCAGGAGCTCCTGGAGCTCGGCGTCGTAGTCGACTTCAGCCAGCTGAAGCTGGGCGACTACATACTATCGCCGAGCACGGCAGTCGAACGGAAGAGCGTCCGCGACTTCGTTTCCTCACTCTACGACGGGAGGCTCTTCAACCAGGTGAACGAGCTGACCAAGAGCTATCCCAACGCGTTCGTCCTGGTGGAGGGGGACCCGGGCGAAATCTCCATGATCTCCCGAAACCCACGCAGCTACTACGGCGCCATGGCCGCCCTGACGCTGACGTTCAACGTCAAGACCCTGTTCACGCCCTCCGCGGCCGACACGGCCCTCGCTCTGACAGCTATGGCCTCCCGCCTAATCAGGGGGGAAGGAATCCGGCCGCCGATCATCTATCAGGCACCGCTGAAGAGCGTCGAGCTTCACAAGGAACAGGTATACATCGTGGCATCTCTCCCAGGCGTCGGGCCCAGCCTGGCCAAGAGGCTCCTCGACCGTTTCGGGACACCGAGGGGCGTCTTCGCTGCCACCGTGCCGCAGCTGGCCATGGTCCGGGGGGTGGGCCGAGCCAGGGCCGAAAAGATAGCCAAGACGCTCACCTCCCCCTTTAAGGGAATATCTGAAGAGAGCCAACCCTCCCTGGACGAGGGAGGGGGCTCGGGGTCCCAGGCCGATTCATAGCGTGACGGGAAGCCAACGGCCCAAGGGTCGCCGCGCCGGCCATCAAAGGAGGGACTGGAGTCCGCTGCTGTACTGAAATGCCTTCTTCTCAGCAGATGCCATGGACGGTGGGAGACCGACCTTAATCGCCAGCCTCCGCAGGACGACCTTGCGCACGCCGTCCGAAATCAGGTAGCCCGAAGGGAGGTTGAGGGCGAACCGGGCCATGGGGAGGTCGGCGAAGGGGAAGGAGGCCTCGCAACCTCCGCGGACGATGGCCATTTCATCACGCCGGAGGCCTATCTCAAGGAGGGGGAGTTCCTCGACCAGACGCCGATTGAGGCCTCCGGGGTCCATGGAAGCGAGCTCCAAGTAGCGGTTGTAGCCGGCGAAGATCTCGTCGGCCCCCTGCCCGGCGGCAATCGTGCGGAGACCTTGGTCCCTGGCCGCGGTCGAAGCGAGAGAGAAGCCCGCCGACAGGGCCCTGTCCAAGGGCCGCGTCTCCGCCGGCCTCCCCCCTTCCTCCCGCAGGGCCCTCTCCACGTCGGCCTCGCCCACCTTCACCTTCACCAGCTCCAGCCCGAGCTCGTCGGCGGCGCCTTCGACCCTGGCGGAGTCTCTGGAGCCGGATGCGAACACCGAGATGAGCACGACGCGATGGTCCTTCGAACAGGAGAGCGCCAAGAGGGAGCTGTCTAGCCCTCCTGAAAATGCAACACCCACGGCTCCTCCTGTCCCCAGCCGCACCTTCAGCGACGACCTGAGAAGCTCGCCCACCTTGTCCGCCGCCTGGTCCAGGTCGCCGGGGAAGGGCTCTCCGGAGAGGTCGCAGCAATACTTCGTCGAATTCAACCGGCCTCCCTTCAGCTCCAATAGATGCCCCGGCGATGCTGGCATGGGCTGCGCAGCGAAGCTGGCAATCAAGGAGGGTTCGGTTGAGACGACCGCCACCCCTTGGGCGGCTCCCTGATAGAGCGGCTTGGCACCGAGGGGGTCCCTGGCAGCCAGGACGGAGCCGGGCTGGAGGGCCACGATGGCGAACTCGCCTGAAACGGCACCGCCTAACGCCGCCTGGAGGCTGGAAACGTCGAGGTCCCTGTCGCAACTCCCATGAAGGAGAAGGTCGCCGCCGGTGCCGGAGGTCAGCCCTCCCACCACGAGGGTACCCTGTTCCGAGGAGCGCCGTTCCACGAAGAAACTCCCCTTCCTCACTCGTTGGAGGACCGGGGATAGGGCCTCGATGTCGACGGCGCGGTCGGCCGAAGCGGAGATCGCGAAGACCGCCGAAGCTGCGGCGGCCTTCAACCCTCCCCCTCATGCTGGACACCAGGGCCTGCGACTGCTCCTTGATGGAGGAGGCGATGGTCTCGCCGATGGTGGCGACACGGCTGAGGTCCCTGACGGAGGCCGCGGCTATCGAACTTATGGTGCGGAAGTTGGCCTGGAAGAGGTTCCTCGCCCTGACCCGCCCCACGCCCTTCAGCTGGACTAGGGGGAGGAGCTCCGCCTTGCATCCCACGTCGATGCGCGTCCTTAGGAGCGAGAGGGTGTGGGCGGTGTTCTTGTAGCCCTGGAGCTTGGCCAGCTCTCCGAACGCGTAGGCGAGCCACTCAGCGACGTCGACGCTCCTGTGCAAATCGCCGGGCTCTACGCCGTAGGCGTTTAGGATCTTGTCTTCGCTCCACTCGTTGATCCAGGCATTGAGGACGAGGAGGCTCCTGAAGCACTCGCTGAAGCCCGACTCAAAGTCCTCCGGGAAGAACATGAACTGACTGAACTCCTCGGTGAAGGCCTCGGCGTCTCCCTGGTCCTTCGCCCGCAGAGCAAGCTTGGGCTCGTAGTCGGGGACCATCGTTATCAGCTGGAGGAGGCCTGGCGTCATGTCGACGGAGGAATCCTTCCTCTCCTTCAGGGCCTTGACGAAGATCAGCCCGGATTCGGGGTCGATGTACAGTGTGGCGATTCGCCTGCCGAGCTGCGTCGGCCTTACGTCCTCGCCTTCGAGCTTGACCAGCTCGTTGCCCTCCAGGTACTTCATGGCGCTGTCGAGGCGGGAGAGGACGGAGAACTCTTTGTACTGCTGGGCTAGGAGGGTCGACAGGAAGAACTTCTTCAGCTGCTCCAAGGTGGCCCTGGGGGACGATGCGATGACCCCCAGGGTGTGGGTCCTGAAGCTGCCGGGGGTCGCCAGCTGAGACCTGACGGGCTCGGGCTCGCCTCTGATGTAGGCCTGCATGATGGCTTCCAGCTCCTCCTCGCTCTGGGCGACCGTGATGGCCTCGCCGAACTCGTCGAACTTGGGGCGGCCGGCCCTTCCGCACATCTGCTTGTAGTCCATGACGCTGATGGGCCTGTTCTCCCCGAAGCTGGAATCGTATCTGTAGAGGCTGGAGAGTATGACGCGACGGGCGGGGATGTTTATCCCCGAGGCGAGGGTCGGCGTCGCCACTAGAAGCTTGATTAGCCCGTCCTTGAATGCGGCTTCGACGGCCCTCCTGTGGGGCATGGCGAGGCCCGCGTGATGGAAGGCGACGCCGTTGCCGACGCACTCGGCGAGGGTCCGGCTCACCTCGGTCTCATCGGCCCCCGCCATGACCTTCTTGGCGTACTGCCTCAGCTTCGCGCTCTCGTCGAACGAGAGGGCCTTGGCCATGTACCTCGAGGCCTTGGTGGCTATGCTCACAGCCCTCTTCCTGGTTTCCGCGAAGATGAGCGCTTGGCCGCCGCCCCCTATGCAGTCCAGGGCCAGGTCGATGGCCGGCATCTCCCAGGACGACTTCAGCTGGCGGACTCCTCCGTCTTCGAAGTAGATCCTGTTCTCGTAACCCACTCCCTGCCTCAGCGGCACGGGCCGCCAGACAAGGGAGACCGACTTCGCCTTGAGCCAGTCGGCGACCTGGTCGGCGTTGGCCACGGTGGCGGAGAGCGCCAGGAGCTGCGCCTTCCCGTCCTCGGAGAGCACTCTGGTTATGACGACCTCGAGGGTGGGCCCCCTTCCAGCCTCCCCGAGGAGGTGCACCTCGTCGAACACGAAGAGCCCTACCTTCTTCATCCATGACGGATGGTGGCGGGCTAACGAGTCGAACTTCTCGTTGGTGAGGATGAGGAGATCGGCGTAGGCGAGCTCCTCTCCGTTGGAGTCGTAGTCGCCGGTGGAGATGGCCACCCTGATGCTCCCTCCAGAG
Source organism: uncultured Nitrososphaerota archaeon (assembly GCA_963842885.1). Taxonomy (GTDB): domain Archaea; phylum Thermoproteota; class Nitrososphaeria; order Conexivisphaerales; family DTJL01; genus DATKKG01. The sequence goes on from CAWJIE010000004.1 coordinate 55,330, forward strand.
GGGGTCTTGAGTGCGGAGAGGGCCGACATCTCCTCATACTTCTCATAGGCGAGGGCGCGAAGGGGTGCCAGGTACACCACCTTGCTCCCCTTCTCGGTGAGCAGGCGGGCCGCAGCCATCATGGCGATGAGGGTCTTGCCACTGGCCGTCGGTGTGGAGAGGAGTAGGTTTTGACCGTCAAGAAGGCCGGCTTCGATGGCGGCGGCCTGGGTGGGGTAGAGCTTCGAATAGCCCAGCCGGCCCAGGAGGTCCCTGACCTCCTCCTGCAGTGGCAGCTCGTAGACTTCCATGGCCTCTCGGAACCCCTCCAGACCCCAGAACAAGCTGCCTATGATATTTTGCTGTAGTAGCCCGACCTGATTTCGTAGATCTGGCCCAGCTTGTAGAGCGTGCTGATGACGCGTCTCGCCTCTTCAGCGCTGAAGTCGCCCGTCTTGACGAGCTCGTCCACAAAGGCCTTGGCCTCCACGGGCTTCTTCTCGGCGCCGTGGAGCTGCCTGAAAACATCCATCGCCTTCTCGAGAATGCTGCGCTCGCTGGCGGGTCGGCCCTGGAGCACCCCCAGGTCCACTTTGCCCGTCCTGACGTCAATGCCCACGGATTCGAGCATCTTGCGCATTAGGTTGATGGCCTGAAGGGCGTCTTCGATTGTGACCTTGTCCCTGAGCAGCAGCCTTGCCCGTGCGGTGGAAATCCTTATGAGAGCCTCGAGCTGGCGCGGAGTGATGGCTATCGTCCCTTCGGTGCTGGAGGCCCTCAGGTCCAGATAGAACTGCAGCAGGCGCTCCTGGGCCTCCCTGGTGAGCTTCGGTTCCACCTTCTTCGCGTAAATCAGGTACTTCCTGAGCATGTCGAAGCCCAGCGGCGGCTGGACGATGAAGGCCTCGGCCCTGTGCGTCTCCAGGATGTACGAGGCTAGCTTCTCGTCCTTGGCTCGGTCTGGGATGTCTCTGATGATGAAGACCAGGTCGAACCTGGTGAGGAGAGGGGTGGGGAGGTTGACGTTCTCGTAGATGTTCTTGTAGGGGTCGTACTTGCCGAAGACCGGGTTTGCGGCGGCCAAGATCGAGGTGCGGGCGTTCAGGGTGGCCACTATCCCTCCCTTTGCGACGCTCACGGTCTGCTGTTCCATTACTTCGTGGAGGACGCCCCTGTCTTCCACTCTCATCTTGTCAAATTCGTCGATGCAGGCAACTCCTTGATCGGCCAAGACCACCGCTCCTGCCTCCAGCATCATGAGTCCTGACTTCTCTTTTACGACCGCCGCCGTCAATCCGGCTGCGGTCGAGCCCCTCCCCGTAGTGTAGAGCCCCCGTGGAGAGACGCGTGACACGTACTTCAGTAATTCACTCTTGGCTGTCCCAGGATCTCCGACCAAGAGTATGTTCAAATCTCCTCTGATGGTTGTGCCGTCAGGGAGGAGGCCCTGAGGCGCGCCCGTCATCATCAAGAGCACCGCCTCCTTCTGCGTCTCGAACCCGTAGATGGAGGGCGCGATCGAGTTGATGAGCCTGTCATAGGCGTCGGGAAGGGCGGCAATCCGCCTTATCTCGGCTTCGTCTTCGACGTTGATCTGGACCTGATCCGGCTCCTTGCCGCTGACGTCAAGGTAGTTCGTCTCGAGCCTGGTCCTGAAGACTGTAAGCTTCCCCCTTCCGATGGCCGTCTCCGGCTCGGCCCTGACCACCCCGGTGATGATGACCCTGTCGCCGGGCCGGGCCTTGCTAACGATTTCTCCGATGATCCCGGCGTCGATGGAGGTGGGGAGCTGGCCGGGCGGGAGCTCCTCAGGGAGCTCTTGGATGCGAATCACCTGGTAGTCGGTGAACTTCGAGTTGGACTTGTCCAGCTCGAGGTTCCTGGACTCTTCGCATTCGCTGCACTTGGTGGGCATCTTCAGCAGCGCGCCTGTCTGGGGAAGGAGCGTGAGATGGCCGTTGGGACACCTGAAGGCGGCCACCAGCGCAAGAGGTTGGACCTCGGAGGTCCTTACGACCATCCCATTGATGGCGACCAGGCTGTCGAGGTATTTCGCCGCGACTGCCCTGAGGGGGAGCTTGTCGGTAATCCCCTTTATCCTGACCTCCAGCTCGTCCCTCTTGTCATCGGCGTAGGTGTAGTTCTCGGTCTTCACCGCCTCGTAGGCGGCCTCCTTGAAGGCGGGGAGTATGGAGTCAGGCCGCTGGATGAGCGTGATGGCGAGGTCCGTGTCGAAGGCCAAGAGGTCCTCGTAGTCGACGAGCACCGACGCCTTGCCCTCGGCGATCATCTGGGATATTCGGGCACGGTACTTGGGCGTGCCGTCAGCCGCCTGGAAGCCCTTGAGGAAGAACTCCAGCTGCTCGGATACCTTGGCCTGGGAAAGGGATGTCATGTCTTCTCTTCACCAAGGACTAGGGAGCGCCATTCGGAGACGAGCTCCCTGATCTCCCTGTAGAGGAGGAGCTCCTCCGGCGAAAGCAGGATGGTCGGCTCGGGCTGCGAAGTGTATCCCGCCATGGTCACCATCTTGACGAGCCGGGTGGTTATCAAGTCCTGAGTGCTGACCTTCACTTTCTCATAATGTGGATCGCGGGGGTTCTTCCTTCGAAGGATCATCAGATACCTGCGTAGCTTCAGGTAGATGTCCTTGGAAAGCTGGGACGGCTGGGTGGGTCCCTGAAGCTTCTCTCTCTGGAGGGCCCTGAACAGCTCTGCTTCGACGCCTTCCTCCCCCAAGTTGACGAGGTTGTTCTCCTCCAAGACCTCCGCAACCCAGCGGGGCACCTCCACCACGTCTCCCTCGCTGACCTCCTGCAGTGTGAACGTGCTCAGCTTGGCCTCTGGGATATCAGTCCTGGCAGTAACCTTGACGGGGGACATCAAGAAGGATGCCTCCCTGTTCTTCACGAACGTCCGGAACTGTTGCAAGGAGTCCTTTAGCAATTCTGTTTCTGGAAGACATAAGCATCAGGGTTAATTAATGATTACCAGACGGGCAAATCACCTATCTTTAATAACGGTCGAGGGTTGCTATAGGGGAGGCTGGGCGACGAAATGGAATACGACGAGACACTGATGTGGGTGGAGAAGTATAGGCCGCAGGTCTTGAGCGATCTGGTGGACCAGGCGGACATCGTCGAGAGGCTGGCGGCGATCGTCAAGAAGCCTGACGACATGCCCCACCTCCTGTTCACAGGCCCTCCCGGGTCGGGGAAGACCACCGTGGCCAACTGCTTGGCCAGACAGCTCCTTAAGGAGTATTGGCGCGATTTCACCTTGGAGCTCAACGCTTCGGACGAGCGCAGGATAGACGACGTCCGACTGAAGGTGAAGGTCTTCGCCCGGCACACGGACAAGAGGGCGGACATCCCCTTCAGACTCGTCATTCTCGACGAAGCAGATTCCATGACAAACGATTCTCAGACAGCCTTGAGGAGAATCATGGAGGAGTACTCGAAGACCACCCGTTTCGTGCTGACCGCCAACTACTCCACGGGGATAATAGAGCCCATCCAGAGCAGGTGCGCCGTCTTCAGGTTCACTAGGCTCCCCGATTCTGACGTTGTAGACTGCCTTGGAAACATATGCAAACATGAGGGCGTGAAGGCCACGGAAGGGGCCCTCGAGATGATCTATGAGCTGAGCGACGGAGACCTGCGTCAGGCCATTAACCAGCTGCAGACGACGGCTTCTGTGGGAGAGGTCAACGAGGCTAACGTTAAGCGTGTGTACGGCGTGTCAAAGAGGGCTTCGGTCAAGGAGATGGTGCAGCTGGCCGTGAAGGGCGAGTTCAAGAAGGCCCGCGAGGTACTGATCGAGCTCCTGAAGGTCTATGGGATGCCCGAGACGGACGTAATGAAATATGTCTACCAGGACCTCTCAGACATTAAGGGGGTGGACCAGACGAAGGCGGCCAAGCTCATGGCCGACTACGACTTCAGGCTTCTGGAAGGGGCTCACTCTGAAATCCAACTGACGGCCCTCCTGGCCGAGCTCTCTTCGTTGACGGCCTAGTGGAGTTGCCAAGATTGAAGCCTTTGCGGGGGATAAAGGACTATTCGCCCGAGGAGTTCGAGAGGCTCGAAGGGTTGAGGGAGATCTTCGTGGAGCTATCTAAGCTGTACGGATTCAAGCTGATGGAGCCCGCTCCGCTGGAGCCTATTGAAACCCTGGAGGAGAAGAGCGGCCCCGGGATTCGGGATGAAATATACAACTTCAGGGATAAGGGCGACAGGGAGATTGGTCTTCGTTTTGATCTCACCGTGGGTCTCACAAGGTACGCGTGTTTCGACAGGGCGGCCGCCCTCCCCATCAGGCTGGGGAGCTTCGGTGGGGTGTTCAGGTATGACGAGCCGCAGCACGCCCGGTACCGATGGTTCTATCAGTGGGACGTCGAGACGTACGGGAGCGGCAACCCCGAGGCGGACGCCGAGATGATTGAGTTCACCAGCCACCTCCTCAGGAAGGCTGGGGTCCGGGAGCACGTCGTGAAGATTGGCGACAGGCGGCTCGTGCAGGAGTTCATCGAGAAGAAGCTGGGCTTCACCGGCGACAAGGCCGTAGAGCTCATGAGGGCCCTCGACAAGGTCGACAAGAAGACCAAGGCGGAGCTGAAGGCAGAGTACGGAGCGAAGGGCTTCTCAGACGATGCCATCGACCGCCTCCTGGACTTCGGGGCTCTGGAGGGGAGCCCGTCCGAGGTCCTGTCCAGGTTGCAGGAGGAATCGCTTGAGTCGACCTCCAATCTCGCCGAGCTTCAGGATGAGCTTTCGGGCGGACACGCTAACATCGAGCTCAGCGTCAGGATCGTGCGCGGGATAGATTACTACACGTCGACTGTCTATGAGGCGTTTGATCTGAAGGATTCCAGCCTCGGCGCCCTTGCTGGGGGAGGCCGGTACGACCTGCTCCCGAGCATCTTCGGGAGGAAGGACCTCCCTGCGACCGGCGTGGCAGGCGGGGCTGAAAGGCTCATGATGTCGCTCGAAGGGGGCGGCGCCCAGGGGGCGGCATCGGGACGGCCGGTCTATGTGGCTGCCGCAGGCGGCCTTGTCCGCGAGGCTCTGGCAGTCGCGGCTGAGCTGCGCGAACACGGTATCGCGGCCGTGACGGACCTCCAGAGGCGGACCCTCGCAAGGCAGCTTCAGGAGTCGGCTCGGGTTGATGCCTCGAAGGTGGTCATAGTGGGACCCGCGGAGTATTCTCATGGCGAACTGGTCGTCCGCGACATGGACACGCGGAAGGAGGAGCGGGTCAAGAGGGAGGAGCTCCTTCGGAGCCTCTAGGACATGGTGGATGCGCGCGATTTCAGAACCTATTATATACATCTCATGCGGTAGCCCGTGCAAAGGCATGAGCGTCTTGCTCTCCGTAGTCTGCATCAAACAGGTCCCTGACACGACAGAGATCAAGATCGACCCAGAGAAGGGGACCTTGGTGCGGGAGGGCATACCTGCCGTGATCAATCCGACGGACTTGAACGCCGCGGAGGAGGCCTTGAGACTGAAGGACCAGTTCGGGGCCAGGGTCGTTGCCATGACCATGGGACCTCCCCAGGCGGAGGCCGCCCTCAGGGAGCTCGTCTCCATGGGCGTCGACAGGGCCGTCTTGATTACCGATCGGGCCATGGCCGGGGCGGACACTTATGCCACCAGCTACGCCCTCTACGCCGCGTTGAAGAAGCTGGAGCGGGAGGAGGGAGCCATCGACCTCCTCTTCTTCGGCAACAAAGCCCTAGACGGTGAGACCGGCCAGGTCGGGCCAGGCGTGGCCGCGAGGATGGGCATCCCCATCATCACCTACACCATCAAGGTCGAAGAGGTCAACCCGAAGGAGAGGTTCGCCGTAGCCGTCCGCAAAGCGGAGGACCTGGTGGAGACCATCAAGGTCTCCCTGCCTTCCGCCATCTCCGTGCTCGAGGAGACGAATCACCCTCGCAGGGCGACTCTGGACGGAATCTTCAGAGGGAGGGCGGCCAAGGTGGAGCTGTGGAACAAGGAGGCCATTCAGGCCGATCCGGCCAGGACGGGGCTCGCCGGCTCGCCCACCATCGTGAAGAGGATGTTCATCCCGAAGCCTCGAGGGAGGGGCGAGATCCTCGACGGAAGGGGAGATCCGGCGAAGGCGGCCGAATGGTTGGCTGAAAGGCTCGCCAACCTCAAGGTCTTCGGGGGCAAAGGGGTGGCCGAAGGGGCCGCAGCGGCGCGCGAAGACTTTCAGCCCGTGGTGAAGCATGACCCTAAGATGGCTTACAGCGGCGTCTGGGCCTACGTGGAGCAGAACGAGGGTCGCGTGGCCGACGTCTCTTGGGAGCTCTTGGGCGAAGGGGCCAAGGTGGCCAGGAAGCTGGACACGCAGCTTGAAGCCATCGTGATAGGCGATGACGCGGGCGCCATAGCGGAGGAGGCCCTTCGATACGGTGCGTCGAAGGTCTACCTTGTGCAGCACCCGCTCCTCAGACACTACCGAACCTTTCCCTACGCGAAGGCCTTTTCACAGGTCGCCTTGGCGAAGAAGCCACAAGTGATATTCATCGGCGCGACACGCAACGGCCGAGACCTAGCCGGGATGGTGGCCACCACCCTGGGGACGGGGCTGACGGCGGATTGCACGATGCTGGACGTAGAGCCTGGGACGGGCCTCATGCTCCAGATCAGGCCAACTTTCGGGGGAAGCCAGCTGGCAGTGATCATGACGCCGAAGCACATGCCCCAGATGAGCACGGTAAGACCCGGCGTCTTCGCGAAGCCTCCGAAGGGCGAGGCGAAGGGGGAGATCGTCGAGTTCAAGACCGATCTGAAGGAGGATGAGATCCCCACGAAGCTGCTGGATTTCAAATGGATTGAGCGGCAGGGGATGGTGCAGGAGGCAGACGTGGTCGTCTCGGGAGGGATGGGCCTCAAATCCTCCAAGAACTTCCACCTGGTGGAGGAGCTCGCCGCCGCACTTGGCGGGGCAGTGGGCGCCTCCAGGAAGGCCGTGGAGTCGGGATTCGCGGACAAGGAGAGCCAGGTGGGCCAGACTGGGAAGACGGTGAGGCCGAAGCTCTATTTCGCCGTCGGCATCTCCGGAGCGATACAGCACTTGGTGGGGATGCAGGGCGCGGAGACGGTGGTCGCGCTCAACCTGGACCCGGAGGCGCCCATCTTCAATTCTTGCAACTATGGCGTCGTGGGAGACGCCTTGAAGATACTTCCCATCCTGGTGGAGGTCGTCAGGGCGAAGTACCCCGGCCTCAGGAGGCCTTCGGCTTGACGGAGAAGTTCGACGCCATCGTCGTCGGCGCGGGACCCGCCGGCGTCTCGGCCGCCTACGTGATGGCCAGGGCCGGCGTGAGCACAGTTGTCGTAGAAAGGGGTGAGTTCCCGGGAAGCAAGAACGTGATCGGAGGAGTCCTCTACATCAAGACCATCAACGACATCCTCCCGGGGTTCTGGAAGGAAGCGCCGCTGGAAAGGAACGTGGTGCAGCATTCCTACTGCCTGATGGGGAGGAGGGACTTCTCCACGATAAGCTACAGGAGCACGGCCTCGAAGGAGACACCCAACGGGTTCACGGTCCTGAGGTCCAAGTTCGACCGCTGGTACGCGAAGAAGGCCGAGGACGCGGGAGCCACCATCATTCTGAAGACCAACGTAACCGAGCTACTCCAGGAAGGAGGGAGGGTAGTCGGCGTGAGGACGGACAGGGGCGACCTGAAGGCGGACGTGACCATCGTGTCCGAGGGCGCGAACACCATGCTGTGTGAGAAGGCGAGCCTCATCGTGAAGCCGAGGCCGGACCAGATGGCCCTCGCCGTCAGAGAGATCATCTCACTTCCAGCCGACAGGATACAGGAGAGGTTCGGGCTCAGGGAGGGCGAGGGTGCCGCGATACATTACATAGGATTCGCGTTCAAGGGGCTCGTCGGCTTCGGGTTCGTCTACACTAATAGGGACTCCCTCTCCGTCGGGCTGGGTGCGACCCTCTCCACGATGATGAAGGCGAAGATCAGGCCCTATGACCTTATGGAGAGTTTCAAGGAGGAGCCGTCCGTGGCCCCGTACATCGCGAACGGGCTCGTCAAGGAGTACCAGGCTCACATGATACCGGAGGGAGGCTACCGCGGGATGCCCAGGCTGGCAGCGGACGGCGTGCTGGTGGCGGGTGATTCCGCGATGTTGTCCAACCCTGTCACGGGCGAGGGCGCCGACCTCGCCGTGCTTTCAGGGAGGCTTGCCGGAGAGACCGTGGCCCTCGCCAAGAAGTCGGGCGACTTCTCCGCGAGATACCTGGACATCTACCGGAGGACGCTCTCCAGCTCGTTCGTCATCAGCGACATGAAGAAGCAGGCCGGACTGCTCCACTACATCGAGGAGAACATAGACATCATCGACCGCTACCCCGAGGCCATCAACGCCGCGCTGGAGGAATGGTTCAGAGTGGATGGCGCAACAAGGGGGAGAAGATAAAGAGAATCGAAGGCATCATTATATCGAAGAGGAGGCCGGCGAAGATAATCGGGGACATTTACACCTTCGGGAGAAAGCTGCTTTGAGACTGGAAGAGAAGCTCTACCTGCTCCGGCATGTCGTGGACGAGAAGTCGCACATCGGCGTGGACGAGGAGAAGTGCGCCCGGTGCAATGACAAGTTCTGCCTTGATATCTGTCCCGCCAACGTCTACTCTTACAGCGACCTAAGGGTATTCATCGCGTTTGAGAACTGTGTGGAGTGCGGCACCTGCCGGATCGCCTGCCCCTTCATCAACTGGGTGAATCCGCTGGGCGGAACGGGAATCTCCTACAGGTTCGGCTGAGGGCGTGGCTCCGGCCGCAGGGCAGCTATTCGCACCTTCATGGACGGCGGGCGTTAGCATCAGAGGCGCAAGATGCGGAAACGGCAGACGGCGTGCCGTTTGTCGCATCAAGCCCATACGGCTTCCATAGGAAAACCTTTTCATCGCAGGCACTGCGCATGAAACCGCTTGAAAGGGAAGCGCATCGACATCAGGGTGACCCCGCCCGGACCCAAGGCCATGAGGATAGTCGGGCGGACGGACAGGGCCCTGTCGCCGTCATTTGCGAGGTTCTATCCCCTTGCTGTGGATTCTGCCCACGGCTGTCTAGTCAAGGACGTGGATGGGAACACCTACATAGACATGAACGCAGGGTTGGCCGTGCTGGCCGTGGGGTCGACCCCGGGACCCGTAGTCAAGGCGGTCAAGGAGCAGGCGGAGAGGTTCCTGCACTACTCCTACACCGACTTCTACTATCAGAACATAGTCGAGCTCGCCGAGAAGCTGGCCGAGATCACGCCTGGCAGTTTCGAGAAGCAGGTCTATTTCGGAAACAGCGGGGCGGAGGCGACGGAAGCCGCCATGAAGCTGGTTCGATATCATACGAAGAGGCCGCGGTACCTCGCCTTCTCCGGGTCATTCCATGGCAGGACCATGGGCTCTCTGTCCTTGACGGCGAGCAAGCCAAGGCAGGTGAAGGGGTTCTCGCCGCTGGTGCCGGGCGTGACTCACGTCCCCTATCCATACTGCTACAGGTGCCCCTTTCGCCTCAATTTCCCAGAATGCGACTACTATTGCGTCGACTTCATCGGGGAGCAGGTCCTAGACAAGTACGTGCCGCCGGAGGAGGTCTCGGCCATGTTCTTCGAGAGCATACAGGGAGAGGGTGGCTACGTCGTTCCACCCGACGACTACTTCAAGCGGTTGGAGAAACTGCTGAGACCTCACGGCATACTGCTGGTGGACGACGAAATCCAGTCGGGGATGGGCAGGACGGGCAAATGGTTCGCCGTGCAGCATTTCGGCGTGGAGCCCGACATCGTGCTCATTTCCAAGGCCATCGCCGCCGGCCTCCCGCTGAGCGCGATGGTGGCGAAGAAGGAAATCATGACGTGGGGGCCAGGGTCCCACGCCTCCACGTTCGGCGCAAATCCCGTCGCGACGGCCGCCGCGCTGGCTACCATCTTCATGATCGAGGACGAGAAGCTCTTGGCGAACGCCACGAAGGTGGGAGGGCATATCAAGAAGAGGCTCGAGGAGATGAAGGAGAAGTACGAGATCATTGGAGATGTTCGAGGAAAGGGTCTGATGGTGGGAGTAGAGATCGTGAACGACAGGAAGACCAAGGAGAACGGGACCAAACACGTGGACAACATCCTGGACTACACCTGGAAGCATGGCGTGCTGCTCATCAGCTGCGGGAAGTCGACGCTTAGGTTCGTCCCTCCGCTGATTATCGACGAGGACTTGGCAGACGAAGCCATGGAAGTCGTAGAGGACGCCATAGCCCAGGAGAACTCCTCCTAGAGCCGACGACCAAGAGAACTCTTTATCTCAGGTGTTCGCCTAGCGTTCACTGTGCAGTTCCAAGACATCTTCCCGAAGAAACCCGTCCTGGGCATGATCCACATGCCAGCCCTGCCTGGGGCCCCCAAGAACAGGCTCTCCACGGAGGAGCTCGTCGAGTTCGCCCTTTCAGAGTCGAAGAAGCTCGAATCGGCGGGCATCGACGGGGCCATAGTCGAAAACGTGGGAGACTATCCTTTCTTCCGAGACCATGTCCCTCCGATGACGGTGGCTGCCATGGCTAACATCGTCAAGGAGGTGAAGGGACATACTAAGATGAAGGTGGGGGTCAACATGCTGAGGAACGCATGCGAGGAGGCCATGTCGGTGGCCTACATATCGGGTGCAGACTTCATCCGGTGCAACGTCATGATAGGGGCATATGCTACGGATCAGGGGATAATCCAAGGATGTGCGGCGAGGCTGGCCAGGCTGAGGATGGGGTTGAAGCGAGACATTCTGGTCTTCGGAGACGTCCACGTCAAGCACGCCTACCCACTCTTCAACGTCCCCATCGATGACGCGGCGAGGGACCTCGCCGAAAGGGGAGGAGCAGACGCAGTCCTCGTGTCTGGTGCAAGAAGCCCCGTGCCACCCTCTTTCGAGACCCTGAAGACTGTGAGAGATGCCATTAGGCTACCTGTCCTCATTGGGAGCGGTATAGGCCTCACCAATGTGAAGGAGTTCTACCAGAAGTCCGACGGGGTCCTGCTGGGCGAGACCGACTTCAAGCTGAGAGGGGTGTGGGGAGGGGCCAGCGACCAGCGAGCCTATGCCAGGGCCGTGAAGGCCTGCAAGGGCTAGCTCGCGTCAACGGCTAGCCTTTCCATCATCGACTTCATTTAGCCTCCAGAGATAGAGAGAAGCCACGGTGCGGTACGGGTGCCACTTGGAGCCGATGTCCCCCACCTCATCTTCGGACGGGATCTCCTCAAGCCCGTAGAGCTCCTTGACGGCGACCCTGATTCCGAGGTCCCCCGTGGGCAAAACGTCGAGGCGGCTGAGAGGGAAGATCAGGAACATCTGGGCCGTCCACCGTCCGATGCCCTTCACTTTGTCTAGGATGGAGATGACCTCTTCGTCGCCCTTCGATGGCAGGGATGCCAGATCCAGGGAGCCGTCGACGATTCGTCTAGACAGGTCCTTCAGGCACTCTACCTTCCTCCGTGACAGCCCCGCCCTCTTCAGCTGAGAGTCGGGCTCGCGCAACAGCTGGGTGGGCGTGGGGAACCGGCCCCCGAAAAGACCCTTGAAGCGGTTGGTGATCGCTTCGGCTGCCGAACCGGCGAGCTGCTGGAAGAGGATGCTCATGACGAGGGCTTCGTACGGTTCAAGGCCGCTGCGAATGTGTAATCCCCCCACCTTCTCAATGAGGGCCATGAGCTTGGGGTCCGCCTGGCTGAGGTGGCGAACAGCCGTGTCGATCTCCTTCGAAGTGAATCTCCTTCCGAACCTCCAGCTGACTTCAGCGGGGTCCAACGCTCAGCCCTCATCGTACATCCGGCTCATAAACGTAGGTTTTCCTCTCCTGAACTGTTCGCCCAGAGCTCAGGGAGACGCAGTCGCATCGGAAAACTGTATACGTCACAGCCCCAAAGTCCGATGCCAGGCTGCGCAGGCCATCTTCCAGAGCTTCTGGGGCCGGACCCAGCTCGGCCACGAGGACAATGTCACAGGCCTTCAGTGAAGCGGCCTCGGGGTCATTGTTTATCGAGAAAACAAGGGGGTCCTTGGCATGTCGACGGCGTCCCGGTGGGCTTTGCTTGTGTTCGGGCGGCCCTTTCCGTCGACCAAGCTGAACTTCCTGGGGGAACCTGAACGAGCTCGACCTGCTCGGGGGACAGGTCGCAGGGGCGCTTGAGGTCCTTTCTCAGATCGAGTTCCCTCTTGTCTCTCTTCAACGAGGAGGTGGGCTCAAGGTCTTGAGAATTCGACCCACTCAGCAGATGGGAGGCTCATCGGCCGTGACGACGGGGCCCGCTTTCCCTCGCGGACGCAGCGAGCTCACTCATCCTCCGCTTCCTCCTCTCCTGGGCCTCCCTGTACCGCCGCTTCTCCGCAGGCGTCACCGGAATAATCGGTGGAACGGGCATGGGCCGCCTATTCTCATCAAGGGCAACATAGGTCAGATAGCAGGAGCCCGTGTGCGTAGTCCTCCCGCTCTTCAGGTCTTCGGCCTCTATCCTTACGCCGATCTCCATCGAAGTCCTCCCGACGAAGTTCACTGCAGCCTTCAAGATTAGGAGGTCGCCCACGTAGACGGGCGCCCAGAAATCCATCCGGTCCACAGAAGCTGTCACGGTGTTTGCTCTGGCGTGTCGAGTCGCCACGATCCCTGCGGCCTCGTCCATGAGCCGGAGGATGGTACCGCCAAACACGTTTCCGGACGGGTTGGCGTCCGTGGGCATCATCAGGTGGAGGAGTGTCTCCGACGACTCCGAGACGCTGCGACCCTTCATCCTCACTCCTTTCAAGATGGCCTAGCACACGTTGGTGCCTTTCATAAGCCTATTGTGGGTCCTGGACCGTGAGGAACTCAGTCGTTTGACGTGTTTCCCGGAGGATGCGGATTCGACATGATGCCTTCATTGATTCGTCGGAGGGCGGTCAGGGCCTCCCTGACATGGTGAGTGGGTGCCAAGTTGGAGTCGTACACATGCCTTATAACTCCTGACTGGTCGATGATGAAAGTCACCCTCGGCGGCACTAGCCTTCCCCGGACGCCGTAGGACTCCCCGATCCGCTTGTCGGGATCGCTTACCAGCCTGAACGGGAGGTCGTGGTGCTTCTTGAAAGACGCATGCGATTCCACGCTGTCAGAGCTCACCCCGATAACGACGGCCTTCTCAGCTCGGACCTCGCTCCAGTTGTCCCTGAACGAACAGGCCTCAGCTGTGCAGCCCGTGGTCTCGTCCTTGGGATAGAAGTAGAGCACGACGTTGCCCTCACTCAGCGACCCCAGAAGATCGACCTGACTTCCATCGTCCGCCTGAGCGCTAAACTGCGGCGCCTTGTCCCCTACCTTTAGAGTCATTATGGGTGACAGCGGGCAGACCGAGGCATTAACCTTGCTAGAGTTCGGAACAGGGCTACAGGGAAGCCTTGAGGAAATGGAATGGATCGGAAAAGTCGTCTATGAGCTTCATTCTCTTCTGCTTGGCCAATATCCTGATCATCGCCTTGCCGTGGATGCGGTCATGCCAGACGAGCCGCCTGAGGACTTTCTTGAGCGTCCAAAGTTCGTTCTCCGACGAGAATAGGTTGGAGTTGATGCCGCTGTCATGCAGCCGAGCGAGTTCGTCGACGCATCGCCGCCTGACCTCCAAGAAGTCGTTGGTTCCATTCTCAAGGTGGACGCCCAGCCTCGCCATGTAGAAATGCTGGACGCTGTTGACATGTCCCAACACCTCTTGGATGGTGGAGGGGACGGTACCATAGAAGGTGCTTCGCCGCTTGCTCTCGTCGACCCACTTCTTCAGTTCCGCCTTTTCGTAGGCCTTGAAGATAGTCTCTCCGGAATACCTGACGAGACCAAGTAGCGTGACGAACTCGCCGTCAAGGAAAGGCTTCCTGTCGACGTCGAGGAGTATTTCGCTGTCGGCATCTTCCACTTGGAGCTGGCTCTGGTGCCACTGGACGATCATGGTTCGAACTGACGGAGGAAGCTTGGCCCCCAGCCAGCGGTTGTACGATTTCATCTCGGACCTGACCTTGGACAGGGCTTCTCTCTCCGTTGGCGCACGAACGTAGGCGCCGGGTAGCTGCAAGATGTATCCCAGGCATCCTTTCCCGTTGGTCTCGAAAGCGAGGGACAACCTGTCCGCCGGGTCCACCTTGGGGGCCTGCAAATTCCCGTCCGCGTTACCATCGGTCACGTCGCGAGGATTTGTACGTTAATAGCCAACAATTGTGGATGTGTTCGTTATCCTGCGTTAACTCACTTTGCAAGGACGTTTCACCGCCAGAAGGGTAGACTCTGATTCAGAGGACGTGCGGACGGCCTGCGTCCCCGTGGGCCGTCAAGTCCGGCTTCATCCGGTCAGCGGCGTCAGGGAAGTCGTCAGCGTCGTCATGGCGGTCAGGCTTGTCATCTGCGTCAAGTTGCCGACAGGCCTGCTCCCTGGTACGGCTGGCTGCAGGAGACAGGCTGCGGACGGGCAGGAGAACTTGACTGCCGGTGACACACGGCTTGACCCTCGGCGCGCGACGATATGTAGAGAAGCGAGCCATTTGACGGGGGGGACGACAAAGACCTTCCCTGATGACGCCTGACGACCACTGGGGAACAATCGGCCTTGGTGACCGCTGGGGGCCATGGTACGACACGACGAGTCCGAGCCCGGAGTTAGCCGAGGAGCTTTGGCGGCGCAAGTCAAGATGCCTTCTCGCAGTCGGCAGAACCAGGTGTCAGTGGTCGCGTCGGGTACCAACCCAACGCCGGATTGCTTTGCCACTTAGGTGTAGGCTCAAATCGACAAGTAATGCGGGCCCGGTGGGATTAGAACCTGTTTGGGTTCAATGTCATTTTCGTCTCAAGAGGATTCCGCGTCACAAGAGAACGAGCCCAAGCCAGTGGATTTGAGCTGAGTCAAATCCGGACTTGAATTTTCAAGGCCGCCATAGTCAACGCTTTTGAGCAACGACAGACATAGCTTAGGACTAGTCCTCCGAGAAGATTCGAATGAGCGCGCTCGAGAACACCGTTAATGATTTGGTCGCTGACTATCTCCGCAGAAATGGGATCCAGGTCCTCTCGCAACTTGGAACCCATATCCCTGCTGGAAGAAGGCAGCCGGATTTTGAGCTGAGAAATGGTGGCACGTATTATGGAGAAGGTGAATGGCAGTCCAGTTACATAAAGGGCTTCGACCAAGCAATTGAGTTCGGCGATATCCCTGGTTGTTCGGGCTATTTCCTAATCGGCTATCCAGACGAACTCAGAGGTAGTATTAAGCAGAAACGGCTTAGCACAGTCGATCCTGAGCTTCTTCTCGCTTCGGAAAACTATCGGGCGATGTTCAAGATTGAAGGGAGACCTACTAACTTGTACAGGGGACCGCTCCAAGGCATCCCCGAGTGGATTTCAGGTACTATAACAAAAGCACCGTTGGCTGAATACTCTGACGAATTCATCAGTCTGATGAGAGATATCGTCCAGGAGCTGACCCAGTACCTTCCAACAACTGGAGCATACCCTTCGCTGTTTGAGCATATAATCGCGATGATGCCCAAGGGAAAGGGCCAACTTGATACGGCCAAGAAGGCTGCGGCTTATCTGCTTCTGAATCAGTTAGTGTTTTATCGTATCCTCTCTGAAGGACGCGGGTACCCGAGGATTGAGAGAGCGACGTTGCAGACACCTAGCGACTTGAGAGTCTACTTCGATGGTGTCCTCAAGGACGATTATCAAGCAGTCTTCAGTCCCGACGTCGCTTCATTGTTCCCGCAGTCTTCTTTCAAATTCATTCTCGACATGATCAAGATACTTGACCATGTCCAGCCAGAGCTTTTCACACGTGATCTCCTTGGGAACATCTTCCATCGGCTAATTCCAGAGGAAGTTCGCAAGCCCGTGGCGGCTTACTATACTAATCCGATGGCAGCGAGGCTACTCTCGAGGTTGTCGATCCTGTCGCCCAGAGAGAGGGTTGCAGACTTCGCCTGCGGATCGGGGACTTTGCTTATGGCTGCTTATGAAAGGAAGGCTGAACTCTTGGGGCACAAGTTCACTCAGGACGATCACAAGGCGTTCATCGAAGAAGACATAACGGGAGTAGATATCATGCCGTTCGCGGCCCACCTTGCCGTGATTCAGCTCGCTCTCAAGAATCCGGTATATTGGACCAATAGAGTGAGGATTGCGGTATACGACTCGACCTTGCTTCGCCCTGGAGATACTGTGGCAGGTCTTCAGGCGGTGTTGTCCAAGGGTCAGACCAATCTCTCCCTTTTTGCGGAAGGCAATACAGAGCTTCCGCATGTGCGCGAGGGAGCGGTTTCAACGAGTGGTGCTGGCCAAGGATTCGCGGTCGAGCCTGTCGATGTTGTCATGATGAACCCTCCGTTCACAAAGAAGCAGTTCATAGATCCTGAGTTCCGGAGGAGACTGACGGAGAGATTCGACGACTACAGAGACTCTGTGAACAACGAACAAGCGTATTGGAGTTACTTCTTCTTGTTGGCAGATCGGTTCTTGAGAAGCGGAGGACGCCTTGCGCTAGTCCTTCCAGCCACATTCCTGAGGCAACCGAGCTATGCCGGGATTCGGGAACTCTTAAGAAAGAAATATGCTATCCAGTTCGTCATAACTACAGAGTACCGATCTGCATTCTCCGAAAGCGCAGGCTTTCGCGAAGCTCTACTCATAGCTCAGAAGAACCCGGGGACAGAGAATGTGAAGCCGGCCCTT
This sequence comes from uncultured Nitrososphaerota archaeon, assembly GCA_963842885.1. Lineage (GTDB taxonomy): Archaea > Thermoproteota > Nitrososphaeria > Conexivisphaerales > DTJL01 > DATKKG01. The sequence goes on from CAWJIE010000004.1 coordinate 72,062, forward strand.
TTCGCACTCCTAAAGGTCTTCCCGAACGCTCAAAACATCTCTAATCTGTCCAACAGTCTTAGACAATCCTTCGACACCTCCAGTGCAACGGGAATCGAGAACCAAGGAGAAGCACGGTTTGTTGAACAAAAACAATTGGCTACGGAGGAAGACTGGTTCAGTTTTATTCCCGGTGAGGAGCGTAGCGAAATCGATTTCTCCGCCATACAAGCGCTTTCACCCTTGGCTAAGGTAGTTCCTGACCTGATTCAGGGTCTTCGCCTCAATCGACAGGAACCCGATATGCATCCAGACAATACTATGCTCTCGCATGAGCGTGAAGAACGCACTATGATCGATTGGAGAATCCTACACGAAGACCGGGAGTCGATTACTGCGATTAGCAAGAAGAAAGCAGTCGAAGTCATTGTTCCTAAGAAAGCGCTGGTTATGTCGACAAGGACTCCCACAGGCATGGACAAGATGCTGATTGATCATGTGTTTGACTATGTGGTGGTGAGCCGTTTCAACAATGACAAGGAGTTTTGGAATGGAGTACATGCCGACAAGATTCTCGAGGGACGGAACAAGCAGGTTCAAGCGAGGTCTGCTTACATGATTGCAGCAGGCAGAGGCAATGTCAACCTCGCGGCTTCTGGAACGAGGCTGCTCGCCTTCTCTTCTAAGGAGCCAATAGCTCCGACATGGTCCATGTGGTCGCTTAGGACAAGGACATTTGAAGATGCCTGTCTGCTTACACTATGGTGGAATTCGACGTTCATGTTGGATCAGCTTTTGGACATACGCGCTGAAGTGGGTGGGGCATGGGGATGGTTCGGGAAGAAGCCACTGCAATCGTTGTTTGTCCTAGACCCGACGAAACTTGATCCGACGTCTAGGAACACGTTGTTGAGAGTCTTCGATGAACTTGCTGACATGTCGTTCCCATCGCTACTTGATCAACTGACTAGCGCGTTTCCAGGTAGGATGAAAATAGACCAAACCTTTGCTCACACTCTTGAAATCGGCCGGTATGAAGATCCCGAATCCTTAAGGGAGTTTTATGCGTCGACAGCGGAGAGACTGGGATCACTCAAAGCGCTCATGAGTCGGAAATAGTGGGCCATGCGCAGGCACAATCCGCTTGGCATGCCAAAACGTCCTGCAGCGTGCTCTCTAGGATTGTCCTGATTGTCTTGAAGAGTCGTCCTCGGTCATAAGCTTCCTGACTTTGTCCTGATACAACTCCATTCTGCCCTTGAGCTCGTCGAGTCTGCGGATTATCTCCTCGGCTAGATCCTGGGAGGACCGACTTGCGCTCATCAGCTAGGCCCCTCTTCTGAAATGACAACTGCGTCAGGGGATTTCTGGCCTTGGGACCCCATGGTGTCTAGTGTCCTGCCTAGTACTTTCCCGATTGTCTTCTACACCTTGGAAAAACCGTCCCCACTGTCCCTCTGTCCCCTTGTTCGAAGGTTGGCTGGGACGGCGGGACGGATGGGACGGACTTTCGGGGATGCTAACGGGATACCGCTCAAGTAACTCTCTCTCCTGATCGGCATCACAGGACACCCCTCTGACTCGGTTCTCCTTGTCGAGCCTGAATCCCAAGGCCTTTAGTTGTCTCCCGATGGTCGCGTTCCGGATTCTGTCCCGCTCTTCGAGGTTCTCGTTGATCTTCCTGGCTATGTCTGCGATGGGGACAAATCGCCTTTCACCCCTAGCGTCCAGAAAGGCATGGAAGACCGTCGCTTGGATCCCTTCTATCTCTTCTCTTATCCTGTCGGCCTCCAATTCGCTCGCGTAATCGACGAGTTTCTGCCGCTCGCGGTCTCCTGGTAGGACCTGAAGCAGAGGCTCAATTAGCTCGACCAACCTTCCGTCTCTCAGCTCCGTCAAGTACCCTCCTACGTCTGGGAGTCCGTCCCAGTATCCCATGTCATTCTCTAGCGCCACGCGCAGTTTTTGGGCCCGTTCTCGGTCCAGTCTGCGGGGCATAGCCCCGGCCTTCTTGGACATACGAATCGTTAGGCTTCTAGACGCAAGAGTCTGATGCTGATCAACGAGTGCCGCGTAGGCTTTGAATCCAAAGAGGTCATATTCTCTGACCTCATACTGTCTTCCTTCCTTGGTTGTCACTTCCTCCGTCCTGTAGGCTTTCTGTCCCTTCCTCTGTCCGGCATTAAGGATGCTCATCATTTCAGGCGATAACGACGTTCTTCCTCCTTCGTCGATCAGCACCGTGGGATGCCTCTTCTCAATGATTCGGTAGAGGGATGCGACTGATATCGATGGAGACATTATCGGCATCCAGGACAACGATTCTGCGACTTCGAGGGCCCTCGTCTTCCCCGAACTCGGCGGGCCAATGAAGGCAAGGTATGGAACATATTCAAAGCGTTGAGCCAAGTATGTGGCGATGATCCAGGCCGTCACAATATCATAATAGATCGCCTTTGAGAACCAGACATGCCTTTCGACGAATCCTCGCACCTGATAGTACAACTTCTCGTAACTTGAGTAGCAGAGTCTGACAGGCCTCTGAGGCATCAAACCCTATCCTCCTTCTGTGTTAGCGCGGCGTCAAGAATCAGGGATACTAGGTCCTGAATGCTGACGTCCCGATTGGCGGCCTCAATCTTCAAACGACGCCATATGTCTGCGTCTATGTGCAGGGTCTTCGTCCGTGTCATACCAACATCGCGTGCTGACATACCAATAGGTACTTATATCGTATGATATGAACCCTCTGTGATGTCAAAAAGCCAAAATGAGCATAAACCTCCGGGCCCGTCTACTATCAGAGTGACTGAAGACGTACGCAATTGGGTGAATGAAATACGACAGATCCTCGCAGACTACCTACAGCGTCCATCCCTGACCCAGAACGAGGCGATAAGGTGGATGTGCGTATCCACAACGGGTGCTGCGGATGAGCTGTACAGGGAGACCTACTACAGGAAACAGAACGTCTCTAGGCTGACCGATCACCCACTGGACACGAAGCACCTTTGGGAGGCCGTAATCGCAATGCGGGAAGAAATAGACCAGAAGAAGACCAAGGACGAGGATACGCGCAGCCAGAATCCATAATTATCGAACATGCCGGAAAATTCGGGATTCTGCGGCATTCTGGGCCAATCTGGACTTCTCTGGAACCTGAATCTAGGCCAAGATTCCGGAATATTCCGGTAAATGTCAGATTCTGGTGTCAAATGGGATCTTTCTGCGCCTAGCAGAATCCGACATTTTACGCCAGATTCCCCCAGGTATCGCCAGAATCACACATTTTCCGACATTTTCGGTAATTCTGGATTCTACCAGCTGTTTAACGATTCTACCAGTTGTTTAGCGATTCTAGACGCAGCATGTTCGAACATGTTGGATTCTAGCGGCATCTTTAGCCCATCTGAACCCAACGGGAACCAGCATATTGGCTTGGATTCGCGAATCTTCAAATAGTTCATTCCAGCCTTGAACTAGATATGGGAATCACAAAAGAGCAAAAAGAAAAAAGGGCGAAGAAGAAAGGAGCCATAAGGAGGAGGAGGAAGGCGTCGTCGATGTTCACGAAACGGTAGAGTTTTGCCTTAGAATAGTCGATTCCGGCCTCAAATTGCTGCAGCAGAAGAAAGCAGAAAGAATCAGCGACCGGAATCTGGCCGCATCTTCGGGAAACTTCTGGCAATTCGGGTCCATCTGGGTCAAACCAACTGCAACTGACTCCACAATAAGCTCGAATTGGCTTTAACTAGCTCCAAACAAGCGCCAACCAAGTTAAACTAACCACAAAAGGGCACCAACCAAGTCAAACTAAGCGCAAATAAGCGCCAATCAAGTCGAATTAACCGGAAACAACCAGCACAAACGGCTTTGGCTGCTAGGCTGGCTCAGCCTCGACGTGCCGGTTATTAGGGAGTAAGACTCCACGTTGTGCGTAATGCCCAGCAACGAAGACATCATCAAATACCTCCGCGAATACAGTCAATCGAATATATTTGAAAAGCAGTCCGAAGGAGGCAATCGTTATGACCTCTACCGTACGACCTGGGAAGACCGAGCTCGCCGCTCCGGTAGGGCATTGTCAACGTTCACTATCAGAGAAATACAGAGGGTTGCCCAAGACAGGTTCGGCGCGGACAAGGTCAAGAAGGAGAGGCCGGTCATTCCGAACTGTAAGCTAGCGTTTGACCTTTGGAATGAAGAACAACAGACGGCATTTGAGATCTGCCTGAGTTCTATAAAGAACGAGTTTCACAAGGACGTACTCAAGGGTCTGCTTGCCAAGGATGCCAAGGAGCTGATTATCCTGTACTGTGATTATAGATATCTTAGTGATGGGGAGTACCGGTACCGGGGTCGTAGGTTTCTCGGGCAGGCTTCGGTAACAGAGATAGTCAGGTTGGCCAAGGAAAGGGGACTGACCGTTACGTGTCTTTTGCTCGTCCCAGACTAGTAGGGGATGACTTCTGGCTGCTGGGCCTTCCTTCTCCTTCATTGGATCTACTGTTCTGAATGGTTTCTGACAGCAGTCTAACCTGTTCTTTGATTCCGTCGACTTCCTTCCTCAGTGCCAGGTTCTCCTTCTCTAGCTCCTCCAGCTTCTGCAAGGATGGACCTTTGACCTGCTCGAGAATCGTCAGTTCAGGTACAGCCTTCAGGTAGTCTTGGAGAATCTCTTGAGACGTCGGCCGATAGTAGTTGTCTGCCAGCCCTACGTTGTGCCCCATGAGCATCTCCACATGCAGGGACTTCATCTGTCGCTCGCATACGCTCTTGAAGAACTTCCTGAAGCCATGGTCCACCTGGAACTCGTGCCTCCGCTTCCCTGCTGCAAGTGCCTTGCGGATGCCTGTACCCTTCAAGGCATCCTCCATCATCCGCTTGATTCCAGAGCTCTTGAGCCGCTTTGGTATCTGAGGTTCTCCCTTTGCCTAGCTTGTCAGGGTGGAAGAGGTCCCTGATCACAGGAGAGTTCTTGTCCACCCTCTCCCCGCTGCCCTTTCTGAAGCTGATGTATTCGTCAAGGGCTTGGTAACATTCAGGCGTAATAAAGCTTGAAGTATTCTTCAGGGGTCCCTCCATAGACCTTGATTATCCCGGCCACAAGCTGCCCATCTGTCTTCGACCTTCTCGATGTGCCCCCAGCTCAGATAGTCGAACGCCCCTATCCTGATCCCGGAGGAGAGCATCAGAAGGACGGCAGGCTTGACTCGCCTGTCAGGATAAGCGAGGATCCGCTTGACCTCGTCGACGGTGGGGATCCTGTCCTGTCCATAGCTCCTCCCATGGGGGATCCTTCTCCCTATCTTCTTCCAGTTCAGGGAGATATCGTTCATCTCGCAGAACAGCTTGATGGGCTTGAAGTAGTTAGGGACGGTAGCCTCAGAGATCTCCTTCTTCTCTGCTCTGTCCTTCTGGAGTCGCATGTAGTCGTTTATGACGTAGGTGGCCCACTGGGGATCTACCTTGCTTTACCAGCGAAAGCCTTGGCTCTGTCGCTGAATGTGGGCCCTTCAACGTTGATATGATGGAGGAAGAGGTCCAGCCTCCTCTCATATCTTATCCTTGGTGAGCGGGGACTTTATGGCATCGAAGAATTCTGTCAAAGGGTCCGTCTGTTCGGGGTACACACTTTAGGTAGATAAGGAATCCTATTTAAGAACTCAAATAGTGGCGGGCCCGGTGGGATTCGAACCCACGACATCCGCCTTAGAGGGGCGGCGCTCTAATCCAAGCTGAGCCACGGGTCCTGCGAGGAAGGGGAGATTCCCGTGACGTAAAAAGCATTTCGACCTCGCAGGGGCTCCACGGAGACCCGAGTACGTTTATGAATGGATGCCACGTATCAGCCGCCGTCATGATCAAGCTCTTTGGCACGAACGGCATCCGCGGCATCCCGGGCAAGGACCTCACAGACGAATTGGTCACGAGGGTCGGGAAGGCCGTGGGCCAGAGGCTGGGGAAGGACATCGTGGTCGGATGTGACGGACGCGTCAGCAGCCCGTGGCTCTCCAAGGTCATGGCTAACGCCATCAACTCTGCAGGCTCCAATGTGTACTTCGTGGGGCTGGCCCCCACTCCCGCGATCCAGTTGTTTGCTGGAAGCGGAAAGTTCACGGGAGGTGTGGTGATCACTGCGTCTCACAATCCGCCGGAGTTCAACGGGATCAAGGTTATGGGGCCCAATGGAGTCGAAATCCCTCGTCGTACCGAAGCGGAGATTGAAGGGCTCGTCGATTCGATGACGGCCGGCAAGGGGAGCGGAGGCGGAAGGTTCTACGAGAGGCCGGGAATTGTGGACATGTACGTGCGGAGCATCCCTCAGAAGGTCGATGCCGCAGCCATCAGGAAGAGGGCCTTCACCATCGCAGTGGACGCGGGAAACGGAGCTCAGAGCGTCTCAGCCCCTAGCCTGTACGAGAGTCTGGGATGCAGGGTGATTCCCATTTTCTGCCAAGTCGACGGCCTCTTCCCCGGGAGGGGTTCGGAGCCCGTGGCGGAGAAACTCACTGTCCTCGTGGAGACAGTCAGGAGGGAGAAGGCTGACCTGGGCGTTGCATTCGACGGGGACGGAGACCGAGTGGTCTTCTGCGACGAGAAGGGAACGCTTTATACGGGCGACAGGTCAGGGGCGCTTCTTCTCGAGTACATCCTTTCGAAGAGAGGAGGCCAGAAGGTGGTGACAACGGTTGCCACATCCAACATCGTTGAGTATGTGGTGACCAGGCATGAATCCACGCTGTTCAAAATCAGGGTCGGAAGCGTCGATGTCACAGAGAGGATGCTGAGAGAGAGGGCCGTGGTCGGTCTCGAGGAGAACGGCGGGTTCTTTTACCTCCCTCATCAGCCCGTCAGGGACGGAGGCATGGCATCCTCTCTCATGCTGGACGCTTTGGCACACTGGAACGTTCCCTTCTCCGTGGCGATGGAGAGGCTCCCACGGTATTACCAGCGGAAAGGCAAGCTGGCGTGCCCGAACCCCCTGAAACGGGGAGTGCTGGAGGAAGTGAAGAGCCAGGCGGACGGGGAGCTGGACCTCACCGACGGAGTGCGCATCAACTTCAGGGACGGGTCGTGGGTGATCGTCAGACCCAGCGGAACCGAACCTCTCATCCGGGTCTTCTCTGAGTCGACCGATGAAAAGCGCGCAGAGGAGCTCTTCACAAGATACTTTGCGCTAGCCGAAGAGAATACAAAAAAACTGCAAAAAAGCGCGACTTACCTAGCTTAGCCCGAGATCAGGGAACTTAGCCTGCGGAACACCCAATTCGCTCTGTAGGGTCCTGATCCTTCCGGCGTACTCCTTCATCTTCTCCTTGTCGTTCTGGACCTTGGCGATCTTGTAAGCTTTCCAGGCCTTCTTTAGGGCTCCCCAAGTCTGTCCTTTCGTGTACGGCATTTGAGATTCCTCGGGACTACCTTGTCTCATGTCTCAAATAAAAGCGTTTCGCGTTTCATTAAGAAGACAGCCTGTGAAGTGAGACGCCCAACGACAGACGGCTTGGAAGAAACGGGTCAGCGAGCGGCCAAACTTAAGAAATCCAGCTCATCGAAGGTGTACCCACCCGTCGGCGGGGATTTCGGTGGCGGGAGAGCGTCCCGGCGGAGAGTACAGGACGCGGGCCTTCCCCCTCCTGACGGCGCCGAAGGGGTAGAGTCTGGCGCCGGCCCTCGCGGCTAATGAGATAGCTGTCGGAAGCTTGGCTTCGGGCACAGCCAGGACGGCCTCGTACTCCTCTCCTCCGTGAAGGACGAGGTCAAGGGAGTCGCATCCGGCTGACGAGCAGGCCCTGAGGAAGGCAGGTTCAGCTGGGAGGCTGGTCATCACCATCTCCCTTCCGCTCTGTTTCGACATTTCGTTCAGCGTGATTGCAAGTCCGTCGCTCGAATCCATCGACGCGTTGACGACTCCGGCGTCAATCAGGAGTTTGCAGAGACCCTTCTTGGGAGACGGCTGGTAGACGCTTGACAGAGACGCTGCGGCGAGGGAACGAGGAAGGGGCTCCCCGCCTAGTAGATGCCTCAGTCCAAGTGCCGTCAAACCGAATGGGCCGGTCGCCACGAGCCTGTCTCCGACCTTCGCACCGTCTCTCCTCACCATCCTCCTGGCGTAGCCGGCGACGGCGACGTCAATCACCAGGTCGTCGGCCCCGTTGACGTCACCTCCGAGGATGGGGACTTCGTATTGGATGCTGGCGTCCCTGAGACCCGTGGAAAGCAGAGTCACGTTCCCCACCGTGGCCAGCCGCCTAGGGATGCCGAACGAAACCATGAAGCCCCAGAGGTCCGCCCCCTTGCACAGCATGTCGGAAAGGGACGCCACTACGGCCTTCCTGGATGCCTGCCGGAGCGTCATCCCCCTTGGAATATCGGTGCTCTTCACCAGCATGTCGGTCTTGAGGACGAAGAACCCTCGTCCTTTCTTGATGAATGAGACATCATCTAATAGATCGGCCTTCTGCGACGCAAAGGTCTCGCGGATGAGGTTGATGATGCGCAGTTCGTTCATGGTTACTCCGCCCCCGAGCTCATCGCACGCGCCAGGAGCGCCTTCGCTTCGTCAACGGCGGCAGGCAGCTCCTTCGCGTCGCGGGCCTCCACCGATATCCTGACTGCGTCCTCGGTTCTTGAAGGCCTGAAAAGGATCCAGCCGCGGCTGCCATTAATCCTAACCCCGTCCAGGGTAATCGAGTCTGGGTGTTCGCGGCGTATCAATTCTAGACCTTTCTCGAACGAGGGCCTGTCGGCCTCCATCTTGAGCCGCTCCAGGGAGTAGGATGGAAGCTCTGCGACGATGTCCTTCAGTGCGCTCCGCCGAAGGGACCGCACCAGAAGCGCTGCGGCCAGGAGGCCGTCTCGGCAGTAGCTGAAGTCAGGGAAGATCACTCCCCCGCTGCTTCCCTCCCCTCCGAGCGAAGACCTAGTCTCGAGCACGGTCCTAACGACGTTCGCCTCACCTACCGGCGCCAGGACGACCTTCCCGCCGTTGCTGCGGACGATGTCCGCCACGGCCGAGGATGTATCCACGCTCATGACTACCGTATCATTCTCCTTGACCGTGCCAAGCGCCATAAGCGCGAAGATTGTGTCGGGCGGCAGCTTGTTTCCCTCAGCGTCCATCACGACCAATCGGTCCCCGTCGCCGTCGAAGGCGAAGCCGACGTCGCACCGATGCAGGATGACTTCACGTGAAAGCTGCTCGAGGGGGTCCTCGGTGGGATCCATCCTTCGGTTGAAGGCCCCTGCCCTCATGTTGATAGCATGCACTTCAGCACCCATCATCTCGAAGAGCTGCGTCGCCGACTTCGTGGCGCTCCCGCCTCCCAGGTCCAAGCCCACCTTGACGCCTATCCCTGAATCGAGACCGACTCTTTGCAGGATGTTGTCATAGTAGGGGGACGAAGCAGGCTCCACCCTCCCTGCTGACAAGGTGGGATGGGACTGTCTGATGGCGAGCAGCTCCTCTTCGCCTATCCCCGTCCCGTCCTTCATGATGAACTTCAGCCCATTCCACTCGGGGGGGTTGTGCGACGCGGTCACCATCACGCCGCCGTCCATTCCGGAGACCCTCACGTACCTGAAGATCTCGGGAGTGGTAACCAAGCCAAGCCTGTGTACGACGCATCCTACGCCCGCGAGAGCGTCCACCACCGCCTTTAGCAGGGGCTCGGACGAAGGGCGAGTGTCGCACCCAGCTGCGATGTCACCTCCGGCCGCGAAGGCGGCGAACCGGGAGGCCCAGCTCTTGACGTATGCTATGGAGAGGTCCTTACCGTAGACGCCGCGAAGGCCGGAGATCGATTCAATGACCAAGTCTTCTACAGGTCTGCTACGACTTGACTCCTTTTAAGAATGAGCTAGGAGGCGAGCGAGACGCGCCATGCGGAGCCCTCCCCACTCCTTCCCCAAGTTGGGGTTTCTCAGCGAGCCTCCCTTCACATAAACAGTTATTATCCCGATGTAGAGATGCTCAATCGAGCCCCAGTAGCTCAGCGGTGGAGCAAACCAGAAGTTGGAGCTTAGTCGCCTCGTAAGTGGAATCTGAACCTGCTGCGTCAAGAGGAAAGGTTCCAGTCGAGAGAGCGATAGGTCGGGGGTCCAAAAGTGCGACGCGCTGGAATTCCCCCCTGGGGCTTCTTCCATATCCCGAGCACGCAGCATCTACGTCGATTCTACGGTCAGAGGCTGCGTTGCGGCTGCCAACTAACGGGAAGGGGGAGGCAGAAGCGGTCTTGGGCATCCGACCACGGAAAAAGCTTTAATGCTGAAGGATTGAGTTTTTCGCTGGGCGGGGGTCGCCCAGCCTGGTCAAAGGCGTAGGCCTGAGGCGCCTATCCAGTAGTGGTTCGTGGGTTCGAATCCCACCCCCCGCACCAACTTCCTCCTTCTGAGCTGACAGCGAATCGCGCGTCGATTGCTCGATGGCCATCTTCAATCGGAACGCTGTTCTCCGCCCCACGGCCGCCCTAGGTGACTTGGACGGTGACATAGTGCCACCCCGTGGCCCCGCTCGGGAAGGGGTCGGCCATGCCTTCGGTCTGCAGGTTCCCGTCCCCGTCGGTGGCCCTCACAATCACGTCGTACGTCCCCGTGGCGGACGGATTCCAGTCGAACGACCACAGGACCCAGGAATTCCCTGAAAGTGGAGCCGCCAAGGTCGCCGGAGCCCATGTGTTGGCCTTGTCCGTGCTCACCTCCACCTTGGAGATGCCCCGATCGCCGGCGAAAGCCACGCCTACGATGGTGGTCGGACTGCCATGAGCTACCTGAGTGGGGCTGGTCACTCCGAAACGGTCGGCCAGGGCGTCGTTCCCGACGTTCACGATCGTTGAGCCGGTCTGGTATTTGGCTTCGTTAGCCCATCCGGAGCGTTGCCAGAAGCCTTGGTAGGTCTGGTCTGCAAGCTGTATTTCTGTGATCCATTTGGGGTTCATCATGCCGTAGTATCCAGGGACGATCGCCCGCAGCGGGTACCCGTGGTCCCTCGGAAGCGGGGAGTCGTTCATTTCGTAGGCCAGGATTGTGGCCTCCTCCATCGCCTTGCTGAGCGGTATGCCCACGTCGTACTGGTCAGAGCACTTGAAGACCACGTAGGTCGCCTGGGCCTGAACGCCTGCGGTGGCGAGGACGTCCTTGAGCTTCACTCCCGTCCATTTGGCAGTGCTCATGAGGTCCCCTCCCACTGCGTTGCTGATGCACTCGAGGGTGTTGTACTGCTCAACCGCAGGGAGCGCCTTCAGCTGGTCGTAGCCCAACGTCATAGGGTTGCTGACGAGCCCTCCGACCTTGATGGACCAAGACGAAGCCTGGACGGAGGGCGTGAAGACGTTGATGTCGACGCGATAGAAGTTGACGTTCGCAGTGACCTCGCCGCCGTAGAAGCTGGAGAGGTCGCTCGTGCGCACCTTCCCCGGCTGCAGGAACCCTAGGCCATAGAGGGTCAGGGCTGCGAAGGCGGCTATCGCCCCCCCAGCGAGGATCGACGAACGACGCCTTGTGTCGACGGGCCTGAAATCCTCGGGCAGCACTTCCCTGTCGAGGCCCGTCGGGGCATACCTGGCCTCCAGAGAGGTCAGCGAAAACCCGAAGAGGAGCAGGGGAGGGACGAGCTCGATGGCCAAGGCCGTCGTCGATATGGGCTGAGAGTTGATCTGTGTGATGGAGAGAAAGAGACCTGAAAGGAGGAGCGTCACGACGTACGAAACCCCGGCGATGGCCAACCCTTTCGGCAGAAGCCTACTCCGGTTGACCTCGCTCAGGTTGAGGAAAAGCACTGCGATCAGGCCATAGAGGATAAGGTTCACGGCTATGGCCACGGTGTACATCGTGTATTTGGCGAGAAGGCCTAGGCTCTCAACGGCTCCCGCCTCCAGTTGGCCGGGGACCACTGAGAAGAAGGCCTGAGAGGCAAGCTCCGGGAGGAAGGGACCTCCCGCGAACAGTCTGAGAACGAAGGAGAGCGCCACGGCGAGGGCCCCTGCGCCGACTCCGAGTGCGAAAATACTTAGCTTGGGGCCAGCCAATTCAATGACCGCCCAAGACAGAGTCACTATTCGGGGAGACTAAGACCCGGAACCGAAAGCCATGTCCCAAGTGAAAGACGCCGGGGGCATAAGCAAAAGGCCGACAACGCGCCCACCTAGACGTCCTCATCTTCTTCGCATACCCGTGAAGGCCGGGATTGTCACAGGGCTATTAGCGTTGTCGAGCTTCCTACGTAAGCAGTGTCAGGGAATCGCAGACCGAGGAAACAATCTTGTGCAGGATGGCAGCCAGGGGGAACTCGGCCGGCTCCACTCCAAGAGCTCCTGAGGTCCTGGATTCCGTTCCCGGCATCCACCTCTGCGTAGTCTCCGGGAATCATCAGAAAGGCGCACTACGGCCGTGCTCCGGCGCGCTCTAGGCCATCAGGATCAGCGCTTTATGTTGGTGACCAGCAGCTTGAACTGAAGGGTCTTGCCCACCATTGGATGCCTGCCCGTCCTGCCGTAGGCCTTCTCCGGAGGAAGAATTACTTCTTTGGTGTCGTTCACCTTGATGCCTAGGAGGGCCTCTTCGAATCCGGAAATGACCTGATGGGCGCCCAGCGTCACCTGGAGCGGCGTGTAATCCCTTGCCGGGTTGAATATCCCGGCCTTGATCGCCTCTCCCTTCATGCTGGTGTCGAAGACCTTCCCGCCCGGGAACTTGCCGACGTAGTGAACTGAGATGACGTCACCGTTCTGAGCCACAAGGGAGCTCATGATGCGTGCTCCGTTGGCTTTGCCGTATTTAGGTTTTGGCCGAACGCAGTTCTGTTTCACAGTGATGAGGTAAGAAGGGTTAAATAACCGTCTCATAAGCCTCAAGACAACGCAGAAGCTGTTGCAGAGTCTTCAGGTAAGACTGACGCTCGAACGACGCTTTGGTGTGTGAACAAACAACATGAGAGGATTTGAGGGCTTGGGTCTGGACCCAAGGCTCCTAAGAAGTCTGAACGATTTGGGGTTCACGGAGCCCTTCCCGATTCAAGAGCGGGCTATACAGCCCATACTGGACGGAACCGACGTGATAGGGCAGGCGAAGACCGGCTCGGGGAAGACGGCGGCCTTCGGACTGCCGCTTCTTCAGCTTGTGGACCCAGGCATGAACAAGGTGCAGGCCCTGATATTGGCTCCGACCAGGGAACTGGCGGTGCAGATCACCGAGGAGCTCAGGAGGCTGGGGAAGTACATGGGGGTGAGAATCGTCACCGTGTACGGGGGCCAGTCCATCAACGTGCAGCTCGAGGAGCTGGCCGACGGAGCGGAAATAGTAGTGGGGACCCCTGGGAGGGTCATCGATTTCATCGATCACAACGAGCTCAACCTCGGGAATGTGAGATATGTCGTCCTTGACGAAGCGGACAGGATGTTGGACATGGGCTTCATCGACGACATCGAGTATATCCTCGAGGCGGCGCCTGGCCGCAGGCAGATGAGCCTCTTCTCGGCCACCATGCCCGATGAGATCATCAGGCTCTCTGCGAAGTACATGAGCCAGCCGGAGAAGATACTGGTGAGCGCCGACGAGCCCTCCGTGGACGAGCTGGACCAGTACTATACCCTCGTTGAGGACGGGGCGGAGAAGTTCCAGAAGCTCATCGCCCTGCTGAAGAAGGAGAACCCGACCAGCGCCATGGTGTTCACCAGGACGAAGACGGGCGCCCACAGGCTCGCCCGGGAGCTGGAGAAGAGGTTCTTCAACGTAACACCCCTCCATGGAGACCTGTCGCAGTACCAGAGGGACAGATCCATGAACGCGTTCAGGACAGGGAGGGTGGACATACTCGTAGCCACCGACGTAGCCGCGAGGGGCATCGACGTCCCTGGCGTCCAGCTGGTGGTGAACTACGACTTCCCCGAAGATCCGCTCATCTACTTCCACCGGGTGGGGCGCACGGCACGGGCTGGGAGCATAGGGAAGTCGATCGCTCTAATCGCGCCGGACGACTTCATCGTCTTCAGGCAGGTCCAGGAGCTTACGAAGGTCACCATAAAGCCGCTTAGCCCGTCCGACGAGAACCCTACCTTCATCGGCCGACACAGGGGTCAGGGGTACAGGGGGAGGAGCGGCGCTCAGCATCAGGGAGATCGTAGGGGCGGATACCGCCACGGTCCGAGGGGCGGACGCCCGAGCTACCGGAGAGGCACTCGCGAATAGGCTCGCCCTAGAACCCATACTTCGTTCTACAGACGGCAGTTCAGAGCAGACGTTTCCCTATCATCCGATGTGGAGAAAGGAATGGATGGCGGAACAAAAAACCTCTCCGCCCTTTCGTGGCGATTCACGTTCCGTCTAGACCGAGGAGAGGTTCATTCATTCTCTCCCGCATCGACGTCTACGTGATCTACTGATCTTGCCCAGCTGGCTCGGCATCTGTTGATGCGGGAGCCTCCGCCGGTTGCGAAGGTGCGTTTTCTGTGGGGGAGACGATCTCCGCTGTCGCGTATCTGTTGGAGACGTTGGTGATCTTTACCTTGAGCTTCTGGCCGGTCTTCGCACCGGTTACAAAGATGATGAATCCCTGAACCTTTGCGATGCCGTCGCCGCGCCTTGAAATCTCAGTGATTTCTACGTCGTATTCCTCGCCAGCCTTCACTGGCTTGGGAGCGAAGTTTCTTGGGCCTCCGAAGCCTCCACCGAAGCTCCTTCTGGCACCGTATCCTCCACTTCGTTGTCCGTAACTCATGCCTTATGCACTCGTGAGCTTCCGGCCTTGTTTCCTGTTGTATTAACGTTCTGCTGTCGTCAGCCGGGATCAGGAGTATCCCTTAGCCATCTCTCTAATCATGAGCTGGACATCATCGCCAAGAGGGTAGAGTATAGGACAGGTGGCGCCGCTCTCCATATATTGCTTCACCTTCTGCCGGCAGTCCTCCGGCGTCCCGGATGCCGTCAGCATGTCCACCATCTTGTCGTCCACGAGATGTTTGGCCTTCTCCAGTCCACCGGGTTTGGCGGGCCATCCGCCCAAGGCGTCGCTTATCTCCTTGACGAGCCCCTCGCTGATGCCGTTGGCCTTGGCGATGTGAGGCTGCTGACCCACGTACATGGTGACGAGGTTGCGAGAGCTGTCGAGGGCCTTGTCGGCGTCCTGGTCCATGGAGCAGACGACGAGCTGAGGCCTGTCTATCTCGGCCATCTTGCGGTGGGCCTTTCTCGCTCCGATCCTGAGGTGCTCCATGGCTTCGTGGTTGTATTTCGGAGAGACTAGGTAGTTCAGGACGACGCCGTCAGCGATCATGCCGGTCAGCTCCATCATCTGCATTCCGGTCGCGCCGATGTAAATCGGGATGTCCCGGACGCTCTTGTCGCCGTAGACGATGTCCAGCTGGATGTCCTGGACCTTGACAAAGTCGCCCTGGAAGGTCACGTTCTTCATCTTGAACAGCTCCTTGAGCACGGTGACGTATTCCCTCATGGCCACTAGAGGCCTGTCCCGGTGGATTCCCACCTTAGAAGCCAGCGGGTCCCACCAGGCCCCGAGACCCAGCAGGACCCTCTTGGGCGCCAGGTCGTAGAGTGTTGAGTAGGTCGAAGCCATAATGCCGACGTTGCGAGTCCAGTTGTTGACGACGCCGCTACCCACCTTTATCTTGTTCGTGACGGCCGCGACGGCGGCCATGGGGACGATGGCGTCTCTCACGAGCCTGGACTCCGCGAACCAGACGGCCTCGAAGCCATGCCTCTCGGCATAGCGGCCGAAGGACATCTCCTCGCGGATGGAGTGCTTGTCCTGCATGTAAAGCGCCAGCCTGTCTGCCAATTCTCTTCTCGACAGGGTTAGGGTCGTCGCACTATTATAGTGTCGGTGAAGGATTGAACTTTTTGCACGTTCTTCCGGAAATCTTTTAAGAGTCCACAGAGCCGAGTAGCTCTCGACTCACGGTGCCTATTGATGCCCAGCGTTCTTGAAATCGACAAGGTCGGAGTGCAGGTGGCCGACAAGAGGGTGGTGCAGGAGGTCTCCATGACGATCAGACAGGGAGAGATACATGCCCTGATGGGGCCCAATGGCTCGGGGAAGAGCTCCCTTTCATACGCACTCATGGGGCATCCCAAGTACAAGATCGTGTCAGGCGACATACGCCTCGATGGAGTCTCGCTGCTCCCCATGACCGCCACGGAGAGGGCGAGGCATGGCGTCTTCCTCGCCCTTCAGTATCCGGTCGAGGTGTCCGGTGTGACGCTTTTCAACTTCCTTCGCAGCTCCTACAGCGCCATCAAGCAGGGAGGGAAGGACGACGTGAAGATCTTGGCTCCCATAATCCCCTTCAGGAAGCTCGTCCAGCAGAAGCTCGACCTCCTGAAGGTGGACAACGCCTTCACAGCCCGGTATCTCAACGAGGGCCTGTCGGGAGGGGAGAAGAAGAGGTCGGAGATCCTCCAGATGGCCATCATGGAGCCCAAGATGGCCATCCTGGATGAAATCGACTCCGGCCTCGACATCGACGCCGTCAAGATCGTGGCCGAGACGCTCAACCGGCTGATGGGCCCCCAGCTCGGCCTCCTTCTCATCACCCACTACATCCGTATACTCCAGTTCGTGCAGCCGGAGTTCGTGCACGTCATGGCCGATGGCAAGATAGTGGCGGAGGGCGGCCCCGAACTGGCCAAGAAGCTCGAAGAGAAGGGCTATGGATGGCTTACTGAGAAGCCCGAAGCGCCTCAGTAGCTGACGCTGGGAACAGGAGCAACGCATATCTATGATGAGCCGTCTCATGCGTAGGTGTTCGATTTGTCCGTAAGGGACAGAGTCAAACGTCGACTACAGCAAATACGACTTCAAGGACCCCGAGACTTCCGTCTTCACCACTGATCGGGGGCTTGACAAGGAGAAGGTCATCAGGATATCCAAGCACAAGAACGAGCCGGAATGGATGACGGAGTTCCGCGTCAGGGCATATGAGACGTTCAAGAAGAAGCCCATTCCAGTCTGGGGCGCCGACCTCTCCAACATCGACTTTGACAACATAAAGTACTACATCCAGCCCACGGACAAGAACGTCGGCAGCTGGGAAGCCCTCCCCGACGCCATCAAGAACACCTTCGAAAGGCTGGGAGTGCCGGAGGCAGAGAGGAAGTTCATGGCCGGCGTGGGGGCGCAGTACGAATCCGAGGTCGTCTATCACAACATGCGGAAGGACCTCGAGAAGCAGGGCGTCGTCTTCTCCGACATGGACACCGCCGTGCGTGAGTTCCCCGAAATCGTCAAGAAGTACTTCGGGACCGTGATCCCAGTAAACGACAACACGTTTGCCGCCCTGAACAGCGCCGTCTGGAGCGGTGGCAGTTTCATTTACGTGCCGGAGGGGGTCAAGGTAGAGCAGCCGCTTCACGCTTACTTCAGGATAAACGCGGCGAACATGGGCCAGTTCGAGCGGACGCTCATCATAGCCGAGCCCTACAGCGACATCCATTACATCGAAGGATGCACTGCACCAGTTTACACGTCTGATTCCCTTCACGCGGCCGTGGTTGAGCTCATCGCCAAGAAGGGTGCTCACATCAGGTACACGACCATTCAGAACTGGTCCAAGGACGTCTACAACCTGGTTACCAAGCGGGCCTTCGCTTACGAAGATGCCAGGGTCGAATGGATCGACGGCAACCTCGGCAGCAAGATCACCATGAAGTACCCCTCCATCTACCTCCTGGGAAGGGGAGCGAGGGCGGAGGTCCTTTCGGTCGCCATGGCAGGCAGTGGCCAGCATATCGACGCAGGCTCCAAGGTGCTACACCTGGCGCCTGACACGAGCTCGAGAATCACCTCGAAGTCGGTGTCCAAGGACGGAGGCAGGACCACCTACCGTGGTCAGCTTCTGGTGGCCAAGGGTGCGACGGGCGTCAAGAGCAGCGTACGGTGCGACGCGCTCATACTGGACGATAAGTCGAAGTCCGACACCTACCCCTACAACATGGTGAGCGAAAGCGACACCGTGTTGACTCATGAGGCGACGGTAGGGAAGATCGGAGAGGACCAGCTATTCTACCTGATGAGCAGGGGCCTTACTGAAGACGAAGCCCTGAACGCCGTAGTAATGGGGTTCATGGAGCCGTTCACGAAGGAACTCCCCATGGTCTATGCCATAGAGCTCAACAGGCTGATCGGCCTAGAGATGACAAACTCCGTCGGATAGGATAGCCGGACATATTCCCTAGAGCGAGCCATTTGTCTGATAATTCTCATATAGTAGCAGCAAGAGCTGAGAATCCTGTGTCAGAGAACCTCCTCAACCGCATCAAGGAGCTTTCGAGCGAACTAGGGGAACCCGAGGAGGTCGCCGAAGCGCGAAAGAGCCAGCTTCTCCCTCTATGAGGCGCTTCCATATGAGAGGAACGTCCTCTTCGTGAAGAACTTCGAAAAACTTCCCGGGGACCCTACCGATTTTGCCCCGCGGGCCGGCGGCTCGCTGCCTGAGGGCGTCAGGTATTCGTTCGCGACCCTAGGAACGAAGCGCTTCGTCAGCTCGCTTCCGAAGGGAGTCGGGTTCAGTGAAGGACGCGAGGAGGGACTCCCCCTTCTGGCGCTCCCTCTGCCTACGGACGAAGACAAGATGTTCTACCTGAACGCCGCCTTCAGGGACTCCGACAACGTCATCTCGGTTGCCCCCGGCGAATCCGTCGTCGACCCAGTCGTCCGTCTGACGGTGTCGCCTCCCGGCATGTCGGCCACCTACCGCCATACCGAGATGGAGTTCGGTGAAGGGTCCACCTCCATCTTCTTCGACAGGATAGTCGATTCGGCGGATTCGGGAGATGACCCTTCACTCCTGAGCGACGTCGTCGACGTTCGCCTGAAGCCTAACGCCGTGGTGACGTACGTCACGCTCTCCACCGGCCGGAGGGAGAGGCTCCTTCACAACACTCACTTCGTCCTGGAAAGCGGGGCGAAGCTCACATACGTGGCCTGGTACGCGGCGTCTCCCTATGTGCGAGTGCGGACTGACGTCGTCCTGATGGGGGAAGGAGGCGAGGCCAACCTGTACTGGGGAGGCTTCCCGAAGAACGGATCTCGCTATGACTACATGGCCTATGTCGAGCATCTGGGAAGGTCGACGAAGGGCTTCGCCCTCCAGAGGGGCCTGGTCGGAAGTCAGTCTAGGATGCTGCTCAAAGGGCTGATGACAATCCGTCATTCCGCCGTCAACGCCGACAGCCACCTCAGCCAGCACGCCCTCCTGCTCACGCGGGACTCGTTCGCCAACGCCATACCTGGGCTGGAGATTGAAACGAACGAGCTCAAGGCGAAGCATTCTGCGTCCGTGTCCCAGCCGGATGAAGACCAGCTGTTTTACCTCATGAGCCGGGGGCTGACGAGGGAGGAGTCCATCATGGAGATCGCGGGTGGCTACCTCAATCCTCTTGCGGTGAACATACCGGACAAGTCAGCCAGAGAAGCCTTCGAAGCTGAAATCGACAAGGCGCTGAAGGGCTATCCGGCTGGGCAGTCATCTCTCGAATCATAGAGGACAGCTCCCAGGAGCGCCTAAGATGCACAGCATTAAAATAATGCGGGAGAGAGGAATCAAGCTTGTCAAGTAACCGGATGGAAAACGAAATGGAGACCCAGCTTCTCGACGTCGACAGGATCAAGGCGGATTTCCCAATATTCTCTACGGCGACGAAGGGCAAGCCGCTCATTTATCTGGACAATGCCGCGACGTCGCAGAAGCCCCTGGTCGTTTTGAGGTCGTTGGAGGAGTTCTATTCGAGCTACAACTCCAACATCCACAGGGGGGTCTACCAGATCGCGGAAAAGGCTACGGCGGAATTTGAGGCTGCCCGCGAAAAGGTCCGCAGGTTCATCTCCGCGCCCTCCCCCGGGGAGGTGGTCTTCACCAAGAATACTACCGAGTCGCTAAACCTCGTCGCCCAGAGCTGGGGGAGGAGCTTCGTTTCGAAGGAGGACAAGATTGTCATCACCCTCTTGGAACATCACAGCAACATCGTCCCCTGGCAGCAGCTGGCCGAAGAGAAGAAGGCCAGATTGGAGTTCGTCGTAGTGGACGCCGAAGGGAACCTCGACATGGAAGATTATAGGGAGAAGGTCGTCGGAGCGAAGGTGGTGTCTTTCACACACGTTTCGAATGTCCTCGGCACCCTGAACCCCGTCAAGGAAATGACGAAGATGGCCAAGAAAGAAGGTGCCTTGGTCGTAATCGACGGCGCGCAGGCCGTGCCGCACATGCCCGTCAACGTGTCCGACATAGGCTGCGACTTCTACGCCTTCTCCGCCCACAAGATGTTGGGCCCCACGGGGGTGGGAGTGCTCTACGGAAGGCGCGAGCGCCTTGAAGAGATGCCGCCCTTCCTGACGGGTGGCGACATGATAAGCGAAGTGCACATATCGGGCGCGACGTGGAACGAGCTACCCTGGAAGTTCGAAGCTGGAACCTCGAATATCGCAGACGTGATAGCCTTCGGTGCGGCCATCGACTACCTTTCCTCCATAGGGATGTCGGCTGTCCGCCGGCATGAAATACGCCTTACTGCCCACGCCCTGGACGTCCTCGGAAGAGAAGAGGGAGTCACTCTCTACGGCCCGAAGAGTCCGGAGCGGCGGGGAGGGGTCGTACCGTTCAACTTGAAGGATGTCCACCCGCATGACGTCGCAGCGGTCCTGGATGGCATGGGGATCGCCGTCAGGTCCGGCTACCACTGCGCCCAGCCTCTCCATGATTGGTTCGGGATTCCCAGCTCGGTCAGGGCCAGCTTCTATATCTACAACAAGGAGAGTGAGATTGACGCGCTAGCCGAAGGCGTCCGCAAGGCTGGAAAGGTGTTTGGTAATTGAGTGATGAAATCTACAAGGAAATCATAATGGACCATTACAAGAATCCGAGGAACTTCGGGAAGCTCGAAGGCGCCGATTTCTCGGCCGAGGACAACAACCCCCTCTGCGGCGACCATGTCGAAATGGCCGTCAAGGTGAGCGATGGGAAGGTCGCTGACGTGAAGTTCATCGGCAGGGGATGCGCCATCAGCATGGCTGCCGCCTCCATCATCACGGAGCTCATTCAGGGCCTCTCAATGGAGGACCTGAGGAAGTTCGACAAGGAGCATCTCCTGGAGGCGATGGGGAACCCGGACCTCGGCCCTGTGAGGGTCAAGTGCGCACTCCTCCCCCTGAAGACCCTGAAGCTGGGCCTCTACACGTATCTTTCAAAAGACACCGGAACCGCGGAAAAGTGACCGAAGCTATTCTCTTATTCCTTCAAGGACGGAGACGGCGTTCCACAGGGTGACCCTGGCGAAGGAAGGAACATTCGGGTCCTGGGAGACCTCCTCGAGCACGCTCATGGCGTTGGCCGCCCTCACGCCGATGGACATCCTCTTGTCCTTCAGGCCATCCACTACCTCCTTAGTCACCTTGCGTATGTTGCGCGGGATGTTGGTGTTCTCGACGACAAGTCCGATCGTGTTGATAGCCTGGTTCAACTTCTCCTCGTTCTCCGCGGCTTTCTTGCTACTCAAAACGCTGCAATAGCCTCCTGGCTTCGCTGCACGACATTACAAGACCCACCAGTTTTAAGCTTATCCATTCATCGAAAAGCCCTTATCGGGCGCGGGACCCCCCGTCCCCCTGTCGGCGACAATATTGGCCATCGATTCGAGAAGCTCGCAGAAGCTCATGGCCGAAATGATGAGGAAGGGCGCCACCCTTCTCAGGGAGCCCTGCCCGGAGTGTGGCGGCATCCTCTTCAGGTACAAGGGGAAGGACATCTGCCCCATCTGTTCGTGGCATGGAGAGCGTCGAAGAGTTGGATGAAAAGGCGGCTGTGAAGGCGACGCCGGCCTCCGGGAAGTCAGCAGTCGTGACGAAGATCCTGGACGACTCACTGGCGCAGCTGGCGAAGGAGAAGGACCCCGCCAAGCGCCTGAAGCTCCTGCAGGTAGTGAAGCTGACCGCCGAAGTCCTCAAGCTCCTGAAGGAATGAGGGTACGTTCACCCGATGAACGAGTCCAGGCCCTCCTTCTTGGGAGGCCTGGTGGAAGGGGGCGTCGAGGGTGCCTTCTCCGCGCTAAGCTGCCTGGCATAGCTGCTCAACGATTTCAGCTTTCTTTGCACCACCCGATAGTAGGCCTCGTCGACGGTGTCCCTGACGATGAGCATGACCATCTTCCCCTCCTTTCGCCTCCCGGTCCTCCCCCTCCTCTGGATGTACCTGATGGCGCTGGCGACGTTGTCGTAGAATACGACGAGGTTGCATTCGGCGATGTCCAGGCCCTCTTCGCCTATCTGGGTGGCGATCAGGACGCGGTACTTCCCGCTCCTGAACATGTCCACTGCCTTCACCTGCTCGTCCTGCTTCTGGCCCGTGGCACCCTGCTTCCCAATCAGGATCCAGGCACTGATGCCCTCCTTCGAGAGCATCCTGTAAATGTGGTCGACGGTCTCGCGGTAGCCGGCGAAGATGAGGGCCCTGTCCTCCTTGGTTAGCCCCTTGATGAGCCCCTTCAACTCCTCGAACTTCGGCTGTTCGTAGCCGGCCACCAGCGCGCCGTTGATGAGCTCAAAGGCCTCCTTCAGCCGCTGGTCCTTGATTATCATTGAGTTGACCCTACCCTTCGTGTCTCTGATCCTTTCATAGTAGCTCACGAAGGCCTTGTAGCTCTGGGTTTCGAGCATCTTCTCCAGGTTGAAGAGCTTGGCGGCGATGAAATAGCAGAACTTGGCGTTCCAGCTCCCCTTGCTGAGGACGAGCTCCCTGTTCCTCATCATCTCCTTGAAGCTCATCTTCTCGGCGGCCGCCCTCGGCATCAGGTTCTCCCGGGCCAGGGTGGAGAGCCTCTCTTTCAGGGCCTCCCTGATCAGCGCGGAAGCCCTGCGCATATAGTCCGGGCTGTCAAGGAGCCTCACGTCCATCTTGACCTCATGGACGAAGGGCTTGATGTCTTCGCTTTCGTAATCCCGGAAGAGGATCTTGTCGGCGGACAGGTGACCCTTGATTTCATCTATCTTGGCCCTCTCACTGGGAAGGGTAGCCGTCAGGCCCACCTTCTGCACGTCTCCGGCGGAGAACAGTTCGGCGATCCTGACGTAGCTGTGGTCACCGATGGCTTTGTGCACTTCGTCGAGTATCAGGAGATTGAACCCGCGCGGATTGAGCAGGGACCTCTTGACGTCCTGCACGGCGATCTGGGGAGTCGCGCAGACGATCTTGGCGTTCCAGGCGTCCTCCCTGGAGTAGATGTCGTCTTCGCCGGTTGCAGCCGAAACGGACCCCTTCGGCAGCTCCATGACCCTGCTCAGGAAGTCCTTATGCTGCTGGACGAGGATGCGCGTTGGAGCGAGGAAGAGGGTCCTCCCGCCCCTTGACGCCAGCTCGTTGGCGATGATGAGGGCGGCGACGGCTGTCTTGCCCATGCCGGTGGGGAGAACTATGATGACGTTCGAATGGCCGGCATCTTGGGCCAGCTCGCTCTGGTATGAGCGTTCCTCCAGCGCTCCTTCTTTGATAAAGCGGACCGTGGACATGGGCCGACCCCCGTAACTCTCCACAACCCAACACTTTTATCATTTAGTAGATTCGACACAACCTCTGGGCGCCTCTATCCTATGATCATCGACGGGCAAGAGCTACAGAAGTCCCTGGCTGACGTGGAGAGGGCTGTCACTGCCGTCGATGCGGAAGGCCTAGGATCGGCGGCTGAAGGATGGAGGATTCCGACCGAAGTGGCCAAAGAGTTCGTAGAGGTCGGCCGATCCCTGATCACGTTTCGACCGAGCCCAAGGGTGGGGAGATTCCTCGTCATCAGTGGGGTCGACAAGTCGGGCAAGGAGACCCACTCCTTCAACCAGAGCAGGCTTGCTAAGGTAACCTCTGTGTACGATCATCTGAATTCGAACGGATTCAAGGTGCTCCCGGTCAGCCTCCCATCATATGAGACCCTTTTGGGGAGCCTAGTCGGCGCGTATCTTGGACGCAACAACTTGAGTGTGCATATCCGAGGGGAACTGAGCAACTCCTTCGCGTGGCTCCTCTGGAGCCTTGACAGGGCGCAGTTCAACCGGAAGGTGGACGGCTGGCTGGCGGTGGGCCCCAAGAACATCGTGCTTGCCAAAAGGTGGACGGAGAGCCATGCGGTGTATCAGCCGGAAGTGGGTGTCGACCGAGGCCGCGTAATCAGATTCGAGGGGAAGGTCGTCAAGCAAGACTTCACGGTGGTGCTCGACATCTCGCCTGCCCAGGCGCTTCTGAGGCTCAGGTCCAGGGCGGACAGGGACAACTACGAACATGCTTCGCTCATCGAGAGGGTGAGGCGCAGGTACCTCTCCTTGTCGGAGATCTACCCCTATGGCGAAGTATACCTCGTGGACGCGTCCAGGAGCCTGGAGGACGTCAACGCGGACATCCTCTCTCTTGTAGACAGGATCCTCGAGGTCGATGGTAAGGAATAAAACCTCGTCCCAGCAAACATCTTCTTGAAGCGGCATTTGAAACTCCCAACGGCGGCGGGCAGGCCCATAGAGATACGCGACCCGATTCATGGGTTCGTGAAAGTCCGGGCGGCCGAGATGAAGGTGGTCGACACTTCCTTCTTCCAACGTCTGAGGCGCATCAGGCAGCTGTCCTGCGCCTATATGGCGTATCCGGGGGCCAACCACACGAGGTTCGAGCATTCCCTGGGCTCGATGCACGTGGCGGGTCTCGCCTCCGCAATCCTCGTCGACAAGGGTTACCTCGATGAAGATGCGGCATCCCAATTGCGGATGGCCGGCCTCCTCCATGACATCGGACATGGGCCGTTCTCGCACGTTTTCGAGGAGCTCCTCCACTCGAAGATCGGGATAACGCATGAAGACATGAGCTCGCGGATAGTGGCGGAGACCGAGGTGGGCGAAGCATTAGACAAGCAGGGCTTCAGTTCCAGGAAGATGGCGAGCTTGGCTGTGGGGAAGGCGCCCGGGAGCAGGAGGTTTCTAAACGAGGTGATCGCCGGGACGCTCAGCGCGGACCTGATGGACTACCTCCTTCGTGATTCGTACTACACAGGGGCAGGTTTCGGGTGCGTCGACATCACAAGGGTGATCGACTCGTTCGAGGTCGTCGACAACCATCTAGCCATTGAGAGTGACGCCATTCATTCCTTCGAAGCCCTGACGGTGGCGCGCTATGAGATGTTCAAGGCGGTGTACTTCCACAAGACCTGCCGGGCGGCCGAGGCGATGGTCCTCAGGGCCATGGAGCTCGTCGACGACGATCTTGGGCTGACCGACGTCGGCGACCTTTCGAAGTACTCGGAGCTGGACGACGACGGCGTCATCTGCAGAATCCTCTCGTTGAAGGAGGGAAGGGGTGCGAAGAGGGCAAAGGAGTTGGTGAAGGACTTCAGGGAGAGGAGGCTGCTCAAGTGCGTCTACGAGAAGATGGTGATTAGGAGGGAGGGGTTCGTCGAGAAGCTCCTGAACAAGGCGAGGGTCAGGGCGGACGTCGTGGCTGAGATAGCCAACCTCGCTGGCGTTGATCCTGACAACGTATACATAGACGTCCCCACAGCGCCTTCGGTGCCATTCACGTCGGACAGGGAGAAGTTCACGGAGCTGACCATCGTCTCCCGGGGGGGACCCGGCGTCAAGAAGTCGAAGATCTCCCTCTCGGATATCCCCGCCATCGCCGCCATCAGCGGGTTCATGGACATATTGAGGGTCTACACGCCGGCATCTTGCAGGTCCAAGGTCGAAGGCGCGGTCTCCAAGGTCCTAGGCGAATCTGGGTTTTCGACCAAGATATCAGTCTAGGATTAGCCCGCCCTTTCCACCGTCAAGGACCACCCTTTTCCCGGCACAGGTCTTTAGCTGGCTCAACTGGAATCCATCGGCCAGAGGGAGACCGGCCAGGGCACATCCCGACACGAGCGTTATGTCGCCCTTGACGGCTACTCTTTTCCTGCGATGCTCCTCGGCGGGGCAAGAGGATGTGTCAGGAGCGATCATCGAAGCAGCGTTGAAGAGGGAGCGCGTGGCGATAGAAACGCCCAACGGCTTCGACAGACGACCGCCGCTCCCGGGGCCCTCGCCTTCCGTGTGAACGAACGGGGCTTCTCCTGCATCTACGCCGTAAGGACCAAGAGGCCGATACTTCGGATGGCCGGACGCTCGCTCTTCTGCTTGTAGAGCTCCTCTGAAGGGGCTCGCCATTTGAAGGGGCCGACCCAAGGGCTCCCATTGTTTAATTACCCGTGGAGGCGGACAGAGTGTGACTTTGGCCGAGTTGAAACCAGCCGGGGTCCATCTCGTGGTCGTGCCATTCTCGGAAAGGCGCTCCCTCCTACGGCGGTGGGCCTCCGGCGTGGAGAGATACACGGCTGTCGACTTCGACGGCAGCCTCTACCCCCTCCTTCCGCCGGCGTCACTGGAGGGATGCCGGTTGCTGCTGGAGGGAGGCAGCCTCCTTTCGGCCCTGAAAGATGTGTATTCGCTGCAGCGCGGCGATGACCCCATCATCATAAACTCCCTCGGCACGCTGCAGGCGATGGCCAGGGCCTCCGGCGGCGAAAAGGACTGGGGCCGCAGGTTCTTCAAGTATGTGGTCTACATGGCGGTGGCGTGCCGGGCTAGGGCGAGCTCCTCTCTCTTCGTGTTGAACTCGGTCAGAGAGGGCGGCGTCAGGGGCATGCTCGGAGCTGGCTGGGTCAAGCTGTGTTCGGGTGCCTTCGACGGGACCTGGATCCTCTCTGAGGAGGGTCTCAGCCGCGTGTCTTGAAGGTGTACATAGAGAAGATCAGGAAGAAGCCTATCATCAGTATGAGGATGCCAGTGATAAACACGAAGAATGACTCGCGGCCAACCTTCGAAGGCTGGCTCGACCTCGCGAGCATGTAGATCCCGGTGACCCCCGAGGCAGACGCGATGACGTAGGTGATGGTCTCCAGGATGCTCTGCGTCTGAAGAGAAGTGGTGACCACTGTCGAGGCAGGGACAGACGACCCCTCAAGGAGATAGTTGACGAGGCCTCCCGCAAGAAGGACGCCCACGAAGACGTAGATCACTTCCAAGGTGACGTACTTGGAGAGGGTCTTGACCCACTTGTTCCTGCGGAGGTTGTCCGTGTCCATCTTCAAGGCGCTCATCCTCGCCAGCTTCAGTCAACCCGAGGTGCGAGATAAAACTGTATCGTAGCTCCTTGCTCGCTGAGCGGGAACTCCATCTTGATCGGCATCTTCGCTGAGAACCCGATGTTCACCGTCTCTGCGTTCGAGACGGACTTCGCGAAGTTGCTGAGGTACTCGATGCTGTAGGTGGATTCGCCTCCCTCCTTGACGTCGAGCTGAAGGATGTCGGGATTGTCCTTCTTCAGCGTCACGGAAGCCTTGCCCACCTCGCTCTTCCCCAGAAAGACGAGCTTCTCCTCTTCGGCCTTAAGAGTGATGTGATCAGAAATGGTCTGGACGTCTGAGAGTACCTTGCGGAGTATCCGGGTCGTCAATTTGCACTGGACGTTGAAGTTGACCTTCGGGAGGGGGGTCTGGCTGTAGGTCGTCTCGACGAGGTGGACCTGAAACTCCCTCTCGTATCCGTCGAAAAGCCTGAACTCGAGCATGCTCTCCTCGCCCAATCTAAGCTCCACCTTGTCCTTGCCCTCGGCCCTCCTCATGACCTTGAGAAGGTCTTCTACCCTCACGGTGAGGGTGTGGTTCTGGTCGCAGGCATATTTCTCGAAAGAGGCCGCCGGCCACTTGAGATCCACTAGGGCTATGTGAGAGGGGTCCATTGCCCTCAGGTTGAGCCCTTCAGGGGTAGCCTCAAATGAGGCCTCTTCGATTAGGGTGGAGATCGCCTGTGAAACGGACTTCCATTCCTCGGCCGACTGGCTGACGGCCTGCAGCATATCACCCCACCCTCCGTAAGAACAAACTAATTAACGTTCCCGACATCGAAAAGCGGAGACGCCAAGTTCCCTTAAAGACATTCGTCAGGTGATTTTCAGCGGGGATTATGCCGAAATGGCTTAAGAAGGTGGCTCGCCCGTGGGGAAGTATGAAGCCGGACGAGCTGGACAGGGCGCTCACGTCGATGTCGCAAGAGGACGGCCGCCTGTCATTCGCAGAAATCAAGTCCCTGAACCAGAGTGAGTACCGTCCGGTTCAGGTTCAAGAGGCTGGTCGACAGGGAGATGACAAGGGGCGCAGTCGCTCTCGTCAACCCTAAAGCGGCGGGACTGAACGAGTCGACCGCACTTTTCATGAAGGTCAGCGCCTTGAAGCTAGACGACGTCCTCCGAGGCCTCTGCTCTCTCAAGCAGGTGCCGCACGATATATCAGTTCACAGGGGACTACGATGCCATCGCGATAGTCATGGGACGCGATGTGGGTGACCTGAACATCAAGTCCGCCGCGTGAAAACCATCCCCTGGGTGGTGGAGGCCACGTCGATGCTCACACTTCGGGTCATGAAGGGCGACCTCAAGTATGCGGTCGCGTAAAGGCGGAAGATCTCTGGCGACGAAGCTAGGGCTGAATTATTCGACGAACGGACCCTCGCTGTCGAAGTCTATTTAAGCTCAATCCGCGCCTATCATCCCGCCTAGGGGTGGAGAAGACGATGCGCTTCGCGGAGGATGGTTTCAGGTCGCACCTGTCGGGGCGCGCTGAAGCAGGGTGTGGAGAGAGGTACCCGTGACGGAGGGCAGGGCTTCCGCTGTCGAATTCCTCAGCAGGGCGTACAAAGCTTACTACTTCCGCCATGTGGAGTCCGTGGAGGTCCCCGAGGAAATAGAGAGGAGGGAGTTCGGCTACCTCAACTTCGAGGACGCCATGGTGCGCCATCTGACCTTCCCCAACGAAGGGGAGTTCAAGGCCATGATGGTCAGGGAGTCCCCGCGCTCCGCGTACTGCTCCGTGGCCTACTATGATTCGCCCGACCTGCCCATGGAGGAGAAGGGATACCGAAAGGCCGACCTCGCCTTCGACATAGATTCGGATGACTTGGAGCTTCCGTGCACGGCGGAGCATGATTTCTCCCTCTGTGGCAACTGTGGCAGGCCATTCAAGGCTGGAGGGGAGAAATGCGTGCTCTGCGGTTCCTCCATCGTCTCCGCCATACACTGGGTGTGCGAGAAGTGTCTCAGCGGTGCTCATGAGGAGGCCACCAAACTCGTCGACTTCCTACAGCTGGATTTCGGGATATCGCCCAGCGAGATCAGGGTCTACTTCTCCGGGAACAGAGGCTATCACGTCTCTGTGGTGGGATCCAGATATGAGACCCTTGATCAGCGAGGAAGGTCTGAGATGGTGGAGTATGTTGTTGGCAAGGGGTTCACGGCCAGGCAGATGGGTCTGCTCCCGAGGAGGGCTGCCTCAGAACTATATCCGCGGTTGCCCATCCCGGAAGAGCCGGGATGGAGGGGGCGCGTCGCCGCAGCACTTGCGAACATGGAGGGAGGCGCGTCGCGTGAAGAGCTGGCCAGGGCCTTCGGGGAGCAGCCCGAGAGAATCGAAGGCATGATTCAGAAGGCCGTAGACATGTCCGCGGCGAGGGTCGACGCTGGAGTGACCATCGACACGCACAGAGTCTTCAGGATGGGAGAGACTCTCCATGACAAATCGGGTCTCCTCAAGAAGAGGTACGACCGGCTGGATGGGGCCGACCCTCTAGTCGACGCCGTCGCCTTCGGCTCCGATCCCGTGCGGGTCTCCGTGGGCTATTCGCCCAAGTTCTGGCTTCTCGGGTCGTCGTTCGGTCCGTACGACAAGGCTCGTGTCGAGCTTCCCACCTACGCCGCCGTCTATCTGATGGCGAAAGGCCTCGCCGAGCCGGCCTAGGGAGGGCGGCTGCCGCAGAACCAACCCTTTAATATACTTGAGATGTAGGTGCGGGTAGTTATGAGCGAAGAACTGCTGTCGACGCTGCAGCAGAACCTCGAGATGGAGCTGACGAGCGAGGAACTCTCCAAGATCGACCCTGGCCTGTACAAGGCCGTCGCCATACGCGTGAAGCAGATCAGAGGATTCATGGGGAACGGCGACTCTCAGGTTGTGAATGCGCTCCTTTCTAGGGAGATAGAGATGTTCTGCGAAATGTCCGACGAGCTGATGACCATCAGGCTGCACAAGTTCCTGGACAAGGCCTTGCGCGGCTCAAACGAGATCTCGCTTACGCCGGAGGAGAGGTACCTGGTGGAGCCTCTCTATACGAGCGTGAAGAGGCTGGCGCGGATAAGGGACGCCGTGGACAGGGGCCGCCTTTCCGTGCTGGAGGAATCGTCGGACAGCTACTCAGTAAGGTATATAGTCGTGCGATTTCTACAGGCAGCGTCTAGGATGGCGGGCGTGGACTTGAGACAATACGGACCATACAAACCAGAGGACATCGCCGTCCTTCCCATCGATAACGCGAAGCCGCTGATAGAGAGGGGCGTCGTCTCGGAGACATGGGTGAGTGACCTTTGAAATACCCGAAGACCATCACTACCTTCTGCCCGAAGTGCAAGAAGCACACGGAGCACACGGTTTCGCTCTACAAGAAGGGAAAGGAGAGGGCAATGTCCAGGGGTGCCAGGAAGCACGCCGAGGAGAAGAAGGGTTACGGAGGCCAGAAGTACCCGGAGCTCATCAGGACCGCCAAGACCACCAAGAAGGCCACCATCAAACTCAAATGCAAGGAGTGCGGTTTCACCGTCATGAAGAAGGGGATGAGGCTGAGGAAGCTGGAAATCTTGGAGTGAGAGTATCTTGGTGAGAAAGGAGAGACAGCTGTTCGTCAGGCCAGGAAGCGCCTTCCTGCAGGTCAAATGCGCGAAGTGTGGCACGGAGAAGGCCATCTTCTCCAACGCCACGATTCCGATCAAGTGCGAAGTCTGTGAAGAGATACTTGCTCAGCCTTCGGGCGGCCGAACCATCATCAATGGTGTGATTACGCGCCGGCTGGACTGAAGGGGCCTTGCCAGGACCGAACCTCCCTGATGTCGGTGAAGTGGTCCTAGTCTCCGTCATTCAGCTCACGCCTTACGGCGCCTACGTCACGCTGGACGAATACAACGGCCAGAGGGGTTTCCTTCACAACTCAGAGGTGACCACCGGCTGGGTGCGTCACATAGAGAGGTTCGTCAAGGAGGACACGAAGATGGTCCTCAAGGTAATCAGGATAGACAGGCAGAGGAACGAGGTCGACCTTTCGCTTCGCCAGGTCACCAGCGAAGAGCACAAGGAGAAGCTCATCCAAGTCAAGAGAGAAGCCAAGGCCAGAGGCGTGCTTGACATCGTGAAGAAGGAGCTCGCGATGGCCACCGACGCCGAAGTCCGGTTCAAGCTGGCCGACGAATTCGGCTCCCTCTACGACGCCTTGGAGGCCTGCATGCGCAAGGGCCCGGCTGTCCTGTCCAAGACTGAACCTTGACCAGAAGTACGTCGACTCCCTGATGCGCGTCGCTGCGGAGAGGTTCAAGGTCCCCAGCGTCGAGATCAAGGGAGTCTTCGAGCTGAATTCGCTGAGGCCCGACGGGATATTGGTAATAAAGGACGCCTTCTCCAAGGCCATGGCGGCCGTGCCACCCGACGTGCGCGTGGAAGTCCTCTACGCGGGCGCATCTCGCTACAACCTGAGACTGTTTGCTGAGAACTTCAAGGTCGGAGAGCGGGTCCTTGCGGGGCTCGTGGACGCATTGAAGTCTGAAGTCGGCAGCAGGGGAAACATCAGTTTCGTCCGTGAGAAGAGCTGAACCTGTTTTGAAGGGTATCATGCGTCGCTGTGAGAAGTGCGGCTCCTACACATTCAAGGAGGCCTGTGGCAATTGCGGAGGCAGGACGGTTCTGGCCCATCCCCCGAAGTTCTCGCCGCAGGACAAGTACCTGAAGCTCAGGATGCAGGGCCTAATCAAACAAGGCTCAGACGACTGATTCGAACGTGGCAGCGCGACCTTCTAGCTAGCTGGCCGGATCACGGATTTATCTTGTATATCAGCACCTGCGCGAAGAAGCCGGATGAGTCGGGCGTGCCAGCCGACTTGAACACCAGCTCGAACGGATGGGCTCCTGCGGGATACGTAATATTGTAAGTGTAGAAGGGCAACTGAATGATGGTCGAACCTGCGGTCGTGACGTAGGTGGGCGATATCGTGTTAATCGAGCCGGTGGTACTGTCGATCTGGGCATACCCGTCGAAGGCGAAGGGCAGGAGCTCGCCCATGAGCGTGGAGTTCCAGAAGGTGTAGGTGGGCATCTCCGTGTAGGGATCGAGGAAAGGCGTGAGAGATACGCCAGCAATGTTGGCCATCTGGTCGAACTTGCCGTCATCTCCGCCAAGAGAATACACCCTGCCCAGGACGTCGTAGCCATTGCCGAGGTTGCGACCGGTGGCGAACACGACGATGTAATCGCCCCCGATGTCTTCGGCGATCTTCAGTGCGTCCGTGCTGTTGGACATGTACATAGAGCCGACCTGGGCTATCCTGGTCGTGTTGAGGGTACCGTTGTCAACGAACGTCGTGCGGTTGCCCATGACCGTTATCCAGTATCCGTAGTCCCACCACGAGATGATCTTGGCGTTGGCGGGGGTGTTCGTGCTGATCCAGGTCAACGCCTGCTGCCAGTCCGGGATGTCCTCGCGGCTGAGCAGGGTGCCAGAAGAGGAGATTTGCATGGCCCTGTCGGTCACTGGCTGCCACACCTCGACGGCGGCGAAGAACAGCAGGAAGATCATGGCGAACGCGAAGATGGCCTTCTTGGCGTTAATCGTGGGGTCTGGAGCCTTCTTCTTGGGGTCGGACTTCATCGCGATGTACCTTGAGGCCAGCTCGCTGAAGACCGCCCCCGCCGCCACGGCAGCCATTATGGAGAGGTAGACCTGCAGCCTCGCGAACGAAGATGCGACGTAAAGGGAGGAAAGGAACGCCAGGACGGCGAGGATCGAACCGGCGGTTCTCTTCTTGAGCAAGAGGTACCCTCCGAAGAGGGCAAGGATGAGGACTATGGAGTAAGAATCCAAGAGCTCGACGCCGCTGGTCGACTGGTGCTCCGCCACGGACGAGACTATGGCGGCGTTCGCCCCGACGGTCCTGTAGAATGGGTCGATGACGGAAAGGTACCGGGCTGAAATGGTGTTAGGAAGAAGGAGGAAGACGACTATCGCCAGGACGCCCATTCCTACAAGCGTGCCCCACTTGCCGATCACCTTGTTCCTGTCGGGGAGCCTTCTGCCCACGTAGGTAATCAGGAGCCCACCAACGAGGCCGAGCTCAAAAACAAGCATGGAGGCGCTCCTGTACCAGTCGATGCCGGGGTTGGGGAAGGCAGACCCTACGATGATGTCGAAGATCAGGATTATGAAGCCGGAGTAGGACTTCCTGTAGTCCACCGAGGTAAGCAGTGGGACCACCAGGAACATCAGGCCGAAGAGTCCGTTGAAGTACTCGCCTCCGCCCCAGCAGACGTTGGTGTAGCCCAGGACGAGGCCCGCCAGGATGGAGTACATCCACATCTTCCTGAAAGAGGGGGACTCGTAGGCCACCAGCCCGAGATAGAGGGCCGTGACACCTAGGAAGAGCGCTAAGGGCTCGTGCTTGTACCAGCCGATGCTGGACCTGAGGAGGAAGCCTGGAGTAAGGACGGTGAACAGCGCCGCCGCGATGCCCGTCCCCGTCCCCCTAATCTTCCTTCCAAGCAGGAAGACGGGGATGATTATCAACGCACCAAAGTAAGCTGGCTGAATGACCGTATAATCGAAGAGGGAGATGCTGATGCCCAGAACCTTGGTGAAGAAGAGGTAAAGGAAGGCCGTCGTGTAGTAGAAGCCGGCGAAGGTCTCGGCGGCCATGTTGTACCCGACGGGATACCAGAAGTGGGTGTCGACGACGCTGAAGAAACTGAAGAGGCCGCCCAGCCCCTTCGTGGAGATGTCGTTCACCACGATGTTGGTGCAGTAGTAGTGGAAGTAGGAGTCGAACTCGTCGAGCGTGTATCCGTACTGAGCAGGCGCCAGCCTGTAGAGGAGGGCGATGGCGAAGGTGAGAGCCATGGCCAGGAAAGCCGCCATCTTGGTAGCCTTGATGGTGGGCCTGTGAATCAGTGAGCGGATGCTCCCCAGAGGATTATCCAAATTCGGCTTCTCCTCCCCTAGTCTGAGCGTAGGTAATATTAACCTTCTTGAGCCGCCAGCTGCTCCACGAGCTTCGCGTAGTCGGCGGGGGTCATGAGCCCCGCCTTCTCAGAATCGAAGGCGCTGGCTTCGATTCTGAAGAACCACCCTCTGCCGTAGGGATCCTGGTTGATCGTCTCAGGGTGCTGAGCCAGATCTTCGTTGACGGCAGTCACCTTCCCGCCGACGGGAGCCATCACGTCGGAGACGGATTTCACGGACTCCACGGTGGAGGCCGCCCTTCCGCCTTCGAGCCCCGTCCCGATGGAGGGAAGCGTGACAAACACAATGTCATGAAGCATCTCTGCAGCGTAGTGGGTTATGCCCACCTCCGCCTGATTGTCGCCGATGATCCTCAGCCATTCATGACCCTTAGTGTAAAGGAGATCCTCCGGGATGTCGTACTTCCCAACCTTCAAACGGCCTTCCTCCTCCAGCCGTACAACTCCGTATCATAAAACGGAGGGGGGTGTATTTCAGCTTTGCATCTCGTTCCGCGCACATCCACAGAGAGTTCCGAACCGGCCTGCACCGAGCTCGCGACGTAGGCCAAGGCGATGCCCCTCCTGACCAGAGGGGAGAAGGTCCCACTGGTCACAAAGCCGACGTCCTCGCTGCCGTGAAGGACGCGATAGTGACTGCGAGGTATGGCGTTGTCGACGCACATCAGACCCTTCAAGGTCTTCTCCGTCCCGCCGCTGAGCTGTCGTGAATGGGTCTCTTTTCCAAGATAGTCGTTCTTCTGGACGTCGATGAATCTGGTGAGGCCGGCTTCGACCGGGGTCGTGTCCGCCGTCAGGTCGTTTCCGTAGAGGGGCAAGCCGGCCTCCAGCCGGAGGGTATCCCTGGCGCCAAGTCCACACGGTTTCGCTTCAAATGCCTTGGCCTTCCCCATCAGCTTCCTCCACATGAGGGCTGCCTCCACCGGGCGGTCCACCGTTACACCTCTCAGCATGAGCTCGAAGCCGTCCTCTCCCGTGTATCCCGTCCTCGATGCAATCAGCTCCAATCCCTCGAAGCTGAAGGAGGAGAATCGGAACCTCTTGACCCCAGAAAGGTCCAAGGAGAGCGCTCCTTTGACCAGCTCGGCGGCCCTAGGACCCTGGACCGAGATCAGGGACGACTCCGAAGTCAAGTCGGTCAGTGCGACGTCATATCGCTTTGACCACGTGACCAGCCATTCGAAGTCCTTAAGGTGATTCGACGCGTTGACGACCATTAGGAACTTCTCCGGAGAAACCTTGTACGTTATGAGGTCGTCGATCACTCCGCCGTTCTCGTAGCACATGAAGGTATACTGTGCCCTTCCCGGCTCCGCCTTAGCCACATCCACGGTCACCATCTTGTTGAGAAACGCCTGGGCATCCCTGCCCTCCACGAGGAAGCGACCCATATGAGAAACGTCGAAGAAACCCGCACCGTTCCTTACGGCCAGATGCTCAGCGATTATGGAGTCGAAGAGGAGGGGAAGATCGTAGCCTGCAAACTCGGTCATCTTTGCGTAGGGCTTGTATTCCTCGAAGAGCTGTGTCTTGGAAGCCAAACAGACTCGTGGCGAGCTACCTCAGCAGACGTTATAAGGATAGCCCGACGGGAATCACCTCGGAATGGGCACTGAAGTGGTGAAACTCATCGCCGTTATGTCAAGAACGAAGAGGAGGCCTTTCGAGCTGATGGAGGAGCTCAACAGGAGTCTTGAAGCGAACGGTCTGCAGCTGGCCGACGGCGATGTTCTCCTTATTTCGGGCAAGTACCTTGCAATGGCCGAGGGCCGGTTTGTCGACCTCGACAAGGTCGTGCCCTTTGACGACGCGCGGGAATACGCCTCTAGGTTCGGCATGAGCAGCGGGCTTGCGGAGACGGTGTTGAGGGAGT
Source organism: uncultured Nitrososphaerota archaeon (assembly GCA_963842885.1). Lineage (GTDB taxonomy): Archaea > Thermoproteota > Nitrososphaeria > Conexivisphaerales > DTJL01 > DATKKG01. Next base: position 108,018 of record CAWJIE010000004.1, read on the forward strand.
CGGACTTCGTGCTACGCGGCCTTCAAGGCTTCCTCCTGACGATAAAGGATGGCTTCTTCGCACCGAACGCGGGAGTTGACAAGTCCAACATACCAAAGGGAGAGGCCATCCTTCACCCGTCCTACAGCTCACAGCTGGCCGCCAGGATCAGGAGGGAGGTTCTGGTGGCCTTTGGCGTGCGGGTGGGTGTAGTCATCACGGATAGCAGGCTGCAGCCTCTTAGGAGAGGGACGGTAGGGATATCGATTGGGTTCTCTGGCTTCGACGCGGTGGTGGATGACAGGGGGAGAAAGGACCTCTTCGGGAACAGGCTCAAGGTGACGCGCAGGGCCGTGGCTGACGATCTCGCATGCGCCGCAGAGTTGCTCATGGGGGAGTCCGACGAGGGCGTGCCCGTAGTGATCGCCCGGTCGACTGGCCTTCACCTCTCTGACACAGACAGCTACGACATCTCGGTTCCCCCTGACGAATGCATCTTCGTCAGAGGCCTCTCCGACCACTGGAAACCCAGGGCCTAGTGCGGGGCCTGACTGGCCCCGACGCCGCGCTTGAACCTGAGAAGGTCGAGTTCACTTCGACGAAGTTGAGGACCCTGGAGAAGGCCCTTCAACCTGTCCGCAGTCGGTATGGGGAAATACTGCCGGCCCCCCGTTCCGATCCTGAACTCCACGACATGTTAAGTAACCTCTCAGGGCATACAACGGGCGTTGCCTCTTCGGATGGGCACCTGCGGGTGGAGCTACGACGAATGGCTTGGGGTCTTCTATCCTAGCAAGGACACGCCGAAGCTCTCCTTCTACTCCAAGGTCTTCAAGACGGTAGAAGTGGACAGCACTTTCTACGATTACCCCAAAGAAAAGGTCGTCTTCGGGTGGTCCAAGTACAGCCCCCTGGACTTCCAGTTCAGCCTCAAAATCCCCCAGCTTGATCACACACAAGAAACGACTCAGCCTCAGCCTGGGCGTTGAGAAGGACTTGGAAAGGTTCCTGGAACTCCTCAAGCCGCTTTCTGTCTTGAACAGGATCGGCGTCCTCCTGGTCCAGCTCCCGCCGAGCCTCACATCTGACCTGGACCTCCTGGAGTCATTCATCAAGGTCCTGCCTTCCGACGTGTTCAAGTTCGCTATAGAGTTCAGGCACGAATCATGGTGGAACGATGACACCTGGAGGTTGCTGAAGAAGTACAGGGTCGCCAACACAGCCGTGGACGAACCCCTCCTTCCTCCTGACATCGTCCCGACGGCCGACTTCACATATGTCAGATGGCATGGGCTGGGCAAGCGCGTCTGGTACGACTACCGGTATTCGAAGGAGGAGGTATCGCAATGGGTGCCGAAGCTCAAGGAAGCCCTCTCCAAGTCCAAGGAGGTCTATGGGTATTGGAACAACCACTTCCATGGGTACGCTGTCCTCAACAGCCTGGAGACGTTGGGGCTCATGGGGATGCTGACCGACGAGCAGAAAGTGGTGCTGAAATCCGTCACGGCGCAGGTGGACCACAAGCAGAAGGGGCTTCTGGACTTCTGAACCGAGCCACGACCAGCGCGGATGTCTCATTAGCCATGGCTGGCGATGAACACCCAAAGAATTATATCGTCGTTTCTCGGCGATTCAGATTCGTACCGGAAGGCCTCGCGTTTGACAAGGTGGATAGTCGGCTCGGCTTGGCCGTACATCAACGGGACACCTCATCTAGGGACCTTCATGCATCTGCTATCCGCCGACGTCTATTCTCGCTATCTCAGGCTCAAAGGGGACGAAGTGGTCTCCGTTTCGGGCTCCGATGAGCATGGGACGCCGATCGAGGTGGAGGCGACGAAGCTGGGCATCAGTCCGAAGGTGCTGACGGACAGGAACCATGCTGCCATCGTAGGGCTCCTCAAGCAGTATATGGTAGAGCTCGACAACTATACTAGGACCGAGTCGCCGGTTCACGTCAAGTTCTCCCAGGACTTCTATCTGAAGCTCTACCGTAATGGCTACGTCTTCACCGAGTCCGTTCCCCTCCCTTACTGTCCCAGGGACGAGCGCTTCCTTCCTGACAGGTTCATCGAGGGCGTCTGCCCCTTCTGCGGCTTCGACGGCGCCAGGGGAGACCAATGCGACAACTGCGGCCACCTGCTCGAGCCCATAGAACTGAAGAGCCCGAGGTGCGTCATCTGTGGCGCGTCTCCCGTGATAAGGGATTCCGAGCATTGGATCTTCGACCTTCCGAAGCTGAGCGGACGGCTGAGGTCGTACATCGACTCGTGCCCTCAGTTTCCCGAGAACGCCAGGAACTTCTCCCACCGATGGCTCGAAGAGGGGCTGAGGCCCAGGCCGCTGACGAGAGACAACAAGTGGGGCATTCCTGCGCCCTTCCCTGGTTCCGAAGGGAAGACCATCTATGTATGGATGGAGGCTGTGCTGGGCTACGTCTCTGCCACCAAGGAGTGGGCCGAGCGCGTTGGGGATGAGGAGGCCTTCGCCAGGTTCTGGAAGAGCAGTGACACTAAGACGGTCATATTCATGGGGAAGGATAACATCCCATTCCATACCATCATCTTTCCGGCCCTTCTGATGGCCGCGGAGGATGGCTATGTGCTTCCTTGGCAGGTGTCATCCACCGAGTTCATCCTCTTCGAGGGACAGAAGTTCTCGAAGAGCAAGAACGTCGGCATCTGGATGGACGACGCCGCCAAGATCGCCGACCCGGAGTACTGGCGCTTCGTCCTCATGGCCATAAGGCCTCAGGGCAAGGACGCCAACTTCGGCTGGTCGGAGCTGGATAGGATCGTCAACAGCGACCTGAACGACGTGGTCGGCAACTACGTCCACAGGACCCTCACCTTCGTGAAGAGCAACTTCAGCTCTGCCGTTCCGGAGGCGGGACCTCTGGGGGACGAAGAGAGGGCGCTGCTGGATTTCGCGAGGGAATCTGCGTCCGAATACGTCCGGCTCATGGACGCTTTCGATATCAAGGAGGCCCTGAAGCGGGTCGTGGACCTCGCCAGGAAGGGCAACGAGTTCATCAGCGTCAGGGAGCCGTGGTCGCAGATCAAGAAGGACCGCGTCGCAGCCGCGACGACACTCTATGTGGCGTCTCAGGTCGTATACAGCATCGCTCTGATGCTCTACCCATTTATGCCAAGGTCATCGTCTCAATTGTGCGGCATGCTGGGCCTCCCTGAGGACCCTCTGAAGGTGGGCCTCAGCAAGCTGGGAACGGCCGCGCTTGAGCCAGGCCACAGGCTCAACCCACCTAGGCCGTTATTCGCCAAGATCAAGGTCCCGACGGGGAGCTGACATTCCAGATACCTTTTTTAGAAGCTGGGCAGAAATCGACCTCTCATGTCAGAGAAATTGCATCTCCCAATCCTAGTGATGGGGAGTGGCCCTGCTGGCCTTACGGCCGCCATCTATGCGGCCCGGGCAGGGTATGTGCCGGTTGTGATAGGAGGGTATGAGTTCGGTGGGCAGCTCATGCTGACGACTATCGTGGAGAATTTCACGGGATTCCCGGAAGGCGTCCAAGGGCCGGACCTCATGGCCAGCATGAGGAAACAGGCAGAGAAGGTTGGAGCCAAGATCGTGGACCGTAACGTGACCAAGGTGGACTTCTCTGTGAAGCCGTTCAGGGTCTTCGTGGAGGAGATCGAGTACACCGCTGACTCGGTGATTCTGGCCACCGGCGCCTCTGCCAAATGGCTTGGGTTGGGATCGGAGAACAGGTTCAAGGGGAGGGGCGTCTCTTCCTGTGCAGTCTGCGACGGTTTCTTCTTCAAGGGTCAAGAGCTGGTCGTCGTGGGTGGGGGAGACACGGCTATGGAGGACGCCCTTTACCTGTCGAAGATTGCCAGTGGCGTGACGGTCATCCACAGAAGGGGCAAGTTGAGGGCTTCGGAGATAATGCAGCGGAGGGCTTTCGCCGAGCCGAAGATTCGATTCGTCTGGGACAGCGTCGTAGAGGAGGTCTTGGGCGACAGGAAGGTGGAAGGGGTCAGGGTGAAGAACCTGAAGACGGGAGAGGTCAGCACCTTGAAGTGCGGGGGCGTGTTCGTCTCCATCGGCCATCAGCCCAACACGGAGCTCTTCCGTGGCTTCATCGATTTGGACAAGACTGGCTATGTAATCACAAAGGATGAGACGAGGTCCAGCATGGAGGGTGTCTTCGTCGCAGGGGACGTCGCCGACAAGGTGTACCGGCAGGCGATTACGGCGGCAGGGTCGGGGTGTAAGGCTGCACTTGACGCGGTGCGCTACCTCGAAGCCTTGAAGGAGCATCAGTAGAAGCTCGAAAGGTCTGTCTGTCCAGCCGTGCTCTTGAGCGAAGCCACCCTGACGCTGAGCCGTCGGGCGACGATCCCGGGTTCGTCTTCGAAGAGCTCGTCAACCAGCTGCATTCCCACCCGGACGATGGAGTCGACGTTCCTCTCCTCGCTCTTCAGAGAGCGGCTCCTGCTGTGCCCCTTGAGAATCGTGTCGATGACGAGCACTCCCACGCTCCTGTAGGAAAGCCTTGCGGCGGCGAGCTCCTGGGCTATCTCCCTGGCCATGCCTTCGAGGGACTGCGAAATCATGCCGGGATCACGGGTGTCCTCCTTCAAGGTGACCATCCGTCCGACCTGCTCCCTCTTCCAGTCGGTCAAGGGTTCATCGTCGGTGCCCTTCGAAGCCAGATAGAAGTAGAGGCCGAGCCTGCGCCCGAACTCCTCCTGCAGCTGCATTGACGACAGCTGAGACATCTCTACGATGGTCCTCGCTCCCATCGCCTCGAGCTTGTCCGCGGTCTTCTTGCCCACGCCATAGAGTTTGTCCACTGGAAGCGGGCCGAAGTGTTCGAGGAACTCGCCCTCCCTGACGACGAGCAGCCCGTTGGGCTTCGATTTGTCGCAGGCCATCTTCGCCGTCAGCTTGTTGGGGCCCACACCGACGCTGCAGGTGAGGCCCGTGCTGGCCAGGACCGCCTCCTTGACCCTGCCTGCCAAGGCGGCGGCTTCCTCGTAGCTGCCGTGGGCCTTGAGGCTGACGTCGAGATACGCCTCGTCTATGCTCTCGGGCGAAATCCGATCTGACATTTCTTCGAGGAGGGCCATCACCTTGTTCGAAACGCTCTCGTAGAAACCGAAATCAGGGGGGAGGAAAGCGGCATGTACGACCCTTGAGCAGCTCCTTGGCCCTGAAGATGGGGATCCCCGACCTTACACCGTAGCCCCTGGCGACGTAGTTGCATGTGGCCACGGCACCGCTCTCTTCAGTTCTTCCCGAGAACATGCACACCACCACAGGCTTGGCCTTGAGAGAGGGGTCCCTTGTCTCTTCGCACTGTGCGTAGAAGTAGTCCATGTCGACGGCGATTATGATCTTCCTGGCCCCGACTGCGGGTCCCGCTGACAATCCTGATTGCGTCATAATGCGACTGGGTATTATAACGTTGGAGGTTCGAGTCGGTAGACTAAATAACTTCGCAAGTGAATCTCTGGCTCGCCGCGGGGGTCGCCCAGCCTGGCCAACGGCGTCGGGCTTAGGACCCGATCTCGTAGGAGTTCGTGGGTTCGAATCCCACCCCCCGCACCAAGGCCAACGCGACTAGGCCAGCTCGTCCCTGTCGCGTCCGGTTGACCATTGGCAGCGGCCTCCATCCCCAAGGCTGATGCCGTCAAAGTCCCTAGGGCTGGACACTTCTCGCACATGGAGAACAAATCCACGTTCAACGAATCGGTTTTGGCCTTCCTTTCGAAGTAAAACAGGGACACCATAGAGCTCCGTCTAGTGCTGGCACCAACGCGACGCTGGTCTGCAAGAAGAACTCATTTACTTCGGTCCAAGGGCTTGGACACTGCATGACCAGCCACAGTCAGGAGGACCAAGGGTAGGAGGGGAAGGGTCCCCACCAGGCCCCAGCCGAAGCTCCAGGAAATCGTCGAGGCGAGGGACAGCATGGGCGCCACCCACATGCCGATTAGCATGTGGAATGTGTTGACGAGGGCGAGGGTCGCGATGGGGTCGCCGTCGGGGAGGTCCACAAGGAAGGCGTACAACATGGAGATGCTTAAGTCGTTGAAGAACCCCATGATTATCAGCGAGATGACGATGGCGTCGACTCTCCCAGTGCCAATCGCCGCCGCTGGGAGGATTGACGGCACCGCTGCCAGGGCTAGGAGGAGCCTCTTCCTCCTGAACCTGCCATAGAAGACTCCCATGAAGCTGCCGACGATGCTGGGGAAGAGCAAGAGCGAGGACTGGAGACCAGATATGGAAACGGAGGCTCCGAGGGCAATCTGCTCATACGACGGAAGGAGCTGGCCGACGGCGAAGTAGCATCCCCATACCCCTGCGTATGCCAGACCGGCCGCCAGCACCGTCCGGTTCCTCAGCACGGGACCGATGCCAGTCAGGCGGGGAGCTGGCACAAAGCGCTCATTCCTTGTCGCCACGAAGTTCAGGACGGCCATAACCACAGCCAGGAGGCCACCGATTTCGGTAGCCAGCTCCCATCCGAGAGCTTGATCCAGGACCCCCCACACCAGCCCCAAGCCTCCACCCATGGCGAAAGCGGCGTTGTACAGCCCCATGACGGCGCCGGGCTTGGAAGGGTAAAGGCTTGAAAGGACGCCCCCCGCTGATGCGAAGAACAGGGCCGCACCGACGCCGGAAATCATGCGAGTGGTGAAGAGCCAGAACGTGGAGACGCTCAGGGGGAGGAAGACGTTCCCCGCCGCGAGGAGGAGCAGCCCAATCACGTACGTCCTCGAGGGGCCGAGCCTCTGAGAGATGTACACCGAGGGAATCTGCGCAATCCCCGCTGCCCCGAAGAAGGCCACGGGTATCAATCCGAGCAAGCTGGTGGCAACGTGACCTTGAGAGGCTATCTGGGGGAGTGCAGGGGAGAGAAGGAACCATTGAAGGCTATATGTCAGTCTCCCTACGAGGATGAGGGAGGCTTTCATCTCCCTTCCCGAAGTCAGCTCCTTGGTCTCCAAGTGAGTCTTGAAGCTCGGTCTATTGGGCCGTATTTAAGGAACGTGCGCGGCAGAAGGCCTTTATCTGCAGCGGGTGGAAAGCCTTTGTTTGACCAGAGCGAGGGCTGCGATAATCGGCGCTGGGTCAGCGTTCCTAGGTCCCACGCCGTGGGGGACGGTGCGGGTCAGACCTGGGGGCCCGTCCCCACGTTAATCACGGGGCTGTTCGCCGGAAGGGGCATAGCAGGGAAGCTAAGGCACACTTGAGCGCGTTGATGCCGATGCCCTAGCGACGGCCTCAGACCGCGTCAAGGCTCGGGCAAAAAGCCGCCCGAGCGTGTCCGGCGCGACAAATATGCCATTCTCACTAAGCAATGCTTTATGTGTTGGCGAATCGGATGATATGCTGCGGCGAAGGTTGAAGGCTGAGCATGAATCGTCTCTTCAACAATGAATCCATCAACCGTAATGTCGCGGTGCTAGGGATAACGTCCGCCGTAACCACGTTCTCCATCAGCCTTTGGCAGGGCTACCTTTCGGTCTTCCTGCAGGGGCGCTTCCCCAGCGTCCTGTTCATCGGAGGCTCGTTTTCAATCTATGGGCTGGTGACGGCCGTGGCATACCTGATCTCGGGCCCCCTGGGGGACAGCTATGGCAGGAAGAAGGTCATAGTCCTGAGCTCCTACATGCTGGGCCTGTCGCCTCTGCTCCTGTTGTTCCCCAACAACCTCATACTGATCGGGGCCCCGATGATCTTCTACTGGGCGCAGACCTCCCTGCAGCCCAACTACAGAGCCATGATCATGGACGCTGTGAGGCCAGCGTTCAGAGGAAGGGCATTCGGCATTTTCAACTCCCTAGCGGTCAGCATCTCGGCGGTCGCCCTCCTCCTTTCCGGCTTCACGATTTCGTTGACAAGCTCCTCAAACGAGAGCGCGTTCACTGTCCATACGCTGGCGCCGCTGTTCCTCTTCAGCGGCATCTCCATCCTGGTCATCTCCGTGGTGAGGTCCATGCTCCTGACCGAGACCTTCGGCTCCGGTGCCACCGGGAGGGCCGGATTCAAGGCCAACGTGGCCAAGAACATCGAGCCCCTGAAGAGGAAGTCGCTCAGGCTTCCCACTGCGGCATACATGCTCCATGATGCCGCGCTGAGCCTTGTGCTGTTTCTGGTCCCCATCTATGCGGTGAGGCAGACTTCGATGGCGCCGTGGCTCCTGGGAGGGATGTATGCAGCTCAGGCCCTCCTCCTCTTCCTCCTGCAAATCCCCTTCGGACGCTTCGCAGACCTGAGGGGAAGGACCTGGGTCATCGCGGCGAGCTTTCTTCTAGAGGCCATCTTCGCGACGGCCTTCGTCCTCGACCGCAACGCCATCTACGCCGCGCTGATGTATGTAATCTGGATGGGGCTGGGCCAGATGGACGCACCTGCCCAGGTGGCCTTGCTGGCCGACCTCTCCAGCATAGAGGAGAGGGCCACGGTCATGGGCGGCTTCGGGGGCCTGACCACCCTGGCGGCCATACCGGCCCCTCTCGTCGGCGGGATCCTCTACAGCATATACCTACCCAGTCCGTTCTACCTCTGCTCGGCTCTCCTCCTCGTTTCGACATCGGTGATATTCTACTACAGGATCAAGAATCGTTAGCTAGCCGGAGCCGGCTGCGGTGGAGGCGGCTTCGCGCAGGTCGCTTGAGAGCGCCTCCAGCCACCGGGGCCTTCCGTGAAGGGCCACTGCGGGGTGATAGGTTGCGAAGAGTGAGGCTCCTCTATAGCGACCGGCTGGGCCCCTCTGTATCCTACCCTTCCGTCCGGTTATGGCGGCGCATGCCACCCTGCCCAACAGCACGATGACCCGGGGCCTGAGGGCGTCGACCTGCCTCTCCAGATATCGCCGGCAGGCATCAATTTCATCTCCTTCGGGCTCCCGGTTCTCGGGAGGCTTGCACTTCACGACGCTGGTGATGAAGACCTCCTCTCTCCTCAAGCCAGCCCCCGAAAGCGCCTTGTCCAGCATGCGACCGGCCGGTCCGACGAAGGGCCTTCCCGTCCTGTCCTCGATCCTCCCCGGTGCTTCGCCCAGTAGCATCATGGAGGCGCCGTCAGGTCCCTCGCCCGGCACTGCGATGGTCCTCCCCTTGCAGAGGCGGCACTTCTTGCAGGCGGAGACCTCCTTCGCTACGGCCAGGAGCTCACCCTTCGGCATCCACGAGATCCCAGCTCAACGGGTTCCCGCGCGCGTCGTAGACGGCGATGCAATCAGGGCCGACGAAGGGGTAGGAAATAATCATCATCACCGAGCCGTAGACGTGGAGGAGGTCCTGCAGGGAAGGGTGGTTGGAGCCCGACGGATGCGAATGGGCCGTCCCTATGATCGAAGAGTCGATGGGGACCTGATAAGGGTTGAAAGTGGAGGCTGCACGGCCCCCCATCATGAAAGGGGCGAATACTACCTCGTGGATGAGGATGACCTCCTTGGACTTCCTGGCGCGCAGGAGGACCAGCATTTCGTTGGGGTACTGGTCCTTGGAGAATGCCAGGAGTGACTCGGCCAGCTCCTTCGTCAGCTGTATGCGCGCCACTACGTCGTTATCCCCATCATCTTGTAAGCTTCGGCGAGATTGGCCTTGGCCTTGGACCTCACTTCGTCGTAGTAGTTGCGCCCCTCGGAGTCGATGATGACGGTGAGAGGTCCGAAGTCCTCCACCTCAAGGATCCAGAGAGCCTCGGGGGACCCCAAATCCAGCCATTCGACTCCCTTCACCTTTCTGATGGACTTGGCAGCCAGGGCGCCAGCACCGCCCGTGAATATCGTGTATGCCGTCCCCAGCTTCCTGCAGGCTTCGGCCGTCTTGGCGCCCATTCCCCCCTTGCCGATGACGAGCTTGGCGCCGGTCTTCTCGAGGAACTCGGCTTCGTACGTCTCGATCCTGGCCGAGGTCGTAGGGCCGGCGGAGATCACCTCCCACCCGTCGCCCACCTTGCGGACGACGGGGCCCATGTGATAGACTGCGAGGCCATGGAAGTCCACTGGGATCTTCTCTCCCCTGTTGAGGAGCTCGAGGGCACGCCTGTGAGCCGCGTCCCTCGCCGTGATGATGGTGCCGGTGACGTAGACGATGTCGCCGGTGCGCAGCTTCCTGGTTTCGTCGCCTAGGGGGGTCGTGAACCTGTACTCCGCCAACTCAGACGCCTCCTTTGTTGAGGAATTGATGGGTAAGGAACTCCACCTTCCCTCCGGGATGGATCCTCATCGTGCTCCTCCTGTCCTCCCAGCAGGCTGTGGCGACGCCTACCGCGAACGAAGCAGGATGGCGGTTGACCGCGTCGATGTGAACGTCGAGGGCTGTAGAGAACCCTCCCACGCCGTGAGGACCCCAGCCCAGCTTGTTGATCGCCTCCAACAGGGAGGTCTCGATCTTCGAAAACTCGGGGTCGGAGTTGCGTTGTCCGACTTCGCGCTGGAGGGACTTCTTTGCGAGCTTCATGGCGATGTCCGCCGTGGGCCCAAGGCCGATTCCGACTATTACGGGCGGACAGGGCTTGGGTCCCTGTTCGAAGATGTCGTCCAGTACCATCTTGAAGACCCCCTTCATTCCTTCGGCCGGGGGTATGACCTTGGCCATGCTGGGGGATTCGCTGCCGCCGCCCTTGAGAACCACGGTCACGTCGGCAGTCGAGGAGCCCGGGACTATCTCCCATTCTATCCACGGGATCCTGTCAGCGGTGTTGTTCCCCGAGTTCTTGCCGGTGAGGATGTTCACGGAGTTGGGCCTCAGTGGAGCCTCGGCGGTGGCCCTGATTGTAGCGGTCCTCAGCGCGCTCTCGAGTACTCCAAGGTGAGGGAACTGGTCCCCCGCCTTGATGTAGAAGATGACGGTGCCCGTGTCCTGGCATGAAGGCCTGCTTTCCGCTTCGGCGATGTCCAAGTTCTTCAGCATCGACGCGATGACCTTCTTCGGCAGCTCGGAGACCTCGTCGTCCTGGGCCTTCTTCAGGGCCGCCTTGACGTCGGCGGGGAGATATATGGCCGCCGTAGTGATGAGTGTTGCTGCGGCGCCCGAGATCTGTTCTTCGACGCTCTGCTGGCTCATGATGTCGTCGGATGCGAGTCAGTCGGATATATCAGTTGCTCGCTGAGGATCCCGTGAGCAGATTCGCTCGCGCATATGGCCGAAACCGAACTCTGGGGCCTGAATGTCAATGAGTTCGCAATTAGCAATCGTCCAGCCCAGGGCATGATATGGTTCGGCGGCCTCGGAAGCTCGAACAGACAGAAAAATTAAATAGAGGTCTCTTCAACGCATTCCGCAATAGTACCTGTTTTAGGGTGAGTTTGATGACATACCAATCCGGTGGGCAACCCGTAATAGTGTTGAAGGAAGGGGCCTCTGAGACGAAGGGAAGGGAGGCCCTCAGGAACAACATCAACGCCGCCAAGCTGATCTCCGAGATAGTGGAGTCCTCTCTCGGGCCGAGGGGCATGGACAAGATGCTCGTCGACTCCTTGGGGGACGTAACCATCACGAACGACGGCGCTACCATGTTGAAGCAGCTCGACGTCCAGCATCCTGGCGCCAAGATGATGGTCGAGATCGCCAAGGCGACGGACAGCGAAGTGGGGGACGGCACGACCAGCGCGGTCATTCTGGCTGGCTCGCTCCTCGAGAAGGCCGAAGAGCTTCTCGATAAGGACGTCCATCCCACCATCATCGTTGACGGCTACACCCTGGCTTCGGAGAAGGCGCTGGACGTCCTGGCCAAGATCGCCATCAAGGTGGACCCGACCAACAAGGAGTGGCTCGTCAAGATATCCAAGACGAGCCTGGCTTCGAAGCTGGTGTCTCAAGAGAGCACAGAGCTGTCGAACATCGTAGTGGACGCCGTCCTCCATGTGGTGGACAAGTCCGGAGAGAAGCTGAAGGTGGACATCGACAACGTCAAGGTGGAGAAGAAGCCTGGGAGGTCCCTCAGCGACACCTCTCTCATCAACGGAATCATCATAGACAAGGAGATCGTCCACGCTGGCATGCCGAAGAAGGTGGAGGGGGCGAAGATCGTGCTGCTCAACTCGCCTCTCGAGATCGAGAAGACTGAGATGAGCGCCGAAATCAGGATATCCGACCCCACCCAGATGAAGTCCTTCCTAGACGAAGAGGCAAGTATGCTGAAGGGGATGGTGGACAAGGTCACCGAGATCGGTGCTAACGTGGTATTCGTCCAGAAGGGCATCGACGACATAGCCCAGCATTATCTCGCCAAGGCTGGCATAGTGGCGGTCCGACGCGTGAAGGAGAGCGACATGACTCGCCTCGCCAAGGCGACGGGCGGAAGGCTCGTCACCAACCTGAGCGACATGACCCGCGACGACCTGGGCCACGCCGCGCTGGTGGAGGAGAGGAAGATAGAGCAGGACAAATGGGTCTTCGTCGAAGGCTGCAAGAACCCCAAGGCCGTCAGCATCCTCCTGAGAGGAGGCTCCCAGAGGGTTGTGGACGAAGGTGAAAGGGCCGTTCACGATGCGATCATGGTGGTCAAGGACGTGATAGAGAAGCCCACCGTCGTATGCGGAGGAGGGGCCCCGGAGGCCGAAATCGCCCATCGCATAAGGGAGTGGACCCACACGCTGTCGGGAAGGGAGCAGTTGGCAGCGCAGGCCTTCGCCGACGCCTTGGAGGTCATCCCGCTGACCTTAGCGTCGAACGCGGGCATGGACCCCATCGACACGCAGGTGGACCTTCGTGCGGCGCACTCGAAGGACAAGACCTGGGCCGGGATCAACGTATCCGACGGCAAGGTCGGCGACATGGAGAAGGAGCAGGTCTTCGAGCCTGCGGTGGTGAAGTCCCAGATCATAAAGTCGGCGACTGAGGCCGCCGTGATGATCCTGAGAATCGACGACGTGATCGCTTCGAAGGGAATGGGTAAAGAGGGCGGAGCCCCGCCGCCCGGCGGAATGTAAGAAGGTTCCATTTACGTTTCTCTTGATTTGAAAGCCCAGCGCAAGCTGGGCTGAAGGTCAGAGAGAAGGAGGATGCGTCCACGTTCAGGCGAGGATCTGATCTATCTTCGATTTCAGGGGGCCCTTGGGCATGGCCCCGACGATCCTGTCGGCCAGCTTACCATCCCGGAAGACGAGCAGCGTGGGTATGGCCATGACGTCGAAGGCCTCGGCGGTGGCGGGGTTCTCGTCGACGTTGAGCTTGCCGAAGACGACCTTCCCCTTGTACTCTGAGGCGAGCTCCTCCACTATGGGGCCCACCATTTTGCAGGGATAGCACCATTCGGCCCAGAGGTCCACCACGAGGGCTGGATGGCTCTGGATGGCGCTCTTGAAATCGCCGTCGTTAAGGACGATCGGCTTACCTGAAGTTTCTTCCAAACTTGGGAGTCACCAGGGTCAAAACCGATCGCCGCCTCCCAGACTCTTAACGGTTCCTCATTTAACGCCGCCGGTGGGGAGGCTTGAAAGAGAAAGGCCGTTCCCGATGGAGAGGCCTACTGGGGCCGGGGGGCCCTGGCCCTCATGGCCTGTAGAATTCTGATCCTCTTCACGATGTTGGGGTGCGTCGAGAAGATCTCGAACACCTTCTCTCCAGTTGAAATCCTCCTGTTGGCCACCTGCTCGATGAGCTGTTCGTCGCTGTAGCGGTACTGGGTGCTGGCCTTCTGGGTCGTGTCAGGGTCGATGATCAGTAGGGCCTTGAAGCCCATGGTCTGGGAGGGGCGACCCTTCTGGGACATTCCGCGTCTCCCATAGAGGTCGAGCTTCGCCAGGGCCGAAGACAGCTTCTCCGCGCCGTCTTCGACGACCTGGGCGCCGTGCCTGTCCGCGTACAGCTCCCTTTCGCGGCTGAGGCCCATCACGAGGAGGTTCAATATGAAGTAGGCTACCATGGCCAAGGCCCCGATGGCGGCGGCCGAAGCGCCGCTGTTCTTGGAATTCCCGACAGAGCCGCCGAAAAATAGCGAAAAGCCGAGGTAGTAGAAGATGGCCGGAAGGACCGAGACGAACATCATTATCTGAACGTCCCTGTGCCTGAGATGTCCCAGCTCGTGTCCCAGGACGGCCTCCACCTCCCCGGGCTCCAGCGTGCTTAGGAGGCCCTGGGTGACGCAGACCCTGCTCCCCGTAAGGGGCGAGCCATAGGCGAAGGCGTTGGGCGCCGGCATAGGCGAAAGCATGAGCCTGGGGACCTTGAGGCCGGCCTTCTGGGCTATCCTTTCCAGCATCCCGTGGATCGCCGTCTGCTGGTTGGTTGGCACCTCCTTCACATGGTACATGGCGCCGACCAGGTACGGCCCCACGAGCCATTGGATCAGGCTGAAGGCGACGACGAGTACCAGCATCGTGATGATGTCGAAGGCGCCCAGGTACGACAGCACTATGGCAAGGAATAGTGTCGAAGCTCCGATGACCAGGGTCAGCGTCCCCAGCATCGTAAGCCTGAGCCTCCAAAGGCTGTAGTCCACCTGTATCACTCTCCTGAACGACCGAGATAATGAGTGATTTAAAGTTAGTGCATAAGCAGGCTTCATGCGAGGCGGCCGGGACGAGGGGATGGCCGACCTGGGGGCGTCCCCTCTCAGGCAGAGGGGAAGGCGCATCGAGCGCCTAGTTTAAGAGAACCACGGGAAGGAAGAGGTCAGAGCGAAGCATCTTTGACAGAGCAATTCAGGGTAGAGAAGGATTATCTGGGTCCGGTTAACGTTCCTTCTGACGCGTACTACGGGGTCCAGACTGCGAGGGCCATGGACAACTTCAAGATCAGCGGACTGAGGGCCCACCCTCTCTTCATCAAGAGTTCAGCTCTGGTGAAATGGGCGGCTGCGGTGGGGAACATCAAGGCGGGGACGCTGGACAGGCAGAAGGGTGACGCCATCTGCAGGGCCGCCGAAGAGGTGTATTCGGGGAAGCTCCTCGATCAATTTGTCGTGGATGTCTTCCAGGCGGGTGCGGGTACCTCCCATAACATGAACGTCAACGAGGTGATCGCCAACAGGGCCATTGAACTCCTGGGAGGGCAGAAGGGACAGTACTCTCTGGTGCACCCCAACGACGACGTCAACATGGGACAGTCCACCAACGATTTCATCCCCACCGTCATCAGGGTCACGACCCTCCTCCTGCTGAAGGGTCTTTTTGAAGAATTGGATTCGCTCACGCTGGCCCTGGGTGACCTGGCCACGAAGTACGGTTCGGTCGTCAAGCCCGGCCGGACCCATCTGATGGACGCCGCCCCCATCAGGTACGGACAGGTCTTCGAAGGCTGGAGGAGGACGTTGTCCAAAGACGGAGATAGGCTTCGAAAGGCATCTGACATGCTCACCGAGCTGAACCTTGGTGCGTCGGCGGTCGGCACGGGGGTGAACGCCGAGCCAAAGTACGTCGACGAGGCGCTGCGCTTCCTTTCTATGAAGACGGAGTTCCAGTTCAGAAGCCCGGCCTCCTTCGTCGACGTAACGCATTCGATGACTGACCTCCTATGGATGTCCTCTTCCTTGAAGGCCCTGGCTGTGGATGTTTCGAAGATCTGCAACGACCTTCGCCTTATGAACTCGGGGCCGGTGACCGGCTTTGGCGAAGTGACCCTTCCAGCCGTACAGCCTGGCTCCTCCATAATGCCCGGCAAGGTGAACCCGGTCATCGCGGAATGCATGAACATGATATGTTTCCATGTCATGGGAAGCGAGAGGGCGGTGGAGGAGGCGGCTCACGCAGGGCAGATGGAGCTCAACGTCATGATGCCGCTGATAGCCTACGAGCTGAGCATGTCAATGGAGATAATGAAGAACGGCCTGAGGATGCTCAGGGAGAAGCTGCTCACGGGGCTCGTCATCGACGTCGCCAGGGAGAGGCGTTACCTTGAAACCAGCTCTGGAATCGCCTTGGCCCTCAACCCCTACCTTGGCTTCGACAGGACGGCCGAGATAGTGAAGGAGGCCATGAAACGGGGGATCTCCGTGCGGCAGGTGATCAGCGAAAAGAAGTTGATGACTGAGGAGGAGCTCGACAAGGTCTTGGACCCCTACAGGATAACCCAGAGAGGGGTCGTCAAGGACTAGAAGCTCAGACCTTCCAGTCGATGGAGACCGTCTCTTTCCGCACGAAGACCGTGACCAGCCCCCAGATCATGGCGATCGAGCCAGACGGGAGAGTAGACCAGATAGTAGAGCAAGAAGTAGTGCGGTCTGAACTTGTAGCCCAGCACGTGGCTGAACATGATGTAGATGGCAGAGTAGCCCACGAAGCCCACCAGCATCGGCCAACCCCACCCCGAAGAAGTTCGGGAGGGCGTCGTAAGGGATGAGAGTGGGATGATGATGGGGAAGGACCTTGTGGAGAGCGGATAGCATGGCCAGCGCGAATGATGTCGATCTCGGCCACGTTCTTGAACGCCAGGCTGAAGAACGCGCTGAGGATAGTCGGGAAGATCATGATGAGGGCCGTGAGGAAGATGCCTGGGTGTTGCTTGAGCGCCGACAGGAGGGGCCTGTAGTTGTCATGGAACCAGAGAGCAGTGCCGTATGACCACCTCTTCCTCTGCGTCCACCAACCTCTCAGCGTCGAAGGGCGCGAAGGTGTCCACCTGTATGTCGTCGGCGTACTTGAAGCTTCAAGTCTTTAAGGTAAGCCCTGAGGCCCAGGTCGAGGTCTTCGGAGACGACGGTCCTGAAACCACCGACCTTCTCATAGGCCTCCCTGGTCATGGCGAAGCCCGCCCCGTTGACGCCCAGGGTCTTCTTCATCCTCTTCGCCATCATCCAGTTGGCGGCGTTGAAACCGACGTATTCGTAGTAGACGATGTTCGAAAGCAGGCCCTTCGACGACGACGCTCTTCTTCATTTCGAGCATGTCGTAACCCTCGATCTCGGCGGCCGTCTTGGAGACGATGTCCTGGTCCTTGATCACAATGTCCGAGTCCAGGAAGATGAGGACATCTCCGGTGCAAGAAGCAAAGGCTTCCTCGATGGCCTTGACCTTGCCACGTCGGTGCTCGCTGAGCATGAAGCGGATATCTCTGCCGTACCTCTGGACAAGCTCTAGACGACGCAGGGGAAGGCTCGTCGATGGCCACGATGATCTCCTTGTCCGGGTATGAATCGGCGATGAGCTTCTGCAGGGTGTCCTCTAGTGTCCTAGCCCATCTAAGGACTGGTACTATTACAGAGACCCTTCGCGGGGGAGAGGGCTCAGAATCGGCGAGAAGCATGACCCTATGTGACCGACGTGCTCCCACCGACTTTAAAAGGTTAGTGTCCTCGAATCGTTCTGAACGCTTAAATCGCCTCCCCAGAAGTGATTGGGAGACGTATGCCCAGCATCGAAGGCAGGAAGCCGAAGGCCATGGTCCTCCTATCGGGAGGTCTCGACAGCACGCTGGCGCTCACGATGATGAAGGAGATGGGGATGGACGTCATAGCCGTCAGCTTCAAGACGCCGTTCTGCAACTTCGACTGCGGCAGCGGGGCCTGCGGCGGCAAGATAGGCGACACAACCCTGAAGTACGGCGTAGAATGGAAGCCGGTGAGTCTGGGAGAAGAGTATCTGGAGATTGTGAAGAAGCCTCGTCACGGTTACGGGAGCGCGATGAACCCTTGCGTCGATTGCCGTGTGATGATGTACCGTAGGGCCAAAGGGATGATGAAGGAGCTGGGTGCCGATTTCATAGTCACCGGGGAGGTCGTCGGCCAGAGACCCATGAGCCAGAACCCCAGGGCCCTGGACATGATCGAGAGGGAGTCAGGCTTGGAGGGTCTCATCTTGAGGCCCCTGTCGGCCCAGCTGATGGAGCCCACCATTCCCGAGAAGGAGGGGTGGGTGGACCGAAGCAAGCTGCTGGCGGTGGAAGGGAGGAGCCGGCGCACACAGATTCAGATGGCGAAGGCCATAGGGTGGAAGGAGTACCCCAACCCGTCGGGGGGGTGCATGCTCACCGAGAAGGGGTTCGCACGTCGGTTGAAGGACCTGTTTCAACACGAAGACCATCCCGACCAGAACGACATCGACCTTCTGAAGCTAGGACGCCACCTGAGGTTGAACCAGGGATCGAAGCTCGTCGTCGGCCGGGACGTGTTGGAGAACAGCGAAATCCCCGCTTTGGCGAGAGGGGACGACGCCCTCCTTGAGGTCGAGAGGATACCCGGGCCCGTGGGCCTGCTGCGGGGCCTGTACGGGGAGGCCGAGCTGAATCTCGCCGCTTCCGTCGTCGCAAGATACAGCGACGCGCCCAAGGAAGCCGCGGCCAAGGTCCTTTTCAAGATCTTGTCGGGGGCCTCGGGCTCTGTGTCCGTGACGCCGATGGTCACTACAGAGGTTGCGAAGTACATACTCTAGCGCCTTTCCCCATTCGTGCCACATTGTCTCACAAATCTTATATCACCCCATTGCCACATCAATGTTCAGCATGCCAATAGCTTTCGTGTTGCTAAACGTAGAGCCCGGGGGGGAGGACGAGGTTTTGCAGTCCCTCAAGAGCATCCCTGAGGTCAGAGAAGCCTATCGTGTTTACGGCGTCTACGACACAGTAGTCAAGATCGAAGCAAGCACCGCCGAGAAGCTGAAGGAGCTCATAACGTGGAAGGTGCGACGTCTGAACAAGGTGCGTTCGACGCTGACGATGCTAGCCGTGGAATGAGCCAAGTCCCTCTGCCTGCGTAAGGGCTTCTGGATGCCGCCGGGTAGATGGCGAAATCTTTAAGCCACGTGACCAAAACACCCACTGGGTAGTAGAACATGCAAGAAAGCAACCTACAAGTATACTCGTTCAAAGAAGCTGCAGGGTTGAATTTTACCAAGTATGAACTTGGAGGCAAGGGTTTCGGCCTCGTCGAAATGACCAAGCTGGGACTGCCGGTGCCGCCGGGAATAGTGATAACGACGGGCATGTGCAGGGAATACTTCAAGGCGGGCAAGAAGTTCCCAATGGGCTTCGAAGAGAAGGTGGCGGAGAAGACGCGAGAGCTCGAGAAACTCACGGGGAAGCGCTTCGGCGACCCCAAGGATCCCTTGCTGGTTTCCGTCAGGTCGGGTGCCCCGTTTTCGATGCCGGGCATGATGGACACCATCCTGAACCTGGGAATGAGCGACAAGACGGCGGAGGATTTGGCCGCCATAACCGGTGACCCGCGTTTCGCATACGACACCTATCGACGCTTCCTGCAGCTGTTCGGGAAGATAGTCCTGAAGGTGCCAGGCGAAGAGTTCGAGAAGGTCATCGAGGAGGCCAAGGAGAAGGCCGGCGTGAAGACCGACATTGAGATCCCCTCCGCTTCCTGGAAGGAGGTCTGTCAGCGATTCAAGGCCATGATAAAGGAGAGGTCCGGAAGGGAGGTCCCCCAGGGGGCCATGGAACAGCTGTTCATGTCCGTAGCGGCCGTTTTCGACTCTTGGTACAATCCGCGCGCTCAGGAGTACAGGAAGATATACAAGATCTCGGAGGAGCTGGGGACGGCCGTCAGCATCGTCGTGATGGTCTACGGGAACATGGACGACATGTCGGCCACCGGTGTCGCCTTCACTCGCAACCCCTCCACAGGCGAGAACAAGATCTACGGTGAGTATCTCGTCAAGGCCCAGGGCGAGGACGTCGTGGCCGGGATCAGGACGCCGCAGCCCATCGACCAGTTGCAGCTGATCTCCCCAGAGGCTTTCTCGCAGCTCCTGGACATAGCCCGCAAGCTCGAAGGCTACTTCAAGGACATGCAGGACATAGAGTTCACCATCGAGAGAGGGAAGCTCTACATGCTGCAGACGAGGACCGGGAAGAGGACGGCCCAGGCCGCGGTGCAGGTGGCCACCGATATGGTGGAGGAGGGATTGATCTCGAGGGAGGAGGCGATTGGGAGGATCGATCCGGCACAGTTCGAGCAGCTTCTCCACAAGCAGATTGACCCCAACTACAAGGGAAAGCCCATAGGCCAAGGGCTGGCAGCTTCGCCGGGCGCCGCGTCGGGGAAGGTAGTCTTTCTGGTGGAAGATGCGATCAAGGCGAAGGAGAAGGGGGAGGCCGTGATCCTCGTGCGGCCCGAGACTGCCCCGGAGGACATCGCAGGAATGGTGGCCTCGGAGGGCGTGCTGACCAGCAGGGGAGGGAAGACGAGCCATGCCGCAGTCGTGTCCAGAGGCATGGGGAAGCCCTGTATAGCCGGCGCTGAAGAAGTTAAAATCGACTTGGAGAAGGGGGTTTTCACCGCCAGAGGCCAGCGTGTCAAGAAGGGGGACGTCATCACGATAGACGGAGGGAGCGGCCTTGTGTTCCTAGGAAGGGTCCCGGTCGTCGAGCCGGAGCTGACCGCCTCCGTGCATAAGCTGCTTTCGTGGGCGGACTCCGTGAGGCGGCTGAAGATAAGGGCCAACGCGGACACGCCCGCGATGGCTGTAGCCGCGAGAAAGAACGGGGCCCAGGGAATAGGGTTGACGAGGACGGAGAGGATGTTCAACGCCCCCGAAAGGCTGCCGCTGGTTCAGTCCATGATACTGGCCGACACCAAGGAGGAGAGGCAGGCATTCCTCGATAAGCTGAAGCCCCTCCAGAAGAGCGACTTCAAGGAGATACTGAAGGTGATGGAGGGGCTTCCGGTCACCATCAGGCTCATGGATCTCCCTCTGCACGAGTTCCTCCCCAAGTATGAAGAGCTCCTCCCGGAGGTGCTCCAGATGCGGATGTCCAACCCGGGCTCGCCCGAGCTGCCCGCCAAGGAGAGGCTCCTGAAGAGGGTGACGCAGCTTCAGGAACACAACCCCATGCTGGGCCACAGGGGGGTCAGGGTGGCCATGTCCTATCCCGAGATCTATCAGATGCAGGCTAGGGCCATCTTCGAGGCAGAGGTCGAGCTGACAAGGGAGAAGGTGGAGGTGGAGCCGGAGATAATGATACCACAGGTAGCAGAGGCCGAGGAGTTCCGCAGGGCCAAGGAGATTGTCGACGAGGCGGCCGCCGAAGTAATGAAGAAGGAGGGAGTCGAGCTGAATTATCGCGTCGGGACCATGGTCGAGACGCCCAGGGCAGCTTTGACTGCGGGGATGATAGCCCAGTACGCTCAGTTCTTCTCCTTCGGTACGAACGACCTCACGCAGGCGACATTCGCCTTCAGCAGGGACGACGTGGAGGGAAAGTTCATGCCCCTTTACCTCGACAAGAAGATCCTTCCGTTCAATCCCTTCGAATCGCTGGACCCTGACGGCGTAGCCCGGCTCATGGGCATCGCGGTGAAGGATGGCAGGGAGGTGAACCCGAAGTTGACCGTGGGCATCTGCGGAGAGCACGGCGGGGACCCGAAGTCTATCGCCATCGCCGATTCCCTCGGCCTCGACTATGTCAGTTGCTCCCCGTACAGGGTCCCTGTGGCGAGGCTGGCGGCAGCCCAGGCGACGGTACAGGAGAAGGTGCAGACGAGGTCAACTGTCTAGAGGGCCGGGCGCCTGCCAACATTTAATAAACAAGCTACAACGACTCGTCCGATGCGGGCCCGTAGCGCAGTCCTGCCTGCGAAGGCGGGGCGAAATATGGATAGCGCGACTGCCTCCTATCCCGTCGGGGACGAAAGCAGTAGGCCGTGAGTCCGAATCTCACCGGGCCCGCTCCATCAACCAGCGCAGGCTGCCCCCTTGTCTTGCTGTCGACATCTCGGATGTCCGGTGATCGGCCCGAAGAAGCTATTTTAATGCGTCCACGATAGGGACATCGTCGGAAGTCAGTCACCCTTGAGCAAAGTCGACTACATCAACCGCATCTTCGAGAACCTGAGCATGGTGGACGCTGCCCAGGTCGAGCCGTTCTACCATGACCTGACGAACGCAGGCGTGATCATACCCAGCGGCGAGGGGAGGTCCAAGGGAGCGATAAGCATAGCCTGCAGCGAGCTGGCCAAGATGAGCTACGGGAAGAGGGTCCTCGACAGGGGAGACATCGGCTTCCCGGCCACCGACATGGCTTTGGCGGCACCCATACTCAGGCGGAAGTACGGTCAGGTCTGCCTGCTCATCAACTCCAGCAGCGGGAAGTCGCTGACGCCGCTTCTTGACGCGCAGAAGCTCGGCATCTACCTGGAGAACACCGGGCAATCCCGGGACTTCAGGATAGACCTGATCACATCGGACGCCGAGTCACCGATGGGGAAGCTCTCGGCGAAGTATGGTAACATGATCGTCCTCAAGAGCAGAGAGGAGGCCGAGACCCTCGTTGAATCGAAGGAGTTCAAGAGCTACGGCATACTTGAGGACATGTTCTCACTTGCTAGCGGGCTCCTGGCCCACAGCATGGTGGAGGCCATATGGCAGGAGGCTCCCGCCATCAAGATCCTTTCGATTGTGAAGGACATGTCCGCGGACATATCGAACATGATGGACGACTTTGTGGGTTCGGAATACTTTGAATCCCTGATCAATTCTCTGGAACAGAGGAACACGTGCTTCTTCGCCGGCCTGGGGAGCAGCAAGGAGGTCGTGAGGATGGCGGCCGTCAGAGTGGGCCACGTTAAACGGGCGCTCGGGGACCTGGTCTACGTCTCAGGGGACTCTAACATCCCGCCGCCGAGGGCAGGAGACACGATAATAGTCGTCTCGATGAGCGGCGAGACGGAGATCGTCGCCGGCTGGTGCAGGAACTTCAAGAAGATGGGCGGGCAGATCGCCTCCATCGTCGGCACGCCCGACAGCACCATCGGCTCGCTCTCGGACCACTCCTACATCCTCAAGGGAGACTGGAAGCCTGGCACGCCCAGCAGCTTCTACATGAAGTCGGCCTTCCTCCTCAGCCCTCTCCCCATCTTCCTAGTGGAGCGCGTCGAGCAGAGGGGCCTCAAGCTGCCCGAGAACATCCTCCGGTGGCACAGGTCAGTTATTTCGTAACCTAGTCGAGGGAAGTCCGCAGGGGGAGAGTCATCTTCTCCACGTCGGTGAGGCCCTCGTAGTACTCCTTCATCCACGGGAGTATGTCCCTGCCGACGAGGTGGAGGAACCTGTGCTCGTTGGGGCTGGCGCTGTGGATGTACACGCGGTTGAATCCCATCTTTAGGAACTCGCCCAGCCTCTTGATTATGTCATCGGAATCGTCGGTGATGAGCCAGGTCTTCTTTATCCCCTCAAGCTCGGCGGGCCCCACGTTGGCCTCGAGCTCCCTTGGATCGGATATGCTCTCGCGGATCTCCTTCGGGATGGTCGGTGGGGGCCCAGTAGGAGGCGGACTTGAACGCCCTTTCATAGTCGATGTCGTAGGACACCTTGAACTCCAGACAGGTGCCCAGTTTCGATGGGTCCTTGCCAGCAGCGACGGCGGCGTCCTGCATGGCCTTCAGGATCGCGATGTGGTTCTCCAGTCCCCTGGGATTGGTGAGTATCCCGTCGCCCAGCCTGCCTGCCAGGGCGGCGACCCTCGCGTTGGCCGTGGCGATGTAGATGGGTATCTTCTTCTTCGGGGGCGTGTAGAGCTTGGCGTTGACGAGCTTGAAGTGCTTGCCGTCGTAGTTGACGAAGTCGCCCTTCCAGAGGAGTTGGATGATCTCGACTGCCTCCTCCAACCTGGCGATCCTTTCACTGGCCTTGGGCCAATCGAAGCCCAGCGGTACCTCGTTCATCTTGTGACCGGTGCCCAACGTAATGAATATCCTGCCGGGGAAGAGGCAGTCGAGGGTGGCGAACGCCTGGGCCACGATGGCCGGGTGATAGCGGCCGGTGGGAGTGGTGACGGCCGTCCCCACTTCCGTGCTGCGCGTCTGGCTCGCCGCAGCCGCCAGCCACACCCATGGGAAGACGGCCTGACCGTCCTTGTCGCGCCAGGGGGAGAAGTGGTCGCTGACGGCAATCATGTCAAAGCCCACGACTTCCGCCTCCTTCGCGTATTGGATTAGAAGCTCGGGGTTGTGCTGCTCAGCCGCTGCCCAGTATCCCACCCTTAGCTTGGGCACGAGTTTTGGAGGTGTGATGGTGGGTAGATATGCTTTTGGCCACGCCATCGCGGCAGGCGTCTCGAAGTTCTCCCCCACCCACGGGGAAGCCTAGTGTCTCTCCGAAGTAAACGCGACTCCATCCAACCGCCTCCGTCGGCGACGTAGAAGTGTCATCTACGTGGCGGGAGGCAAAGCATATCCAGCGGCATCGCTGGGGGCTGTTCGGAAGAGGCGGGAGGTTGATGGTATTGAATTCTTTTCCAGCAGCAATAGATATCCAAGATTATGTGTCCAAGCCTGAAATAATATCCTGAAAGAACAGTCGGCGCCGTCTTGGTGCTCGAGCTAGCTAGCCGTCTTAGAGTTTGAGGCCTTTGGCTACGGATTTACCCAACTTCGAATCAGCTTTAGTCAGATTCGCAACCACTCGCAGTCGAATCTGTTTGTCTATGGGTGTAAGGTCTGCAACGAGGTTGTCTATCACATGTTCTTGGTCCATCTTGTCTAAGGAACGATACTTCTCTCCGGCTTGTTGGAAGTCGTTTGTTCTGCTGATCTTCTTCTTGGTAACATCTCCATCAACGCGAAATGTGGACGCTGTTCCTGACGGAGCCTCCACGGG
Organism: uncultured Nitrososphaerota archaeon; assembly: GCA_963842885.1. Lineage (GTDB taxonomy): Archaea > Thermoproteota > Nitrososphaeria > Conexivisphaerales > DTJL01 > DATKKG01. The sequence continues at coordinate 132,469 of CAWJIE010000004.1, forward strand.
TGAGCCTCCGGCAATGGTTGCTGGTTCATAATTCACAGGACCACTGTATTCTCCCATTTGCATTGACCCATCGCGCTGGCTGTTGTTGACCTCCGCCACGGGACGGTTTACTGGAATCTGTAGATAGTTTGGTCCTAATCTATGGCGCTGGGTGTCCGCGTATGAGAATGTTCTGCCCTGGAGCAACTTATCGGCGGAGAATTCTATGCCTGGAACGATGCTTGCTGGACAGAAGGCTGCTTGCTCGGTTTCAGCGAAGAAGTTCTTGGGATTGCGATTCAATACCATCTTCCCGACTGGCATCAGCGGGAACTTGTCTTCAGGCCAAGTCTTCGTTGGATCAAGCGGGTCAAAGTCTTGTTTTAGTTCATCCTCAATCTTCATCAGCTGCACAAAGAGCCCATACTCGACCTCTTCACCCTTGGCTATCGCGTTCCAGAGATCGCGGGTGAGATAGTCTGGGTCGGTGCCAGCCAGCCGGGTTGCTTCATGACGGTCAAGATTGTGAACTCCCAATCTTGGCTTCCAGTGGTATTTCACGTACTGACGTTTTCCAGCCGAGTTCACCCAGACATACGTGTTGACTCCAAAGCCCTCAGTCATCCTATAGCTCTTCGGCGTCCCGCGGTCTGAGAAGAGCCACATGATCATGTGCGTTGATTCAGGGGTCAAGGATATGAAATCCCAGAAGCTGTTGTGTGATGAAGAAGCCGCAGGTATGTTGTTGTCAGGTGCGCCCTTGAATGCATGAACCATGTCCGGGAACTTGATAGCGTCTCGGATGAAGAATACGGGAAGGTCGTTTCCAACCAGGTCGTAGTTGCCTTCTTCGGTGTAGAACTTTACGGCAAATCCGCGTGGGTCCCGCACTGTGTCAGCAGACCCCCTTCCACCAGTTACAGTCGAGAACCTTACGAATACAGGAGTTTCCTTATCTGGGTCCTGAAGGAATTTCGCCTTTGTGTAGGGCGCCATGCTCTTGTAAACTCGGAAGTAACCGTGGGCTGCTGCCCCCTTTGCGTGGACAACTCTTTCTGGGATACGCTCTCTGTCGAAGTGTGCCATCTTCTCAATGAACTGGACATCTTGAAGCAAAACCGGACCTCGTTCGCCAACGGTCAATGAGTTCTGATTGTCAGCTATTGGCACGCCTTGATTTGTTGTCAGATGTTTCTTTTCTTTCATTCTAGGCATTTCGATTCAATAGCAGATGTCCGAATCCCCTATAAATTTCTATCGTCATCGCGTAGCTAGCTAGGCCGGCCAAGTGGGCATCGTACGATTGCCATAAGTGTTGGGTGGCTCCTGGATCAACTCCCTGGATTCCGTTACCGGATTCCCCCAGGGTTTTACAGGCTTTTTCGGCCATTAAGCACTTCGAGGAATTCCTTGTTTCCGAAGTCAAAACGGGAGAGGTGTCGCTCTGCGATCCCTACGTGTCCCCTTCTACACTATATCCCTTCTCCGCGTTGAAGGGTGACCTTAAGATTCTTCGTATCCTTACTTCCAACATCTACGATTCTGACAAGTTCGTTGACTACCGCAGGAAGTTCGAGAAGGAGATGAAACTGGTCGTCGAAGTCAGGAAGAGTAGGCAGATTCATGACAGATATCTCCTTGCTCAGGGCCGGTGCTGGTCAATTGGGTCAAGCATCAAGGACCTGGGTAACAAGGATACGATAGTCAAGGAGATTACAGAAGTCGCTGAATCCCTGACAGACCTGTTCGCAAAGAGGTGGGCTGAAGCAGAGGCGGAGGGAGTATCGGTATGACCGATCAGGACAAAGGCCTCCCACCTAGGGTTGAGATTGCATTGGAGGCCGACTATGGTACCTTTAGGGCGAGCGTCTCAGGGTTTCTCGACCGTGACGGTGATGCCAAATCCCTGGTCGCGGCATTGGCAAGGGCATTGGCAGAAGTCAACGAGTCCAGGAAGGACATCGACGAGGCTCTCAAAGGGGTGCACCGTGCCAAAGCCCAAGCACCGGAGCCACGACAGGCTCAACCATCTCAGTCGGGACCACCAAAGGAGTCAGCGTTGCCTGCGAGAGGCAAGGCCGGAATCCTCGAGTTCTCAGAAAACGACGTTAGATACCCACCGTCAGCTTTCAAGATACTGGGGTTCCCAGAAGCAATCGCCCTACTGATGTACGAGATAGACTTACCCTTGATGCCGGCCCGGATATCCTTCCTGATAAACAGAGGCTTCAAACACATTGACCCTAAGAACATAAGTTCGTGTCTGACGAACAAGACCAGATACAAATTGCCCAACTATGTGATAAGAGAGAGCGCGGGTTGGAGGCTCACCGGGTCAGGTAGAGTTTGGGTGGAGAATGAAATCATCCCCAGTCTGAAGGCTGGACCTTAGTCGCGACTGGCCGCGCAGAGGATGGAGAGGAAAGCGTTGGGCTATTCTTCAGCTGTGGACGTGGTACTGGAGGTTATCGTCTCAGGGGTGACTGGGCTTGTCTCAGGTGTAATGATAAACGCAATGGCTGTGGCCTTGTCCAACGTGGAGCCGAGCTACTCTTGGCTAGTGGGCTTGGTCCTGCCTAGTGATTATCCCCATAATAGGCGCGTTCTCTGACACAGAACAGATGATTGTGAGAGGAGCATTTTACTGCCTGGCGGTGATGATGACATCGCTGTTCATCTTCAACGATGTGGCTGAAGCAGGCTTGGCTGTTGTGGCTTTGGTTCTCACACTGATTCTGTCATACTACAAGAACAATGACAGCGGATGGTAGTCCGGCTTGCGTAGATGACATCGCGGCTCTTCCCACCAGCGGATGAACCCATCTGGAAAGCACTCATCAATCCCCACCCATTGTGAGCTATTGGTCGAGAGATGTCAATCTGGGGAGGGACGCCTCGGCGCAGAAGAACCAAGAGGAATAGAGGGAAGACCGCCTACAGGAAGGGGAAGATTGGAGAAACCAAAGTGAGGAAGCTCCTCGGGCGGCGAGGCATTAAACCCGTAACGAACCGGCTGCGGACGGCGAGCGGCGAGCATGACATAATTGTGCAGACGAGAACAGGGAAGGCCTCCGTTGAGGTCAAGAATCTCAAGAGCCCTGTCTCCGCTGCAATGGTGGAGAAATTCGCAAAGAAGGTCAGCAAAGACAAGAACATCGTAAAGAGGGGCATCTTCGTCTCAAAAAGCGGCTACACATCAGCAGCACGTAAAGCAGCAAGAGAACGGCACGTCAAACTGATGGACTACAAGCCTCCAAGAAGGAAAAAGTCCGGCTGGCTCTTCTGACCACTGAATTCGGATCCTCACCACTTGCAAAAGTTATTAATTGAGGGAGTAATGGAATGCAATGGATGAAGTTAGTCAAATTTCGAACCAAGAAGGGCAAGAAAGTGTCTTTCCTCGGCCAGAGAACACAAAAAGAAAAAGGAGGATAGGTAGATGCGCCAAGCCAGTTTCCTCGCGAAGTCGAAGGTGACGAAGAAAGTATCGTTTGAAACTAAGGAAGGAAAAGTGTCTTTAAAGGCCAAGGTACCTTCCAAACGAAGGAAGAAAGTAACATTCTATCACTCCAACTGAGAAGGGCAAAGATAATATCCACCGGTTCGTACTTACCAAGCGAGGAATATATGCCTAAGAAGATGAAGAACCCGATTGATAGAATGGCTAAGGACGCAAAGGCTATGGGGAAATCAATCGAGAAGACGATGACCAAGGATGGAAAAGCTATGGAGAAGTCATTCGACAAGATGTTCGGTACTAAGAAGCACCGGAAATAGACTCGCTGCAAAATGAAAGCATAATCTCTGTTTGTCCAACCTACAGGCGGGGCAAACCCAGAGACTGAGTCAGTCCCATTTTCGCAGGTCCAAGCCTACGTCCTTAGCTCGACCCCGATCTTGACGCTGTAGCTAAAGTTTCTCCGTCGACAGCTCAAATTCATCCTAACTCACTACAAGCATGATTAGGACGAACAGATTGAGAATAATTCCGGCGATGATTTCGCCAAGAGTACCGCTTATAACCAAGCTACCACGATTACACCTTCATCTTGCCAATCCTGAAACTGCTCGACGGGACGGAAAGGAACGTCGATATCATCATTACGCTCACAGAAACGCCTACGCGAGGAGGCAAAGTCAAGCACATGAGGATTGACCTCGAAAAATCAGAAGATTGGCTCCAAGTCGGCGCCTCAATGGTCGAGTATTCCAAGGACGGGTACATCTTCTACGTACCGATACGCCTTGTCAGCTTCATAGGAACTCGGGCGCTTGAAGTGGACGAATTTGCCCGCGACGTGCAAAGGGAATTGCGTTAAGTTCTTCGAATCAGGGGCAACACCACGACTTAGGCACAAACCCCGATTACCCAAGCGGATTGAACTACCTTATGTTACGCTCCTATCCCGGTTGGAACCTAGAGGGTAGGTCAACTGAAAGGGATGATCTAACCATCAAGTATAGCAAACGACACCGAAAAGTATTAGATTGTGCCTCAGCCAGTTATCCCCATGCCTATTTGTCCAAACTGTAGCAGGGCTATCGAGTTTAATCCGCAACTCAATGAGCGCCTTGGCTATCTCGCTTATCAGCACAAGGAATCTGGAATCTACGATCAGAATGGACGCAATCAAGGAAACGAGACATTGGAGTTCTTTTGTCCCTTGTGCGGTGCTCTGGTTGCCACGAGAGAAGCTGATGCATTAGACTTCATCAAGAAAAGAATGAGCCAAATCACACCATGAGAGGATTCTGCTATCATTGGGTAATTTCGTTCCCTGTTCCACTTTGGGTGACGGCTTTCTCAAGTAGCTCCATCCACTTGTTCTTTCCGTTCACCCCGATTCCCGCCACGAAAGGGCTGATTCTGTCTGTCTAAGCTACAGGTTGGGCGGACTTAAAAACCACCAACGGCAGTGGGCCAGCCTCCCGCCCTCATTCAGTTATTCTATTGTTTTCAATAACATAAAGATGATTAAGCTATTGAGTCGTCATCGTCGGTCAGACTGATGATATTGACTTCTTTTCCAGCAGCAATAGATATCCAAAAATACCATGAGAGCTAAACAAAGACGGCTTGTGGGTTGTTCTTTCGCACAAACTGGGCGCGAAGACCCCCTCCTTCGGCGCGGGTCCTTCCCTCACTATAGCACCGATCAAGGAGATGAAGACCGGCGGCTCGAGCAACAGTTACACGCTCTCCTTCCCCAATCATCTTGGCACGCACATCGACGCTCCCAAGCACGTCGACGACGGGGGAAAGGCCGTTTCTGACTACCCCCTTGACGCCTTCGTCTTCCTTCATCCTCTTGTCCTGGAGATTCCAAAAGGCGAATCTGAGCTGGTCACCCTGGAGGAGTTGAAGGAGCACAAGGGCGAGATTGGGAAGGCGGACCTCCTTCTGCTGCGCACAGGTTTTCAGGTCTACCGAGACAGGGACCCGGCCAAGTACATGAACATGAATCCTGGCGTGTCGGCGGAGGCAGCCAGCTATCTTGCGTCCGATTTCCCGCGCCTGAGGGCCCTGGGCTTCGACTTCATTTCGCTGTCGGCAGTTCAGAAGAGAGAGGAGGGGCGGAAGGCACACAGAGCCCTCCTCAGTGGCCGGGACTTCTTCATCATTGAAGACATGGACCTGTCAAGATGCCCGAAGAGGGCCCGCCGTGTCTTCGTCATTCCGCTCTTCGTCGAAGGGATCGACAGCGCTCCCTGCACGGTCGCAGCCGAGACATGACCTGGTTAGAGACTTCTCGTCGCAACACAGAAAAGCACACATCGGCCAGACAGTAGGATGGAGCGGACTTTGCCCAAAGCTCAGATCGGCGTGCTCGGCCTAGGCACCATGGGCGAAAGCTTGGCCCTCAACATGGCTGGAAAGGGCTTCCCTGTGGCCGTCTACAACCGCACGGCAGAGAAGACCAAGGAATTCATGCGGCGGGTCGACAAGTCGATGACGGTCGTGCCTGCATACAGCCTTCCCGAGTTCTCCGGAGCCATTGAGACGCCAAGAAAAGTGCTGCTGATGGTGACAGCCGGTCAGGCAGTCGACCAGATGATTCGGCAAATCTCACCTTTGCTCTCGAAAGGGGACATCCTCATCGACGCTGGTAACTCCTTCTTCAGGGACACCGAGCGTCGCGGGAGGGAGACCTGCGAAGTCGGGCTGCGCTTCCTTGGCGTTGGGGTGAGCGGGGGGGAGGAAGGCGCTTTGAAGGGACCTTGCGTGATGGTGGGAGGTCCAAAGGAGGCTTACGCGCAGGTTGAAGCCATACTCGGGAAGATAGCCGCGCGGACTCCGTCCGGCGTGTGCTCGGCATACCTCGGCCCGGGCGGAGCAGGGCATTTCACGAAGATGGTCCACAACGGCATCGAGTATGCGCTCATGGAGCTCATCGCCGAGGCCTACGACCTCCAGGTTACTGGGCTGGACCTAGAGGCGGGCGCCGTCAGAGATAACTTCTCAGGCTGGAACGACCACGAACTTCAGTCGTATCTAATGGAGATCACGGTCCAGGCCCTGTCCAAGACGGATGAGGATACGGGGAGGCCTCTCGTGGAGATGATACTCGATCAGGCAAAGCAGAAGGGAACTGGCAAATGGACTTCCCAGACGGCGCTGGACCTAGGCGTGCCCATCCCGACGATCGATGCCGGAGTGTCTGCCAGGAACCTCTCAGCATACAAGGACGAACGCGTCAGAGCCTCGAAGTTGCACCCTTCTGTCAGAGTAGCCTACAGAGGCGACACATCCGACATATGCGACGAGCTGGGAGACGCCCTCTACTGCTCTTTCATAGCCTCCTTCGCACAGGGATTCACTCTGTTGAAGGCGGGTTCGAAGGAGTACGGTTATGCGCTTCCTCTCGACGAGATAGCCCGTATTTGGAAGGGCGGCTGCATCATCAGAGCGAAACTGCTGGACAGGGTTCAGGCGGCTTTCGCAGCTGAACCCTCCCTGGACAACCTTATGGTCGACAGCAGCCTGGAACCGATCCTGCGGAGATTTGAAGGCAGCTGGCGGCACGTCGTCCAGGTGATGAAGTCCCTGTCAATCCCGGCGCCCGCCATGGACTCGGCCCTCGACTACTACGACTCCTATCGCAGGGAGAAGCTGCCGGCGAACTTGATTCAGGCCCTCAGGGACATCTTCGGCGCCCACACATATGAAAGGATCGACAAGGCGGGCTCGTACCACACCGACTGGGCCTAGCAGCGGGTCCCTACGCTTTACTTCGGCTGACCTCGTTGGACGCATGTCGAATCGATGGCGCATTTCATAGACTGGAGGTTACGGTAGAAAGAAGACGGCGGACACCTCGAGTGTGGAGGCGAGTCGCCCGATCTATCCAATGGCCTTCTTGACGTCTTCGCGAATCTGGTCGTCCGTCTTGCCTTCGGTCGAAATCCCCAGTTCCCACGCGGCCTTCACGAGCTTGTCATGCTCGGAGGGCTGAGGACTTGACGAGCCTTCCTTGAGCTTCTTAAGCTCCAGCTCGGACTCGACCTTCGCCTTCTGAAACTCGCCCTGGGCGCGTCCGAGCGACTTCGCCAAGTCGGGGATCTTGCCGGCGCCGAAGATCAGAACGACTACTATGACGATCACTATCAGCCATTCCGAACCTTGCAGCAGCAGTGGTGCGAACATATCTTCGTCGCAAAGGGTCGCGATTCCGTCTGGTTTAAGGATACCGTTAGCCATGAGACAGGTTTTTAGGCGGAGGCGCCAGACGGAAGCGCATCGACGCCTTGTCCATCAAGATTAGAGAATGCCGCCACGGCGACCTCCCCGAGGTCTACGACATAGAGAAGACTTCCTTCCCCCACCCCTACGACCTCGACGTCCTCCAGGCCTATCTGATGCGGGTGGAGTACTCTCATTTTGACGGCTTCCTCGTCGCCATTCAAGGGAACACGCTGGTCGGATACATGCTCTTCGAATACGGCCACAAGGGCCTCATAGTCTCAATGGCCGTCAGGACCGACTCGCGTCGCAAGAAAGTGGGAACCCTTCTTCTCCGTGAAGCCTTGCTGCGCCTCTCCAAGAGGTGCAAGGAGGTGACCCTTCAGGTTGGAGTATCGAACGTGGGAGCACAGGATCTCTATCGCAGCTTCGGCTTCTCCATCGAAAAGGTCCTGCCCGGATATTACCCCGACGGAGAGGACGCGTATCTGATGGAAAGGCGCTAAGGCTTGAGCATCAAGCGGCCGAGGGTGGCCCTGTCCGACATCAGCTTGTGACCGCGAGATGCCTCCTCCAACGGGAGGGTGTCGTGGACGACGGGCTTGATCTTCCCTTCGGCGGTGAGCTTCAGGGCGTCCTCGACATCCTTCTTCACAGAGCTGATGCTCCCCACGATGGAGAGCTCTTTCAGGATCAGGACCCCCAGCTGGAACTGGACGGACGAGGGGAGGACGTTCCCGACAACGACGAGCCTGCCTCCGGGTGCGAGGCTCTTCATGCTCTCACCAAAGGTCGGACCTCCCACGGACTCCAGGACGACGTCGACACCCCTGCCGTCGGTCAGCTTCTTCACTTCGTCGCCGAAACCCTCGGTCCAGACCACCACATCAGAGGCGCCTGCCTCTTTGACGCTCTGCGCCTTCCACTCTGAGGAAGTGGCGGCGATAGCTCTCGCGCCGAGGGCCTTGGCGATCTGCACAGCGTGGATACCCACACCGCCGCCAGCTCCAGTGACCAGGACGGTTTCGCCGGGCTGGAGGGCGGCCCGCTTCCTGAACGCGTGCATCAGCATCCCGGTGACGCAGGCAGAGATGGCAAGCCCGGCCGACGACACGCCATCAGGGGCCTTTACGAGAGACCGGCTGTTAATCTTCACGAAGTCGGCGTAGGAGCCGTCGATGTCTTCGCCGAAGGTCCTCTTCGAGCGGCAGAGGTTCTCTCTCCCCGACAGGCAGTATTCGCACTTGCCGCACGGCTCGTAGATCAAGGAGGTTACCCTGTCCCCCTCCCTGAAGCCGGTCACTCCAGAGCCGAGTTTGGCGACCCTTCCTGCAATCTCATGTCCCAAGACCACCGGGAGCTTGGTCCTCGGGAAGAAGCCCTTGGTCGTGAGGATGTCACGGTAGCAAATCCCAGTGAGTTCCGTCTTCACCAGCACCTCGTCCGGGAGCTAGGGGGGACGGGACAGGGACGTCCTTCAGCATTAACTCCTTGCCGATGCCTTCTAGGTACAGCGCTTTCAACGCGAATCTGTGCGCGGGATCGGCATTAATGGGTTGCTCAGTTAGCTCGCGCTACTCTAGGACGATGGAGGGCTTGAGCGGGAGCGGATTGAGAGCCTTCCTGCTTGATGCCGCGGATGGAATGTCTTTCAGGACCTCCACGGCCTTCAAGCCGGTCTCGGAGGCGATGAAGGGGGCTGCATCGCGGAGGACCTCCCATTCATCGAAGGCGTCCGCGGCGAGGAGCTGGCCCAGGACTTCGTCTCCTAGGCCGCGGCATAGCTTTATGACGGACTGAATGAGAGACACGACAGCCTGCCGGTCGGCAGGGGCGGCCGAGCTGAGGCCTTCCTTGATTATGTCTCCCTCCTTCCTTCCCTTCAGGAGGTTGTCAGCCACCTTCCTGAACGATCTGCAACCGCTCCGCAGAGGCGACGAAGATGGAGGCCTTCGTGGGTTGCTGCTTGACGACCGCCAGTATGCCCTTGACGTCGCCGATGGTATTTTCCACGTCCCACTCACCCAGCAAGGCGTTGGCGTCCACCATCCTTCCCTCCGGCTCAGGCCAGCGACCGATGGAGACGAGGCCCTTCCCCCCCAGCCTCTCATTGAGCTCCTCCGCCACAAACGGGACAAAAGGAGAGAGGATGAGCGACCAAGTGCGTGCGTACGCCCGGAGAGTCTCCTTCCTCGGAGACATCCTCTTCAGGTACCATCTCAGGTCGTTCCACACGTCAAAGAACGCTGCCTGAAATGCGGTCCTGGTCTTCAGGCCTTCCACAGCCTGCGAAACGGCCAAGACTCGAAGCTGGAGCTTGGACATTAGCCACCTGTCGATGGGGAGCTCTTCACGGTCGATGGAAGACGCGATGGACTTCTCGATGAAGGCGGGAAGGGCCGCGATCCTGCTGCGCATGTCCTCCGCGTTCTTCAACCGCCAATCCGGGTCGTCCATCCCTTCGGCGCTGGACAGAAGGGTGCCCCGAACGGCGTCGGCTCCCATGTCCCCGATGGCCACGGAGATTGGGATGACGTTTCCCTTCGACTTGGACATCTTGACGCCTTCAAGCTGCATCATCCCGTTGACCCCCAGCCCCCTAGGCCACTGGGGTGGCTTGAACATGGCGACATGCTGCATGATGAAGAAGGTGAGATGGTTCGGGACGAGCTCCTTGGCGCTGTTCCTCAGGTCGACGGGGTACCAGTAGAGGAACTCAGACCTCATGGCGTCGAGAGCCTTCGCAGGGATGCCGGAGCTGGCAGAGACGCCTGAGGAGTCGCCAGCGCCGAGGAAGATAAAGTTGAACGCTTCGGGGGTTAGCGATTCAGCAGTTATCCCCCGAGAGCGGATGAGATGCGCGACTGTGTAAAACGCCATGTAAATGGTTGAGTCGCTGAGCGTCTCGACTATCCAATCCTTGTCCCAAGGGAGGGGAGTGCCCAAGCCTACCTTCCGAGCGCAAGGCCATTCCCTTATCCAGTTCACGCTTTCGACGAACCACTGCCGCGCCTCTTCGGGGAAGACCTCAGCGGCGGCGACGCATTTGAGAGAGTTCTCCTTCCAGACGGGGTCACTGTAGCGGATGAACCACTGGTCCTGGAGGACCTTCACAATGCATTTGGTCATGCAACGACAGATGACCTTCTGCGGCAGCTCGAACATCTTGTCGGCCAGCCGCATCTTGATCAGCTCGCCGACGATGGCCTCCTTGGCGTCGGAAACCTTCATGCCCGAATAAGCGAGGCAGTTCTCCTTCATGGTCCCATTGTGGAACTCTTTGCTGTAGATCTCCTTGGTGGCCTCCTCGCCCTTGGGATCCAGCTGGTCGACGGCCTGGAGGGCGTTTACGGCGTCCACGGCGGGGTAGGGGCCGTACCCTGCCAAGTTGATTATCGAGATGGGGGACGTCTCTTCGATGATTTCAGGCTTCACCTTGTAGGCACGCAGTTTCTCGTTGCCGGTCTTGAGGTCCCTCAGGGCCAGCCAGTCGTAAGGCGCATGGGCGGGGACGCTGTAGACCACGCCCGTCGCGTTGTCGGTGTCGACAAAGAGCGCCGGCAGTACGGGGATCGTCCTCTCCACGATGGGCACCACACACCTGAGGCCCAGAAGCGAGAGGGCGTCGAGCTTCCGAATGATGTTGACCGCCCTTCCCTGTTCCGTGAGCTTGGTGACGGCCTCGCTGCTGATAATCCAGTTCTCACCGTCGACCACGACGTCGGAGTAGAAACCTTCGGGGTTGACCCAGACGTTGGTGGCGCCGAAGATGGTCTCGGGCCTGAACGTCGCCGCCACCAGGAACTTGTTCTCCTGTGTGAGCCTGAACTTGACTAGGGTGAATTCCTCGGGGGCTACACCCTCGCCCTCGAGCCTGTCATGGTCGCCAGTGGGGGACTTGTCGTGAGGGCACCAAACTACAGGGTGGGTCCCTTGGACAACGTACCCCAGCTCCTTCAGCTTCTCATACTGCCATTCGACGAACTTGCTGAACGCGGGCTCGTGGCTGGAGGTGTGGAACTCCCTGCGCCAGTCAATGGACAGGCCAAGGAGCTTGACGGCGTTACGGTTGTGCTCCGTGTAGTACTCCGCCATGCGGAGGGGGTCTTTGAAACTAGCAAGCACCGAGTCAGGTATGTGGTCGATGTCCCGGAACTCGTGGACCATCAGCGGGTCTCCTCTTGACAGCCGCTCGGCCGCCGAAACTATAGGCTGGCCGGTCCAGTGCCAGGCCCAAGGGAAGAGCACGTTGAGGCCCTTCATCCTCTTGTAACGTGCGAAGACGTCCACCCTGAGGGCCGTATACGCGTGACCCAGGTGGAGGGGCCCGTTCATGTACGGGTAAGGGAAGGTGACGAAAACCTTCTGGCGCCCCGGGTCAGGGTCAGCCTGGAAGACCCCACTGTCCTCCCATCTCTTCACCCACTTCGTCTCAACCTCGCCCAAGCCGGATCACTGTTTGTTTGCTTCTTTGATGAGGCGAGTTATAAGGTCTCTCAGGGGCTGAGTAGTGGAGGGTATCTCGCCACCTCCCTGGGCCATCTTCGCCGAGCCGCCGCCGGAGCCGCCCAAGAGCTTGGAGGACTCCTTCACCAGCGTCGAGGCGTCCACGCCGGAAGCCCGGGCCTTCTCGCCGGCGAAGATGATGATCCGGCACCTCCCGTTGAGCCTGGCCACCCCTACGTAGACGACCTCAGGCCTCTTCTCGACGATCTGCTCTCCCATGGCGATGTGCGCCTGGTCATCGTAATAGTCCGCGTCCAGGAAGAGGAGCCTGATTCCTCCGATGTCCTCGGACAGATGGGCGATGTTGGCGGCCATCTGGGCGGAGAGCTCCTTCGAGATGCTCTTGTACCTCTTCTTGAGCTGGTCGTTTCCCTCCCTAAGCGAGCCCACAACGGAGACGATCTGCTCGGGCTGCGTCTGGAACTGCTCGGCGACGCCAAGGACCCTGGATTCCTGCTCCGCCATGTACTTCACGGCCGGCCCTCCGGCCACGAATTCGAGGCGCTCGACGCCGTCCTGCAGCCTCTCAGCCTTGAGAAGTTTGATGTAGCCCACGTCGCCCGTCCTGCTGCAGTGGGTCCCTCCGCACGCTTCGACGTCGAAGTCTCCTATCTTCTGAACACGAAGGTCCTTCGCTGGGATCACCCCTCCCTGGTAGAGCCTGAAGCCATACTTCTGCTCCGCCACGCTGCGTGGCAGGACCTGCAGGTCCACCAGGATGTTCTCGCGGACGACCTGGTTGGCGACTTCTTCGATCTTGAGCATCTCCTCTCGGGTGAGGTGGCTATGGTGGGTAATGTCAAGCCTTGCCTTGTCGATGTCCTTGTAGGCGGAATGCTGCCAGACCCATGGGCCGAGGACCTGCCGGGCGGCCCCGTTCACGATGTGTGTGGCGGTGTGGTGGCGCATCAGGATGCCCCTCCTCACCTGGTCGACCCTTCCGTGAACCATCTCGCCTTCTGCCGGGGCCTTCCCCTCGAGGACGTGGACGATGACGTCGCCGTATTTGATAACGTCGACAACCGGTATCCCGTCGATGGTGCCGAGGTCAGGCTCCTGCCCTCCCGATCGCGGGTAGAACGCCGTCTGGTCCAGCACGATGGCGTCGTCCCTCAAAGGCCCGGAGGACCTTTGCGTCGAAGTCGAAGAGTGACCTCTCTTCGTAGAAGAGGGGCCTGGTCCTGGGCAACCCTGTAGTGTCATAGAGGGGCTTCTCCTCCGCCTGCTTCTGGACGATGTGCCTCTCCGTGACCTTCATGTAGAAGTCGGAGGGGACCGTTATGGAGAGGCCGTTCTCCTTAAGGAGCTCGGGCGTGACCCCCTCGCTGTCGTAGAGGCGGATGAGATCTTCCAGCGACGGCGATTTCTTTGACTTCTGCAGCTGCTGAACAATGGAGGCGACGCGGGCCTTGCTGGCATCGTACCTCCTCTCTTCGACGCCGAATATCTGTTCCACTGAGCCGATGCCCTCGGCCAACTCCGGATACATGGGCTTCAAGAACTCGGCATGAAGCGAAGCCAGCTCCGCCAGCGTTATGTCCCAGCCGTACTCTTCGATGAAGTTCTGGGCCCTTCGGAACAGGACCCGGAGGTTGTACCCGCCGGCCACGTTGCTGGGGAGCGCTCCGTCGACTATGGCGAATAGCAGTGTCCTGCTGTGGTCCAAGAGCGAGAAGGCCGCCTCCAGTGGAGCGATCTGCGCTTCAAGTCCCTCGCCCGTAAGGCCCAGCTTCCTAGCGACGGCCTCCTTGGCGGCGATGGGGTTCTGCACCTCGGTGATGTCCAATGAGCCAGCGAGGGAATAGTACTCCGTCAATAGCTTCTGGTCTGGGCGTAGCCCCAGCCGCTTGATGAGATGGTCGTAGACTGGGCCGAATACGGCTTCGTAGCTGGTGGGCGTCCCCCGGGTCATCCAGGTGAAACGATTCAGGCCCGCGCCCATGTCGACTATGGGGTGGGGCATCGTGACGTAGCTCTCGGGCGAGCCTTCGAATTCGGTGAAAACGGCGTTCCCGATTTCAAGGCCTCTCACGTAGTATTCCAGAGAATAGCCGAAGGCCCCATAGCCCAGCCAGACGTCCTCTACGAAGGTTATCTCCTTCTTGGGGACGCCGAAGGGTCCCGTGAGAAGCCCGTAGTCCAGCTCGATGGTCTTGTCCTTCCAGTATCCCTGGGCGTTGTTCACGGCGTGCTGGCCCACCATGCAGAAGGAGGTGTAGTGGCGCCCGGTCACGCCCACATTCTCGATGTCGTTGAACCTCAGGCACATCTGGGGGACGACGAGAGGGTTGGCGGGGAAGTCAAAGATTATCTTTCCGTTCTCGACCCTCTGGAAGTCGATTATGGAGGCGACTGTGAAGTAGAGGTCGGGCCTCCAGCGGGCCACGACGGGATACCTCTTCACGCTTGTGTGGCCACGATCGACGAAGTACTTCTCGATGGAAGCCCAGGCGGTGGTGTAGTCCTTTCTGACGCTAGTGGGCGGCCTGCCTATGAAAGTGTACCCTTCGCATTCGGGGCACAGAGAGGCGTCGCTGGCCGTCCAGATGAACTTGCCACAGTTGGTGCATTGTCTGCGAACGAAGCCCTCCTGGCCGAACAGGGCGACCTTGTAGTACCGGGCGTAGTCCTCGGAGAACTTGCGGCGGAGCACGTCCTTGGATGCCAATGAGACGCTGAACTCCTGTTACGGGAGGCATGTGGAAGATGTGTTTTTAAAAGGTTTGATGAATCGGGACTAGAAACCGGGCCTCTCCCTGTTTGCACAGGTTCTCGCGAACCGAAGGTGAGGAGCGTTGGCTGGCCGCCGCAGGCAGTCAAGACTTATTACTGCGGGAGGGGGATGTTCGGCTCTGGCGGGTGGTGGGGCCTCCCACCGTTCCGCTGAAGAAATCCCGGTTGGGAGGAGAATTGAGTGTGGACACTAAGATAGCGATGGGGGAACTCAGCAAGAGTCGTGCGGAGCTGCTGGCGCAGACCGCGCTTATTGCTGCCGTCTATGGCATTGGGACCTACGCGATCGCGCCGATCGCCTACGGCCCCATTCAGGTGCGCATTACGGACGCATTGCTGCCAATCTCATGGAATAGAAGGGTAGGCTTTGCTGGAGTGCTGGGGGTGACATTGGGAGTGGTGATATCCAACCTCATATCGCCGTATGGATTGCCCGACATAGTCATCGGGACCGCCGCCAATCTCTTCGTGGGCCTCATTGCCTACTTGCTGGGGAGGTGGCAGTCCAAGGGTTCCCTGGTCGTGGCCGCCCTCCAGGCGAGCGTGATAGTGGCGTTTTTCATAGGCGTCCTGTTGATGGCTTTGGTTTATTCCTCCAACCCTATCACAAGTTTCGCCACAATGTTGGTGGGCGAACTGGTGGCCTGCGTGGGATTGGGGGTGCCCGTCATGCTGGCTATCAAGACCCGCTATCGTTGACCCGCTCGTCAGTCGGGAGGTGCCGCCACTAGCTTCCTATAGTTACCGTTCCGCGGAATTTCATCACAAATGAGATGTGGGGCTCTCATAATAGGCCTTTCAGCTCGCGGACCTGAAGAAGTCTTCAAGCCTCGTCTGGTGAAGGAAGTGCGGGATGAGCCGAGATGCTTCGACCCATCTCTGGATAGGTATCGAGAGTTCAGCGGAGGCCAGACGAAGCGCTTGGCCGAGGTCGTCCGCCTCGGTGGGAGGCCGCCGCAGGGCTTTGCGCGCGATTTCGCGGAACCGCCAGACGCCCAGGGGAATCCATTCGGGATGCACCTCCATGAGAACCAGCGCGCCGGCCTGTCTCCTTGTGCTCGCGAGGTATTCCAAGACCGGCAGCCTTGCCGCATGATATGCTCCCGCCAGATTGGTTGGGTAGGTCTTCCTTCCCGACGTCAGCTCGTAGTCAGAGTACACCTTCGAGTCGGCCGTCAGCCAACCCTCAAGGCCTTCGAACATCCAAGGGGATGGCAGGAGCACCACGCACACGGTATTCCCCAAGGCCCTGTGGCTGAAGAAGCTGTAACCGCTGACCTCCGCGAAGTCAAGGACCTTGTCGATGAGCCCCCTTCCGAGGATGTCATCGACGGCCGTAATGCTCCATTCCGTCGGGACCAGCCTCCTGTGCTTCTTGACGCCGAGCAGGCCTATGCTGAGCAGCTTCGTGATCTGGCTCTGCCTCACGCCCCCAAAGAAGAGGTCCGGGATGGCTTCGGCCGCCCTGAAATCGGTGTCTCCTACCACCTTCTCCACCCTTAGCGAGACGGAGGGGTTCTCGGCCACTCTGACGCTGACGAGCGGCGCTGAAGGCCCGTTGGGGGGGCTCCTCGAATTGAACACCTCGCTGAGGACCGGCCTCTTCCCCAAGACGGCCTCCACATCGGTGGGCTTCGAGGCCATGATGATCTCCTGGGTTGCAGAGAGGATGCGGGAGGGGTCGACGGCCTCCCCGACGTCCATTGTGTACTTGCCTCTCACGAGGCTCAGGCGGTAACGCAGAATCTCATCAAATCCCTTGTCCACCCATCTCTCCGGCATGTCCATCAGCGTGGTGTCCTCGTGCGGGAGAGGGGGGACAAGGGGACCAGCCAGCACCTTGGGATAGCCATGCTCTCCTACGAAGACCGAAGGTGGCGACGCGCCGAAGACCCTGTCGATGTTCTCGAGGCGGGCCGCCGATCTGAAGGCCTTGAGCTTGGCAATGTAGGGACATCGTTCTTCTCGACACAGGGAGGAGAACCCATGGCAGACCGGGCATCTTGCCTCCCTGCGCCGCTCCCCCCTCTGCACCTCTACGAAACGAAGCTGTCTCATGTTATCCCCAGTAACGGACCCTGCCACAGACGAACGGCGTCTAGGAAAGCAGTCTGATTACGGCCTTCTTAACCTTCTCTTTGTACTGTTCCAGCTCTAGCGCCGACATCTTCCCCCTTTCCGTAGGGAAGCCAGCCGCAAAGTCGTGACCTCCCCCACCGAAAAGCTCTGCGATCTTCCTGCAGCTGACATCCTCCACGGTCCTCCTGACACTTCCTTCGCCTGAGTCGCTGAGGCCTATGGAGACGTCGGCCTTGAATTGATCCAGCACGATCAGCGAGGCCTGCGTCCCCGAGAAGATGGCGGGGAACCGGAATAGGACGACGGAGTGCTTGCCGGCCTGGAAGACTTCGGAATCGGCCAGAATCTTCTTCCTCTCCTTCGTCTTCAGTGCCTCATACTCCTCGATGAAACCGTTCTGATAGGGCTCCACGATTCCGTCTTCGTCCGCTTCGATCCGTGGGAAGGCCAGCTGTAGGACTATTTGGAGGAGCCTCGGGGCGATTATCGTGCGCTTGTCCAAGTAGTTGGAGTAGTCTATCATGGCCATCAGCTTGGAGGTGACGCCGTATTTCAGCTCGAGGAGGTCCGAATCGCGTCCGAGCTTGGAGAGCAGGAGGGCGTGAGCGTCGTCGAGCCCGTTTCGGACGAACAGGTTCTGGTAGGTGATTTCCGACGCCACAGTGGAGCTGGCACGGAGGTCGAGGAAGTCCACGACGCCCGAAAGGGAAGACCTGATCGCCTCGGTGGAAGGGTGGTGGTCGAACCACGATATTTCATTGTTCCAAGACTTCAACGTCCGGAATTTCTCGAGTATGGGTTCGAGGTTGGGGAGATTGGTCGAAAGGTCGGTTATGAGGAACTTGCTATTCTGAAGCTCCAGGAACTTCTCCTCGACGACGGGGTCTTCGTCGGTGTAGTCTTTGAGCGAGATGACGTACGGCTGACGCTTGTGCTTGGCGACGAACCGAAGAGACAGCGCGGCCGACGCAAGGCCGTCCAGGTCCTTCCGATGCGAAATGATGACGTACATTGTTCAGCAGAAGGTGTTAGCCAATAACCTCAGATAAACATAATCTCTAAACGGAAAACCTAGCTGACGGAAAGGGCATCCTCCCGTCTCTAAACCTTATATCGTCCACGGAGAAGAAAGAGAGAGTAGCTCGATGAGTTCGTCCGTTTCTAGGGAGGCCGAGTTCGTGAGGTATCCGTTCATTCCGGGAGTCGAATCGTACCTCAGGGACTCGGGCTTCTCCATCGACGACATCGCGGACCCCAAGACCATCAGCAGGGCACAGGATATCCTTTCCAGGGCCGAGGAGAGGATCCTGGAGGCCCTGGAGAAGAAGCCTAGCGAGATTCGGTACGAAGACAGGTTCGTCGAAATCTTCAGTTTCATTGTTGCCATGATCATGGTGAAAGCCACCTCGAGCACCTTCCTGGAGAGGGTCTTCGCCCGATCGGAGGGGACCAGGTCCAGGGAGGCCTTCAGAGAGGAGGAGGTGGGCGCGATGTGCAACCTGATGAACGGGCTCTTCGACCTAAGGATGGAGACCGTGGAGAAGCTTCCGTGGAGGGCAACGGAAGAGGCGAGGATGAAGCTGCAGATGAGGGTGCCCGCCGAGAGGTACCTCAGTGTCATGGCCACCCTGCAGCTCTTGGACAATCCTCGGTTCGCCTTGGTGAACAACACGCTGTACTTAGGGTACATCTATCTGTCCAAGGAGAGGCTCGTCGACATCGTTCAGGACCAGTTCTCGCTCTTCATCTTCCAGCGCTTCAAGAAGATGGAGAAGCCGGTGAGGCTTCCACCGGCGATGCAGGAGATCGTGGAGAGGTTGTCTCTTAGGCTCCCCAAGCCCAGACCCTACCAGGACTCCGGACAGTACAGGTACATCGAGAAGATCCTCGAGAGCCCGATCATGGATGGCAGGCACCGCATCCTCTGGCTCATCCTTCCTCCCTATCTCATCAACGTGAAGAAGGTCTCGGACGAAGAGGCCTTCGATACAATCATGAAGTACATGCAGAAGTGCGGCTGGCACGAGACCAACGCCGAAAGGCTCGTGAGGTACAACATCAACAGGGCGAAGAGGATCGGCTTGAAGCCCCCTAGGTTGGAGAGGCTGGCTGAGACGAACCCAGGCCTCTACAAGACCATCTTGGACGCCATCGCCAAGACCGAGAAGACCATCTGATACCTCAGGGCATCCTTTACGAAGCGACCCCAACTTTATATCAATAGGAGGGAAGCCCAATGGCTGAGAGTCCTTGGCGGAGGAGTTCGAATTCAAACAGGTGATGGCGGTGAGGACGGACATCTCCATGGGCAAGGGTAAGTTGGCTGCACAGGTGGCCCATGCGGCCGTCGCCGCGTCGAGAGACACCGAACGGAAGAAGCCGAAGTGGTTCAAGGGGTGGTGGGCTGAGGGGCAGGCGAAGATCGTGGTCAAGGTGGGGAGCGAATCTGAACTGGAAGACCTTCGGCGGACGGCCGAGGAGCTGGGCCTTCCCACGGCCATGGTGGTGGATCGCGGTCTGACTCAAATCGCGCCCAACACGACCACCTGCCTGGGCATCGGCCCAGGTCCAGCCGAGCTCATCGACCGCGTTACGGGCGACCTCAAGCTGCTCTAGGCCGGCGTGAAAGCCATGAAGACCACAGTCCTAGAGGAATTGGACATTGGCATCGGGGAATACGCCACCTCTGGGAAGGGGCTCGGAGGGAGGACAAAGACTGTCCCCGAAGACTTCGTGGTATCAGAGGTCCTCATGGATGATTCGAAGAAGCTCATAGTGAAGAAAGGGTCGGAGGGATACCCCCTCTACGTGCTCTGCAAGTGGAACTCAGGCACCATCGAAGCCCGTGAGAGGGTGCAGTGGACCACCGGCATCGCGATGAACTCCCTCGGCCTGAAGGACAAGAGGGCCCTGACGTATCAGTTCCTTTCAGGCAGGAAGAAAGCGGAGGCCCCGCCCGGACTTGTCGAGGAGGCGGCGTTCAGGGCTCTCACTGGTGGCCGAGACTGTCAGACCGCTGAAGAAGGTGGACCTGCTGGGCAACTTCTTCAGGATCAGGGTCCACTCGTTCGGCGGGGACCCGTCGGACGTGAAGGAGATTGGATCGCTTCTCGACGCGTGCAGACTCCCCAACTTCTTCGGCTCGCAGCGGTTCGGAAGGGACAAGCCGAACCAGAAGGTCGGAGGAGCCATCGTGAAGAGGAGGTTCTCGGAGGCGGCGGAGATTCTGCTAGAGAAGGGGATGCCCGAAGCAGACGCGGTTCTCGCACTGCGAAAGGTCCCCTTGAGCCTGAGGCGTCTACTGGTCCAGTCATACCAGTCCTACCTCTACAACAGGATGCTCAGCAAGGTCTTGGAACGGAGCGGCTCGCTTTCCGAGGAATCCGCGATGTACATCCTGAAGGGCAGAGACGTCCCCGTCGTTCTCGAAAGGTATCTCAGGGATCCGTCGGAAGCGATGGCTGGTTTCATCCCTGTGCCGCTCGGCCAGCTTCCCGGCTTCGCATTCAGGAACAGGCATGACCCGTACTCCATCGCCATGGCCGACGTTCTGGAGGAGGAGGGGCTCACGCCCAGGGACTTCTTCATCAAGGAGATGCAGGAGCTCAGCTTGGAGGGTGGATACCGGCCTGCCCCCATCGTAGGGTGGTTCAAGGGCTGCCGCGTTGAGGACTACGCCGAAATCCGGTTCGGGCTGTACAGCGGTTGCTACGCCACCGTCTTCCTGCGGGAGCTGATGAAGCCCCAGGACCCGACGTCGTCAGGCCTTTGAACTTTTATCCAAGCCTGCCCGCTCGACCAGGGAGGAGGCCCTCCTTCTCGCTTCGCCGATGACCTTCTCTTCGTCCAAAGTTGTGACCTTCCTGTTCAGCATCAGGGCTCGTCCGTCCACGAAGACGTGGGAGACGTCCTGCCCGGTGGCTGAATACACGACGTTCGACAAGGGATTTAGCGACGGTGTTAGATGAGGGCTGTCCAGGTCCAGGATGATGAAGTCCGCCCTGTACCCCGACTCGACACGGCCCACGACGCCTTCAAGACCCATCGACCTGTATCCGTTAGTGACGGCCATCCTGAGGGCATCGCTGTAGCCCAAGGCCCTCGGGTCTCGCATAGCCACCTTCTGGAGGAGGGCGGCCAACTTGCATTCCCTCAGCATGTCGTAGGTGTCGTTGCTGGGCCCTCCGTCTGTGCCAAGGGCTACGTTGGCGCCTGCCTTGAGCATCTTCACCACAGGAGCGATCCCCGAGCCCAGCTTCATGTTCGAGGAGGGGTTGTGGGATATCGTGCTCCCTCTTTTTGCGAACTCCTTGATGTCGGCGTCGGAAAGCCAGACGCAGTGCACGTATACCGTCTTGTTCCTCAGAAGCCCCATCTTCCCGAGGAACTTGGCAGGCGTCGTGCCCCTCTCTTTGAAGTAGGCCACGTCGTCCTGGATCTCCGCGAGATGCATGGTCAGGCCGGAGTCGTATTCATCGAGGACTGAAGCCATCTCCTTGAACAGGGAGTCGCTGCAGGCGCCAGGAGTCCGAGGGGAAAGCCAAATCCAGAGCCTTCCGTCTTTGCCGTCCCAACGCCTGACGGAGCCCCCTGAAAGATTTGAGAGAAGCCTCCTTGCCCTCCTGCAGGCTGGCCGGGAGGGCCTCCTTCTTGGAAGCGTAGCCTGGGATGTCCATAATCTGCCTTCCCAGGGCGGCCCTGACGCCCGAAGCGTGGACGGCTTCGGCCACCTTTTCTGGCCCGTACCTACCGTTGACGGAGGTGGCGATGAAAGCAGTGGTGCCGGCCTTTATCATCTCGAGCAATGTAAGCTCGGCGCTGACGCGGCCGTCCTCTCCTTCGAAGCTCCCCTGCAGAGGCCAGACCCATCGCGTCAGCCAGTCAAGAAGGGTGACATCATCCGGGACTGAGCTCCTGAGAAGAGATTGTGCCAGATGGACGTGCGTGTTGACGAGGCCGGGCATGACGAGCTTGTTGTGGCCGTCGATGGTGACGTCAGGATGCACGGCGAGAGGCCTGACCTCTTCGGGCTTTCCGACCTTTATGAAACGACCGTCCTCGACGTAGACCGAGGCGGACTTGAAAAGGCGGAACCTGCTGATCGAAGGTGGCGACGGAGGCGTCTCTTACGAAGATACTCCCAGTCAAATCATCAGTCGCAGGAGTGACCACACGCCCCTGTCGGTATTAAGACCTTCTTTCACCACGTCATCTTCAGGATCCCCTGGAGCCTTAGAGAGTCCAGGAGGCCCTCTGCGTAGCCGGCCTCCACCAGGGCAAGCTCGGGCTTCCCCTCCAGGATGAACCGGTCGGCGTCCGAAAGGTAGGCCTCCACGTTGTCGAAGACGCTTCGAAGGTCGGGCATCGAAGGCTGGGCAGCCAGCTCCTTGGCCACCTTCAGGGCCGCCTTGGTCTTTGCGACGGTCCTGTCTACGATGGTCTTGCTAGGAGGGACCAGCGTCGTCTTGGATGACGCGAGCATGGTGGGGTCAGCCTTCGCCAGGGCGACGAGCGCCTCCGACTCGGTGTAGTGGAGGCTTCCGGGGACCAATATGCTGTGAGGAGGAGGGCCGAACTCCATCATCTGGAGATCATGGAGCCTGCCCGCGACGACGGACTGGTCCGGCCATCCGAGCCTGGAGACGACGATCAGGAGGCGGTCGTCGGGGAAGACCCCCAGCCTGTAAGAGCTCTCGACCTCGCTGAGCATCTTCATGCCGTCAGTGGGCTTCAGGTCGAAGTTCTCGTCGTAGCTGTACTCCAGGAGGAGGAGCGTATGAAGCCCCAGGCCGAGCGTCTCCTTGACGGCGGAGTAGACGGAGCCGAGAGCGGAAGGCGTCGACCTGACCAGGGTGATGACCCGGCCCAGCTTATAGGGATGGAGACCCGTCTCGCCGAAGACGGCGTTGAGGATCCCTGAAGAGTAGAAGACCTTCACCGGGATGCCCAACTCCAAGGCACGAAGTCGTAGGGTCATGTGCGTCGTGGCGATCAGCGAGTCCCCCATGCAGAAGACGGCCGTCTCTCCCTTGGAGCTCTCCTCCAGTATCCTCCTCCCGTCCTCCAGGAGGGTGCGGGTAGCCGGAGCGAGCTCTCTGCCCACGAGTTTCCCCATCCGCGCCAGGAGGCCGTCCGGCCAGGGGCTCGTGTAGACGTCGGCGTACAGATGATCGCATTTGCGGGCGAACTCCAGAGCCCCCATGGGGATGCCGTCGGTCCCCTGAATGCCGAGGCCTATGAGAGAGAGTGTCAACGGATGACTCAGTCAACCGCCAGCCCGCAGGTGCTATTATGGTTTGCCCGGATGAGTTTCCGGAAGGACTGGCGGACGATTGGCTTCTTGAACCGTCATGACGAGTTTGCCAGGTGAGTTGTGGCATGAATGAAAAGCCTTATCTTAGTCAACAAGGCTCTCAGCACGGTTGCCAAAGGCTCGACGAGACCTCTCGGTCGATGTCGAGAGGTACTTCAGGACCGACGCCGGAGTCGCAAAGAGCATCGCTCAGACCATTGGACAGATTGCCAGTGAGCTCAAGGGGAGGAAGGGAGGGGACCAGAATCCGCATCATGAACTTCTGCGGCACGCATGAATGGACCACGACGCACTACGGCATCAGAAGCCTCCTGCCCAGCAACGTGGAGATGATCTCCGGGCCTGGATGCCCTGTATGCGTGACGCCCGCGAACTACGTCGACATCTGCATCCGGCTCGCCTTGGAAGGCGTGCGTGTGTATTCATATGGCGACGCCTTCAGGCTGCCCAACACAAATGCGGTCTCAAATGCCAGGAGTCTAGAGGAGGCGAAGGCTCTGGGCGGCGATGTGAAGGTCGTCTACAGCTTCCTTGATGCCATCAAGGACGCCAAGGAATACGGGAAGGATTGCGTCTTCCTCGGGATAGGATTCGAGACCACCACTCCCAGCTACTCCGAACCGCTAGCTCACGACATGGTCCCCGAGAACCTGTATTTTCTGAGCGCCTTGCGCCTGACTCCGCCCGCGGCCTCCTTTGCGCTGGAGAAGGTGGGCGGGGTGGACGGCATCATCGCGCCAGGCCATGTTTCAGTGATAACCGGTGCGTCAGCTTGGGCGCCGATAGCTGAGAGGTTCAAGACCCCGGCGGTCGTCTCCGGTTTCGAGCCCCTAGATCTACTCATTTCGATAGCAGGCTTGCTCAATCAGATAAGCCGTGGGGAGCACAAGGTGGAAATAGAGTACAGGAGGGCTGTCGGCTGGGAAGGCAACGCGCGGGCGAAGGCCTCCATCGCAAAGGTCTTTGAAGAGGCGGACGCCGCCTGGAGAGGGATAGGCGTGATACCGGCCAGCGGCCTGGAACCTCGCAAGAAGTATGCGTCACACGACGCGAAGTTGACGATTTGACATACGGGATCCCACGAAGAAGACCTGGACCGAGGACCTCCCGGAAGGATGTCGCTGTGGCGAGGTCACCCTTGGCCTCATCAAGCCGACAGATTGCCCTCTCTTCCTGGTCGCCTGCACGGCGGAGAAGCCTTATGGGCCGTGCATGGTCTCTTCGGAGGGGACCTGCGCCGTGTGGGCAAGATATGGGGGCGGAGGGCTTGCCGACAAGGTGGCCGCCGAAACGGAGGCGAAGCGGTAGTTGTGCTGGGCCGTGCCAGCTAGGGTTATCGAAATCAACGACCTGATTGCCAAGGTAGACTTCGGAGGCGGAACGGTCAGGGAGATCCTTGCCGCCACGCCCGAGGAGCTCTCCGTGGGAGACTACGTCTTGGTGCACGCGGGGACCGCGATAACGAAGCTTAGCGAGCAGGAGTTCCTCGAGAGCTTCAGCTACTATAGAGACATCGCCGTACAGCTGGAGGTCGACGCCGGCGTCTCCAAGAAGAGGGCGGAAAGGGAAGTGGACAGATCTCTTAGGGACCTGCTGGGCGATAGGGTCAGAGGCTGATTGTGCGGATGGGACGGCGTTTCGTCACCCTCGCTCACGGAGCCGGCGGAAAGGAGACTCAGGAGCTCCTGGAGGGGATGCTGTTCAGCAGGCTGGAGAGGAAACTGAAGACCGTGAAGGGGGGAGTGGGGTTGGATTCCCCCGACGACGCCGCGGCCATCCCAATCGGCGACGAATTCCTGGTGGTGACGGTGGACTCATACACGGTAAGCCCGCTAATCTTTCCCGGAGGGGACATCGGGAGCCTAGCGGCTTCCGGTAGCATCAACGACGTGCTGATGATGGGCGGGAGACCCATCGCACTCCTCGATGCCATCGTGGTCGAGGAGGGTTTCGACCTGGACCTGCTCACCCAGCTCATGGATTCGCTTACTGCCACGCTTCGTCAGGAGTCCATACCCCTTATTGGGGGGGACTTCAAGACGATGCCCAAAGGCCAGCTGGACAAGATCGTCATAACGACGGTGGGCCTTGGGCTGACAAGGAGGCCCATTGTGGACGCGGAGTTGAAGCCGGGGGACAAAATCATAGTCACCGGCACCATGGGAGACCACGGCGCGACGATACTGGCCCTGCAGCAGGGGGTCGACGTGATGAAGTCGGGCCTGAAGAGCGACGCTCGACCTTTGACGTCGTACATGCTACCCTTGTTGGAGCGCTTCGGTGAAGGCATCCATGCAGCGCGCGACCCCACCAGAGGAGGGCTGGCCATGACGCTTAACGATTGGGCGAAGGGAAGCGGCGCGGTCGTGGCCGTCGAAGAGTCGGCAATCCCCGTGAAGGAGAGCGTTCGCCTCTACCTTGGCATGCTCGGCATCGACCCCCTGTATCTGGCGAATGAAGGCGCGGCCGTCTTGGGCGTCGACCCTCGAGTGGCTGACGGGGTGCTCAGGACGCTGAAGAAGGCGGGGGCGACGGAAGCCACCATTATCGGCGAAGCTAGGAAGCCCAAGGAGCACAAGGGGATAGTCCTGCTCAAGAGTGGCATTGGAGGATACAGGATCCTCGAGGCGCCGGCGGGCAACCTAGTCCCCAGGATCTGCTAGAAAGCACTGGCCCAGAGCAATCCCGCCGTCGCCGGGCGGCACCTTGACATTCGTGATGACCCTCAGACGGCCTCGGACTGCCTCGCGGATGCCCTCCATGAGGTAGGTGTTCACCGCAGCTCCACCCGATACGGCCAACACCACGTCGCTTCTTCTCGATTTCGCAAGGGCAATCGAAGCCAGGCCTATTCCCACGGCGTGCTGCACGCTGTACGCCAAAAGGCCGGTGTCATTCGGGCGATCGAGCTCGAGCAGCTGCTCGAACAGGGAGGTCGTGTCGAAGACGTCGACCTCGCCCTTCCTGATCCGTGGCGTGAGCTGGTCTACCCCGCGCTTGGAAGAGGCCTCCAGCCTTATGGCGGGCTCTCCTTCGTAGCTGCGGAAGAGGCTCAGCCCCAGGAGGGCCGACGCAGCGTCCAACACCCGGCCTGTGCTCGAAGTAGATATCCCGGCGCTGCGCGATTGTTGCAGTATCACGTCGAGCTCCTGGCGACCGTGAGGGAGGCCACCAAGGAGGCCCTTGGCCGAATAGAGCTTGAAGACCTCACCGTCGCTGAGGAACCGGGACAGGATAGAGGCCAGCATCCTCGCGGGGTAGGTCGAGGCGAGGTCGCCGCCTGAGAGCGCTTGGTATTCGAGATGTCCCAGCCGGTGGTAGCCCTTCGTTCCGAAGCGCAGCACTTCGCCTCCCCAGATGTTGCCGTCGTCCCCGTACCCCGTGCCGTCGATGGCGATGCCGAGTACTTCACCTTCGATGTGATGCTCTGCGGCGACGGACGCAAGGTGTGCCCAGTGGTGCTGCACCCTCCTGAGAGGGGAGCGGTATCGCTCGCTCCACCTTTCGGCCATTGCCGTGCTGGGGTAGCTGGGGTGGAGGTCACAGACCGTGGTCGAATCCTCGGGGCGCAACCTGTAGTTCTTGAGGAGGAGCTGGATGTACCTCTCCAGCTCCAACGACGTGGAGTATTCGTCAGTGTCACCGATGTACTGCGTCAGGACGGCCTTGTCGCCGAAGCCGACTCCCCCTGCGTTCTGGAGCATGGCACCGAAGCAGACCGCTGGAGATCGCAACTTTGTCGGCAGCTCGATCCACTTGGGAGCGTAGCCGCGTCCTCTTCGCAGAAGCGCCGGGCGGCCCGCCGTCAGTCGCACGACGCTGTCATCCACCCTGTTGACTATGCGCCTGTTGTGAAGCAGGAAGAAGTCCACATACGGCGAAAGCTTCTCCCTGGCTTCGCGCTCGTCCACGCACATGGGCTCTCCAGGAGGGTTCCCGCTAGTCATAATGGCGAAGTGGTCCCTCAACCGTCTCAGGAGGAGGTGATGGAGGGGGGTGTACGGGAGGAAGAGGCCCACCTGGCGCAGGCCCGGGGCCACCTCGGGAGACAACGGGGAACCCTTCTTGGCGTCTACCAACAATATGGGCTTCTCCGGCGAATCCAGGAGCCTCCCCTGGGCTGCAGAGACGACGCCGAGCCCTCCCAGCACATCCAAGTCCAGCCCCATCACGGCGAATGGTTTGGACGGCCGCCGTTTGCGGCGGCGCAGCTCTCTGACCACTTGGTCATCGCTTGCACTGGCCGAGATATGGAAGCCTCCTAGGCCCTTGACGGCCACGATTTTTCCCTCGACGATGAGCCTCCCCACCTCGTTGATGGGGTCGGCCGCTGAGATCCTGTGGCCTCCCGCGTCCTCCAGCCACACCCTCGGTCCGCACATGGGGCAGCTGATCCCCTGGACGTGAAACCTCCTGACGTCCTGCGGGTCGTCGTACTCACGCCTGCAGGACCTGCAGAGCTTGAAGGGGTCCATCGAAGTGTTCGTCCTGTCGTAGGGGGTGGCCTTTATCACCGAGTACCGGGGGCCACATACGGCGCAGGAGTTGAAGGGGTAGAGGTGGAATCTGCTTTCCGGATCAAGGACCTCGTGGAGGCAGTCCTTGCAGACGGCCAAGTCGGCGGGGATCATCGAGGGGCTGTTGGCGTTGGCGTCGCTCTCCATTATGGTGAAGTTGCAGTAGCCCTTGGGCTCAATAGGTCGTGTCCTGATGGACTCGACATAGGCTGCGCTGGGCTTCTCCGGCTTGATCGAGCTGCGGAAGGCTTCCACGGAGGCGGAAGGGCCTTCCACGACGGCAATCACCGCACTTCCGCCCACATTCTTGACATAGCCTGAGAGGCCATACTGAGTGGCGAGCCTGTAGATGAAAGGCCGAAAACCTACACCCTGGACGATTCCCGTTATGGTGAGCTCCACGGCTTCTTTCAACAGGCCCCAGCCCCGAGTATGCGGGTCAGGAGCATCCTCCATCGATTTATACGTTCAGTGCGAGACGTGAAAGGGAATCGCCAATCATGAAGAAGCCTCATATACGGTCCTGCACGAAGGAGTGAGGTTCGAAGGGAGGCCAGTGAGTAGGCTTGCATGAAATGAGCCTGGCGCACAGCGTCGTCGCATCGGTCCTGTCAGAGGCCGACAAGCATGAGGCGAAGAAGGTCCTGAAGATTCAGCTTGCAATAGGGGAGCTGATGCAGCTCGACAAAGCCATTATGGTCGAGTCCTTCCGGTCGTTGCTGGAGGGGCCCGTCTTGGGCGGCGCCGAGCTCGAAGTTACAGACGACAAGGCCGTCTTCACCTGTCAGAAGTGCTCCGCGAAGTGGGGCATGGACGAAACGAAGGAGCAGCTGAAGTCCGTCGCTGCGGAACTCATGATCAGCGAGCCCGACAGCAAGGAGCTCCCCCTTCATTTCCTCCCTGAGCTGTATCCCGCCTTTGTCCACTGTCCGCAGTGTGGCAGCTCAGACATCTTCCTGAGCGACGGCGGCGTCATCAAGATAACCAGGCTCGTCCTGGAGAAGAGTGAATAGTCATGCCGTTGATGTTCCAGCAGGACCAGGCGCTCGACAGGCTCAGGCGGGTCAAGCACGTCATCCTTGTCGGCAGCGGCAAGGGTGGAGTCGGCAAGAGCTTCGTCGCGAGCGCCCTTGCCGTAACCCTATCCAGAGGAAGGCAATTCCACGGCCCTCCTGGACATTGACGTGCATGGCCCGAGCCTCCCAGGCTACCTTGACGTGAAGCCCCCCATCAGGAGCACGAAGGATGGGCTCGAACCCAAGGTCGTGGGGAAGCTGAAGACGATGTCCGTGGGGTTCTTCACAGGGGACAGGCCGGCTCCGCTGAAGGGAGGGGAGAAGCAGGCCCTCGTGACTCAGCTTCTGGCCCAGACCAACTGGGGGAAGCTGGACTTCCTGGTGGTCGACCTCCCGCCGGGCACGGGTGACGAGCTGCTCGCCGCCTTCAGGCTGTTCGCTGGCAACTGCCGGCTGATCCTCGTTACCACTCCGTCCGAGCGTGCTCTTTCGGTCGTGGCCAAGCTGGCCAGACTTGCGAAGCAGGAGAAGGTGGAAGTGGCCGGTTTCGTCCTGAACATGAGCTACCTTTCGGCGGGAGGAAGAAAGCTCTACCTTCTGGGGAAGGCCAAGCCCAAGTCCATGGAGGAGGACCTTGGAGCTAAGATGCTGGCCGAGATCCCGCTCGAGCCGAAGCTGAATGAAGATGACCTACTTTCAGTGCTCAAGGAGAACAAGGCCCTCGCCGTGGCCTTCAGCTCGCTCGCCCGGAGCATCGGCGGTAAGCGTCATTCCTGACGCTGCTTCTTCTTTCTTGAGAACGTGAACTTCGCCGTCAGTACCTTCTCCGAGCTGAAGAGCTTGGAGCCGATGTACAGTATCAAGACGGTCCAGAGGACCAGGTAGCCGAGCCCCAGCATCCCGATGGCGTAGTCACCTGTGAAGGCCATCTTGGAGAAGATGGTGGCGTAGGAGAACGGGAACAGGAGGAGGCCCACCTGTATGGGGGTGGAGAAGCTCTGCAGGTCGCTGAAGAGCAGCATGAAGGTCGGTATCATGATGGGGATGATGAGATAGCCGACGACGGCCTGCGCGCTTCTGACGTCCTCGCAGAAGACGCCGATGACTATGGCGAGTGACGTGGCGAAGGCTAAGGTAAGGAATACGAGGGCCAGAATCAAAGGTAAGGTCACCCCTTCAGGAGGTGGCAGCAACTTTCAAAGCCTTAAATAATCCACACAAAAAACGCTATCGATGTGGGCCTGTAGCTCAGCCAGGTAGAGATTGACCTCGCCTAGAGCGGCTGGCTCTTACGGCACCGATCGGTGCTGGGGAAACCAGTAGGTCGGGGGTCCGAATCCCTCCAGGCCCGCCTAAACCCTTTACACAGCAGAGGCTTCACTGTCGGGCGGCGGATTCTCTAGTATCGAGAAGCCAAGTCGATGCGGGAGAGGCTGGGAATACCGGCGTTGGGATGGTCCCCATTCTTCGAACCATTGTAAAATACTCAATATCCCACTATAATATGCATTAAATATGTACTATACTTTTCTTGTAGGGTTTATGCATACCAATAATAGCTGACTGACATCGGTCCTGCATGAACAATCTTCATAGGCTGGGGAGACAGTGAAAATCCTGAGTGAAGTTGCAGTACATCGTCGACCGGGAGTCCCTCTCAAGTCTCATCTCCAATCTGCGCTCCCTTGGGTACACGGTGGTGGGCCCGAAGCTCGTCGACGATGCCGTATGCCTGACCGAGATAACGAAGTTCGAAGACTTAGCCGGGGGGGTCGTGGACGTTCAGTCCCCTGGCAGATACAGGATCGAAGGTCTTTCTCCCTTCATCTTCTCCGCGGTTAACGGACCGCATTCCGCCAAGAGATTCCTCCATCCGAGCAGGGTGCCGATGGTCAGGCTTAAGGAAGACCGGGGGGGCCTGAAGACCGAATCGGTCTTCCAGGCTGACAGGAAGTTCGCGTTCTTGGGGCTCCGGCCCTGCGATTTGAAGGCCGTCGAGGTGTTGGACCGCGCACTCATCATGGCGCAGTACAAGGACCCTGTCTACACCCCTTTGAGGAAGGAGTCGATCTTTATCGTCGTCAACTGTGGCCGGGCCGGAGAGAACTGCTTCTGCGCTTCGATGGGAACTGGCCCGAAGGCTGAGAGCGGCTACGACCTAGCGATAACCGAACTTCCGGACAAGCTCCTGGTGGATGTCACCGACGGGCGAATGGGCTTGATGGAGGGCATCGAAATGAAGCTTGCGCGGCCGAATGAGCTGCGCCAGGAGTGGGACCTCATGCAGAAGGTGTGCGGCGACATGCGGAAGAAGATCGACAGAGAGAACCCCTCGGATTTCATGTACGAAGGGCTGGAGAGTCCCGTGTGGGACGAGGTAGCCCAGAGATGTCTGGGCTGCGGGAATTGCACTATGGTCTGCCCCACCTGCTTCTGCAACACGCTGCAGGACATCACTGATCTGAAGGACGGCAGCGTGACTAGGGTCAGGCTCTGGGACTCGTGCCTGTCTCGGAACTTCACCTACAGCGTCGGCGGAAACCCCCGGCTGGACAGGAAGGCCCGGTACAGGCAGTTCGTCATGCACAAGTTCGCCTACTGGCCAGACCAATTCAGGCTGTACGGCTGCGTCGGCTGCGGGAGGTGCATCACTTGGTGCCCCGTAGGCATAGACATCTCGGATACGGTGAACAGGGTGCTGAAGACCGAGGGCGACAGAAGGCCGCTTCCGGAGGTTGTCAAGGTTGCCTGAGACCCTGGCACTCACTTACACGCGAGCCGTGGTCCAAGACATCATGCCGGAGACGCCTGACACCATGACGTTCTCGTTTGAGCTCGAAGACGGGCGGGGAACGACCGACTTCCAACCTGGCCAGTTCAACATGCTTTACGTCTACGGCGTCGGCGAGGTGCCCATCTCCATCGCGTCGTCCCGAAGCGAGAGGTCGGTCAAGCATACGATTCGCTCTGTGGGCACGGTGACCACGCTCATTTCCAGGCTGAAGGTGGGGGAAGTCGTCGGACTGCGTGGCCCGTTCGGTACTCCCTGGCCCCTGGAGGGCGCATACGGCAAGGAACTGATGATAGTCGCTGGAGGCTTGGGGCTCGCTCCGCTACGTCCGGTGATACTGGAGGCGCTCGCTTCCGCTCACCGGTTCAAGGGTGTGAAGGTGTTGTACGGTGCCCGGACTCCCAAGGACCTCCTCTACAAGTACGAGCACGCAGGCTGGAGCAACAGAGAGGGGGCCGAACTCCTCGTCACCGTTGACAGAGCCGAGGAGGGATGGTCAAAGAACGTGGGAGTGGTGACCACGCTCTTCAGGCAGGTGGATGTCCTTGCTGAGGACGCAGTCGCCTTCGTCTGCGGACCCGAAGTGATGATGAAGTTCACCGTCCAGGAGCTTCTCAGACGCAGAGTGCCGCAGGACAACATAGTCGTCTCTCTTGAGCGGCACATGAGCTGCGGGGTCGGAACCTGTGGCCACTGCCAGATGGGGCCGGTCTTCATATGCAAGGACGGGCCCGTCTTCGCGTATCCCAAGGTAAAGCAGTTCTTCGCCAAGGAGGGGGTCTGAAGGTGTCCAAGCCCAAACTGGGAGTGTTAAAGTTCTCGTCTTGCGACGGCTGCCAGCTCTCCATACTCGACGCGGAGGAGGAGCTTCTTGCGCTGCTGGACAGGGTGGAAATCAGAGACTTCCTCGAGGCCACCAGCGCGTCGTCCGGCGCCCCCTACGACATCTCCCTGGTGGAGGGCTCCATCTCGACGCCGGAAGAGGTGGAGAAGATAGTGCGGGTGAGGGAGGACTCCAAGATGCTAGTTACTATCGGCGCCTGCGCCACGGCCGGAGGATTGCAGGCGTTGAGGAACTGGAGCAGGCTGGACCTCTTCAAGGAGGTCGTCTACCCGGAACCGAAGTTCGTCAGATCCCTTGAGAAGGCCCTGCCAATCAGCGACTATGTGGGAGTGGACTTCGAGTTGCGCGGCTGCCCAATAAGCAAGGAACAGCTACTGCAGTTCTTTTCTGCCGTGCTTCGTGGTGCTAGGCCGAGGCTTCCCACGAACGCTGTCTGTTTCGAATGCAAGCGGAAGGGGAACGTCTGCGTCGTGGTGGCGGACGGAACGCCGTGCCTGGGACCTGCCACCATGGACGGATGTGGCGCTATCTGTCCGTCGTATGCCAGGGGCTGCTACGGCTGCTTTGGCCCCTCCGACGACGTCAATTTGAAATCCTACGCCTCCTGGCTTGAGAAGAGCGGCGTCGAGCGTTCGACAGTCAAGCTCCTGGTGAAGGGTATCAATTCCTATTCGAAGGAGTTCAGAGGGTGGCTGGAAGGCCTTGAGTAAGCGGATAGTCGTCGACACGGGGCCTCTGGCCCGGGTCGAAGGTGAAGGCTCGCTCGTAATAGAGAGCGAAGCGGGGAAGGTACTGGACGTCCGCCTGAACATATTCGAACCTCCGCGTTACTACGAAGCTTTCCTCCAGGGGAGGAAGGTGGAGGAGGTGGTGGACATCGTGTCCAGGATCTGCGGTATCTGTCCCGTGGCCTACCAGATCAGCGCGCTCAACGCGCTGGAAGGGCTGTTCGGGGTGGAGATAGACGAGCAGGTCCAGAGGCTGCGCCGCTTAATCTACCTGGGCGAATGGATTGAAAGCCATTCTCTGCACGTCTTCATGCTCGCGGCTCCGGACTTCCTCCGAGTCCCCGATGCCATGACCCTAGCCAAGAAGGAACCCGAGCTCGTCAAGAAGGCCCTCTCTCTGAAGCATCTTGGCAACGGCATCATGGCTGTGATAGGTGGAAGGGAGGTCC
Source organism: uncultured Nitrososphaerota archaeon (assembly GCA_963842885.1). Lineage (GTDB taxonomy): Archaea > Thermoproteota > Nitrososphaeria > Conexivisphaerales > DTJL01 > DATKKG01. The sequence continues at coordinate 166,105 of CAWJIE010000004.1, forward strand.
ACCCAGTCTCCCTCAAGCTGGGGGGGATATACAAGGCTCCCACCAAGGAGGCCCTAGAAGATCTGACCGCCAAGCTGGACATACTCCTCGCATTCGCGGAGGAGGCCGTGCACTTCTCTGCGGCGCTCGAAGCCCCGACGTTGGAAAGGGACGTGACCTTCGTGGGTCTGAGGGAGCCGTCGAGATACGCCATAACAGGCGGAGACATCGTGTCGAACAGAGGTCTGCATGTCCCTCCTTCGGCCTTCGAAGACAACTTCGTTGAGCACCAGGTGGAGTACTCGCATGCTTTGCGTTCCCTGACGAAGGACGGGGGCTCCTACATGGTGGGTCCACTGGCGCGGGTCAACCTGAACTTCGACCAGCTTCACCCAAGGGCGAGGGGACTGGCTGACGAGATAGGGTTCAAGCCGCCGGTGACCGACCCCTTCAAGAGCATTGTCGCCAGGGCTTTGGAGCTGGTCCACGCACTCGAGCAGGTCAAGGAGGAGGTCGGGCTGTATTCCGAGCCGGCCCACCCGCATCCGAGCTATGAATATCGCGAAGGGACGGGCCAAGGAGTGAGCGAAGCCCCTAGAGGAGTCCTCTACCACAGCTACCAAGTGAACCGAAAAGGGTACGTTGAAAAGGCGAAAATCGTTCCCCCTACGGCCCAGAATCAGGTGCGGATTGAGGACGACATCAGGGGGCTGGCCCCGAAGATCGTCGAAGCCTCCCCGGAAGAAGCAAGGAGGCTGAGCGAAATGGCGGTGCGCAACTACGACCCATGCATATCTTGCGCGACGCACTTCCTCAAGCTGAAGATCAGATGTCTGTAGGAAGAGGTCCATCCTTCGTCGGCCTTTTGAAAAGCGTCGAAGCTCTCTCCCGCCTACCGAAAGAGTGCTCGGCCTAGGCTTGGTCTTACGGCCCGCCGGCCTCGCGGAAGACGAGCCCTCTGCCCCGATCCACTGCGCAGTTGGCTAGTTGGGGAACGGTGGTATTACGCCGCTCTTCATCAGGGCTTCGATCTGGTTCCTCGCATGAGAAATCATTGAGGTGGACGTGTGCATGAGCTCCTCCCTAGACAGCTTCTTCCTGGTAATCCCCTGCTCCATGGCCTTCGAAGCGACGGCCGTCGCGACGCGCGGGTAGACCTCCCATTCGGTCATCTTCGGGACGATATGCTCTTCGCTGAGGCCCCCTTCTTCTGCGAACTTGGCGAGCTCCATGGAAGCTGCGACCGCCATCTCATCGGTGATGGTCTTGGCCCTGATGTCCAAGACCCCCCTGAAGACTGACGGGAAGACCAACGAATTATTCACCTGGTTAGGGAAGTCGCTGCGGCCGGTTGCTACAATCTTCGCACCCGCGTCCTTCGCCTCCCAGGGCCATATCTCCGGGACGGGATTGGCCATGGCGAAGACAATCGAACCCTTCTCCATCTCCCTGATCCACTCCGGTTTCACGAGGTTCGGGCCTGGGGTCGCTGCGGCTATCAGGACGTTGGCTCCCTTCAAAGCCTCGGGGAGACCGCCCTTCCGCTTCTCGCCGTTCGTCTTGATAGCGATATCGTACTTCCAGGGGTTCTCGGAGGCCATCTTCTCGATGTCCTCTCGCTCCGGCTGGAGGATCCCCTTGCTGTCGACCAGGACTATCTTCTTCGCGTCGACGCCGGCCGAAATGGCGAGGCGTGCGTTGCTTAGGTTGGCGGCGCCGGCCCCGAAGAAGACCACATGGACGTCGGAGAGCTTCCTGCCCACGACCTTGACGGAGTTGATGAGCCCGGCGACGGTGGCTGCTGCAGTCCCCTGCTGGTCGTCATGCCATACAGGGATGTTCATCTCCTTCCTGCACCTCTCCAAGATGTAGAAACAGTCGGGCTGCCTGATGTCTTCAAGATTGACGCCGCCAAACGCCGGCTCCAGCACCTTTGCGACCTCGACGAAACGCTCCTTGTCGAGGACGCTTATGGGCAGGGCGAAGGCGTCGACCCCTCCCAGATACTTGAAGATGAGCGCCTTCCCCTCCATGACCGGCGCCGAAGCCTCTGGACCTATGTCACCCAGCCCTAGGACCCTGGTACCATTAGTGAGGATCGCGATGGTGTTCCATCTGTTGGTGTATTCGAAGGAGAGGCCCTTATCCTTGAAAATCTCCCTGGACACTTGGGCCACGCCCGGCGTGTACCACACCCCAAAATCCTTGAGGGAGGTGACCGGAACGCGAGGGGCCACCTCGACCTTCCCACCGTAGTACGCCGCATACTTCACGGCGAGTTCGTACGGCTTGTTAACATCTGGTTTCGCTGTCAATTCCAGGATCGACTTGAATTGGCTGATGCTGAGATTTAAGGTTGTCCTGTGCCCATTTCACGAATACTGTCAACATGTGAGACGTTGATGTGTGAAAAGCTTACAGGAATAACCATAAACACTTAATAGAAACGCGCGACGATTGAATCTAAATGTCCGCCCTCAACTGGCGCACTCGGCCCAGCGCGATAGGAGGTCTTCTTGTCGACACGGCCATGGGTCGATCCCATGCCGACACCGTCATCAGTCATGCCCGACTCGTCAACGTCAACACGGGCGAAATAGAGGAGGATGTAGACGTGGCTGTCAAGAGGGACAGGATAGCCCTCGTGGGGGATGCCCGGCACACAGTGGGCCCTTGGACCCACGTCATAGACGCGAAGGGGAGGTACCTTGCACCCGGCCTCATCGACTCCCATATGCACATAGAGAGCTCCATGGTCACGCCCACCCAGTTCGCCAGGGCGGTGCTCCCCAGGGGCACGACGACGGTCTTCGTTGACCCTCATGAGATTTGTAACGTCAAGGGGTTGGAGGGGGTAAGGTACATGCTGAAGGAGTCGCTCTTGCTTCCGCTGAAGGTCTACTTCACGCTTCCGTCATGCGTGCCTGCGCTTCCGGGATTCGAGTCGGCGGGAGCTGCCATCGGCCCCCCCGACATCGTTAGAGCGTTGAAGTGGCCCACCGTCGTCGCCCTCGGGGAGATGATGAACTATCGCGGGGTCCTCGCCCGCGACCGGAAGGTCATGGGGGAGATACGGGCGACACTTGAGGCCGGCATGCTGGTGGAAGGGCATTCCCCCGGACTTCACGACCGGTACCTTTCGGCCTACGTGGCCGCGGGCATCACATCCTGTCATGAATCGACGGGAAAGGAGGAGGCCATAGAGAAGCTGAGGAGGGGGATGTACCTCCAGGTCAGGGAGGGCTCCGCATGGCTGGACCTGAAAGAGAGCATCAGGGCTGTGACGGAGGGCGGGGTGGACAGCCGCCACGTCTGCCTAGTGACCGATGACAGGGAACCCGGCTCACTTGTGAAGCAGGGGCATATGGACCACGTGGTGAGGAGGGCCATCGAAGAAGGCGTGGAACCTGTGGAGGCCATCCAGATGGCTACCATCAATCCTGCCGAGCACTATGAAATGGGACGCTTCCTTGGATCGATCGCCCCCATGAGGAGCGCTGACCTGGTCCTCCTTTCGTCCCTAGAGGAGTTCAAGCCTTCCCTTGTGATGGCGGACGGCAGGACTGTCGCCTCCGAGGGTCATCTAGTCCTCCCCATCCGGCAACCGAAGGTACCACGGGGGATGGTGGAGTCCATCCATCTGAAACGTCTTCCCGTCCCGGATGATTTCGCTGTCAGTGCCCGCAAGGAGAGAGGCACTGTAGAGGTCAGGGCAATCGGAGTTACCGGGGGGAGCGTGTACACCAGGGAGACGGTGGAGGAGGTGACGGTGAAAGACGGCCTCGCCGAGATATCCCGATCGAAGGACGTCCTGAAGGTGGCCGTGGTGGAGAGGCACCACGCGTCTGGAAGGAAGGTCGTCGCGTTTGTCAAGGGATTTGGGTTCAAGGAAGGAGCCGTCGCTTCGACGGTCGCCCACGATTCACACAACCTCCTGCTCATCGGCGCTGACGAAAGGGACATGGCCTTCGCTGCGAAGGCTGTCACGGAACAGGGAGGTGGGATGGTCGCCGTGAGAGGGGGCCAAGTCCTTGGCGCGATAAGGCTACCCGTGGCGGGACTGCTGTCGGACAGCCCGGTCGAGGAGGTGGCCGAGCAGGCGGAGGGACTCCTCCAAGCCTGGCGGAGCATGGGCTGCGAAATGGTGGAGCCCTTCATGACCATGTCCATGGTCACCCTGACGGTCCTCCCCGAGCTCAGGCTGAGCGACAGGGGGCTGCTGAACACCAGGGAGTTCAAATTCGTAGAGCCTGTGCTAGGGTAGAACAGAAAACAGAAACGTTGAAGCGAATGCCTACTTGACTTCGACGTCCTGCTTTTCGGTTATTTCCTTGACGATGCCAGCCGCGACTGTCCTGCCCGAGTCCCTCAGCGCAAACCTGCCCAGTTCAGGGAAATCCTTGTAGGTCTCTATGCAGATGGGCTTCAGTGGTTTTATCTTGACGATGGCAGCGTCGCCCGTCTTCAGGCTCTTCGGCTTGTCCTCGACTACCTGTCCCGTGCGCGGATCGATCTTCGACACCAGCTCGCTCACCGAAGCGGCTACCTGCAAAGTATGAGCGTGGAGGACCGGCGTGTAGCCGGCCGCGATGGCCGTCGGGTGGAAGACCACGATTATCTGGCCTATGAATTCCTTGGCGACTGTGGGCGGCGCGTTCGTTGAACCTACCACGTCTCCCCTCCTGATGTCGCCCTTGGCGATTCCCCTAATGTTGAAGCCGATGTTGTCGCCAGGTATGGCCTGCGGGATCTGGGCGTGGTGAGTCTCGATGGTCTTCACCTCACCCTTCACGCCGGCTGGCATGACGACGACCACGTCGTTGGGCTTCATGACGCCCGTCTCAACCCTGCCGACGGGGACGGTCCCTACGCCGGTGATGGTGTAGACGTCTTGAATGGGAATCCTCAGAGGCTTGTCGGTGGGTTTCGCCGACTCCACGAGCATGTCCATGGCTTCGAACACGGTGGGGCCCTTGTACCACGGCATGTTCGGGGATTTCGTGATGAGGTTGTCTCCCTTCCAGCCGGAGACGGGGATGATGTTCAGAGATTCAACCTTGTAGCCCACCTTCTTCAGGAGAGCCGACGCCTCGGCCTTCACTTCCTCGAACCTCTTCTGGTCGTAGGGTGTAGGCGTTGTGGCGTCCATCTTGTTGATCAGCACGATGAGCTGGTTGACGCCGAGGGTCTTCAGCAGGAAGGCGTGCTCAACGGTCTGGCCTCCCTCACCCAGGCCCGCTTCCGTCTCTCCGGGCTTCGATGATATGACGAGGACAGCCGCGTCCGCTTCGCTGGCTCCGGTAATCATGTTCTTGACGAAGTCCCTGTGTCCGGGGGCGTCGATAAGCGTGAACGTATACTTCTTGGTCTCGAACTTCTGGAAGGCGAGGTCGACGGTGATCCCCCTCTCCCTCTCCTCCTTGAGCTGGTCTAGGACCCATGCGTACTTGAAAGTGTCGCCTCTGCCTGTCTCCTCAGAGCTCTTGGCGTATTCGTCGATGAGACGTTGGTCGACGACACCAAGATCGAAGAGGAAGTGACCCATGGTAGTCGACTTGCCGTGGTCGATGTGGCCGGTCACTACTAGGTTCAGGTGTGTTTTCTCAGGCAACTGTATGCACCCTAACTAACGCATAGCAACACGGAGGATATTATTTAAGGTTTAGTGCGAGGATTCTAGCGTGAAGAGAGCGCGATGCGCTCCTGCTCCGACTTCTTCTTCACAGAGAAGCTCGACCCGTCGTTGTTGGCAGCAGCGATGAGCTCGTCCGCCAGCACTTCCTCCACCCCGCGCTGAGACGAAAAGGCTGCCTCCCTGACCCCTTCGGCGATGAACCTGAGAGCCAGGTCGATGCGGCGCAGCGGCGCGACGTCCACCGAAAGGTGATAGACGACGCCACCGTAGCTGATCCTCGTTGTGTCTTCGTTGGGAGCGGCGTTCTCGACGGCTTGGACAAGGACCTGAACGGGGTTCTCGCCCGTCTTCAGCTCGACGATTCTCGAGAGCCGTGCGGACGATGTTCATGCTCTTCTGCTTCTTGCCTCCCATCCTGCCGGTATTCTTGGCGTGCTTCCGTCCAAAGTGCATCAGAGAGTTGGCCAACCTCTCGACGATGCTGACATCGGCCTTGCCGAACTTCTTGTGCTCGTGGCGACCGTGAGTGTGCGGGATGACGGAAGGTCGCAGCGAAAGGACCCGCTGCAGCCCCACGTCGGTGACTTCAATCTTTGCGAGGTCCCATTTTCCGAAAAGCAAAATCTTGTCGGCCACGAAGCATCTACCTCTTGGGTTTCTCTTTGCGGCCCACGACGAGCATGCCCAAAGAGACACCGTTGACGGTGGATACCTGCCACCGGACCCCTGGGATGTCTCCCATGGCCCTCCCTTGAGACCCGCCGATCCCTTCGATGACGACCTCGTCGTGTTCGTCGACGTAGTTCAGCGCGCCGTCGCCCGGGAGAAAGGCAGTGACCTGCTTGCCGTTCTTCACAAGCTGCACCCTCACGCACTTTCTGATGGCGGAGTTGGGCTGCTTGGACTCGACGCCCACCTTCTCAAGAACGATCCCTCTAGCCTGGGGGGAAGCCTCCAGCGGGTCCGCCTTCTCGTCCAGTTTCAGCATGCGCCTTTTGTAGTACTTGTTGGACCAGCGATGCTCCTGCCTACTGCTCTGAAGCTTGCGGGCAGCGAACTCGCCTCTCGGAGACTTATGGGCCAAGCCTTAGTCACCAACCCGCTGACATGCGTCCATATAAGATTTAGGTCTCAAAACGCGTTTCACTGGGTGATGATGTGTATGTGCTCAATCCCGAAGTAACGTTTCGCCAAGATTCTCGCGCGCTCGGCGTTCCGGCCCCCCCGTCCGAGGACGGCCCCCTTGTTCTTGGCTGAGACGGTGACGATGCCAACCTTGGACCCGTCCGCCTTCTCGTTAACCTTGGCGTCGATGACGTTCCTTGTGCCCAGGGCGTTCTTTATGAATTCGCGAGGGTCATCGGAGTATTCGACCAGCTCGATGGGCCTTGCGATGACGTTCTCGAGGTTGTCGATGGTCTGGCCCTTCTTCCCTATGGCCTGCCCCATGAACTCCTTCTCGAGGACGAAGATGATGCGATCACCAGCGGGATCGATGACGCAATCCCTGGAGCTGACGCCGGTTACGTTCTGGAAAATGGCCATGAGGCCGAGCTCTTCGGACGTGAGTTTTATTTCAGGCGACAAACCAACATCTCAATCCTAAACAAACGAAGCTCGTTTCACTACCTGTTCTTTAAGCCTTTTGCTCTGCGGGGGCCTCGGGGGCCCCAGAGCCTAGCAGCTTGCCGACATCGGCGTCCCCGGCGCTCTTAATGGAGAGCACCTTGACCGGGAACGACCTGCCGGCCGCTGCCCCGAGGGTGACCGCAGAGTCTTCGAAGACCACCAGGGGGACCTCCGCCTCCTTGCAGGCCTGCTGGACCGCCTCAAGTTCTTCGCTTCGCAGAGAGTTCGATATGACCACCAGCTTCGACGTCTTCAATGTGCGTAGGCTGGCTCGCTCGCCCAGGACCACCTTGCCAGACTTCATGGCAACCTTAATCACGGATGCAACGGCTTTGTTGTCCATTTTCATTCGCCACCTTTCATGTAGATATCAACCATTCCAGTGCCAACTGGTATGGTGGAACCCACGATAACGTTTTCGGTCACGCCCCTGAGCTCCTCCGTCTCCCCCCGTGCTGCCGCTTCGGCCAGAGTCGGGACGGTGATCTCGAAGGCTGCCCTGGCTAGGACGCTCGTCTTCGAGCCGGCTATGCCGTGCCTGCCAATCTGCTGCAGGATGCCCTTGCTGGTCATCAGGTCCGCCACCAGGAGGATGTGACGCACGTCCACCTCCAGGCCCTGCTCGTCCAGTGTATTGAGTATCTCCCTCACGATGGCGTTCCGTGCGGCTTCGACGCCGAGGTTCATCGCTATCTCGTAGATGTTGTTGGTCGTGGTCTTGGTCGAGTCCACTCCCGGAAGCTTGAGCACTTTGCCGAGGTTGGATCCAGCGGTCTGGACCATCCACTCGTCATCCTTCTGAACCACCGAGACGCTCGTGATTCCGGGAACCCCCTTGACCCTCGTGTTGAGGGTCTTGTCCCTGACGCTCACGGCGGCCTGGTCCTCGAAGTTGTCGACCAGGATCTTGAAGAACCTGCCCTTTTCGTCCACCTTGGTCTTGTTCTTGGGCGACTTGATGACGGAGGTTATCGTCTCCACCGTGCATGCCCTCTCTGCCATCTTCTCCGAGTCAAAGACGAATTCGAATGCTATCTCCTGGTAGTCCTTCTTGACCTGCTTGACCATGTCTCCCAACTTCGTGAAGAGTATCTCCCTGGCAACTTCCAACGCCTTCTCCTGACTGGCCTTGTGTTCCTCGTCCAAGTAGATGTCCATGGTGGGGGTGCTGGGCTGCTTGCGTGCGTCCACCAGCTCGATGAGCCTCGGCAGACCCAACGTGACGTCCCTCTCCCTTACGCCCGCAAAGTGGAACGTCCTGAGGGTCATCTGCGTTCCTGGCTCGCCGATGGACTGCGCCCCGACGACGCCCATGGCCTCACCCGGCTCCACAAGAGCCCTCTTGTACAGCGCCACGGTGGCTTCGCAGACGGCCTTGGACGCCTTCTTGCTGAGCTCGCCCTTCTTCAGGGCCTCCTCGAGCTCCTCGGCCAGCCTCGGGTTGAGTCTGTCGACGTACCCCTTAACGAGGGACTTCGCTTCGTTTTCCTTTATCCTGACAAGTGTCTTGTCGTCAAGGAGCTCTTGGGAGTCGATGAGCCTATCCACGTTGACGGCCTTCCCGTGGTCGCTCTTTGATGGATCCACGCCGTCCTCTCCGTATCTGAACTGGATGAGGTTGCCTTGGGGGTCCCTCACGGTGGAATCGTACTCCACCCTGATGTGCTCCATGGCGTTCACAAGCCTCCTCTGCATGTAACCGCTCTGCTGGGTCCTGACCGCCGTGTCCACTAGGCCTTCTCTCCCACCCATCGCGTGGAAGAAGAACTCGATGGGGTCGAGGCCCTCGCGATAGTTGGACTTGACAAATCCATAGGCGTCGGGGTTCTTCTCAAGCTGCTTGAAATGAGCCAGAGCCCTGTGATAGTAGCCCCTCGTGATACGCTTTCCGCGCACCGACTGCTGCCCGACCGTCGCCGTCATCTGCCCGAGGTTGAGCGACGAGCCTCTGGCCCCCGTCTTTGCCATGATGATGCCCGCGTTCGTGTCCGGGAGGCTCCTCTCAACGACGCGTCCGGCGTGATCCCTGGCCAAGCTCAGCTGGCTCATGATGTACTGCTCGAGGGCCTGTTCCGGCCTGAGGCCCTTTATCAGGGGGAGCTTGCCCGCATCGTACTTCTTGTAGAGATCTCCGACGTTAGTATATGCAGTCCCGATGATGTCGTCGATTTCCTTCACGGCTTCGCCGCTGAGCTCCAGCTCGTCGAAACCAAAGGAGAAGCCCACCGACGTGATGTAGGCTCTGAGAATCCTAAGTATGGAGTTCAGGAAGGTCCTGGCAGCGTCCGTGCCATAGTCCTTCACTATCCTGTGGAGGATGGTATCTGGCTCCTCAGCCCCGATGGAGGCCTTGTCGATGACGCCAGATTGCAACACGCCACCCATGACGACGACGTCCTTCCCCTTCTTTCCGCCTTTGGCCTTGAACCACTTCGACGTCAACACATAGTTGAAATCCTTGGGGAGGAAGAGGCTGAAGAGCTGCCTGCCGGTGTAGAGCTCCTCGGGCTCCTTCTTCTCGGGAGGTGGGAGCTCGCCGCTGTAACCTCCGGCGTAGGCCAGGTTGGAGAACTGCGTCTTAGTAAGGAAGACACCGTCCTTAGTGAGGAGGAAGGCTGCAGTCAGGAAGTCCCTTATCGCTCCAATGATGGGGCCGCCGTACCTGGGGGAAATGAGCTGGTCCTGCACTCTCATGAGCGTGAGGGCCTCGGATCGCGCCTCTTCTCCCTGCGGGACATGGAGGTTCATCTCGTCCCCGTCAAAGTCGGCGTTGTAGGGAGGACAGACGGCGGGGTGAAGCCTGAAGGTCCTGTACGGGAGGACCTTCACGAAGTGTGCCATGATGGACATCCTGTGCAGCGAAGGTTGGCGGTTGAACAGAACGACGTCGCCGTCGCTGAGGTGGCGCTCCACCACGTATCCCGGAGCCAGCGCCTCGCTGATAGCCTGCCTGTCTCCAGCGAACTCGAGCCTGATCTTGACGCCGTCGGGTCGAATGATGTAGTTGGCGCCCGGATGCGTCGTAGGACCGTTAATCACGAGCTTCTTCAGGTGCTCGATGTTCCAGGAGGCCACCTTCTCGGGGATGGTGAGCTTCTTGGCGACCTCGACTGGGACACCCACCTCAGATATGTCCAAGCAGGGGTCAGGCGAGATGACGGTGCGGCTTGAAAAGTCCACCCGCTTCCCTGAAAGGCTTCCCCTGAAGCGTCCCTCCTTGCCCTTCAGCCTCTGGCTGATGGTCTTCAGCGGCCTCCCGGACCTGTGATGGGCCTGGGGGATGCCGGAGACCTCGTTGTCGAAGTAGGTGGTCACGTGGTACTGGAGGAGGTCCACAAGGTCTTGCACGATGAGGGGCGGCGTCCCCGACTCCTTGCTTTCCCTGACCCTCTGGTTCACCCTCAATATGTCCACGAGCTTGTGGGTTAGGTCGTCTTCCGATCTGATGCCGGTTTCCAGTGTTATGGAGGGCCTCACTGTCACAGGTGGCACGGGCAGGACCTGGAGGACGAGCCATTCCGGCTTTGCCGACAGCGGGTCGAAGCCCAGCAAGATCAGGTCTTCGTCGAGTATCCTCTCCATGCGTTCCCTGATGGCCGCGGGAAGGAGGCGGACGGCGCCACCTTCATCGTTGATCTCATGGAACAGGTGAGGTTTGGTAAACTCGACCTCCAGCTTCTTCTTGCCGCAGTGAGGGCATACCTTGGCCTTCTTTGCCTTGGCGACTATCTCCTTCGATATCCGCTCGACGATGTTGGGTGTCGTATATCCCTTGACCGTGATTTGCTCTCTGTATGCCTTGACTTCGTCCTCGGGGAGCAGAACTCTGCCACAGCTGCGGCAGGTGGCCACCAGCAGCGTGTGGGTGATCGTGACGAACGCCACATGGAGGACGGGCTCGGCCAGCTCGATGTGGCCGAAGTGGCCGGGGCAACGGGCGCTGGTATTGCCACAGGTGCCGCACTTCTGGCCGGGCTCCAGCACGCCTAGGCGGCTGTCCATGAGGCCTCCCTGCACGGGCATTCCATCTTCGTCGTAGGTCTCCGGGACAGTAATCTCGACGGTGGAGTACTTCCTGACCTCCGAAGGTGAGAAGACGCAGAAACCGATTCCGCCGACGGTCTTTATCGCTTCTTCCATCTCAATACACCTCTATACCTTGTCCTTCAGCTTGAGACGCGGCGCGATGACCAAGCTCATCATCTCCTGCAGCAGCAACTTGAAGGCATACGCTACGGTGACGGTGGAGATCTTGCTCGAATCTCCATCCACCTTGCAAATGTACTTGCGCTGCCTGGAGTCGTAGTAGGCGATCAGACCACACTTCTCGCAGATGTGGACCTCCGTCTTGTCGGACTCCTCCAGGAGCCTGTCCTTCAGGACCATGGCGGCGCCATAGGCTATGAGACAGTCCCTCTCCATCTCTCCGAACCTCAGGCCTCCCCCCCGGGCCCTGCCTTCCGTCGGTTGCTTGGTGAGCATCTGCACCTGACCGCGGGCGCGAGCATGGATCTTGTCGGCCACCATGTGGTGGAGCTTCTGATAGTAAACGATGCCGGTATAGATGTCGGCCGGGTACCTCTTACCCGTGCGCCCGTCATACATCACTTCCCGGCCCGACGGCAGGAAGCCGAACTGCTTTAGGATGCCCTTGATCTCCGAGGGCTTCTCTCCGAGGAAGGCCGTGCCGTCCACCGCAGAGCCTCTCAACGCCGCTGCCTTGCCAGCCAGCGACTCCAGGAACTGGCCCACGGTCATCCGCGAGGGAAACGCGTGGGGGTTCATGATGACGTCTGGAACGATTCCCTGTTCGGTGTAAGGCATGTCCTCCTGGTTGACCAGGAGTCCCACGACCCCCTTCTGGCCGTGTCTGAGAGGCGAACTTGTCGCCCAGCTCAGGGATCCTCTGGTCCCTGACGCGTATCTTGTATATCTTGTTCCCTTCGACGGTCTGCGTCATAAAGACGGAGTCGACGACGCCGTTCTCGCTCGGCCTCACCGCGATAGAGGTGTCGCGCCTGTAGGGACCCTTCACCTCGAACTCCTTGTATTCCTCCATGAAACGGGGTGGGCTCGTCCTTCCTGCCAAGACGTCTCCTCCGGAGACCACGGCTTCGGCCATGACGACCCCGTCGGGCTCGAGGAGCCGGTAGAACTTCTCACCCCTGAAGCCGCGTATGTTGGCGTCGGCGTTGGGAAGTTCAAACTTGTCCTTCATTCCCCCGAGGTACTGCTGGGCCTCGGCCTCGTAGAGCCTGTAGAAGAACGTGCGACCCAGGCCTCTGTCGACGCTGGACTTGTTCAGGACAACGGCGTCTTCGATGTTGTAGCCTTCGAAGCTGAGGACGGCCAGCACGGCGTTCTGACCCATGGGCCTTTCGTCCATGTCGATCAGCGTATGCGAGCGCGTCTTGACCACGGGGACCTGAGGGTAGACGGCGAGGTGCTGCCGAACGTAGCTAACTATGCCGAAGTTGGAGGTGGAGAAGCCGAGAGCCTGCTTGGCCATGGCCGACTCGTAGGTGTTCCTTGGGGACTGGTTGTGCTCCGGATACGGGATGAGGGAACCCGCCACGCCCAGGATGGCTGGCGTGTAGAGCTCGAGGTGCGTGTGTTGAGGGGTCAGGTCCCGGGCATCCAGGGCGATGTAAGCGTTCTCCTCTTCATTGGCGTCGATTATCTCGAGCACGCCCTGGGAGACGAGGTCGCGCCAGCTGAGCATCCCCGTCTTGACCTTCTCGATCATGTCGGGCGTCACCTGCGGCCTGCCGTTCTCGACGACGATTAGAGGCCTAAGAACCCTGCCTGCGCTGGCCGAGACGTAGACCCTGACCGTAGCGTTGGGCAACTCCGGCTTGTAGACATATATCGAGACGTCGGAGGGGATTTCGCCCCTGCGCCGGAGCCTCCTGAAGGCAGAGGCGAGGCGGAAGGCGTCGTCCACATAGCCCACCATCCTGCCGTCTACGAAAACCTTTGCTCCTGTCTCCTTCAGCTCTGGAGTCGCTTCGCCGTATCTCACGACGCCGAGCGTGAAGGGTTTGTTGAGCACTTCATGGCTAGACGACGTGACCGAAATGATGGCCGAAAGGGCCAAGTTCTTGACCAGGCCGCAGTTCGAGCCTTCGGGGGTTTCGTTGGGGCATATCCTGCCGAAGTGAGTCGAATGGAGGTCCCTTGCTTCGAAGTTGGGCTGGCTCCTGCTGAGGGGCGACTGGATGCGTCTCAGATGGCTCAAGGTCGAGAGATAGTTTGTCTTGTCCAGAAGCTGCGTGACGCCCACCTTCCCCCTTCCCCAGTTGCCTGTGGCGATGGCGTTGGCCAACTTGTCAGTTATGATTCCGGGACGGATAGCCGCGCCGACGACTGCGGGCCCCCGCCTCTGGCCTACCCTGTCCAGCTGATACTTCATGTCCCGCACCATGTTCCTGAAGGCCGTGCGGAACAAGTCGGCCAGCATCTGGCCGGCGAACTTGATGACCTTGTTCCCGTAGTGGTCCTTGTCGTCCTGGTCGATGTATCCCAGCCGAAGCTCCAATAGCTTGCATGCGGCTTCGCCAAGGAAAGCAGCCTTGTCAAGCCTGTTGGACGGCTGCCGTCCAAGGTGGGGGAGGAGGTACCAGTCGAGGAGCATCTCAGCCCTCTTCAGCCTCAGCTCGTCCATCATGCCGTGGGCTACCCTGTTGCCTATGTACATCAAGGCGTCCTGGGACGTAAGCGCCTCAGAGGCCTTCTCGAAAGTGGTCTCCAGCTGGTTCTGTATGAAGCTCTTGACTGAGACCATGTCGGCCACCTCCTTGTCGGTGTTGATGCCGAGGGCCCTGAGAACGATTACGAATGGAAGGTCGACGGGGGAAGCCGGAAGCTTGACATACAGTGCGCCGTCAGGCTTGAGCTCCAGCTCGAGCTTGGACCTGTATCCCACTATCGAGGAGTAGATCTTGGCCTTGTAAGACGTCTTGCCGCCGCTCTTGTCGGTTTCGACCAGGATCTTGTTGGGCGAAAGGTCCTCCAGACCCACGATGACCCTCTCGGAGCCGTTGATGACGTAGTAGCCTCCTGGATCCTTGAGGTCCTCGCCTGCTTCGATGAGCTGCTCATCGGAGAGGCCGAAGAGCGCGCAGAGGTTCGACTTTACCATCACGGGGAGGTCCCCGATGTGGAACTTCTGGGTGACCTGGCCGGCAGGGCCCAGTTGCGGATCGATTATTGTTATTTCGAGGTAGAGGGGAGCGCCGTAGGTGAGGTTCCTGAGCCTCGCCTCCGTCGGAAGGATGTAGCTTATTGAACCATCAATCTCGACGACGCGTGGGCGGTCCACTATGACCTTGCCGAACTTCACCTTGTAGGAGCCGCTAGCTGTCTCGATGTCGGCCTCGTTGACCTCATCTATGATGCTCTGGAGCCCCCGGGCGACGAATTCGTTGTACGAATTCAGGTGCTGCCTGGCTACGCCTTCCTTCTTCAGTATGTCCTCTATTATCGGCCATCCGTCCGTAAGCGTGGTCGAAGAAGATTCCATCATAACCATCAACCCTCGACAACGAGGCGGTAGTAGACACTGGAACCGGCGGTCTTGCTATTCCGACTTATCTTAATCAGGTCGCCCGGTTTGGCCTGCAGCTCCAGGACGACGGGGTCCGTCGTCAGAATGTACGGGAGCTGCTCGAAGGTGGCGTTGTACCGTTTCAAGACGCCTTCCACCTCGTCCTTCAACACAATCTCGTGCTTGGGCACGTCACGGTGAGCTGACGGCTTGACCTCCTTGACAACTTCAGCCACGGGCAACCACCTAGCTGAGATTGCGCTCCAGCGCCGGACAGGAAGTGCCTTAAAAACCGAAGATATGTAAACATACAAAATTTTCCGCAACAATAGCGCCAGAAGGTGTGTATTTAACTTTTCTGTCCATTCTGGTTCCGTCTCGCGGGCCCCTTTTTGCCAAATACTTATTATCTGAGACGGTGGGCGGGGGAGTGGTAATCATGAAAGTCCCATCGTATGTCGGAGCCTTCAAGGGAAAGGATTTCCTGAACACTCAGGATTTCTCGCAGGAGGAGCTCAACCAGGTGTTGGACGCCTCTTTCGACTTGCAGAAGAAGTTCAGGGCAAGGAAGGAGACGCCCTACCTCCCAGGAAGGACGCTCTTCATGCTCTTCTACAACCGGTCCCTTAGGACGCGGAACTCCTTCGAGGGCGGCATATACCAGCTGGGTGGGCATGCGCACTTCCTGAGCCCCCAGGACGTTTACACCCCCTCTCTCCCGGAGGACATGGTGGCCTACCAGACGGAGGCCATCTCGGACGTCGCCAGGGTGCTCAGCAGGATGGGCGACTCTATCGCCATCAGGATCTACGGTGACGCCGCGAAATGGAACATCGGAAGGGGGCACAAGGTCATTCAGGAGTTCGCCAAGTGGGCTTCGATCCCCGTTCTGAACATGGAGGACGATATGTACCACCCGTTCCAGGCAATGGCGGACATCATGGCCGCCAAGCAGGCGTCGCCTAAGCTAAAGGGTAAGAAGTTCGTGGTGTCCTACGCCTACTCCGGCGGCCTGAAGCCGCTAGCCGTGCCCCAGAACGAGGCGTTGATAACCACGCAGTTCGGCATGGACGTCGTGCTGGCCCACCCGAAGGGGTTCGAGCTGGAGGACGTCGTGACGAAGGCCTGCAAGCAGAACGCCGACAGGTACGGCGGGAGCTTCGAGGTCAGCTACGACATGAAGGACGCGTTCGAAGGGGCGGACTTCGTTTACCCCAAGGCGTGGTCGCCCAAGGAGTTCTTCCCTCCGCACAGCGCGAAGATGGACAAGGACGGCGCCACGGCCTACCAGTCGAAGTACAAGGACTGGATATGCACCATGAAGAGCCTGGACAGGACCAACAAGGCCTACTACATGCACTGCGGACCGGCCGACAGGGGGCAGGAAGTGACGGATGAAGTGATTGATGAGAACAAAAGGTCGCTGTACTTCGAAGAGGCCGAGAACAGGCTGCACGTGCAGAAGGCGGTAATGGCCATGACGCTCCCCTAGGCACCTAGACGCTACACTGCCGTCATTAGGGAGTTCCGCAACCCTAGTCTTAATAACGGGGGGATTTCAACCAAGTCAGAACGGGCCCGTAGCTCAGCCAGGTAGAGCGCCGGGCTTTTATGGCCGACCGCGGTCAAAGCGACCCGGGTGTCTCGGGTCCGATTCCCGACGGGCCCGCCAAACATTCTTCGTCCTCGCACTTGAGGTACTCCTTCAATCGCGGGACGCCGACGTACCCTCCCAGCTTCCCCGCCAGGGCGCTCTCCACCAGGGGAGAGACCTTCCCTTTCCTCATAGCCCAGAGGAAGGTGGGCCACCCCAAGACGAGCACCATCCTATAAGGAGCCGACGAGGACACCAGGACGACCCTTCCCCTCCTGCAGTAGGGCTTAAGAGGTCCGGGCACGGTCACCAGGCCCAGGCCGGTCACTTTGGCCACCCAGTCTCTGCCCCTGAGGCGGCGAGCCCTAGTGAGGGCGACGGAGAAGGCCATGCCGGGACCTGCCTTCCAGTACTTTCCCTCTTCGATGCTGGAGGCCAGCTCTCCGATTTCCCTGTGGGTGCAGCTGGGATACATCCTGCCCAGTTTGACCGTAAGGCGGGGGTCCAATCGCCCTTTGGAAGAAGCTCTCTCGGATTTAAGCAGGACTGAGAGTAGTGACGGGCTCCATGTGAATTGTCATGTAGACGTCACCGCCGAAGAGCTCCTTGACCTTGTCCTCCAGCAATGTGACGGCATCATGGATTTCCGAGAGCTGGGCGGAGCCCTGCGCCACACAGCTGATGTTCACGTACTGGACGTCGCCCATCACTTCGACGGTGACATTCCTCAGCAGCAACGAAGAAGAGGTCGTGATGAAGGACTTGACCTCCTCGATCTTGTCGAAGACTTGGACGGTCTCCAGCGGTTCGGTGTGCACCACTATGCTGGCGATATGGCCGTTGACTTCCCTTATCTTTGCCTCTACCGTGTCGGCCACTGCGTGCACGCCGGCCACCGTGGCATGGGGGTCGACCCCCACATGAAGGCGCACGTTGTACGAGCCATTCACTTCGGACACCGTCTCGGCGCGGGTTCCTATAAGGATACCATCACGTAGTCGATGAGAGTGGGAGCACGTCATTCTGTCCGCTTCGGACATCGCCTGCGGAGGGCTTCGATGAGAGCGCGGGCTCCGCTGGCCGCCGCTGCTTTTGTCGATTCAACAGGACATGCTTTCAAAGGACCGCGAAGGAGCCGAAGCGCTTGGGAAGGTGACCATCGTAAAAGGATAAAAACCCCCTTTCAGACTTTCGGCAGTGGAGCCCAAGTCGTATAGCCCGGCCTAGTATGTCCGCCTGTCACGCGGACGACGCGAGTTGGTCCAAGACCACGCGAATTCAAATCTCGCCTTGGGCGCCATTTCTGTCGTTCAAATAGCGAGCGCTATACTCATGATGGGTTAGGCTGCTTGACCGTTGCTGCAGAAAGGGTCACGGTATCCTCTATTCCGCTCTAAGGCCATCTTATCCAGGTGCGGTAGCTGACGCCCAGCACACTCGTTTGGATGAGCTCGTGGGCCCCATCAGAAATCTGTGCAACAGTGAGGGCGCGAACAGCTCTGCTTCTGGTCGTTCGCCATTGTGACTTCCTACCCTCTGGCCCCCATCTGCCAGCCTAAGAGGACCAGGTTCAGCTCGCGCGCAGAGGAATCGTCCAGGCGCATCACATGGATTCCGTTCACGAAAGCCAGTCCCACCTTTCTCGCCACGACTACCTTCTTCAGCCATGCCAAGTCCCTGGTCATAGATGTGAAGAACCAGTAGATTCGAACGTCGAGGCTTACCTTGAACGCGACCAGAGTGTCTCCCTGGTCCTTCATCATGTAGATATCGGTCCTGAGGTCTGGCTGGGTCTTGATCGTCCAGCCCTCGACCCGGATGACCGGCAGGTACACACCAGGCTCCGGTTCCGCTGTCTCCAGCATCTCCTCATCTATCAACTCCTTCTCGATGCCGGGAGTCTCAACGCGTGGGGCGAAGTCATACGCTATCCCCATCCTTTCCCGCAAGCTACGGCTGGCTTCATCAATCTCCTCCAATACTTCGGCTTCGTCGTCGGCGTCGGCCAAGGCCCTAAGGAGGTCCTGCGTTCTGCCGTACTCAGGCTCCTCTCTCCTCAGGTCGGATTCGATGATGGCGCCGTCCCCACTAGTGAACTCCCTCAGCTCAAGGCCTAGCGAGCCGCACTTGCTGCAGGCCGAAGTCGCGACGATACCAGCTAGCTCTGCGGGCTGGCGGCGAAGCGATAGCGACGGGTTCACCGGGAAGGGGAGGGGTCCGCAGCTCCTGCAAACCACAAAGCAGACCAATACTTGGTAAGTTCAGGGGAACCATCTGAAAAAGGTTGCCCGCCAGGGCGCGCTTCGCGTATCCAAGGACGCAAGGACTGCTTGATGAAATCCCCACGACATTGAAGCCTTCCCTCTTCACGGGGATGCTCGAAAGCTTATAGGGTAACGACGGAGCCATGGGCTGGAAATGGCAGGAAGGCATGCGCGCGGCTCGGTCACCTTGGGCTATCTCGCCGTAGCCGGACTGCTGCTGCTCGTCGTCGCTACGATCCTAGTGGTCGCCCCCCTCGCCGTGGGAGACTTGGAGCCACTCATACAGGGCCTGGACCAGGGAGTGGGCCAAGTGCTCGTCGCCCCTGTCAACGGGACCTCCAATTCTCCCGTTCTCCTCTACGGCAACTCTCCGCTGCCTTCCGACTACTCCGTGCTAGTCAACTTCACTTTGCAGCTCATCAACCAAGACAGGAGCACCGCGGGCGGCCTCGCGGCGGTGAGCCTGGATCCGCAGCTGGCCGCCCAGCAGCACGCCTATAGCATGCTCATCAACGGTTACTTGAGCCACTGGGACACGCAAGGTCTGAAGCCCTACATGCGATACACCATTGCCGGCGGGAGTGAATACGTATCTGAGAACGTGGCGTTCATACAGGCAATCGGGAACTACAGGACCACCGCTTCGGTCGAAGATGCCGTAAAGAGGCTGGAGTATGAAATGGTCTACAATGACGCCTCACATGACTGGGGGCACAGGGACAACATCCTCGATCCGTATCACACCGGCGTTTCGATAGGCATAGCCTACAACGCCGACAGCGTATATCTGGTGCAGGACTTCACAAGCGATTATCTGAATTGGACGGCTCCCATAACCATGAGCGGGACGGGGATCGTCACCCTCTCGGGGACCTTGTCCGGAGCCAACGGAGTGACAGGCGACAGCATACAGATGGTGCAGGTCTTCTACGACCCGACACCCTCTCCGCTGAACGCATCCCAGCTTTCGGGCTCTCCATACAATGGTGAATATGGGGAAGGGACTTTCGTAGCTGGCGTGGTGCAGCAGGGGTTCCTGGTGCCTCAGGGCGCTACCGTGACGGCGAGCCAGTGGGAGGCCAGCCAGACGAGCATTTCCATGACCTTCAACCTTGGACCTGTCATAAGGTCGAGCGGACCAGGGTGCTATACCCTCTACATGGCATGGCAAAGCTCTTCAGGGGAGCAGATCCTTCTGACCAGCGACACGATCTTCGTCAACGCCTAGGAGGGGCCCCGGCAGAGCCGCCTTCGCGCGCGATAGAGAAGTATTAATTACGCGACCTTGATAACCTTGGTTGGTGTAATCAGACGTCTAAATCCCGTGAAGCTTTGAAACCTATGCTGCAGAACGCGATGAACACGCTCACAACTGTCACCAAGCTCCTTGACGATAGAGAGTACAGGTTGAAGAACAAGGATGCGGAGGTGTTCGGCAAGATAGTCAGCGCCCTTAAGGCTAACGACTCGTCGCGGGCCAAGATGCTCGCCAGCGAGCTGTCCGAGCTTAGGAAGACGGAGAAGACTGTCATGAAGTCGAAGCTCGCGTTCAACGCCATCGTGCTCAGGATGGAGACCGTCAAGGACTTGGGCGACTTCAACTATATCATGGGGCCCGCCATCGCGGTGGCTGCCACGCTGCAGAAGCAACTGGCCAAGGTCATGCCAGAGGCTAGCGGGACCATCAGTGACTCGTTCACCAGCCTGCAACAGACGATGTCCGAAGCCGGGCAGCTGACGGGAGGCTCGTTCAACGTGTCGTTGGCCAACGAAGAGGCCGAGAGCATCATAAGGGAGGCCGCCGCCGCCGCAGAAGAGCAGGCGAGGCAGAAGTTCCCCGAGGTGCCTTCTCGGGTCAGGCAGCTGGAGTCGGGGACCTAGAAGCTTAGCATAGCTATTCCCGTCACAGGGTCCACCTTCCTTTCCAATTTCACACCATCGACCTCCACCAGATGGACCTCTCCCACGAAGACTTCTGTTCCCCGCATGAGATGACCGCCGAATGCCTTACCCTCCCTGTCGGAGAAGACGACGTGGCAGTGTATCCTTGGGCGGCCGTCAAGAACGCCGAAGTTGCCGGAGCACGACACGATCTCCAGCTCCTCATTCTTGCTGATGTTGACGTACTTGTGGTTCGCCTGGTCGTAGAACGTGAACCCGGCCTTGCCGACCGCTCCAATGGCGGTGAATACCCCTCCGACCACACCAGATTCGGCGGCTAGCTTCTCAAGAGACTCCAGGAGATCGCTGCCCCTCTGGAGGTTGGCGATTATCACTCTCCCTGCCCTGCCTTGGACTGTGCCCAAATGATTGTCGCTAGGGAGGCAGCGCGGACCGAAATAAGAACGTTGACGAAGCCCTTCTATCCTCCTTCGACCCAAGGGGAGGGCCTCCCTCATCCACCCGCAACCAACCGTGAGGCTAGTCCGCGAAGGGCCCCATGCATAGATGATCCCGGCCTAGCAAGTCTCCGGAAAGGAGAAACGGGTTGGATGCCTTTTCGTCGCCTATGGTGGACTCCCCCCTTATGCCCGGGATGGATCATGGTCTGGCCTGGGAGGGAGATCAGTCCTTTCAGGGAGCACGTCGCCAGACGACATAGCTCGTCCTCCTGAAGGAATCTCCTCTCCTGCGGAGTAAAGACAACTTTCACAGATGGCCCCAGCGCCAAGTCAATGTAAGAACTGTTTCCTAGGGAGACTTCGGAGGTGAGGAGGGGACGACGAGACGCCTTCCGTTGTAGTCGACGTTCGTGACCAGGTCAATGGCTTTCCTGAGCGTGTTTGACGCAAAGCACTGCCTCTCCGCATCCCTGCAGAGCTTCTCTACACGAGCGTCGCCTTCGGTGCCCGAGATCTTGACGTCGTAAATCATATTAGTGAAGGCTCCCTCAATCTTCCTGTCGAAGTGGCCACGGGCTGTGATTGAGAGTGAGTCGATCTTGAGCTCTCCCAGCATGGAGAGCTTGGCAAGCTGGGTGAGAAGACAGGTCGCCGCGCCCAAGACGAAGTAACTTAGGGGTGCGGGGCCAGTGGCGTCACCTCCGCGAAACGGAGGCTCGTCTACGGTCAGGGGGAACTTGAACTCCGTGCCCTCCCAACAGACAGCTGAAAGGCGAAGCTGTTTCGCGTGGCTGGCGTCAACTCTGACTGTGCCGATGGGGCGGACGCTGTCTGGGAGCAGCTCGTCATTGTCTTTTTGAAGTGCCTTAAGGTGAGATGGGTCCGACTTCAAGGATACGTCAGAAGTCTCAGGAGGGTGTCAGCTAGATATGTCTTCCCGAGAAGCGAGAGGTGATCAGGCGATCGCCTTTTAACCGGACGTCGGCATGATGCCTTCAAATGTGCCGGATGCTGGCCTGTCTGACAACCGAGAGCCTGCCGGAAGGACTGCTGACTCAGTTTCGCCGACTTTCGCATGAAGGCAAGGTCCCCCCGAAGGCGACTCCGGGCCACCTCTCTGGGTGGGGAGTATACGCTTCTGACTTCGGAAGCTCGACCCTTCACTACCGTAGCAGGAAGGACGCATGGGATGACCCTTCGTTCGATATAGTCAGGGAGGTCGTGGGGGATCTCTCGGGCGCCCGCGCGTTCATGGTCCACCTGCGAAAGGCGTCAATCGGCGCTCCCCGCGTGGTCAACAGCCATCCCTTCGTGGTCGACGGAAAGGTCTTTATGCATAACGGAAGCATAAAGGGCCTGTCCAGTTCCTTCTCGGCGTCGCGGGCAGCCGTCGGTCAGACGGACAGCGAGAAGTTCTTCCTCCTTCTGCTGGACAGCCTCGGGGACAAGAAGATGCCAGCGGCGCTGAGTGAGGTCTTGCCCAAGCTCGAGACGATGGACTACTCCTCGCTGACCTTCATCATGCTGGACGGCCCCTCACTGTACGCCTATCGTCACTTCGGAAGGTATGAGGACTACTACACGCTGTACTATGCTCAGACCCGAGGCTCCGTGCTATTCTCCTCTGAACCCCTGACTTCCAGGCTTGATTGGCATCCTATCGGGAACAGGGAGCTAATGCGGGCTCGTCTGGATGGGCGAAGGCCAGAGTTAGAACGATGCGTCATCCCCCAGCTCGTGGCCTAGGGAAAGCGTTATACATTGCGCGACCCCCCGCCAGCCTGCATGAAGATCTGTCTCGCCCAAGTCGCTGTCACGCCTTCGAAGGAGGAGAACCTGGGCAAGGTCATCTCCGTAATCGATCACCTGGACGCGGGGACCAAGCTCGTGGTGTTCCCTGAATACAGCATGGGCTTCCCGAATGCGGGCCTGAGCCGCAGATATGTGGAAGAGACCTCCGAAGAGATGGAGGGGAGTTTCGTCGGCGCGGTAGCTTCTTTGAGCAAGGAGAAGGGTGTGAGCGTCCTCCTCCCGATTCTCGAGAGGGGTCGTGGGCACCTTTACAACACCGCCGTCGTGATAGCCGGAGGGAAGGTACTGGGGGGCTACAGGAAGACGAAGCTGTTCGACGCGTTCGGCTACAGGGAGTCCGACTTATTCGGGACGGGGTCCGAACTCGTCCTTTTCGAGCTTGGGTCGATCTCGTTCGGCACGGTGATCTGCTACGACATCAGGTTCCCCGAGCTGGTCAAGAAGCAAGCCATGGCTGGGGCCGATGTGATATTGGTACCTGCGGCGTGGTACAGGGGACAGATGAAGGAGGAACAATGGCAGACTCTGCTGATGTGCAGGGCCCATGAGAACACCTCATATGTCGTCGGCGTCGGGAACGCCAACGAGGCCTTCATCGGCAGGAGCATGGTGGTCAGCCCGTCTGGCATCAAGGCGTTGGATCTCGGCGGAGGCGAATCCGTTGGATACTTCGACTTGGACTCCCGCGTCGTCTCCGATGCCCGCCGGAAACTCCCCGTCTTGAGGCAGTCTACAGAAAGGGCTCTAGCCTGCCGTGTCTTGGAAAGGGGCCGATAGAGTTCACCTGTACCTGATTCTGAGGACGTAGGATCGCCCGGTGGTCTCGGGATGGATGAATTCGCTCACGTCGTCCAACTCCGCCAAAAGACGGTCGAGCTTTCTGAAGAACCCGGCCCTCGGGAACTGGAAGTCCTCCACGCGGTGTCTTGGGAGGCCTCTCACCGCGGCTGTGATGTCCCAGACCTCGCTGGCGGGGAAGGCCGACGCATGAACCAAATGAAGGTCGGAATTGGCAGTGAGAGGACGGGCTTTTAGGTTTGATGGGCTTTCGCGCTCGGACGATGGGGCATCGGTCAAAGCTGAGCCCAGCAAGGCCATCGGAAAAGTTCTTACACCCGACAGCTGGGACCAATTCTGCTGGGCCGGTCGTCTAGTTCGGTCTTGGACATCTGCCTTACACGCAGAAGATCACAGGTTCGAATCCTGTTCGGCCCACCAATCAATTCCACTAGGCTCCAGTCGGAGAAACAAATGATCTTCTGACGCCTGCTAGGCCTTGGCCGCCGCAGTGGCCACCCTCGTGATAGGATTCGTCGCGAGGACGTTCTTGGGCATAGCGGTCTAGCGGCCTTGAGTAGGGTGACAGGCGCACTTCGCTAGAGTGAAGAGGCACACGCCACACGATGGACTGGGCTAGAACAGCTCTTCCGGCGCGCCTTGCACCTGGCAGACGTATCGGGCCAGGACGAAGAGCAGGCTGGAGAGCCTGTTCATGAAGGCGATTTCGTAGCCCGCCGGCTTCCTCCCAATCTTCATCTTCACAACTCGCCTCTCAGCCCTCCGACAGACGGTTCGCGACACATGGAGGACGGCACCAAGATGTGACCCTCCGGGCAGGATGAACCTCCTCAGCGTGGGCAGCTTGGAGTCGTAGTCCAGAGAGGCCTTCTCCAACCAAGCTACGTCTGCCGACGTCACCTCATAGCCTTTGATTGAGAGGAGTGCGGCGTTGTAGCGGAAAAGGGTGAGCTGGATGGCCCTGAGGGTGGCTGAGACATCCTCCATCTCCTTGGACAGGGCCCGGGCGAGGCCTATGTATGCCACCAGCTCGTCCACCGTCCCGATAGCCTCCATCTGATCTGAATCCTTCCTGACCCTTGATCTGGCGGTCGCCGTCAGTCCGCCGTCGCCAGTCCCTGTGAAAGGCTTTGCCCTAGCCAAAACTCCTTGCTCCGTCTTGGTGGTGGGCAGAGGGCCGTATGAAGTTTACTTGAGACATGCAGTGACCGCGCGCAAGCAGTATCATGAGCGTGGTGGAGGGAAGTCTTATATGCGTCGTAGAATTGCTTCCGAATTCGCCTGCTTGGGTGTGGCGATTTGGTTCAAGAGCCAGATTACGACGTCATCATCGCGGGAGGCGGCATGTCCGGCCTGCTCACTGCGGCTGCCTTAGGGGTCTACTCGAAGCAGAAGGCCCGAATCCTAGTTGTTGACAGGAACTCGCCCTCCGAGCCAGGGAAGAAGACGGTGAACGGGTGGACCTGCGGCGACGCCACATCGAAGAACAGCTTGGAGTACTTGAACAAGAACTTGGGCATTAGCTACCTCCCACCAGAGCTCGAGCACCCGGTGGACGGGGTCCTGCTCTTTTCCCCCGATCATCAGACCAAGGTCCTGTTCGAAGGAGAGGGGTTCATGCTCAGCAGGAAGTTGCTCGCCAGGCGCCAAGTCGAAGATGCCAAGAAGCTTGGCGTCGAGTTCGCCTTCGGGGTTAACCTAGACGCACTCGTCGCTTACGATGGTTGGATTAGGGGCGTCGCCGGCAGGAATCAAGACGGTTCGAACTTCAAGAAGACGGCGAAGGTCGTGGTGGACTCCGCTGGCTCCGCCACGAAGCTCAGGCGAAGCATACCCGTCGATTGCAAGATTGAGAAGGAGCTAGACAGAGACGACTTGGAGAGCACGGGCAGGTACATCTTCGACTTCGAGAGGGGGGTGGAGGACAAGACCTGGTTCGACCCAAAGTACGCCATCATCCATTTCGATCAGTATCTTAGCCCTGGAGGATACTGTTGGACGTTTCCTCGAGGGGAGACCAGGGTGAACATTGGCCTCGGGGTACAGAAGTCAGCGCTGGACGCCAGGAACAAGGAATATGGCAAGAGCGACACCCTTCAGGACCTCATCGATCAGTACGTCATGACGAACAGGGCCATCAAGAACCCGGTGGTGTCGAAGGAGGAAAGGGACCTCGGCAACAACAAGGGGAGCTGGCAAGTGCCCGTCAGGAGGCACAACGACTGCCTGGTGGCGAACGGCTACGCCTTGGTGGGCGACGCTGCTTGGATGCCCAGACCGATAGATGCGGGGGGGATAGGACCCTGCATCTATTCCAGCGTCATACTCGGAGGTGTTCTGGCGCGGGCGTTGGAGGCCAAAGACACCAGCGAAGCTGGCCTGTGGGGATACAACGTGGAATACATGCGGTTCTACGGCTTTCAGATGGCGAGCTTCGAAATCCTCAGGGCCTACCTTCAGACTCTTACCAACAAGCAAATCAGCTACGGAATGAAGCACTTCCTGTCCGAGGAGGACGTGGCGCACATTACTAGGCGGCAGCATCCCGAATTCGACAGGCTGAGGATGTTCAACCCCATGATGTGGCTCAGAATCCTGAGCGAGCCAGCCCTGGCCAGCAACTTGAGGTTCACGGCCAAGAAGAGCGAGTCGCTAATAGCTCATAACCTGAGGTATCCGGAGAAGCCGGCGGGCTGGCTTGAGTGGAAGAAAGGCCTGGTCAGGGAGATGAACGAGGCGTTCAGGAGATTCCAGGTCAAAGAGATCACCGGGACTCCGATCGCCTGAACGGGCTGGAGCGTGCTCGCTGGTGCGTAAAGGTTGCTCAGACGCATTGACTTGAAAGGCGAGGCCCTGGACCTCGACTACACGTTCGAATCCGGGCAGATCTTCCAGTGGAGGAAGGCGGACGGCTGGTGGCTGGGGCTGGTCGACCTCCATGCGACGCTTCTAAAGACTGAGGGTGGTTCGCTCCTGTTCAGGTCAGAACATGGCTTGTCAGAGGACGCGTTGCGAAGGTTCCTCAGCCTGGACATCCGGCACGACGAACTCGCAGGAGGGAGATTCATCGATGAATTCTCCCACTCCCTGCTTCGGAAGTACAGAGGGTTGAGGATCCTGCGGCAGGACCCTTGGGCCTGCCTTGTCACCTACATGATCTCCGCTAGCCTCAGCATCAAGGCCATAGACAAGGTGCTGGGCAGCATCGCATCTCCGGCCAAGGAGGTGAGAGTGGGTGGGCACTTTCTCAACGCCTTTCCCGGCCCTAGGGAGTTTCTGCGCATGCGGAGACCCCGGAGAGGTTACCTTGGCAGGAAATGGGGCTATCTGAGGGGCGCCGCGAGAAGCGTCGCGGCTGGGGGGCTTGACTTGGGCGATCTCAGGGCTTTCTCCTATGATGAAGCATGGAGGTCTCTTGTCATCACAGAACAGGGCCACATCCTGGGGGTCGGCCCGAAAGTGGCTGACTGCGTTCTCCTTTTTTCGCTGGACAAGCTTGAGGCCTTCCCCTTGGACAGATGGATACTGCGCGGGCTGCGGCGGCACTACGACTGGCTGGTGCCGGAAAGGACGGCGCTCAAGCTGAAGAACAAGGGAGAGACCCTCACTCGCAGGGAATATGAAGAGATATCCAGCAACGCGAGATCGTATTTCGGCGACTTGGGTGGGCTGATACAGGAGTGCCTATTCCTCCACATGAGGACGGCGACGCCTATGCGGCCTTCGGCTTAATCGATTCCAGCAGCTTCACGTTCTGCTCGTGAGAGGTCTTCCGCCTGTTGTCCACGCGAAGCCCAGATTGCAGCGCTCGGCTTTTGGTTACGCCAGCCGCTCGGAGCTCGGCGTACGAGAAGCCCTTAGCTTCCCTTTGCTTCACATCTCCCCCGTACGCGAACATCACCATGGGAGCGGCCTTGCTCTTGATGGGCGCTGGTTTGGGCTTCGACACTCTTACGGCCTTTGGAACCACGACCTTCTTGACCTTGGGAGCCGGCTTCGGAACCACGACGGCCTCCTGGGGCGCCTTGCTTGGCGTCTCCTTCGTGACTGTCACGGTCGCCGCAACTGGCTTCGCCGCGACGGGCTTAGCCACGCGTTCGGTGACCTTGGGCTTCTCGGCAGGCTTGGGGGCCTCGGGAATGAGTTTCTCCTGCTTCGGTGCTGGGGAGGCCTTCGTCCTAGGCTTCGCAGCAGCCTTCTTCGCACTCACCTTCGTCACCTTCGTCACCTTCGTCACCTTCGGGGCGGCTTTCTCGGCGGCCTCCTCGACCCTGGCCGAGGCCTTGGCCCTGGTGACCCTCTTCGTGGCCTTCGCCGGTGCCTTCTTGGGCACCGTGGCCTTCTTCACACGGGCTTCCTTTTCGACCTTGGCAGGCTTCTTCGCCTTCCTCTTCGAAGGCGTCTTCTTAGCGGACTTGTCTTCACTCAATGCAATTCATCAGTAACTAACCGTGTTACGGCGGATAGGCTTTACCGATTACCATATAAAAACGCTTTCCAATGTAACGGGATGAAGTTGATTCAGGCGCCAAAGGAGCTCAGAATCAAGAGAGATGACTTGGCCTCCATCCTGCTTCAGGGCAGAGAAGAGTTACCCTTGGAGTCTTGCGGCCTAATGGTAGGGAAGAGGGATGGAGTTTCATGCCTCTGCGACCATATCCTTCCCACCGAGAACATCGACAAGTCCCCCCGTTCCTTCACGATCGCCCCTGAGGAGCTCTTGGAAGGTTATCGCCACGCCGACAGGATCGGCATGGAGCTCGTGGGCATCTACCATTCTCATCCCGCCCGGCCAGCGCCTTCTCAAGTTGACATCGGGTTCATGAAATGGAGTGCGCCGGTCTGGCTCATCGTCTCAAGCCTGAACTGGGAATATGCCGCATTCAGGTTGGACGGCGAGCGCCCAACGAAGGTCGACGTCACGCTGCTCTAGCCAACCTTTTATCCTCAATGACGGGCTACCCCAAGGGGAGTTGATCGAAAATAAGAGCCATGGTGGAATCGCAGGGACTTCAGGAAGCTCTTTGACGACCTTGACAAGGAGCCGGAGGACATTCTCGAGATGTTTGAGAAGACCTTGAAGTCGTTCGAGAATTTTCCCGCGGACAGCGAGTTCGAAGGCTCATTCTTCTACGGGTTCTCCATAACGCAGGGACCTGAAGGCAAGCCCGTCATCAGGGAATTTGGAAACGTCAAGCCGTCTGGTCGTTCCATCTCCAGGTCGGACACTCGTGAACCCCTGGTGGACACGGTGTACGACCGCAAGCACAATGAAGTCAGAGTGGTGGTCGACATGCCCGGGGTCGACCCAAGGGAAGTCGTAATCTCCATTCACCAGCGTAGTGTCCGCGTACGTGCCTCCGACGGCGACCGAAGATACGAAACGAGCGTCCCGCTCGACGTCCCCGTCGAAGGGAAGCTCCTCAGGAAGACCTTCAATAACGGCGTCTTGGAGCTGACCTTGCGGGCCAAGCCCTTGCGCCGAGGTCGCAAGGGCCCGCGAACTGGAGCCGTTCCGTCTTCGTAGCGATAACCTTTTTATCGGGAGCTCGTGGAGCTTCAAACCGGTCCCGCGTCCCGCGGTAAGAACCTCCCTTCAGGGGGCTCCCGCAGGCTCAGCCTGGTAGAGCTTCCGACATGAGCGGTTGCGACCGTTCGTGGGAGATGCTGTAGTGGTTGGCTGTGGCTGACCCGTCCAGCCTGCCAGGCCTACACAGAAACCGGAGTGTCGCAGGCTCAAATCCTGCCCGCGGGACCAACATAGCTCCCTAGGCTGGGCCACGATTCGAAAGGCGAGGTCAAAGGGTGGTCAGGAGATGACCAGAAAGACGAAGATGAGCTCGTCAAAAAGGACGTGCGAAACCAGGACGGGGAAGAGGTTTCCCAGCCTGTTGAACATATATCCCCAGAAGAGGCCACCGATGAGCGCCACCAGCATCAGGGAGGGGTTGAAGGTGGAGACGTGAATCATAGTGTATAGAGCGCTCGTCAACAGTAAGGCCATGTTCGGCGAAACTGTGGTGTTGAGGTGCCGCTGAATGAATCCCCTCCAATACAGCTCCTCAGAGGGGCCGATGGGGAAGAGGAGGGCGGCCGATATGAAAGTGATGGGTGTGCTTCCTCGGAGCTGGTACACCCAGTTGACCTGCTGCGAGAAACCGGCGAAGCCCTTGACGATCTGGAACCCTCCCCAGAAGAAGGCGTAGATGAGCAGAGCGCATGCGACGCCTATCAGAAGGTCTTTCGCCGTGACCCTGATCTTCATTGAAGAGAAGCGGATGAGCGAGAGGGAGAGGAGTATCAGCGCTGACACCGTTATCATGGGCCAGAAACCTCCGAGCACGGGGTCGTTGAAGAGGAAGAACCAGAGGACGAAGGGCACGGGGAGGGTCAACACTTCATAGCTAATCTTCATGGTTCTCCCCACCAAGGTCCTCCGGTGCAGTGTTCAATAAACTATCGTGATGAAAAGATTCTCCCTGTCTTCTGGTTGTTCGCCACGGAGGTCCAGTTCTCCTCAATCGCCGCCATGAACCTCTCCCTTTCATCCTCGGTCATCTTGGCGAACCTTCCTTGGGCCTTCAGGTAGAGTTCGATGGGCTTCCGTCTCTCCTTGTTGACGAAGGGCAGGCTGGGCGTAGACAGCCTGTAAACGCCGTCTTCCACTTCGTAAACTATCCAGGAGCCGGTCTGGACGGCGAGGCGACCCACCTCTATGGTCTTCTCCGAAGAGAACTTCCAACCCGGAGGACAGGGGGCGTGCAGATGGATGTACTTGAAGCCTTGAATCCTAGCAGCCTTCTGTAGCTTCTCCGCAAAGTCGAGTGGGAAGGCCACGCTAGCAGTGGCCACGTATGGCACGTGGTGCATCATCATTATGGAGGGGAGGTCCTTCTTGCCCTCTATCTTGCCGGTGACGGTGGTCGTTGTCCAGGCCCCGATGGGGGTCGAGCTGCTCCGCTGTATCCCCGTGTTCATGTAGGCCTCGTTGTCATAGCAGACGTAGATGATGTTCGCGTTCCTCTCGGCAGCCCCGCTGAGCGACGCCATGCCTATGTCCGAAGTGGCCCCGTCGCCTGCCCACACCAGAACGCTGACGTCCTTCACGCCCCTCTGCTCCAGCGCCGCAGCTACGCCAGATGCGCTAGATGACGCGGCAGCGAAAGCTATGTTGAGGAGCGGCACGCGGGCTGATGTCTTGGGGAAGGAGCCCTGGATGATGGTGGCGCAGCCTGCGGGCACCACCATGATGGTCTTTGGCCCCAGCGCCTTCAGAGCGATGCGCAAGCCGACGGCGGCAGGGCAGCCGTGGCATGAGGGGTTGCCGCCCAGCCAGTACTCCTCGTTGGGAAGGTCCTTGATCTTCAATACCATTACAGTATCTCCTCCCTGAGCTCAACCCATTCGTCTTGGCCCTCCTCGACCGACCTCGTGGTGACCAGCATGGCCTTCTTGACGTCCTCGACAGTGATGTCTCTGCCGCCCAGCCCAGCGATGAAACCTTTGACTTGAGGGGGTCTTCTGAGCCCGTAGAGGGCAGAGGTGAGTTCCGCGCGAATAATGCCGCCGAGTCCCAGAGAGATGTCCCTGTCTATGACCGCCACGCCCTTTAGGTTGCCCAGGGCTGAGCGAAGAGCATCCTTGGGGAAGGGCCGTAGGACCCTGATCCTCGCCACGCCCGCGTCAATACCCTGCGACCTCAACTGGTCGACGGCCTCTTTCGCTTCGCCCGCATGAGCCCCGGCGGCCACCACGGCATACTTGGCATCCTCCATGCGGTAGAGCTCGACCAGCCCGCCGTAGGACCTGCCGAAAGCTTCCTGGAACTTCCTGTCCACCTCGACTATCTTGCTCTCGGCCTTCTTCATCGCTTCCTCGAGCGAGATACCGGAACTCCATGTGTCCATTCGGGGTAGGCCAGGTTCCCCATGGTCTTCGGCTCGTCAGTGTCCAGGAGGAAGCCTGGGACGCGGTTCTTCGGGAGGAAGGAATCGACCGCCTCCTGGTCGGGGACGTCGACGGGCACGGCCGTATGCGACACGATGAAAGCGTCGAGTCCGATCATGGCCGGCAGCAGGACGTCCGGGTCCTCCGCGATCATGTAGGCCTGGATGACGCTGTCGAGGGCCTCTTGGTTGGTCTGCACCATCAAGGTGATCCAGCCTGTGTCCCTCTGGGCGAGGATGTCCGTGTGTTCCGACCATATCCCCCACGGAGGGCCGATGGACCGCGTTATCACGGCCATGACCATGGGGAGCCTTGCATAGCCGGCCCAGAAGACCATCTCGTTCATGAACAGCAGGCCATGAGAGGAGGTCGCCGTGAAACAGCGTGCCCCGGCGGAGGCCCCGCCGACGCAGGCTGCCAGGGCGCTATGCTCCGATTCGACCCTCACCAGCTTGGCCCTGAGTTTGTCGGTGTCGACCAGTTCTGACAGCTTCTCTACGACGGAGGTCTGGGGCGTGATGGGATAGGCGGAGACGAGCTCCACCCGGGAAAGCGCTGCGCCATATGCGATGGCGTAGTTCCCCGACATGACCTTGTATTTGGGCAACTCTCACCCCTCCTTGACCATCGTTATCGCCTTGGGCGGGCACTCGTTCATGCAGATGCCGCAGCCCTTGCAGTATTGGTAGTCGATGTAGACGACCTTTTCGCCGCGCCGAATGGAGCCCTCAGGGCAGTATATCCAGCAGAAGAGGCAGTTGATACACTTCGACTCGTCGAGAACGGGCTTCTCCGTCCTCCAGCTGCTGGTGTCGCCACCGGAGCCGAGCGTCGGGGTCGAGAACGGGACGGCCTTGATTTTCAGTGTCAAATGGTCTTCGTCACATCCAAGAGCGTGAGATCGTAGGCCGTCCGTAGGGCGCTGCAGTTCTTCTCGCCCACCTCGCCCTTCCACGTGTCGGCGGTGGCCTGGAGCGCCGACTCCAACGAGGCCACACCGGTGGCCCTAATGACGGCGCCCACCATCGAAGCGTTGACGAATGGAAAGCCGGATATCACAAGCCCGTTATCCAGACGCAATCTTCGTCGCGTCGACGGCCAGCACCCGGAACTTCGCGTGTGGGGACCCTGGGGCATGAGGGGCGTTGAGGATGAGGAGACCCCCTTCCTTGAGTCCTGCCGTGACGTCCACTGTCTTCATCAGGTTGGGCTCGAAGACGGCCACTACATCGGGGTTGCTGGACTGTCCGTGGATTCGCACGGGGGAGTCGGAGATGCGCACTGTCGCAGAGACCGCCGCTCCCCTCCTCTCGGCTCCGAAGTATGGAGTGCTCTGCCCCCACTTCCCTTCGCGAAGGACGGCGTTGACGATGAGCTCGGCGGCGGTGACGATCCCCTGACCGCCCCGACCATAGAGCCGGATCTCAAGCAGCAATCCGCGTTACCTGTCCCATGAGGGGCTGATGGATATATAAGCCCTCTAGGAATCCGGAGCAATACATACGAGGCTTAGCTTGAACCAACGCCACATGGCGAATTCGTTGATGGGTGTCTTGCCGACTCTCTGTCAGTGTCCGAAAGTGATATCCGCCGGCTCGAAGTCCTGAAGCCTTCCATGGTTGTACTCGTCGTATGCGCTCAGGTCGAGAAGGCCGTGGCCGCTCAGATTGAAGAAGATGGTCTTCTTCTCTCCCGTCCTCTTGCATTCCAAAGCCTCGTCGATGGCCACCCTGATGGCATGTGAAGACTCCGGGGCTGGGATGATGCCTATTATTGTACGCCATCTCCTTGTTTGGGTGACCCCGATTAGGTGGTCTGAATCCAGGCTCATTTCCCGTCGTTGCATGGTCGCCCACCGTCTCCTCCTCTTATTCTTGGGGCTCGAGGACCCCAAATTCGGCGCGGTTGGTGACGAATCAAGCGTGTAGATTTCGTGGTGACGTACTCGGCATCAGCCTGAAATGAGGGACCTGAAGAGCAGGAGTATGTTCCGTCTTCCTCTCCTTCATCCTCCTCATTCCGTAAGGAAACCAGTTGGCGCCATAGGGGAGGTAGACGGAGAGGCTGTAGCCCTCGCTGAGAAGCTTCCTTCCCAGCTCCTCCCTGACCCCTCTGAGCATCTGGAACTCGAAGTTCGAAGCGGTCGCCGCCGGCGAGGCCCTTCGCCTCGTCTTGGAGCTTGTCGTCATGAGTCGCAATGGCGAAGAACGCCTTCTGGGCGAAGAGCTTCTTCATCATCCCGCTGTAGTTGTCCTTCACCTCCTTCTTGTCCTTGAACGCGACCGAAGCGGGCTCGTTGTAGGCGCCCTTGCAGAGCCTGACTTGTCCACCTTCCTTGACCAGGCGGTCGATATCGCCGGAGGTACGCCGGAGGTACGCCTGGATGGCTATCCCCATCCGGTCATAGCCCTTGATTTCCTTCAGGTAGAGTTCTATCGTCTGCTCGGTGTAGGGCGAGCCTTCCATGTCGACCCAGAGGTATGTGCCGGACTTCTTCGCCCGCTCCACTATCGTGTGGAGGTTCTCCACAGCTCTCTCGAAGCCCATGGTCAGACCCAGCTGGGTGGGCTTGACGGAAACGCAGCCGTCGACCTTGTTCCGGTCCATCTGGTCGAAAATCGAGAGGTACTCGTTCTTGGTCTGCCCCAGCTCCTTTTCGTCCCTGATCTCCTCTCCTAGGAAATTGATGATGACCTTGAAACCGCGGCTGTTCATCTCCTTGGCGGTGGTCATGGCGTCTCCGAGGTTGGCCCCCGCGATGAAATGCTTGGCGATGGGGAGGAAAAGTCTGTCAGCAAGACCCAACTGGCTTCACTGAGTCTACCGACCTAGCCGTAGCTAGAAATACTTTGCTCGGCGGAGGGAGTCGAGAAGATTCTGAACAGGTTACAAAGCACTATTTAATCCAGTGATAATCCTGGCAGAAATCCACGTCAACTGTTGCGTGGCAGGGAAAGGTTATTATGGGATTTCGCAGTATATTTCAGTGGCGACGGTGTTGGACAAGAAACACTTGGACAAGACCGAATTGGGCATCCTCCGAGTGCTCATCGACAACTCGCGAGAGACTCTTTCCGCGATCTCCGAGAAGACAGATACGCCGCTGAGCACCGTCAGGAACAAGTTCAACGGGCTTGTAGCCAAGGGCGTCATAAAGGGATTCACGGCGTTCCTGGACGTCAGGAAGATGGGGATGGTGGGCGCCGTGTTCCTGATCAGATGCGGCCGCAGCTACGACAAGGTGGTTGACGCGGTGACCTCTCATCCCAACGTCGGATGGGTCATGGAGCTGGTGGGGGAGTATGACATCATCGGCGACGCGCTTTTCATGGATATGGATGAGATCTCTGGCTTCAAGGAATGGTTAATGAAACACGACGGAGTGATGGACGTCAGGATCGAGGTCCTGAAGAACTGGGTATCGGCTCCCAGGTTCCCCGCGCGTCTAATCGACCTGTATAGGGAAACTTACTACGCCAGCCCGGCCTCGCCGGCTACAGAGAGCAAGCCTCAGTAGTCTAGGACGGCTTGCCCGTCATCATGTAGGTCCCGAAGGCCTTGGCGACGAGCTGGCCGCTTTCGTCTGTCACTTCACACTGGACGAAGGCGAGGTGGTCACCCATCTTGTCTACCTTTGAGGTAGCCGTCAGTATCCCCCTTCTGGCTGGCCGGACGAAGTTGATCTTGAACTCGACGGTGACCAGTGGCCTCTGCGCCGCCACCAGGCAAGCCAGACCCATTGAGTTATCCACGAGGGTCGCGATGGCGCCACCGTGCGCTAGTCCGAGCTGGTTCAGGTGCCTCTGCTCCAGCGGGAGAGTCACGACCACCTTGTCGCCGACGACGTCGTATCCCTCAAGGCCCACAAAGACCGCGAAGTTCGAAGGTTGGTCCGTCATGAGATTACGAGGTTTTGCCCAATTAGCCTAGAATAAAAGCATATGCGGAATCGGATTCTCGGGTTCCGGCGCCAGTTCACAATTGACGCATGAGGTTCTTGAAAATCATATATATCGTCAGAGCGGAGAAAGGCGAGGCATGGTATTCCCGCTGGGCGAGCTGGGGGACTACGAAATCAAGTTCAAACCAGAAAACGGGATGTTCAGGAAGTTGATCAGAGAGTTCTTCGAGAAAGAGGTGGAGCCTAGAGTCCCGGAGATTGAAGAGAACGACGCGGTGCCAGCCGACCTGTTGAAGAAGATGGGGGAGCTGGGGTCGTGATCGACCTACACATCGGGAGAATGCTGTGCGATGTGGAGATCAGCAAGGGATGCGAAGTTTCGAACGAAATACAGCGGCTTGTCATCATCAGGCAGACGATGGGCTTCGACCCGATGGGAATGTAAGTAATTAGGGTCATTGGAAGGTTCCATCGCCCATGCTCAACATTGCCGTCCTCGTCAAGCATGTATACGACGAGAATCAGCTCAAGGTGGACAGGGGAAGTGGGACGATAAGCTTCGAAGGCGTGCCCGGGAAGATCAGCGACTTCGACCGCTCCGCCGTGGAGGCGGCCCTGGTGCTGAAGTCAGCAGGCGGCGGTAAGGTGACGTCGGTCACGTTGGGCCCAGAGGAGGCCGTCAGGTCGTTAAGGGAGGTGATGGCGATGGGCGTCGACCAAACAGTCCTGGTGAAGGAACAAGCCTTCTTCCGGCTGGATGCCGCGGCGACAGCCTCCGTCCTAATGAAGGCTCTGGAGAAGGCGGGCGGCTTCGACCTTCTGATCTGCGCCGAAGGCTCCGTCGATTCCTACACTTCACTGCTCGCGCCCATGCTGGCCGAAAGGCTACGCCTTCCGTTGGTGACGTATGCTCAGTCGTTGCAGGTCAGGGAGGGGTCGATGAGGGTCGAAAGAGTGCTCGAGAAGCGGATAGAGGTGGTCGAGGCCAGGCTGCCCGCCATCGTGACCGTCACGGGAGAGATAAACGACCCGAGGATCCCCACCCTGCTGCAGATAATGGGCGCCATGAAGAAGCCCATAGCCATGTTCACGCTTGCCGATTTGGGACTAGACCTGCAGAGCCTGACGGCGGGTGGCTACAGGCTCCTTGAGTACTCGGCGAAGTCCAAGGAGAGGCGCAAGGTGATATTCGATGGGACCGTCCCGGAGGCCGTCGCGAAGCTCGTAGACGCCCTGGTCAAGGACGGGCTGGTGAGCTGAAATGGCTGACATACTGTTCTATTCTGAGGAGGACGACCTCCTTCACGAGCTGGCTGGGCTGGCCGCAGGTCTGGCCGCACAAGCAGGAGGGAGGAGCTGCGCCGTGATGGTGGGCGAAGACAAGGCGGCGATGGCTTCCTCTATCGCTTCTGAAGGCGTCTCTGAGGTTTACCTGTTCAAGGCGACGGCGGTCGTCAGGGCGCACCCTGAAGCCGCTGCGCAGGCGCTGGCGGAAGCGTTAGCCATGCATCACTCCGCCTTCCTGCTTGTGGGATCGACGAAGGAAGGGAAGGTGGTCGCCGGGAGGCTGGCGGCGGCTCTAGGGGCGCCGGTGGCTTCCGACTGCGCCACCCTTCAGCTCACGGGAGAAGATTTGGTGGTGGAAAGGCCCAGCTATGGCGGGAGGGTGACCACCAAGGTCGCCCTTTCTGGCAGATATGTCGTCGCCTGCGTCAAGGCCCGGGCCTACCCTAAGGCCTCGCCCTCCGGCTCGGCAGGCAAAGTGACAGAGATCTCCTTCGAACCGGCGCTGACGACCTCCCTGATTGAAATCCTTGAAAGGCCGACGAGCAGTGTGGATCTGACTAAGGCCGAGAAGATAGTCTCTGTAGGCCGTGGGCTGAAGAAGAAGGAGGACGTCTCCATAATTCAGAGCCTGGCAGACGCCATGGGCGCTTCGGTGGGATGCTCTAGGCCGCTCTCGGCCGACCTAGGTTGGCTCCCCGAAGAGGCCCACATCGGGCTCACTGGCATCGAGGTCAAGCCCAAGGTTTACGTCGCCGTGGGGATCTCGGGCCAGCTGCAGCACTTGGCGGGCGTCAAGGAGGCAGGCACCATAGTCGCGATAAACACGGACAAGGCAGCCCCGATATTCGCGAATGCAGATTACGGCATCGTGGGCGACCTCTACCAGGTAATCCCAGAACTGGTCCACCAACTTGCAGCTTTAAGAAATAAATGACTATATTGTTCAAAGTTTAGGATATCTGTTCAAGGGAACGTGTATCAAGTACTTACGTCTGAGATAGGAAAGTAGTAGTTTTGTCGATGACTGCCAGCCTAGGCGTCCTGAACGCAGACCATCAAGAGGAGGTCTTGGGCGAGCAGAAGCCCGCTACTCGGCACGTCCAGCTCTTGCCCGACGGAAGCCAGCAGGAGGTTGAGAAATCCGGCTTCACGAAGGACGTTATGGTCAATAGCCACCGAGGATTACCACTTGAAGTGGTGATATAAGGCCGGGGGGTGGCATATGCCGCTTTGGCGGGGCATATGCCTCCGTCGTTCCCCGGCATACGCTAGCGTATGCCGCCTACGACACCGATAAGTCCAGCCGTTGATATAGCAGACAGCGAACGCAGAAATGACTCTCCAGCTCAGGCTCGTGATGGAGAAGCGTGAAGCGGACGGGATTTTCACTTACTGGTTCGAATCTGCCTAGGCTATTTCCCCTTGAACTTGGGCTTGCGTTTCTCGAAGAAGGCTCCCAGCCCTTCTCCTACGTCCTCACTGCTGAACAAAGCGGCGAAGCTGGCGGCCTCAATCTCCGACCCTGGCCCGATGGGATAGGTGGCTGCGTTGATGGCCTTCTTGGCCGCGGCTATGGCCAGAGGAGGCTTCTCTGCGAGGGAAAGGGCGAAGGCTTCCACCTCATCAGCCAGCTTCGTGTCTTCGAACACGCCGTCCAGTAGGCCCATCTCCGCCGCTTGGCTCGCGGCGACTGTCTCGCCAGAGAAGATGAGCCTCTTCGCCCTTCCGGGTCCGGCCAAGCGGGTGACACGCTGGGTGCCTCCTGCGCCCGGAATGAATCCCAAGTTGACCTCGGTCTGCCCAAGCTTCGACGACGCGGACGCGAATCGCAGGTCGCACGCCAGGGCCATCTCCAGCCCTCCTCCCAAGGCGTAGCCTTGGATGGAGGCGATGACAGGCTTCGGAAGACCCTCGATAAGGAAGTTCAGCTCCTGGAACTGGCGCACCAGGCTCAGCACGTGTTGTGGGGAAGTGTCTTCGAGGAATGAGGCGAGGTCGAAACCCACGCAGAACGCTCGCCCTTCTCCCTTGAGCACGATGACCCGGACATCAGGGTCGCCCGCCGCTGCGCCCAGCGCCCCGGTCAACTCCTTCAACATGTCCGGGCTGACGGCGTTGAGCTTCTCTGGGCGGTTCAGAATCAAGTAGGCGATGGGTCCCTTCTTCTCCAGCAGGACGGTGCCTTGTTTCTTCTCGGCGGAGGCGGAATAGTCGAAGAAGCCCCTCCCGCTCTTGACCCCCAAGTGGCCCTCCGAGACGAGGCTCGAAAGGTATTCGCAGGGCACCAGCCATTCCTTCGCCGTCATTATATAGAGGGATTCCAGTGACGCCTTGACGACGTCTAGGCCCCATTCGTCGGCCATCTTCAGCAGCCCCTTGGGGAACCCGAGGCCCAGGACGATGGCGGTGTCGACGTCGTTCGCGGTGGCGATGCGCTGGGAAACCAACCACGCCGCCTCGTTCACCGCGGGGGCCAATAGGTCGACGAAGTTGACCTTCCCGGCCTGCTCCATGGGGACGCGGGCGCGAGGCTCACCTGCAGAATATGCGTAGAAACCCTTCCCGCTCTTCACTCCCAGAGCCCCAGACCGCACCTTCTCCTCGAAGAGGGGGCTGGGCTCGATGTCATAGCCGCGCCGGGAGAGGGCCTTCTCCACGTCCAAGAGGACATCTAGGCCCACGTAGTCGGCAAGCTCGAATGCTCCCATGGGAAGGCCAGCTCTGAACTTCAAGCTCGAATCCACCTCGATGACCGACGCCAGCTTGAGCTGGACGAAGATGCTGGAGGCCGCCATGAGGCGGGCCATAATCCTGTTCACGATGAAGCCGGGGATATCCTGCTGCACGACGACGACCTGCTTGCCCAGCTTCTTGGAGAAGGAGACGACCGAGTCGACCGTCGCCTGGCTCGTCTGAGCGCCTTTGATGATTTCGACGAGGGCCATCATGACGACCGGGTTGAAGAAGTGCAGGCCCACCACCCTACCCGGCTCCGGGACCACAGCGGCGATTTCGGTGATTGGGATGCTGCTGGTGTTCGTGGCCAGGATGCTCTCAGGCTTGGCGAACTTGGCTACCTCTGAATAGACGGCACGCTTCAGTTCCAGGTCCTCGGGGACGGCCTCTATCACGAGGTCGGCCGATCTGACCGCCTCTTCAAGGCTGGTGGAGTAGGCGATGCGTGATAGGACCTTGTCGGCGGGCTCCGCGAGCTCGCCCTTCTCGGCCAGCTTCTTCACGCTCCAGGTGACCTTCTCCCTCGCTCTGTCGATGAACCTCTGCTCGACGTCCCTGACGACGACGTCGTAGCCAGCGATGGCGGACACCTCGGCGATGCCGTGGCCCATCGTCCCGGCGCCCAGGACCGCTATCTTGTGGATGCTCTCGAATGGTAATACCACTGTCAGCGTGCTCCCTTCAACAAGGAATTGAGGGCCATGGTCTTGAATATGTCCCCCTTTATCTGCACCTTCCCCTGGAAGAAGGCCTTCGCGGCGTCCATCTGGCCGTCCAAGATGGCCTTGAGGTCTCCCGAGGATGTGGTGAGCGTGGCGGTGGGACCGGGATGGGTCCCCGACTCGACGCTGATGGAGGCGTTGTTCGCCCTGATACGTATAGGAGCCACCGTCGCTCAGCTGAAGGACGAATACCTGTTCGACGGAGGAGAGCTTGTCCTTGATCAGCGGATAGTTGGTCCGGGCTATGGACCTTATCCTTTCGAGCAGTTCGTCTGAAGCCATAGAGGCCAATTAGCGCTGTTAGGCATTTAGCCTTTTTGCAGCGACCAGATTCTGAGGTAAATCCAAACTGGCGCAGGGCATGAGGGAGAGCCGAAGCCAAACAATTTAAGCCGCTCGAGTCATGGACGCTACGATTGACCGTACCCTTCCGCGACAACTTCGTGTTCATCCCGGGATGGCAGGTGGTCTTCCTCTATGCGAGCCTGGCCGTCGCCACGGCCATAGCCGTCTACCTCTTCTATCGCAGGTTCAAGGTATATGGAATAGGGCAGACGTGGCAGAGGGTTGCGGTCCGCAGCTCGGGGCAACCTGGGCACGTTCGCCAAGGGAGGGCTCCTGCAGAGGAAGGTCGCCCAGAGGGCACAGGGAGGAGTCCTCCACATCCTGATCTTCTACGGGACCGTGGCCCTCTTCATCGGCACCACGCTGGTCTTCTTCGACGCGGACCTGCTCAAGCCCTTCGGAATCAAACTGCTCCAAGGGGACTTCTACCTCTACTACAAGGTCATCCTCGATGTGTTCGGCGTCCTATTCGTCATTGGCATCCTTTACGCGCTGTTCAGGAGGCTGGCCCTGAGGCCCAGCTACCTGCACAGTACGAGGGGGGACTATATCATACTGCTGGGTCTCCTTTACATGGGTCTGACGGGCTTCCTTCTCGAGGCCATCCGTCTGGCCCTCACCAACGTTCCCTGGGCCGGCTGGTCGATAGTGGGCTATCCCCTATCATTGGCATTGGCGCCATACGCGAGCAACCAGCAGCTCTTCGAAAATGTGTACCGGGCCCTCTGGCTGGGGCATTCTCTTGTGGCCCTCGCCATGGTCGCCTCCATACCCTACTCCACCCTCTACCACATCCCGGCGTCTGCCGTCAACATGCTGGTGGCGCCCAGGAAGCCACTGGGGAAGATGAATACGCCATTCAACCTCCAGAAGATGATGGAGACGGGCAACTTCGACGTCAAAGTGGGCATCGACAAGGCCGAGGACATACCGTGGCACAGGAGGGTCATGCTGGACAGCTGCACCAACTGTGGGCGGTGCGAAGTGGTCTGCCCCGCCAACGCCGCAGAGCGGCCTCTGAGCCCGCGGAAGCTCATTCAGGATGTCGACAGGTTCATGCTCGCGCAGGTGGCGGGGAAGACCGCCCAGGGCGCGTTCGAAACCGACACCGTCAACGATGACGAGCTGTGGGCATGCACGAGCTGCAATGCATGCGTGTACGAATGCCCGGTCTACATCAACCAGCTGGACTTCCTGATGGACTTCAGGAGGACCATCGTCGCGGCCAACAGGCTGGACGACTACAAGAACAGGCTGCTTCTCAACGAGGCAACGTACAGCAACCCCTACGGCCTCCCGTCATCAGATAGGGACTCGGCTCTCGAAGAGATCGGGGGGAGGGCTTACAGGGAGGGCGAGCAGTTCGACTATGTCTACTGGCTCGGCTGTGTTGCGAGCTTCGACGCCCGGGCTCGGAACATCGCAAAGAGCATGGTCAAGGTCTTGGAGGCGGCCGGCGTCAGCTACGTGATGCTCGGGTCCAAGGAGAGGTGCACGGGCGACCCGATCCGGCGCCTGGGGGAAGAGGGGAGGTTCCAGGAGCTGGCACTCCAGAACATCGAGATGCTGAAGGGGATAGGGGCCAAGAAGATCCTCACCCACTGTCCCCACTGCTTCAACACCCTGAAGAACGAATATCCCGACATCGGTGGAGAGTTCGAAGTCATCCATCACTCCGACTTCGTCTCGAAGCTCTTGATAGAGGGAAGGCTCAAGCCGTCCAAGCCCCTGAACCTCAAGGCGACCCTCCACGACGCTTGTTTCATAGCGAGGGGGAACGCCATGGTGGAGGAGCCGCGCAAGGTGATGGGGGCGTTGCCAGGGCTCAAGTTGGTCGAGATGAAGGACAGCAGGGAAAGGACGTTCTGCTGCGGAGCAGGGGGAGCCAACTATTGGTACAAGATGAACGAGAAGAAACCTATCTCGAAGCTTAGGCTGGGCCAGGCGCTGGCCACCGGTGCGGAGGTCCTCGCGGTGGAATGTCCCTTCTGCACCGCCATGTTGGAAGATGCCGTCAAGGCGGAGGGCGCAGAGGGCAAGGTGGCCGTCAAGGACCTTGCAGAGCTCGTGGCGGACACGATATAGCGCTGGCACGCCTAGCACGTTAATTAGAACCGCCGCGTAGTCCAGTGATGTGAAGAAGCTGGACGTTAAGACGGAACGGTCGCTGATTTCGGAAGCTCGCAAGGCTGCCGAGAAGGCCTACTCTCCATTCTCCAAAGTCGAGGTCGGCGCAGCCATACTCACCTCCGACGGCAGGGTTTTCTCGGGCTGCAACGTGGAGAACTCTTCGTACGGGCTCAGCATCTGTGCGGAGAGGACCGCTGCCGTCAAGGCCGTGTCCTCAGGTGCGAGGAGTTTCGAAGCGGTGGCCATCGTCTCCAACCTGGAGGGGCTGACCTACCCCTGCGGCGCCTGTCGTCAGTTCTTAAGTGAATTCGGAGACGACATCATGGTGGTTGTCGCGACGAAGAAGGGGAGGGTCAAGCGTCATGGCCTCGGAGAACTTCTCCCGGAGACTTTCTTGTTAAAGAAATGATAGATAATACCCAAGACAACTTGAAATCTCATAGCGTTTTGCTTGTCCGAGAATCACTTATATAGCTTGGCAAGGCTGTATCCGTCGGGAATCGTAAATGTCCCTGCTTTCTCACAGCAAGAAACGTGCGATCGCACGAGGCACTCTGGTGGGTGCAGTCATCGTGATAATCGTGGTGGCTGCGATAGGCATTTACTACTACTCAACTCTGACGACTAAATCGTCAACCAAGGTGACCATCGGAATCGTGTATGACACTGGTGGCAAAGGAGACAAGTCATTCAACGACATGGCGTATGCGGGAGTCCTCCAAGCTAATAGTAGCCTAGGCATAAACTATATCGAGGAATCGTCTACCGACGCGAGCGACTACGTGCCGAACATTGACGCACTGGTCAGCAAGAACGTCAGCCTAATCGTGTGCGTCGGCTTCCTGATGGACGATGCCGTCGCTTCGGAAGCTGCGAAGTATCCGAACATGAAGTTCGCCCAGATAGACGGCGACGACTACAACATATCAAACGTCGTCGCGATAAAGTATCAAGAGAACCTCGGAAGTGCGCTGGTGGGCGCTCTCGCCGTGGCGATGACCAAGTCGGACGTCATTGGGTTCATCGGCGGCATGAGCACCGGCATCATCTACAAGTTCTGGCATGGCTACCAGTACGGCGTCTCGTGGGCGGAGAACTACACGGGGAAGACCGTCACTCTGCTCCCCGCCCAGTACACGGGGACGACACCGTCAGCCTGGGACGACCCAACCACCGACAGCCAGATAGCCCAGTCCATGATGGCGAAGGGCGCTGACATAATCTACGCGGCCGCGGGCGCTAGCGGCGTCGGCATGTTCAATGCGGTAGGTGCTGCGGACAAGGCCACAGGGTGGAACTGGTCGTTGACGACACCTCCCAAGTACTTTGCTATCGGCGTCGACTCTGATCAGGACTACTATGGGACCTACCAGTACT
The DNA here is from genome assembly GCA_963842885.1 of uncultured Nitrososphaerota archaeon. GTDB lineage: Archaea > Thermoproteota > Nitrososphaeria > Conexivisphaerales > DTJL01 > DATKKG01. The sequence goes on from CAWJIE010000004.1 coordinate 210,149, forward strand.
TCGTTCAAGGACTGAGCAGTGGCTTCACGGCGCCTTCATTCGTCCTCACGTCCGAGATGAAGAGGGTGGACACTGGCGTATACACGGTCATCGAGAGCGTGGTTGCCGGGAACTACAGTAGCTTCTGGAACAACCCAATGACGTGGGCTCCTACATTCTACAACGGTACGACGCAAATCTGTGGATCCACCGGAGACCAGCCATGCAATGTCAGAGGGGTCTTCCTCCTTGGGCTCGCCCAGGGCGGCGTTGGACCAAGTCCGATGACCTACACGTTGCAGTATCTTACACCCGAAGCCACAACCGTCATGGCACAGCTGAAGGCAGCAATCCTCAACGGCACCGCAAATGTTCCTGAGAACTACAATCCATAGAGGGGGGTGGGCTCACGCTCACCTTCTTCGTTTTTTTGGTGATTGCCTACTTTGAGTGATTTAGCCATAAGGATGACCGGTATGAGGAAGTCCTTCCCTGGCGTCCTAGCGGTTGATGACGTCGACTTTGAGGTCAGGAAGGGAGAGATCAGGGGACTATTGGGGGAGAACGGGGCCGGCAAGTCAACCCTGATGCGTTTGCTCTACGGGCTGTACCGCTTGGATGTCGGACGAATAGAAGTAGACGGGAAGGAGGCACACATCGGAAGCTCCCATGACGCGATTCGACTAGGCATCGGGATGGTCCACCAGGAGTTCATGCTCGTCCCGAACTTGTCGGTCAAGGAGAACATAGTTCTGGGGTTCGAACCCGGCAGTTCTGGCGTCTTCAGTCCCGGAGAGTCCAGACAGAGGGTACTGGACCTCAGCAAGTCTTCTGGCCTGCCCGTCGACCCCGATGTAGCTGTCGAGAGGTTGCCCACAGGGCTCAAACAGAGGGTTGAGATTCTCAAAGCTCTGTACCGTGGGGCAAGGACTCTGATTCTGGACGAGCCCACGGCGGTGCTGACGCCAGTTGAAGTCGTGGAGTTATTCAAGTCCATTAGGAAGATGAGAGATTCAGGGACGACCATAATCTTCATAACGCATAAGCTTCAAGAGATCAAGGAGATTACCGACAGTATAACCGTTATGAGAAGAGGACGTGTAGTGGGCAGCGGCCCGACGAAGGAGGTGAGCATAGGCCAGCTCGCTAACATGATGGTCGGGCGGGAGGTCATCAGGTCGTTCTCCTTTGACCCATATAATCCTGGCGAGGTGTTGCTGGAGGTCAAGGAATTGAGGGTAGCAGGCCAGAGGAAGGCCGTGGCCGTCGACGACGTTTCTTTCTCCGTCAGAAGGGGCGAAATTGTGGGCCTAGCAGGCGTGGACGGCAACGGTCAGAGTGAGCTAGTCGAGAGCCTCATTGGTTTCAGGAAGCCGTTAAGCGGGAGCATCTCTATCAAGGGGGTCGTAACCACTAGCCTCGACACGAGCAAGATATTTGAAAAGTCCGTCGGGCATATCCCCGAGGACAGGGTAGCCCAGGGTCTGGTGTTGGACTTCTCCATCTCTGACAACTCGGTCCTGGGTATAGTGCAGAAGGACGAATTCTCGTCTAGGAGTGGATTGATTCACGTTGACAAAGTGAAGCGCTTCGCTGAAAACGTTGTCCATGCATTCGGGATAGTCACTACCAGCGTAAGCATGCCGGCGAAGTATCTTTCTGGCGGCAATCAGCAGAAGCTCATAGCTGGAAGGGAGCTTTCAAGCGACCCAGATCTGCTCATCGCTGCCCAACCGACCCGTGGACTGGACATATCGGCTACGGAATACATCCAGTCCCTCTTGGTGAAATCGCGGAACGGCGGGAAAGGGATACTTCTCGTCTCCGCAGACTTTGATGAGGTCTTGAACCTTAGCGATAGGATATTGATCATATTTGAAGGGAAGATCATCGGGGAACTCTCGAGAGAGCAGGCAAGTGTGGAAGCGCTTGGGAAGCTGTTGGGAGGAGTGAGCGCTTGAACGCGCAAGCAAAGGGCTCGACGCTCTCGTCATACCTAGAGACATCAGTTCACAACGCCCTTCCCTCCCTGCTGTGCCTTCTGCTGGGATTGGTCGCCGGCTCCATCCTCATCATCATATGCGGCTACAACCCTGTCCTCGTGTTCGGCGAAATGTTCTCAGGAGCCTTCGGGTCGGTTCAAGGCCTCTCATATACGATAACCTACATATCTCCTTTCATACTCGCCGCCTTGGCCTTCCTCATTCCAGGTAAGGCGGGCATCTGGAACGTTGGCGGACAGGGACAGGTCTACCTTGGCGGCATAACAGCTACCCTCGTAGCTCTGTACATTCCGATGCCCCCTATCCTCTGGCCAATAGTTGCTCTCCTCGCCGGTGCCGGAGCAGGAGCTTTGGGGGCGGCACTTCCGGGCATCCTTGAATCGTACCGGAACGCGTCCGCGATAGTTACGACCATAATGCTCAACTATGTGTACGCGCCAATCGCGTCGTTCATCCTGTTCTTCGTAATAGCCGTGACATATCCGACGACCAGGGTCGACAGCCAGACCCCGAAGTTCAGCTCCGCCGTGAGGCTCCCACATATCCCTGGTTTGAGCTCGTCGATAATGGTGTTCTTCACCATCCTGATCGCGATAGGACTCTATTACTTTCTGCTTCGGACCACCCTTGGCTACAAGATCAGGGCAGTGGGGCTAAACCCGACGGCGGCTGAGATGAAGGGGATCGACTGGAGGAAGATCAAGGTTGTGGCCATGATGATTGGCGGTGCTGTGGCAGGGTTAGCTGGTGCCAGCGAAGTCCTGGGCACCTACGGAAACTACGTGGATCAGTTCGCTGAAGGGTATTTCGGTGGTATGGGATTCGCGGGCATAGCCGTTGCGCTCGTGGGGGCTAGCAGCCCCATAGGAGCCATATTCTCCTCTGTCTTGTTCGCCGTGATGGTTTCTGGTGGACCGTACATCCAAGCCTTGGGGATACCTAGGGAGCTGGTCTGGTCCCTACAGGGCATCATAATCATCTTCGCCTCCATGCCCTACATCTACAAGATCATCACCAAGACGGACTGGAGCCGCGCCTGGCGGAGGACCATAGTCTCGCCCGGCAAGCTGGAGGGACAGTAGATTGGCCATAAGTGAAGTGGTGATCCTTCTGGTGCTGGGCCTTCAGCAGAGCGTAACCATCGCTCTGGCCGCCCAAGGTGAGCTACTATCAGAGAAGTCTGGCGTGATGAACATCGGCATAGAGGGAACCATGCTCATAAGCGCCTTCGCCGCAGCATATATGAACTGGCTGTTGAGGCCGACGTTCGGCCTTACAACCCCCTACGTCGCTTTGCTGTTCGGGATTGCGACCGGGATGCTAATCAACTTCCTTCTCGCCGTCCTGAGCACGAAACTCTATGTGGACCAAGTGATAGCCGGGATAGGTATCAACGTCCTGGCTGGCGGGATCACTGTGCTGGCTTTGATCCACATATTCGATGTCCACGACCAGACGCCTCCGGCCAATACACTACCTTACGTCTTCACAATACCCGGCCTTGGCAGCACCGGACAAATCAGCCTCCTTGAAATCTTAGCCTTCGTCCTTCCGGTCCTCACCTTCCTTCTCTTGAGCAGGACGAAATTCGGCCTCAGGATCAGGGCAGTCGGGGAGAACCCCAAGGCCGCCGAGACCGCAGGGCTCAACGTGGTCCGCACCAGGATACTAGCTACTACATTGGGAGGCGCGATGCTTGGCATGTCAGGTTCCTATCTGTCGATAGTCCTCAATCCATTCTTCGTCAAGTCCATGACGCACGGCCTGGGGTTCATTGCACTGGGAGCCGTAATCGCGGGCGCCTGGAGCTCTTTCCTCGTGTTCGGCTTCAGCCTCCTTTTCGGTGTGACCTTCGGTGTCTACATAGAGTACGGTGGGATGCAGGGATACACCTATCTGCTCGCCGCGCTACCTTACCTAGTGACAGTCATCGCCATGGCCTTGACGACCAAGCGACTTCGACCGCCGACGGCCCTAGGTGCGCCCTACAAGAAAGAGTAAATCGACTGAATCCGGAAGGGGCTTCGGCCTAGCGCGCGATCCAACTTGGAACCGTGTATGATTGAATCATAGACGGATCTAGAGGACCTATCTCAAGAGCGACGAAATGTTGGTATGGAAGAATGAAGACGGATTCGAGACTTGCAGGAGCGTGGCCTCGTTTCGGATTCTCGGAGCACGGAGCGCTTCGCGTCTGCAAATTCCCAGTTCATGAGGAGTTCCGCGCAGTTGAACAGGGGTCCGAAAGCCAGGACCTGTTGTGCGTGAGCGAAGCTTTGTGACCGTGGGCAGGGGCTGGACTCGTGTGCATGGCGCCGGGGGTGGGATTTGAACCCACGAGGGCTTTCGCCCACAGACTTAGCAGGCCTGCCCCCTACCAGGCTAGGGTACCCCGGCTTCAAGGCAAAGCGTAAACCCTCGTGGTTAATCATCTTTATGTTATTGAAGGCAACTTGTTAATTGAACGAAAACAGGGCCGAGCCTCCGGCCAAGCCGTGCTCGCTGCCAAGTTAGCGTGACCGTACCTCCCGACTCCAGCCAAAAGCATCTCCCATGACCCAGACCGTTTGGAGGGGTTGAATTCAGCGGTGGGTTCCGAGCCCCAAGATGTGAATTTGATAGGCCAGAGGGAACCCGAGGCCAAAGGCGGCACACCTACAACTGCAAGATAGAGCCACCGAGGCCATGCCAAAGTCTTGTTGAATGGCAGTCGGTGGCCGCGACCACTGTCGGGTGGATTCTTCTCTCTGTCTTTAGCTTGAATGTGCTTGGCGGAAGCAGAGCAGGGCGGCCATGCCGGCCTAGTTTTATTTTGCGATCTTATTTTGCCTATCTTGCTTTCTTGCGCGGCCTATTCTTCTATTCTGCGACTGGTTCTGTGACTCTTCGACACCATTCTAGACCTTTTTGAGACAGCCGTGGACCTCAAACATAGGCTTGGACCTTCGCTTACTCAAGTCCAACTGACGTAAGCCTTAATCGTAAGTCGACTTGGAAGAAGGTCAGAGATATCTTGAGTGTGAAGGAGATTTCATGGGACCTCACCGGCATCTTCCCAAGTGCGACCGACCCCTCCGTCGAGGCGGCCATCGAAAAGGCGTTGAAGGCGGCTGGCCGATTCACTGACGAATACAAGGGAAGAATCGGCAGCATCCCGCCGGCGGACATTGCGGCATGCATAGGCGAGTACGAGGACCTTGAGACAGAGCTTTACGACCTGGACTTGTTTGCCACGTTGTCATTCCAGGCGAACATGACCCTCCCCGAGGCGCAGGCGATTCACGACCGGGTGAGCAAGCTCGTAGCCGAAATCAACAAGGAGCTTGCCTTCTTCGAATTGGAGCTAGTCTCGAGAATCTCCAAGGACCCAGGGATTGTGCATGATTCGGCCTTGGTGACGTACATGCACGCTCTCGAGAGGCTCGAGAGGAAGAGGCCCCACCTGCTTTCTGAGGCCGAGGAGAAGCTGGTCATAGGAAAGGACCAGTTCGGCGTGAAGGCTTGGGAAGAACTGCAGAACAAGTGGCTCAATACGCGCCAGTTTGAAGTGGTGGTGGAGGGGACCAGAAAGACACTCACGTACGGAGAGGCGAACGGCCTCCTTCATCACCATGACAGGGCCACACGAGAGTCGGCCAACAGGTCGATATACGGTACCCTGGGTCAGTCGGGAGAAATCTTCAGCTTCGCGTTGAGGAGCATATGCAGCGACTGGGTCAACACCTGCGGAGTCAGGAAGTACGACTCGCCGATGCATCCCAGCCTCATCGCGAATGACACCGAGCAGGGGATCATCGACGGTCTTCTGAAGGCAGTGGAGGGACACGTCGAGCTTTACCACAGATACCTCAGGCTGAAGGCCAAGCTGATGGGGCTGCCCAAGCTGGGATGCCATGACATCGTCGCTCCCCTCCCCCAAGTCCCAGACATGAAGTATGACTACGAGACTGCGAGGGACATTGTCGCAAGGGCCTACAGCAAGTTCGACGAAGGCTATGCTTTCGCCGTGAAGGACATGTTCGCCCAGAGGCATATCGACGCATCGCCGAGATATGGCAAGATGAACGGCGCTTTCTGTGCGCCGTGGTTCACCGGGAAGTCCGCTTTCGTGATATCAAGCTTCAATGGCCACCTCGACGACGTCTACACCCTTGCCCACGAACTCGGCCATGCCACCCATGACTACTACTACGAAGGGAGCCAGACCTACATGAACATGGATATCCCATCGGTGGTGGCTGAAACGGCCTCGATCTTCGGGGAGCTCCTACTGACGGACCTCTTGCTCGGCGAAGCGGGGTCGGACGCGGAGAAGCTGGCCGTCCTCTGCCATGTGCTTGACGGCGCCGGGAGCGTGATATACCAAGTCACGGCGAGGGCGTGGTTTGAGCAGAGCCTCTACGAGGCGATAAGGAAGGGAGAGTATCTGGACTACAGTAGCATCTGCGAGCGCTGGACAGCCGCCAGGGACAAGGTCTACGGCAGCGAGGTCGAATGGTTCGATGAGCTTGCGGCAGAGTGGACCATGAAGCCCCACTACTACTTCGCCAACTACAGGTTCTACAACTACCCCTACGTGTACGCCCAGCTCTTCGTCTATGCCGTCTACGAGAAGTACCTCCAGGAAGGCAAGGCCTTCGTGCCCAAGTTCAAGAAGGCCCTGTCAGCGGGCAGCAGCGTCTCCCCGGTCGAGATCGGGAGAATCGTAGGGTTGGACGTCACCAATCCCGCCTTCTGGGAGCTGGGCCTAAAGCGGTTCGAGCACTTCTTGAACGAGCTCGAAAGGATATCCAAGGGCTGAACGGCACGGCTGTCCACCTCTCCCTGCGCAGAGGAAGGCGGGGGAATCGGCCATCGGTGACCCTGCATTGTGAGAAGGGCGGCAGCTCCCGTAGTTTTCCCGAGCCAACCACTGCTCCGGCGAAGCCCGCGAATCCCCCACGTAGGCCCAGCAGCGTCACTACCCCGACTTAGAGCTGCTCCCTCCCGGGCCTGACTCATTTCGCCGGTTCACGGGTGGAACCCTTCCTTCGAAGGGCCCTTCCCCCTTCGTAACGACCCGCTGAGGCGCGGGTTCAGCTTCCGGTGCCTGCCGGAAACAGGGGCCGAACAGGGTTAACCTACGGGTTACTGGCTCCTGCGTATAGCCGGTTTCAGGTACGGGGGACGGCTGGCCCCCCAACCCTACCCACCGCCCAGACCTAGGCAGGGCATGAGGGTAATTAAACCCTGACAGGCTTGACGGTGTCGAGCAGTGTGCAGACCGAACAGGGGTCGCTCGTGCTCGGGAAGCCGCACCTCCTGCAGTTAATCACCGGCGGCTGCTCCGCCAACGGCTTCTCCGAAAGCTCGAGCGCCGACTTCAGGAGGGCGTACTTCATCCCCGGGTGCTTCTCCTCCATTTCGTTGAGGTAGGCCCTCACCTCGGACCTGATGCCCTCGTCCATGTAAGGGCAGGGGATGGTCTGCAGCGGCGTGCCGTTTCCGAAGGCGTAGAGCGCTATCTCCTTCTCGTATACCTCCAGGAAGGGGTGGACCCGCCGGACCCTGAACCCGTTGCTGCCGTCGCGGGAGGAGTTCAACCAGGTGATGCGTTTCAGGTCGCCGCTGAGGAGGTTGATCATGAAGGTCTGGACCATGTCGTCGAGGTTGTGGCCAGTGGCCAGTACGGTAACGCCGGCCTTCATGGCCGCCACGTCGATGGCCCTCCTGCGAAAGGTCCCGCAGATGGCGCAGGAGGAGAGTTTGGTGCGCCTGTCCTTCAAGGCCTCGTCAAGAGAGAAACCGAAGAGCTCCTTGTAAGAATAGAGGAGATGAGGGACACCCAGCTTCTCCGCGACCTCGGCGACGTATGAGAGGGACTCGGCCCTGTAGCCTTCTATCCCTTCGTCGATGGTCAGGGCGACCAGCTTGCTGCCGTGGCCCGCCGTTATCCTGGTGAGGATCCTGAGGAGGCTGAGGCTGTCCTTCCCTCCTGAGACGGCCACCCCGATGTAGTCCCCATGGCGGAACATGCCGTACTTGGCGATGGAGTTCTTCGTCTTGTCCTCGATGGATTCGGAGAAGCAGGAGCGGCAAAGAGACTCCCCGGAGTAAGCCCTGTGGTAGAACACATCTTTGCCGCAGTTATCACAGGTCGAGGGCATTGGCCGATCAGAATGGCCTGAAGCCTACTCTAAAAAGACTAGCTATAAGATTGGCCGCGAAGAGGACGAGGATGAAGCCGTTGACCGAATACCGAAGGTATTTCGCTACGTTCGGCCGGGAGATAGCGCTCCAGGAAGGAATTCATGTAACCCTCGCCGTCGAAGGGGACCATGGGAAGCATGTTGAATGCCCCGACAACGGCGGAGAAGTAGCTGAGCCAGAGCAGGAAGGAGAAGATCCAGGCGGGCATCTCAGGGACGTTCAGGTAGGGCGGGTAGTAGGTTTCGCCGTAGAAGCCCAGTGCTCCTCTAGAACTGTTGTTAGGGTTCGGCAGAGTGGTGACATCGACGGTCTTCGTGACCCCCTTCGAAAGTATCTGGACAGATACGGTCTGGTTGACGGGGAGGGTGATGGCGCTCAGCTGGCCCAGATCGTGAACCGTGACCCCGTTGACCGAGGTGACGGCGTCGCCGACGCCCACCCCGGCGAGCTGAAGGCCGGTGTTCGAATAGAAGCCGGTGACGGCTATACCAGAGGCGGGCCCATAGAACGCCGACCTGAACGGCGACGGAATCCAGTAAGCGAACGTGGGCTGGAAGATGAGGAGGGCCGCGACGATGACGGCAAGGATGATGTTGGACCAGCTTCCCGCGGCCAGGACCCTCCTCCTCTTCTCCGGCGTCGCCGCCTTGAACTCCTTCTCGTCGGGCTCAACGAAGCCGGCGATAAGTATGGCGAAGAGAGCTATCCCTCCGCTCTTCAGAGAGATTCCTTCGTAGCGAGCGACGATGGCGTGAGAGAATTCATGGACGACCAAGATGATGGGGATGGCGGCGAAGAAGTAGATCAGGAGCTGCGAGCTCTGGATGGTTACGAAAGGAACCACCAGCGTCACGGCCTGAAACTGCGACGGCGCGAAGCTGAGACTCAGAATGTTGTTCAGGAAGAACCAGATCGAGTAACCCGCAAGGAAGACGCCTGCCACGACGCCAAGGCTGGCGAAGATGTCCACGGCCCTTCGGTACTTCAATAGCCTGTCGAAAAACGGGTTGACGTTGCCAACCCTGAACATGAAATAGAACGGCTGCACGTCGAAACCCCTTTTCTTCAGGAACGGAATGCGACCTATGAGGTAGAGGGCGCCCCAGAAGATGAGGAACCCTATCAGAAGCTCAAGGTAGTAGTTCAAGGGCCGTTCCTTTCACTGGGCTGCACTTTCGCTTCTATAAATGCATCGTAGGCAACCCGTGCCCGTGGGTGCTTGCATCGACGGAAAGGCGTGAGAATCGATGAGCGGCGTTCCGTTCGACGATTCCGGTCTCCAGGGCCTGACGGACGTAGCCAAGAACATGGTCGTGGGCATAGCCGACTTCCTGAAGGTCATACTGGCCCAGATAACGCAGCTCATCGCGGAGATATCGATACCTCTGGCCCTGGTGCTAATCCTCACCGGCTCCATCCTGTACTTCTCTCAACTGAACAGAAGGCTGAGCCGAGATTTCGTCGTACTCTCCATGGTCCTTACGATAGTTAACCGAATCTTCAAGTGAAGGTGGAGATCGGATACCTGAGGAGGGCGACCGCGCCGCCCAAGCCGTCCACCTGACCGCCCAAGAGGGTCGAAGAGTCCAAGAGGAAGACTTCTCCCGCCTTGGCTTCCACTTCGTTGGCCAGCTTCACGACAGAATCCTCGTCCGACAGCTTGAACACGGCGTCGGAGATTAGCAGCGAATCGACGGCCCCCTGCGAGGCCGCCGACTGACAGGCAACGAAGCCCATGGCCAGCCTGCCGTCGTTCTTCGCCAATGAAATCTTGGCGTCGTCCACGAGCTTCTGCACATGGCTGAATTCCGTGTCGGCGAGCAGCCCCCTGAAGGGGCTGTAGGCGAGGAGGAGGCGCACCCCGTCCTCTCCTGCGAGGTCGTAGCCATCGAGGACCACCGCGTTCATGGGGGAAGCTGGCGTTGTTGAAGTAGTTGTTGAACTGGTTCTTGAGGTTGCCGGGACCGACGAGGACGACCCTGGCATCGGGTGACGCCTGCAGTACCGTCCTAAGCAGGTCGGCGATGTTGCGGAAGTAGGCTCGCGCGAGCTTGTCATGGTCCTGCGAATAGGCTTTCCCCGAAATGCCAGATTCAATCGTGCCGTAGAACTTGAGGGTGACTCCCGTCAGGAGGCCCACCCCGGCCTCCCTAGAATCCAGAGCCACGACGATAGTGCTCTCCACCTTGCCTCTCTTGGACAGCATCCCCATCATCCAGCCGGGGTAGACGTCCCTCCACAGCGTTATCTCGGAGGTAGGCTCGACTTCGATTGAATGATATGATCCGTGAGGGACAAGCTCGTTGTCTGACTCCACGATCCTGCCCTTGATTCTGAGCCTTCCCAAGTCGGAGTCGAAGTTCACGGACTCGACTTCGACCTTCACCTTCACGCTCACCCGCCGCCCCTTGTCAGGCCTCTGGAACTCCCCTTCGAGCTTGACCTCACGGGTGGTCCAGGACTGAACCTGGTCCCCTCTGGAGACGATCCTGCGCAGGGTCCAAATGTCCTGCGAGTTCAAAGGCTTGAGGAAGAGGGCCTTCCTACCATCGACCCAGCGGAAGAGCAATGTCCAACAGCTTAGGCAAGCCCGACGGAACCGAACGACTCGATGACCATGCCGTCGGGCTTCTTGATGGCGTCAGACACCTTGTAGCCGATTATGGTCGACACGCCGGACTTGCGTTGCGATGTCCACCAGCCTCTGGGTGACTATTCCGTCGAATACGATGTGCTTCGCGCCCTTGAAGCCCTCTAGGGATGTTGCCAGTTCGCTCACAGGAAGGTGGCCCAGCACGTTCAGCTCTTCGTCCAGTATGAAGGCCTCCAGGCTGTCCTTGAGGTCCGGGAAGACCTCCTTCAGCTTGGCGCCCAGCTTCTCCGGAAGCTTGACAGTGGGCTTTGGCGCGACAGGCCTCGGAGGCGGAGCGGGCTGCTCCTCCCTTCTCTCTTCCCTTCTCTCCTCTCTTCTCTCCTCCCGCTTTCCATGCAGTATGTCCAGTAGCTCGACCGGCGTGAGGTCTTCCACTTCCTTGCCCGGCGGCGCACGGAAGACTTTCGAGACTCTGGCTACCTGCTGTAGCTCCTTCTGAATCAGGTCTCCTCCGCGGTCCCCGTCCAGGAAGGCGATTAGGTTCCGCTCCTTGGCCAGCTTGATGACCGAGTCGGGGATCTTCGCACCTTCCACGGCAAGGGTGTTGTCGACACCGGCCCTGAGAAGGTTCAGAACGTCAGCCCTTCCTTCCACCAGTATGACGGTGTCGGCGTTGAACATTCCGGGGCCGGCGGGCAGTCCCTCGGGTCCGTATGAGGCGATCCTCCCAGGCTTCGCGGCCTCCGTGACCTCCCTGACCAGCTCCTCGCCTTCGCTGGTGGACCTTGCCGACCAAACCTTCAGGATCTCCTTGGCCCTGTCGCTGATGAGCTTCCTCTTCGAGGCCCTGACGTCTTCAATCTCACCCAGCTGGAACCGTGCAGCGCACGGCCCGACCTTGTCCACGCTCTCGACCGCGGCTGCCAGGAGGGCAGCGGTGGTGATGTCCGTGGAGGACGGTATTAGAACCTCACCGAACGTCTGATCGTTCCTGGAATTCAGGTTGATTTCGATCCTCCCGATCTTCCAGTTCTTCTGCAGCTCGTTGAGGTTTAGCTCGGGTCCGAAAAGGCCCTCCGTCTGGCCGAAAATAGCGCCAATGACGTCTGCCTTCTCTACCACTCCTTCGATGTTGAATTTCAGCCTTACCATATACTTGATAATACTCGATTCCGGCATTTTCCTATATCATCTCATTCTGTTCGTTCTAACGTGTTAAGCGTTAAGCGTTAACAGCTAGAGCCTCCCTGAGCATCATAATAAACCTTTTTCAGCCATTTGTTCGTGTTGCCTATGAACCGAATCGTTTCAGGTCCTCCACGTGGTTGGCGAGGCCGTTCGTCATGGCCCTGATCTCGCGACGGAAGCTGGTGTCCACGTTCATCCCTCTTCTCTGGAGCATGGAGGCGACCTTCCAGGTCAGGTTTCGCCCCTTCATGTCGTAGTCAAGAAGGAGTATCACCTTGCTGGTGTGATTCCGCCTCGGCCATGACGGCGGAAAGGGAGTTCCTCGTGTGGCAGAGCTTGAAGGCGCGTCCCTTGAAACCCAGGTGCTGAAGGGCCCTTTCGTCCCTCACCCCCTCGACTACCACCAGCGCCCCTTCGTCCAGCTCGGCGTTGAGCTGCGACACAAGAGCGATCAGCCTGTCCACCGCCAGGGCTTCGTCGAGCCTGTTATGTCTCTCCGCGGGCAGCTTGGCGTAGCTATCTCCGGAGGCGGTGGGCTTGGCCGTCCGCCGGAGGATCTTCCTCGTCGCTTCGTTCATGAATAGAATCAGTTGGTGTGAGTCGGCTCTTAAGGAAAGCGGCCCAAGCGGTAAGGATGGATGATTATGTCCCGCCTCTGACAGCTGTTGAGTTCACAGCGGGCCTTTGTTGGCCCCCTCCCGCAGCTCTTTAACGGGACGGACGGGTGACGCCCTCGCGGACACCACGCGCCGATGACGTTCGGCTCTGCCTCGGCTTTAACCCTTTCCTAGGAGGAGACCTTCCGGAGGAAGGGGTCGAGCGAGACCTCCAAGATGGAGACGGGGGTGCGCAGGCCGAAGGAGAGTACCACCTTGGGGGACACCTCACCTACGACGCCCAGCCTCCTCCCACGGTAGATGCATTCGGCAGCCCGCCCGTCTATGAGGAATGGGACTTGGATAGGCCTGTACGCCGCCTTCACGTTGAACGTCCTGAGGAGGACCGTGTCGATGATGGATTTTGCATCGGTGAAGCTGGCCGTGTTGTTCGTGATTGCGGCGGCGAAGTGGAGTTCCTCTTTGACGCCCGTCTCCGTGCCATGGGCTGGTGAAAAGACCTCGGCCATCTCGAAGACGCACTGCGGATACTGTTCGTGAATGTTGTCGGCAAGGAGCTGCAGAAGAGTGGGCACCAGCATGTCCCTCAGATATTCGTAGAGAGAGCTCTTCGAAGCGGCCACCTTCAGGGGAGACTCCTTCTTCCTTTCCATCTTCTCATAGAGGACATCTCCGCTGGTCAGAGAATATCCCATCACTTCTTGGAGGCCCAGTCCGACGGCGGACCTCCTGACGGCCTCCATGAGATGCGTTCGAGGAGGACAGGGAGCCCTTCGTGTACTTGAAATCGTAGGACGGCTGCAGCTTCTCGAATCCGTATCCGTACATCACTTCCTCTGCCAGGTCCACCGAGTGGAGAAGATCGAACCTGTAACGGGGAGCCGTCACGGCTATCTTCCCGCCGCTGGCGGCGGCGTCCAACCTGGACCTCCTGAGCGCGTTCACGATCTCCGAGTCCTTGAGCTTGAGACCCAGCCTGTTGGAGATGAGCTGGTTGGTCACGACAAAGGAGAAGGGTTCGAGGGAAGGCGTGAACGCTCATCCTTCCCCCGTCTCTCACTCCCACGCTGAAGACCTGAGCGCCGGCGTCCCAGAATACCTCGGCCAGGAGGGCCAAGCAGTCCTCAAGTACCCTCCGGTCAGTCCCAGTGACATCGATGAGCAAGTTCTTCGTCTGCGGAGTGACCTTCGTCGTGTTGCCGTTGATCACCGGGGGGAAGGACAGGACCGTCTTCTTCGCGTCGATGATGATCGGGTAAATCTCGTGGGCGGAGACCAGGGATGCATACTTCCTCCCTGTAGGCAGCTCGGAGAGGATCTCACCTATGGTCAGCGGAACCTTCGAATCAAGAGGAGTGAATCTGAACGACGAACGGACGGTGGAGTACTTCAGCGGGGCCTTGACGGCATCGGCGTCGTGTATGCCGATGGCCAGCTTGGCCCTCTTCCTGCCCAGACCGTTGTGAAGGTCCTCCTGCATGGAGATGATCTGCCGTATGGTTTCGTCGTCAAGCTCGACTCCCTTTGCTAGGAGCCCCGCAATGCAGGGTCTGACCTTCTTCACCGAGATGTCCACGCTGAAAATGACATCGGACTTCAGGAGCCTGTGTCTGGGCACCCCTTTGGCGAGGCCGAAGCTGCCCCTCAGGGACCTGGCGATTCCGTAATCGGTGGAATAGTCCAACCTGTTGGGGTCATATTCGACTTTGACGGAATCCTCCGAAACCTCCTCTATGTGGAGGCCGAGATGGGGGAGCCTGTCGACGAGCTCCTTGAAGCCCAAGTTGCCCCCGACCAGCGCCTGAAGCCGGTCCTTGCGGAGTGTGATTACGGGCATTGAGGTACCTCCCTAAGCCAGGAGAGCCTATTGCTATAGAAGTCCCGCATGTCGGCTGCGTCGAAGTACAGCATTGCCAGCCTTTCGAGGCCGAATCCCCAAGCTATGACGGGGTTCTTGACGCCTGCGGGAAGGGTGACTTCGGGCCTGAACACCCCCGATCCGCCCAGCTCCAGCCATCTTCCGAGCTTCTCGGAGTAGACCTGAGGCTCCAGCGATGGTTCGGTGTATGGGAAGAAGGAAGGCTGGAACGTGACCTTCTTGAAGCCAAGCCCCTTGAGAAAGGCGGACAGATAGCCCATGAGCAGACGGACGCTGGCGTCCTTCTCCACTACGATTCCTTCTATCTGGTTGAACTCCATGAGGTGGGTGGAGTTGGCGCTCTCATTCCTGAACACCTTCCCCAGGCTGAAGACCTTTGCTTCTTCACGGGAGTTCTCGGCGAGGTATCTGATGGTGATGGCCGTGGTGTGGGTCCTCATGACGGACCTCTCCGCTTCTGAGAGCGACCAACGGTACCCCCAGCCCTTCGATCCCAAGTTCCAGCCGTCCTCATGTACCCTTTTCACCCTGTTGACCAGCGGCGCATTTCCGACGGTGGACTTGACATCCTGCACGTAGAACGTGTCCTGCATCTCACGGGCGGGGTGCTCCTGAGGTGTGAATAGGGCATCGAACGTCCAGAAACTGGACTGCACAAGAGGCCCGTCCACCTCCTCAAAGCCCATCGCGAGGAGCGTCTCCCTGACAAGCCTGAGGAAGGTCGCCATGGGGTGCTCCTTTCCCATCGGGAGGATGGGCGAAGATGGTGAGACGTCCAGTTTTGAAAGTCGAACCGACCCAGCGGCGGCCCTATCCAGCAGCGCGGCGGTGAGGACCACCTCCTCCGCGGTGTCCAGGTTGACTTCCGCCGGCACGCTCAGGAGTTTGACTAGGGCCGCCTTTTCGTCCTTCTCGGTGAAGTAATCTGGACGCTTGGAAAGGTCACCAAGGATGCGCAACTCATCCGGAGCAAGCGTCTTCTTGTCCGTCGGTCCGGAGGACAGCTTCTTGAGGAGCGCTTCAGAGGGCTGCATCGGAGGCGAGGCAAGCGGAGATGCGGCCAGGGCCTCACCCTCCTTGCCGATCTTGATCCATCCCAGCTGCCTGGCCCTGCCCAGAGCCGCGTTGAAGGTCGCTGGCTCCATCTTCAGCTCGGCGTTCAGGTGAGCCAAAGGGAGCGGAGCGCCCTTGGTGGAGAGGAGGCGTGCGAGACGTGCCTCGGGGAGGCCGTCCGCGGCGATGGCCCTGCCTTCCTTCCCGAGTGTTATGACGGTGCGCGCCTTGACTTCGACATCGACATACCCCTTGGCCCTGAGCCATTCCACGACACGCCTCAGCTGGTCGATGTTCTCATTCGATTCCCTCGCCAGCTCCTCCAATTCCATGACCTTTCGCCGTAGGAGGATTGAGAGAGCCCTCTTCTCGAGGGGATGGAGAGGCGTCTGACTTGACAAGAGAGAATGAATCCACCTCGTTTATGTCATACCTCAATCGTGGGTGCCTAAATAGGCTTCTGTCCCACGAGAGACTTGCTGCGCTCCAACAGCGATTCGGCTTCGGGGGTCATCTCCTCCCTCTTCTCTCGATGTTCTGTCAGGAAGGTTTCGACGTAGCCGATCGCCTGGAGCTTGCATCCTCCACAGAGGCGGGCCCCAGAGACGCATTCATCGTAGACCGTCTTGACGACTCCTTCGTCGTCTACGAAATGGTAGAGGTAGAGGTCGTAGACCGGACAGATGTTCGGATTAGCGCCGAGCTTCCTCTGTTCCTCCACCGTGGCCCTCCCGCCCGTGAAGGCGGCGAGTATCTTCTTTCTGGCTTCCTTGGGCGTGTCCGAAAGGGTCAGCATAGTCATGGGGTCCCTCTTCGACATCTTAGTGTCCCCTTTGAGCGACCTGACCAGCTTGTGGTATATCGAGGAGGGCGGAATCAAACCCATATCGGCGGCGTGCTTCTGGGCAATATCCCTTGTCAGCCTGATGTGGGGATCCTGGTCGGCGCCGACGGGTACGAGGACGGGCTTTGGCCCCCCGAAGATCTTGGTCTCCGGGAGAAGTATGTCCCCCGCTTGGACGAAGGCCGAGAGATAGAGGCCGATGGGCCTGTCACCGTAGATGGCCTTGAGCGTGTTGAACGTGACGTCGCGGGAGAAGATGAAAGCGAGGTCCTGGACTGCCAAGGAGTCGGATTGCTTGTAGACTACAGCCCGTTTTGGGTCCAAGCCCAGCGCCAGCAGGTCAGCGACGTTGATGACGGCCATCTTCGAGCTTTCGGCCATGCTCATCCCGTTGTCGCAGTAGGCTTCGACATCGGCGATTGCGTAGAACGCCGTAGCGCTCTTCGAAAGGGATTGGAAGAAGATTATCTCATCGGCCGTGACCTTGCTGCCGAGGTGGAAGGGGCCCGTCGGCTTGATGCCGGACATGACGGCGTAGGGCTTTCCAGCCTTCGCAGCGTCCAAGATTCGCTGCAGTTCCCGCTGGCCGAAGATGAACTTCCTTCTCGCATACCTGTTGCCCTTCAGGGCCTCCGAAAGCTCCTGTGGCATGGGTGAGATGCCGAACTCTTGGTAGAGGCGGTCGTAATCCTTGATGTCGGAAGTGCCCCATGGGTCGAGGTGAGGTTCTGACATTGCTACGGTGAATCCGACAGCCGTCCTGTTGAAAAACTTTTCAACGTCCCCCGGAGAGGAGGTGGCCCTCTCTGTCTATCTCATGGATTCGGATTCGTGTCGAGGAGATCCTGACACCGTCCTCTGCCAACACCAAGGGGACCAGCACGACATGCACCGTCCTGAGGCCCGCCTTGGCCCTGACTACGTTGGCCTCCATCCCCCGATCGAAGGAATCGGGGGTCACAACCACAGCTTCGACTGCGGGGTCGCTGGCCAGGGGACCGTAGGGCTCCTGAAGCTGGAAGAGCCTGAAAGGTTCGCCGGCGTGCTTCTTCGCGATGTACTTGGCCACGTTCATGAACCTGTCGTTGTAGTGCTGTTCGGGGGTCTTACCCAGCGAATGCGCGAGGGCGTCGGAGACGACGCCGACGAGAAGAGTCCGACCTATTTCGAATCCTTCGTCCAGGAGCGCCCTATGGCCCCTGTGAAGGTAGTCGAAGGTCCCTCCCAGAGCGACGACTTTGAATCTTTTGGAGGCGGCCCGCTTCTTATGCAAGTCCTCTGCAGTAGAGTTAGCAAAACGTCTTTATTTTAAACCATTCCCAAGAGGTTGGCGAGCGCTTGACCCCAAGGGAATCGTACGTCAACGCAGGCAAGATAGCCTCCGAAGCATTGCGATACGGGGCCGACATGGTGACGGAGGACATGCTGGTCGAGGAGATCTGTGAGAAGGTGGAGGCGAGGATCATCTCCAGAGGGGGATTTCCCGCATTCCCCTGCAACGTATCACAGAATTCCGAGGCCGCCCACTATTCGGCTTCCCCAGGCGATGGCCGGAAGATAGAAAGGAACTCCATCGTAAAGGTGGACATCGGGGTCCACGTAGATGGTTACATCGCCGACACCGCGGTGACGGTTAATTTCAATCCGGCCTTGGAGGACATGGTGTCGGCGAACAGGGCAATCCTGTCGGATGCTTTGAAGACCATCAGGCGTGATGTGGTCGTGGGCAATGTGGGCGAAGTCGTCGAGACTGAGGCGGGAAGGAGGGGCTACAGGCCCATCTCGAACCTCGCGGGCCACCAGTTGGACCAGTACGTCCTCCACGCGGGGGTCTCCATACCAAACGACAGGGAGAGGACTGAAGCGTCTTTCAGGCTGGACACTGCCTACGCCATAGAGCCTTTCCTCGTGTCCCGGTCCACCCGAGGCTTGGTGATCAACGGCCCCCCGGGTAACATATACAGGCTCGTGAGCAGGAAGCGCAACAAGGACAAGGCCCTAGCCGACGCGGCGGAGTTCATCTGGCAGAGCTACAAGAGCCTCCCCTTCAGTTCACGGTGGTTCGTGAAGGGATACGGAGGCGCCAAGGCTGTGATCCTGCTGCAGTCGATGTTGAAACAGCGGATCGTCATGACCTACCCGGTCCTTGTTACGGCCGACGAGTCTCCGGTCTCTCAGTTCGAACATACGGTCTATGTAGGAGAAAACGAGACCACGGTGACGACGCTCTAGCTCTTCGGCGGGGCCTCAGCGTAGATGGCAGAAATGGACATGGTAGTGCCGCAGCGCGGGCACTTCCCCACTTCCTTGACGATGAAATCGCCTTGAGTGAACAGCCTCTTGTTCTTCAAGCCGCACTTAGGACACTCCTCGACGGTGTAGATTATCTGTTTCTGGTGCCTTCCGACTTCGGCGCCCATCAATCCACCATCACCGTTCTACTGGGCGACGCCCAGCGTGTTCCCCACCCCGATGATGATGACCTTGCCGTTCTCGGGGATCGTCTGCTCGACGATCCTGTAGACGGACTTCTGGACTTCGCCGACGGACTCCGATATCTCCTTCTTCATGGCGCCGATGGCCTCGATGAGGGACTCCTTCACGATGATGGCGTAAAGCGGGATCCCCTTCTTGTACGCCACTTCTTCTATCTTGAATTTCTCAACACCATAGCCCCCTATGGCCGCGCCGACGCCTTCGGCGACCTCCCCCGTCTTCTCTCCCTCCATCTTGAGGGCGGCGTCAATCATTATGATGGCTTTGGCGTCGCTGTGCTCTCCGTCGAGGATCTTGATCAGAGCGTCGTCCAGCTCGCCCAACGAGCCCTTCGGCCCCTCGGCCTTGATTAGGATTACCTTCCTGCTCTTGTAGTCCGTCTCCGCCAGCATGGTGTCCCTTTCCACCTGGGTCTTCGGCCTGTCCTTCATCAGGAGGCCGACGCTCATTGCCCCGATTCCGTCGCCCAGCGGTTGGCCCTGTTCGACCGCGCCCATAGACGAAACCAGCGCATCGGCCTGCTTCAGGAGCGTGGGCAAGATCATCTGGAGCTGGTAGATCAGATAGAAATTGGAAGACTTCTTCCCCAGAAGGTAAAAATGACGCACAATCTTGTATACCTGATTCATGGCGGCGGCGACGCCGGCCATGTTCTCGATGACGCTGCGCTCGACGTCGCTAATGTTGGGCATGAGTTGCACCACTTCATCTCTGATACGGTCGTCTTGGGTCGTCAGGATATGGTCCAGCTTCTTGACGACGCCGCTGGGGTCCATGCTGACGGGCTGAATCATGAAGTATTCAAGGAAGTCGTCCATCTTCTTTGGGGCGTCCATGTTGCCAGGGGCCCTCTTCGTGACGTAACCCAGCAGGGTCTGCTTGGACTTGTCTCTGAGCACGCTCAGACGCGCGAGACTCCTGCTCACGTCTCCTGCGTACTGCATACTCAGCAGGCGCTGGCCGAACACCATATAGATGAAAAGCGGACCTATGATGAATGCGATTTGCAACCCTAGGTTAGTCACGGATCCAATTGGGATCTGGAAAGGAATCGGCGTAGCAAACACGTCCAATGAGGTTGGTATTAAAGCATTATTTTAAGCTATTACGTGTTCCATGCCCGTAGTCCTCCGCCCATCGATCCTCTCGCCGCCAGGCTCCATCCGTTCAACGCGGTCGTCCTGTCTTTGGATGGTCGGTGGGGAATGGCTGCCACTGAGGGTGAACAAGTAGGCGCCGGCACCACTGCTTCGCGAGAGCTCGCGCATCTCACTAGCACAGCGGCGGTGACGGGTTTAACTTCTGGGTTCGGAATGGGACCAGGTGGGACCCCGTCCCTATGGCCGGCTAACCAGACCCACATCATGATATGGTAATTAACCTTTGCGCCCGTCGTACGATGAGACCTGGACCGAAAAGGCGGGACACCCTCCCGTAACGCTTTTCAATGGAGTTCAATCACCACAAAGGATGCTGGGCGGGTTGGGAGCGTCGTCCAGCTTGGCAGTTCGCAGACAGGATGCCCTGGATAGGTAGGACGGCAGGCTCCAGAGGATTGCTACAGGTTCGCTGATCCCAGGAATGGGGATGATGTACATCTGGAGCACCGGGGGAACCTGTAGGCCGTGGGTTCAAGTCCCACCGCTCCCACCACTCTCAGCTGATTAGCTGCGAGCATCGCGCTTGGGGGTCGTCCGTGAAGCGACCGCGGCGGGTCGAAGAAGACGTATTTTCCACAGTCGCTTGCTCGATGCGGAGAATCGGTATGGCTGTCGACGATAGAGACAAGAAGCTGCTGGAAGCATTTTGGCGCGGTATTCCAGCAGAAGAGAATCACAGGAACGGCGGGGAGTTCGTAAACAGACAGACCCAGCCTTCCTATGGCAAGGGCCCTCGAGCCACATCCTGATGTCTCTCTGACTTCGCAGAATCACCCCACACTTGGAATGTTGATGAAAGATGGGCTAGCGACGGCCAGCTATGATGCGGCAGGAGCCCCACCGACTGCTGAAGGCCCAATGTTCATATTGCGGAGGCGGGATACTTCCCAAGCTGACCTCGGCGTGAATTCGTGCATGGCTTCAGTGGCCTGCTCTCCGTGCTCAGACTTTATTGCCCACGATCGAGGGGCACGCGCAGGAGAACCCTGATGAGACTGATAGATGTGTGGCGCCTGAGCCGGATTCCCTACGGAGAGGTCGCATACAGGTCGATAGCGCAGACTCGCAACGGGATGTGGTGGGGCTCCTTCGGCAAGAGAGACCCCGAGAAGGCCATGCAGAGCGACGCCGAGTTCATCCTAAGGGCTCTCAGAATAGCCAGATTCGACAAGGTCGTCGTAGGGGTCGTGAGCGTC
This sequence comes from uncultured Nitrososphaerota archaeon, assembly GCA_963842885.1. Classification (GTDB taxonomy): domain Archaea; phylum Thermoproteota; class Nitrososphaeria; order Conexivisphaerales; family DTJL01; genus DATKKG01. Next base: position 231,346 of record CAWJIE010000004.1, read on the forward strand.
TTTGCTTCGCTTCTGCCTTTCTGGTGGTCTCTCTCTGGCTCGACAGCGAATTCCATTGCGGGGGCCGTTTCGCTTAGCCTTGCGACCTCCTTCGCGTTCGTGATGCTCTACGCTGTGCAGACTCTGTCCTCCTTCCTGAGCGCCGAGTCATGGACTTGCCTGTCAACACTGCCCTTGGCGAAGCAGGACCTGTCCATGATTACGTTGTTTTCATTCGTGAGGACCGTCGATTACATGGTCTTGGGGGCCGTCGCGAGCCAAGTGATAGTCGTGGCCTTCCTGACGGCATCTCTCTTCGCAGCTGCCGCCACGCTCCTTGCCTCGGCTGTGAACATGCTTCTCGCGGTGACGCTCTCCCTCTGGTTCTCGAGGCTCTTCTACGGAAACATGGCGAGGGGAGGGAGGTCCAGACGTGGTACCTTGCTTCGAATCGCCTTCCTAGGCCTCTGGGGGCTGCTCCTGGTCAGCTTGGGGTTCCTCTTCAGCGCGGCGAGCTACTTGATGCCGTACCTGAACAACGTGCTCATCGGTGGAGAGCATGGGATCGGCTCCGCTCTGGCGGCCGTGTATCCCTTCTCCTTGGCCATCGTAGTCGCCGGCTCGACCGGTCCCGGGGTGGCTTCTCCTCTCCTTGCCACCGCGCTCGTCGCCGCGGCGTTCTACGCTGGGCTCTCCGCTTACCTTCTGAGATGGAGCCTGGGGAGGATAAGGGAGATGTCCCAGGCTTCTGGGATCTCCCATCATTTCGCCAAGGCTGGGGATTTCCTTCTCAGGGTGCGGAGCCCCCTGTTCGGATATGTCTGGAAGGATCTGAGGGCGTCATCTCGGAACCCGGCGACGGCCTTCTTCTACGCACTGCCCGTGTTCGAGACCGTCGTTGTGCTCCTGTCAACCATGAGCCTGCCGGTCTTGAGGGCCTCCATAGTCCTCGTCGCGACGGCCATGGGAGGGGCCTTTACGCTTTTCATGCCGCTCGGACTTCTGAACGCGGAGGGAGGTGGGCTTTCATATACGATAGGCCTACCCGTGAAGGTGTCGACCATCGTCTCGGCAAAGGCGGTGATATCGACGCTCGCGTTCCTTCCAGTCCCGCTCGTCATGGTGGCGCTGGCGTTGTTCAGGCCCGTCACCTCGTCATTTATCCTCCTCTTGCCGCTTGTAGTGGTGGCGTCCGCGGCCGCTGGGAGCCTCGTAGAAGTATGGCTCTTCCTGGGTGTCTCGGCTGAGACAAGGACTTCTGCAGTGCTTCATGACATGGTCCGGCTCCTGGCGGGGGTCTCCTTGATGCTCTTGCCGGAGCTGGCCTATGCGGGAGCTTACATCGTGTCCTTCGACCATGCTCTGTCTGTGTTGGCCGGTGCCGCGATTGCGGCCTTCGAGCTTGGGGCCGTGGTGCTGCTGGTCAGGCACCCTCGGTGAGCTCGAATAGCTTCAGGTCGGAAGGACACATGAAGCCTCACCAGCCAGCATTGAGAGAGCCCAAGGCTTGAGTGAGGGTTCTTCTATCTCCGAGCGATTCGGACGCCTTCACGACACATAAATAGGGGTAGGCCTCAATTATGACCGATATGCGCCTAGGGATGTTCCTAGCGGGGATGATTCTGCTTCTCGTAGGGGGATTCGCGGGAATGACGGGCTACCTTTACCTCTCTTCGAGCGGGACCTCCTTTCAGCAGGTCCTGTCATCCCTCCCGCCGGACCTGAGCACAACCGTCGGCCTGATGACCGTCGCGTCGGCAGGAGGAGCTGTGGTGGCGCTCATAGGGTTAGGCCTGATCGTCGGAGGGGCTGCCAGCAGGTACACGATAAGGTCGGCTGACCCGTTGGTTCTGAAGTCGTTGACCGAGAAGGAACCGGTACCCACCCCCAATGGGTATCCCGAAAATGTCGTCTTCTGTCAGAGCTGCGGACGACCAGTGAACATGAGCGATGAGTTCTGCGCCGTGTGCGGAGCCAAGGTCCGCTGATCCTTCCGACTCAGAAGAGATGCACATGAGGACGGCAGATGTTGTTGCCCCGTAAGATTCCTCGGCCAACGCTGCGCCTCAAGACATACAACGTAGTCCGCTGCCCCCACTGCAAGTTCGTCCAGGGAATACGAAAACAAGCGTCCTGCAAGTCCTGCGGGAGAAAGCTTGATGCCTCCAAGCTCCAGGTGCTTGGATCCACCAACAAGGTCACTGACCTCCCGCAGCTCGTTAGGAGCGTCAAGGAGTCCCTGGCCCTAAAGTAGCGTCATGGTTTCAGAACCTCCCAAGGGGTTGGAAGGGTCCGCCGAACCCAATAGGCTTATCATCGGCGGCGACGATTGCGCAGGATACACGGCGTCGGGTCGATGCGTGCCACTGAGAAACCGAGAAGGCCTCCGAAGAGGGCCATGTCCATCACCTCGAAATACGATGTGGACGGCGGAAGCTATGACGCCCTCTACCGCGGCGAACAGACAGCTAAACTAGAGGCGGCCTTGAAGGCAGGGTGGGCGCCTGGCGAGCGTCTGGTGGATATCGGATGTGGGACGGCGCTCCTGACCAGTCGCCTCGCCAGGGGATGCGACCTGGCCGTTGGCCTTGACATCTCATCTGGGATGCTCAAAAAGGCGAAGCCACGGAAGAGGGTGGAGCTGGTGCGGGGGGAGGCATCATACCTGCCGTTCCGGTCCGATAGCTTCACCTCCTGCGTCTGCTTTACATCCTTTCACCATTTCAGGCGAAAGCTGCAGGCGATTGATGAAATGGCCGGCCTAGTGAACCACGGAGGCTCTATCGTGTTCTCGCTGCTCTCAAGAGGGGGGGAGCCCAACGACGAGCTGAGGATCAGGCGCAGCCGAAGACTTGAAATCAGAAGCAGACTCACCGCGGGCAACGACTCCCTGCTCATCATGAGACGATTGTAGGCCGCCTCTCAAACCAACAACTTTAAATCGAATACAGAGAGCGAAAAGGCCAGAGTAGAGAGCCTTGACATTCTGCACAAAATGCGGCAGCGAGATTCCGGCAGGGGCGATGTACTGCGTAAAGTGCGGGAATCCTGTGCAGACGACCGGGGCGCCACAACAGCCTTCGCCGCCTCCTTCCAGCTGGCAGGGCCGGAGGGATGAAAGGAGGGCATACAGGCGACAAGAGAAGCAAGAGAAGAACGAGAAAGGAGAGAAGCATGAGAAGGGGGAGAAGCATGAGAAGGGAGGGATGGAGGGCGCCCTGATCGGCGGAGTCTTGCTGATCTTCTTGGGTGTGGCATCCTACTTGTCCCATTACGGCTACTTCGGCTCGGGCCGTTGGTGGGCTCTTCTGCTGGTGGCGCTGGGCATCGTATTGATCGCCCAGGACCTCTACTACATTGTCAAGGGCGCACGTAGGGGAGCCGGGATCATAGGCGGGCTGATACTTGCATCCATAGGCTACGCTCTTTACGCCGACATAAGTTACTGGTGGCCCCTCATACTCGTGGCGATAGGGGTAGGCATCATAGCTTTGGCGATCCTCGATCGCTCGAGGAGCCCGGCACCTCGGCCCCTCTAGGTGGCCCAGGCTGTTGAGATGCGATACAGCATGTGCTCTAGAATGACGGTGGGTTTGGCGCGCCCAAAGATGCGAAAGTAGTTGGGTCCTAAACACTCCACCATGTCACCGATGTCGTACCTCGGGAAGACCGGGGTGGAGACTACAAGGCGCCCCCATTGGCCGCGTTTCATCTCGTGGAGTGGCAGGACCCGCCCTCCGGTCTTCACTTCGAAGACGTATGAATCATAGTTGGGAACGATGTATGGATATGAATCCAGCTGCTGGCCGAACACTCCCTCTGTGGCCGAGTACATCTCGCGTACGGGGGCTGGCCCGAATAGGCGTTGGAGCTGAGGGCCGTAGACCGAGTGGATCTTCGCGACGCTGGTGCAGAACAGGGCTTTCATCTTCCACATCTCCGAAGGTGGGCGTCCATGGTGGCTCCTGACATACCGGGCGAAGGACAGGATGACAGGCGAGACGCCCATGACCGCCACGACGGGCAGGTCTTTCGTGTCATCGTAGACCGACTCGAACCTCCTCCGCCAGTCCTCCTTGGTGATGCCTGGGCCCAGGGAGTCTATCGATTCCTGCGAAGGCACCAGGCCTCCGGTGCCAAGCGTGGGTTTGAGCCTCGCGTAAGTGCCGGAGCTGTAGCCGTATCGGATGATTCCCGCAGGGGTCGACGCCTGAGTGACGATTGATGGGAAGTTGAGGTTCAGTATATGGCCCTCGACGAGCGAAACGTCGTCGGTCCTGTAGGCCTGACAGATGAGCTCTCTCGCCCCGCATTCGAAGACCCTGTCGAGGTGCGCCTGCGTGCAGGGAACGACCTTTGGCTTCCCGCTCGTGCCCCGCGTCATCACGTAAGCCAGAGGCTGGCTGGAGCAAAGGTATGCTGGATTGCCCTGCATGGCACGCTGGACCATCGGAGCGTACTGGTCGTATCCCATGATGGGGAAGGCCTCGTTGAAATCTGCCATAGAAGAAATGCTGCCGGCACCCCTTTCCCGACCGTACCCGGTCTTGCTGTACTCTCCTAGAAGAGCGCGCAGCGCCCCCTCTTGAGCCGCGGCTGGATCGCGAAGCGAATCGAACCAGCTAGACAACAGCTGCTCGAGTATCTGTCTCTGAAAGGTCATTGGCACGGCGACGCCGCCCGCATGGTCAGCTGGCGGCCTTAAGCTCCTTCTCCAGCTGGGCTATCTTCCACTCGATGGAGGTCACGTCCTTGCCGTTGTCATAGTTTCTGAGCTCGTTGCCGCATTCGGGGCACCGGAAGGAAAGGTCCATCGCGTCGTCAAACGTCCTCTTCTTACAGGTCTGAGTTCCACAGAAGAAGAATTGGTTACCTGATTCATAGTCTAGGCGCTGCCTGAGCCTGCCGAGTATCTTCCTCTTCTTGTTGTTGAGGAACGCCTCCACCTGATCGGTCTGCGCCCTCCACTGATACACGTACCACCCCCTCTTCGGGTCCTTGACGCGGATGCCCGTGATCAGGGATTTGCCGAACAGGTCGTAGAGGACGCGCCGCACGACGTTGATCTTGAGGCCCGTCGCGCTGGCGATCTCCTCGTCGGTGGCGTTCTCATTATTCAGAAGGGCACGCGCCACCTTGACATACTCCTCTCCGCCTAGCAGACCTGACACCTTGACGAAAGAGTCTTCGTACTGTAGTTTCTTCAAGAAGCAATTCTCCTGTAATTGGGGTAGTGTCTAAAGGGCATCGATAGACTTTAAAACCTTACCATTTCCCTTCTTCTCAAATCTTGCCCAAGCTCTGTGTATTCAGGCTCGCCCACCGGCCCAGCAGGGACAAGAGGGTCACGACACACTGCGCCCTCGTCGCCAGGGCCTTTGGTGCCGCCTCGATGGTCTTCTCCGGCGAGGCCGACGACGAGCTCATCGCCAGGGTGGACAAGGTGGCGGAGAGCTGGGGAGGGGATTTCTCAGCTTCGTATGAGCCGCGGTGGGAGGCTTTCATCAAGGAATGGAGGAGGGGAGGCGGGATCGTGGTTCATTGCACCATGTACGGCGAGAGGATACAAGACAGAATCTCCTCTATCAGGCGGGCTGCCAAGACGCATGACATCTTGGTGGTCGTCGGTGGAGAGAAGGTCCCAGGGACGATGTACAGGCTTGCGGACTACAACATCGCGGTGACCAACCAGCCTCATTCCGAAGTGGCGGCGCTGGCCATCTTCCTCGACAGGTTCCTGGGAGGGAAGGAGTTGGAGCTGGAGCACAAAGGCGCGAAGTTCAGGATCGTGCCTCAGAAGGTCGGCAAGAAACTACTCGTCGGCAACTGATTTCGAAGCAACGGCGTTCTCCTGCCTGAGCTCATCGATGGCCCACTCCGGCCCGAGGACGATTAGGTGGACCTTCCCATCCTCGGCTACCGTCTCCTTGACCGTCACCACGTTGCCGAAGAACTTCGCCTTCTGTGAGATGGAGGAAGCCTTCTCCTGAGGGAGTATCAGGTTGAGCTCTGCGGCCTCCTGGACTCCCGTCTTGATGAGCCGGAGAAGCTCGCCGATTCCCTCTCCGGTCTTCGCCGAGACCAGCACGACGGCCTGGGCCGATGGTTCCACCATGTCGACCTTCCTCCTCGCCTCCTCCATCCCCACAAGGTCCACCTTGTTCATCACGAGGATGGTCTTGTGAGGGGAGACGTTGAGATCCGCCAGCGTGTTCATGCAGGTTTCGTATTTCACCTGGAATCTCTCATCGAGGTCGCTCACGTCAACTATCAGGAGCACAAGGTCAGCGTAGGTCAGCTCCTCGAGAGTGGACTTGAAGGCCTCTATCATATAGTGAGGGAGGCGGCTGATGAATCCCACGGTGTCGGAGAGCAGGAGGGGGAGTTCGTCTATCTCGAGGCGCCTCGTCGTGGTAGAAAGGGTGCTGAACATCTTCCCCAGGACGAGTTGGTTCTCCCCCACCAACCTGTTGAACAGGGTGGTCTTACCTGCTGCCGTGTAACCGGAAAGAGAGACGATGGAGAGGTGGCTCTTGGCCCGTTCCTCCCTGAATACCTCCCTGCGTTTCTTCAGGACCGCCAGCTTCCGCCGCGTGGAGTCCAGGCGGCCCTTGATGTTCCGGTAGTATTTCTCCACCTCATAGCTGCCAAAGCCGAACATGCCCGGTTGCTCACCCATCCTGACAAACCGCACATAGTCACGCACCCTGGGGAGCTCGTAGGTCAGCTCGGCGGCCTTAATCTGGAGGACGGCCTCTTGGGTGGTGGCCCTGGCCTTGAAAATCTCGAGGACCAGCTTCTCCCTGTCTAGGATTTCGCAGTTGCAGTGCTTGCTGAGATTGTAACTCTCTTGCGCTGACAGCTTGTCGTCGACGATGACGTGGGTGGCATGGAAGTCTGCCACGGCCTGCTTCGCCTCGTCGGCCTTCCCTTCACCTACGCCGAATTTCCCATGCCTGAGCTGACGCATCAGGATCACGTGGACCGGCTGGTATCCGCCTGCGACACACAGGCCCTTCGCTTCCTCAATGCTGTCGGGATACTTGTAGGAGATGAGAACGGCTGGTGTCAGCAGCAAAGCCAATCACCCCTTCACGAGGAGTCCGTTTCGAAGAGGCGGATCTTCATCAGATTCTCGAGCTTCTTGGCGAGGGCGACGCTGGGCTTCAGCTTCCCGCTCTCGAGCTTTCCCACGACGGACGACTTCTCGTTGACCTTCATCCCCAGCTGCTCCTGGGTCAGCCCGGACGACTCCCGAGCCTTGCGGAGGACGGCTGCGTAGTCCTCCCGGAGCACCAGCTCGTCATCGGGCACGACGGCAGCCTGCCTCCTGTAGATGTGCATGGTGGTCTCTGATGGGCCCCGAGGGGGAGCTGAGACAGGAATGGCCTCCCTTGCCGGCCTCCCCAGCCTGGAACACCTGCCGCAGGCTACCATAATGGCTCCATCGATTTCAATGCGGTGGCTCTCGCCCATGATGTTGCCACCGCAGATTTCACACTTGGCCATAACTCCTCGTCGTTCAATGCTCCCTCTTCTTTAATAAAGCTACTAGAGTTAACCGAACGCGTCATGAGAGCCGACAGGCTACAGCTGGAGGCTTCCTTTGAGTACTTCTATGGGGAAGGGGTGGCAAGGCATCTCCCTTGGAGCAGGATCACATGCATCAGGTCTCGGAAGAGCCAGAGGATGAAGAAGGCCCTACTCGACGACCGGCTGTTGGCGACTGTGAGGGAGGACGGCAGCATCGCGTACACGCTGGAATGCGCGAAATACCTGATGAAGAGTGCGGCCTTCAGGGAGAGCTGCATAGTCGTCAACGATGACGCTGCGCAGTTCGTCGTGAGGGGGAAATCGCTCTTCTCCAAGCATGTGCTCAGTGTGGGCGCCAACGTCAAACCCGGTCTGGAGGTCTGTCTGCTGGATGGGAAGGGGGAGCTCCTAGCTGTCGGCAAGGCCATACTTCCCAGGGGCTACATGGGAAGGATGCAGAGCGGGGCTGCGGTGCGAGTGCGAGAGGGGACCCGTTCTACAGCTGCAGGAAAGGATTTAAGAGCCGAAACGGGGAAGGCAACTCTGACTTGATGGACAACAGGCAGGCCCGGAGAATGATGGAGCGGATGGGCCTGAACATGAACGAAATCAAAGATGTGAAAGAGGTAGTCATTCTCACATCAGAGAAGGAGATCCATCTGGAGAAGGCGTCGGTCTTCGAAATCAAGGCCAAGGACACGCGCGTCTTTCAGGTCACAGCGGAGAATGTCACGGAGAAGACCATCGCCGCTCCGAAATTCACCGAAGAGGACGTCTCCCTAGTGGTAACGAGCGCCAACGTCAGCCGGGAGAGGGCCATCTCGGCACTAGAGGAGACCGGCGGCGACATAGCGCTCGCCATCCTACGCCTGAAGCCATAGGCCGCGGAACGTTCCTTCCTGGATTGTCAAAACCTGTTGACCTGATGCGTTGAGGCGTCTCCTGACGGTCGTCGCGTCTCATCGTATGTGGAAAGGGCATTTGTCAACATTGATTAACCAAAAACGCTAATAAAGGGCCAAACCATCTGGTGGCGGCTTTTAAGAGGCTAGTGGTTAAACAGCATGGCGGTCCTTTCGTCAAGAATCAAGTCAGTCCGCAAGCGCGACGGCAGGGTTGTAGCGTATGACAGCAGCAAGATATCTGAGGCCATCTGGAAGGCCATCAAGGCCACCGGTGGCAAGGACAGGTCGACGGCCGTCGAACTCTCGCTCAAGGTCAACGAAATCTTGGAGAAGCGGTTCGGGGAGGGGGCCGTGCCTTCTGTCGAGGATGTGCAGGACGCCGTCGAGCATGTTCTGATAGAGGGAGGATATGCCAAGACCGCCAAGGCCTACATACTCTACCGCCAGAAGAGGGCCGAAATCCGCGAGGAGAAGATGAAGATCCTCGAGAAATCGGACATCGACGAAGTAGACAAGAGCTTCGATAGCAACGCCCTCAAGGTCCTCAGGGCGCGATATCTGCGCAAGGATGAGAACGGCCATGTCTTGGAGTCGCCCAAGGAGCTCTTCATGAGGGTGGCCCTGCACACCGCATTGGCCAGCATCCTCTACGATCCTAGGGTTTTCGACGTCAAGGGAGGACAGCCCACAAAGGAGGCCCCTGAAAACGTCGATCTCATGGCGTATGCGGACCTGGGCGTGGGAAGGTTCAAACTTAACCAGTTCCACGTGGAAGCTCTTCTGCGTGTCTTCAAACGGTTCAACGCCTCCGGGAAGTCCAAGGTGTCGTGGCAGGAGCTGCTGGAGATGTTCAGGAGAGGGGATTTCACCTCTTACGAGAAAGAGGTGGATGACTACCAGACGCTCATGGTCAGCAAGCATTTCATGCCGAACACTCCGGCATTGGCCAACTTCGGCAACGTGTTGGGAATGGGCTCGGCCTGCTTCGTACTGGACGTCGCTGACTCCATAGACGACATAATGGAGACGCTGAGGAGCGCGGCGATAATATTCAAGGCTGGAGGAGGGGTCGGCTACAACTTCTCCAAGCTGAGGCCTGAAGGAGACTTCGTCAAGAGCACGTCGGGCATCGCTTCGGGTCCCGTCAGCTTCATGCGACTGTTCGACACCATGACCGAAGTGATCAAGCAGGGAGGGATAAGAAGGGGCGCCAACATGGGCATCCTCAACATCAACCACCCCGATATCGAGAGCTTCATCAAGGCTAAGGAGGGGAACAAGGCGCTCAGGAACTTCAACATATCCGTCCTCGTACTGGACGATTTCTGGAATTACTACAACAAGAACGAACCGTATCCGCTGGTGAACCCCAGGACACATGAAGTGACGCGCTATGTGAACCCCAAGCAGCTCCTCGACATGATCGCTTTCCAGGCGTGGGAGAGCGCCGAGCCGGGGGTCATCTTCTCCGACAAGGTCAACGAGTTCAACCCCTTCCTCAAGTCGCTCGGCCCCATAGTGACCACCAACCCATGCGGAGAAGTCCTGCTCTACCCCAATGAGTCATGCAACCTGGGAAGCATCAACGTGGCGGCGTTCACAAAGGAGGACGACGATGGGAACGTCACCTTGGACTGGGATGGCCTGAGGGACACGGTCGAGATGACGACCAAGTTCCTCGACAACGTGATCGACATCAACCACTACCCTCTCCAGGCTATCGAGGATATAACCCTGAAGACGAGGAAGATAGGGCTGGGGGTGATGGGGATGGCCGACATGCTCTTCGAGATGGGCGTGGCGTACAACAGCGAGGAAGGGCTCAAGTTCATGGAGCGGTTGATGGAGTTCGTCAACTACCATTCGAAGAAGGCCTCCATCAAGCTCGCGAAAGAGCGTGGTGTCCTGCCGTCCTTCGAAGATAGCAGCTACAAGGAAGGGAAGTTGCCGTTCGGAGGTTTTGCGGACCAGTCCTCCTGGCACTTCGACTGGAAGGGGCTGGCGGAGGAGATAGCGCGAGAGGGAGTGAGGAACGGTTACACCACCGTCATCGCCCCGACGGGGAGCATCTCGATGATAGCAGGATGCAGCAGCGGCATAGAGCCGGTCTTCGCCCTCGTCTACGAGAAGAATGTATCGATAGGGAGCTTCTACTACGTTGACACTGCCTTCGAGAAGGCGATGAAGAAGGAGGGTCTCTTCGATGACGACCTCCTCAAGCAGATAGTCTCCAACCACGGCAACATAGGGGGCGTGTTCTACCTGCCCGAGAAGATCAAACATGTCTACGTCACGGCCATGGATATCGGCCCTGAAGACCACGTCAGGGCGATTGCGGCCTTCCAGAAGTGGGTCGACTCCAGCATCTCAAAGACGACAAACCTACCTGCTGAGGCCACCGTGGAAGACGTGAAGAAAGTGTACATGCTCTCCTACGAGCTGGGATGCAAGGACGTCACGGTGTACAGGGACAAGTCCATAACGAGCCAGGTCTTGCGCACACCGGCGTCAGGAAAGGAGGAGAAGGGTCCTGGGCTGGCGCCGCAGAAGACCGGTCCCACCCCTCTCGCCGTGCACGCTCCCGTTTCGTCTCCGCTCCAGACCTTCAACGCCCGTCTGAGCTTGGATGGCAAGAACGGCAGCCTGACCAACTGCCCCTCCTGCAGCACCAAGTTGGAGTTCAAGGAAGGCTGTGCGACATGCCCCGGCTGTGGCTGGAGCCTGTGCGTCAGCGCCTAGGGTCAGGCAAGGGGAGCAGTAGCCCCACCGCATAGGCCGCAGCGCTCAGTTCCAGCGACTTCCTTGTTTCCGCATTTCTTGCATAGAGCTATCAGCGGTCTGATAGTGAAGTGGGGGAGGCGCACATTTGCCTTTTCGATGAGCTTGGCAGCGTCGTTCAGGTCGGTGATTGGAAGGGACAGCCGCGCAAGCACTCCTCCGCCGATACTGCCGTCCAAGTCGTCCAGCCGCGCACCTGTGGACTCCGAATCCAGCTCCTTCGAGTCGATGGAGAAGGCCTGGCCGTACTGCGAAATGCTGAGGTTCTTCATCTTGGCCCTCCCGAACCTTTCGACATCGAGCTGGGGGAACCGGATGGCGCTGTCGTCGATGGTCAGCACCAATGCGAACTTCTCATCGCCCTCCTTGCCAGCCGTTTCGAGGTACTGGTTTGCCGAGATAATCGTCTTCTCCTGCAGCTCCGCCAGCTCCTTGGTGGACGAATCTGGGCTTACCAGCTTGAGCGAATCCTCGAGCCCTGTCAGGTTCACCCTCAACAGGGGAGACTCGGAGTAGAGGAGGTTGCTCAGGACGTCGAGGGCAGGGAGGAGGCCGTTCTTCATGTTGTTCTGTATGAGGCGGCGCCTCACCCGTAGCGCGTTGACGGCGTTTTCGAGTTGCATCGTGACCCGGGCGCGGAAGTATACCTCGTCGTTGTGAGCGTCAAGAGCTATGCGCGGAAGGTTGATCGATATAGAGTCCAGGACCACGGGGCCGCCCTTCTTGAAGTCGTCGACGCTCAGGCCCTGGAAGGTCCTCCGGCGGCCACTCCCCTTGGACAGGGATATCATCCCGTTGTTCCTCGCTATCTCGGCCAGAGGCCTGTAGGCTGACTTCTCCAGTTTCTCGGAGTTGATGATGGCCAGACCTATCGAAGGTGATGGGGTCGCCTTGACGTAGTCCAAGTATCCTCTGAAGAGTGAGTTGAAGATGCCGCCGGTCGTCTTCGCTGCGTCCACTTCGAGCTCGACCTTTGGACGCTCCGAGCCCTCCGGATAGGCATAGGCCATGAGATAGAAGAAGGAAGAGTAACCCTTGGCGTCGAGGTCAAGCTTCTGAGCGAGATCTGTGAAGCCCGCAAGGAAGATCTCTCTCCCCGCCTCGCGCGTCAGCAGATAGCTGAGCGACAATAGCTTGGTCAGGTTCTCTTCGTCCGTGTTGTCGTAGCCTTCTCTGGGCGTGTGAGGGAACTTCGCGCCCAGGCGTGACAGGGAAAGCGACTGGTCGCTGATGTTGATGAACAGAGCATCAGGACGTAGCCCCCAGTAGTTGACGTTGGCGATGTGGATGTCGCCTGAAAGATGGGAGTCTACGACGTCTCGGGGCAGCTGTATCAGCATGAGGTACTCTGAGAGCACGGAGCCCGCCGTCTGGTTGAAGACGCCCTCAAGTCCGTAGGGCCCTTCGCCTAGCTTCTCGAGGTTCTCCGTTACGTCGTAGACGGGCATCCCTAGCCGGCTCAGGCGGTGCCGGTACTCCTCCAGACCCTCCTCGATCAGGATCGAGTTCACCAGCTCCCTGATCAGGGGGGCCGTGAGGTAGGCAGTCTGAAACTTGTAGATCCTGGATTCGGCTTCGCTGGAGATCCTCTGGGCCAGCTCCACGGGCATCCCGGCCTCGGTGACAAGAGAATGGATTATCTTGTCGGTGGTGAACTCCTCCATCCTGTGGCGGGAGCTTCGGACGAAGAGCCTTCCGCTCTCCAGGAGGGCCTGCTCCTCTATCTGCTTCGCCGCGTTCAGGACCAGCCGACCCAGCGTGGTGAGCATGTACTTCCGCTCGGCCCGGTTCTGAGCTATCAGGTTCTGCCTGAGCAGCTTCCGAAGATGGTAGGCGAACTTGCCCGACTCCTTCTTCGACTTGAATCCGGCCAGCGTCTTCAGCTCTGAATAAGTCATCGGCCCTTTGGCGTTGAGTATCTTCAGTATCTCAAGGCGGCTGGGGGAAGCGATGACGGAGAAGATAGTCTTCACGCGGCGAATGGAGACCTGAGTGCTCATAGAACCACTTATTGACATCACTTGCTATATCTAGGTCTAAAAAGGTTTACCACTCGGTTGGCTGCTGTGAAGGCTGGTGGGGCCGGGCGGATTTGAACCGCCGATCACCAGCGCCCGAGGCTGGTAGCGTAACCAAGCTAGCCCACGGCCCCAAGAGACGAAGCTGGCGGCTGCCCGTCTGTGGCAGTTTCAACCGGCACTTTTAAGCTTGTATCATGTGGCCGGCTCTGGTCTTTTGATAAGTTTAAAGAAGCAAAGGCGCCGACTAGGAAATTCGGATGAAGATCGTCGTCACCGGCATCAGCGGGGCGGGCCGCGGCTCCTACCTGTCAGAGGTCGAGGGCCTAGCCAGGGCGGACGGGAGGAGCATCAGGATCTTCGAGACCGGCGACATGATGTTCGAGACCGCCAAGAAGCTGGGCATCGAGATACCGGAGGATAAGATCCTTGACCTGTCACCTTCTACGTTGAACTTCCTTAGAACGACCGTATTCGAGCAGATCATTAGGGAGTCCAAGGAGGTGGAGGACATCGTCATCAGTACCCACGCGTGTTTTCGCTGGAAGAAGCACATCATCCAGGCCTTCGACTTCCACTACCTCGACCAGATTCGTCCTGACGTCTATGTTTCCATCATCGACTCCATCACTTCGATAAGGGCCCGGCAGGAAATGACGTCGCAGTGGAGGGGGCAGCTCTCCATGAAGGACATTCTGGTATGGAGAGACGAAGAGGTGTTCGTGACGAAGTCGATAGCGGACTTTCAGAGGAGGACGTTCTACATCATACCCCGCGACGAACCCCCCGAGACGCTATTTCGCCTCCTCTATCGTCCGGGTACAAGGAAGGCGTACCTGAGCTACCCGATGACGCACACCGGAACGGATGAAGAAGATGTGAAGAGGAAGGACGCTTTCAGGGACAGGTTGCGCGACGCAGGGATGGTCGTGTTCGATCCCATCTCCATAGGGGATGGCGAGCTCTTGGCTTTCTTGGCCGACGCTAGAAGCAAAGGGGAGAGGACGATAGCCTATTCGAAGGGGAGGACGACCGTGAAGTTCGACATAAAGGAGGCGGAGGAGGTGAGCGACGACGTCAACGACCAGATCGTCGCCAGGGATTATCAGCTCATCGACCAGAGCGACATGATAGTGGTCTACTACTTTCTCCCCGTCATGTCGCCGGGAGTGCTTTCCGAGATGACCTATGGTTTCACGAACAAGAAGAACGTCTACGCCGTGTTCAAGGGTCAGGAGTCGCCATTCTTCAGATACTACTCCACCAAGATATTCCAAGACGAAGATGCCCTCCTTGGGTACCTGAAGGAGAAGGCTGGAGGGGAGCCAACCAGCTGAAGACGACGATCTACGTGGGCGGGCTGCTTATAGACGGGGGGAGCATCTTGCTGAAGACGGGAGGAGGGGCTTCCCAACAGTGGCTTCGCCCCCCAGGCAAGTACCTCGAGGGTGATGAGACCCTTGAGATGGCGGTGTCCAAGGGTTTCAAGGAGGAGACCGGATGGACGTGCGCCGTGAGGGACCTGGCTTACGTCATAGAGTCGTTCAAGGGCGACGGTGAACGGGAACTGGGCGTCTACTTCCTGGTCGGCGTTCCTTCGCTCAGGGACCGGAACGTCGTGGAGTCAGGGCTCCGATTTGTCTCAGTGGAGGATATGATAACGATGGATGTGCGCCCTGCCGTCCTGGCTGGGAAGATATTCGCAGACGAAAAGAGGGGCTCGTGTGGATCCGCCACCTACCTAGTCAACCACTGGAATGATTGACGAAGCCGTCGTATGGCCGGCGGCCCAACTCAAACGTGGTCTATGAGGCCTCGGAAACCAAGTTCAAGGAGACGCTGTTCAGGATGCTCCGCGGCGAGCTCAGTTAGCGAGCGTGAGGCTTGCCTCGGGGAGGGGGTTCGGCCTCGAAGACAGGGTCGCTCTGCGATCTGAGCAGCCCGGACAATCCGATCAGCCCAAGCAGAACATATGGCGCCTCGAGGAGGTAGACGCCCGCCAGCGTGGTGCCAGACACATATACGTTGAGGAGTGGGACCGCGAAGTCTGCCACTGAAGCGTAGACCGTCGCGATCAGGAAGAGCCCCTTCACATTCCTCAAGGCCATGAACACCATCACTATGGCAAGGCACTCTATGCAGAGGTTCGACAGCCTGTCGATGATGGGCGCCCCGATGAAGGCGGCGCCTAGGGCATATTGGGCAGAGAGAGCCTGTTGCACTGATGGACTTAGAGTCCCCATTACTGATGGATTCATCAGAATCTCCAGGATTCCGAGGAAACTGTTGAGCCCCAGGACCAAGGATTCGATGCCGGCGAACCCCAAGCCGAAGCCGACGGCATCGTCGAAGGAAGCGCTGAACAATCTGAATCGCCTGGCCCATATCCAAGTGAACCCGGTCTCAGAGATGCCAGTCCTTATGCCGACGTACAGCCCGAGGACCAACGCCGAAGCCAAAGCGCCGGCGCCCTGGACGGCTGCTGACAAGGAAGGTGTGACGACCCCATCCATGACCAACTTCAAGATGGCGGCCGATAGCCAGGCTATGGCGCCCAGGCCGAAGACCTTCCAGGAAACTCCATGCTTCCTCTGCCAGTAGATGACGGGGGCCAGCCCGATCATCACCATGCCGAGCCCGCTCAGGAGGAGGACCGGGCTGGGCTGCACCAAGGTCGCCAAAGCGAGAGACCTAGGCCTATCCTGCCTTAAGCCTTGTTGGACAGGCTCTTCGCATAGGCCACCAGGCTCCTGCAGACATCGGCCATGAACGCGTAGTTCAACCCGTCTGGAGCGTCTGAAGGGGCGTGATAGCCGGAGTACCTTGAGGCTCCGGTGTCAGTCAGCAACAGTGCCTGGTATCCGTTGGCCCAGAACGTAGCTTGATCCCCCCTGAGTCCTTCGGGGGAGGTTTCGCCCTTGCCGGGCAAGATGACAGGGAAAATGGAGAGGCTGGCGACGGACGCCTTGTTGGAAGCGGAGAAGGTATCGGCCAGGCCCTTTGTCGCTTTCACAACCTACAACCGCAAGGAAGTCTCCTTCGGCTGGCAGCGCGACTGTTAGTCCCTCCGGGGTAGACTGTTTCATCTGGCCAGCCACGCCGACCGAATCAAGACAGATTGCCGCGCTGACGGGGATGCCCCTGGACTTCATGTTCGCCACCAGCCTTTCGCTGCCTCTCAGGCTGGACCCCTGCCACAGCTCTTTCATCGAGACCGCTGCGAAGAAGACGCGTACGGGAATCCCCGAGCTACCTATGAGCCTGCTGGCCTCCAGCATGACGGCCACCCCGCTGGCGTTGTCCCCAGCGCCGGGAGATTTGTCCACGGTATCGTAATGAGCGACGACGACCAGCGTCGGCGGGATGTGGAAACCTGCCGCCTTCTCACCCACTACGTTATGGAAGACGAGTTTCCCCGACCTCCAGCTCTGGTCCAACATGTAGCAGCCGCTCTCCATCATCTGATTCCAGATGTAGCCTCTAGCCTTTTCCAGTCCCTTCGGATTCGAATCCAGATGGCGCACGAAGTACAGGCTGGCGACATGAGACTTCAAGCGATCGAGAGAGACGTCCTCTGACAAAATCGTTCAACAAATGCCTATGGAAATGAAAAATAAAAACCTTGGGCTGAAATGCGGTGCCTTCACTATCGAGGCAGGAGCTCATCCTGATGGACAGGGGTCCTCTGAAGTCTCCTTCCGAGGACCTTCTCGAGGGCCCTGATAACGGCTGGGGGGAGGCCTGTCGTGGCCATTTCTCCTACGCCCTTGACGCGGAGCGCCTCCGAGGGTGGATGCTCCGCGAACCTAACAACGACGCGAGGGATTGATGATGCCAACGGGAGGCCAGCATCGGCCAAAGTTCCGGTTATCAGCTGTCCCTCCTCGCTGTACCAAGACTCCTCAGAGAGCGCCTGCCCGATTCCCTGGGCAGAACCGCCGACGACCTGCGCTTCTGCGTTTTCCTTGTCAAGCACCTTCCCTATGTCATAGAAGGCGAGACACTCCTCAACCTTCGCCTCCCCTGTTTCGCTCAGGGAAACCCTGACCAGGTTGGCTCCCAGGGAGCTGACGGGCTCGTTCATGTAATGAAAGACCTTGACATCGAAATCATGCTTCAGAAGCTCGTCGGGGGAGTTGGCTCCCACCTTCTTCGCCTGTTGCCGGATCTTCCCCGCAGCCTCGACCAGCGCCGCACTGGCCACTATGGCCGTCCTGCTCCCCCATGTGCCGACTCCTTCGTCCAGCTCATCCGTGTCACACGGCTCCAGCTTCACCGCTGACTCGGGGATTCCAAGCTCTTCCTTCAGCACCTCTCTGACCATAACCTCGTGTCGCTGCCCGCTCTGGCCGCCTCCGATCCAGACCCTGACCGAACCTCCCTTGATGGCTACCCTCGCTGACTCGCCAGGCTGCACGGCTGACAACAATATGAAACAGGAGAATCCAATATCCTTCTCCTTAGCCCGGCTCCAATACCCCAGCTGCTCAGCCGCCGTAGTGAGGAATGGTTTGAGGGGGTCAACCTTCAGACCCAGCGGCGAGACGAACTGCTTCGAGCTGGCGTTCCTAAGCCTAATCTCAACTGGGTCCTGCCTCAATTCGTCCGCCAGCAAGTCCATCATCCTCTCTATGAAGAAAGCTGCTTCGGGCCTTCCTGCGCCCCGATATGGCCCCAAGGGGACCTTGTTGGTGTAGACCGAGGCGGCATTGATGTACGCCTTCCCTATCGAGTAGGGGCCGGTCAGCAGGTACCCGATGAACATCGGAGCCGATGAACCCATTCCGCTAGCAAATGCCCCGTTATCGACGAGCACATCCGCCTTGAGCCCGCTGACGTGGCCTTCCCTGTCGGCGAACATCTTCATCCGAGCCCGCGCCCCCCGACCTTGGTTGGTGGCGAGAAGATGCTCCGACCTGGTCTCCACCCACTTCACTGGCTTTCGCGTCTTAATCGCCGCATAGCAGGCGACGGCGTATTCCGGGTAGAGGGAACTCTTGGCCCCGAAAGCACCTCCGGTATCCATCTGGATGACCCTCACGGCTTCCGCGGGAAGCTGCATGACGTCACAGATGGCCTCCTTCCATGTGTGAACGGATTGGGTCGAAGCCCATACGGTGAGCCTGGAGCCGTCGTAGCGGGCGACCATGCCGCGGGGCTCCATGGGATTGGGGGATATCCTGGCATTGACCAGGACGTCCTCCAAGACGATGGGAGAGTCATCGATGAAATCCTCTCCTAGCTGCACTTCGTTGACGATGTTGGACTTGATGCTGGGATGGATGGGCTCGAATGTCCTGGCCTCTTCGGGGTTGATAAGGGGCTTGAGCGGCTCGTAGTCGACTTCGACCTCATCCAGGAGGTCCTCGGCCTCATAAGGGTCCTTCCCCAGGACGGCCGCGACGGACTGGCCGGAGTAGCTTACGTACTCGGTCGGCAGGGCGGGATATGCGACTGACACGGGACCTCCCCAGGCGCCCTCACCGACAGAGACGATGTTCGCCTTGAACTCCGAGCCGGTTATACCGCCTTTGACCTTCAGGATGCGTGCCCTGGCGTAGGGGCTCCGCACCATCTTGAGGTGAAGCATCCCTTCCAGCTTCAGATCGTCGACGAACCTCCCATTCCCCGAAAGGAACTTGTCCGATTCTCTCAAGCTAGGCCTTCACCCCCGAGTGGGCGACGGGGTGAGAGAGGTCCAGCGTTCCCCTGCGCCGACGATCGACTTCTTTCGGCATCTTCTCACGGATGGAACGTCCCAATGACGTGTAGCGCTCTGCCAACGTCTTCTCGTGTTGGCCTTGGAGGGTAGTTAAGGATTAGCGCGTTCTCGATGTCGCGCATCTCAGCCGCCAGGATGCTGGGCGACGTCAGGAAACCCGTATTAGACCATCGGCCGGAGGGAAGCAGGATAGGATTTGGAGTTCGGAGGGATCCGAGCTCATACATGCGAAGAGGGAGGAGGTGTTCGATTTCATGGTTGACGCTCGGCATTTCTCCTCTGGGATCCCCGACATTCAGTCCGTCAGGGTCCTCAGCCCCGACAGGTTCAGTGTGACGGCTAAGCTCGGCATATCCGTCATCAGGTCGACGTTCGACATCGATTTCGAAGCTTCCGAGAAGACGGCGCCGTCACACGTCAAGCTGCTCGGACATGGCATCAGCGGAGGCAGCGCTTTGGACCTCGAATTGACGATCGACCTGGAAGATCGAAGCCCGTACACGGCTCTGAAGTGGATTGCCGTGGTCAGAGTTTCAGGGACCTTGGCCGCTCTGGGACAGAGGGTGCTCAGCGCTGTCGCCGACAGATTTGTGAGGGAGGTCTTCGGCAAGATACGTGCCGAGCTTGAAACCCCTGGCACGCAGGTCTGAGATAGGGCCTTCAGGAGTCCGATCGGCATCCTAATCGTCGGCAGGCTTCCGGGATCTGGAGCCTCCACCGCTCTCCCGTACTGCAGAGGCCTGAATGATTGCTTGGACTATATTCGCGTATCCTGTGCACCGGCAGATGTTGCCCGAGATGGCCTTCCGGACCGAGTCCTCGTCCAGCTTGGAGTTCCTTGACAGCAAGTTGTATGAAGTCATCAGTAGTCCGGGGGTGCAGTAGCCGCACTGCACGGCAAGGCACTCGGAGAACGCCTTCTGCAGCGGATGAAAGCCCTCGTCGGTTGCAAGGCCCTCCGCGGTCAGGATGGAGGAGCCGTCGGCCTGGACGCCCAGCAGCAGACAGGACTTCACGGCGTTTCCGTCCAATATCACAGTGCAGGCGCCGCACCTCCCCTCATCGCACCCTTGATGCACGCTGAGGAACCCAAGGTCTCGGAGCACGTCCACAAGCAGGGTTCGGGGCGATGGGTCGACGTCTTGGAGCTTGCCGTTGACGGTGAGCTTGATATGCATTCAGACGCCTCCAAATGCAGAAAGGAGGGCGCGCCTGGCGGCCAGGGATGCCATCTCGCGCCGGTAGGCCGCCCGGACCCTTGAATCAACCAGGGGTTCCCGAAGGTTGGAGCCAACGGCCTTGGCGGCTTCGAGGAGCGTCTCCTTTGACAACGTCTTGCCTACCAAGATGCCCTCGGCTTCGGTCAGCCGGACCGGGATGGCCGTGGCGGCACCGACGACTATGGTGGCCGATTCGCAGACGGAGGCGTGAGCTTCCAGCAACACCGCCGCGATGGCCGTCGCGAAGCTTCCTCCCTGGCCGTGAATGACTTCGTAGCCCCAGGGAATCCCAAAGGGCTTCGGAATCCTGATCTCGGTGAGTATCTCGTCGGGGCCAAAGCATTTGTGAACATCTCCTTGAAGAAATCGGCCGCCCTAATCACCCTCTTTCCCCCAGCACCGGTGGCGACCAGCTCGGCGCCCAAGGCAACAACGGCAGGCAAGTAGTGGGCGGCGGGATCGGCGTGGCAGAGGCTGCCACCAATGGTGCCCCTGTTTCTGACCTGATAGTCGCCGATGTCCTCCGCAGCCTTCGCCAGCATGGGACATCGAGCCCTTACGACTTCAGATGTGGAGAGCTCGTGATGCGTGGTCAGGGCTCCTATGGAGATCCCATCTTGGTTTTCCCTTACGTACGACAGCTTCCCCCTGAGGTGCTTGCCGATATCGACCAACATGGCGGGGCTGACCAGCCTGAACCTCATCAAGGGCAACAGGCTCTGGCCGCCTGCGATCACCTTCGCCCGGTCCGGATTCTCGACGATCAGGTGAAGCGCGTCTTCGATGGTGGCTGGCGCATAATACTCAAAGGCCTTTGGATAGGGCATGTCCTGCGCGTCGGCATGATTCCGGACGACCCTTTAGACCTTATCCCGGGAATAGCACTGGTTTCCGTCGGACAAGTCTCGACGGCGAACGTGGAGGTCTGTAGTTTGGGCCAAGCTTAATAGCCGCAGTCGTGAGATTTCAGACCCATGCCAGTCTGCGACGTCTGCGGCAAGGTCGTGAGCAGCCTGCGCAAGCACAAAGAAAGGGGGCGCTGCGGCAAGAAGGGGGCCAAGAAGGTCGCCGGCCCGATGCCCGGGAGCCCGCAGGAGACCCTTGCAAGATACAGCCGACTGGGCGGGCGTTAGTGCCCTCCCATCGTTTCGACGGTTCCGGAGCTATCGACTGGAAGGCGTAATGGCTGATCAGATTCCTGACGGATAGTCATGAACCTATCTGACTGAAGAGATGGTAGCGAGGAGTGGATTTGAACCACTGCTCTGCGGGTGTCTCAACCATCGGTTTATGAGCCCGCCGGGATAGGCCTGGCTTCCCCACCTCGCTAAGAATGACTATTCAAGGTTTGCCAATCGTTCGGTATTAAAGTTTTGTGGAGCTGCCCGTCAGAGTTCGTAGGGCAGCGTCGCAGGCTTGCTAAGATGGCGTCGAGCTCGGGGCGGAACGGCGTAGAGTCCAGGAGAGATGGCTCTCTCGAGCTTCACCTTGATTGGCTGCAACGACATGGACTTGAATTTGCAGGCTGGGCACTGGAATCCCTTCCCCTTGCCTTCCGATTTCATGGTCTTCCCGCACTCGGGGCAGCCGGGATTCCTCGTGACCTCCAAGGTGGTCAGGGAGAGGACCTCCATCTTCTCGACGTTGATGGTCAGAGGGGTGACCGGTTTCTCCTTGACGCCGCCATAGACTCTCACAGCATCGCCGGGCACAAGCGCCCTGCCGACGTCTCTGAAGCCCCTAGTGGGCTCGTAGATGGCACAGTCGACGGAGCCGCTGTCGTCTTTTATCCTGAATATCAGGTGGCCGCCGCGGATGACATGGGGCTTGGCGCACACGATGCCGGAGACCTTGACGGTGGTCAGAGGCGTTATCTTCCCAGCCTTGGCGTCGGAGATGTGGGCGTCGGTGGCTTGATTGGTTTCGTAAATCTGGAAGCGTTCGACGGGCTGAAGTGGCTTCACCAAGCTGAAGGCTCGCTCCAGATAGTGCGGTTTGAATGCTCGAATGCCGAAGTAGACCGGGCAGGGAGTGTGCGGCATTATCCTGACCTCGCCGGTGTTCTTGTCCAGGTTGTCGAAGGTGAAGGGGTAGGTGGCGTCGTTCATGGCAACTATGGACCCCAGCTCCATCTCTCTCCGGGTCCCGACGAACTGGGGGGTGCGATAGGCTATCAGCTCGTATGTGCGGCCGTATTCCAACCGGTTGCCTATCGCGGCTAGGGCGCCGATGATGCCGCGACCCAGCTTGAACTTGTGGACCTCTATTCCCAGCGAGTCCGCCACCGCGTCCGCATCCTCGATGGTCATCATCTCCTTGACCACCCGAGAGGAGAACTCGCCGAGGGAGACTGGTATCTCTTCGCCCACGAAGAAGGCGACGCCAGACTCCGTCCCTTCGTCGTCCAGCATGGCCATCTCCTTGACGCGTTTGAGGACCAGCTCCTTGATCTGGGGCATGATGGCCGGAGAGGCGCGGAACTTGAACGACAGGGCGGCGTTCCCTCTAGTCTTGAAGGGGCAGTTGGGGTTCAGTCGGATGAGCCGGGGGAAGCCCTCCAATTCCAGGCCGAAAGTGCTTTCAATCTCGTCGATGAGGACGGCCGCGAGATAAGTCGTGCACATGCCTTCGGAGGAGTCTGTGTCGTCCAGACCGACATGGAGGAGGGGAAGCAGGGTCTCCTTCTTTGACGCCAAGGGTCGATTCTCCCTCTCCAGTATTGATTATTTGAGCATATGGTTGGGGGAAAAGTCGTCTAACCCTCCCTTATCTGCGTCCGCCCACGCCAGCGCTCCCGGCTTGGTCGATTTCATGCATGTCCAGCGACGGAGGCTTTGAACTAGCGGTGTGATGATGGGAAAGTGCGGCTGAGGGCTACCAGTGTCATTCATGCTCTCCTCTCAGTGCCTTGGGCTGTCTTGAGCGGAAGGTTGGCATCCCAAACTTACGTAGATTGGTCAGGAGTGAAAGCTTCCGAGTCATCCTGGTCTTGATCCTCTGCTGTCATGGCGAGACTTGTATGCCGGCCAAGGCGACACTCTTTGACACCCCTTACGGGAGGATTTGCGGCCCACCAGACGACGGGCTGATGATTTCTTTGGCTCGTTAACAGGCTGTCTTGACACCCTCCCCACGGCACTCAGAGCCTGTATAGTGAGTTTTTTGAGGTGTCAAAAGGTGTCGACAGGGTGCCGGCCAAAGTGTCGACACGGTGTCGACACCCCGTCAACAGGGTGTCGCGCAAGAGCCGACACCCGCCATGACGGTGTCAGACCAAGGGCAGGGGAAGGCCGGGTCCTTCCAAGTCCGACAAATAGGACTCGAACCCAATTCGGTACGAACCCCTTCGGGCCCACCACTCGGATCCCAATCCTGAATCAGAGTTAGTTCCTATCCTCCTGACGCCAGTCAAATCCCCATTTCTGCTGGGGGGTTCTTGCTTGGCCTCTCGGTCGACATCGGAGCCAGTTATGCAACCTTTTCATCTATGCTGATTGAGTCTAATGAATAGAAGGGAAAACTCGTCAGAACAGGGGCCTACTCTTCGACCACTATCATCGTCAGAGTGGAGCGTACCTTCTCCAGTCGCCTTATGTGCCAGGTGATGGTCTCCTTGACCTTCTCCATCGTGTCGGCTTCGACCTTCAAGATGAGATCGTACACACCGTACACCACGTAGACCTCCGTGACGTTTGTTATCTTCTTCACTTCGGCGACGAGCTCCTCCTCCGCGCCCAAATCGGCGTTAATCAGGACGAAAGCCTTTGGCAATACTATCTGCCTAGCAGATTAATAGAAGGTGATTTTAAGCATTTGGGAGAATCGCAGAGAAAAATGAGCGATGAAGAGCCGGGAAAAGCTAAACTGTTCGTGCTACACCTGCGGCAGGACGATCCCTCCAAGTGCACGGCGTCGAAGCTCAGGCGCCTGGGCAAGGTAGGCTTCCTCTCCAGGCACAGCCAACGCGGGCTGCTGCTCGACCCGTACTGCGATACCTCCATTTCCCGCACCGACAGGGAGACGGTGCTCTCGGAAGGCCTCACGGCGATCGACGCCAGCTGGAAGAAGGCCGTCGAATCGTTCAAAGGCATCAGATGGAGGAGGCGATCGTCGGCGGGCGCTCCCCTATCTCGTCGCGGCTAACCCGACCAACTACGGCATCCCGGTGAACCTCTCGACCGCCGAAGCGCTGGCCGCGGGGCTCTTCATCGTGGGGCTCGGCGAACAGGCGGAGGAGGTCATGGGCTCTTTCAGGTGGGGTCACTCCTTCTTCGAGCTCAACCTGAAGTACCTGGAGGCGTACCGCAGGGCCGATTCCAGCTCCGGCGTCGTCGAAGCCCAGCGGGCATTCATGAGGGAGCTGGGCTTTGCAGTCTAACCTTTAAATCGTGGGGAACGTCGGAGCTAGCCCGAGGATGTGAGCTGGTGGGCAGGTTCGGGGCGAATAGCCCTGAGGAAGCTCCTCCCTCCGTGCAGGAGACGCGGCGTTGAGAGACGCAGCGGGAGACCGCTGGCTCTGGAACAGAAACGACACCCGCGCCGGGAATGCTATGAAGGCAGAGATGCCGGAGAAGTCCCGGATGAGGGATGAAACGGCCACCCCGCGTGGAGCAAGGTCAAATGGGGCTGATGACATGCTCACTGCTGGAAGCCCGGGTAGACCACTAAGCTGAATCCCGCCTAGAACAGAAGGAGGGCTATGGCCAGGAAACATCCTCACTTCAAACCCCCACTGATGATTAGGAAGGGAGCGGCGGTCGTTATACTGCCTGCTGAGCTTTCTGACGACCATCGCTCTATTTCATATCATCCGAACGGCGGCGAGTGACCTTACGGCCTGAACTTCGCCGTTGAGGAGGGCCTTTGGCAGCCTCCCGCTCAGCACGTCGATGATGTTCTGCGCGGCGAATATCGCCATCCTGTCTCTGGTCTCCACCGTGGCGCTGGCCGCGTGTGGAAGGAGGACGACGTTGTCAAGCCCCAAGAGAGGCGAGTCCTTGGGAAGGGGCTCCGTCTCGAAGACGTCGAGGCCGGCTCCGGCAATCCGCCTCTCCTTCAGCGCGGCGGCCAGGGCCGATTCGTCGATGACGGTCCCCCTGCTAGTGTTCACCAGTATCGCCGTCCTGCGCATGAGAGAGAGCTCCCTTTCACCGATCATGCCGCGAGTCGTGTCATTCAGGGATAGGCTGACCGACACGTAGTCGGATTCTGACAGCAGCCTGTGCAGGTCGGCGTGCTCCGCCCCCAGCTCGGCTTCTAGGGCGGACTTCCTGTCCCGGCTGAAGTAGAGTATCTTCATGCCGAACCCCTTCCCCCTTCTCGCCACCTCTGCCCCAATGCGACCGAAGCCCACTACGCCCAGGGTCTTGTCATGGAAGTCATGGCCTATCATGAAGCTCAGGTCGCTGTCGGGCCCCCACAGCCCCTCGCGAACGTATCTGTCGCCCATGACGATGTGCCTTGACGTCGCCAGTAGGAGCCCCCAGGCGATGTCTGCTACGGCGCCGGACAGGACGTCAGGAGTATGTGTGACATAGATTCCCCTGCGAGTGGCCTCGGCCACGTCGATATGGTCGAAGCCTACGCTGTAGGTGGAGACGACGCGGAGCCTCTCCGCTCGGCCGAATAGCTCGGCGTCTATGCGATCGTGCGGCGAACAGAGGAGGGCGTCGGCGCCATCTATCTTCTCGAGGAGCTCGGCTCGCCCCATCCTGAGCGCATTCTCTGATATGGTCGGGCGCTCGCCTAGAGCTCCCTCCAGCTTGTCCAACCCAGGCGCGGGAAGCCTGTAGGTCGAAAGTACTCGCGGCCTCACGGCGGCAAGTTGCGACGCGTTTCCATTAAAGAGTTTGGCAGGGTTTGTTGAGCGGAGAACTGGCGTCAGCGCGTTTCCGTAGGGGAGGCTCTGTAGCCCATGTCGAACGCCTTCAAGTTGGGGGCCAGGGTTCTTTCAGGAACCAGCATCTTCAACGCCTCGCCGTATTCCGATGGCTTGATGAGCTCCTTCGTGATCCCTGCGAAGAAACCCAGGAGGACGGCGTTCTGGTAGAGAGACCTCCCAGCTGCCGAAGCCATCCCCGCGGCGTCGAGGAAGAAGGCCTTCTTGCAGATAGCGGATATGGAGGACCTTATCTCGGCCGGTGGAGGGTATTTCGCCTTCCCGCTGAACACGGTCACAGGCGGGACCTGGAGCGTGCTGACGACGAGGGTTGTCTTATCTCCAGCGTAGACGGATGACCTCAGCCCTTCGAGGAGCTCCATGGAGATGATGTAATCAGCCCTCCCAAGGTCTATCAGAGGGGAGTGCACCTCCTTGCCGAAGCGGACGAAGGAGACCAGTGAGCCTCCTCTTTGGCTGAGGCCGTGGGTCTCGGTCACCCGAACGTCCAATCCAGACAGCATGGCCGCGTTCCCTAGGATTTCTGACGTAAGCAGCACGCCTTGGCCGCCCACACCTGAAACGACGATGGAAACAGGCCTTCCCTCCATCTGCTATGCGACTCCCTGGATTATCGCACCGTAGGGGCAGACCTCGGCGCAGAAGCCGCAGCCCGTGCATGCGGCTGAGTCGATGGCCACCTTCGCCAACATCCCTCCCTCCTCTGTCATTGCTGGGATCAGCGCGGGGCAGCTCGCTAGCACGAGACAGGCGTTGCAGTTGTTGCAGTTCTCGGCGATGACGGCGTATGGAGCGGCCTTCCTTCCAAACGCCTTCAACTGTTGGCTTGTCAGGAGGGCGCAGGGCTGGCGGAGGATCATCACGGAGACCCCTCTCTCGTCCAGCATCTCCCGAATCTCCCTCTTCGATGCCTTAACCTGCAGAGGATCAAGGACCCGCAGGCTCTTGACGCCGCATGCCTTCACAAGCTCCTCTATGGAGACCCTCTCCGTTTCATGGAACTGAGAGTCGAGGCCGCTGGAAGGGTTGGGCTGAAGGCCGGTCATCGCGGTGATGTAGTTGTCAAGGATGATCAGGGCTAGGTCGTGCTTGTTCCACACCGCGTTTATGAGCGCTGGGATTCCGGCGTGGAGGAACGTGGAGTCGCCGATGACGGCGAGGGGCTTCAGCTTCGCTCCAATGGCAAAGCCCCCGGCTGCGCCAATGCTGAACCCCATGTCCAGCAGCACGTCGCCGACGTCGGTGGGAGACAGAGCGCCCATGCCGTAGCAACCTATGTCGGACACGACTACCCGGTTCTTACCGGCCAGCGTCTTGATGAGATACATGGAGGCACGATGAGGACATCCCGCGCAGAAGACCGGGGGTCGAGCTGGGCCCGCTGGGACTGGCCGGCTGACCTTCTTCGCCTGGGGCACGCCTACCAGCGTAGCCATGGCCGAACGTACGTCGACCGGCATCAATTCGCCCACCGAGGGAATACCCGCCTCCTTCCCCAGGATAACCGTCTTGAGGCCGTTTTCGTAGGCAAGGCACTTGATCCGTGTCTCGAATATTGGGTCCAGCTCCTCCACGACAAGCACCCTCTTATGGGCCGAAAGGAACCTCACTATCGCTTCCTCGGGGAGCGGGTTGACCATGAGCATCTTCAGCACGTCTGGCTGCATCGGGCCTGGGAGCTCGGCGTCGAGGACATGCGTCGAAGCGGAACCGGCACAGATGACGCCGTTCTCAGAACCCCTGTCGATGAGCTTGACGAATTCTGGAGAGCAGCTGACAGCCTTGCACTTCTCCATCTTCTCAAGAAGGACTTCGTGAGCCCTCACAGGGTAGGGCGGTATGGCCGTGTACCTCCCTTTCTCCTTGACGAACTCCCTCCTCGAAGGAGGCTCCCGCAGGTCTCCCAATACGACTGGTCCTCTGACATGGCTGACGCGGATGTCCAGCCTGACGAGGACGGGCAGCTCCAAGGATTCGGATATTTCGGCTGCCTTCAGCATGCATTCCTTGACCTCCTGGGGGTCTGATGGCTGCAGCATTGGCAGGTTGGCGAAATAGCCGTAGTTGCGAGTGTCTTGCTCGTTCTGGCTACTGTATGCGGCAGGGTCATCGGCCACGACGATGACCAAGGCCGACTTGGGGGCGAAGTACGGCAGGGCCATGAAGGTATCGGAGGCCACGTTGAGGCCGACGTGCTTCATTGCGGTGATCGCTCTGAGGCCGTTCATGGCAGCGCCGGCGGCCGTGTCGATTGCGACCTTCTCGTTGACCGAGTACTCGGCGTGTATGCCGACGACCCTAGAA
Organism: uncultured Nitrososphaerota archaeon; assembly: GCA_963842885.1. Taxonomy (GTDB): domain Archaea; phylum Thermoproteota; class Nitrososphaeria; order Conexivisphaerales; family DTJL01; genus DATKKG01. Next base: position 259,704 of record CAWJIE010000004.1, read on the forward strand.
ACCTCTGCGGCTACGTCCAAGACTTCGGAAGCAGGCGTGCCGGGATACGATGTGAAGACAGTGAAGCCGGCCTCAAGACCGCCTCGCACCACGGCCTCGTTTCCCAGGAGCAGGAATCTCTGGCCTCTGGCTCCGTTTGAAATGACTGATGTGTCAACCAACCAGCTCACACCAGCCCGCCAGGGTCTGTTGCATCTTTAATTCACAACTTCTTAGCTATTAAGCTGCATAAAAGAGTTCTTATCGGCTCGTCTCTGGCGATTAGGGCCGCCGATGAAAACGGACTGTCCGCGGAGGTTGGTGATAGAACGGGAGCGACCAGCCAAGGGAAGTCTGGTTTCACTGCCTAGTGACAGATGCTAGTCCTTTGGGTCCAGAGTCCAGTCATTCAACCACCCCCTCGGGCGAGGTTGCCAATCCGGACCTAGTCAGGGTGATGCAACCGTTAAATCGTGCGCTTCCAGATTCATGTGCGCGGTTGCTGACTCGGTGGAACAACAATGACCAAAGTAGATGACGAAATAGAAGAAATGACTCAAACGATCCTGTCGGAGCTTGAAACGAAGAGTTCTTGGGATTTGTCAGAGAGCCTTCACGCGAAGAAGGCCTTGCTCCTGTGCGACCTTGATCACACAAGAGGGGTCTTGTTGGAGATGCGAAACGCTTCACCCGGAGAGAGGAGCGAGATCGAAAAGGGAGCAATCATAAAGGCGCTGCTGTATTCAACGTGGTTGCAAAGACTCTACTTCGTAATAAGATCCGCCATCATGGGCCTCATAGGCGCGGTGATAACGCTCTCTGCCGTGGCGTTTCTTGGCAGAGTGGACGCCTATGAGGTATTGGCTCTGGGCACCCTCTCATTCGCCCTTTCCCTGATCATATCGAGGCTCTTCGACGCGCAAGTAATGGGAATCACGAAGGGCATCGTCAGATATCTGGCCAATCATGAGAGAATTAGGGATATCGTGATGGATCACGTCTAGCCGCATGGTATGGAACAGATGCGGTGTTCCCCACTGGTTCGAGCACGCAAGTGTCTAGGCTTTCGGCTTCGTTCAGACCATGCTCCGTCCTGTCTTGGGTTCAGATGGGACGTCCTTGACCGCAGAGGGACGTGCGCGTTACTCATGAGCGCATTATAAGTATACGTTCACGACGTACGACACGATGTAGAGCGGAATCACGACGTAAATCCACTCGTGGCCGACGATGGCTTTCTTGAGACCCGTCCGCAGACCATCGCCCAGGAAATCGATGGCAACGCAAACTGCGACTATCGGCACCAAGAGGCCTACCCTGTACCAGACCATATTCCCTATCAGCTGAACATTACCCGTCAAAAGGAGAACCGCCATGATGACGTAACAGACGGGGATTATCAGATAGATCCAGAAGTGATGTATCCTATGCCCACTGAAGAAAAACGGCCTGGCGTATCCCTTCCGATACATCATGTTGGCGATCTTGTCAATTGCTATGCAAGCTGCAACGACTACCAGAAACCCAACCACGACCCCCACGTGGAAGATTCTAGTTGCCACGTAGGCTGGAGTCGAGGCGTCTCCGAACCGAATCCCCATGCATGTTGCCTATGACGAGCTAACATAATAATCTCTTCCTCTGGCGTCGTCCAACATCATCAGATGCAAAGAAAACTAGGTCGGGTCTACGTTGCGACCGAGAAGGCAGTCCCGACGCACGCAATCATAGGCCGACTTGGCTATTGACCTGTCGGTCCGTAGAGCGATTTCTAGGCATCCGGGAGGTCCCCAATTGGCTGGAGAATCGTCTCGTTGATTTGAAAACAACTTCACTTTCCTATTGGAAAGGAAATGTCTAAATACCATCCGCCTGATGCTTGTCAGACGTGGGATACTAGATGGAGTATGTCTACGCTGCTCTCATACTTCACAGACTCGGAAAGAAAGTGGACGAAGAGAGCATAAAGAAGATAATCACCGCTGCGGGTGTTCAGCCTGACGAAATCAAGGTGAAGGCCCTCGTAGCGGCCCTCGGCGAAATCAATATCGATGAGGCGCTGAAGTCCGCAGTGGCCATGCCGGCCCAGCAACAGGCTGCTCCGGCCGCGGCTGCCGCCCCGGCGAAGAAGGAAGAGAAGAAAGAGGAAAAGAAGGAAGAGAAGAAGGAAGAAGAGGCCCTGGAAGGCCTAGCCGCCCTCTTCGGTTAATCGGACCTCCGTCTTCGGATACGATTCGTTTCTGTTTCATTTTGTCACTGTCAGCGTCAGCTTGGGAGAGGCTCTCCTCAAACTGGGGCTCCGACCGCGAGTCTATTCTATGATTCTTCGTATGGACACAGAAGCCACGCCCAGGAACAGGAGCGTGAAGCCGCCAAGCACGGCGGCATCTAGGGGAAGTTTAGAGTAGTTGCCGGTCAGAATCATAGCCCTTACGGCGTCCACGACGTAGCTCAGCGGATTGAAGACCGAAACCTTCTGCAGCCAGGCGGGCATCAGGGAAATTGGATAGATGGCGTCGCTGGCGAAGAAGAGCGGCATAGTGATCGCCTGACCGATGCCCATCATGCGGTCACGCGTCTTCAGGAACGATGCCAGTACCATCGAGAGGGCGGAGAAGCACATTGCGAAAACGATGATCACTACGAATACACCGAGGACGTCAAGTATGTCGAACCTCAGGTTTACCCCTATTATCAATGCCAGGGCGAAGATCATGATCGCTTGGAAGATGCCTCTGACGCTTGCGGCTAGGGCCTTCCCCACGATGATGGAGGACCTTGGTGAAGGCGTGGAGAGGAGTTTGTTCAGAATGCCGACATCTCTCTCCCAGACGACTGTGATTCCGTAGAAGATGGCTACGAAAAGCACCGACTGCGCCAGGACCCCCGGCGTTAAGAACTGGAGGTAGGTGTACCCCCCCGTGTCTATCCCGCGAATAGAGGTGAACACTTCGCCGAAGACTAAGAGCCAGAGGGCCGGCTGAACCAGCCTGGTCCACAGCTCGGTCGAATCATGGCGGATCTTCCTTGCTTCCATCTCAGCCACGGTCAGAGAGCTGGAGACGAAGCGGCTGATGGGGTTCATTATCGAGCATGCCTCATGAAGCTTCTGCGGGCCTGACGCGCTTGCGAGAGGCTCTCTGCCTCCTCTATCCTCACCTTGGTGTACTTCAGGAAGACGTCGTCAAGGCTGGGCTTGTTCAGAGACAGGGAGAGCACTTGCAGGCCGCTCTGTTCATAGAAACCGACAATCCTCGGGATGGCCGTTTCACCGTTGGCCGTCAGGATGTCGATGGAGTCGTCCGCGCTGTGAACGACCTTCCCGATGTCCTCAGGCAATAGTGCTCCGGCCTGGGCCGAGAGCTTCACGCTCACCATGTCTCCGCCGACGTTCCGTTTCAGTTCCGCCGGGGTGCCTCCCGCCACGAATCTGCCATGGTTCATTATTGCGATTCGGCCGCACAGTTCGTCGGCTTCGGCCATGTCGTGCGTGGTGATGAAGACGGTCATCCCCAGTTCCTTGTTCAGGCGTCTGATATGATTCCAGACCTGCCTCTTTGACGAGGGATCGAGGCCTATGCTGGGTTCGTCCAGGAAAAGGACCCTGGGGCGGCTGACAACCGCTTCACCTATCTCGAGGCGCCGCATCATGCCGCCTGAGTAGTGCTTGACGAGATCGTTCGCCCTCTCCGTGAGTTCCATCTCCTGCAGCGCCTCCTTTATCCTGGGGTCGCGGTCTTTCTTCTGAACATAGAACAGCTTTGAGAAGATCAGGAGGTTCTCATAGCCTGTCAGGTCCCCGTCGGCGGATATGGCTTGAGGCACATAGCCCATAAGCTGGCGGACTTGCGAGGACGACGAGAGTGCATCAATGTTACAGACCTTGATTGACCCAGAACTGGGCTTGGTCAACCCCATTATCATTTTGATGATGGTTGTCTTGCCAGCGCCGTTGGGGCCCAGCAACCCGAAGATTTCTCCATCGTCGACGGTGAAGCTCACCCCGTCAACGGCTCGCACGTCAGGCGGGTATTTCTTCTCAAGGTCAGTTACCTCAATGGCCGTCACTTCTCGTCACACCACATCCCGCGCAAACAGATGATGATATTTAAGCGATGCCTTGGCAACTCGCATACAGCACAGCCTCCCTATTCTCGCGGCAACAAGACCTTGCGAACCAGCGAAGAGTAGACTTCGATGCTCTCGAGGTAGTCAGAGGCGCCTGTCGCTTCCTGTTCTGTGTGCGAGAGGGAAGCGTCGGGTACCATTCGGAGAGGCACATAGGGTCGCAGGGAGGAGCTCCGGCCTTCTACCTCTCAGAGGAGGAGGTTCGTCGATTTCCCACCGAGGAAACCGGTTAAGATGGTCCAGCAAGCTCATTCGGGCTTGAAGATGAGCGGCCCCAAAAGCATGGAGCTAAGAAGTTATCTCCGACCCGAGGCCATACTGAAAGAGACCACGACAGAGGGAGGACCGTCGAGTGGACAAATCCACGCCACCTATCGGAGCCTGAAGCGCAGGCTGGCACAATTCGAGAAGGAGACCAATGACAGAGCGGCGAAGGATTTCTAAGGCGAAAAGGAGGCCTCGCGCCAGCATCTCCACCATCGGATGAATAGCGTCAAACGACCGACCTATTGCGTACATCCTTGTCCGAAATTCAATGTCCCCTTGGCAAATCATCATAGCGTATCGTCATCAAACGACGATAAACGGATGACAAGAGCAAATGTTTAATATCGGCTCATTGAGTGCTTGGCGTGTTGCGCAAGAGCTTGAATGGTTGTATCACGGCGATAATGACGCCTTTCGAATCAGATGGCGAGCTTGACGTTGAAGGCTTGGGTCGGCTGTTGGAATTCCAGCTCGCGAACGATGTCGATGGTATAGTTGTAGCTGGCACGACCGGAGAGGGCCCTACGCTGGAGCATCGGGAGTTCGTGAAGGCGCTCTCTCTTGTCCTTGATGGTGTTCAGGGTAAAGCCCTGACGATAGCCAACACCGGCGCCAACAGCACGCGAAAAGCTGTCGAGGCTACGACCCAGGCTTGGGAGCTGGGGGCCCGCGCGGCGCTGCTCGTGGATCCTTATTACAACTGCCCCAGCAGCCTCGAGGTACGCCGTGAATATTACGAGCCCATCGCCAGAGCGGCCGAGGAGATGCAGCTCATACCATACGTCATACCAGGGCGGACGGGGACACAGATTTCGCCGGAGGACTTGGCCCTTCTCGCTCGAGCCTACCCCAACGTCAATGCCGTCAAGGAAGCCACAGGCAGCAGCGACAATGCGGCAGGGATAAGGTCGCTTTGCGGGGACTCCTTTTCCATACTGTCCGGAGACGACGAAAGGACGTTCGGCTTGATGACTGATCCTCGTGTGTTAGCCGACGGAACGATCTCAGTGATGTCCAATATTGCGCCCAAGGCGGTCGCCGATATGGTCGCCGCCGCGCTCAAGGGCGACGTGGGTAAGGCCGTCACGCTAGCAACTGCCTTGAAACCCCTCTTCGAGCTGGTCACCGTAAGAACCGATGAAGCGATACTAGGCCACACTCTGACGGTGAAGGCGAAGAACCCTCTGCCGGTAAAGACGATGGCCGCGGTGTTGGGTTTGCCAGCCGGCCGATGCAGGCAGCCGTTGGGAAGGATGACCAAGGCTGGCTTGAACAGGGTTCTGACCGGATTGGAATCGGTATGGAAACACAATCCGGAGATCCTAGAGCCCGTGGAAAAGGGGTTCGGAGTGAGCGTCGCCGACCGTCTGGGGTCACCGGCTAGCCTGGAAGGATTGTGCTATGAAAGCTACTGAACACAACGCAAACTCCCGAATCAGAATTTGCATCGCGGGTGCGGCGGGGAGGATGGGCTCCATGGTGGCTCGCGAAGTGGCTTCCCCCTATGTCATTTCAGGGGCTATCGAATCTGCTACCAACCCGAGCTTGGGCAGAACGCTGAGGGATTGCGCCCTGGCGGACAGTGACGTCATGCTCAGCCCGCCAACCGACATAGAGAACGTAATGCGCGAGTGCGACGTCTTCGTCTCCTTCACCTCAGCCGACGCGGAGTTGATGAACCTGCCGCACGTGGTTCACTTGCAGAAACCTGCTGTGATAGGGACGACGGGATTCACCCAAGACCAGCGAGCTCGGCTGGAATCGATAGTGAAGCCGATCCCTGCCGTGATAGCGCCGAACTTCTCCGTCGGCGCCAACTTCCTGTTCGCGTTAACAGAGAAGCTGAGCCAGTTGCCTCCGGCGTATGATTTCTCAATCATCGAAACCCATCACAACCGCAAGAACGATGCGCCCAGCGGAACCGCCTCTTCAATCGCTGACATCATCAAGGCGCGGAGGGGATACACAAGGATTGTTCACGGCCGCACCGGTCTGTCTCCGCGTAGCCCCGAAGAACTGGAAGTCCTGTCTGTAAGGGGCGGGGGAATCCCAGGACAGCATGAAGTTCTCGCAGCAGGGGCATCTGAGGTGATCAGGCTTGAGCATACGGTGTTCTCCAGGTCGGCGTTCGTCGCCGGGGCGCTGTTGGCGGCCGGTTGGATAGTGCGCCAAAGGCCCGGGTTGTATGGGATGAAGGAAGTGCTCGGCCTGCAATGAGTAGGGTGGTCGTCAAATTCGGAGGGGCGACGCTGGCGGACGGGGAGCGCGTCAAGAAGGCCGCGCAGATGGTCCTAGAGGCCGCCTACGAGGAAAAGGTCGTCGTGGTGTCGGCGCCCGGGAGAACGACCGATCAGCTATTGAACTTGGTATCAGCCTTCGAAGAGAACATCGAAGACAAGGCTTACGCGGAGATTCTCTCCATGGGCGAAAGGACATCGACCAAGGTCTTCACCTCTGCCTTGAGGGCCAGCGGGATCAAGGTGATGGAATTCGACCCGACACAGGAGGACTTCCCGGTCATCACCAATGGAGACTTCCTGAACGCCGCAGTGGACTTGAAAGCCACCAAGGCCGCGTGCCGAAGAAGCATGCTTCCGTTCCTGAGTGAGGCGGTAGCCGTCGTGCCGGGTTTCTTAGGCAGATGCGATGGGCGGATCACCGTTCTCGGACGGGGAGGCTCAGACATAACGGCTACGGTGCTTGGCAACTGCTTGGAGGCTGATGAAGTAATCTTGGTGAAGGACAGGTCGGGCATAATGAGCGCCGACCCCGACGTAGTGCCCGACGCGAAGCCCGTCAGCAGCATTACGATAGATGAGATGTATGCGCTGGCTCATGGTGGCGCGAAGGTCGTCCGGCCCGAGGCCCTTTTTTACAAAGGGGTCAACCAAAGGCTCAGGGTAGTGCCCTTCGGACGACCCTTACGTGAGGATGGAACGGAAATCACCGGCTCGATACTACCCACGGACCCATACTTCGCAAAGGGTTCCGGACTGAACGAGTTGACGGTGGTCTCCGACTCCGGCGTCGCCGTGCTTGGAGACGTGCTTCAGCGCATCGGCGCCAAGGTGAAGGGCGTCGGAACGGGCAGGACTACCATCACATTCTTTGTGGAGGGTGACACATGGCAAGAAGTGTGTAGACGCGTTCATGGCGTGATTGGCGTGAAGGCGGTGTCCGGGAGGTCTGGGATTGGCTACATAGAAATGGTCCATCCTCACTTGGTGGATCAGCCAGGTGTCGTGGCCAAGGCGGCCACCATACTGTCTCTGCACGGTATTAACATAATTGAGGTGACCTCCAGCAAGGGCACGATGACGTTCTTCTTAGACGAGAAGCGTCTGGACGAGGCTTATGGTCTGTTGGAGGAGAATCTGATAGTTGGACAATTGGATACTGAAAAGGCTTAGTGGGAGCTTCAGGGCGAGCGGCTCAATCCTATACGTGGAGAATGTGTCGGTCCAGGAAATAGCGGCGAGATTTGGCACGCCCACGTTCGTCACCAGCGAAGCACGGATACGTCAGAACTTTCGCAGGTTCTACGCCGCGTTCGGGAAGCTTTCCAAGTTCAGGCTGTACTACGCCGTCAAGGCTAACACCAATCTGGCCTTGCTGACCATCCTCAGGCAAGAGGGGGCCTACGCGGACTGCTCTTGCCCTGCAGAGATTTATGCGGCGTCGCTGGCCGGCTATAGGCCTGATCAAATGCTGTACACGGGGAACTACAACTCCAGAGAGGAACTCGAATATGCAACGAAGTCTGGCGTGCTCGTCAACCTAGATGACGCTGCTTTGGTTTCCAAGCTGCCGACAGGCATTGCACCTGATATCATATGTTTCAGGATAAACCCCGGGATGGGGAGAGGCGGCAGCGAAGGCCTGGTCTTCGCCGGGCCGGATGCTAAGTTCGGGTCAACCGAAGAGGTAGCCTTGAAAGGGTATGCCGCTGCTAAGCGGCTGGGAGTCAAGAAGTTCGGGATACATATGATGACAGGCTCCAACGTGCTCGATTCTAATTATTTTCCGGCAGCCACGGAGAAACTCATGGACATAGCGGGGAGGATAGCCTCCAAAGTCGGCATAGAGTTCGACTTCGTCAACGTCGGCGGGGGTTTTGGTGTTCCATATTCTCCCGACGAAAGCGAGCTTCCTATAGGCGAAGTCGCCGAATCCGTAGAGAATGTGTTCAAGGAGAAGGTCGATGAATATTCATTGGGCGATCCTGTACTTGCGGCCGAGCCTGGCAGATACTTGGTAGCTGACTCTACAGTGATTTTGACGAAGGTCTGCCATGTCAAGAATGGTGTGAAGAAGTTCGTCGGGGTTGACGCCGGCATGAATACCCTCCTTAGACCGGCCCTCTACAACGCCTATCACCCCATGCTCGCCGCAGGCAAGCTCGGCCAGCGTGACATGGAGCGGGTCAACATCTGCGGCCAGATATGCGAGAACACCGACATCCTCGCGAAGGACAGGGCTTTCCCTCTCCTTGAAGAGGGGGACCTTCTGGCGATCTTCAATGCCGGCGCATATGGGTTCTCGATGTCCAGCCAGTACAACAACCGGCCGCGGGCGGCCGAAGTCCTCGTGAGCGGCGTTCAGGCGGAGCTAATCAGACGAAGAGAGACCTACGCGGACCTGCTCACTGGACAGTCGATACCATCGAGGCTATTGAGATGACCCATGCGCCTTCGAGAAAGGTCGCCGCCCTGCCTGAATATCCCTTTGCCAAGCTGGATGAAATCATCAGATTGCGAAGGCAGAGAAAGGAGAGGGTGTTGGCATTCAACGTCGGCGACCCTGACCTGCCCACGCCTTCGTTCATAGTGGAGGCCTTGGCTGAGGCAATCAGGAATCCTGAGGACCAGGGTTACTCCAGCAGCGACGGTGAGAAGTGGTTCAAGGAGGCCGTGGCGAACTGGTACTGCAAGAGGTTCGACGTCGAATTGGACCCCGACACAGAGGTCTGCGCACTTACCGGATCGAAGGAGGGCCTCGGTAACGTAGCCAGGGCTTTCGTCGACGCAGGAGACACGGTCATGTTCCCTGATCCCGGCTATCCGGTTTACAGGATTGGGGGTGCCCAACTCATGGGAGCGAAATCGCTGCCGCGACCGCTATCTTCGGCCGATGGCTTCAAGATGAACCTGACGGCGCGAGACTTGAAAGGTGTGAAACTGCTCTACGTCAATTATCCTCACAATCCCACTGGAGCTGTCGCAGACAGCAAGGACCTCGGAAGGCTGGTGGACGCCGCGCGTGAATCGGGCACTCTGGTATGTTATGACAATGCCTATTCGGAAATGACATATGGTTCGTACACCGCTCCTAGCATTCTCCAAGTAGACAAGGATAAGGAGGCCTCTGTCGAAGTCCATTCCTGTTCGAAGACGTTCGCCATGACGGGCTACAGGATAGGCTACGCAGTGGGCAACAAGGACGCCATAGGCGGATTGAAGGCCATCAAGAGTCAGATGGATTCAGGCTCGCCCAGGTTCATTCAGCGCGCTGCCAAGGCTGCCCTCGACAGCTACATATCGTCCCGTCGTCCTAAAGAGGTGGAGGACTCCGTCAAGGATCTACGAGGGAAGGCTGAAGCTGCTCGCAGGAGGATTGAGCCGGCTGGGCTATGAAGTCCAAGCGCCAGAAGGCACATTCTACCTATGGCAACATACAGACGGCACCTCTACCGCGTTTTCGGAGAGGCTCCTCCGGGTAGGGGTGGTCGTGACGCCTGGCACGACGTTCGGAGGGGGAGGCGAGGGCTACGTTCGATGGTCGGTGGCGAGGCCGACTGAAGTCATTAGAGAGGCGTTGGATATAATGAAGGAGTCGTTCGCAATGAAGGACAAGCTCAAGGCAGGCCTGCTAGGCGCGACCGGAGTCGTGGGTCAAAGGTACGTGGAGATGCTGGATTCGCACCCATACTTCGAGTTGGCCGTGCTGATGGGGAGGGCTTCGGTCGGCAAGAAGTATGGTGAAGCAGCCAGATGGCTGCTTCCTAATCCCATGCCGAAAAGGGCGTCGGAGATGGTCGTCAAAGAGGCCAAGGTTTCTTCCATCGCCGAATGTGACTTAGTCTTCTCCGCGCTGCCTTCGGAGGCTGCCCTACAGCTGGAGCCGCTTTTTGCCGACGCAGGGAAGGCCGTGGTGAGCGAAGTCAGTGCACATAGGATGGACCCTGACGTGCCGCTGTTGGTGCCTGAAATCAATCCTGATCATCTGAAGCTGTTGGAGACGCAACGGAGGAACAGGAAATGGAAGAAGGGGCTGGTCACCACTCCCAACTGCACCGTCACGGGCCTGGCCATCGTCCTCAAGGCGTTGGCGGACAGCTTTCCCATGACGAAGGCCGTCGTCACTACCATGCAAGCCGTGTCTGGGGCTGGCTATCCAGGAGTCCCCTCCTTGCTCATCCTCGAAAACGTCATACCGTTCATCAAGGACGAAGAGGAGAAAGTCGAAAGGGAATCGAAGAAGATACTGGGGACAATCGAGGGCGGGTCTGTGCGCTCGCATCGTCTTCCCATGGCGGTGTCCTGCAACAGGGTCTCTACCCTTGACGGTCACCTTGAAACCTTGTACTGCGAGTTCAGTCTCAAGGTGAGCCCTGCCGAAGTGGAGTCACAGCTGAAGGGGTTCAGGGGAGAGCCTCAGAGGCTGGGGCTGCCCACATCTCCCGATGCCCCTATCATAGTCACCAAGGAGAGAGACAGGCCACAGCCAAGGCTGGACCGCCTGGCAGGCAGCGTCCCAGGCATGAGCGTCGTCGTAGGCAGGGTGAGGCCGGGTATCGATGACCGTTCTATCAGGCTGACGCTCCTTTCACATAACACGATAAGAGGAGCCTCGGGGAACGCAATCTTGACGGCGGAGCTCATGCGAGCTAAGGGCTACCTATAGTCTAAAAGTGGATGGGTCTACAGGCATAGTCGCGAGGGCCCCTGCACTCTTCCTCTCATACCGCTTGATGAGCCAGTCTACCAAGAGACAGGCCGAAATGACGGAGAGCGCAGGGCTGGGGGGAGCTCCGACGGAAGATGAAAGAACGGTGATGTCATTTTTGCTGTGTTTCGACTACTCTTGTGCTAAGCTTCCTGAGCAGGGTTTCCTCGTCCTGAGGGGCCATTGATCGGATGTGATCGAGTTCGTCAAAGCTTAGAGCGGACATCTTGAAGTCCGTGTAGGCCACGGCTTTTAATAGGTATGGTATAGGAAGAATTGACAACATAAGTACTGTACCCCCTTCCCAGCCGAAGTCATACTGGGGCATCTGGAAGAGGGTCTTTCGAGTAGAAATGGGGGCGGACGTAGGATTCCAGCAGGATATCTCAGAGAGGGCTGTCCCTCGTAAGATAGGCGGTCCTGACAAGACGGCTTCTGGCCTCTGCTTTGCGTGAGCTTTCGATCTCGCAGCTGAGTTCGAGTTCCACCGTCTTGTCGTCCAATGACGTATAGAGGACCTGAAGGGGTGACTTGAAAGTGTCGGGGGCGCCGGCAGCCTCGACCTGCATCGCCTTGATTGCCCTTTCGGCATCCCAGTCGATTTTCAAAGAGAACTTGAGGATGGGTTGTGGAGCCGAGTTGACCAAGGCGATGTTAATTGCCCCGGTCATGATTCCGTTGTTAGGGATTCTGACCTCCCTCCCTCCGTCAAGCAGGACTGTGGTGTACAACGAGCTGATGCCTTTGACCGTACCTTCGCCTCCAACGTATGAGGTGTATACCCTATCGCCCACGGTGAACGGCAGTCTGCTAGTCGTGACAGAGATGGGAGGCACTTTCGTAAGAGTTACCGCTCCAGAGATGATAGCCGTGTTGGGGACTACCGTTTCCGTGCCTGATTCGTTCTGGATTTTTGTGAACATAGTGGAGATCGCTTCGATTCTGCCAGGTATGCCGTTGACCAGCACGTCGTCCCCAACCCCTACAGGCTTGGTAAGGAGCATCAGTGCGCCGGAGAAGATGTTCCCCAATAGGGTGGAAACGGCCAACCCTATGATGATGGCGCCGAAACCCCCTCCCAACAGCAACGAGTCGGCAGGGACGTGAAGGATCTCCAATACCACCAGGAGGACTACGAAGGTGTTCAAGAGCACGAGGACATATGAAAAGACGGAGGCGGCGTAAGGCCCTGCGGATCCTCGGATGTGTTTCGAAGAACGCCGTATTAGCGCCATGATGAGACCGCCGGCGACGAGCACAACGCACACTTGTGTCGTTTGGTGCAGCGTTATCTGGAGACCGAGAAAGATCGTCTGGTTAGGGATTAAGGTGCCGAAGATCAGGTTGGCGACGTATGCCATGAGACTGATGGTAAACAGGACCAAGATGAAACTGCGGAGATGGGAGGAAAGCGACGCCACTCTATTCATCATCTCCTCGGCCATAGCACAGAGGGCAGGAGCGTCCCAGTGGCCATCGGAGGACTGGGAATACACGAGAGGGTATTATGTCCTACCTCACGGATAGGGGATTTAGGCCTTGAACAAATTCGGCCTCCAGCCTCGGACCTGGAGATTGGACCCGGGCGCTGGCCGTCTCCACAATCCCCTGAAACGCCGTCCGGAAATTCTTTTCAATCACTCAGAGGGAGGAGTGAAAGAGCTCGATGTACTGGCCATTTCGCGTTCGATGGACATTCGTACTCATCGGCATCTGTGTTGTCGTGTACATCCTCCAGAACATAGCGGCTGATTGGGGGGGCTGGGCCTACTTTGCCTTCTTTCCGGCCTATGCCTTTCAGTATCCATGGATGTTCGTTACCTCAATTTTCCTACATGCTAGCATCGATCATATCTTGTTCAACATGATTGCGCTCTTCTTCTTTGGGACGTATCTGGAAAGGATGGTCGGCCCGAGGCTCTTCCTCGTCATATTCTTCATCGCAGGAATCGTAGGGAACTTCGGTTACATGCTGACCGCACCGGGTTCGATGGTACCGGCCATAGGGGCATCCGGAGCGATTTACGGGATAGTGGGAACTCTAGCGGTGTTGACCCCCATGACCCTCGTCTATGTCTATTTCATAGTGCCCATGCCCATGGTGGTATTCGCTGCGCTGTACGCCGTCCTGGATTTCGTGGGTCTCTTCGCCCCTTCCGACATAGCTCACGGCGCCCACATAGGGGGGCTTCTGGTCGGAGTGGCTTTCGGAATCTACATGCGACAGCGGTATCGGGTCGTAATCACCTGAACAAGAGGAGTTCAAACGCCCAGACTAGAATCAACTGCCATGGTCAAGTTCGGAGTACAGCATCCCAAGCTTCTCCATCGGCGGACAGGGCTGAGGGGCTTCATCCTCCCGTTTGAAAAGCTAAAATACGTTCTTGGGTCTGTATGGACCAATTCGGAGCGACACAACAATGAGTGTTCCTGCCAACTTCGTTGACCTGCGCAGCGATACGGTCACCCTTCCCACCGACGAGATGCTCGAGGCGATTAGAAGCGCGAAACTGGGCGATGACGTCTACGGGGAGGACCCTACTGTCCGACAGCTGGAAGAGATGGCTGCGGATAAGATGGGCAAAGAAGCCGCGTTGCTGGTGACCAGCGGAACCCAAGCGAATCTTGTGTCCACCATGAGCAACACCAAACGCGGAGACTCGGTGATCCTCGAGGCGGAATCTCACATCTATTGGTATGAAGTAGGAGGTATTTCGGTCGTGGCGGCCGTCTTGCCGTGGCCGGTCAGGGGTCACATGGGGGCACTTGATCCTGAAGATGTCGAGGCCGCCATAAGGCCGAAGAACATCCATTTCCCTGATGCGACACTTTTATGCATCGAGAATACCCACAACCGGGCGGGCGGGACGGTGATTACCCCTGCTCAAATCAAGGCTCTGGGAGACGTCGCTCATGCCCACGGACTCGAGTTATACATGGACGGAGCTCGCATATTCAACGCGGCGGTGGCGCTCAAGACCGACGTCAGGAAGTTCACCGAGAACGTGGACAATCTCATGTTCTGCCTGTCAAAGGGGTTGAGCTGTCCAGTCGGCTCTCTGGTGGTGGGAAATAGGGAATTTGTGGACAGAGCCAGGAAGAACAGGAAACTGCTTGGGGGAGGAATGAGGCAAGCGGGGATAATCGCAGCGCCTGGGATAGTAGCGCTGGAGAAGATGGTGGATAGGCTCGCCGAGGATCATGCCAATGCTAAGCTGTTGGCAGACGGATTGGCCAAGATCGAGGGCATAGACATCGACATGACGGTGGTGCAGACCAATATCGTGGCGTTTGGTGTTAGAGGATTGGGCATTACCTCGGATCAGTTCGTGGCTAAGATTAAGGAGAAGGGTGTGCTCTGCGGAACTGTCGACGCGTTCAAAGTACGAATGGTGACCCATCGAGGAATAGTTAGTGACGACGTCATGAAGACCCTCCTTTGCGTCCGGGAACTGGCTCTAGGACGCTAAGTGCAATCTGGGAGGAGACTAGAATCCTTGATTCGGAAGAAAGGATGATACACCTACTGGGGCCTTCGCTCAGCATGATGGGGGGTGGGCGGAACGTCGGAGGTACAGTCCTTCAATCTCTTGGCCCCCATCAAGGACGGAAGGGAAAGGCCATGTGTCGCCTAGAGAATCCAAGAGGAATCGCGTTGTGCCGATGTCATGGGGACTGAAGCGACGCATAGACCCTGTAGGCGTCTATGTAATCCACTGCATACGCGTCTGCCAGTTTCTCCGTGCCTCTGTGCTTGCCGCTCCTGCACCTAAGATGATGATAGAACTCATGGATAATAATGAAGGGATTCCACAGGTTGTCGCCCTTAGCTACGTAGATTGTCTTCTCCTTCTCGACGTAGACTGCAAGAGCCTTCTTCTTTCCTTTGACGGCTCCCACCCTGAGCATAGGTATGTCGACGCGGTTCGCGAGGCTCAGCTGTTCCAGAGCTTTCTCTGTCTCCTTGGAAAGTATTAGATGTACTATCAATGCTTTTGTCTGAATGTCCAGGTCGCTCAACCGTAATCTGGCGAAGGCCGGCGACAGATAACTCTTCCTCCGCCTAATGCGATTCATGAGTTTTTATGAAAGGATCATGATGGTGACGGCGAAGGCGGCGACTTTTCAGAAGTATACGTTACGCAACCGGATTACATTGATCGCGTTGTTCTTGTCAATCGACCTCACCATAGAGAGATAATGTGAATGACCGTAGTAGACCCAGAAACGGAAGGGCGCATCCAGTGCAAGGAGTTTAAGTATGGATTTGACTCGAGGAGATGAGTCTATCTCGAAGACGGATGTCAGTCGCCTCTTGGCCATCCAGGCCACGTCGGCTAACCCTTCAACGCCGACTTCCGAGCCGTGCACCGGGTATTCCCTTACACCTCTGAATCCGAATTCGCCTCCCAGGTCAGCCACCTTCCTCTGCAGGGTATCGTGGAAGTCCAAAGGGACCTTGTTTTCGAGAATCAGCTTGGCGGCCATGCTCTGAATCCTATCTGCTACCGATTTGATGTAGCGATCCCTGTCGACCAAGACGTCCTGCATCAAGCACTCCTCGACGCAATATTCTCATGCTGCGACAAGCTATTAACGTTGAGTATGAATGCAAGCCTCCTCAAATCCCTGACATAGGGTGCGGACGCCTTCCACAAGAGCTTCCCACGGATTCCTGTTGACGCGATTTGTCGGCTCTTTTAGCTTGGTTGAGTGACTTCAGATTCAGGTAATGCTGAGCAGATTCAAGGGTGAGATGTAGTTCCTTGAATCTCAGCAGCGGCTGAGTTCTTGTGCAAGTCGCCGAAACGAAAAATCAGGATTCATACCCGCTCTTTGAAGAAGTGAGTGACTCGAACCTCGTCGATGGCGCCGGGCAGGTGATTTTGGAATTCTTGGAATCGAACTTCGGCGACATGAACCAGATGGAGATCTTGGATGTACGTGATCTGATGAGCGCTTTGGGTTCTGCCCGCCTTCCAGCCGAAGAGGGCGTTCACATGGAGGAGGTAGAAGCTGTGCTCGTCAGGGCGCTTCGATTGCTCGGGGCTGGGTACTACCGAAGTCTTCTGGTCGAGGAGCGGGAGAGGGTGGGCAGGATCAACTGCCGTCTTGAAGCGATGATGCGGTTCAAGGAAAGGATTCTGAAAGATGACACAGATTGGACAGGGCTCGGACCAAATCACCCAACGCTATCAAGTGTCGTCTTGAGCACCGAATCATGAGGTTCTTATGAATTTGAGTCTGTCTTCTCGGCCAGAGTGGTGTGAGCCTAGCTTCGAATCGATGGTCGGCTTCAGGCTGTCGTCAAACTCGTAGCCCACAGAATGGCGCGAGAGGTCGCCTGCTACCTTCATGGCGGTGCCAGTACCCAAGAAGGGATCCAAGACTGTGTCGCCGATTATCGAGAACATATGTATCAAGCGACGCGGAATCTCCTCGGGGAAAGCTGCGCTTCGCCTTTGCGATCTGACAAGCGACTGCGCGGCCCCGTGCACCGACCACACCTGGCTGAACCACACGTCGCGTTGGGCCTTTGTGAACGAGCTCGAGTAACGCCGCGCGTCCTTCGGCGCGAATTTCCTTGTGTCTCCCTTTCTCAGGATAAGGATATACTCCAAGTCCAGCGTCACATATCCGTTTGTAGGTAGGAAGCCAGAGCCGAGGAATGCGTTTGGTTTGTTCGTCGGCTTCTTCCATACGATGAAGGGAAGGGTGACAAACCCAATTCTCTCGCAGTGCTCAATGATTTTTGAATGGTTAGGGAAAAGCCTGAACCTGCCGTTTATGCTTCTGGTAGCATCGCCAATGTTAACGCAAGCGATTCCTCCTTCGCAGAGAACGCGGTAGCATTCGCTCCAGACCTTGCCCAGCTCCTCGTGCATCAATTCATAGGCTGAGCTGACGGTACCCCTCTTGTCGCTCTCTGCGGAACGGGTTTCGTCGATAAGCGCGCCGATTCTGGGATTCATGCGCCTGAACAGGGCGTCCCACATCTCAATCATGGGATAGGGAGGAGAGGTGACCACCAGTTGAATCGACGAGTCTTCCAAGTCTCGCATAGCACGCGAATCCTTGAAGATGACTTGGTGGTGCGTCTCCATCATGCAGGTCTCACAGTGTCTGTCAGGCGGTATTCTGTCGGTGTGATTAATATCCCTTACATTGGGGAAACCCGTGCATCTTGAAGAGGCGGAGCGTCATTTTGCCTTCAGCATCTTGAGGTCGTTAATCACTTCTGTCGAATGAATGAGAGGGTCGACCTTCGGATAGATTCTGGCGATGCGGCCGTCAGGGTTGACAAGGAATGTCACCCGGTGCATCGAAGACCCATTCTCCTTGAGCACACCAAGCGAGGAGCCAAGCTCACCCTTCGTATCACTGAGGAGAGTGAAATTGAGGCCGTACTTGTTGGCGAATCTTTCGTGGCTGCTCAAGCCATCCATGCTGACTCCTATGACGTCGGCACCCAAAGCCTCTATCGTCTTGATCGAATCACGAAAGCCGCAGGCCTCCTTAGTGCAGCCGGGCGTGTCATCCCGAGGATAGAAGTATAGGACAATCCATCTCCCACGGCAGGACGAGAGTTTGACCTCATTTTTGTCGGGGTAGGCCTCCAGCTTGGCATCGGGTAGGTATTCTCCGACCTTGACCCTCACTTCAACCATTCAATTCACCTAGCTCTGGCCAACTGGTCTTCGATGGATTTGTAATCAGGCTCGATGCTTGGTTGTGGGGCAATCCACTCGAACCTTATCTCACCGGTCTTGTCCAGGATGAAGATTGATCGCTGAGCTGCCGTGTATCCCCTTACGCCTCCGAAATCAGGGAGCTCCACCCCGTACGCCCGGACAGTTTCGCGGGAAAAGTCACTGAGCAGGGGAAATGTCAGCGCGTTCGTGTTGGCAAAGCCCTTCAATGTCCATGGGTCGTTTACGCTTATGCCGACGACTTGAGCGTTCAGGGTTGAGAGTCTGGAAAGGGAGTCCCTGAAGGTGCACATCTCGTGAGTGCAGACAGAGGTAAACGCGCCTGGAAAGAAGGCCAATACCACGCTCCCCTTCCCCAAGAATTCCTCAGGTTCCTAGCCTTCTTGTCCTGGTCGAGCAGGACCAGCCCGGGAGCCTTGTCGCCTATGGTGAGTTTCAATCTGGATCGAATTCGGAAATCCCGAGATTCACTATTAAATTAAGCTATATATCCACAGCAGTAATTTCGACCGTGGAAGGCCCGTCTGGCTTCCCGTCAAGACCGACCTTGTCGTTTCTTTGTTCAAAGGCTATCATACTTGGGTCGGTCCTCGGGGAGAATGATTGAGATGTAGGGCCTCTCCTCTTTCTTTTCTCCAGACTCAGTTGCCGTTGTGGGAGCCTCGGACGACCCGAAGAAGGTGGCTTTCGTCATCTATTCAAAGCTTCAGCTCAACGCAGCCCGGGGCAGCCTCAAGGCCGTAGTGTATCCCGTCAATCCTCACTATCCCTAAATCGCTGGAAGGCTATGTTATCCAGACTTGGACTCTCTGCCTCAAGGAGCACCGACGGCGCCTCGAGGATGGAGATGCTTCAATGCATTAAATGGTTAGGCGGCAGATTTGGGTCGGCGGTGTTCTTCTGGCGTTCAGTGTCTCGAAACGTAATCGGCCAACCTGAGTCACGCCTGCCTCGAGTTTCTCTTCCGTTTCTCCCACGAAGCACATCCTCAGATGACCTGCCCCGCTGGGACCTGATATCGACCCGGGCACCGTTATCACCTCTGCCTCTTCGGCAAGTCTCAGGCTGAAATCGACGTCACTCACCATGAGCGGGTCGAGATAGGCCGACAAGTCTGGGAACAGATACATCCCTGCCTCCGGCTTGATCACTCGAGCGAGTGGAAGGTGTGAACTGACCGCTTGATAGAGAGCGTCTCTACGTCTGCGATACACGGGCAGCACGTCTTGGAGGTAAGGTTCTTTGCGGCCGTTCTCAAAGTAGGCCAGCGCCATGTACTGAGAGGGTGTCGGGCTGCATATCGAAGTCATAGCCTTGAGTTTCGCCGCCTGCTCGATGAAAGCTTTCGGTCCAAACATGTAACCCAGCCTGAATCCTGGGAGCGCGAGGTCCTTGGAGAAGGAGTTCAGGCTAACAAGGTTGTCGGCAAGGCCGGCTCGATTGTGAATCCAGACATGTTCGCCTTCATAGAGGATGTGCTTGTATGCTTCGTCGTACAGCAGCGCTATCCCTCTTCCAATCACGCCTTCAAGAATCATATCTACCGCCTCCTTCGAAATGATCCTGCTTGTGGGGTTGTCTGGGCTGCAGAGGACGACCGCTGTGACGCCTGCGTCAAGGGCTTCCTTTATTGCCTCCGGATCGGGCTGGAATCCATCTTCCAGCTGCTGGCTCACGGTTACGGCCTTCAGTTCATGAAGTTGGAGCAGGTCCCAGTACACGCTGTAGCAGGGTTCCAGAAGAAGCACCTTGTCCCCCGGCTTGGTCAGGCAGGTCAGGCTCAAGTCGAGGCCTTCCACGGCACCGTCAGTGACTATGAACTGGTCGGCAGCCACATCCAACGAACCATACTTCCTGAGATCGTCACTCAGAGCCTGTCTAAGCTGCATCAACCCTTTGGTTTCCACATACTTCGACAAGTCGAAGGGCTGTTTCAGGAGCCTGTCAGCGAAAGCCTTCATCGCTATTGCGTCTGGCGGGAGACCGGGTTGCCCCTGCGAAAAGTTGTAGATTACCTTGCCTTCTCTCCTCTTTCGCTCGGCTATCGAAACAACCTTGCGATGGGGTGAGGGTGGGATGTCGGTGATCTTCTGTGCTATTCTCATCGCTGTAAGCTCTCTGTTGCATCGTCAATAAATAGTTTGGACGAAGACCTTGAGAGAGCTGGTTGGGCCAAGGCCCTTCCTTATCGGGATTCGTGAGATTGCGTCCTGCTCCGATATGAGTTGAAGAGTAGATAAGAGAGAGGTATTTATACGACTGGGTGGCGGTGCAAATCAATGCAGGATGAGATGCCGAGGCCCAGCAGGTTTGGCAGGGGCCCGAGACTTGCTTGGTTGATCATAGGCGTCATCGCCATCATTGGTCGCGTTGTTCGTGGCTTGGACCTATCTCGAATGGTCCATCTTCCAGCATATGTATTCGCTGAAGGCCGGGTTGAATTGGTTCCAAATCGTCTTCTATCATAACTACACCTTCATAGCGGCGGCCCTGTTTTCCCTTCTCCTGATCAACCCCAAGGTCGGTCACAGTGACCTCTGGAGGTTGGTGAGCACGTTCTTGAGAGGCTCATTGATGGTTCGGAGACCGAGAGAGTTCGAAGGAGAGGCCCCTGCTTATGAGCCCATGAGGCTCCCGAAGCCAGGAAAATGGATGTGGTTCCTGTGGCAGGTCATCAAGTGGTCCGCCGGCTTCGCCTATTTTGTGCTTACAGGAGGTCTCGTCTACCTGGGTAACGTGATGAACCCCATCATGATGGCATCTATGGGCCTGGGCGACTGGTCGAAAGTGTTGCGCGTCTTCTCCCTCCCCCTGTTCCCTGCATCGGGGACCGAACTGGTTTCATTGATGCCGACCATGGAAATTCAGTACAGGGTCCTGTATATCGTAGTCTGGGCCTTCCTCTCTATCGTCGCGATTCGCATGATGTTGCGGCTCCTTGCCAATCTTGGAGTCAGGACGAGCGATGTCTGGTTGCGCAACTTCTTCATTTTCGCGGCGGCCATCATCCTATCATTCATCATCGGCGTGCCGTATTGGTTGATGAATGTGTCTACACCGTTCGCTATGGCGCGCTGTGGACTTTGGTGGCGGGCGCGGTCTTGGGTTGGGCGTATCTTAGGGCTACGGGCAAGAGGGTCTTTGAGTCCCCCAGCTCGAGGAGGACCATCTTCAAGGGGCTGGCTGCGGTGGTGGCCATAGGCCTCGTAATCAATCTTGGTGCGATGGCCTTCCTCTACCTAAACTGGAACAACAACTACATCAGTTACGAGTGGAATCCACAGACGCAGAAGGAGATAACCGTAACTGATTGGGCGGCAGGGACTGGGAACATACAGCAAGGCTCGCTTCTCAACCTCCCGACTAGCAACGCCACCACGACGCTGAGCTTGGTCCGGCAGTGGGATCAGTCAGGCTGCCGCAGTGACCATGACCAAGGAGATTGGAGCGTATAACTGGATGACCCTAGCCAGCTCAGAGATAGTATTCCTGAACAACGAGGAGTATTGGGTGGCCCCGACCTCGACGCTCTATCCTTCGACCGACTGGATCAGCGAGCACCTGATTTACACGCACACCTCGAGGATAATGGTGATAAACACCTACAGCGGCCAACAGGTCTCCACCGAAGACGCCTTCAACGTGTCGACGGAGCCCCCCATCTACTATGGGGAAGAGCCGCTCAACGGGGAGCCTGGAGGGTTTTCGCAGAATGTGTACGTCCATATCCCTGGGTATGACGAAGTGCAGAACTCCTCTTATCAGGGCCAGCCCGACTATGTCCTGACCGGATGGCAGAAGGCCCTCTGGATGACCTTCGCGGAGGGCCAGCTGGGCTTCGCCTTCTCAAGCCAGTACCAATCGATCGACATGCTCTTCAACAGAGACGTCTTCAGCCGGGTCCAGAGCATCTTGATTCCGGGCCTGGTGGAGGACCCTGCGGCGTATCTATCCACCGATGGCACGAATATTTACTATACGGTGCAGCTCTACATCGACTATCCCATGCAATCCGGTTTCGCTGCAAGTCCATACCTCAGGTTCTTCGGAGTGGTCCTAGTCAACGTTGCAGATGGGTCCATGCAGGGGTACACCGTATCTAACCTCATCGGCAGCAACAGCACGGATTTCCTCACCCAGTTCTATCAGAACTACTACCCCACGTGGGGGGCGCCTCCGTCCTGGCTCGTCCCTCAGCTCAGGTACCCGGAGCAGCTCCTGGGTTCTCCGACCTATGGCCCGGGTCAGCTCGACTACGATTTCATCTTCCATGTGACGGACCCGTTCGTGTGGCGGTCCGGGACGCAGTTCTATGAGAGGCCGGCCAACACTTCTGTCCAGTACATTCCGTGGGCCATCGGGAACGAGACCTACTTCGTAGGAATGCAGTTGGTCAACTTCCAGAACTCTGCCAGCCAGAACTTGGCGGCCATGTACATCGCCTACGGCGGTACAAGGTTAGGCCAAATCGAGGTCTACGTGAACCCGTCGCCATCGACAACTTTCATAGGTCCCACTGCGGCTCAGCAGGCCCTGCAGACCAACGGGCAAGTGAGAACTCAGCTCACCCTCCTGCCCAACTATAGGATTGGATCCTACCTCCTCTACTCGATTGGAGGGCAGCTGACCTATTTCGTAGCCGTGTACACCAACCCCGGGACCAGCGGCGTCGTGACACAGCTTCCATTCATCACGGCCATCACTCCCACCACTGGCAACGTCAGCCTTGGCTCTAATGCCGGCACCGCATACTACAACTTGGCAGGAATCGCTACGCCTCCGCCGGCCAGCGACATACATGTGCTTCTGTCCGACGTGGTCTCCTTGGCGACGTCTGAGGGATACTCATTTGTGAATGCGACCACGGTGAACCCAACTGTCTGGATAAACCATGGAGTGCTCTCGTTCTCCGGATTGGGGCTGAACGCAACTCTCAGCCAAGTGAGCAACTTCCTCACCACGTACGGCCCTGGTAGCATTGGGACGGCGGTTTACATATGGGAAGACAGTTCCCAGAACTACTACGTAGGCGTGTTCCAATCCGGAGGCCCTGGAGTGACTCAGTTGTTCTACTTAACAATCACGGCGTAGAAGAGGGCTTCAACGACGGGCCAAAGCTATGACGGCCACCACTAGGATAGCCACTAGGACCAACACCATGAGTCTAAGGACTCCGTTCCTTTCCCAGATTACGACGTTGGCGTTAATCGAGTCCATGGGGTTGCGTGAGTTGAGCATCTTGACTAGTTCCAGGGCCTCTTCGTAGACAAAGGTGCCTCCATCTACTTTGATTATGTTCTCCTTCTCTAACATGAAAGTGTGCCCCCTGACTGCCAAGGGCACATGAGGGCCGCGGCTGCTGGCCCAATTCCGGAACTGCTCTTCGCTCACAACTGTAAGCTCGGAAGGAGTAATGCTAAAACATTTTGCTCATACCATCATCTGGACGGCTGGGGATCCGATGATTCCAAGGTGATGTATACTAGGTGAGGCTCAAATTGATGATGGCCACTTCTTTGGCCACCTTCAACATCTTGCCCTCAGTGATGAGCCCCTTCTCGGCCAATTCTTTGAAGCCTGCTATGAGCCGTCCCTTGAACTCCATTTGACTGAACAGGTCGAAATCACCGGCCGGTGCGTTCCACTGGAATGAAGGCAGCCTGCTTCGAATGTAGATATCGACTGCGCTTGGTGAGAACATAGAGACATCGCTACGCGTCACAGTGGAGCTTGGCTCGTTCGAAGAACGACTGGCGCGCCCCATGATGAATGCTGGTTCGGATGAACCGAGCCCAGTGCCCACATAGAATGGATAGTAAATCACCTTCGACAAATCTCCTCCTGAAAGAGTCATCGCTTCAAGGCCTTGTTGAATGTTCTCATCAGCATATTTCTGGGCGGAGACGAGGGTCACCTTTAGCTTGTCCATGGAAGACTTGAGTCCTTCGAAAGATTTGTCAATTGAAGGAAGCCTGTGCCCAAGCACGGCCTCAGCCTCCGCGACCTCCGAATCGAATCCGGTTAAGCTCGCCCTGGCATTTCCTCTCAATTGCGTCAATCTCGCTGCCCTTCTGCTGCTTGAGCTCCTCAAGCTCAGCTTCTCTTTTCTCAAAGGAAGCTTTCGCTTCGTCGGCCTTCGCTTTGATTGGACGGTAGCTCGTTTCAAACTTCTCTAGCTCGGCGTTGCCTCTTACCTGCTCCTCGGAGAGTCTCTTCAGTTCCTCGTCGAGCTGTTGCTTCTTGCTCTCGTAGCCCAGGGCCTGTCGCTCAAGAAATGCCATCTCGGCGTCAAGTGGGGTGTCCTCCGGAACGGATTTCGCCTCTCCGACCTTTGTAGAACGGATCTGAATGTTGGATTGGTCTTCTTGGAGCTTGGTGTACTTCGTCCTAAACTCGTCGGCCTTGTTGGCCGTTTCATCACGTGATGCCGTGGATTGATCAATCGAGTCCTGTAACTTTGATGCGGCCGCATGCATTTCATCGTATACGCTCTGCACCGGCATCAACTCGATTTGGGTTTCTTCGTTGGCTTCCCCTGCGCTCTTGAGCTGCTTTTCGGCCTTGTTTAACAACGGCTTGTAGGTCTTCTCCACGTCCTGTTTGTCCGAATCGCGCTGTTCAATGGCGTCCGCTTCCTCCCGGCCCTTGAGCGCCTTGAGGTCGTCGAATTCCCTCGCCAGCTTGTCCTTGGAAAGGGCAACAAGTTTCTCGAACTCCTGTGCGCGTGTGTCCAACAGGCCTATTGAGTCGCTACATCTGTGTAGGTAGTCTGTCAGGAAGCTGACGTGTTTCTCTATGGTTGCTAGCAGCCCGAAGGCCTCGTCCCAAGAATATGAAGGGTTGATTCTCTCGGATATCGCGACCTTGTAGTGTGAAAGCCTAGAGCCGCTCCCCCCGACCAGAGGTTTAGTTGCTTCTACGAAGCTAGCGTACTCCTTGATCAGGAACTCCTTGCTAAGGGCGGAGGAGAGGTCCTGATTGTAGTCATCTTGAAGCCGAGTGTAATTCAGCAGCGCGCCCGAAATGTGATTGAAGATGGCTTGACTAGATTCTCCTGTGAAATCGAAAGCAGTTCTTTCCTTGTTGACCAGATAGCTCAGTTGCGCCACCAGCATGGAGGGATTGAAATCGTCGAAGGATGTGATAGAGACGGCTCTTGTAGAATCTAGAACCCAGTACCCGCTCCTGTTGGGGACGGGGACCAAATACAGGGGGTATAAGGTCCTCCTGATGCTCTCCAGCCGCCTCGAAGCAGCGGATGGAAACCATCTATCCGGTCCACGCATCTCTAAATAGACCCGTGCATACTCTTCGTTTTCATCGATCTGCGACTCGCTGCCGTCTCGTATGAAAAGAAGGACGGCTTCTTCCCGTTCGGTAGGCAATATCCTATTAACGTGTGAGATGGTGTTATAATAGTCCTGAGGTATATTATTCTTAACCAGTTCGTTGCAACGTATGATATCTGGAGGTTTTGCACCGAGGTCATTCGGTCATTACGGGGACTCGGCCTACCAATCTAAACATATGGATGTCGAAAGAGCACCGATAGGCCAAGAGAACCGACCCCGCATCACGTGCTCTGACTAGCCCGGCGGCAGGTGTCGGACTGGGGATGTGAGCATGGCACTCGATTCCGGCAACTTCAACCATGGCTGCGAACCTGTTGACCTTGGCGAAGAAGTTTCCTCTGACTAGATCATGCCATTCAATCAGGGCGTCGGATTTCATCTGACATCAACTGCAAAAGGCGACCACACTCTTAACTGCTTGGACCGGTTAGTGGAAAACTTGTGCCACATGGGTTTCGGTGGAATGCCTCGTTCCTTGGTCTGTCAAAACGTTAAATCTTCAGCTTCAGATAGTTACCGTGTGGCCGTTCCTCTGCTGGAGGTTATGAACCTTACGAAGGTGTTCGGGAGTGTCAAGGCTCTCGACGGATTGAACCTGAAAGTCTTTCCAGGCGAGACCTACGGCTTGCTCGGCCCGAACGGCGCTGGTAAGAGCACCACCATGAAGATAGTCGGCGGCCTCTTGGAACCCACTTCAGGGGAAGTCAGGGTCGTAGGCTTCGATCCTGTCAGAAACTCCGTTGAGGTCAAATCAAAGATAGGGTACGTCGCGGAGAACCCCGTGATGTATGAATCCCTCTCCCCCAGAGACTTTTTCGAATTCGTGGCTTCGGTGCGTAAACTGAACCAAGCATCAGCCAACAAGATGGTCACACAGCTAGCTGAGGCGTTTGACATGGCACAGTACTTCGATTCCCCTATCGCGACGCTGTCCTTGGGCACCAAGCAGAAGGTCGCGGTGATCGCCTCCTTGCTTCATAAACCCCCCTTGCTCTTACTCGACGAGCCTTTGAATGGACTCGATGCGAAGAGTAGTCGCATATTCAAGGACTTGATGTCGTTTCATACCCAGAGTGGTGGAGCGGTTCTCTTCTCAACGCATATTATGGAGGTGGCGGAGCGAATATGCACCAGAATCGGAATCATTTATCAGGGAAAGGTCTTGGCGGAAGGGACCTTGGAAGAGCTTCGCAAGATGGCTGGCGGTAGGGATGCGTCCCTCGAAGATGTCTTCTTGAAATTGATTAACGAGGAAACGGAGGTCACAGATACGGTGAGAATGCTCAGGGAGGCGTTCTCTACAGACGGACGCAAATGAAATGTTCGATTTGGTTCCCCCGTTTCTCCTCGGCTAATCCATCCTCTCAACTGGAAGCTTCTTCGTTGGTTTCGTTTGATACCCGGTCGTGTTGGTCCGCAAACTTGTAACGCTCTTCTCCAAGAGGGGATTTCCGTGGAAGCCGCTGGCGAGATAGGATAGGGATGCAATCCGGCAACCTTCGAAGATGTTGTCGTCCAGATTCATATAAAGACCCTTTCGGTGTCTAGTGGCGGCGTAGAGCGAGCGTTGTTTGAAGAGTACGGGGGAATACCTCGAGAGGCAACCTACCTGATCTATGCAGGGTTCCTCCCGTCTTTCGCCCTGGGTATGTTCTACACCGACTTGGCATACTTTCTACCTAGCATACAGGGAGTCCCGCTTTCCGTTGTAGGCTCGCTACAGACTGTGATGGGCATAACCATGGTCTTGACAAGCATACCTCTGGGCGTCATGGCAGACCGGTTCGGCAGGAAGAGGTTCGTGATAATGGGGTGCGTTCTCGCAAGCACCACCATAGTGATGTTCGCCTTAACTACAAATACGGTTTTGTTGGTTGTCGCGGCAATCGTCGAGGGTATGTCTGAAGGGGCGTTCGCTGGTTCATCTAGCGCTCTAATGGCGGAAAAGGCTGGCGATGACAAGCGGACAGCTGCGTTTTCCTACTCCTTCTTCCTCAACAACATTGGCTCGGGGCTGGGCAGTTTCTCTATCGCCTCGGTATCGGTCTTCGAAGCCTTCGGTATAGGAACGCGACAAGCGCATGTTCTGCTCTATCTGCTCTTCGCCCTGCTTGGCCTCTCGTCAATCCTTATCGTTTCCAAGGTTGGTGAATCGAGGGAACTGAAAACATCGAAGGGCAAGACTGGTTTGCTGCCGCGGAAATCCTTGGGTGTCCTCCTCAAATACGCTGCCACAGGCTCGATAATCGCGTTCGGCGCAGGGATGGTAGTCCCATTGATGAGTGGATGGCTGAAACTGAGCTATGGTGTCAGCGACCAGCTGAGCGGTCCCATGCTGGGGGTCTCCACCATACTGATGGGTGTGACAAATCTTGCCGTTCCGCGAATCGCTAGAAGGCTTGGAGTCGTGAAAGCCATAGTCATCACACAGGGTTCTTCCACACTCCTGATGTTCGTGGTTCCTTTTTCGCCCAATTTTGCGACGGCTAGCGTCGTCTACATCTCCCGCAGTGTGCTGATGAACATGTCGAACCCGTTGGAGCAGTCCTTAATCTTGGGTATGGTCTCACCCGATGAACGCAGTGCAGCGTCTGGAATAAGTGCTGCCCTTTGGAGGCTACCCAATTCGATAAGCACAGGAATAGGGGCGTATTTGATGGGTGCTGGATATCTGGCGTTACCATTTTACCTGGCGTCCATGTTATACATCATATCGATAGGACTCTTCTGGTACTTCTTCAACAACATTCGACTCCCAGAGGAAATGGTCTTGAAAGGGGTCTAGACTGCGAAGCTTCCTGCCGTGCGCAAGACTTATAGGAAGTTGACCTTAACTCATTCTGGCGCTACGCCATTACGAAGGAAACAAGAGGTAAACGTAGATGAAAGAGTCACAAAAGGTTAGTGATGGAGAGAAGGCCGCTCCTCTCGAGACGGATGAGGTAGCAGAGCTACGGAATGAGAAGATTGAGTTGGAGGATGAACTAGAGCAAGAACACGGCAAGGCCGAAGATTATCTGCGGCGCCTGCAGTATCTGCAAGCTGAGTTCGACAACTACAGGAAGCGTGTGGAGAGGGAGAGGGATGAGATGAACAGGTCGGCAGCTGACAGACTGCTCGTGAACTTGCTGAGCGTCTTCGACGAATTGCGAATCGCCATCGAAGTGGCGAAGAAGACGGAGGACGAAGAGGTCATCGTCGCTGGGTTGGAGATGGTGCTGAAGAAACTCAATTCGCTTTTCGAGAGCGAGGGGCTGAAACCCATAGAGGCCGTCGGCAAGGAGTTCGATCCTAATCTCCATGAAGCCATAGAACAGGTGGAATCTGTAAATGAAGACGAAGGGCGAATTGTTGAGGAAGTCAGGAAGGGATTCACATTAAGAGGAAAAGTCATAAGAAGTAGTCTGGTGAAGGTTGGTGTGGCGCCTAAGAAGCCAAAGAAGAATAGATTAGAGGTGTTTGTGAGTATTGAGTGAATCTAAACCCGCACAGAAGGAGAAGATACTGGGAATCGACCTTGGTACGACCAATTCTGCAGCGGCCATTCTAGAGGCAGGTCGGCCGGTGGTTATTCCAAGCGCGGAAGGGCCGACGATGGCAGGCAAGATGTTTCCATCCGTGGTCTCTTTCACGCCTGACGGGACGCTGTTGGTTGGTGAGTCCGCGAAGCGGCAGATGTCCAGCAACCCGGAGGGGACCATCTCTGAAATCAAGCGTAAAATGGGCACGGACTACAAGGTGCGCGTATTCGGGAAGGAGTACACGCCTCAGCAGATTTCCGCTTTCATCCTTCAGAAGATTAAGCGAGATGCGGAAACCTATCTAGGAGTGCCGCTGAAGAAGGCAGTCATCACCGTACCTGCGCACTTTGACGACAACCAGCGACAGGCCACCAAGGATGCAGGCGCAATCGCGGGCTTCGAGGTCATGCGCCTCATCAACGAGCCCACCGCGGCTTGCCTTGCTTATGGATTGGACAAGCTGGACAGGGAGATGAAGATTATGGTATTCAGCTTCGGAGGTGGCACCCATGATGTTACCCTCATGGATTTCGGGGGTGGTGTTTTCCAGGTGCTCGCCACCAGCGGCGATACCAAGACGGGTGGGGCCGACATTGACAACGCTGTCGTCACGTACCTAGTGGGAGAATTCAGGCGACAGAACGGCATCGATTTGACGGGCGACAGGGTTGCCATGACAAGGCTGAAGGAGGCGGCTGAGAAGGCCAAGATTGAGCTTTCGAACCTCGTGAATACGGATATCGACCTTCCGTTCCTGGCCATGGTGGGGACGACTCCCAAGAACTTTCATATCACGTTGACCAGAGCCAAACTTGAAGAACTTGCTAGACCAATCGTTGAGAGAGTTAGGGCTCCGATCTTGCACGTCCTAGAGGACGCGAAACTACAGCCGCAACAGGTTGACAAAATCATCTTGATTGGCGGGCAGACAAGGATGCCTCTGGTGAGGAAGTTCGTCGAGGAAATCGTAGGCAAGCCCGCCGAGCGGGGCGTAGACCCGATGGAGTGCGTTGCGGTGGGAGCGGCCATCCAAGGAGCGGTTCTGGCTGGCGAAGTCAAGGACCTACTGCTGCTCGACGTGACTCCTCTTTCGCTGGGCGTCGAGACCATGGGCGGCGTCTTCACAAAGACTATTGAAAAGAACACGACCATCCCGACCAAGAAGAGCCAGATATTCTCCACGGCAGCAGATTTCCAGACGACTGTCACTATCCACGTGCTGCAGGGTGAGAGGCCAATGGCGGCCGACAACGTCTCCTTGGGCATGTTCAACCTGTCAGGAATACCTCCGGCGCCTCGGGGAGTTCCACAGATAGAAGTGACGTTCGACATCGACGCCAATGGAATAATCAGCGTATCCGCTAAAGACCTAGGCACCGGCAAGGAGGCCAAGATTACTATTACCGCATCGACGAAGCTCTCAAAAGAGGATAAGGACCGCATGATCAGGCAAGCCGAGGAGTTCGCTGAGGCCGACAAGCAGAAGGTGGAAGAAGCGGAGACGCGGAACTCCGCTGACGCCATGCTTTACACCGCGGAGAAGACGAAGGGCGACCTTAAAGACAAGATAACACAAGAACAATTGGCCAGCATTGACAAGGCCTCCAGCGACCTGCGAACAGCCTTGGCTGGCAAGGACTTGGCCGCAATCAAAGCCGCTAGCGACGCTCTGTCGAAGGTGCTTCAAGAGATTGGAACCAGCGTATATCAGAAGGCAGCCGAAGCCCAAGCAAAGCAGCAACAGGCCTCGCAGGCTGGCCCTCAGCAGGAGGGCCAACAGGGAGAGACGTCTCAACAGGAACAGGGCGAGAAGGTCGTCGACGCAGATTACAAAGTAGTAAAATGAAGAGAAGAAGTAGAGATTGCTCCATTGTGGCGTGATTGGCCGTGAGCGGTAAGCGCGATTACTATGATGTATTGGCCGTTCCCAAGAACGCATCGAAAGACGATATCAAGAATTCCTACCGCAAGCTCGCGCTACAGTATCACCCCGATAGGAACAAATCGCCGGGGGCCGAAGAACGATTCAAGGAGATATCGGAGGCCTACGCTGTACTATCCGACGACGATAAACGTGCTCAGTACGATCAGTTCGGCCACGCCGGCATAGACAGCAAGTATTCCCAGGAAGACATCTTCAGGGGAGTCGACTTCGATGAAATACTTCGAGGCTTCGGGTTCGGTGGATTCAACAGTATATTCGGCAGCACGTTCGGATTCGGAATGCAAAGAGAGTCGCCCAAAGGCAGAGACGTGCAGGTGGCTGTGGACATATCGCTGGAGGACGTGTCCAAGGGAGTCGTCAGGGACATAGAACTGGATCGGATGGAGAAATGCGATGTGTGTCATGGATCGGGGGCGCAGCCAGGGACAAATGTTAGGACGTGCCCACAGTGTAACGGAGCGGGTCAGGTTCAAAGGGTGCAATCAGCAGGGTTCGCGAGGCTAGTAAGGGTGGAGACATGTTCTAGGTGCTCCGGAACTGGGAGAATTGTTGAGACGCCCTGTCGCAATTGCAGAGGCAGTGGATTGGTGCAGAAGCATAGGACCTTCAACGTGAAGATACCGGCCGGCATCGAGGACGGTTACAATCTGAGGTTGGGCGGAGGGGGAGAGGAGAAGCGTGGCGGAGCTGGCCCCGGAGACCTGTACGTGATGGTGCGCGTCAGTCCGCACCCCACTTTCAAAAGGAGCGGGTCCGACCTCCTCTCCGAAGTCGGAGTGAGCTTCCCCAAGGCCGCTCTTGGAACCACTGTGAACATACCTACAATCGATGGTAGGGCCGAACTCAAGATCCCTTCAGGAACGCAGAACGGGACTGTATTCAAGTTGAGGGGGAAGGGCCTCCCGAAGATGAATGGGTGGGGGAAGGGGAGATCAGTTCGTCAAGATGAACATCGGAACTCCACGAAACCTCAATTCCAGACAGAAGAAGCTTCTCGAGGAGCTGGATAGAGAACTCTCCTCCTGACGATGATGGTTCCTAATGCGTTAGTTTTAAGGGTGGGTTGGCCTAGGGTCTGAGTATGAAGCCGGAGCCCGTCAGACCAGAGGACTTCACCCAGTATTCGTTGCTTTCTGAGCCATCGGTGTCACTCAAGGGCGACGCTGTCGCTATCACCGTCTACAAGGCTAATCTTGATGCAAATGAATATGAAGGGAATGTTTGGCTTGTTCCACTAGGGGGAGGTGCGCCTAGGAAGCTGACGTCGTCTGGAAAAGACGGTGCTCCGAAGCTCTCCCCTGACGGCAAGGATGTGGTCTTTACTTCTAAACGTGGAATCAAGAAGGGAACCAAAGGAAACGGGCTCTACATAGTCAATGTCAAGAGTGGTGAAGTGAAGTTTCTACTGAGACGGAAAAGGGCAATCGAATCGCCGGCTTGGTTCCCCGACGGCAGGAGAATCCTTTTCATCTCGGCGGTGGGCAAGGCTCAGGACGACGTCAAGACCATCAAACGGATCAACGTGTGGTTCAACGACAAGGGCTTCATCTACAACGTAAGACGCCATGCTTTCATATTTGATTTCGCGACAGGAAAGGCTAAGCAGGTGACCAAAGGTGAATTTGATGTTGACAAGGCAGCCATTTCGCATTCAGGGACGAAGGTCGCTTTCACGGCTTCCACGGACGACGTGCGACCCTATCTTACAGACGTCTTCATGTTAGACCTGAAGGGAGGAGGGACCACCAAGCTGACCGGGCATGACATGGAGATATCTTCGGTGGCTTGGAGTCCGGATGATTGTCAGCTCGTATTCCTCGGCCATCGAAGAACGCTTGGATCTGTCACTCATGAACACCTATGGGTGATTGATGCTTCCGGAGGGACGCCGACGCAATTGGATCACATTGACAGAAGTAAGACTAACTCCTTGAACAGCGACGTCCGAAAAGGCGGGCTTAACGCAGAACCAAAGTGGGTTGGGGGCAATATCTTCTTCCTAGTGAATGATCATGGAGCGGTTCACGTATACGCTCTCGACCCAACAAGGAATGAAGTCAGACAACTCGTCGGAGGAGACAGGAGCGTTGAAGCGTTCGAAGTCAATGGGGACAGATTGTTCTTCACGTCGATGGAATCGACCAAGCTGCCAGACCTCTATGTTTACGACGGACGAATCAAGAAGGTCACTCGTTTCAACGAAGGTATAGACAGAACTCTTGCTCTTCACGAACCGGAGAGATTCAGCTTCAAGGCCAGCGATGGCGAGAGAATAGATGGGTGGGTGATAAGGCCTGCAGGGAAGGGAAAGGTCCCCACTATTCTGTATATCCACGGCGGCCCCAAGACGGCCTTCGGATGTGCATATTTGCACGAGTTCCAGGTGTTGGCAGCGAAGGGCTACGCAGTGCTCTATGTAAACCCGAGAGGGAGCGACAGCTACACAGAGAAGTTTGCAGACATCAGAGGCCACTATGCGGAGCGCGATTACCTGGACCTGATGGAAGCTGTTGACTACGCCGCTTCTCATTTCGATTTCATAGACAGCAAGAGGATTGGCGTGGCGGGTGGGTCCTATGGTGGATATATGACGAATTGGATAGTGACGCAGACGAACCGTTTCAAGGCAGCCGTCTCGGACAGGTCGATTTCGAATTGGTGGACCTTCTGGGGAACCAGCGACATAGGCCCGTATTTCATGAAGGACCAGATAGGTTGCGATCCGTGGGATGATGAGGAGACCACAATGGCGAAGTCGCCCATCCGCTATGTGAAGAATGTGAAGACGCCCGTCATGTTCGTTCACTCGATGGAAGACTACAGGTGTTGGATGGTCGAAGCCCTTCAAATGTTTACGGCTTTGAAGTATCATGGAAAAGAGACGGAGCTCGTTCTCTTCCCTGGTGAGAACCATGAGCTCTCGAGGGGAGGAAAGCCTAAGCATAGGGTCCTAAGACTTGAGAGCTATCTCCGCTGGTTCGACTTGTATCTTAAGAAGTGATTCGATAGCTGGAATTTCGTCGTTTCTGATAGGCGCGTTCTTCTTCAGGCACTTCGTTATCACAGCCGCTTTCCGCGAGCCGTTGAGCTTCTTCTCAAGCGGATCTATGGAAGGCATGAATGACGCCAGTTGACAGGGGAGAGGACTCCCTATTGAAGAGTGGTCTCAATATGGAGCGACATAAAAAAAGGGTGTGTCTTCAATCAAAGGAATGGAAAGCGATAATTCTAAAAAGCCTCGACTTCGGGTGCTATGAGTATGCCCAAGGCCGGCTACTGGATTAATCTCAGACATAATGGCGTCGCCTTCGTTCCACCATATCAGCCTCAAGGCTTGAGGTTGAGGTTCAAGAACAAATGGTTCTCCCTTGGCCCCCTTGCCGAAGAAATGGCCTATTCGTGGGCCAAGAAGAAGGACACATCATATGTCAAGGATCCGACGTATGCAGACAACTTCTGGAGGAATTTCTCTGGGCAGCTTCCTGTGGAACTCAGGACCGCCTCTCTGAAGGATCTCGATTTTGAGGAGTTCAACAACCGCGTCGATCATGAGAAGCGACAGAAGGAGCAGCTCTCTAAAGAGGAGAAGAAGAAGCTCGCGGCTGAGCGGAAGAAGGCCAAGGAGGCCCTGAAGGAGAGGTACGGCTTTGCGTACATAGACGGGGAGAGAGTGGAGATTCAGAATTGGGTGGTCGAGCCCTCCGGCATCTTTCAAGGAAGAGGGAACCATCCCATGCGGGGTAGATGGAAGCGAAGGATAGAGGAACGGGACGTAACGTTGAACCTCGATGTGAACGCACCCATACCTGCGGGGAACTGGGGCAAAATCGTCCACGAGCCCTCTTGCATGTGGCTGGCATCTTGGGTGGATGACCTGGCGGGGAAGGTGAAATACGTCTGGCCTCACGAAAGCAGCTTCCTAGCGCAGGAAAAGAACAAGTCCAAATACGACAAGGCGTTCAAGCTCAACCAAAGCCTAGGGAGTATCCGCGAGAAGATTGAAGTGGGGCTTGCGAGCCGCGACCAGCAAGTCAGGAAGACTGCGACGGTTTGCTACCTGATAGATCGGCTCTGCATGAGGGTCGGCGATGAAAAAGATGAGGATGAAGTGGATACTGTTGGTGCCACCACTCTCAGGGTGGAACATGTCACCCTGAGGGATAAGGAAATCTCCTTCGATTTTCTAGGCAAGGATAGCGTCAGGTGGCTGAAGGTCCTGCCGGAGGTGGAATCAAATGTGATGAACAATCTCAGAGAGTTCACAAGAGGGAAGAAACCCGAAGAACTTGTCTTCGACGGGGTTACCTCGTCGAAGGTCAATTCATATCTAGGCGGCATCATGCCGGGCTTGACGGCGAAGGTTTTCAGGACGTACCATGCCACCAACGTCGTAAGGGATTACCTCTCATCGGTCGAAGACAAGGTGAGCCGGGAGGATATCCAATCGGGATTGTATTTTGCCAAGATGGCCAACCTTCAGGCCGCTACATTATGCAACCATAAGAGGACTCCGCCAAAGAGCTGGGACGAAAGCCTGAGGAAGAAGGAGGAGAAGGTCAAGGCGCTCAAAGCCATTCATCCTCTGACTGCAAGACAGGCAGATGCACACGGAAGGCGCCTGCGTAAAGCTCGATCATCCCTGGAGATAGCTAAGATGACCAGAGATTATAATCTGAATACGTCTCTGAAGAACTACATCGATCCGAGGATATACAAGGCCTGGGCGGGTCATCTGGGCTTCGACTGGCGGACCCTGTACCCCAAGACGATGCAACGGAAGTTCGGTTGGGCGAACAAATCCAAGCTCGATTGGGCTACCATAACAGTCGCAAACAAATAGGATGGGGCCATGGTTGGGCCGGACGTTGATCTCCGCTAGAGACGCGTTCATAGAGGCCTCTTCCAGAGCGAACGAAGGAAATAAATACCGATGCCTAGAGAAGCTCTCACCGAGGGCTGGTAGTTCAGAGGTAGAATGCTCCCTTGGCATGGGAGAGGTCGGGGGTTCGAGTCCCCCCCAGTCCACCATTCCTCTGAGTATGCTGTCTGATAGTTGGTCTAGAATGATTTGAGCATAATGAGATTACGTGTGGTTGCGACCCTCGCAAGGTTCATCCTGTTGGCAGGAGTACATAGCGAGTCCACGACCTGTGGCAACCTGTTGGCTTCGAAAAGCCCAAGATTATCTGAACCCGTGGTGTTCGACTTGGGCTCCGGCATCGGCTTCGAATACATGGAGAGATGCGATCGAAGCGCAGGGTTTCGCTAACCGTTTCAGAGATGCTGAACTGGTCGTCGGCCTTCTCAGGGATTAAGGGCATGTAAAGGTTCGCTGAACGGGTCGGCGGCTGGAGGAAGAATCCCAACTTCAGATATCAACTACTCAGCCATCACCTGACTCGAGAAAGCTCGGATAGGGAAAGTGGAGGGTACAGATGGCTCTATGTTGAGTTACTTAAAGAGGCCTCGTCGATTCTGCGAAATGATGAAATTGGTCGAATGTGTTGTTCGTATGAGGCGCTAGTCGAAAGCTAGGCTGAGGTAGACTGGCGCATGAAGGAGTTGTCATCCAGGGAGAACGTGACATCGGCCGCGCTGCTAGAGGTAGCTAAATCCATCTGAAAGCAATCCGCAATGGAGGCCGATATCTTCAAGGGAATGGAGCTTGCCGTCACTTCTTAGCCCACTTAGACCCTCCGCCAAGGTAAATCTCTTTCTTCCATATGGTAGGCTCGGTCTTGTACCTGCGGATGGTTTCCTCGACCGCGGGGAAAAGCTTCTTGCGGTCCCTCGATATGGCTATCACCATGACCAGTATCTCGCCAACATGGAAGCTGCCTTCAAAATGGTAGATGGTGGCGAGCCTGATTCTGTACTTCCTCTTTACGTCCTCGCAAATCTGAGTGAGTATCTTGTCCGCGTATTGGGGGTACGTCTCAATAATCAACTCCTTGACCTCCCTGTTCTTGATGCCCGGCGACTTGACTAGTCCGATGTAGGAGGCCACTGCGCCGTACCTCCCCTTAGCGACTTCGAACGCCGTCTTCATGAGTTCCTCATAGCTCAGGGATCCCTTTCTGTAGATACCAGTAGGAGGAAGCTGTGGCTTTTCGCGTTGCTTAGCCATAGTAACTCATTACCTCGCCTAGGTCCTTGATATCGGTTTTCTTTTTAGTTTGGTGCCACAAAGGCCGCAAAGCATGTCCTTAGGAGGCCTATCGTAGCTCTTGAAGCATGCCGGGCAGTAATATGACCACTCAAACTGCTTAGCAATGCCCTGAGTATTGGAGGATTTTGTGACCAAGCCCAGGGAAGAAGCTACGTTCTGCAAAGAATAGTCGTCGGACATTATCGTGACGTCAAGGCTTCCCTGCTTCTTGAGGAATAGTGCGAGGCTGATGACTGAGATATCAGTCTCCGAAAGCCTTGCTTCTTCGCCTAGTTGCCTTGATTCTGACCTTCACCGAGCCGATTATGTCAGGAGTGGCTTCCATGACGGCGAGGTCTCTAGCGTTCTGCGCTTCCTTCCGAAGGAAAGAGGAATATCCACGGCCTCTTGCCTCGTCAATCACTGACGGCGTGGTGTACATCTTCAGGTCGATTCCTGACTGTAGGAGACCGGCGATCAGGGCCGACGTATCAAGGACCAGCGTGCGTTCTTTATTGCTGTTGTATGACATTTTCACTCAGTAACTTTGAAAGTTGTTTGAAAGGTTGGGGACTGAACCTTATAAAACAGGCAGGTTCGGGCGCAAGCGTGACATGCATCTCGTCTCCCTCTTTCGCATCGAACACCTGCTGCCCGTCGATAGTGACGTCGAATGCGGAAGTCGAAGAGACGGTAATTTCTCGAACGGGGAGTACCACCGGTGGGATTCTGTTAATGGGCAGCACCGGGGTCATTATGAAGACTTCGAGAGATTCAAGCACCACGGGACCTCCTGCTGAATAGGAATAGCCGGTGGAGCCCGTCGGGGTTGAGATTATTAGGCCGTCCATCTTTGATGACATGGTCCTATCAAGGAACCGTAATAAGAATGACGGAGTAACGTTGTGGCGAGGCCTGGCTAGATAGACTTCGTTCAACGCGTCAGGGAAGGTCTTCTCGTCCGTCATCGTTCTGAGTCTCGTGCGCTGCTCCAGATGATAGTCACCAGACTTCAACCTTTCCACAGCTATCGGAAGATCCCCGAGTTCGAGCTCGTTGATGATTCCGCGTCCGCCCAGATTGAGGCCGAGTACGGGCATCTGCTTCTTCAGCCCGCGGACGACGGTGAGGAGCGTTCCATCGCCCCCGAGACTCAGGACTAGGTCCTGTCTGTCGGTTGACACGGCTGCCAGCGAAGGCAGGCCTTTGCAATCGGGATGTCTAGCAGGTGGTATCGTGAACACATCGAAATGAGAAGATAGGACGTCAATTATTTCGTTGAAGACCGGTGTGCCTACAAGGCTCTCCTTCGAGGTCACGGCTACGGTCTTCACAACTTTAGCCGCCGAAACCATCTGACTTATGGGTCAAGCAGGCATTTAATAAGTCTGTCATGATGGGTGTGCGCAGTTAAGTTAATGAGTAGAGCAAGCGAGGCTAGCGTGGCCTCAATGATTGCACGGAAGAGCCGGCTGACATTTCGTGATGTAGATTATGAGTGATGAGAGGTCCTTCAAACATGCTAAGCTAGCCGTCCTTTACTCCGGAGGGAAGGACAGCAACTATGCGTTGTTTCAAGCTGCGAAGAGTGGATTCGATATTGCTTGCTTGCTTGCTGTCAGGCCCCCTGATGTGGAAAGCCTGCTTTTCCACTATCCTAATTCCGGGCTGACCGGAGTTGCAGGCTGAATCCTTGGGTATTCCCATCCTGACAAGAGACATCCGACCTGGCGACGAAGAGTTGGGTTCGTTGTCCCAGCTCGTGGCTGAAGCGAAGGCCAAATTCGGCGTGATGGGGATAGTTACTGGAGCTGTGAAAAGCAGGTATCAGATGGAGAGATTTGGCAAGGTGTTCGAGCGCAACGGAGTAAAGGGCGTAAATCCTTTGTGGGGAATCGACGAGGAAGCGTATCTCAGGAAGCTCGTGCCAGAAGGCTTCAGAGCGATCGTGACGCGAGTAGCAGCCTTGGGATTGGGCCCCGACTGGTTGGGCGCGGAACTCGACGCCCAGAAGATCGAGGACCTGATTATGCTTGCTCGCAAGAATCGCTTTAATCCTTCTCTCGAAGGCGGCGAAGGTGAGACTTTCGTCTTGGACATGCCCCTGTTCAAGAAGAAAGTGGTGGTTCTTGAAGCGGAGAAATCCTGGGAGAAGGGCGAAGGGACACTAAGTATTAAAAAGGCTATCCTGAGGAATAAAACTGCCGATGTTTGAGAAGATTAGAGAAGGCCTGCAGTCGGCGATAAAGCGGCTATTTGACGCCGACGTGGTAGACGAAGCAACCATCAAGGAGTTCGTCAAGGACATCCAAAGGGCGCTGATACAGGCTGATGTGAACGTCAAAGTAGTCTTTGACCTTAGCAAGAGGGTCGAAGAACGCCTTCTAGCCGAGAAGACCAAACCGGGCGTTTCGTTGAAGGAACAGGCTCTCTCAATCCTGTACGACGAGTTAACCAAGATTATGGGGACGGAGACGAAGCTCAACCCGCCGTCCACCGAACCCTTTACCATACTCTTGGTGGGAATCCAAGGGTCCGGCAAGACGACGGCTGCGGGCAAATTGGCTAGGTATTTTACGAGGAGGGGGTTCAGGGTGGGGTTGGTCTGTGCGGACACTTTCCGCGCGGGAGCATACGATCAGTTGAAGACTTTGGGTGAAAGAACGCAGACTGAAGTGTTCTGGGAGGAGAAACGAGAGCCTGAGGCCATCGCTGTCGACGGAAAGAAGCACTTCATCGAGGAAGGACAACGGCTCATTGTGGTAGATACGGCGGGCAGGCATAAGGAAGAGAAGTCACTCCTGGAAGAGATGAAGAGGATTGAGAACAGCCTCAGGCCCAACATCGCCCTTCTAGTCATCGACGGAACCATCGGCCAGCAGGCCTACGCCCAGGCGGCGGCGTTCAACTCCACCACCAAGGTAGGCGGAATCATAGTCACGAAACTTGATGGTACTGCGAAGGGAGGCGGCGCCTT
Organism: uncultured Nitrososphaerota archaeon; assembly: GCA_963842885.1. Taxonomy (GTDB): domain Archaea; phylum Thermoproteota; class Nitrososphaeria; order Conexivisphaerales; family DTJL01; genus DATKKG01. Next base: position 299,676 of record CAWJIE010000004.1, read on the forward strand.
GGCTGCTGCGGCTGCTACTGGAGCGAAGATAGTCTTCGTCTCTGCAGGAGAGCGTGTAGACGACTTGGAAGAGTTCTCTCCAAGCAGGTTCGCCGGCAGGATGCTGGGGATGGGAGACCTCCACGGTCTCCTGGAGAAGGTCAAGATGGCTGGCACGGAAGTGGACGAGGCTACCGCGAAGAGAATCACTTCTGGCAAGATGACGTTAGAGGACTTCTACGCCCAGATGGAGCAGCTGAACAAGCTGGGCCCGTTGCAGAAAATCATGGAGATGATGCCAGGCCTGCCCAAGCTGGAAGATGGGGCGGCGGAAGAAATGGAGCTGAAATTCAAGAAGTGGAAGGCCATAATTCGTGGGATGACTCCGCTGGAACGTAAGGACCCAGACCTCATCAACTCTTCAAGAATCAAGAGGATATCTCGTGGGTCGGGCGTATCGGAGAAAGACGTGAAAGACATGATGACTGCGTTTGAGCAGGGGAAGAAACTGATGAAGAACGCCAAGAGCATGCGAATGAACAAACAGCTTTTGAAGCAACTCAAGGGGAGCGGCCTAGTCTAGATGAAGGGCATGGCCCGACACGGCCAAGAGTGTCCTGCAGGAGATTAAGATATGTGCTTGGTGTCTGGGGAGGCAGTACTCCTCTTCGCCGACTGAGATTGAGAAGGTGGGTAGGAGGGCGGCAGACAGGCTGGGCCTCGTTCACCCAGAGATTTGTGAGCTCTGTGGAAATGCGTTCCAGCGACGAATCGAAATAGTAAACCGGGTGATCGCGGAGCTAGGGCAGATTGAGTTCTGCCACGTTTCAAGTTGGCGTTGCTCTGTCCGGCGATTCGATAGAGAAGGAGGACGAGATGCGTTCGAGATTAAGGCTAAGCAGCGGAATCAGCCTGAAGAAGGGCCTGACAACCATGTTCAGACATGAGCTTGCCAAGCGACTTGGCAAGAAGCCGGCCTTGAGGAATCCCGACATCACCATCAGAATAGGCTTGCCTGAAGAGTCAATCCAGCTTGAAAGCAAACCGGTTACCGCATATGTGGAGTACCTGAAGCTTGACCAGAGGCATTCCTGTAAGGGCGGTGCCTTGCACTGATTGCGGCGGCCAAGGATGTCCGTCGTGTGAAGGGACGGGTATTGGAAAGCTGGACGAGAGCATAGAGGCCGGGCTGACTCGTGCCTTCCTGGATGCCTTCGAGGGGAGGAGAATCAAGATCAGCTGGTCGGGAATAGAAGAAGAATCCTCTCTCTTGTTGGGGGGTGGAAGACCTACGTATGTTGAAGTCGTTGCGCCGGCGAAAAGGCTGTCGGGCTTGATGAGACTGAACATGAAACCTACGAGGGACATGCAGCTGACAAGGGCCGAGCTCGCTCCCTTGAATCGAGAGAGGATAGAGGCCTTGGTGAAGGAAGTCGTCGTCACGGCGGATTTCGAGAGTGAGCTTGTGGCCTCAGATGTCCAGTTACTGGAGCAGGCATACAAGAACAGGGATTTGGTTGTTGTGGGCGATGGTAGAGGGAGAAGGAAGAGGGTCTACACACTGGAAGTGTCCCCCTCGGGAAGGAGAACTAGGATGCGTTTTGTGTTGGACAACGGAGTGAACCTCAAGCAACTCCTAGCCTTGAAAGCGGACTCTGGTGGAGGTCAGGAGATGGCGCAGCCGAGCTTCGCTGACCTGTTGCCGAGCAACAGGATTCTTGCGATTGAGAGCGATGTCGTGGGATTTAGAAGGGCCGATTACTGAGGAAAAACATTAATTATGGGGGAATGAAGGCTTGCTGTAAGCAAGCAATCGTGAGAACATATTGCCTCATCACAAAGGATTCAGGCGCAAAACCAGAAGTCTGTTAACCTCGAAGGGTAAGCCAGGGCTGTCCAGGCTTATGATCGAGTATAGCGTAGGTCAGAAGGTCGCCATAGACATCGAGCCGAGCCAAGAGAAAGGCATGCCCCACCGAAGGTTCCAGGGCTTGGTAGGCATCATTCAAGAGGTCAGACCGCGAGCAGTCGTAGTCGACGTGCCCGTGGGAGACAAGACCAAAAGGATAATAGCTCGTTTCGAGCACATAAAACCGCTTAAGTGATTGGAGTTTTGGTCGGAGAATTAGAACGCAAGCCTCTCACAATCCATGAGGCCAAGAAACTACTGGAGAAGGTGGACCCAGAGAAGGCAGACCAAATCCAGAAGAGGACCCTAGACTATGTAACGAAGTTTTCCAATGTCGACGGCGATGACGCCAGAGCGATGGTCAAGGAACTGATTAAGGAAACGGGTTTGACCGAGCAAGAAGCTGTAGAGGTTGTGAACATAATGCCCAAGACTCGTGAGGAGCTCCGAACGTTTACCGTAGGATGGAGGAAATTGACCCCCACTGAGGTGTTGGACAAAATCCTCGTCATTTTGAATTCGAGAAGGCCCAAGTCCTCATCTTAATCTTTAAATCTTAGTTCGGATGTTTTGTTAGTGCCTTACGAAGTGGAGCCCATTGACAACTCATAAGGTCAAGAATTCGAGTTCCTGCCCAGGCTTCCACATAGCGTTCTAGAACGAGAGATGGGTAGGTCACCAAGATGAGCTTCCAACCTCAAATCAAGAAGTATGAAGAGTTCTCTTACGTGCTCGATTTCATGCCTAGGGCCCGCTCCAAGATAGTCCACAATAGAGAAGGCTTCATCGTTCAGGCCCTGGGTGAAGAGTACCTTACGCTCCTAGAGTTGCTGGCTTTCAACAACGCCCAGTTCACCCAAGACGAAAGGGTGTACATTGGGAGGGACCATCGTGACAAGGTCATCAGTGTCCTCGGCAAGCTCAACTATGAAGACCTTACTCAAGGCGCGAAGAACGAGCTCCCCCCAGTCCTCGAAACGCTGGTCAAGAATGGAGAGCAGAAGTACGTTAGTTACTTCAACAATCTGCAGCCGATTACACCTAGGCTTCATGCCTTAGAGCTAATCCCAGGAATCGGCAAGACCCTGACCGTAGAGATACTTGACGCCAGGGAACGGAAGCCATTCGAGTCTTTTGCCGACGTTCAGGCAAGAGTGGGGTTGAAGGAGCCGGCAAAACAGATCGCCAAGAGGGTATTCGAAGAGCTAACGGGCCAGGCGCGCCTTAACATATTCATCAGGAAATAGGTCATGAGATCGGTCAGGCTTGGTCAGCACTTCCTGAAAAACAAAGAAACCATGCATAGGTTGGTCGGCTGCATTCCTCCTCCTCCGAAGAAGGTGTTGGAGATAGGGACGGGAGACGGCAGGCTTACCGAACAACTGGTAGAGGCAGGTTACGAAGTGACAAGCTATGAGATAGATGGTCGCCTGTATAGTGAAGCGCGGAGACGGTTGGGAGACGGTGGGAACCTACGGCTCCTCCTCGGCGACGGGTTCGAGGACAAGAGTGAGTATGATGTCCTGGTCTCGAGCTTGCCTTACTACGCTTCGCGGAGGTTTGTGGAGTGGTTCTCCGCAGTTTCTACGCCTCTAGGCATCATAATGCTGCAGAAAGACTTCGTCGACAAAATCATCTCCGAACCTGGCGGGCGCAAGTACGGTGCCTATTCCGTGCTGACTTCGTATTGTTTTGCAAGCACGGAGCTGTTCGTCGTTCCACCACGCGACTTCGAACCGATGCCTCGAGTCTACTCTTCCGCTTTGCAGATGCAGAGGCTGAGGAGCCTTTCGGAAGCCAGGCTCACAGCTCTGAGACTTAAGGCGCTGTTCAGCTATAGAGGCAGGCTGGTGGCCTCTTTCGTGAGAGACATGAAGAAGAGACGGCTTTGGAACGACTCTGTAGACGTTGGGGGAGATTTGTTGCACCGAAGAGTGGAAGACCTTTCGCCCTTAGAAGCCATGTTCGATGATTGGCGGTACGATGAAGACTTGAGCGATGCGTACGAGCCCAGCGACGATAGCCTCTTCCTTTCCAACGTGATAGCAGGAGTCCTTGCCGATAGGGTGGCTGAAGTCGGGGTAGGGTCTGGCTTCGTAATCGATGGATATGTTCAGGCGAATACGCCTGAGGTAGCCGTAGGCACGGATGTGGACATCGAAGCCATCAAAGTGGCGCGGGGGAGGGGCGGCCACGACTCGATCGAATACGTCCTCTGCCGCTCTTGCGACGCTTTCAGAAAAGATGCCTTCCAGTTGATCTTCTTCAACCCCCCCTATCTGAAGGATGAAGGAACTGGCGATGCGGCGACGTCAGGAGGCAAGGGAGGCGTTGAGAGAACATATGAGATGGCTTGCAGTTCGTTTGGGGCTCTGGCCACCCGAGGATCTATGATATTCTTGGCTTCCAACCTATCCGACGTTGAATCTCTGTTGTACCAACTGCATGAAGAGAGAATGAGGCCAAGGAAGTTGGCATCGTCGAAGCTCTTCTTCGAGGAGCTCTACGCTTTCAAAGTAACAAAGGAGGGCCTCAATCGAAAATCTCGATGACGTCGCCGTTAACAACCTTGTAGTCCTTGCCGACCCTGATGGGGGGCTTGCCGTAGCCTCGCCAGACCTTGGCGTATTTGAAATTGCGCCAGAGATCCTTATGGATATCCTTGGCAACATCGATGACTCTGCAATTACGTTTGATGAGAAGGGGACGCTGCGCTATGGTTCCACTTGACGACCTGGTGTTGATACGAATCAACTCCATGTTGGCGAGCATCATGTCGACGAATTTCGAAGGAGATGCGAACACGTTGTCGAAGTCGAATGATGCGGCCCCTACTCCTTCGATTGGGGCCAACCCCGGCGGCGTCAGGAAGGCGCACCTCTTGAAAGCCCTACCGAAGATGACCGCCTCAACGTCGTCCAAGGTTGCGTCTGGCGATATCTTGACGATGCAGTTCAGTATGTTATAGCCCTGAAGGAATGAAATGACCTCTTCTTCGCTGAATGTGTCTGACCTGCCGACCAACCTGATTCCGCCTGTGGGCATGTTCTTCAGTTCCACGGCTGCCTGTTTCGGCGAGACTTCCAGATTGTGTTCGAGAGTCCATCGACTGAATTCACTCCAGTAGTCGGCCCATGACCTGGATGGAAGGTTGATTAGGAGCAAATCGGAGGTCCTGATAAGGTAGAGTATCCTCTCCTGCACCTGCCTGCCGATCCCTCGGTCATAGGGAGTCAGCATGACCTGAAGGGTGAGACCGCCAAGATGATAGGCGCCTACGACCGGGCCCTGGTGGACCTCGAACAGGGAGGCCGTCAATCCGGTGAGCCCCTTGAAGAGGGGTGCGGCGGACTCGAACGGTCCGCTGAGAGCCACCTGGGGGAAGATGCCCTTCTCCACTTGCCATTCCACGCGGGTGCTGCCAGTCTTCTTGGACTTTGCTGACAGGATCTCATCATCAAGGTTCGATATCTGCTTCTTGATGGAGACCTCTAACCTCTCGGTCGACTTGTGATGAGGCATCAATGAATAGAACTCCCGAAGCAACTTCACTTTCTGCTTGGGGTCTTTGGCAGCTCGAGCTTGAGCCCAACGGGCTCTGGCCTCCGCTGTGATGTTAGTGGGCAATTATCGACTTAGTTGAACCAATGGTTAAATCCCCGTTTTTAATGTTCCTCTCGGAAACGATATGCGCCTGGAGCATCTTGGCGTGGCCATGGTTGAACCCCGGTTCGGTCTGAACATAGGATATGTTGCTAGGACCATGAAGAACTTCGGCGTGAGTCGTCTGTTCATTGTGGGAAGAGATGATGTGCCTCGCTCAGCCTTTCGTTTCTCCTCGCATGGAGCTGACGTTGTGAGAGGCGCTGAATATGTAAGCCTGAGCGAGCTGAGAGAGCGATTCGACCTTCTCGTAGGTACCACCGCCATAACCGGAGAGAGCGGCCGGAATCCTGTGAGGAAAACCGTCACTCTCGATTGGATGGCCAGCTTGGGAGTCGATCCCGCTAGGGTGGTCGTAGTCCTGGGGAGAGACACCACGGGGCTGACTACTGCTGAGCTGGGCGCCTGCGACATGGTCTTGCATGTGCCCACCGGAACCTCCTATCCGACGTTGAACATCTCGCACGCGTTGGCCATAATACTGTACAGACTGGGCTCAGAGGAACCGAAGGGACTCCACCGAGTCAGTCGGGTCTATATGGATGAATTGCTAGAGAACTTCTCGAAGATGCTACGCCTGGGGAGGTACCCGGAGCATAAGAGACTAATGGCTGTCAAGATATTCAACCAAGCAGTAATCAAATCGAATGCCGAGCAAGAAGAAATACTGACGTTAATGGGTGTGTTTCGAAAGGTGAACTTGGCTCTGGAGAGACGTTTCTAAGAACCAATATACTTTTAAAGCGGCCTTAAACCTACGGAGTTGATTAGGTTGAAGGGACGCAACTATAGAGCGATCAAGGGACGGCCTTACACTAGGGTCGAATATATCAAAGGCCATCCCCAACTCAAGATTGCCAAGTTCACCATCGGCAATCCCAGCGGGAAGTATGATTATGTATTCAAGCTAATCTCGTGTGAGAGGGCTCAGGTAAGGCATAACGCTCTCGAGGCGGCGCGGGTGTCCGTCAACAAGCTTGCGACGGCCCTAGGAGAGGGTAACTACTATCTCTCCGTCAAAGCTTTCCCACATTGTATCCTGCGTGAGAACAAAGTGGTTGCCACAGCTGGAGCGGACCGGCTGTCGGAAGGAATGAGACGGGCTTTCGGTAAGCCGGTGGGTTTGGCTGCCAGGGTGGAAGATGGTAGCGTCTTGCTCGAGCTGGGGATAAAGGGAAAGAACGTCCAGCAGGCTAAGGATGCCATCAAGGTGGCTTCCAGCAAGCTACCTGTCAAGACCCGGCTGGAGATTGTTGAATCACCAGCTGAGGCGCTTGGTGCTTGACGTGAGCGTATCGATTAGGGAAGACCAGATATCGAAAATTATAGCCGAGCAGAAACCCAAGAAAATCGGAATCCAAGCACCTGACGGACTTCTGAACACCATATTGGAGCTCGCTGAGATGATAGAAGAAAAGCATGGCGTGGAAACGATGATATTGTTCGACCCAAGCTATGGTACCTGTGATTTGATGAATCTCGATGCTAGGCGTTTGGGATTGGATTTGGTTCTGAACTTGGGCCACTCTGTGGGTGTCGACAAGATCGGGAAGTACACCTATCTGGTAGATGTTGAATATAACGTCGACTTCCGGCCTGTGTTGGACTTGGCCTTGGAGCAGTTCAAGGGGAAGTTCTCTAGGATTGGCGTCATGACCATCAGTAATCACAGGTCGCAGCTGGATGCAGCAGTGAGTTATCTGAGCGACAAAGGACTGTCTGCCGTCAAAGGAGAGAGTGAGGGAATGCTCTTCGATGGTCAGGTGTTCGGCTGTAACTACTACAGCGCACGCAACATCGCGAAAGATGTCGATGCATTCTTCTTCTTGGGGCAGAGCAGGTTCCATGCCATAGGGGTTCGACTGAACACGCGTAAACCCACATTCATGCTGGACCCGTTCTTCAATCTAGTTGAAGATGTGAGCAAGGAAGCTGAGCATGTCGAAAGGAAGGCCATATTGTCAATCCTGAAGGCCAGGGAGGCCGAGAGGATTGGAGTCATCGTGAGCATTAAGGAGGGGCAGCTCTTCAGGAAGCAAGCCGAAGAAATCAGAGATAAGCTGACCAGGCTAGGCAAGAAGACCTACCTTTTCCACTTGCGCGAAGTGAATGCGCAGAGAGTGGCGGCAATACGCGGAATTGATGCGTTCGTGGAAACTGCGTGCCCGAGGGTAGCTCTGGACAACGAGGATTTCGATCGACCGATGCTTTCTTATGAACAGGCTCTGGGCTTGATAAGGTTATTAGAAGGGAAAGAGTTGGGGGATATGTTCAACTCAGGGTTTTGGGTGTGAAGCGAATTGGTGACTACAAAGAAAGCAAGACCAGACAGAGCTGCCCCCGGAGACAAATTGTCCGTCATAGAGGAATTCACCGGGTCTAAGGGTACCTATGAAAAGGGAGGTGAGGTGAGGTCGCTCTTCATGGGAAAGGTCGAATATGATGCGGCAAGGCGAGAGGTCAGTGTCGCTGGGAAGGGGATGAAGGGCCCTGTCCCGTCTAGAGATGACGTCGTCATGGGTGTCGTTGAAGTGCAGCAAGGTGCTGGCCTCCAAATAAGGATCTATTCCGTGAACGACATGGAAGTGAGTAATAATCTGATGGGCATGCTACTCACGAGAACCCGATCTTCCAGCCCCAGCAAGCCTGGTGATCTCGTACGTGCTGCCGTTACAAGTAATGCGAACGGCATGATCTTCTTAGGCTTCAGAGACACGAATCTGGGGGTTCTGAAGACTTGGTGCTCTCTCTGCGGCGGGTTGATGGAAGGCGTGAGCGGCGGGAAGGCCAAGTGCACGGTTTGCGGCAACTTGGAATACCGTAAGATGGCTGGATTCGAGGAGGAACCGCAGTTCAGAGGGGGACCGAGACGGTATGGCGAGAGGCGTCGTGAAGAACGGGGGGAACGCCACTACGGGGGCTCTGGTAGAAGAAGCTATGGGCGCCCACGCCGGCGTTATGAAGGTCGGTAAAAAGGAAACACTTAAACATACATCACTTAAGACTCCTAAATGTAGGTATGCAAGTAAGAATCATCAAAGAGGACTCTACCAGTCTGGAAATCGACGTTACTGGTGCGGACCAGTCGCTGCTTCAGATAGTACAGGAAGAGCTGCTTGGTGACAAGCGGGTCGCGTTCGCTGCCTACAACAAGCCCCATCCTCTTCTGAAAGACCAGACCATGCGCATCGCCGTCAGGGAAGGAGACCCAAAGAAGGTCTTCAGTGAAGGCTGTGAGAGGGCCGTGGAAAGGACCAAGAAGACCATAGTGTTACTCGGTAAGATAATGGAGCGGGCCTGAGGCCTAGAGTGAGTGTTGCGAGATGCAGTTCTGTCCGAACTGCGGCATGTGGCTTAAGATAAAGCTCGTGAAGACAGACAAAGACAGTTTTATGGCGTTGACCTGTGATAAATGTGGGTACTTCTCAAAGAGCGTTAAGGATGAGGATGTAAGGATGGAAGAAGAATCAGAGAGCTCGGCGCCGATAAAGGTGGTAGGCGATGAAGCAAGTCAGATCAGGACCATGCCGACGACGACGTTGGAATGCCCGCGTTGTCATAATAACGAAGCGGAATGGTGGTTCGTGCAGACCAGAAGCGGCGATGAGCCGCCTACACAATTCTATAGATGCACCAAGTGCGGCTATACTTGGAGACAGTATTCCTAGCCTTGTTCGAGGGCAAGGTGTCTCGCGACTTCTTTGGTCCACTCGCCCGATTCTTCCAGCTTCTCAATTTTGTGTAGGTAGTTCGATCCAATCCATACTTCCGTAGGCGATAATCCACTTCTGGTAGGCCGCCAGAATGCTTATCCTAGCCGAATTCATGGTGCCTGCAGAGTCCCGAAGTTTCGACGGGTTCTTTCTCACAGACCGGGCACTTCATCCGCTCGACCCTCCTCCGATGGGCTTCGGCCCGAGCGTTCGTTTCTTGGAAGGGCAGTCAGGATTGACACATAGCTGCCAAGGTCGTCGGCCATAGGTTGTAAACACCAAGACCACGGGCCAGCCACATGTTCTGCAGGGGTATTTGGTAGACCTTATGGTACCTCTCTGAGGAAGAGGTGCGGATGCCTTACAACCGTTGGGGTAGTTGCTGCAACCGACGAACCTCTTGCCGCTCTTCCGGGAGCGAATCAGAACGAGTTGTCCTTCGTGACAGACTGGGCAGCCACCCAGTGTTTCCTTTGCCTTGGCAGTCTGGGTAGCAGCAAGACGAATCTCGTTGCCGACGCTGACCAAGTTATCCTCAAAAAGACTGAGGCATGTCAAGAGTTGGTCTACGGCTTCGAGGGTCACCGCGTCGGAGTCGAGAGTGGCGGCTTCGACGCCCTCCAGCTTCCTTTCAATTGATTTTGTCATTTCTATTGACAGGATTGAGGGTGAGTATTTGGATGCGGCCTCGACGATGGCAAACCCAAGCTCAGAGAGTTCCAAGCTGTTACCCGAGATGTAACCCCTATCGAGCAGGGTTGAGATTACCTCTGCTCTGGTTGCCTTTGTCCCAATCTCGTCTCTTTCCATCCGTTCCAAAAGCGTGCTTTGATTGTATCGCGAAGGAGGGGCATCGAACGATTGAACGACATCCACAGAGACGAAGGTAACGATATCCGTGACCTTCAAAGAAGGTAATCTCTGAGCCTCCCTGTCGTTGTTGAGGTCGTATATGGTAGACCAACCAGGTGATATGGTGCTGGTCGCCGAAGCTCGAAACTCGTACTTTCCACAGGCAATCTTCAGAGAATGTCTTTCTTTGACCATGCTTTTGGCGAACGCTGACAGGAATCTGCGCACAATGAGATCGTAGAGTCGTCCCTCTCTCGTGTCCGTGTCGCGAAGGGGCTCTCCCGTCGGGTATATGGCAGGATGGGCCGGGTCCGACTTCTGGCCTTGAATAGGAGAGATTCTACCGCCCATCAACGATGCTACGATAGATTTGAAGCTATCTTGTCTGGAAAGCGCGTCGAGTATGCGTTCGTAGTTGACGGTCGAAGGAATCTGCTGGGAAGAAGTCCTGGGATAGGATATCGCTGCCTGAAGGTAGAGCTTCTCTGCGATCGAAAGCGTTTGAGATGGTGTAAGTCCCAGAATGCGGTAAGCTTCGTGTTGAAGGTCTCCAAGGTTGAAGGGTGGAGGTGGCGAAGTTGAGAATGGTTGCTTGGTGGCTTCCACCACGACGCCCTTCTTTCCCTCAACTTCTTGTTTGACGGATTTCGCTTCGGCTTCGATTTCGATTCTGTTATTCGTGCAATCTGCCGGAAAGAGACCTCCATTGGCGTTGATGGAAGCCTTTGCTCGCCAATAGGGCACGGGCACGTGGGTTCTGATTTCGCTTTCCCTTTCATGGATGTAGTTGAGTGCAGGTCCCTGGACACGCCCAATGCTCAAAGTGGTATACCTCCCCTCCGCTTCGAGGAGGCTGTCAGTCAGAACTCTGGAGAGGTTGACTCCCCAGATAAAGTCAAGAAAATGCCGAGTGCGACCTGCCTCGGCCATCGGCCACTCCTCTTGCCATTTGAGCTCAGAGAAGGATTTGACAAGCTCGTCGTTGGTCAGAGTTGAGAACTTCGCCCTGAAGGCCTTGACCTTCTTCGCACCGCAGGCATGCTTCAAAATGTTATAACCGATGGTGTCGCCTTCCAAATCGTAATCACAGGCTATGATCAGTTTGGAGGCGTGCTTCGACAGGGATTTGAAGGCCCTTATCCTCCAATCTATATCCTTCCGCTTCTTCTCGACATGGGATAAAGGCACCCAATGCAAATCGAGAACAGGATGTATGTCACGTTTGGGGTAAGCGGGCGCCAACGAAAAGAGATGGCCGACGGCTGACATAATCACATAATTGGTTTTGCCACGACATAGGATATATGTGGCGTTGCCCTCGACTTGATTTCCCCCTATGGCGGCCGCGATTCGCTTGGCTATATCTGGCTTCTCGGCTACAATCAGGTCGTATTCTTTAGGGATCTCTGGCATCAGATGAACGGAACCGTTTCTCGGAGGATGTACTTTTTATATTTAAATCATACCTGGCCGCAAGTCCCGGCAAGGATGTTCGAGATAGTCTGCTCAAAGTGCGGCGCCAAAATCTACGCTGGAGATGAAGTGAAATCGCCGAGGCAGATACTTCGTTTGTATAAGGGGTTGTGTAAGAAGTGCGGCGCCAAGCTGAATCCGGAAGAATTCGACGTTTCGGTGTCAAGTAATGCTTGATGAGGTTAGCCGAACTGCAATTCTTTGAGAGCTTTAGCGAACACTGGTGCTACGGTCACCTTGCTGAACTGATTCGGCACAGAATCTGACGTGATCAAGTGCTCCACGCCTGCCTTTGATACTCTCTCATAAGCCCCTTCCACGAAAAGGCCATGAGTGATTAAGGCGTGGATGTGGTCGGCTCCTTTGCTCTTCAGTTGTTGGGCTACTTGGGCGATGGTTCCGCCGGTGCTAATGATGTCGTCTACCAGCACGATGTCGCGCCCACGTGGAGTTGCATGGCCCAAGTTGATATCTACAGATGTATCTCCATACCTTGTCTTCTGCATTACAACTGACTCGGCTCCAAATACATGTGCGGCCAAGCTAGCCCATTGCGCCGCTTCTCCGTCTGGGGCCACAATGATGGGATCATGGAGGCTGCACTGGGATTTCAGATGTTTAGCCAAGGAAGGGATCGCTGAAAGGTTGGCGGTAGGTATGTTGAACAACTCGTTCAGGTTATGGATTCTATGAAGGTGGCTGTCCAAGGTGAGGATGGCTGATGTTGGCGCAGATTCGATGATTTGGCTTATGATTCGAGCGCTAATGGCTTCCCCTGGTTTGAAACGGCTGTCTTGCCTGAGATAGGCCATGTAAGGGAAATATGCCTACGACGTTCTTAGCTCCAAGGTCTAGGAGGGTCTTCGCAAGGAAGACGTATTCCATCATCAGGCCATCTGGGTCTTTGTATAGTGACTGGGTGATTAAGGCCGTATCGTGTGGCAGTTCCTTTGTGAATCTCAGGTACCTTTCTCCGTCGGGGAAACGTCTAGTCTCGAAATCTATTACGTCGCAGGACAGACTTTCGGCAATCTTGAGCCCTAGGGGCTTGTTTCCCGACCCCGGCACAAGAAACATGGATTTGGCTCGAAGGGTTTGGGTTTAAAAATGTGTTGCCACCTCGAAGCGAGAAAGGCGAGTGACGCAGCTGAAGTGAAGTATATAATCGTCTCCGAAGGAGAGTTGTTCGAGGGCCTCGGTAGCTCAGCCTAGTTAGAGCAACAGCCTTGTAAGCTGTGGGTCAGGGGAGCGAAGCCCCTCCGAGGCTCCATCAACCTTTTGAGAGCTATGGTGTTTGAAGTGTATATGGAGAAAGAGGTTGGTTCCCGGCAGAGTTTGTTGACAATTTGTCAACAGCTTTACTGGTTAATGCTTCGGCGAAGTCATCCACCAGAACCTTGTTGCTAATGATGCCGCTCGTAAGAATGCGGACAAACTCGTTCAGGTTATCGAAACAGAGCCGCTTGAGGCGAAGGTTAAGAGGCGACGCCAATTCACTGACTTTGCTCCTAGACGTGATGTTAAACTACTCTCCGAAGCTTTGTCCAAATCGGCTAGAGCGAGGAACAATCGAAACCCATTTCCCCAATAAGCAATCCATGCGTTCTCGTCTAGACTATCTCGGTCTTGTAGAAGCAGGTGGAATCGCCTTTTGAAGTCTTGGGTTCCACGATAGATGTAGACCTCCCGCATGATTGAAGGCGCAGTCGCCATTAAGGGAAACCGGCAGGCCAGATGAACCTCAACTGCGTACTCGCGGGTTCCCGTACTGGTCCCAGCCTATGCCCAGGCCCTTCTCCACAACTCCCCTGAACAGAGCCTTCATCCTTCTCTCAGCCGCGTGGATATCTTGGACGGGCTTCTTGACAGCGAAGATGGCCGTCCCGCTTCTCAGGACACTTACATCGTAAAGGTCGTCCAACCTCAGCGTGCGGAAGAGTGGGCTACCCATCAGGATTGGTATCCCTTCGTGGTTTGAAAACGAATCCAGCCTTTCGAGGTCCAGCGTGAGGACCTTCTTGGGGTTGATAAAGTAGGTGCCTGTCCCGTCTCTCTTGCAAGAGTGTTCCATGAGGAAGGGCGAGACCTTAGTGGGCCTTCTGTTGCTCCCAGATACGGGACAGGAGGGCCTCTCCTTCAGCTTTATCGTATCGAAGCTAAAGTTGCGGAGGTCCACCATGAGCAGCTTGGACAAAAGAGAAGGTTCGGCCCCCGTCATTATCTTGACCGCCTCGGAGACTGCTATGCTCCCGACAATCCCGAGTATCGCAGGGTGAATGCCTACAACGGCGCAGGAGGGGACCGAGCCCTCCTGGAGGCCTCCGTAGAAGCATTCCAGGCAGGGGGTCTTCCCCGGCACTATCGTGATGACGGAGCCGAGCATTTCAATCGCTGAGGAGAAGACGTAAGGGACTTGCATTTCGTAGGCAGCCCTGTTCACTGCGTACCTAGCCCTTATGCCGTCCAGCCCATCTAGCACTACGTCGACGCCCCTGAGGTGCTCAAGCAAGCTTTCGTAGGTCAGGCTCTCAGCGAATCCCTCAACCTTCACTGACGAATTCATCTCCTTCAGGCGGGCCAAGGCGCCTTCTATCTTCGGCCTTCCGGCGTCCGACTCCCTGTAGAGGTACTGGCGCTGGAGGTCAGTGAAGCTAACGATGTCCCTGTCTATAATCCTAATGGAGCCGATTCCCATGGATGCAAGCTGAACAAGGATAGGGACACCCAGGCCCCCGGCCCCTACTACGAGGACGGTGGAGCCCTTGAGCTTCTGTTGTCCCTCCCAGCCGATGTCTTGGAGGACAATCTGGCGTGAATACCTGTTGGCATCGGAGTCAGAAAGGGCTTCCTCAACCGTCACCTATCAGTCGCACGCTTCCCTGTCTCGAAGAAGCTTTCGCCGTTATAAGGGTACCTCAACCTCGAGGCGAGCCCTAGAGAAGTCTTCCCGCTTTCATCCACCGCCCGTCGGAGGAATCAGGGCTACAATGTCGCCTTCGTGAAGGATGGGGCTGGTAGTAATCATAGTGCCGTTGACGATGATGTGGATTATCTCTCGGACTTCTTCAAGGTCGGGATGGAGTCTCAAAACCAAGCTGACGAGATTGGCGGTCGTAGAGCCGGATGGCAGTCGAATATCTTCACCTGACAGGCCTGCCAACTCCCGCACTTCTGCGTAGTAGAGCACCTGTATCTGCGTCGACTTGCTCCTCTCTGGAGTCGCGTGTCTAGAAGCCGTAGTGCTCACATTCAGCCGACCCTCTGCAATTCTAATATGTCTTTCGTTCCTTCTCTAATGGCTTCAGCCCTACGCGGGGGAGGCTACATACTCCTTCCAGGGCATGGAGAGGCCCTCCTCCACGATCTCTTCGTAAATCTCCTTCATCCTAGTCTCGGCGGCGTCGATGTCCAGGACTGGCTTCTTCACCTTGAACATGGCTGTACCGCTCTTCAAGATGCTCACATCGTAAATGTCGTCCAACCTCAGCGTGCGGAAGATGTCGCCTTCGCTCAGCAGGGCGTAGCCTTTTTCCCCAGCGAAGGCGTCGAGCCTGCTGAGGTCCACATCCAGCGTCCTCCTTGGGTTAATGAAGTAAGTCCCGCTCCCGTCTCTGGCGCATGCCCGCTCTAGGAGGGGCGGGTGTATGTCGGTGAGGTTCGTGCCACTGCCGGAGACCGGGCAGTTCGGATTGATAGTAACCCTGAAAGAGTCGAAGTTGAAGTGCCGGAGGTCGACTAGGCAGGAGCTTCGAAGCCAGCGAAGGCTTCTCCCCCGTGATTATCTTCACGGCTTCTGAAATGGCGATGTTGGCTATGACCCCCAACAAGGAAGGATGGACGCCGACGACCGCACATTTCCGGACGCCGTCGTCGCTCATCCCACCGAGGAAGCATTCGAGGCAGGGGGTCTCGTCCGGGATGATAGTGGACACGTTACCGTACATCTCCAGCGCCGAAGAGAAGATGTATGGGACCTTCATCCTGTAGGAAGCCCTGTTCAAGGCATACCTCCCTCTCATGTCGTCGAGGCCGTCCATGACGACGTTTACACCGTTGAGCAGCTCGAGGAGCCGGTCGTATGATAGTGACTCCGCATATCCTTCTACCTTAATTGAGGGGTTGATTTCTCTGATCCTCTTTACCGCCACCTCCGTCTTCGGCCTTCCGGCGTCCGACTCCCTGTAGAGGTACTGCCGATGGAGGTCAGTGACGCTGACGATGTCCCTGTCTATGATCTTGATTGTCCCGACCCCAAGGACAACTAGCTGAATCAAGATTGGAGAGCCCAAGCCTCCTGCGCCGGCGACTAGAACGGTGGAACGCTTGAGCCTGACCTGACCCTCCCAACCGATGTCCTTGAGGACGATCTGGCGGGCATATCTGTTTGCCTCGGCGTCGGTGAGGCCCTCGTCATATGGCTGGCCCAATGGCTCTCACGTTTGGTAATCCCTTAACCTATCAGAAAGTTATAAGTCTGTCTGCCTATGTAATCGCACCAAATCCCTGAGCCATTTCTAGAATAATCTAAGAATTTCTTTGAGGAGAGAGGAGGTTTTGAAGCCTCCGCTGAGATGAACCGGTCGCATGGCCCGTTTAGCACTCGCCCCAAGCCCCGGCGTGAAGTCGGGGCGAGGCTCATCGGCATGTTCTGGAGACAGGAATTGGTGATTCTGACAATCTCCTGCGACGTAGGTGCTGATAAGGGGAAACATGTCTGCACGCCGAGCGAATCTCTTGGAAGATGGTCTTGGCCAAGTCCGGGATTGAATTCTTCAAAGTGAATCTGTTGGAGCCGTTTCTGTCTGAGTCGTGCAGACATGTGCACAGCAAAGGCATAATCATGTTATATTCGAAAACATATGGCCCTGAATCATGGGATGCGCAAAGGTTACTATAAGGTTGGGCGTATGGGACCCGTAAAGAGCATTTCCACTCATTTCAAATTCAAACATTGAGTGAGTTGAGGAAAGATGTTATGATGACGCTCGTTCTGAGGAGTTATGCCCGTGAAGATGATTCTGAAATCGGCATTAGAGCGAAGGAGATTCGCAGATATAGAATATGATTGAAAGAAGAAGTTGGTTTTGAGCAAATTGCGGCTGAGAACATAGTGAACATGAGCAGAAAGGATGGCTTCGTAGGCAATAACCTCGAGCCGGAGCCTGCCTTACTTTATTGTAGCCTAAACGATAACTGCTATGCCTGGTGGCTCAGACCGAGGACACCGCGGCAGAGAAGGAGATGAGGCTCGAAAACGAAATCGGTCATCTTCTGGAACCGAGAATCCCTGAGGTACATGTATCTCATAGCCTCGGCGGTCTGAAGCCAGAGGTCATTGATTAATTTGACTGCCTGGTAGGGGACTTGTCGTTCCCCCATAACAGGCCGAGGAACGCCGGGATTTCATCGTCATGACCCGCGATTACAACGACATGATTCTGCTTCTTAGCTAAAGTCAGAGCCAAGAGATGATGGCACTCCTTCTTCTTTCCTCTGGTCAAGGAAAAGTAGAAGGCAGGACATGTGCATAGAGGAGGATCATTAGATACCAGGTATTCTCCTTCACTACCGACGACCGTCCAGATTTCTGTTCCGCTGGGATTGAACACATGCTGTTTGACTCCACTCGAATCAACTATCTCTGTTGCTTTCAGTAGAAGTTGGTCATGAATAGCGGCTGGTCTAGACAATGTTCGTATCTATAAGAAAGGGTGATTTATCCGTTAGGCGGATGTAAAGCCGACCCTTGAAACTCCAACCCCTAGAGGAGGTCCCGGCATTATCTGCTTTGACAAGAGACGGCAAGCGTTTTTTGGTGTTGAGCGACCTTCATCTAGGGTTGACTAGTAGGATGGGACTCCGGAGGCCGTTTCCCGAAGAAGAAGCAGCGGAAATCTGTCAAAGAATAGGTCTAGCGAGCCGCAAGACCGGCGCCTGCAACCTGATTATGCTGGGCGATTTGAAACATGGATTATTCGAACCCGACATTCATGAAAGGAAGGCCCTCAGGAGCCTGACAGAGAAGTTGACCGAAGATTTCGCAGTGTGGATCATGAAGGGGAACCATGACTACGGAATTGAGGATGTCATGGATTCGCGAGTCAGAATAATAGGAAGGAATGGGCTTGAGCTGGACAAAACGGTATTCATCCACGGACATTCTTTACCAAGGTTGTCTGACAGTCTGGAATCATACGACATGATGGTTTCGGGTCATATTCATCCACAACGGGTAATTGATGGCGAATGGAAGCCCGTTTGGTTGATTCTAAGAGGTAAAAGGGGTATGAGGCCTAGGGAGGTGATTATCCTACCTCATTTCAATAAGTATGCTTCACGGGTCGGCTATCGGCCTGGTCCGCCAGTGACGATTGCGCCTTTCTTGCGTCGCCTTCAGCTGGATAGGTATGATTATGAGATGAAAGATTTGGCTTTGAACAAGGTAGAAGTCGGAACAGCGTCAGATATGATGTTGATGAAGGCCGGTGGTGGGGCCGGGCGGATTTGAACCGCCGATCACCAGCGCCCAAGGCTGGTAGCGTGGACCAGGCTAGCCCACGGCCCCGCTCGAGTGAACGCTCTCTTGCGGCTGCTCACATGTACCATCAAGATAAGTGTTTGTAGCAAGATTAGGCGTAATGGATGATGATGCGAGTCCTGTATTCTTCGTCGCTTGAGAAAACCTTACCGCAGTGGAAGCATTGGTATAGACCGGGGGGAAGGCTGATGGGAGAATCTTCGTGATTTGCCCAAGACGCGGCTTCGTCTGCTAGGGCCTCCACGACTACTTTGTGTCCTTCCAACGTCTCCTTGAAACCATGTTGGCCCTGTGCCACTAGGAATTCTTGGATGAGCACGATTACCAAGCTGGTGTCTTCGCGGATTTATCTTCAAGGATGATGGAGTGGGCCTTCAGAAGAGGTACAGTGGATAGCCTCTCTCCGATGTATGCTGACATCAGAGCAAGCTTTTCCCTTGAGGACATCGAACAGGATTTCGAGCATTAGTATCATCTCACACGTGGGATAGATATGTCTGGTTCTGAACTAACGACATGTGTCAGATTGGATTCTAAGAGCTTCTGAAAAGGAGCCCCGGGCGGGATTTGAACCCGCGGTCTCTTCCTCTTTGTATCGAGTTTACCAAGGAAGCGCATTCGACCGCTATGCTCTCCAGCCTCGGGCACTGACGAGGTACCGGGGCCTTCCGGGGCTCTTGAAGCCACGACCCAATGGGAGTTTTTAAGAATTTCGACCGAGGCTGACCGGGTCGTCATTGAATGTGGTGCATACGACGAAGGTCAGGCTCGAACGGCTTCAATTGAGCTGGAACTATTGTTGAGCTGGGATCCTTCAATGACAGCCCCTGAGACTTTTTGGCGTTCCAAATCCCTGAATCGAAGTCGAGGATTTGTTGTGTAAGATTGACATAATCAGATTTGTATTCGAAAGATGGGAAGCTTTGTGAATGCACGCTGGTCAAGCCATACAGCTTCCTCCAGAGATAGTCCGTGATGAAGGGTGTTAGAGGTGCCATCAATAGTAATATGTTCTTGAGACCCGTATGCAGGCCGTTCCAAGCTGCTTCCTGCTCTTCTTTGGTTATGCCAGGCCCTCCGTAGGCCCTAGCTTTGACCATCTCGACATAGTGGTCGGCGAAGATGTTCCAGCTGAAATATCTGAGATCTAGCGCGGCCTTGCTGAACGTGTAGTTTTCATAGTTGGCGCGTGTTTTGGCTATGACGGAGGATAGCTCGCTAAACATCCACTCCTCGCTTGGAGTGATAGCCGCGCTCGGCCCTTCTGGAAAGGATGAAATCAGCCTAGAGATGTTCCAAAGTTTGGTGAGGAACTTCCCGGAGCCCTCAGTCCTCGCGTAAGAGTATTTCACATCCCCCTCTGTAATGTCTCCTTCCAAGAAGACCCAGGCGCGGAAAGCCTCTGCTCCGTATCGTTTGATGACCTCTTGCGGGTCAATTACGTTGCCCACGCTCTTGCTCATCTTCTCGCCGGACTCGTCGACTACATGATGGTTGATCCAAACGTCCTTGAAAGGCGGTTTCTTGAACTGAAGGTACGACTTGAGTACTGTAAAATAGAGCCAGCTCCTGACGATTTCCTTCCCCTGTGGTCTAAGCGAACAGGGGTAATTCCTGTAGAAGAACTCTTTCTCCCACAGATAGCCAAGGATGTATTGTTGGGTGTTGCTTGAATCGAACCATGTGTCGAAGATCCTTTCTTCGCCCTTGAACTCGGTCCACCCGCAGCTTGGGCATCTGTCCACGGGGGGCTTCTCCTTCCATGGTCGATAGTACCGGCCGGGAGGAGGAATGATGGTTTCGCCGCACTTCATGCAATACCAGAGCGGTATCTCCGTCCCGTAGAAACGCCTTCTAGAAAGGACCCAGTCCACCGAGATGCTGTTAATCCAGTCTATCAAGAGGTTCTTGCTTTGAGGGGAATGAAATGTCATCAAGTCTGTCAACTTCAGAAGGTCTTCCTTGTATGCGACCTGTTTGAGATAGATTTCCTTGGTGGGTATGAATTCGATGGGGTTTTTGCTCCGCCAGCAAATCGGTTCTCGGTGGGGAGCTTGTTCGATTTTGACAATCAAGCCATTGGTCTGGAGGTCTTCTACTGTTTTCTTGCGAGCTTCCTTGACGGTCAGCCCCGAATAGGGGCCTGCTTCACCTACCATATGCCCATCCTGATCGATGATATACGTTGGAGGGATCGAAAGCTCTCTTAGGATTCTTATGTCGTTGTAGTCGCCGTAGCTACAAATCATGACTAAACCGGAGCCATACTCGGGTTTGGCGTAGGGGTGTGGAACGACCTTCACGACCTTCCCGAAGATAGGGATTATCGCCTCCCTCCCCGCTAGATTTGTGTATCGCTCGTCCTCTGGATTGTAGATGATGATTTTGCAGGCGGCGAGCAGCTCGGGCCTCGTCGTAGCTATTGTGATATCGCCGCCGTTGACTAGGGCGAATCTGATGAAGTTGAGATTGACTGAATATTCTTTGTATTCTACTTCGGCGTCGGAGATGGTGGTGCGGCATACAGGACAGTAGTTTGCTGTCTTCTCTCCTTCGTAAATTAGCCCGTCTTTGAATAGTCTGATGAACGTCTCTTGAGTGAGCCGTCGATACTCCGCATCGTCGGTTTCATAGACTGCGCCAATGCTATTCTTCTTCTCCCAACCGTTAATGCTGAGCCCCAGCTTCTTGAATGTCGTAACGGAGACGCCTTCGTAGCGGTCTAGGAGCTCTTTAGCTCTCTGGATGAACTCTTCGCGGGGGGTGTTCCTGATGCTTATCTTGAACTCCTTCTCCGTCTGTATTTCTATGGGTAAACCGTTTCTGTCGAGGCCCATCGGGAATAGCACGTTGTAGCCGGACATACGCTTGTACCTAGCTATGGCGTCCATGCAGGTGTATGTGTATGCTTGACCGATGTGAACGGGTGTGTTGATGTAAGGAGGAGGTGTGTCTATACTGTAAACCGGTCTTTCTGATTGGGGATCGAAGCTATACAACTGTTCGTCAATCCATCTCTTGAACATCTGTTCCTCGAGTCCCCGGTTCCAGGTTTTCTCTTCAATCCTGGGCTTGAAAGACGAGGCTTCCATTAATGTGGCTAGCGTAATTTGATGAGTCTCTTAAGAGTTTAGTCGGTTGACTGAGCTACTTGGTTCTATATCTGAGCAGGGCGCCTATTCCGCCGAAGCTCTTGAACATCTGTCCGTGTTCAGTCTTAGCGCTGACGACTTCGACGGAGGCGCCGATGGTAGACGCCTGATCAAAGAGAAAGTCAACTACGTCCTGTTGTGAGTAATCCCACTCGTTAGCGTTGCACGAAGGACAGTTCTTACCCATGATTTCTGTCTTCTCGGAGAATATGTCGCTCTGTTTCACGAACCTTTCTATCGTCTGGTCGCATTTCCTGCATTTGAATTCTAGCCTGTAAAGATCCAGTTCTTCGGAAATGATGATGGTGCTGGCAGAGTTGTTCTTAAGGCTAAAGAGGACGTTGTCGAGGCCGTATACTGCCAAGCCATAGTCCTTCGATGCTTCACCTATGAATTTATTGATGATGTCCTTCTCTTGAACGAATCGAACGTCTTGGAGTAGTGATCCCGCTTTCTCGACGGTTTCACGTATACCGGCTTCACCCGAATAAGAGATATCTACGAGGCCGATGACGCCGTTTTGTAGCCTATAGTCTAGGTATTCACCTTTGTAGAATGAGTCTTTCGTGGGTCCTGGACCTCCCAGAATCATCTTCTTAACCGGAGTGACTTCGATGAATGCCTTATATGCGTGCACGGCGATGCGATTGAAGAAATCATTGATTTCGTTGGCTCGGAGTCTCTCGAACCTGCGCGCTGACTGACCTCCTTGGCGGTGCTTACCAGCTACGCCTGATGTCATCTCTTCAATCACTGAAACTTTGTCTCCTACGAGGAGGCCGAGGGCGGCTTCGGCGGTGTCGATAGTTAGGATACCTATAGCCTCCTGTTCCCTAATCGTGTCTCTGAGGAGGTCAAGGTGAAAGTGGTCGTCGCATCTGTAAAGGTATACGCTGATTGGCTTCGGTGGTTCAATCTCGAAAAGCTGAATCACTTCCGTGTTAGGGCCACTGACCGGCAAAGCCCCACAGAAGATTACCAGACCGTTTGGTGGAGCGCTCTTGTATAGCTTGAGACGTTGTTGGACTCGGGTGAGTGCGTCTTGTACGTGATTACGTGTCGTATCGCTCTTGATGTTGGATGCCGTTCCGTATTCGTCCCTGAGGTTGGCGATGACATCGTAGATGGGTCTCTTGGGTGGAACGTAAAGGGAAATGAGTTCCGTTCCCCGACCCTGTTTGCTGCCGAGCTCCGTTAGCAATTTCCTCACCCTGTACATTGCTACGGAGTCATATTCTGGCAATTGGTATCGCCATCCTTACCCTCAACTTTTTATTGAGGGGTTAGATGAACTTATGGGAAAGCCTTGAAAGGGACAGTAATTAAGATTAGTGGTTCTGTATTCCTTTGGGATGGCATCAGCAAGAATCTCCCTCCGTTGCTGAAGCTCTTCAAGAATCTTGCCAAGGCTGGAGAGAAGTTGGTTTTGGTGGCTGGCGGTGGCGAGACGGCGAGACGCTACATAACAATTGGAAGGAAGCTAGGCATCGATGAATCGATGCTAGATGATTTGGGGTTGAGAGCGGCTCGTCTCAATGCCGAGCTCTTGGTCGGCGGATTGGGGGACTTGGCGTTCCCTACTGTCCCTGAGAATATGGATCAAGCGGCTGAGGCTTTTGGTACCGGCAAGATAGTTGTTGTTGGTGGTTTTCATCCAGGGCATAGCACCAACGCTGTCGCAGCGTTGACCGCTGAAAGGATACATGCAAACCTGTTTGTAAACGCAACAGATGTAGACGGTGTTTACACTGCCGATCCCAACAAAGATGGTAGCGCTAGAAAACTAAGTCATGTTTCAACGGCGCAATTAAGGAAGATGTTCGGAGATGGAGAAATGAGAGCCGGAACGTATGAGCTGCTGGATCTCTTGGCTGTAAACATCATCGAACGATCGAAGATAAGGACTGTCATATTGAAGTGTGAGCCATCGGCCATTAGCAAAGCCATAAGGGGAGAGCCGGTTGGCACGTTGGTCATAGTGTAAGAACATGAAGGATCTTTCGCAATTGCCGGCTCACGCCCATTGTAAGACCTGTGGTAAAGTTATTCAGCCAGGTAGGAGTTACTGCTCAAGTGAATGTGAAACAATCGGCGTTAAGGAGGAGAGACACAAGAAGAGTGGCGACTTTGTTACACGGTTCGTCTTGGTGGCAATGTTCGGAATAGCCATTTTGTTTGTCTTTCTCCAGCTACTCTCTAAAGCTTAATGGAAGCAAACCATAAAATAACCACAAACCCGAGTTGTGGACTGCGGGGGTCCCCGAGCCAGGTCAAAGCTTCCCGAATTAGGTGACTACAGGGGGCAGACGCGAAGCTCGTAAAGCCCAAACTCAAGATCTGCTGGCGTAGGCCTTCGTGGGTTCGAATCCCACCCCCCGCACTACAATTTGGGTGGGAATACTTTTAAGTATGAACCTCGAACTCTCCCGCCGATTGAACGATCAACTCAAAGGCCAGTCGATGGTCAACTTCCTGAAAGGCTTCAATAGCGAAGCCACAAAGGACTCCTACTACAAGAAGCTCAGGTACTTCCTCGCTTTCACTCATATGGAGCCTGACGAGTTCCTTGAGAAGAGCAGGAACGACTCGAAGTTCGCCGAACACGCAATAATAGACTATGTGGAAGCAAGGAGGAGCCAGGTAAGCGGTTCAACCATACACCAAGTCAGAGATGCTTTGAAGCATTTCTATGAGATGAATGACCTTGATGACGCGGTAAACTGGGCAAAGATTAGCAAGCTTATGCCGCACGCTAGGAAGATAGGCAGTGATAGAGCGCCAACCTTGGAAGAAGTCAGAACCATAATCGACAACGCTGATCTGAGAACCAAATGCATCGTTCTGTTGTGTTGTAGCACTGGGATAAGGCTGGGAGCGATAGCATCCTTGACTTGGAGAGACATCGAACCACTCTTCAAGGACGGAGATCTCGTTGCGGCAAAACTCATCGTCTACCGAGAAGATCCAGAAGAGTACTCGACGTTTATGACGCCTGAGTGCTATCATGCGTTAGCGGAATACAGGAAAAGGAGAGAGGCAATCGGTGAGCTGGTGACACCGACCTCACCTCTCATTAGAGATGTCTGGGATAATAACAAGTATAGAGCTAGCAGGAAACAAGATCCAAAGGTGGCCAAAGCCCTCAGTGCCAAAGCGATAGGAAATGAGATGGGAGATTTGCTGAGGAAGGTTGGCCTAAGGAAGGCGGGTGATAAGAAACACGAGTTCAAGCAGGTACACGGTTTTCGTAAATTCTTCAAGACCAACGCTGAAAGAGGCATGAAGACAATCGACGTCGAGAAGTTACTTGGTCATGCGGAGAACTATTACAAGCCCTCCACGCATTACCTGCTGGACGAATACGTCAAGGTAGTTCCGCTTCTCACAATCTCAGAGGCAGTTGAATTGAAGAACAAGCTCGAAGAGAAGGTGGTCGTCAGCGACAGGAAGGTCGGCGCGCTCGAAAGGGAGAACCTTATACTACAAGGCAGACTGGCCAAGATTGAGAAGGATTACGAAGAAGTGAAGGAACTAATCGAGTCTCGGTTGCTGACACGGTGAACCCAGCGTTCCAAAGGCATTTATCGTCAAATAGCTAGAACGCCCTAACAGATGCCGAGTTCAGAGCCCGTGCGCTCCAGCCGTCCTGACACATACGAGAAGGGCACGTTGCCCAACAAAACGCGGCTTCTCCTATACCTAGCCGTGAAGGGGAAGGTCAAGAAAGAGCAACCAAGTCTCCATGCCTTCTTAGCCAATGAGGTCGGATATAGCGTCAGCCAAGTCTATACCGACATCGAAGACCTTCAGAAGGACAAGCTCATTGCAGAGAAGAAGGAAGACGACGGTTCTCACAGCTACTTGGTCACCAGGAAGGGTTACGACTCCATCCAGCACTTCTTTCGTTCGCCAATCCTTTACGGGGGGGAAGTCGCTCTAATGTCGATCCTGCTTGTCTGGTTCGGGGTAGGATCGCTCTACGGCCAGATAAGCGGCTTGCCGCTCGCCGTGGGAATAGTGGCCGTCGCTGTCTTCAATGCGCTCTTTGGAATCAAGATGATGTGGACGCCCATTCGTCTTTCGAAAATTCGAAGATCCGTCTCATGACGAATTCTAGACCTTAACTCCAGACCATCGGTAGGTAGTCCTCGGCGATGGAACTTGTTGGGCACTAACACCATCAAGAGAACGTTCAAGGCTCTTTGGCCCTCGCTTAGTGTGTTTGGCATCGTAGACGCCGTAGCCATTCTTGCATACTACTTCCTGCCAGATCACTCAGCTGAACTCGCACTGTCTAACGACAATCCAATGGGAATTGTGACTCACATTTTCTCCCACGTGTCAACGTTGCACGTTATTGGTAACGCAGCTATGCTGCTGGCCTTCCCCGTCATGCTGGCCATAGTAGGATACATGGGGGCACAGATGACGGACCAAGGCGAACAGTACCTCAGGTTCATCGGCAGGTGGACGGTTCCGCTATTCTTCGCTACTTCGATTACCTCTGGCATAGTTGCATTCGCAACCCTATCTGCTTCAGGCAGAGCCTTCACGTTCTCTGGGATGTCGGACGGTGTGTACGGCGTCGCGGCGGGGCTTGCCTACGCTGGTTTTGTAAAGACTTTCCCCCACGTCAGGCTGGGCCGACCGCTTCCCACCCTCCTTCGAGGCATCACGGTTATTCTCTTGCTTTACGTCTTCTGGGCTATTGCGAACAGCGCGTTAGGTAACCTAGGACATATGCTCGGCGTGCTGTCGGCAATCGCCTTTGTGACCGCCATCGGCGTCGCGGACACCGTCACTCCCATGCTCCAAGCCACGCTGCAAGAAAGGAGGCTGGGCCGTTAAGGTGTTCTTCGACATAGAAACGCACGGCACCAACCCATTAATCGTTCGGCGATTTGTGAGAGCGAGAGCTGATTGACTGAATCCTCTTTCAAGACTAGTTGGATTACTTTCATTCCCGTAATAGGGTACCTCTGGCTGTTGAGAGATGAAACTAGGCAAGACCTTCGTGAGAACGCAGGCATCATTCTGTTCAATACGTCTGGTCTTTGGCTTCCCCCTATTGTCTTCGGTCTCATCTTTTGGCATATGCACTGGAGAGTCCTTGCAGGATTCCTCCTGCTACTCGACATATACATGGCCGTGGCCTTCCTGTTCATGATTCTTGTAGCAACCTACATCGAGACTAGAATGGTTGGTGGAGGAAAGTACCACAACAGCAGGTTGTTCAAAGCTTTGAGGTGGACAAGGGTGGAAGGTCTTTCACGGGCTGAAGTTCGCAGGCGGTTCCTAGTCTTCAATTATCACGAATTAGTGAATGCAATAGTCGGATTGGCAATAGCCACTTTCATAGTCTTGTTGTTCTTTGGGTAGACCTCTCGCGCACTTTGCGAGTGACGGCTTAATGGTATCGCAGCGTATGAGCGATTATCGACCGAGTAGCGTCTTGTCTAGGATCAGACTAAACTCCGCAAGGTATGAGAATAGCACCACAGAGTGCCCTTCCGTTTGGAGGCGTTTGGGTAGTCGGAACGAAATCACGCATGAGCCTTCCGACTGTCTATGGGGAAGCAAGGGATTAGGGAAGACATCTATATGCTTGATCATCTGGCCATCGCATGACAGCTGAGTTATCAGCAGGCCTTCGTCGCTATCGTTCTGCACAAGCATGCTGATTCGCCCATTCTCTATCTCCCAGCCTACCATATGCAGCTTGATGTCGGCGTTGTAGGCTTTGACGGCTCCCTCGACAAAACTGCTCTTGGTGAACCCCCTTTTCGTTGCCTTCTCCAGAGTAAGGTTCGTCTTGGCATCTAGTGAGAGTTTCCGTTTGACATGCCCTCCATCTTCCTCAGGTCTGCCTGCTAGTGACACCGTCCCTACCCCAGATGTGGTACCCCTAAGGGTTTTATCTGTATAAATATAGTCCCCCTTTTTTTCTTAATAGGGCAGCTCTACCCATATAGTGTGAGCAAGCGGGCCCGCGCCAGAGTCAGCGACAAGGACCAGATTAGGGCCAAGCTTGTGAATCTAGAGAAAGAGCTTACAGCATTCAGGGAGCAATTTGAGGAATACCAGCGCAAGGTGCGCGAGGCACTCCTTGAAACGGAGGGAGCTTGAGCATGGACCCGCGCCGTTGGTTGACCACCACAATGAGGGATTGAAGTAGGATGAACCTAGACGACTTCATTTTTGGTCAGAATTGTCCACACCCTCAGGATACCCCATCAAGACCAGCGGGTGATGTCAGGTCCCGAATACTGAACAGCTGTCCGAAGTCCCGAAGACCTAACCCGACCCTGAGGGGTCGGGTTAACAAGGAGGGACTTTTGCCGCACCCACTTGAACCCGTTAACAAACGGGTCTTCCACTTAACCCTTCAGGAACTGTCAGTCCGATGCTGCTATTGTGGAAGCTCCAATGTAACGAAGAAGGGGTCCAGAAAGAACAAAAAGACCTCACCGCAGCGCTACTTGTGCCATAGCTGCAAACGCAAGTTCACCGCTCGTAGCCTATTCGATACTCAAGTTGCCAAGGACGTCGACATAGGCTTGGACATGGCAGTCGCAGAACCGAGTCTAGCTGGTATTGCATCGAGATTACGGATAGACCTGGAGGTTGACTTGACGCGGTTCAAGCTCGCTGGGAATATTGCATCCGTTTCCCACTTACTGAACGTCTTTGAGGAAGATGATCGGGTACGCCCAATATGCGGAGAGCTGCAAGTGGACGAGATGTTTCAACGGTCGACTAATGGCTCTCATTTTTGGATTCTCAATGTCCTTGAGACGACAACCCGAAGGTGGCTTGTTTCGCTCGTTGCCGAGGAAAGGGATGAAGAAACCTGGCTCAAGGCTCTGAGGTTAGCAACGAGACGATGCCAGGGCTTCCAAGGGAAGACTGCAAAGTGCGATGGCTGGGGGCCTGCCAGCAAAGCAATAGTGGCAGTCGGAATGGTTGCATTTGCAAGATCGAAGGCCGTGGATTACGGGCATATCAATCTTATTGAAAGGTTACATGGGTCTGCCCGAGGCTTGAGCTTCCCTCATAGGAAGTCGTTATCTTTCTCCTCGGCTACGCAAGACAGGGTCGATCTCTTGCGGCACCATTACAATTTGAGGGCTCATGATGGACTCCAATCCAGGTCGCCATTCATGGTATCAACGGGCCTCAGGTGCCGAAAATTCTCAGAGCTGATACGCATAGCAGAGAGAGTGGTCTGGTCTAGGGCCGCCCGACATTCAGGCAACAAGGAAGAGCGGCGTAGAGCACGGGAAAGTCTCGATCTCTACTTTTGACGTGAGCATTTTCGGGTCCCGACGTGCGAAATCGGGACCTGTCGACGGGCTGGTGTGTTGTGACCGCTGGACTTCTGTCCGCCTTCGCAGGATTCCTCTTGAGGGTGCTGTCAAGAACTCGTCATCTCCGAGCGGTCCGTCTCCCTGTCAACTTTCGTCATCCATGAGTCATCGCCGACGGCCTTGCTGAGCCGTCGCAATAGGGTTTCGGCATCTTCTTCGTTTGCTATGTCGCAATCATGAGCGAATTCCTCTTTCAGTTCATCGATGCTGGGCTTGCGTCCTCTTTGTATTGAGGATTCAGGTTTCCGAACGACTGTAGTCAACCACTCAAGCTCACTCGGGGGTCTCTTGAATGGAATCCTTGACAAGTAGAACGGATAATCAACCTTAACGGGCATGACCTCGGGAAACGCACAATTGTAAATCAGGCGTGCGCCGTCACTCATTCGGCTTGACAACTTGGTCTTTAGTCTTGTATCAGTGGCGAGTCCGTAGAAGACAACGGTCGCTTCATTAAGATTCGCTTCTGGCAGCCTACCTCGAAACAAGTCATCCATGTCGCCAAGAACGGATTTGCCACATAGGGATATTGTCGGGTCAATCCTATCCCATTTTTTCAACCTCTCCATACAGACACTATGACGTTCCTTGTCTTCTTCAATGCCCACAGCTTTTTTCACCTTGAATTCAGTCAAGGCAACAATTAGCGTCTGTCCCCAGCCTGAGCCAAGGTCGTAGAATACATCTCGTTTGTCCAAGTCGGCTAAGCGAAACATGCGTCGGATATCTTGATTGGTGTAGATAATCGGTGGTCCTTTCGAGTCGTCATCCTCAAGGCTTACGTCATCAATCAGCTTCTTACTCAATCAAGAGTCTCTCCCGTTCGATTTCTTGCCTGCATTTTGTATGAGTGTCATCCATTTATTCTCTCCCTCTACGGTTATCCCCGCAACTTCGGCGGGCGTCTTACCGCCAAATGCCCTGTGTGGTTTCACGTAATTGTGGTGGATAGCATAACCGTTTGCGAAATTCCGCGCTGACTCGATAGTGCGAAACGATCCGATTACGTGAAGCCTTTTCTTCATTACTCCGTTGAGCCGCTCCACCCTGTTATTTGTCGCTGGACCGACTAGGCCAGGACCCTGAATGTGAATCGCAGGGCGCTTCAAGGTTGATCGTAGGGCTACATCATAGGGGGCTGCTCCGTCGGTCACCACCTCTTCGGGTTCTCCCGCTCGCCTTATCCCCTCTAGGACTATCTTGGTCGCTTCCACCACGTTCCTTCTCTGACTTACTCGGACGGCTATGAGGAAGCGGGTCTTTTCGTCCAGTAGATTCCAGAACAGAATGTGCCTTCCTTTGAGGTTCACGTAGGTCTCATCAACATTCCACCTTTCGCTGGAAAGGGAGACCTGACCCTCCAAAGCTGCGCTTGCCAGCACGACGTACTTGCGAATCCAGTTCATCACGGTGACGTGTGACACCTTTAGGTGCCAGACCGAGAGGAGATGGCCCGACACCTCCCTTAGGCTCAGCCCCCTAAAGTAGAGATCCAGGGCAGAGGCAACCGCTGAACCCTCTGTCTTGGAGTTTGCGAAGGTAGAATCCACGAACCTTGTGCGACACGATTTGCAGTAGTATCTCTGGGTTGCTCCTTTCTTGTTGTGCCTGATCCCCCGACGTACCAGTTCTATTCCACCACACCTCGGACACTTCGGAGTCTCGGTCGTTTGGTTATTCAGGATGGTCGTTACTTGCTCAGTTGCTCTATGATAGAAGACCGCCGCGATGTGCTTGCACCGCTTATGGCTTTGGCGGTAATCAGGACAGGAGCACGCCCAGTGAGTGCGCCGCCACGAGACTGTATAGACCTCCGCACACGTCTGGGATTTGACTCTATAGCATGATGAGTCGACTCGATGAACGGACTTGAGCAATGTTAGCCCTCTGACTTCCCGTCTTCCGAGTGTCGCCATACGAATCACTTCCTTGTTTGATCCTGTGCCGCCCTCAGCTCACTAATCACGAGGGTCGCCGTCCGCTCAGCCACATAAGGGAGGTTTCTGAAGAACGAGGTGATATCCATGGCGAACTCCGAATCGTTTGCTTTGACCAACTGGCTCGTTGAAACAGATGGTCTGGTCTTGTTGTAGGCGCACGTTTGATCGGGGCAGGCTCCGCAGTAGTTCCCTGGAACCGTGATTGCTTTGTCGTTCTTCAATCGCTTGGCTTTCTCTAGAATGGAGCAAATAGAGAAGCGAGCAAACTCCTCCACTTCCAAGGGCCTGAACATTACGACTTGCCCCGTAATCACCCTGATTAGCATCAAAGGAGAGTCATCCCAAAGGTAGCGGTCTATCTGTTCCAGAGGCAATCCCAAGCTGGCCTTGATTTCAAGCCTGATCCTCTGCTGACCGTTCTGCAGTATTCGGCAGGGGGTTCCGCTCTCTATGACGGCATCGTATATCCCGAAGTCCGCCTTCTCTTCTGTTGCAAGTCGCACATTGAGACCTTCCTCTTTTAGGCGGATCTTCAAGTGGTCGAGTATCTTGAGGGTGGCGTATTCGCTCTTCTCCCTGTAAACCGAATCGAACTTTTTGTATTCCTCTGGGATTTGGTGACACAGTATGAAGGCAATTCGTCTCTCACAGATGTCCGAAGTTAGGAGTTTCGTCACGCTCGCGATGCGCTGCCTACCCTTGTGAGTCCACCCATATCTGATGCACAGATCGTTGATCGTTACACGGAGCTGGTCTTTGCGGGCGGCGAATGCTGTGGAAGCTTCCAAGTCAGGCGGCAACGCGGCAGGTCTCTTCCTACGTTCGGGGTCTGTTCCTAGGTCATCGTCTGGGATTGGAGTCGTCATTGAAGCTCATCCTCGCCAAGAAAACGTTCAACCGCAAAGACGTGTTCGCACTTGATGCCTCTTTGCAAGAAATCGGGGCACTCGCACCACCATTCACCTTTCTGCATCGAGACAGTGTGCCAAGTCGGTCCGCTCTGCGACTTCACTTTGAAGGACTGCGAACGACCTCGAATAACAAATCCGATCTGTCTGCAGCCAGCTACGCGTTTCCCATTTTGTGTGTCCATCATACCTTATCTACCTAATCGACCCATACGACTGGGCACTTTATAAAGGTATAGGTAGATGCGACCTAATAGGTATGGCGCTACATATCAGTGCATAAGACCTATAAGCCACACAGATAACATTCTGACGGGATGGGCCAGAAATCAGCGGTTGCGCGTGCGAGCAACAAGTCTCCTTCGGTGCGAACTACAATCCCCGAGAAGATAGCCCAGGAACTGAAGCTTGACCCTGGGGACATCTTAGACTGGGAGGTCGTGCAGGAGAAGGGTAGGCTAGTTGCTAAAGTTAAGAAGCTGGAATAGGCCTGCGACGTAGCCATGGTCACGAGTAGCGCTTCTCACGGACGGAAGAGACCATCTCTTAAGGTCAATCCAGAGGATGTGTTGCATTACATCGAACACACGCATCCCAACATACTGTCCGACGAACTGGACCACAAATCGGTCTCAGAAGCCTATCCTTGGGGCAGCGCTCAGTACAACGAAGCCGCATCCGTATTCCATGCCGCCCAGCGATACCACTTGACACCCGAACAGATGGCAAGAGTCATGGGTGGAGAGCTGACGGTCAAGCTAAAGCCGAAGAAGGATTGGGATAGGATCTTCTCGCGGTTCATAGCAAAGGACAAGGCAGACTGCGCCAAGGGTGAGAAGCGATTCTATCAATACCGCCTGAGGCGTGGCGATTGGAAGGCCGTCCCGAAGAACGGAGACGATTTCCTGAAATGGGCAAGAAAGAATGGCTGGGATCTGTGGACAGCCGTCCCCGAACTGGCCAAGCTGACTATGAGCTATCAAATGAAAGAGATATACAAGCCGATGGGAGGACCTCACTTGCTTCCCACGGCGATGTCTCCAAATGCAAAAGCGTGGGCTTCGAACTATGGCGTCGGTCTCTTGGCGCACATGATGGTTCACTACGGCATCGTCAAGGACGAGCGTAGCTTCAAGGACTTCGACACTTAGGCACTCTAACTCGCCTGAAATGGGGTCCCGCAAGCTAGCTGAGAAGGTTCGGTCAGTAGAGGAGATGTTCTATAACGGTTACGGACAGAAAAGTCAGCCCTATCGGGCCCGTCGGGAATCGCGTCCACCTAGGTCCTCTAACAAGTTGCGATCGGAGGGCATACGGAAGATGCCGAGTCCAGAAAGCAGGGAATATAACGGTCTGGCTCATATCATCGCGTGATGGCCCAAGGCAGCCCACCTTCGCATGAGGTGTTACCAGCGGGCGATGGCCGCGTCCGCAAGTGGCTGGGAATTGCAGGGATCTTCCTCGGCATCGCGTGGGCGGCCAGCGATGTCCTTGCGCCCCTCTCGCTGTACTACGGCTACTTCCAGGGGAGCCTTGCCAGCTACCAGAACGACCTCCAGCCGTTCCTCAGTTTCAACGCGTGGCGGGTATTGACCGCGCCAGCTTCGGCCATGGTGGCGCTGGTAGGGTACAGGGTGGCGAAGGGGCGAAGTCCCTCAAGGCCCGTCATCCTCGCCATAGTCCTGCTCTACGGCGGTGGCTTCAGCGTGCATTCGATCCTCACGGCCCTGATGACTCCGTTCTTCCTGGGCCCCAACCTCTACCTCCTCCAGGGCGCGTTTCTGGCCGCATGCGGCGCGCTCTTCGTCCTGTACGGCAGGCGGGGCTTCAAGCTGGCTGGCTTCCTCCTTGCGGAAATGGGGGTCTTTCTCTTCTACATCGGTGGCCTGACCCTTCCGCCAGGCTTTGCAGACTACGGTTGGATGACCGTGGTCTCGACAGACTTCGCGAAATTCCACATCATCGAGGACCAGTTTCGCCTGTGGGTCTTCTTCACCCAAGACGTGGCACCTGCGTTCCTGGCAGTGGTCGGCGTCGCACTCGCAGCGGGAGCGATGAGGGCATATGCGTCCCAGAGGGAAGGAGTTGTGCACAAGATCGGAGACTTCCTTCTCTTTGTGTGCGGGTCAGCCTTCGGCCTCATTCTCATCATCGTCAGTTGCTTCGGTGGCGCCCTGTTCGGCGCCCTGCTGGTCTACTCCATCAACACTCTTGGACTCGGGGCGGCCTCTCCCTTCGTCCCGATACTCGCGGCTGGGCCGATCGTTTCCGCTGTCCAGGCTGTGGGTGGGGTCTTCGTGATCTTGGCATCCCTTCCCCGACGAAGTGGAACTTCGTGGCGGTGGGGGCCTCCACTCGACTGGGCAGCAGGTTCATACGACGGCCAGAGCGGCACGGATAATAACCCAAGTCGCCTATAGGAAATCTGCAATGGCGACTCGAAGGAGGGTGGTGGTTGCGGTTGCTTCGACTCTCGTCGCGGTTGTTGTCGCCGTCGCCGTAGGCTTGTGGCTCTGGCTGGGAGCAGGCGGAGGCGGCGGGACATTCTCGGTGAGTTACTTGGAGGTGACTTCGCACCCGTCTCTTGGCTACAGCGAGGTGGACTTCACCATCTCCAACAGGAACACCGTTCCGATGGTCAGCTTGGAGGTCGATGTGAATGGCGAGAGCACGGCCCCCCTCACGATAGGCCCAACCGCCAGTTATCCAATTCCACCTGGGCAGACTGTCACAGGTCTAAGCTACTCCCCTATCGTCCGCATCGTGCAGGGCCAGACCTACACTGTCGTTATCACGGCGGGGTTCGGCGACGGAACCAACGCGAGCTTCTCCTGGACCGTTGTGGCGGGAGGGACCTGATGACAGCTCTAGCCTTGAGCAACAGGCTCAAGAGGCAGGGCACGTCGGGAATCGCGTCCACCTAGGTCCTCTGACGGCCACAGAGCGACCACTTAAATCGGACAATCGAGCAAACCATCTCCGAATGTCAGAGGACGTCGCGGCAGGAGAACCATCACAAGCACCCACGCCGAAAAGAAACTGGGGGGTGTGGGGAGTGTGGTTCGGCGTCGCCCTCTTCTTCTCGGTGGTCATTTTCGCGGAGGGCTACCTGGTCAACCTCATCCTGACCACTCCAGGCTCCATGCCCGCTCCAATCCCTTTAGGCTATGCCGTGGCGCTCGGGATATGGGGCATCGTTCTGAATCTGGCGCTGATGCCTTTCGTGGGATACTTCGTCCAGCAGAGGGTCAAGCCGTTCGACCCTACGGGGATCTTTGCCATGACCCTAGCTGCTGGGCTGCTGGTCGGGATAGTGCCCACGACAATCGGACAGGTCTGCACGACCAATGCATCTACCACATGCAGCTACCAATTCGACGTCGGCACCCTCTGGAGTCAATCGTATTATGTAGTGTCCGCCCTCACAGACGCTCTCAACGTCTCACTAGTCATGCTGGCAGGGGCGTTCCTTTCGCAGTGGCGCCAGGGTGCGATCACGATGGCCAGCCCCGCCCGAAGTAAGCGCATCCTCCTCGTAGCTTGGCTGGTCATAGGCTTCGTAGCGGTAGGAGCACAGTCGGTCGCCTACGCTTTCGCCATCATCGGCATCAGCAACCCCTATCTGATCGATCTTTCGTCGGGTCTTCCATGGTCGTACGGCAGCTTCGCGAGCCTGCTGGCGGGACCACTCCTCGCCTCCTGCCTCGGTTACTTCCTATACTCTAGGCTTCGTGAAGTCGGCATGAGGCAGCTGTTTTCGATGGTGGCCCTGGGGGGGATGCTGGCCTTCGTCATCACACAGGCGGCATACGGAATAACACTCGCAAGGGTGCCATCGGTCGTCTTCGGCACCATCGTCACAGGAATCTTCCCCGCGTGGATCGTCCTAGGCGGCTGCCTTCTCTCCATCCTTGAGAAGGGGCGGACACATCCAGGCGTTGACGAGGCTGCTTCGCTCGGCCACCAGGATGCTTCAGGGAGGCTGTCGTACCCGACGCTCGCCGTCGGCTTCGCCGTCACGATTGCATTCTACGTCCTTGGCGTATTGAGTCAGACCTCTGTGTTCAATACCTCGTATTCATTTAGGCAGGACGTCGGCGCGAGCGCGTTCTATGGTCTCCTTATCGGGCTTTTCATTGTTTTTTCTGGGTTTGCGCTGCTTCATTCAGAGC
Source organism: uncultured Nitrososphaerota archaeon (assembly GCA_963842885.1). GTDB lineage: Archaea > Thermoproteota > Nitrososphaeria > Conexivisphaerales > DTJL01 > DATKKG01. The sequence goes on from CAWJIE010000004.1 coordinate 335,342, forward strand.
ATCAAGCGAAGAAGGCCGTAGTCAGTGATGCCACCGACGTTCCTTGACCTTCTCTTCCATGTCGCCTGTATTTGGATTGGATGCATATGCCCCCAGACCCTTTGCATGACGACTCTCCCTCGCGGGCTTGGACCTGCGAATGGGCTGGCTCGGTTTCAAGTTTGCCCAACCTGTAGTTTAGGCAAACAAAGGAAGCCCTTTCGTGGGTGGTCTTGAAGTCTGCTCCTTAGGGAAACCAAGTCTTGTTAAAGTTCTGCTGGAATCGGTTTTAGGCTGTGGTTTTCCTAGGTGGGCATGGACCTGCGAATGGGCTGCTCGTTCGTCTTTGTGTTATTGAAAACAATAGGTTAATTGAACAAGGGCGAGGCACCTTACGGCCAGACTGCCTGACAAAGGTAACTGTTCCCAGCTGCTGTTATTACTGCGATGTCATAGCTCTGTCCCGAACTGACGTTCAGGGTCGACCTCCCAATCAATAGCTCTCCTTCGGTCCCAGATGCCAGCATGAAAGCGCCCGCTGAGGTCTTATTGAAACTCCCTTCAGGGGTTATGCTGCTCAGCGGGACCGACGCGTTGTTAAACAAGACCTGGGTAACGGTCGCTGAATAAGGACAATTGTTGAAAGTGGTGATGATGAGGGTGCTGTTCGAAGCGTCCGTCGATGTGGCGAGAACGAGTTTTTCCGTGTGTTCAGGGGGTATGTAGAGACCAGACCCAAAAGACGCTATAAGTCCGAAGAAGGCCACGAACCCCACCAAGAAGATGGCTATGACAATGTACCCCTTTTTGCCTGAACTATTTTGGGCCGTACAGGAGACTGAGGTATTGCGAAGATATGAATGCTGTGGCACAGGCGCTGAGAACGTGGGCTCGGACCTGCGAAATGGGCTGATCTCGTTCATCTTTGTGCTATTGAAATCAGTAGGTTAATTGAACGATAGGGGAGGCAACTTAGGTCCCCGACATTTGGCAGGCCAGAGTTCAACGTAGATGATTCAATCTGCTGGACGCTGCCAGTTGCAGGAGACTAGCCTGATTGCCTCGGCAAGAGAACACGAATCAAGTTCATGACGGCAAAGACGACCGCCGCCCAGAATGCAATATCTACCGACAGTCCTAACACGTCAATGGAAAACCACGGCTGAGACTGGAGAGGTCCAAAGGAGTAGAACTGATGGGCCCAAGCAAATGGCCACCCGACATCCATGTGGGAGAAGGTCCAGCTCCCAATTGCTGAAATGAATGTGAGAGCAAAACCAGCCGAAATGCTGGAAATGACCGAGGCGCCCCTTTCCGATGCGAAAGCCATCGTGATTGAGGCCAGCCCGACCACGACTCCGATGATGGCGAGGATGGGAAGACTGTAAGGAAACAGAGGACAGAATGCTGCACCACTTGAGCCGCAGTACGTCGTGCCTACGGTTGCAGGTGGCAACGTGGCTACATCGGCTACGATGCAAAGGATTCCGACGGCAATGCAGGTGTTCCTCAGCGTCTTGTGGACCTTGGTGTCAGTGGTATCCTTCGTCGCCGCCACCTTCACCATCTTCACGAAGGCCAGAGCCTCCTTCCCGTCGTCCGTCAGGAAATAGGCCCCGTCCGAACCGCTCCTGACCAAGCCGCCCAGCTTGCTCAAGTGGAATTGAAGGTGCCCACTACTCTCAAGCCCTACCCTTCGCCTCAGTTCCGAGAAGCCAAGCGGGCCGTCTTCGAGAACGTGAAGTATCCTGATCCTGATTGGGTGGCCAAGGGCATCAAAGAGTTCCGCCTTTGACTTGTCGAAGTCAGTGTTGTCAGGCTCGTCAGGCATAGCTTACGGTAAGTTGACTCGGAGATATAATGCCACGTTTATGGACAGGGAGGCGGTCATTCCCTCCCAGTCGGTCTACGAAACTGGCATGGCTACTCTAGGTCGTGGGCTTGGACCTGCGAGGACTCTATATAGAGCGCGTCTGCCCATGCCTCCTATTGAAGTTCAGAGAAGGCAGCTTAATATCGGCCGCGCTCCCTTCGAGCATCAGTCTCGTCCTTGTGGGCGTCACTGACCGCAGCGAACTATTTCCCCGAGATCGTCTCATTTCTAGTCCTGTTCACGATGGCGCTGTACTACGTCTACAGGACGGCGATACTCACCGCACTCGGAGACCGCCGCCCCTCCAGCACGACGGTGCTGCTTCTCGGGGGGCGCCCGATACGCCTGGCGGCGCTCGTCGAGCCTGTTCTAGTCGTGGCTGGAAGCCTCTTGGTGTCTTACCTTGTGATATATCTCATCACCGCAGGCTTCTTTCTGGGATACCAACTCATCATTGCGGGCTTGGGGACGATGGCCCTGGGGCTCGTCCTAGTTGCCATTACCAAGCTGCGAAGGCACGCTTGGCTTGAAAGCGATCGACGAACATAGGGGGAACCACGTCCACCTAGGCCCTCCGATGAGTTGCGAGTATAGAATGTTGTATACGGCCTTGGGCACATTCTGTGAAGGTTACGTACAAAGGAGCCAAGCTTGGTTGTCGGCTTCGGACACGAGGAGTTATTTCGCAGCTCGGGTCAGGACTTCCTTAGCCAGATTTCACGTCCGATGCCTTCGTCTACAGTTTCACATGTTCTGAAGTTGGACTTGGCGACAATGTCACAAATCTGGTCCTTCGTATAAGACGATTTCAACAGACCCCTGAAAGTGAACCTCGTGACGAACGAGTTGACCAAGCCTAGCCGCATGTTGTTGACATATTCGTCAAGCTCAGCCTTGGTGGCTTCCTTCCGCATGTCTATGATTACCGCCTTTCCTCTGGGCCCGAGTACCCTGAAGACCTCGTCGAGTACTCTGGTGGGATCAGGGAAGTTCTTGAAAGCCGAAGTGCAGATGGCGAAGTCGAAAGTGCCATCTGAGAAGGGCATGTGCGCCGCGTCGCCTTGGTGGAACTCGACCTTTACGTTCGCCTCCCTAGCATTCTTCGATGCGATGTCCACAAAGGTCTTGCTTATGTCGAGCCCCACGACCCTGTAAGCGCCAAGCCGAGCCAACTCGATGGACAGGTAGCCTGGGCCTGGGGCGACCTCTAGCACATTACTGCCTTCGGAAAGCTGGCCGCTCGCCAACTTGGCCCACGACGTGTACTGCTGCATGTCATTCCGCTGGGTCCTCGCATACCATTTGGCGATTAGGCCCTCCATAGCCACGCCCTTGTACGCTTTCCGTTTCTCCGAGGGTGAAGGTGGATTTGGCGTCTCGGCGCTGTCCATACTCCCTTCCGAAGTCGGACAAGGTTAGCGGTTATATAGAGACTTTGGCCTCGGCAGTCGCCTCGTTCAAGAACCACACTTGAGACTGCCGCCCGTCTCGTAGTGCAACTGCGTTGCGAGCCTAGAGGGAAGCGCGTCCACCTAGGTCCTTGACGGCACTCAACGATAGACGTAGCCGATCCGCCTGTCTGTCATCAGTTCTCTTTCGATTTCCCAGTGTCCTCGCCTTTGCCCACGCTTGCTCCATCGACGACCCACCCACCGCCTCGACTAAACCATTCTTATGTTCGGAATGGCCCTCTCGAACTGCTTCAAGGTCATTAAGAAGGGCAATCCAGTGGCGTCACCGCCATGTTCCAGTTCGTATTCGTAGATGCTCTTAATGTAGCTTGGCAGCCTCAACCAACCCGCCCCATCGGTAATGTAGATGAGCCTGAGGTTACGCTTGTCACAATCGTCGTAAAGCTCCTTGAAGTGAATTACTACTTCCTTTATCTTCGACATCGACGTCGTGAAATAGTTCGTCTCCACGGCGTAGACTACCTTGCTGCCCTTGGCAAGTAGGAAGTCGAACTTCTTGTCGCCACCTCTCCAGCGTTTCTGTTCTACGAACGACCATCTCGAAGGGTCGGCTGGTATCAATCCAGAACCGAGGCGCTCTTCTACTTCTTCAAGATCTCGGGCGCCATTCATCGACTCGTGGACGAATCCTGAGGCGAGGAGTATCTGGCGTACCCGTGTTTCCCCATAGCTCCCTCTTTCTGCCTTCACTGACTCGACGTTGGTTGTGCGCATACTCCGCTTTAGGGCGCTAAGTATGACGCTTTCCTTGATGAGCAAGAGCAAGTCTTCTTCGAACAAAAGAAATTCTGCTATCCTCTTGGCTGAAGCTGGATCTGTGGTTATCCTAGATTTCCACAATTCCCAGCACGAGGCCTCATCGTCCAAATAGGAATCGATGGTACGTTTCATGCATGCCAGCTTCTGAATCTCGTCAAGAGGCTTGATTTCAGGCTGGATTCCCGTGTAGCTCGTCCACGCCTTCGATCTGATTGCGGAACGGTACTGGTCACCGAAACGGGGATCCTCACTCATCAGTTTGTCATAGTAGGCGAGGCTATCCAACTGATCAGGGTCGAAGAGGAGTTTTATGAGTTCCGAACTTGTAAACCTTAGCTGTCTGTGCAGATGCATGAATACTAAGAAGTAGCGGGGATCTTCCCTTATGAGGTCGGCAACCCTAGCAACGAGTTCATCAGCCTTTGCAGAGACGGCGGCCAAATCCTGAACCCGCCGAGCAAGTGCCCAGAACTTGTCTTCCCCGCCGAACACGTCAAGCAAGAATCTGTTCAACACAGGCTTGTTGGGCTCAGTAGTCTGAGGACCAGCTTTGGGGAGAAGACGCCCTCGTTCGCCGATATCGAGAGTGGCGTAGAACTCAGTAACTCGCCTATCTGTCTCCGAACTCAACCCTACTGAAAGACTTCTCGTACCCAATGCTATATAAGTTGGCAGCCTTGGAGTTCGGCGTAGCATGGCGCCGAAGGCTGCGACCACAAATAGGGCACTAAATCGGCCCAGATCTTACAAGAGCATGGAGCTTGTTACAGAGAAGGACTACCTGCGCTTTGTTGGTCAGCATAGATCTGTCATGATTGGCGACGTCGAGATTGCGATAGGCCAACCATGGAACATCGGTAGCTATGCTCCGCCAGCCAGCTATGTTCCAGAAAGCTTCACAGTGTGGAGTTTCCCCGATAGAGGAGACTGGGCAACACACACGGGCAAGTATCGAGGTAATTGGAGTCCTTACATCCCGAGGAATCTGATTCTCAAGTACACGCAGGCTGGAGATACCGTACTCGATCAGATGGCGGGCTCAGGGACAACTCTGGTGGAGTGCAAGCTGCTTCAGCGCAACGGAATCGGAGTTGACATCAACCCAGACGCAGTCATGCTTGTCCAAGATCGGCTCAACTTCGCATACAATCCGTTGTTAACAGGAAGTGAACCATATGTGGCGCCCAAGATCGAGACATATGTGGGAGATGCCCGCAACCTAGACAAGATACCTTCGGATAGCATCGACCTGATAGCAACTCATCCTCCATATGCTTTCATAATCAAGTACACAAAACAGAAGGTCGAGGGTGACCTCTCAAGCACGAGGCTTGATGAATACATCAACTCTATGAAGAGAGTTGCGAGCGAAAGTTTCAGGGTCCTCAAGCCAGGAAAGAATTGCGGAGTGCTGATAGGCGATTCCCGTGCTCACCAGCACTACATCCCGATTTCAATCGGCGTGCTAGAGGCCTTTAGAGATGCAGGCTTTATCTTGAGGGAAGACATCATAAAGCTCCAGCATCATACAAAAACGACCAGAGACAAATGGAAAGGGAGATATGACTTCTACAAGATTGCCCACGAGCATCTGTTTGTCTTCAGGAAGCCCCTCTCCGATGAGAAGGTCGCGATGTTTCGTGATTCAGTTCGGTGGCCCAATGAAGGGTTTCTTGATCAACTCGTGATCCCAGAAGGAGATTAGGTAGATCTTCCACCTCATACTCATGCATGGTCAGCTTCTGATACCGTGACTGCCAGCCCATTCTTCGCAGGTCCAAGTGTCGTTATATCCTTCCTCCCTCATTCATGGCGTGAAGCCCCCTAATTACAAGGAGCAGCCAGCCCGCCACGGCCCCATGTGCCGAGACTGTGAAGCCTATGAGCCTGTCGACAGCACCTGCAAGAGATATTCCGCATCGGTCGATCCCAATTACGAATGTGATAGTTGGAAGAGAAACCCCAACCTTCCGATAAAGGCGGTCTAGCCTCGCAAGTCCAAGCCCGCGCCCTAATGTGTCTATCAACTATCTCGGGATGTTATTCGCCATCCGATGCCCGTCGAGGGAGCCGAAGCCTGTACTTGGGTGAGAGCATTTCCGCTATCGTGCCAATCAGGTAGCCCACGAACGCGCCTCCGATTATTCCAATCGGATAGGCGAAGTACAACAACACCGAGGCAGCAGGGCTTCTGTAGTTCTCGACGTAGATGACGGCCCAGCCTACTCCAACCAATATGCCCAGCAGCTCAAGAGCTGTGCGCGTCCTCATCAATTGTGAAGTACCCTGTCAGAGTAATTAACCTTAGTCTGTGCTACATCTTTGTTCGCAGCTTCAACTACAGGGTCAGCTTCAATTTGATTTCAACATGTTAGAGATAATCAATGAATTGAGAGACTTGTTTGCCTGTTAGAGGACCTAGGTGGATGTGGTTCCCGACGGATCCGACTTTTCTGTCCGTAACCGTCATAGAATATCTCCTTTGCTGGCCAAGTTCTATTTCAGAGCTAAGGGTCTTAGCAACTGATGATGTCTGATGCGACGCGAAGCGAGAAAGGTGAAATTGAACCCAACATGATTGGTCATAGTCCCACCCCCCGCACATATTGTAGAATTGAGTAGCATGCGTCCTGCCCAGACAGTTTACCGCGTCCGCCCGCTGCAGTTCTTTTGCTGAGAGATAGTGTAGAACGTAACTCTAGTCAAAGATGGCTGATCATGCCGTTTAGTAGTCATATGGCGACCTGGGGAGTGATGCGACCAAGGAAGCAAAGCACAGGAATGTTTAATGCTGTCAGAGTGTCCTTTGGCGCGTTAGACGCCAAGCCGGTCAAAATCGGTAGGTCGATTGTCAATGGTTTGTAGTCTAGGCATCGGGCCTCGGCTTTGGGATTTCTCAAGAGAGTTCTATTAGGACCGTTTTCGTAAATGGTTACACCGTCGGATACTTGAATTTTGATGACATCTATCTGGCGAAGGAAGACAAAATCATCAGGCCGAAAGCGGAATATGTTAGGTTGAGAAACCGGGAATGTTTATTTTTGAGTGGGCGACAAAGTCTGACCTAGGTTCGCTTATGGTTGAGTTTGGACGCTTTAAGTGCTTCGAATTCCTCTGGAGTATCAACATCGAGCAAGGAAAGGAGAGAAAAATCAAATTCGGCAAGGTTTTCGGTGGATATGAACAAGGTTTTCTTGCATTTTTTAGCGATTTGCCAGAGCTCCAACGTCTTGCTTTTCCAAAGATCCTCGAGCACTGGCAAAATAGTCTTTCTATTGTAGACGGCGTGTATTGCTTCGAGCTTGCCATCTGGCCATAAAGGTATCACTGAATCGAACTCCTTAGACTTGGAAATCATTTCTATCATCACGTTCGGGTTCATGAAAGGTGAATCGACTGGGAATACGGCTACGTGTTCTTCAGGAATTTGCCGGAAGGAAGACAAGAGGGCCAAAAGGACCGAGCGAGGACTATCGTATGAATCTGTCAAATAAGTTGTTCCGGGTGGAAGCATAGGCCTTAGACGGCTAGTTCCTCTACTGTCATGAGTTGATACATAGATGTGGTCGGCGAATCCGTTAGCTGCGTCGTAGGCCCAGGTGATAAGAGGTTTAGATTCTATTATTAGAGTGGCCTTTTCTTTGCCCATGCGTGAGGAAAGGCCTCCTGCTAGTATCAAGGCGGCAGAAGCTCCATGTTCCGATTGCAAACGTGTTTACTGTCGTAAGTACTTACATATAATCGTAAAATAGGGCGAATTCAGAATAGTGATGACGCAAGGTCAATGGTGAGCCGTAAAGAGGATGAGGTTGCAATAGTAAGGAAGATGCTTGAGCTAGGCTACGAAGTCGAACTCGATGCGATTGGGGAGCTGCTTGATCAAGAAGGCGGACCTGAGCCAGTGCTTCGCATACTCGAAACTATAATGAAGATTAAGGCCAAGCAGCGTGGGAAGCATTTTGTTATTGGCTCTAAGGACGTTAAACCGTTTCTGCATGCCAATGCCGATTTGGGTGTATTGGAAAGAATCGTGCCGGACTTTAAGGTCATCTTCGATCCGACTGGAAGCATCAGCCCTACGGCTGACACATCTGGATATGTAGAGATGTTCAGGAGCAGGATTGAGAAGATGTCTTCCATCATACGAAACCGACCTGATTTCTTTCAAATTGAGAAACTGAATGCCATCAAGACGCCAATTTCGGGCAAAAAGGTGTTAGCGAAAGTTGTAGGACTTGTCGTGTCAAAGAAGGTTTCTGAGGATTACACATCGTTAACTTTGGAGGATGACAGTGGATACTTACGGTTGATGTGTACTGACGACGCGATGCGAAAGGTGGATGAGGTTTTGATTGACGAATTCGTCTTGGCGGAAGTCGAATCGTTACCTCGAGGGTATTATGCTAGGAACATCTATCATCCAGATTTGCCTGAAAAGTCTAAACGAACATCGGACGAAAGGGTTTATGCCGTTTTCGTCTCGGATCTTCATGTGGGGTCGGCGGATTTTGACGAGGCTGCCTTTCTAAAGATGATTAGTTGGCTGAATGGTGATTTCGGTGAGCTAGAAATCGTTTCTCGAGTCGGGTATTTGATTCTGAATGGAGACCTCGTTCAGAATCCGTTGGCTCGCGACGGTCATTTGAATGAGATGGGTGTGGAATCATATTACGACATGCTCGCGGATTACTTGAGCAAAATCAAGAGACCGGTGAAGATCTTCGTCGTGCCGGGGGAAATGGATGCTACACGAATGGCGTTGCCTCAGCCTGCTATCATCAGGAAATATGCGAGGAGGCTCTACGAAATGAAAGGCGTGTTGATGTTGGGTAACCCATCTATGATAAGCCTCAACGGCGTGATAGTCTTGCTCTATCATGGGCAGAGCTTGGATGATGTCTTTAGACAGCTACAGTCCACCTCTTCGAGCAGGCCCTGTACTGGAATCCGTGCCTTGTTGAGAGCCAGACACATGGCTCCTACATATGGTGGATTGACTCCGTTGGCTCCTGAAAGAGAAGATCTTTTGATTGTAGATCCGGTTCCTGACATCGTACATTGTGGTCATGTTGGCATTCCGGATGAAGATGTCTATAGAGGGACGTTGTTACTGTCTACTCCTTCCTGGGTTGTTGACATGAAATCGTCTGCTGGTAGCCAAGGTAAGGCAGCGCTGGTTGATTTATCGACCTTTGATGTTTTGTGGCGAGCATGACCTCAGAAAAGCGTTTTCATGGTTTCGTCGTCCTTCAGAGATGCTTCCACCACCTGTTGCGGTACCTCTAATCTAATCTTCTTTGATCTGCCCATCCTGCCTTTGCTCACCACCGGGGCAGAGACGAGGCCCAGTAGATCTAGCTCGCTGAGCAAACCGCTTACTCTCCTTTGTGTTAAAGGCTCAAGTCCGAGTTGTTTGGTGATGTCGATGTATTTTGCGTAGACATGGCCGGTGTTCTCTGCCTCTTTGAAGTATGAAACTGTGAACAGTGTAAGCTTGCCATGAATCGGCAGTGATTGAATGGCTTCGAGCACGCGGTCTCTTTCTATGCTCTTTGAGGCCTCCTTCACGTGAGAGTCTGTGACGATTTCGGCGCCTTCTCTTTCAGCGAGCTCTCCAGCGACCCGCAGAAGGTCTACGGCGCGCCTTGCGTCTCCATGTTCTCCGGCTGCCATGCCCGCGCAAAGATTAACTGCGGCTTCGCTGACTTTCTCTTGAACGAAGGCCATCTCAATTCGTTCGTGTAGTATTGCTTTAAGTTCGTCCACGGAATAAGGAGAAAACACTATTTCCTCCTCATTGAGGCTACTGAGGACCCTAGGATCGAGGGATTCCTTGAACTTGAGGTCATTTGATATGCCAACGAGTGCGATGAATGCGTTGTTAGTTAGGTTCTCGTTGGCCCTGGTGAATTCATAGAGTAAGTTGTCGCCAGAAGATTTCACCATGAAGTCGATTTCATCTAATATGAATATCGTCTTCAGAGAATCTTCTCTTATCTTGGTGGTGATTCTGTTGAAGGCTTCGCTGAGAGACAACCCGGTAAATGGAAGTATAACTCCAAGACTGGAAGCTAGTTCCGAGAGGATTCTGTATTCTGTCGAGGCGATACGTGTGTTAACATATGCTGTTCGGACGTTTGTATCAATGGTCTTGCTCTTTTCCGCCATGCGTTTTAGGACATATTTCGTGACGACGGTCTTACCCGTGCCTGTCTTGCCATAGATGAGAAGGCTAGATGGTTTGTGACCTGTTAAAGCAGGGGATAGAATTTGAGCGACGCCTTTAATTTGAGCATCTCTGAAGTGAATCTGATTTGGGATGAACTCGTTTCTAAGGACGTTCCTATTGATGAATAGTGTTTTACCGCTTATCGCTCTTTCGAAGATATCATCTAATGAATCGGAAGGTTGGTTTGTCAAGGGCCCCCGCCCCAATATTTCCACTGGAAAATATATAACCTGATGGTTTGTTGAGAGTTAAAAGAAAACTATACCGCTTTTGTTTACTCTAATGAATACATATACTATCATGTCAATACTAATTGGCTAACGACCTAGACCAAATTCATATAGCATCATCCAACGTTATACTGATTACCACGAAGAAATCTTCGACAATCTCCACTGGCAATCCATGGGTGCCCCCGTCCAGCCACACCACGGACATCCGATCCCTTGGCAATCTGTTAACTTTTAAACATCATTCGACCAACAGAGCCGATTCCCTGACCCCTTTGTTTCCACTGAACTCATTCCACACCACAGATTTGTTAACATGCTCAAGTCGACCCCAGTGCGTCCACTGGGGCTCATAGAACTAACTAATCTTCTTGTTCTGCCAAGCGACAAGTTAACTTCGGTAAACAACCATCAAAAACACCTGCCGTCTCATAACGAATCGAACAAGATTCACAAACCGGTTAACAGGTCATCACTGTTAACTGTTATATTCGCTAAGCATTGACCTTACTCTACTCCTTGGGAAGACAGGTAAAAGTCCAATTCGAGGGATCCGACGGAGAACGATACACCATCAAGCTAGAGGGAACTCTTTCCCGAGACAAAGTGATGCGCATAATGGATATGTATGAACTATTGGCCCAGGAAGAGAGCTCCAAACCCGAAGCAAACGACGAGACATTATACGGCAGAATCCAAGGCCTTATCAGCGAGAAGTTCACTCTCAAACAATTCACATCAGATCAAATACGAGATACATTCGAAGACATTTACAACCAACCAATCAAGCTAGCTGAAGTAAGTACATATCTTTCAAGGATGAACAATCAGGGCTTTGTAGCTAGAAGGAAACGTAGCAGAAAATGGCTGTACTCGCTCGTTCCTCCTGCGAAGATTCAGACGCCACAAATAATACCCAGACAGGGAACTCGGTTTACTCAGATAATAGACCGTTGAGAAACCCTCCAACGACAAAAAAGGCATTAAATGTAGATACTAGAGACCGGGCAGGGGGCTACCTGTGACCATATCACGTCCGGTATCACTCAACACATAAGAATAGGGCTTCTTCGAGGCGTCCCTGACCACAAATCCCCTATCCGCCAGAGACTTCATTATCCTAGCAGCATGTTCCCTGCTACTCCCCAAAACAGCTTTGATCTCAGATGCGGTCATTCTTCGACCTACAAGACTTCTTAACACTACAACCTCAACCTTGGAAGATATTTTCAAGTCGCTCCGATTAACCAGTTTACTACCTTCCTTCCTGGCCCTTTCCATCGAAGAAACGGGCTCTAATCGCTGACGAAACACTGCGACGTCCGATTCTCGAGTCGCCGAGGTCAGATTGGTGACAGCGGGTGGAAAAGGAGTAAGAGCTTGGAAAGCCGACCACCCGGTTCTTAGCAATCGATCCTCCAAGACATCAAGTTTCACCTGTACATCAGCGAGTCTTCTGTCCTGTAGCGAGGCCCTCGCGTTCAACTCTTTCATCATACTTGCTATCACATCAGAGCTATCGACATAAGCAGCCGAAGCTCGCCGTAGCACAGGTAGATAGCGTATCAGAACAATGAATGAAGAGATACTGAGCAATGAAACCCCAAATGCAATGTAGACTAACACATCAACCATATGATGACAACATGTGATTTCTGAGGTGTGATATAAGTCTTGTCAGGTCACTTGTGTGATGCCCTATGCAACACAGCACTCACCAACGCCAGAAACCGGTTTGACTCATCATCAGTCAATTCGCGGACTGCAGACTGCTCAAGCATGGACGCAACCCTCGGGATAGAGCCAATTACGCTTGGCGATACCAGGTCCAAGCTCAGGGCTAGAATCAAGGTAGCTATCGATTCAGAGATGACGCCTTCTGCTTGAGAAGCCGACCTCTCCATGGAACCCAGTGAAGTCTGCTTATCTCTCATTGACAGAACTTCCTTCAACTTCAAACGGTTCTGCAAAGCATACCTTCTTACGAGAAGCGCATCAAGTTGGGCTCTCTTGAAATGCGTCCGGTCGAAGAGAGCTCTGAACGTCTCTCGTCGTAACACATCTTCTAACACGGTTAAGTTATACAAATTTGTATATTTACGTATTCTGAGATGGGCTGAGTCGCTTGGTCTCAGAGAGCCGAAGCAAACATGATACGTTTATAACACAACCAAATCCCTACTCAATAACTAAGTCACTTGGTGAGATAATGGGGAGACGTCGAAGGAAGGTATACAAACCGGTCAGAAAAACCCTGCCGAAAATATTCAATTGTCCTAGGTGTGGCGCTCCATCCGTGAAGGTTATAAAGAAATCCGAAGAATTTCATGTGATATGTGGATCTTGTGGCTTGGCATACGATTCTGCCCCGCAAAGGCCGCGCGAAGTGATAGACATCTTCAACGACTTTGTCGACGCATTTTACAAAGGCAAGATTGGGGCCTAAACTTTGGAGCCAAAGGTCGACTCATACATTCTCAATGAGCTCAAGACCAAGAGCGCCCTGGTCTTCGCTTTATTGGATTCTGAGAATGTAAGCCCAGAACAATCGGCATCGATAGCCAAGAAGATCGCTAGGGCAGGAGCCGACGCCATTCTGGTCGGCGGTTCAACAGCAGTCGACCAACTAGCCCTTGACATGGTTGTCAAACGAGTTAAGCATGTTGTGACTATTCCTGTGATATTATTCCCAGGAAATGTGACCGGCGTCTCTCCAAATGCCGACGCAATACTTTTTTCATCACTTCTCAATTCTAGTGACCCATATTTCATAATTGGTGCACAAGCTCTCGGCTCGTTATTAGTCAAGAAGTATCACATCGAAGCACTACCTACAGGATACATCATTGCTGGGGAAGGGGGTGCCGCCGGTTTCGTCGGCAGAATTCACTCATTCCCTCAGAACAAACCGGAGCTTGTTGCTCTCTATGCGCTTGCCGCTCAGTACCTAGGAATGAGATATGTGTACCTTGAAGCGGGATCGGGCGCTTCCTCAGTTATACCAGCTGGAACAATTGCAAGGGTGCGAAAACTATACGAAGGCCTTCTCTTGGTTGGAGGAGGCATAAGAGACCAGAGAACGGCCCTTGCAGCCATCGAAGCTGGGGCCGACATAATAGTAGTTGGTAATCTGATTGAAACACAAGGTTTCGAAGAAGTTCTACGGCAAATATCTTTGGTCGCACACCATAAGCGATCTAAGAGATAGAGCGTCTTGGGACTTAATCGAGAGAAGCCAAACCTTGACGTAATTCAAAGAACCCTTAAACAACTTGAAGGCATGCCGTTGCAGGCATACTATGAAGGCATTTCCGATTCCTATCAGAGAGCATATCGATACACCATAACCGTAAAGGAGAAAAGCAACGACCCAGATCCTTGGCCACAATCACAAGAAGTATGTGACAAAGCAGATCGACTTGAGGCACTCACACAAATCCACGGAATCGACAAACGACTCCGGGAGTATGAATCAAGCTCCTCAGTCGTCGAGACCGCTCTCAAGCTGTCTGAAGACATAGCGCTCGGCCACTTCGGTTTCTTCGAAAAAGAACAAACCTTGAATTTAGCCATAAAAGCCTCAGTTGCAGTTGTGACATCTTATGTGAGCGCTCTCCCTGTAGAGGACATCACAAAGGTCGTCATCAAGAAGAACGGTGATGGCACGCTTTATCCAGCCGTCTTCTTCGGTCAGATATCAAACATCATCTCTCCGCTTCAAGCTTCGTTTCTCCTCCTTATCGTCGACAAAATACGAATCATGGTCGGCTTGGATAAATATCACGTTAACTCCACGGGCGAGGACGAGATTGCCCGGTTCTTAGAAGAAGTTGGTGCGTATGAAAGGGAAGTAGGTCCCTTTGAATCGCACATCAACGAGAGCCACCTGCGTCTGGTCCTGCAAAACTTGCCTATCGAAGTTGATGGCTATGGAACCGAGGATTTTGAAGTCTTGATTAACAGAGGACTCAGTAGGATCAGAGACAACAGACTCAGAGGCGGCGCCCTGCATGTTCTAATCGAGGGAATCATCGGCAACTCAGCTCGTCTTTACTCTCTGTCAAAGGAACTGCAGCTACAGGAATGGACTTGGTTGACCGGCCTGGATAACGCCGGGAAGCCGAAAGGTCCTGGAGACCTCCAATCTTACATTCTCAACGCGAAGCCTGGCAAACCTGTTTTGTCGTTACCAGACAGGCAAGGGAGTTTTCGACTGCGCTACGGCAGGGCTCAAAATACCGGGTATGGTTGCTTCGGATTCCACCCTGCTGTCCTTGAACTCCTCGATTTCCCTATAACCACGGGAACGCAAATCAAAGTTAGCATCGCTAACCGGACCGGGTCTGTAGCCGTAGTCGACTCTCTGGAGCCCCCAATCATACGGCTTAACAATGGTGACACATGCAGGGTTGATAGCACCGATCAGGCCAGGGCTTTGAAGGAACAAGTGGAATCCATCATTCATCTAGGGGATGTACTAGTATCACCCAACGAATTCTCCAGTTCGGGCAGCAAGCTGGAGCCATCAGGCTACGTCGAGGAGTGGTGGATTTCGGACCTTCACAGGAGTCAAGAAGATAGACACCTCGACTTGCAACAGCTTTCAGCCCTCACAACCCTCGACATCAACAGGCTTCAGATGATGTTGACTAATCCTCTCTCCGTCAGACCGACCCTTTCCGAGTCAATACAACTTTGTGATGTGATAGGAATTCCCCTTCACCCTCGCTACTTGTACTACTGGGACGCACTCACCATAAAAGACGTATTTACGCTGAGAGAGAACATTGTAGACTACAAGGATGTGAGACCAGACACCCGCTCTCTCACATTCATATACTCCCAACAAACCAAACGAATCCTCGACGCAGCCGGGATTCCGCACAAACTCTCAGCCTCTTTGCTAACTGTCTCAGGAGATGACGCGAGAACAACATATCTGACCTTGGCTCCGGACAAAACGATTCCTCTCGGGGCCACGTATTCTGATACTCTGACTCTTCTCAAGTTCCTATGTGGCTTCGAACTAAAAAAGAAAGCATCGACACTTGTTGGTGTAGCAATGAGGCGGGTTGAGATAGCTAGCGAACGAAAAATGAGACCGCCTGTGCACGTGTTATTTCCCGTTGGAACGAAGGCCGGACTTTCTCGAGATCTTCTGCAATTCTCGCGCTCACCGTCTAAAGTAGAAATCCGCATGAGAGTATGTCCTTCCTGTAACTCACAATCGCCATATGAATCGTGTCCGTTCTGCGAATCGCGGACTTCACAGCTGTATTATTGCACAACTTGCAGAAAGGAGAGCCGTGATGCAACGTGTCCAGACTGTGGAAACACGACATCTGATTCTGTGACTGCCGTCCCCCGGATGCAAGATCTCCTAAGGGCCGCTTCGACTAGTCTAAGCCTCCAACCTTATCCTCCCCTTAAGGGCGTGATCAAACTCTCTAACCGTTTGCTGATGCCCGAACGACTAGAGAAAGGCATTCTTAGACAAAGGCATAACCTTACCGGCTTCAAAGACGGAACAACCAGATACGACACGGTCAATGCGCCACTGACTCATTTCAAGCCCTCTCAGTTTCACATGAACATCAAGACTCTTCATGACTTGGGCTATACCATAGATAGATACGGCCAACCCCTTGAGTCAGAAGAGCAAATCCTAGAACTCAAGCCGCAGGACGTGATTCTCCCTGAGGAAAGCGGCGATTATTTCAAAAGGCTGGCTGCATACTTAGACGACCTTCTGTCCCGTTTCTCCAAGGTAGAAACCTACTACAACGTTCAGAATCAAGAAGACCTGCTCGGCACTCTCGTGGTTGGGATATCTCCCAAGGCCTCGATTGGCGTCATAGGCAGAATCATAGGCTTCACAAGTGCGCGAATTTGTTATGCTCATCCAATGTGGCATGCAGCTAAGCATCGCGATTGTGGAGGTGACGTCGATTCACTGACTTTGCTCCTAGACGTGATGTTAAACTACTCTCCGAAGCTTTGTCCAAATCAGCTAGGGGGACTACTCGACGTCCCCTTCATGATCGAGCCAATCGTCTTACCCCCAATTATGTCCAAAGGAACCTCATTCGACGCATTAGATTCATACACCCAAGAATTCTATAACAAAGTCAGCGCCAGACCGCGGCTGCAGTCATTCGAAGAACCTATTTCTAACCCACAGAGTGCAGGAAGAAACCCACCCTAGACCAATATATGACTATACACATTGGTCATCGATAGTCGTCGCTTCGCAGCCGCGGTCACAATACGCCACTCCTGGACCCATGCCCGACAAAGTTAGCAAGCAGATAATTATCGCAAACAAAATCAGGGCCGTCGACGTCGACGGCCTCGTCTCTTCTCTGTTAAATAACTACCTAGTCAAAGAGATAGTTCACAGCCTAGATGCCTATTCCACTCAGAAGTTCCGTTGTAAGGGATGTGGTGAGACGTATCGCCGCCCGCCTCTAAAGGGAACATGTTTGACCTGTGGTCGGGAACTCCTTCCAACCGTAACGTTAGCCGCGGTTGAGAAATACACGCTATTAGCTAGCGAACTGACTAAATCACACGAAATAACCCAATCAATCAAAGACAAGGTAACGTTGGCACTAGAGAACATCCAGCTCCTCTCCGAATCGAAGAAACAGACTTCTATCTCAGATTATGTATGACTATCTCAATGAGATGTATTCATAGGCATCCTTCGCCGTATCGAAAGCATAACCGATTCTTTGATATCCACGTCGCAGGTCCCTCACTTCACTTGCTACCTTGTTAGGCTCTTCACCTCTAACCACAATCTTCGCTATCAATTCAGCGACTTGATCCATCTGATCTGTGCCCATACCTAGCCTAGTCAATTCTTGAACCCCAAAACGGAGACCCCCCGGATGGTCGAAATGCCTCCCCGCCTTGATATCTGTAGGTATCATATTCCTATTGGCGATTATGTTAGCCGATTCAAGCCTCTTCTCCAACGTTCCACCGTCTCCATATCTCGTCACATCTACCAGCACTTGATGCGAACGTGTAAAACCAAGCCTCTCACCAAAAACATCAATCCCTCTTGA
Source organism: uncultured Nitrososphaerota archaeon (assembly GCA_963842885.1). Lineage (GTDB taxonomy): Archaea > Thermoproteota > Nitrososphaeria > Conexivisphaerales > DTJL01 > DATKKG01. The sequence goes on from CAWJIE010000004.1 coordinate 352,957, forward strand.
GCTAAGCGACTCAGCCAACCTTCTAGAATTCTTGATTATTTCTTGGGCGTATAATTCGCCGAAAGCTAACATTTCCGCAAAAGCAACGGCTTTCCCAGCCACATGATGAAGATGGTGATTCGAGACATTGCCTGGGAAGGTGGCTCTCTTAATAGCATCTTCGTACCTATTCCAAGACAAAACGATACCCCCCTGCGGGCCAGGTAAGGTCTTATGCGTGCTTCCCGTTACCACGTCAGCGCCCTCCCTCAAAGGATCTTGAAATTGCTTACCAGCAATCAATCCCAAGACATGTGCACCATCATATTGAACCGAGGCCCCGATTGAATGGAAAAACGATTCGAGCTCCTTAACCGGATGTGGGAAAAGGAAAACAGACGCGCCGAAGATGACCATCTTCGGCCTAATCCCTTCCGCCTCCAGCTTCTTCACCTTCGCAATGGTGCCATCCACGTCAACGTTCATCGATTCTTGATTAAAGACAAGGTACTCTACCTTCAGGCCTCGTACGCTACCAGCAGTCCCGCCGAGTTCGCTCCTACCATACGAAATGTGACCTCCGTTAGGTATCGAAAGAGCCATCACAGTATCTCCCGGGTTCGTTAGGACCGTGTAAACGATCAGGTTGGAGTTCACGCCTGAGATTGGGCGCACATCGACGAATTCGGCGTCGAACAACTGTTTAGCTAACCGAATGGCGATCCTCTCAACCTCGTCAATGTAGGTGCAGCCAGCATAGACTCTCTCTCCCGGCCACCCCTCAGCATATCTATTACCGAAATCCGAGACTATAGCTTCCTTGACGGCGGCACTCACGATGTTCTCGGACGCAATCAAAGGCAGACATTCGGAGAACCACTTATGATGAGCTCTAAGAAGCTCAAAGATCTTGGCATAATCATCACGGACGCTATCCGTTCTCATGGCTAGGATATGGAGTAAGCCGACTTTTTAATATGTCCGGAGAACGGTTCCATCGCCAAACCTATGTAAACACCTTCGAAGTCATATCGATACAAAGGAGCTATCGACAGGCACGAGTACAAAGAAGCAACGGAAAAGCCCCTCCCTTTCTCAAGTGCTGGTCTTCCACGCTCTTTTAAGGACGATACGCCGGGCTTTCAGATGAATCCAGAGGTCATCAGAGGCGTAGGAGTCACCCTAATCGTTGGCTCCTTAATGGTCTTGACAGTCCTCAAATAGACGAAAGATTAATAGTCACAGCGAATACGCTTATATCCCAACCTACAACGGGTGCACGATGGATTCATGGAAAGCGCCTCAGCCAGCATGGCGAAGAGATTCCAGCTGCTCTTCGTCCTTCCCAAATCCCTTTATTCCATCATAACTTCATATCTTGCAATCATTTCCTTACTCGCATTCTGTTACGAATACTGCTTCGGCCTGCAGCTGCCGTTCTCCATCATCATGCTCGCTCTCATCGTAATCATCCAAGGACTCGTGTTGCGGATACTCAAAATCATCTCATCTCACCTTTCTCCGATAGCCACCACTAGGAGGATAGCCGCTAGCTTAGTCATCGTCAACGCAATCTGGCTTGTCACGACACTCTTGATATTGCTCGCAAAAGGTTTCGATCCCTCAGGCGCTTCGTATTCATTCATGTTTACTTCGTTCGTCTCCCTGGCCTTAGGCATACTCATTTTCTGGCCCGTCTTCACTGAGTCTGTATGGCTTGCCATAGCGATTTCGACTCTCAACATACTTCCACTTACTCTCAGATTCTCTCTGCTGACAACTTACAGCGCCTCTCCAATCCTAGCCCTTCCATTCGCCTTTGGACTTGGCTTCCTTGTCGTCACGTTGATAACGCTGAATTGGATTAACGGAGCAGCCAAGAAACATCTTACGGTGCCTTCGTTCAAGCTCTTGAAGGCTTTCCTAGATGCTTGGACGAACCTAAATGGTCAAGCTCTTGAATCGATACTCTCGACGTTTGGAGAGGAAGGCCCCATCTCCACATACTTGCTTGAATTCTCTACAGAGTTGAAGAAGAAGAAGGCGGCCCTTGTGGTTCCGGAAGTTCACCCAGGTCCATTCGCGCCTGTCGGAGCATTCGACCTTCCGGGCAAGATATACTGGTATTTGAGACAAAGAGGATACGACGAAGCCTTCATCCTTCACGGGGCCGTCGACCACTCCTTGAACCTCTTCAGCTCTCAAGACGTAGAACACTACCTAAATCAGCTTACCATACCACCCACCGAAGGCACATTCAGCAACAAACTCTCTTCTCCTTTGGTAAGAGAATCTGGAGATGTCGTGGTCACGGGGTTCCGATTTGGAGATTCACTTTGTCTCTTCATCTCCGTGCCAAAGGGATCGGAAGACTATCCCTCCAGTTTTCGTGAAGCAGTGAAAAACTTGTGTGCTAAGATTGGTTATCGAAGGGTGATTCTAGTCGACGCACACAATTCGATAGGAGATAACCCCTCCAACGCATTACAGTCGGACGCCCTTGAAGGAATCAAACATGTGGCTTCAGAGCTCTTCTCCGCTCCGCAGTACGAAACTAACTTCGGCTTCGCAAACAAACAATTCACATTTGCTTCAATCAACAACGCAGACATAGGAGCTGGAGGCATCGGCTGCCTAGTCTTGGAAGTCAACGGCGTCAGCCATGCCATCGTCTCGGCTGACTCCAACAACGCCGCAGTGGGGTTACGACATGAAATAGACATGGCCCTAGCCGAGAAGTCAATCCATCTGCTGGAGTTTTGCACGTCCGACTCCCATTTCAACGCAGCAAGGATTCGGAACAAAAAAGGCTATCTGGTCCTCGGCGAAACCACAACTCCCAACAAGGTCACTAACGACATATCAGAACTGGCCGAGCAAGCCAGAATGAACATGAGTAAGGCCTCCATCGGATTCTACGAATGGGTTTCACATGTACGGCTTCCCAAGGCCGACCTCCTCAGTCAAATGGAAGCAACCCTTACGGATGCCCTCAACGCCACCAAGAGAGGCCTTTTGATTGTCTTCGGCCTACTGTTAGTGGAACTAGCCATACTGCTCATCATCTGAGAGGTCAGACCAACGAAAACGTATAGGTTAATATAACAAACAGGCAGCCTTCTTTCCGGCAGCCTTCACATTGCCGGATGACAGACTAGACAAGATCCTCCATGAGATGATCAAGCAGCGTAACGACCTCACAAAGGATCAGCTTCTTGGCCTCATCGCCGAGAAGAAGAGGAAAATCGGTTCCGGGTTCTTGACAGATACAGGTGCCGGCTACTTGGTGGCCAGCGAACTGAACATAGATCTCAACAACGTTGGTCTCAACGATTACTCTCTCAAGGACCTCGGACCAGGGATGGTAGCCGTAAATGTAAAGTCTTACTTCTTGGCTGCATCCGGAGCCCGGAGCTTCAACCGCAAGGATGGATTGGAGGGAACGTACCGTTCAGTCTTCCTTTTCGATGACAGCATCACCACTAAGGCTCATGCTGTGGGATGCCCAAGCTAGGGACGATTCGTTCGCAACAATCTCCGTCGGCGAGCCAATAAGAGTGTCAAACGTGACGACGAGGATGGGAAGAGACAACGTCTTGGAGATTCATTCGAGCCCCCAAACGAAGATAGAGCTGCTGGACTCGCATGTCGACGGCTCCAAGAGGCTCGACACAGTGACCCTCAGGACCTCCGACGTAGGTTTCGCGAGGAGGGGTCTAGTCGTCAGGGGCTTCGTCACCAGCGACCCCAAACCGATATCCTTCCAGAGGCAAGATGGTTCAGCCGGGAAGGCACTTCAACTCACCTTGTCAAGCCAAAACTCCGCCGAGTCGAACCTCAGACTGGTCCTTTGGTCGTATCGCCCTGAATATGAAACACAGGTGAGACGGGGCATGGAAATTAGACTGATCAACCTAGAATCAAAAGCCCAACCTGCTGGCTCGTACGAGCTTCAAGGCAACGAAGACACGACGATTGAACTTCTTACATCTTCCGATATCAACCAGCAGTCGACTGGCGAAGAGCCTTTTGTCGTGATATCCATAGGCCCGATAACCGACTTTGCGGGCAGGCAACGAAGGTCGACGTTATTGGGAAGGGACAAACACACCTTCCTTCTCACAGCCAGCGATGTTTCAGCCCGCTTGTTTGACAGCATCGATTCCGGCGACCAAATTAGGCTGAAGAACTACTTCATCAAAGGAGACGAAATCTTCGTTTCAAATCTCTCCGAAGACGATCTCCAGCTCTTGGGGAGTTCGCAAGAGAAGCTTAACCAATTCAAGTTCAGAATTCAAGACCTACCTAACGTGCACACGGCCGGTCTTATCGAGTTGGTCGTCTTGGCCAAGCCTGTTGCTAAGGATATCATCTTGAGAGATGGCAAGACGGTTCCAATGGGTGAAGTCTTGGTCGGCGATGAGACAGGTGAAAGCAGGCTTGTAGCATGGCGGGGCCTTTCAGACATCTTGAACGGCCTGTTGCCCGGGGCAAGGTTGCTCATCTACGGCGCCGTGCCTAAGACTGACAGCCGTGGGAATCACTCCATAGAGTTGAGAGACTATTCGTCTGTTCAGCATATACTAAGCTAGTTATCCCAGTACTGGCGGTAAAGCAAGAAATTCCTTTCCGCATGATAGAGCTGGAGGAACAAGTCCTCTTCCGTCACCGACTGCCTCAGGATTCTAGCAGCCGTGTCTTCGCCCACTCCATAGCAAGACATGGCTATAGCCGCTTTCCGTCCGAAGGACATGCCGAGCGAGGCCGACTTCCAAGCCTTCTTGAACCGTCTGTCTTCTTCATCTGTCAGGTGTTTCTTCTTCACCCTCTTCCCAACGACTTTCTCCGTCATGGTGTCATAGGGAGATGTTATGGCAATCATCTTGGAGCCACAGACCTTGCATCGGAACTGGTTAGGGGATTCGAATGCCTTGATTACGCTACTCCATTTACCACAGGTCAAACAGACCAACTTAGCGTGACGCACGCTCAGACGTTCCTTCAGTTTCTCAACGGCCTTTTCCGGCCCTTCGACACCTCTATCTATAGCATCATCTACGATTTTGGAAGATAACAGTGAATACTTCTCCACGTTTACAATGTGGATCTTGATGCGACCATCTCGTATCCTCTCTAGCACGCCTTTTGCACCTATGACGTCGTACTTCCTCTGTAAGACCTCGCTCAGGGCTTCAACATAGACGGGCGTGTTGAGATATCTCTCCATGATTACCTTTGCTGCCCTGCGATCGTATTTCGCGGTCCTGTCTAACACCCCAAACCTCTTTGCCACCTGCCATATCGTATAGTGGAAGATTCTAAAGGATGTGATTTCTGGAGTGACGACGGCTTCCAAGTCTTTCACCTGCATTATCAAGTCTCTGAGCTTCTCTCCGCTCGTAGGTGGTTGGGAAAGGATCAGTATCCTGTACGGGTCACTAATCGACTGGGGAACTCCGCCGTAAAGCCCCTTGATCATGGCGGAGGCGACCTTCTCGAGCGTGCTATTGATTTTGGTTCCAAAGCAGGAATGTATCACAGCTCCTCCTTGTCCAACTTCAATGACCATGTTTTCCTGATCTGGAACTACTCCCAATTCCTCCAGAATCCGACGGTGATACCTTTGCAACTCTTCATCCTTTGTTCTCGATGAACCGCTTCTTATCCTCCCGACCATTCTTGCGGTTTCACATTCAACGGGTATCATTTCACCTGTCCAGATTGGTATAGCTCCAGCCAAGGTCTTGGTCCTCTCCACGAACACCTTGGCCTCATGATCATCTATTGAAACGATTCGCCATGGCTCGCCATGCAGTATTACCGACTGGTTCTGTTCCATGTTTTCAGCCACAAACCGTTCATCTAGGAAGCCCACTTTCTTCCTGCTCAACAACTCGACCACTTCGTACTTCTCGACTTCAGGGATCATCGAAACATTGGAGAAATAGAACTCGTAGGTCTTCCTGCCTCGCCCCCTGATTGTCGGTCCGTCCCGCCAAATCAAATAGTTCCCTGACAGAATCGTGACTACATCGTCAAACACCAGACCATCCAAGTCCTTGTATTGGTAGACCTTTCTCAGCATAGCTAGGAAGTCGTCGCTTGAGTATCTCCCCCTTTCAATGGCGGTGCCGACGACATGATGAGCTAGAACGTCAAGCGGCTGATTCAGGGGTCCGATCTTCTCTATGCTACCTACACTAAGGCGATTGATCAACGCCAAGCTTTCTACATAGTTGTCTAGGTCCGTGCATAACACGGTTCCATGGGCTCTATGCCCGACTTCATGGAAGCTTCTACCTATCCTTTGGGCGAGCTTAGTGACTTGGCGCGGCGAGTTGATTTGATACACATGATCGATGTCTCCGATGTCAAGACCCAACTCGAGGGAAGAAGTGGACACTACGACCCTGAGCTTCCCCTCTTTCAGCGCGCCCTCCACCTCTTCCCGAATCTCCTTCGACAAAGAGCCGTGGTGTACTCCGACGCTCAACTCATTCTTCTCTTTCATCAGCGCAGCCACAATCTCCACTTCATCCCTGGTATTAGCGAAAACCAAAGAAGCATGATAGTCCTTGCTGCACACATCTTTCAGAACGTAGTTCGCAACAGCTCGAAAGTCACCGCTCAACAGAATCGGCTCGATTTCATACTCCCTCGGCACAGGGTCCGTGATTACAGCATGACCTCCCTTTTCGCCGAGGATGAACTTGGCAACCAAGTCAAGGTCTCCAATAGTAGCCGAGATGCCTATCCTGACGGGAGGTTTGTCAGCAAGACAAGACAGTCGTTCGAGACTTATGGCCAAGTGAGCCCCTCGCTTGTTGCTCACAAGCTCATGGACTTCATCGACCACTATCCACTCGACGGCCCTCAAGTTCTCTTTGAACCTTCTGGAAGACAGAAGGATTCCCAACGTCTCAGGTGTCGTTATCAAGAGGTCGGGAGGATTCGAAAGGGTCTTCCTCCTAGCCGACTCTGACGAGTCGCCATGCCTGACCGCCGCTTTCAATCCGACTGCTTCAGCATATTCAGTCAACCGAATCAGCAGGTCGCGGTTCAAGGCGCGCAGGGGTGTGATGTAGACCGCTCTGATTCCGGGTCTTCTACTTGAAGCAGCCATCGACACCAATATTGGAATCATCACAGCCTCCGTCTTTCCAGACCCCGTCGGAGCCGAAATCAGGGAGTTTTTGCGCCGGACCACGACTGGCCATGCCTTTGTTTGAATTGGGGTCGGGGTGTCTATTCCCGCCTTTGACAACAGGGTACGAAACGCGAGGTCAGCGGCCATTGTCAATACGGGTCGTTCTATCTTATTTCTTCTTCGCGGCGTAATGCTCGTAAATGAATAAGGCTATGACGGCCGCTACAAGAATGGCGAAAGTAACCGTTCCCGCAAAAGAGTAGAAGTCAGCTGGAGCCATGGGATGTACGACATCACCCTTGACCCCTACAATTATTAAAGCTTACAACGACAAACCGCCCGGAGAAGGAGAAAGGTGCCGGGAGAGGGTTTCGAACCCTCGACTTCTGGTGGCTCGCGTCCACCTCCAGATTATGAGTATCGCCCTTCATAGGAGGCTGGCGCTCTAACCAGGCTGAGCTATCGGGCTTCAGGTCTGAATCCCGGCCTCCCGGCAGACGTCCCTACTTAGCGACGGTATATTTACCTTATACTCTGTCCCGATGGTTACGGTTAAAACCACCTCTGTGGTGGGGGGCATGAAGGGGAAGAATTGTCCACCCTCGACGATGCTTTCATCCGGCTCAGCGCATTCATGAACCCGTCTTCAGTAGCGGTGATCGGGGCTTCAGCTAGAGAGGAAAGCGTGGGTTACGCCGTCTTTGCCAATATATTGAAGACCGGATTCAAGGGGATAGTGTATCCAGTGAACCTTACAACACGCTCCATCTTGTCTGTGCGTTCTTACTCTTCCATTCTGGACATTCCTGATGAGGTCGACTTGGCGATTATATGCATTCCCAGCAAATTCGTGCCTCAGTCAGTGATTGACTGTGGTAAGAAAGGAGTCAAAGGCGTCATCGTCATCAGCGCCGGGTTCAAGGAAACTGGACCAGAAGGAGCTAAACTGGAAGAGGCTGTAAAGGAGGCCGCAAAATCGTATGACCTCCCACTAATCGGCCCCAACTGTCTAGGACTTGCTAACATGGACTCCAAAATCCAACTGAACGCGACCTTCGCCAAACGTGTTCCCAAACCTGGGAACATTGCCATTGTTTCGCAGAGCGGCGCCCTCGGCGTGGCGCTTATGGATTATGCTTCCTCGCGCAACATCGGGATTTCAAAGGTGGTGAGTCTAGGCAACAAAGCCGTCCTCAATGAACTTGATTTGCTGAAGGCTCTGGCCAACGATCCTCAGACGAAGGTGATTCTTCTCTACCTTGAAGATCTCGTCGACGGCAAGGGTTTCATAGAAACTGTCAGGACGGTCACCGATACGATAAGGAAGCCCATCCTAGCTCTCAAGGCCGGCCGAACCGCGGCCGGAGCCAAGGCGGCATCTTCTCACACAGGGTCTCTAGCCGGCTCTGATGAAGTATACGATGCCATCTTCCTTCAGAGCGGTGTCTTACGTGTCGAATTCACGTCCGAGCTATTCGATTATGCCATAGCTTTCTCGAGGCAATCCATCCCCAAGAGCAACAGAGTCGGCATCATCACCAATGCTGGAGGTCCAGGCATATTGACGACGGATGCCTGTATAAGATATGGGATGTCAATCCCCACGCTGACGCCTGAAACGATTTCTGCCTTGAGAGCATTCCTTCCGGCAGCCGCTGCCTTGAACAACCCCATCGACATAATCGGAGATGCCGACGAAGCCAGATATGAAAAGACGCTACAAATCATGATAAAGGACCCAACCATCGACTCTCTCATAGTGATAGCCACAAGACAGCTTATGACGGATACCAAGGCCATCGCAGAGGCCATAGCCAGAGCGGCCAGCCAGACCGACAAGACAATCATGGTCTCCTTCCCGGGGGCGCCGTTCGAAGATGAAGGAGCGCTCTTCTTGGAGAACAGCAACGTCCCCGTATACCAGTTCTCCGAATCCGCTGTAAGGGCCCTGGCCATGATGCAGAAGTATGGGAGTTGGGTCGTAAGGCGCAGGACAGAGGTCAAGACATTTCACGATGTGGACAGGGAGAAAGCCGAGAGAATCATCGACTCGGTGATGAAAGATAAGAGAGAGGTGATGACCGAACTCGAAGCATACGATGTCCTCGAGGCATATAGATTCGACGTCCCAAAACACTCTCATGCGAAGGATTTGGACCAAGCCCTCAAGGCAGCCCAGAGGATAGGCTATCCGGTCGTTCTGAAGATAGTATCACCCGATATCCTCCACAAGACGGATGTTGGAGGTGTCAAGGTCGGAATTCAGGACGCTAGCGAATTACGTCGAGCATATGAAGACATGATGAAGGCAGTGACCGCGGCCATGCCTGAGGCGCATATCTGGGGCGTCGGGGTCTATGAAATGGTCAAAGGTGGAATAGAGACAATACTGGGAGTGAAGAGAGATCCTCAGTTTGGCCCCATCATCGTATTCGGCACAGGAGGCACGGCGGTGGAATTGTACAAAGACGTGTCATTCAGACTGGCGCCAATCAGGGAACTGGGTGCCCAGAACATGATAAACTCCACCAAGGCCAGCCAGCTTCTTGCCGGCTATCGAGGATCCAAGAAGGGCGACATCCTCAAGCTAGAGGAGAACCTCGAGAGACTGTCACAGATGGCCTGCGAGCTTCAAGAGATAAATGAACTAGATATCAACCCGCTCGTCGTGTTCGAAGATGGAAAGGGCTGCAAAGCGCTGGACGCGAGAATACTCATCAAGTCAGCACCATAAGAAAGGAGCTCTGGGCGCCCTTCCATGATCATGACGGCCTTGTCTTGAAACCATCGAAGTATATCCGCTTGAAATCCTTCACCCTTCCGCCTTCCACACGGACACCTTCAGCAGCCAACAATTCAATCTTCCTTGCTACGCCGCGCCGATCACCAAAACCTCCAATGCGGCCATCTTTATGCACGACCCTATGGCATGGAACAACAGGAGCGTAGGGGTTGACATGCATGATGCTTCCTATGGCTCGCGCAGCCTTTGGCTGTCCGACGGCAGCCGCCAGCTCCCCATAACTGGTCACCTTTCCCTTCGGAATCTGCCTTGCAAGCGAGTAAACTAGCTCAGAATCTATCTTCTGTCTTTTCAAAGCCCGTCCTTCATCATTCTCTGTGGCCATCCGTATTAAGGCATCTATTCAGCCCGTTTCTATTGCGTTTCTGTTTTCTTCTTCGTCTTCGTGGTCCGTGGTTTTCTAGGCTTAGTGCTCCTCACTCTCTTCGCCGCAGGCTTGGGTTCGGGAACGGCGACTGATTCCATAACCCGTGCTACTGGCGCAGTTTCGATGACAGGTTCAGGAGCAGCTGCGGGCGTGGCAATTTCAGGTTTCTCGACCACCGGCTCTGCGTTCGGCATGGAAGCGACGGGAGCCTCTATTGGTTGAATCGGTTCGGGAGCAGGTTCACGTGATGGAGGTATAATCTCTTCTTTGATAGGCTCGGGGACCGGTTGCATAGCTGCAGCCGCCACGGGCACCGGTGTCGAAGCAGGCACAGCTCTCGCCGGTAGCGGCGCTGCCTTGGGCCTGCTTCTATATCCTAGCACCAGAGCCACTATGATTACGACCACAACCACGGCCACTATGACGACAAGTAGCCCAGAGTCCAAATGAGCTTCGCAAGAAATTGAGGGTGGTCTTCGATATACCCCTTAGCGTCAACATCCGCTCACCAAGTGCTTGGCTAAGCTTGACAATCAGTCAAATCTCGTCTTTTCGGCCTCTTTCATTCAGATTCTATTCGCGCCCTCTCCACGAAAAGCTTTTACAACTAGCATCCTTGACGTCTAGTCCGAAGCGGGGGTCGCCCAGCCTGGTCAAAGGCGTGAGGCTCAGGACCTCATCTCGTAGGAGTTCGTGGGTTCGAATCCCACCCCCCGCACCACCATTTGCACCGACAGCAATCTCTCGAATGGTGTCGCCACACATGAGCAGCTTCCCGTTGAGCTTTTAAGAAGGGACAAACCACAATCCGCGACTAATGTCGATTCAATCCGTGACGATAACCATAATTGAAATCATAATCCTCTTCGAGGCCGCAGTGGTGGTTTATGCGATAATCAGGGGCGCAATGAAGAGGCTCCTATCTCCTCCGGACGGTTGACGGAGGTCATCCTGAAGCGAATCCCACGTCAACGGCTTAATATCTGTGGGACGTCTTTGGTTGGCTTCAGGCTCCCGGCATATATACCAGAATCAGACTTACCTTGAAGTCAAAAGGCGTCGATACGATCTGTTCTCTTTCGTCCTGGAGAAAGTGGCCTCCCGACTTGAGGCGTCATGCGATGCAACCCGCCAAACTCTATAAGCTCCTCGGTCGAACAATTTGAGTGACCTTGGAGAACAACGTCGTTCTTGTCCCCCTCGTATCAGTGCTCCATGATCCTGAGTCCGTCAAGGGCGTCTTGGATCACTACACCACTTGGCTGAAGGGCTCTTACGACATGAAGCTGCGTTCGGTCTCAGAAGCCGGAGCTCTGTATTCACTTGACTTGGGACATGCCGCGGGCATCTTGGCCTTAGTGGTCACTGGAGGCACCGAGAGGCTGATTCAATCCGCTGCCAGCTTTGGCCGCCCTCTCATGATTCTTGCGCACGAATCCATGAACAGTCTGCCGGCGGTCCTCGAGGCCCTACCCTCCCTCGACCAGTCTCACGGGACGGCAGTAGCGTTTGGCCGGAACGGCGTCGAACTCGCCAAGGTCAAACGGTTTGTAGCGGCGGCCAAAGCGCTTGACAGGATGAAGAGCCACAGGATAGGTCTTGTGGGCGGGCCGAGCTCCTGGCTGACTTACAGTCTGCCCGATGAGAAGAGCTTGGAGGGGCGTTTTGGCATGAAGGTCATGGTCATACCGATGGAGGAGTTCGATGGCGAATACAAAAGGGCACGCAAGCCCTTGGTCGCCAAGCTCGCCAAGGAAGCCCGCTCCAAGGCTCCATCGGTCGCCGAAATCAACGATGTGGATTTCGACAAGTCGGCTAGGATATTCGTCGCATTGAAGGAGCTCATAAAGAAGCACGAGTTGACATCGCTCAGCATTCGCTGCTTCGACTTTATCGGCAAATACAGGTCGACCGGCTGTTACGCCGTCTCCTTACTGAACGACCGCGGAGTGGTCGCGGGATGCGAAGGCGACATACCCGCCACCGTGGCCATGATAACTCTCTCTGAGGTAACAGGCAGCCCTACATTCTTGGCCAACCCGACATACGTCAGGGGTCATAAGCTCGTGCTTGCCCACTGCACCATAGCGCCCAAGCTCACCACGAAATACCGGTACCGTACCCATTTCGAGTCCGGGCTTGGCGTAGCCATATCGGGCGCCCTCAAAGAGGGCGAGAGGGTCACGGTGGCCAGATACAACCGAGAATACAGCGTCCTGCGCGCGGGGGAGGGCAAGATAGTCAAGGGGGTTGCTTGGAGCGAGGAGCTGTGCCGGACCCAAGCTGAGATAGAGATGGACGGCGACGCCGAGACAATCAAAGATAATCCAATGGGAAACCACCTCGTCATGACGTACGGGAATCATATCAATTTGTTGCGGGAATTGGCGTCGCTTGCCGGCATGCGATTCGAGGAAATCTGAATCAACAGGCCATCTAGCACTCTTTAAATAAAGAGTGACGGGGCATGAGGGCTTGAGCTGCCGGGGTGGCGGAGTGGCTGCGGCTAAAGGCCGTCACAGAACGCGTCAGCCTCGAGATCTCAACGAAAGTGGCTAGACAGCTGATGGGCCTTCACGGCCCTCATGGGTTCAAGTCCCATCCCCGGCGCTCCTTTCTTTTTACCGGAGTGCTTTAGATTCGAAATTTGAAGCGCTACACTGGCACGTTCCCATGCTTGCGCAGCTGGTCCCCCACCATCCTACTGCGTCTGGGGAGGAGCGCCTCCAACGCCCTGATGAGTGTCGGCCGGGTCTGCGCAGGTTCAACAATCTGATCCACGTAGCCTTTGGAGGCTGCGTAGTATGGGTTGCCGAAACGCTTCCTGTAATCATCGACGAACGCCTTCAGCACCCTATCTCTTTCCTCCGGGGTCTTCGCCTCTGTCAACTCCTTCCTGGCCAGCACCTCTGCGGCACCTTCGGCACCCATGACGGCAATCTCAGCCGTCGGCCAAGCCGCTACGAAGTCTGCCCCCAGATGCTTGCTACTCATGGCGATATACGCTCCGCCGTAGGCCTTTCGTATCTCAAGAGTCATCTTGGGGACCGTCGACCTGGAATAGGCGTACAATATCTTCGCCCCATGCCTTATGATGCCACCATGTTCCATCCTGGTCCCAGGCATGAACCCGGGCACGTCCACCAACGTCACCAGAGGTATACCGAACGCGTCGCAGAACATCACAAACCTAGAGATTTTGTCCGACGCATCGATGTCTATGACGCCAGCCAACGAATTCGGCTGGTTCGCGATTACACCCACCACGTGCCCGTGAAGCCTAGCGAATCCCGTTATGGCCGACTTGGCCCATCCACGCTTGATTTCAAAGAAAGATTCCTTGTCGAATACCTCATCAATCACGGAGTACATGTTGAATGACCTGTATGGCTCGGTGGGCACCACTGCGTTCAGCTCCAACGACACCCTGTTCGGATCGTCGCCCATGTCTAGATATGGCGGGTCCTGGAGGTTATTCTGCGGAAGGTAGCTCAGGAGCTTGCGAATTATCCTCACAGCATCAGCGTCGTTCTCCGCCACGAAATCGGCGACGCCGCTCTTGGTGAAATGAGCTTCGGCGCCTCCCAGCTTGAACTCGTCGGTGTCCTCGCCCGTGGTGGCCTTGACGACCTTGGGACCTGTAATGAACATGAACCCGGACTTCTTCACCATGATGATGAAATCCATCAGTGCGGGAGAATAGACGGCGCCGCCTGCGCAGGGGCCCATTATGACCGCGATCTGCGGAACGACGCCGGAGGCCCTCGTATTCATATAGAAGATATCTCCATAACCTTTCAAGGCGTCCACGCCCTCCTGTATCCTCGCCCCACCCGAATCGTTCATGAACACCACCGGCACGCCCAGCTTGATGGCTTCATCGATGGCCTTGGCAGCTTTTGTGGCATTGATTTCGCCCAGGGATCCTCCGAGGAAGGTGAAATCCTGAGCTATGACGACCAGGTCCCGTGCGTTTGCCTTCCCAAGACCAGTCACGACACCGTCTCCAAAGGCCCTCTTCTTCTCCATGCCAAAATCGATGGAATGATGCTCTGCGAACATGCCGAACTCAAGTAACGTGCCCGGGTCAAGAAGCATGTCAATCCTCTCTCTGGCGGTGGACTTCCCCCTCTGATGCTGCTTATCTATCTCCTCGGTCCCTCCCCCCAGCTTAGCCTTCTCTATCATCGATTTCAGCTGGGCGAGAGGATCCTCTCTGGCCTCATCCTTCTCCATGGGCATCCACCTTTGCCGCGCATCCGAGCTGTATTAATAATTTATGTATGAAGGAGCGGTGCTATTGACCAATAAATAGTGAAAGTCCTAGTCCAGTAGGAGCGCGACTAGCCGGGTCTTCGACTCAAGCAGGACGCATTAGTCATGCCGTCGGACGGTAAGGCTTTCAAGACCATCCGTCGGCGACGACCCTTACTCAGGTGTCATGCTCACAAATTCCTCTCCTCAATCGGCGACCGTGTAATCTACGCATATGATTATTCGTTTCTTTCATCCTTCATAGTGCAAACTTTGCATGGTTTTAGGCGTGTTCTGCCTTCAACCCATCAATTTCTCTGTTTCCTTGAGAAGGCAACCCGCTAAAAGCTTATATCGCCCCCACTCATGGGCTATGTTTCGCACGTTGTAATTGGCGGCGTTGTCGCCGAGGCGGGCCTAGCCCGACTGTGAATCGACAACCTCCTGATGTGCGTACAAAATGAGGGTTCAACCCTTATAGGATTGAATCTGAGCATTTGAGTTGCGTGCTTCTCGCAATAGCCAATAGCGTCGTTCTCCCGAATCCGGTTGATCCTGCCGGACCTGACTGCTATCGGTATGGGATTAAGCCATGCGAGTCGAACGTCTCCCGGCTGTGGGAGGCGTGGCACACGGCTCAGTAACACGTAGTCAACCTACCTTAAAGACACGGGCAATCCCGGGAAACTGGGGCTAATCCGTGACAGGTTTAGAGTTCTGGAATGGCTCTAAGCTCAAAGGGTCGGGCGAGCATGCTCGTCCAGTCGCTTTAAGACGGGACTGCGGCCGATCAGGTTGTTGGTGGGGTAGTGGCCCACCAAGCCAGTAACCGGTGCGGGCTCTGAGAGGAGGGGCCCGGAGATGGACACTGAGACAAGGGTCCAGGCCCTACGGGGCGCAGCAGGCGCGAAACCTTTACACTGCACGAAAGTGCGATAAGGCTATACCGAGTGCCATCCGCTGAGGGTGGCTTTTCCTAGGTCTAAATAGCCTGGGGAATAAGGGGAGGGCAAGCCTGGTGTCAGCCGCCGCGGTAATACCAGCTCCCCGAGTGGTCAGGACGATTATTGGGCTTAAAGCATCCGTAGCCGGCTTTGTAGGTCCCTTGTTAAATCCAACGGCTCAACCGTTGGAACGCAGGGGATACCGCGGAGCTAGGGGGCGGGAGAGGCGGACGGTACTCCATAGGTAGGGGTAAAATCCTTTGATCTATGGAAGACCACCAGTGGCGAAGGCGGTCCGCTAGAACGCGCCCGACGGTGAGGGATGAAAGCTGGGGGAGCGAACCGGATTAGATACCCGGGTAGTCCCAGCTGTAAACGATGCAGGCTAGGTGATAGAGAGGCTACGCGCCTCTCTAGTGCCGCAGGGAAACCGATAAGCCTGCCGCCTGGGGAGTACGATCGCAAGGTTGAAACTTAAAGGAATTGGCGGGGGAGCACCACAAGGGGTGAAGCCTGCGGTTCAATTGGAGTCAACGCCGGGAACCTTACCAAGGGTGACAGCAGAATGAAGGTCACGCTAAAGACATTACCAGACAAGCTGAGAGGAGGTGCATGGCCGTCGCCAGCTCGTGCCGTGAGGCGTCCTGTTAAGTCAGGAAACGAGCGAGACCCCTACCTTCAGTTGCTACCGTTACCCGAAAGGATGGCGGGGCTAATTGAAGGGACCGCTACCGCTAAGGTGGAGGAAGGAGGGGGCCACGGCAGGTCAGTATGCCCCGAAACCCTTGGGCCACACGCGGGCTGCAATGATAGGTACAGCGGGTTCCGACCTCGAAAGAGGAAGGCAATCCTTCAAACCCTATCTCAGTTATGATTGAGGGCTGCAACCCGCCCTCATGAATCTGGAATCCCTAGTAACCGCGCGTCAACACCGCGCGGTGAATACGTCCCTGCTCCTTGCACACACCGCCCGTCGTTCCATCCGAGTTGGCTCAGGACGAGGTAGTGTCAAGTTGGCACCATCGAATCTTGGGTCGGTAAGGAGGGAAAAGTCGTAACAAGGTGGCCGTACGGGAACGTGCGGCCGGATCACCTCCTACGAAACAAGGAGGAGTGTACGGCGCTATTGGCTGCGAAGAAAAGCCTGCAACTCATTTGCTCTGTTAAGATGCAACTCGGCATCAGCCATGATGTCGGGTGAAGGGCGTAGCGGAAGGCCCTCAGGGTCTGTCCGCGATTAACGCCGTGTATAGGAACGCGCAAGCCTTAATGTATTGCTCCCGATGGGCGTAACGACGCCGTCTGGTGAATGGCTAGGCTTGAGTGACGATGAAGGGCGTGGCAAGCTGCGATAAGCCTCGGGGAGATGCATGCAATCTTTGATCCGGGGATGCCCTAATGTGACTTCATGCGGGGAGGAGCAATCCTCCTTGCGATCCCTTCGTAACTGTTGGGATTGTAAACCGTGGGAAAGGAAGCGTCCGAGTACCTCGAGGAAGAGAAATCAAATGAGATCCCCTTAGTAGAGGCGATCGAAGAGGGGAAAGCCCAAACCGAATCCGGCGCAGTAATGCGCTGGAGATGTAGTGTGCTCAGCAGCACATGGTGACCTTTGCTTCTATCTGAAGTGGTCTGGAACGACCTGGCGTAGATGGTGATACCCCAGTAGGTTAAAGGGGGAGAGGCCATCGCTGTTGAGAAGAGTACCTGGCCTTGGCAGTGGCTAGGGAAGGTGGGGGAAAGCAGCCCCCAAGGCTAAACACAACTCAAGACCGATAGTGCAATAGTATCGTGAGAAAAAGCTGAAAAGAACCCCGGAAGGGGGGTGAAAAGAGCCTGAAACCAGCCGGTTACAGAAGTGCCTCGCCTGTAAGGATTCAAGTCCGATTCCAGACCCGCAAGGGTCAGGATGAAGATGAGACTCCAGGGTGAGGTGTTCCGTCTAGAAACACGGGCCAGGGAGTTTTCTTTCATGGCGAGCTTAAGGGTTCAAAGCCCGGAGGCGAAGGGAAACCGGAGCTCCGCAGCGTCGCAAGACGTGAGGGAGGGGGTGCTAATAGTGCTCTTGAGTCATGAAGGAAAGACTAGGAACCGAGCGATCTTGTCTTGAGTAGGTTGAAGCCGGGCGAAAGCCTGGTCGAGGACCGAAAGGGTGCTAACGTGCAACTTGCTCCCCAAACTCGAGATAAGGGGCCAAAAGCCAATCTAGCTCGGAGATAGCTAGTTCCCACCGAAGTATATCTCAGTATAGCCTGAGTGGATGTCGCCTACGCTGTAGAGCACCGATAGAGAAGCAAGGATCCGAAAGGGTCCACTTCTCATTCGAACTCCGAAGGTGTGGGCTCATTAGAAGCTCGGAGGCGGGTTTATGTGGGGTAAGCCTCATAACCAAGAGGGGGTTAACCCAGACTAGAGTTAAGGCCCCGAAGTAATGGCTAAGTGTCAAACAAAAAAGCGTCCCCGTGCTAAGACAGCAGGGAGGTAGGCTTAGAAGCAGCCACCCTCTAAAGAGTGCGTAACAGCACACCTGCCGAGCATGGAGGCCTTGAAGATGGACGGGGCTCAAGCCATTCGCCGATACTCTAGACCACTTCATTTGAAGTGTGTGGTAGGTGGGCGTTGTGATTGGGGAGAAGCGGGGCTGTGAAGTCCTGTGGACCGATTACAAGTGCAGATCCTGGCGGTAGTAGCAGCGAAGCTGAGTGAGAATCTCAGTCGCCGAAAGGGCAAGGTTTTCCTGGCAATGCGTCGTCAGCCAGGAGTTAGCCGGTCCTAAGACTAGCCCGAAAGGGTCATAGTCAAAGAGGGAAGCTTGTTAATATTCAAGCGCCATGAAGGCTCCGCGTCGCAAGACACATTTGATCGCGCCGCTTCCGGACAAGGGGTGCAGGGCCGTCACCCTGCTTAATCGTCCCAGTCTTGGGGAGTGTCGTAATGACGAGAACCAAGATAAGGCGAGAATAGCCTGCCACTAGGTGGGTACTCCTGAATCCAGGGGACAGTGAAAACGCGATCGAAGAGGAGCTTTCATGTCCGTACCGAGAACCGACACTGGTGCCCCTAGGTGAGAAGCCTAAGGCGTATCGGGTATACTATGGGCGAGGGAACTCGGCAAATTAGCCCCGTACCTTCGGTATAAGGGGTGCCTGCAGCCTTATCGATGAGATGGGGCCGCAGGTCGCAGTGACTAGGGGGTCCCGACTGTTTAATAAAAACACAGATGGCTGCAAGCCTGAAAAGGTGTGTATAGCCATTGAATCCTGGCCAGTGGCGGTACCTAAAACCCGGGTCCAACCGGGCTAAGGGCCGCTTAACGCCGGGAGTAACTCTGACTCTCTTAAGGTAGCCAAATGCCTTGTCGGGTAAGTTCCGACGTGCATGAATGGACCAACGAGGGCCCCGCTGTCCCCGCCCTTAACCCGGCGAACCCACGTAAGGTGGACGAACAGTCCATCAACTTCCATCGGGGAGAGAAGACCCTGTGGAGCTTTACTGCAGCTTGTTGCTGCGATGCGGCCGTAGATGCAGAGCGTAGCTGGGAGCCGTTATGCACATCCTCTCGGGGGTGTGATAGGCGCCAATGTAACACCAGCCTTCCGCGACTGTGTCGCTAACTGTAACAATGTTACAGGACAACGGCAGGTGGGCAGTTCGGCTGGGGCGGCACCCCCTCGAAAAGATATCAAGGGGGCCCAAAGGTCGGCTCAGGCGGGTCAGAACCCCGCCATAGAGGGCAAGGCCAAAAGCCGGCCTGACTGGATCCCTAAACGCATCGGATCCAGAGGCGAAAGCCGGGCCTAGCGAACTACCATGTCCCCTCTGTTGGGGGCTGGTAACGACAGAAAAGTTACCCTAGGGATAACAGGCTCGTCGCGGGCGAGAGCTCCTATCGACCCCGCGGTTTGGTACCTCGATGTCGGCTCTTCCTATCCTGGTCCTGCAGCAGGGGCCAAGGGTGGGGCTGCTCGCCCATTAAAAGGGAACGTGAGCTGGGTTTAGACCGTCGTGAGACAGGTCGGTCTCTACCTGATGGAAGCGGTGCTTGTTTGAGGGGAGCTTACGCTCAGTACGAGAGGAACAGCGTAAGGCGGCCTCTGGTGTACCGGTTGTCCGACAGGGCACTGCCGGGCAGCTAAGCCGCTGAGGATAACCCCTGAAAGCATCTAAGGGGGAAGCCTCTCCCGAGAAGAGACAAGCATTTGCTTCCTAATTCTCTCCGCAAGGAGGGGGTCAGGGGTGAAGGAGGACTCCGATAGAAGATCGGGTTGATAGGACGGAGGTGTACGCTGGAAGATTCGCAAGGATCGACCAGTTCAGCCTGCCGTTACTAAACGTCCAAAACGTCCATCATATGAGGGCGATACATAAGGGCGCAATTTTCCTATACATGGCGTTCGCCGTTCTTAACATCATTTCATATTGACCAGCCCCGAGCTTGGACGTCTCTCTTGTCTTTGCACATGACGACCCTTCGCCTAGTCCACTACGGGCGCAGATGCCGCCAATTGCGCGCGGAGAGGTAAAAGATCCACCCCTTCGCGACGAGTGCAAGGACCGGGGTGGCTCGATTCGTTTCGGCAGACCTGCAGAGGGCAGCCCTTTCTATCGTGCTGAGCTTCTGGACGAAGGTCACAGGCCTGCGGGTGGCCTTCACCTGCACCAACCAAGCGCGACGACGCTTGACCGCCTTCATGTCGTAAGGGCCTCGGCTACCTGGCGACATCACAACGGACCACCCGCTTGCCCGAAGAGATTCGGCGACCTTCCTCTCCATGTCGCGGCCGTATTCGAAGTCCCACAACGGGCCGTTCGCCAGCCGGGTGGGCTGTCCCCTACTCCGGTTCTAGCCAGAACACGTTCCCGTCGAGGTCCTTGAACATGGCGTAGGGTCCCCAGCCGTCGTCCTTTGGTTTCTTGGTGAACTCCACGCCTTTCTTGGTCAATTCCTCGTACGTCTTGTTCAGGTCATCCACCCGGAACAGGATGCCCGTATTCCCCTCCTCTGGAGGGGTCGTCTTGCACAGGTGCAGCACTGGACCCTTGGACCCCCTGGGGGCGACAGCCACCCAGTGGCCCTCTTCTGCAACGACCTCGAACCCCAGCTTCTCCTCGTACCACTTCTTGGCTTTGGCGGCGTCGCTGACGACGACTGCCATGGAGCCGATACCCTTGATCATGCCAATCATCTGCTCTTCCTCACCGGGCCAGATAAAAACCCATTGTCAGCCTCTCCTCCCGCGCGCACAAAGACCCAAGGTCCACAGGTCAGCTAACTGGCCGGCCCAGCGATGCCATCGTTAATAAGGCGGCCCTATGCCGATTCACGCCTAGGGCTTGCAGGTTCAACTCAGCGACAAGCGTCTTCAGGGATACATCTTCGCCTTTCTGGCGGCCCTAGGCTATGGCTCGTCCTCTACGCTGGGCAAGTTCGCCCTGGGCTCGGGCAGTCCAATACTCATAGCCTCTTTCGGTGCCACAGTCGGCGGCCTCATCCTCTTCCCCTACAGGCCCACGGCCGGGATTGACCGCAGGAGCCTCCCGCTGTTCGCCTTGGTCACCCTGTGCGGGGCCATCATCGGGCCCCTCCTCTTCTACAGCGGCCTCAGGCTGACCTCTGCTGTGAGCGCGGCCCTCCTCTCCAACGGCGAGCTCCTGTTCACTTCAATCATAGCGATAGTGATCTTCAAGGAGTCTCTCAGCCGCCGCCAGTACTTCGCCAGCCTGCTGGTGGTGGCAGGCATCGTAGCCATCTCCACCAACCTCAATCTGGGGGCCGTGTCCCTCCTGGGCAACCTCGCCGGCAGCCTCTGCGTCCTCGGGGCGATGTTATCTTGGAGCATAGAAAACAACCTCGTCCGGAAGCTGAGCCAACGCGTGGACCCCATAGTGATGGCCAAGTGGAGGAACTTCGGCGGTGGCCTCGCGCTGTTGGCGTTCATCCTGATTTCAGGGCAGGGCATCTCTGTTGAGGCCTCCACCATCCCTTACATCGTGCTCATCGGGATAATCCCTGTCGGCCTCACCACGGTCTTCCTCTTCCTCGCCCTCAGCAGGATCGGGGCGGTCAGGACCCTCTTGATATTCTCCACCGGCTCCCTCTTCGGGACCCTCTACGCCCACATCCTTCTCGGAGAGCCCATCACATGGGTCCAGGCGGTCGGAGGGGCCATCCTATTCGCCGGGATAATCCTGGTCAGTCGCAGCGAGTGAGGCCCTGCAGGCAAGATGGAGGCAACCCTTTATTATCGGCCCGGGCTCCCCCTTCAAGATTCATGAAGATAGTCTTCGTCTGCTCGGCCAACACCTGCCGAAGCCCCATGGCCGAGGGTTTCGCCAGGAGGCTCCTGAGCGGCAACGGCGTCTCCGGCGTCACGGTGGATTCCGCTGGGCTCGACGCCTTCGAAGGCGCGCCCCCCACCGAGGAGGCGATTGAAGTGATGAAGGCAAGAGGGGTGGACATCACGTCTCACAGATCCAAGCGATTCAGCTCGAACTTGGGAGAGGATGGCATGGTGCTCACGATGACGAAGTCACAGAAGGAGAGGATGCTGGCAGAGCACCCGGCCCTCGCCGGCAGGGTCTTCATGTTGGATGAATACGCCAGGAACACGCCCGAGGACATACCTGATCCCTTCAAGGGTCAGGTGGGCTACGAAGAGGCGGCAGACCACATCGAGTCCTCCGTGAAGCTGGTCTTGGGCCTGTCTTCAGAACATAGGAAATAGCAGTTCAAGTTGGATTTCTTGAAACTGTTTTAAGCTGCGAGGCCGCCGTCAGCCCCGTTCCTTGGCGAAGGACCCAGTCTGCGGCATGTACGTGGACGAATCAACGGCCGAGCTCAAGGCTACCGTGAGGGGCACCACCTACTACTTCTGCAGCGAGACATGCCTGCAGCAGTTCGTCGCCCCGGAGAGGGCGCTCCGGACCCTGAAGCTCTCCTTGACCGTGTCGGCAGTCCTCGCCGTGCCCATCCTGCTCATTACGTACGTCACCCTGCTTCCGATGCATCTGGCTAACTACGTCCTCCTGGCCCTCGACACGCCTGTGCAGTTCATAGTGGGCTGGCGGTTCTACAGGGGGACCTACGACAGCGTCAGAAACAGGATGGGCAACATGGACGTGCTCATAGCGTTGGGCACCACGGCAGCTTGGGCGTACTCCGCCGTCGTCACGGTCTTCCCCAGCACGGCCCCATCGTCCAACACGTACTACGACACATCGGCCGTCATCATCACCCTGATCTTGGCAGGCAACTACCTGGAGCACGTCACAAAGGCCAGGGCATCCGACGCCGTGAGGAAGCTCATGGACCTCCAGCCCACCATGGCACGGAGGCTGAGAGGGGACGTCGAGGAGGAGGTGCCCGTCGAGCAGGTGGAGGTGGGCGATGTCCTCCTGGTGAAGCCGGGCGAGAAGGTCCCCGTGGACGGTGTCGTCCTCCAAGGCCCCTCCACGGTGGACGAATCCGCCGTGACTGGAGAGAGCATCCCTGTCGAGAAGGGCGAGGGCGACAAGGTCATCGGTGCCACGGTGAACAGGACGGGCCTGCTGAAGATGAGGGCCGAGAACGTCGGACAGGACACGACGCTGGCTCAGATAGTCAGGCTCGTGGAGGAGGCCCAGATAGGCCGGGCGCCCATACAACGCCTCGCCGATCGGATAGCCGCCTACTTCGTTCCGGTCGTGGTCTCGATCGCTGTCCTCGCCGGCCTCTCCTGGTTCTACCTTGGGCAGGTCGGGCTCAACTTCGCCGTCCTCATCTTCGTCTCCTGCGTCGTCATAGCGTGCCCCTGCGCCCTGGGCATAGCCACGCCTGCAGCCCTCTTAGTGGGGACGAGCAAGGGAGCCCAGAACGGCATCCTGATCAAGGGAGGTGAGAACCTTGAACGGGCTGGCAAGGTCGACGCGGTGGTCTTCGACAAGACGGGGACCCTGACCATCGGGAAGCCTTCCGTGACCGACGTCATACCTCTTGCGGGCTACGATGCCGACACGGTCTTGAGGATCGCGGCCTCGGTGGAGAGGGCTTCAGAACACCCCCTGGCCGAGGCGATAGTGACAGAGTCGTCTTCTAGGACCCTCCAGCCTCTCGAGGCCAAGGGCTTCGAGGCGGTGGCAGGCAGCGGCGTCAAGGCCGAAGTGGACGGCAGGAAGGTCGTCCTGGGGAACAGGAAGATGTTCGCGGGATTCGGGGAGCTGGCCGCCGTGGAGTCGAAGCTTGATGAGCTCGAGACGCAGGGGAAGACGGCCATGATCCTGTCGGTAGACGGCAAGATCGCGGGCCTCATCGGGGTAGCCGACACCCTCAAGCCATCAGCCAGGGACGCCGTTCGCGCCCTGAAGAAGCTCGGGGTCAGCGTCGTCATGCTGACGGGTGACAATGCGAAAGTGGCTGCCGCGATTTCAAGGGAGGCCGGCATAGATCGCTACATCGCGGACGTCCTCCCGCAGCAGAAGGAGGAGGCCATAGAGTCCCTTCAGAGGGAGGGCCTCGTGGTGGCCATGGTGGGCGACGGCATCAACGACGCCCCGGCCCTGGCCAGGGCCGACGTGGGCATCGCAATCGGCAGCGGAACAGACATCGCGAAGGAGACGGGAGGCATCGTGCTCATCAGGGACGACCTGAGGGACGTAGCCACGGCCATCAGGCTCAGCAGGAAGACCCTCGCGAAGATCAGGCAGAACCTGTTCTGGGCGTTCGCCTACAACGCCGTGCTGATACCCGTCGCCGCCGGAGCCCTCGTGCCGCTCTTCGGCATCGAGATGTACAACATCCTTCCGTTCCTGGCGGCCGGGGCGATGGCCGTGAGCTCCGTGACGGTGGTGGGCAACTCCCTGACGCTCTTCAGGTTCAAGGCGGCCGGAGGGTGAGGTAACATGAACGATCCTCCCGACGCCAGCTCCAGGGCGGTCTTCCTGGTCAGGGAAGTCAGCTGCTCCGCCTGCGGCCTGGCGATAGAGAAGCAGGTGAAGAAACTGGAAGGCGTAAAGGACGTCAGGACGGCGGTGATGTTGAACAAGGTCTTCGTAGACTTCGACCCCTCGAAGGTCGGCTTGGATGAAATCAAGAAGGCCGTGGACAGGACGGGCTACGGCGCCTACATGACCCTGACGGAGCGCTGAACCGAAGCTGGGCTCGCTCAGACCGGCAGGTTGACCTTCCCATCGTACTTCTTGATGCCGCCAAGCTCTATTTGCTTGATGACCTGCTGCGACCTGATCTTCCCCACATAGGACGACATGGCCTTGGCGTTGCCCTCGCCGTCGACGAGGGCGACCATGACCGTGCCGGGGTTTATTTCGACCACGGCGTAGAGGTTCTCCTCGCCCACCGGCTCGAAGCCGTCCTTCGTACTCTTGAGGAATATGGCGGCTCTCGCGAACCCCGTGTACTTCGCCAGAAGCTTCTCGGCATCGTCGCTTCTCTTCTGGCCGATCTGGGTGGCCTCGAAATACTGCACGAACTCTACCTCCAAGGAGCTCTGATATTTATCCTACGGAGATTCCGAAGGAATATGACCCCGCATGGCGGGGGCTCGGCCCGTCAAAGGCCCGTGCTGCCCACGGCATATCTCTGCAGGAGCTTCGAGAACTTCATGAAGTCCTTTGCCGCGGCGTCAGGGTCGACCTCTTTGAATCTCACTCTCGACCCCGGCTTGAGCTGCGAGAACCTGCCCATGTCCGAGGGCAGTATGGCCGCCGCCAGCTGATATCCGCCAGTCGTGGGGCAGTCTTCGTTGCAATACGATGGAGGAGCCGTCGGGCGGGACCTGAACGTAACCCGGATAGGTCGGATAGGTGAGCACCTGTCCTCTGGCTCCAGGGATCCTTTCAGAACGCTTCAGTCGGTATCCCGTCCTATCAGAGGCCTCGCTCACCGAGAACTCAGAGCCGAAGAAGGCGTCTTCTGTAGCCGGTTCGCTATCACGGAGAGAACCCCTGACAGCCCTAATCGTGTCCCCGCTCAGGGGCGTCCTTCCGGATGCAGGCACGCTGCGCATAAGCACATGGTCTGAAAGCCCCTCCACGCCCAGCATGTCGCCAGCCTTCAGGGCCCTTCCCGAGTGGCCTCCGAAGCCGCCTTTGGAATAGGTCGAGCAGCTCCCCATGACGGGCTCGACGGCGAGCTTGCCCGCCACCGACAGGTAGTTCAGGAGGCCCACAGCCCTCCCCAGCGCCAGCTCGTCTCCCTCCCTCAGCAGGAGGGGCGAGTAGGTCTCGGCCTTACTCCCGCCGACGGTCAGCTCGCAATCGCTTCCGGTGACGGCTACCACCACGTCCGCGAGCGCCCTGACGCTGAAGAACCCACCCATCACCTCTATGACAGGGGAACCTCCCGGGTTGCCCACCACATAGTTCGACTGCAACTGAGAGAGGACGTCCAGGCCGCCCGAACTGGGCACCCCCAGATGTCTGAAGCCGGGCCTCCCCATGTCCTGCACCGTCGCGAACAGGCCAGGCTGCCTCACTTCCAGGACCGGGTTCCCAGCCACGAAGGAGGGAGGCGCGGGCGAAGCCTTCTTCACGAACTTGAATTCCTCGGCCGATATGGGCTCGAACTTCACTCGGTCACCGGGGCCCACGGGCGTCGGAGGCGACGCGTGGGCGTTGAACATGGTCAGGGGGGTCCGCCCGATCAGGCGCCAGCCGCCCGGCGTCTCCAGGCCATAGATGCCCGTCTGCGCCCCGGCTATCCCCACCGACCCCGGCTGCACCCTGGTCCTGGGCGTCTCCAGCCTGTCCGCCCTTATCTTCGGGTCCACCTCGTCGAGATAGACGAACCCGGGCGCGAAGCCCAGCATCATGCAGGTGTACTCCTTGGACGAATGCAAAGTGACGACCTCCTCCGGCTTGAGCCCGGCGTTCCTTGCCACCCACTCCAGGTCCGGGGCGAACCCTTCTTCGTAGCACACGGGGACCTTGACCAGCCTCCCCCTGGCTTCGTCGGCCGCCCCTGCAGCCCATGCCTTCTCCGCCGCCCTGATGACTGAAGCGACCTTGGCGGACGTGGGGTCGACCCTGGCCGCCAGGCTCGCGTAGGCGGGCGTCACTTCGTCCACCCCCTCCGTCTTGTAGAGCGCCGCGAACAGGTGGTGCACTTTGGCGCTGCAGGAGAGGCTTATCTCGTCCCCGACCTCGATATGGAGGACCGACCCTCCCTGCACGGAGAATCGCAGCCTGTCGTAGATCATGGAGCCCGGCTCCCGAATAGCAAGGAGAGGGGGAGGACCTCCACCCCTTCATCCTTCAGCCTGCGCCGGACCTCGGCAGCTATGGCGGGGGCGCCCGGCGTATCGCCATGGATGCAAAGGGTGTCCACGTCCAGACTGACCGGCCTCCCGGTCACGGAGATGACGGAGCCCCGCTTGACCATCATGGAGGCGCGCTCGGCCGCGACCCTTGGGTCGGTTATGAGGGCGAGCGGCGAACCCCTCGGGGCCAGCCTTCCATCGTCGAGGTAGCCCCTTTCGGGGAATCCCTCCCTTGCTACGACGAGCCCCGCCTTCCTCGCGATTCTCTCAATCACGGAGTTGGGAGGGGCTATCAGGATCAGCTCCATGGAGATGGCGCTCACCGCTTCGACTATGGCCCTGGCGTAGTCCTCCCTCCCCCAGGCCATGTTGTAGAGGGCGCCGTGAGGCTTCACATGCTGCATTTTCACCCCAAGAGATTCTGAGATGCCCCTCAGGGCCGAGACCTGATAGAGCACCGCGGCCTCCAGCTCCTCCACGGGCATCTCCATCTCGTTCCTCCCGAAGCCCTCTCGGTCAGGGAAGCTGGGGTGGGCCCCAATCTGGACGCCGTTGGCCCTGCAGAGCTCCACCGTCCTCCTGATGGTGAACGGGTCGCCTCCATGGAAGCCGCAGGCGAGGCTAGCCGACGAAACCACCTTGACCAGCTCCTCGTCCGACCCCACCCTCGACGCCCCGAAGGACTCGCCCATGTCGGCGTTGAGGTCCACCTTCCCCCTCAATCGTCCTGAAATCATACCCCGTTCGATTTAAAGTTGAACATGGAGCTATGGTGCGGCCGCTAAGGCGAATCGAACCCCTGTCCAAGGCTCCATCGGGCCTCCAACGTTGAAAACAACCTCTCGCATCGGGTTATCTCTTAATAGCACGGATGTAAGCAAACCACCTACGATGAGACAGGCCTTCGTCATCAGGGAGTTCCAGCCTGCGGACTACGAGCGGATGGCGGAGGTCGCCCATTCGAATCGATCCTCAATTCAATCCGACGGTCGAGGGGCTTCGATTCGATGATGATAGCTTCGATCGGACGAAGTACATCCTAAGACGTTACGTTGCCCTTGAGCATGGCGGGGAAAAGGCCATCGCCTTCGGCGACTTCGCCCATACCCCCCAGACCTTCCACCCCCTCATATTCTTCATGGACATTCAGATCGACCCGCCGTGGCAGGGGAGGGGCGCGGGCTCCGCGCTCTGGGCGCGGTTGGAGTCGGACCTCCATGACCTTGGAGCCATCTCCGTTAGGGCAGAGACCAGGGAGGACAGGCCGGCCGCCATCTCCTTCCTGATGAACAGAGGCTTCACAGAGACCATGCGCATGTGGGAGAGCCACCTACGAGTGAGCGATGCCGATTCGACAGGGCTCGGGGAGCAGGTCGAACGCCTGAAGGCTGGAGGGATCAGCGTCTCCACCCTGGAGGCGGACTCGAAGAAGGACCCATCATGTCTCAGCAAACTCCACGGCCTCTACCTCTCCGTCATGCCGGACATACCTCTGCCAGGCCCCTTCACGGAGGTGCCCCTCGAGGAGTTCCTGAACCAGTACGTCAGGAGGCCAGGCACCCTGCCAGATGGCTTCTTCATAGCCAGGGACGGGGAGAACTATGTCGGGCTCAGCAGCCTCTGGAGGGAGGAGAACACGTCCGACCTATGGCAGATCATAACCGGCGTCCGGAGGGAGTACAGGCGCCGGGGCGTCGCCTTGGCGCTCAAGCTCAGCGTCATGGATTACGCCAAGAAGCGCGGCGCCGAAACGATCAAGACCTGGAACGCGTCGACGAACCTCGCAATGCTTTCCCTGAACGAGAGGCTCGGGTACCGCAGGAAGGTCGGATGGATCGCCTTCGAGAAGAGCCTCTCAAGTCCAATGTAATAGCCGGGAAGGGCATCCCACTCGATTCAGGGATGAACGTGGGTGTCGCAGATGGTGGGGCCGCCAAGGGGAATCGAACCCCTGCCCAAGGCTTTCTGCCGCGCAGCGACCACAGGCCTCGATACTACCACTATACGATGGCGGCCACTAATCGAATCAGACACGAATGAAATCGGTAATTAAGCTTTCGCCGACGGGACGCAGCGACAGCAGGAGACCCGGCTATCGGACATAAGGGACGAACGTGAGCATGAGAACAGTCGAGCGACAGCGGTATCCCGAGCTTGAGGAATTCGCCGAAGCTGAGCCTTCGCTACCAGATCGGCCGCTTCCGCGCAGCCTCTTATCTACGGTGCTCTGCCAAACTTCCCGGAGTCAGCTTACCCGAAGAGCTTCCGCGCTTCCCGCTTGGACACGGCGGTGAGGGTCTCTGTGGCAACTATGTGGGCCTGGGCGAGGAAGAAATCCATGACCGTCTTGACGTCTGGAGCCTCGACGACCATGACGTTGTCGTACCTCCCCAGAGTGTAGAAGTCGCTGCGAACCTTCAGTCCCTTCTTCGCAAATTGCGCCTCCAGCTTGTCCTCCTCCGCAAGGTCCGCCTTGGTGAGCTTCTTCCGGAACTTCAGCAGTGTGACGAACCACATTGCAGCTACACTTCGTTTCATATGGCTAATAAGCTTTCAGGCCTCCGGGGCGCTTCGTTCGGACGCTTGATGAAGGGCCCTTCGTG
The DNA here is from genome assembly GCA_963842885.1 of uncultured Nitrososphaerota archaeon. Lineage (GTDB taxonomy): Archaea > Thermoproteota > Nitrososphaeria > Conexivisphaerales > DTJL01 > DATKKG01. The sequence continues at coordinate 382,306 of CAWJIE010000004.1, forward strand.
AGGCCTCTAAAGCTTATATGGAGCCCGAAGGCCAGTTAAGACTCGAGTTTACTTTGAGCCATCCAACGGACCTCGGGGCCGTCAAAGAAGGCTCTTACGTAGTCCTCGACGGCGAACCCTGCAAAGTCGTGCAGTCGGACAAGAGCAAGCCGGGGAAGCACGGCGCCGCAAAGATCAGGCTTGCGGCCGTATCGATCTTCACGGGCTCGAAGCATGCCTACGTGGGCCCCTCGGCTTCAAGGATAGAGGTCCCCAACATCGACAAGCGGAGCGGCCAGGTCCTCTCTATGCTGCCCAACTCCATCCAGATCATGGATATGGAGACCTACGAGAACTTCGAGACGAACCTCGTGGAGGACGAGATAAGGGCGAAGGTCCAGCAGGGGTCAGAGGTCGAGTACTGGTCCGTGATGGGGAAGGTCCGCATCATGCGCGTCAAAGGATAGACTGAAGCAGGCCTCGTTTCCATTAGCAATACAACGTTCTTATCGCAGTTCAGGTTGTCTACGCCGCGCAGCGACCATGCTCGTCAGACGTGCAACCATCGCCGACGCCGATTCGATCGCACATGTCCAAGTGGATACCTGGCGAGCCTCCTATCGGGGGATAATCCCCGCCAGCTACCTCGACGGGCTGTCATACGAAAGGTCCAGCGGCATGTGGGCAAGGGCCATCCGAGGAAGGGAAAAGGGATCTGGCGTCCTCGTGGCTCAGGAGGAGGGTGGGGCCATCGTCGGGTTCGCTTCATTCGGCCCAGAGCGGACAAGGGACCCGAATTATAGGGGCGAACTCTACGCCGTCTACGTCCTCCAGGGAAGTCAGAAGAGGGGGATCGGTTCAACCCTGGTAGTGTTTGCGTCGAGGGAGCTGCTGGAGAAAGGCTTCACTTCCATGCTGCTGTGGGTCCTGGTCGAGAACCCGTCTCGGCGGTTCTACGAGAAGCTGGGGGGCCAATATCTTCGCGACCAGTCGATTGAAATCGGCGGGGCGAAGCTGCAGGAAGTTGCCTACGGCTGGAAGGACCTCTCTTCTCTGGAGGGCCTCCTTCAGGCACGTCTCCGGAGCCAAAGTTAATACGCACGTCCCATTGGTCTCATTCTCGCGAAGGCGGAGGTCCGTCAGCGGAAGGAGGGCAGCCACCGACGGGCAAGCCGACCCTCTCGGATGACTCCAGAGAGGAGGATGAAGATCACGCCCTCCTACGCCGGAAATCCTCCCGCCCTCCATCGCTCCTGCCTAGACGCCCCCCCCCAAGCCACAGGATGAAAGGCATAAGTGTCCATGCCCGCCCTAGAGGACCGGCTCGAGACCTCCAATGGCTCACAGAGGGGATGACGACGGGCCGGCCGTCAGGCTTGAAAGGATCTCCAAGAGCTTCGGCCCGATCAAGGCGGTGGACGGGCTCAGCATGGAGGTGCGAAAGGGCACCATCCACGGGCTCCTCGGCCCAAACGCTGCGGGCAAGACGACGACCATCAAGCTGATGACGGGTAAGCTGAAGCCCGACTCGGGTTCGGCCACCGTCCTGGGCCAGGCGATGCCTGAGGGCTATGGCAAGATCGCCGCCTCGGTGGGAGTCATGCCTCAGGGGCAGGCCCTGTATGGCGACCTCTCCGCGGCCCAGAACCTCCGCTTCTTCGCTTCTCTTCAGGACATGCGAGGTCCCGGCGCCAGGACCAGGATCGACGAGCTGCTGAAGCTCATGAGGATCGAGGACGAGGCGGACAGGGCCGTCTACACCCTCTCAGGAGGGACCAAGCAGCGCCTGAGCTTGGCCTGCTCCCTCCTCCACTCCCCCTCCCTCCTGATTCTAGATGAGCCCACGGTCGGCATCGACCCCCTCCTCAGGCGCGTATTCTGGGACTACTTCCGGCGGCTCAGGGAGGGAGGCACCACGATCATCATGACGACGCACTACATCCAGGAGGCGGAGAACTGCGATTTCGTCTCCCTGCTGCGAGAGGGCCGGTTGGTGGCGGAGGGACGGCCCGACGACCTCAAGAAGGAGCACGGAGGCGAGTCGCTGGAGGAGGTCTTCGTCAAGCTTTCGGGGGCTGCAATCGATGGCTAACGCTCGCCGCTCCATGGCCATCGCCCGCAGGGTCCTGACCCAGATATCGAGGGACAGGAGGACCACGGCCTTCGTCCTGGTCTTCCCCGTGGTCTTCGTCCTCATGTTCGGCCTGGCCTTCGGCGGGACCATAGGCAACGTGAAGACGGCCTACATCAACAACGACGGCCCCTTCCAGGGAGCCCACATCGGGGGCGACATGGTCGCCAGGCTGAGCAACGACTCGAGGGTCTCCCTGACGAACCTCACAGGGCTGGAGTCCTACAACCAGGCCGTCCAGGACGTCCGAGACGGGAAGTACTCCGCCGCCATACTGTTCGACGGCAACCTGACAATGAACATCCTCCTGGCCAGCCGGGGCCTCTCCAACCAGTCCGGGGTCATCGAGCTCTTCCTCGACAACACGAACCCGCAGATCTCCTCCGCCGTCACCCAGGCCTTCCAGGAGAGCCTCTCCAGCACCCTGGGCTCGAAGTCGTCGCTTGACCTTGAGGTGTCCACGCTCCTGAGCGTCTCCCTCCGCCAGGTGGACTTCTTCGCCCCCGGCATCATGGGGTTCGGCGTCCTCGTCCTGAGCATGATCCTCAGCCTCATGATAACCATCAGGGAGAGGAAGGAGGGGACGCTGGGGAGGGTCCTCAGCACCAGGGCCACGAAGCTGGACCTCGTCCTCGGCTACATGATGGGCTTCGGCCTCATCGGCCTCATCGTGGGCACCATAGTCCTCGTGAGCTCCATCCTGATTTTCAACGTCGTCGTGCAGGGCTCACTCCTCCTCGTCTACTTGGTCGTGATACTCTTCACAGAGAGCTGCGTCGGCCTGGGGGTCCTGCTGAGCGCATTCGCCAGGAACGAGTTCCAGGCGGTGCAGTTCATCCCCATAACCATCTTCATCTCCATCTTCTTCAGCGGCTTCCTGATACCCATCGGTTCCATGCCGGCGTGGCTCCAGCCGGTCTCCTACGTCGTCCCCCTGACCTACGCGATCGACGCCCTGAGGGACGTGATGCTGAGGGGGACCGGGATCGGGGGATACTCGGCGACCTCGCCTTCTTCCTCATCGTCATAGCCGTCACGATGCTGGGGGCGGCGCGGTCAATGGGGAAGGAATGAGCCCGGCACCAACGAGTGACAAGAGATTGACAAGGTCACCATGGAGGTCCCGGGAGAAACCAGTGAGGTACGCTGAACGGGCTTCAGTGGCGGATTTAGGTCTCTCGTCAGATAAGGTATATGATGGACGCTGGCAAGGAAATGTCATTGCCTTGCTTCCCTCCGAGGCGGCGCAGGCGGTTGAGGAGAACCAGTGGGCCTGTTCTTCGAGGGCCTTTGGAAACGGCTTTCATGAGGAAGAGGACCTGGCATGGTGTGCGACCGGGATCCTCGATCCCGGGTTCAACGGAGTATTCAAGGCAAGACTGCGACCAGATGCCTTAGACAGGTAGGATCGAAGAAACCCTCGAGCCGTTCAGAGGGCGCAAGCTGCCGATGTGCTGGTGGGTGGGGCCTGCGAGCAGCCCGGCCAATCTCGGTGAGCGCCTGGAATCCCACGGGCTGAGGCTCGAGGAGAGGGTGCCGGGGATGGCAATCGAGCTGGACTTCCTGAAGAGGGTCGAGCCTCCGAAGGGGTTGAGGATCGAGCGAGTGAGGGACAGGCGGGCGTTGGCAGATTGGACGCGCATCATAATCTCAGTGTTCGGGCTTCCCGTCGAGTCCTCCTCCATCATTCTTGAGTTGTTCGACAGGCTGGGATACGCTCCCGATTCGAACTGGGTCGACTACGTCGGCATCCTTGGCGATGAGACCGTATCCGCCTCAACCCTCTTCCTGGAGCGGGAAGTCGCAGGCATCTACAACGTGGCCACCCTGCCGGATGCGCGAGGAAGAGGGATCGGGGCTGCGATGACATTCACCCCACTGCAGGAGGCTCGCGAAAGGGAGCGACGAATCGGGATCCTTCAATCGTCGCATATGGGTTACGGTGTGTATAGGCGCCTCGGATTCGAACAGTGCTGCACGATCGACATGTACGTGAAGACGTCCTGGGAATGACTTGGCGGCCTCCTCAAGGAAGAATCGAGTTCGCCGGCCCAGGCAGGTCTAGGGCCGGTGGGACTCGCCCCCAAACAGGTTCGAAGAGGGGATTCTTGGGCCAGAATCGTCGCAATCCGAGTCCGAATCAGTCAGCAGAGCGCACGCTATTCTTCTCTTAGACCCCATTCGGATGGTACACGGAAACCAGGTTCGCTCTTGCAGTAGGCTCGGATTTCAGGGAACTTCTCATTGATCGAGAGAGTCATCCTAGCTATCTTGTCATATAGCATTAGAGTCTCTTCGTCGGGAAGTGGGTCCGACAGTTTTTGGTTGAGAAAGCCCCAGCCCCCGTCCCAAGGCAGAATCTCAATCTTGTTTAGGGCCAGGAAGTCCCGCACAACATCCCCCCAGATGAACCTGATCCCATGCATGTCGAAGATCCCAAACTTCTCGGGGTCAGCTCTTCCCGACCGGCACATTTCCCAGGCTCTGCCAGCGGTGATGAACTCCTCTGGTGGAACGTCCAGTGGGTCGAATCTGATGTCGAGAGCTCCTCTTTGGAACGAGTCGAGCTGTGAGTCAACCATCGCCCAGCGTCTCGTTCCAGTGTCCCAATACTCGCAAACCCAATGATCCTCATAATGACCAGGCTCGAAGTATGTGCCGAACCCGCACCTAGCCCTGGCGGGCATTCCCTTGTGGCGAAGTATCGAACAAAGAAGGACCGAAAAGTCACGGCAATTCCCAACTTGACGCTGATTGAGCGGTCTGGATACGTTGAGAGGTTGATCACTTACTTTGGCTAATAGAGCAAGCTTCTCAGCAACTGGGCGAATCTGCAAGCTGGCCTGCTGATCCTCCGTCAGAGTCAACCCCATTCGCTCGGCCCAGAAGACGTGAACCAGGTTGTTTTGAATTGCCGTGCAAATCGAGGCAAGATCGTTTGGGAGGCCTGCCAGCAGAGAGGCGTGTTCGCCGGGATCAGTCATCATCCCTGGTTGGGAGTAAAACGTCAGGGGATCGAGCAACATCGTTTGTCACACATTGCAGCATGGCTGCCTGCTATAAGCCTCTCCTGTTCCAAACTGATCTAGAGATTACAGAACAGACATTCAATGTGGCTCCATCTCAGGTTCAAGGGCGTCCCCGTTTCTGTTTTGGCGGGGCCAGTGGGGTCCGTCGCCAAACAGGTTCGAAGAGGGGATTCCGGCGGACAGAGACGGCGACGGGAGCAGACGCCACTCATCTCCCCTATTTTGATCTCGGAATCAGACTGGGCTCGGGGCCTAGTGCGCTGGACGGGTTCTTACCCCGCCTTAGCCGCCATCTCCTCGTAGAGCTTCCCCAGGTTCTCCAGGTGTATATCGTTGTATGCCTTGGGCATCTGCTCAAGTCTACGCTCCGGAAGACACCTGCCCAAGGGGACCTCTGACGAGGCCTCCTTGAGCGTCTTCCCCGACTTGATGCAATCAGCTGCGAGCCTTCTTGCGCTGTCAAGGTAAGCTATGTCCCAGTCGAGCTTCTCATCGCCGCAGATCCCCCCATGTCCCTGAATTATCCTCATTCCGCTTACGATCGGCCTCAGCCTCTCGAGCGAACCTTTCAGGGCCCAGCTGTCTCCATACCATAGGTATGGGAGCTCCATCACCGTGTCGCCCGCAACGATGACGCGCTCATCTTTCAGGTGTCCGACGATTGAATCGGGCGTGTGTCCCGGCGTATGGAGGAACTCGATTTCCAGGTCGCCGAGTGTCAGGACCGACTTGTCCCTGATTGTCTCGTTGGGATACACGGTCCTGACCTTCTCTCCCTCCTCCAGGCCTTCGTTGAAATCGTCCCAGGTCAGCAGTGTGCGCATCAGGTCAGGGGAGAGACTGTGCGAGATTATCCTCTTTGTCTCGTAGAACATCTGGTTTCCGGCCGTGTGATCCCAATGCCAATGCGTGTTTATCAGCCCCACGACGTTCAGCCCCATCGATTTGACGCTCCGGAGCAGGTTCCGATTGTCCTCCGGGTAGTACATCGTATCGAACACGAAGGCCTGATTTCCTGAGGAGACCACGGTCGAGGTCACGCCGACCCCTGCCCACGGGTGACGCCCTCTGAAGACGGTGACCCCTTCCGACAGGTTTTCGCGAATCAGGCTCATATGTGCTGAAAAGCCGATGCGCCTATTTCAAGTGTTCGAGCTCGGGGGAACTGGCCTAGGGTCAGTTGAGCGAGCCCGGTCCGATCAGGACCTGTTTGGGCGCAGGAGAGTCCCTCTCAAGAGGACCCTGGTCCATCGATGGAGATGACAAGTCTTATCAGTTGCGGGGCCTATCAAATATATGAGAAGAGAATGCCTAGAAGAATGAAGGTGAGTGGGTTGGTGAAGAGGAAAGGACGAAAGGTCGCCAAGGAGACGGTGAATCCAGAAGCGGAGAAGGCGGCGATCAGGTCCGCGTTGAACGATTACGTGAAGGCCGTTGAGAGCGAGGACATAGGGTCGTACGGCAAGGTGGTCCGCCATGATCCGAAGATGGTGAACTTCGGGTCCGATGCCAGCGAACGGATCGTGGGTTGGGAGGCATTGAAGAAGGCCATCGAAGCCCAGTTCGTCGCGCTGTCGGAGACGAGGATTGCGGTCAGCGACATCACTGTAAACGTGGCACCGGGGAGAAGGTTCGCTTGGGCGACTTCGCTCTGGGACTTCAAGGCCAATATGGGAGGGCAGGCGATGGCCTTGCCCGTGCGTTGTACCTGGATCCTGGAAAAGCGACGATCGAACTGGGTCATCGTGCACTTCCACAAATCGGTGGGGATGACGGCCTAGACCGAGAAAGCGACTAAATCCCTCAGGCTGCTCGGCGATCACACCTTCAGGGGGGCCGAACTCACAGCCGAGGGCGTCGACGAGCGCAGCGAGTCGGGACCTTCGCTATCTCGCTACGAAGACTATCTCCCCGGCCTCGGGCCTTCCCTTCTGCCTGAGCTTCCAGTCGGCGTAGGGCACGACCTTCTCGAACCCCGCGTCCTCGAGGTAGCGCTTGACGTCCCAGAAGGTGAGCAGCCGGAACCTCTCTTGGTCACGGAAGACGTGATTGCCATCGGGGGCCTCGACGACGGAGACTTCGTCGGACCACAGGACGCCCTTCACCGGGTCGAAGTCCTTCAGCCTGTCCACCTCCATTATGCGGATCCCCCGGGCCCGGACCTCGGAAACGGACGTCCCCCTGTCGAGGAGCTCCATGAGCTCCCCGCCCGCCCCTCGTGAAGGGATTGTAGATGTTGCAGATGAGGACCCCGCCCGGAGAGAGGGCCTCCCGGATGCCCTTCAGGCACCTCTTGATGTCCTCGTCGCTCGGCAGGAGGAAGAGTATGTACAGGGCCAGGACAGCATCGAACCGCTCGCCCTTCGGGAGCTTGGTGGCATCGCCCTGCCTCAGGGTCACTTTGACTCCCATACGTTCAGCCCGCGCTCGGGCCGCCCTCACACGCTCGGCCGTGAAATCGCAGCCGGTGCATTCGTAGCCGCGTTTCGCGAGGCCGACGATGTGGCGGCCGCCGCCACAGGCGACGTCCAGGACCCTGGCGACGGGCCGGGCCGAATGGACCTTGAAGGCGGACTCGATGAAATCAAGGTCTCGTTTCGTCTCCTTGTCCGCGAGGGTCCTCTGCGCGATGAGGTCATAGTAATGCGCGCGCCTGGCGTAGTACCTCCTGGAGTGGCCGAGGACGGTCTTTCTGCCCTCTCCTGTCATCTCAATCCTCGTTCAATCGCCCGGCTATTAATCGCTAGCCCCGGCGAAGCGGACAGAAGCTCATGTCGTCGTCGAGACATTATGGGTTACGGGAGCATGACGGGCCCAGAGAAGACCGTCGACGTCGCCATGGGCTCGCGCAGGGCAAGCACGCCGTCTCCAAGGCATAATCCAGAAAAAGCGGTCTTGAGGCGGCTACTTCTCTTTCTTCTTGGGGAACTCGTACATCTTCACGTCGCTGGCCGACCGGTACAACCTTGAGGGCACGCTGTGAGTAAGATCTAGGAATGGGTAGATTTCTGCCATCATCTCGTCTTCGACCTTCGATTCTCGGATCTTGTCAAAGTCGCCGTACTCCTTCATCTCCCACCAGTCCTCGGCGTCGTATTCGCCGAAGCCCAGGACGGGGAAGAACGTGCCGATGTACTTGATCCCGGTCTCCTTCTCGTAGGCCTTGACCAGCTTCTTCGCCTTCTTTGAGTTGAGCCAATCCCTGAACGCCGCCGCCTTCTCCACCTTCAGGAAGTAGGGTGTGACGTAGTAGACGGGCATTCAGTATCAGCGAAGCCTTCTCCCTCTCGCGAACATATAAAGTCTCGCCGCATGCCGCAGCTCCGCCAGGGGCGCCCCGCCGGGGCGTCTATATTCACCATCATCATGACCGGCAATACCCTTTTATGGGGATGTTCCGACGCTTGAAAGCGAGCGTATAGGGCGATGGTTGAAAGCGTCATCGAAGTCAACTCGCTGGAGAAGAACTACGGCAGCCTGAAGGCCGTGGCCGGCATCTCCTTTGACGTCAAGCCGGGAGAGGTCTTCTCCCTGCTGGGCCCCAACGGGGCCGGCAAGACCACCACGATAGAGATACTCGAGGGGCTGAGGGAGAGGGACGGAGGGGACGTGAAGGTCCTCGGCCTCGATCCCTGGAAGCACGGCTACGAGCTCCACAGGAAGCTCGGCGTCATCGCCCAGGGCTTCAGGTTCTTCGACTACACGACGCCCAAGGAGGCGGTGCAGTACTACGCCGACCCTCTTCGGGGTCAAGGTGGACGCCGACGCCATATTGGAGCGCGTCCTCCTGGACGACGTCTCGGGCAAGTGGTACAAGAACCTCTCAGGGGGCCAGAAGCAGAAGTACGGCCTGGCCCTTTCCCTGGTGAACGACCCCCAGCTCGTCTTCCTGGACGAGCCCACGACGGGCCTCGACCCTCAGGCGAGGAGGGCCGTGTGGGACGTCATAAGGGCAGCTCAAGAAGGAGGGGAGGGCCGTCCTCCTCACCACCCACTACCTCCAGGAGGCCGAGGAGCTGGCCGACAGGGTGGCCATAATGAACTTCGGCAAGATAATCACGTCCGGCACCCCGGAGGAGATAATCGTCAAGTACAGCACAGGCGAGAGGCTCGTGGTCAAGGGAGGCCAGGAGCTGGCCGCCTACCTCCTGAAGGCCGGGCTCAAGGTCGACGTCTGGAAGGACGAGATCGAAATAGGGATAGAGCAGAAGCATGACGCGGTCGAAGCGCATGGCCGCCATCGACAGGTCGGGCTTCGACTGGAGCGACCTCAGGACCCGGCGCGAGACCCTCGAGGACATCTTCGTGAGGCTCGTGGGCAGGACCGAGGAGACGGGCGAGAGGGTGACCGCCTGATGATCAGCGTGAACCGCATCTGGGCCGACCTGAAGGTCACCTCAAGGGGCTTCATCAGGAGCAGGATAGGCCTCTTCTTCGCACTCATCTTCCCCATGATACTGATACTCCTCTTCGGGGCCATCTTCTCCGGCACCTCCGGCGCCCACGGGCGCCTACGTGCAGAACCTGGACGGCACGCCGGTGAGCGCCCAGTTCATCACCTCCCTGAACAGCACCCACTTCATCACACTCACCTCCGTCCCCGCGGCCGACAACTTCTCCCAGTACCTCCTCTCTCATTCATCCTCGGACGGGATCATCATACCCCAGGGCTTCCAGGCGCAGTACCTGGCTGGGTTGCCCGTCAACATCACCCTCTACGGGAACCCGGCGTCGTCGTCCAGCGCCATAGTCTCGGGGGTCACCCAGAGCGTGGTGAACGCCTACAACCTGGGCAGGGCCAACACGACGGACGGTCATAGGCGTGCAGAGCCTTACGATAAAGTCCCAGAACCTGAAGTACATCGACTTCCTGATCCCCGGCCTCATAGGGTTCTCCATACTGACCTCCCCCATGTTCGCCATGGTGAACATCACCTCCCAGTACAAGCGTGACAAGCTCTTCAAGCAGCTCTCCCTCACGCCCCTCACCAAGGGGGAGTGGCTCGTCGCAAAGGTCCTCTGGTACTGGTTCATCACGTTCGCCTCGTTCCTCATGATGTGCGCGGTGGGCATCTACGGCTTCGGGGCGGACATCACCCTGACCGCCGCCATAGTGCCCTTCCTGCTGGTGGGCCCGCTCCTCTTCGTCTCCCTGGGCATGCTCGTGGGGACGGTCTCCAACAGCGTCGAGTCGGCGGCCGTGGTGGGCAACCTCATCACCTTCCCCATGATGTTCCTCTCGGGGACCTTCTTCCCTGTCGCCACCATGCCGCAGTACCTCCAGATGATCGCGCACTTCCTCCCCCTCTACTACGTCATAGAGGGCCTCAACAACGTGATGACCTACAACAACCTCAACGCGGCCCTCCTCGACCTCGGCGTGGTCTTCGCCATCGCGGCCATAACCTTCTGCCTGGCGATCTTCTTCTTCAAGTGGAGAGAGGACTAGGGAAGGAAGCCGGGTGACGACGAATAAAAGGGAGCTCCTTCTGACACCCGTGTGATATTGACCGAGACGACGAAGCCTGATGGGACCCGCCCAGAGGGGGGAACCACCAAGCCAGCGAAGGTGGGCCTCCTAGCTAGCGTCCCGAGGAGGGTCATGCTCCTGATCGTCGTCATGGCCGTCAACAACTTCGCACTAAGCTACCTCATGATCGTCATAGCTGCCTACCTCCCCCAGATCGGCGTCTCGACGGCGACCGTGGGGCTGGTCATGGGCGTCGAAGGCCTCTCCGTGGCCTTCCTCGCCATCCCCTTTGGATTCTTCTCCGACAGGAGGGGGCGCAAGCGCATACTCATCCTGGGCAGCTTCGGCGTCGTGCCCATATTCTTCGTCGTGGCGATGACCAAGGACACCCTCCCCCTGGTGCTGGCGGGGATGCTCGGAGGCATCGCCGAAGGGGCGTACCTGTCCACGGTCAACGCCCTGATCGCGGACCAGACGGCCCCTGAGAACAGAGATTCGGCCTTCACGCTATCCTTCATCCTGGGGGGAGCGGGGGGAAGCCTGGGGACGGCCCTCCCCTTCTTCGTCCCGGCGTTGGCCCTCCTCCTCGGATCGAGCAGCCACAGCGTCCACGTCGACTTCTTGGTCTTCTTCGGTGTGGTGAGCGCCCTCGTTCCCTTTGGGCTCTACCTCATCCTGAGGGGCTACCGTGAAACGCTCAGGCCTGGCATGGGACTGCTCAGGGGCGGAAGCACTCGGAACCTGCTCAAGTTCTCGGGGATAAATTCCCTCATAGGGCTGGGGGCGGGGTTCATCATCCCCCTCATACCCACATGGCTCTTCCTCAAGTTCGCCGTGCCCGACACCTACAGCGGCCCCGTCCTGGCCCTGGCTGGAGCCACCATCGGCCTGGGGGCCCTCTACAGCCCCCGGCTGTCCAGGAGGCTTGGGCTGGTCAAGGCCATCGCCCTGACCCAGGCGCTCTCCCTGGTCTTCATGGTGTCGCTCGCCTTCATGGGGAACGTCACCATAGCGGTCCTCTTCTACGTCGTAAGGGCGATGCTCATGAACATGTCCTCTCCCCTGTCCGACTCCTTCCTCATGGGCATCGTCGTCAAGGAGGAGAGGGGCGTCGCCTCCTCCGTCAACTCCGTGATATGGAGGATACCCAACAGCGTGACGACGATCGTGGGAGGCGCCATCCTGGCCTCGGGCAACTACGTGCTACCATTCCTCCTGGCCGGGGCCTTCTACGCCGTCGCCATTTCGCTGTTCTATCCCACCTTCAGGAACGTGAAGCCCTTAAGCTGAAACCCTGGACCCATGTACGAGAGCATCACCGGCTAGCGCGATATGGACGCCTCAGGTTTCCTCCCCTTCAAGCGCACGAGTTCGACAATAGACGAGCAGTCGCCGTACAACTGACTAGTTCTAATACTAGGAGGCCGGAACTCCGCGGAATTGCGGAGTAACGGGCTTTCGGAAGGACATGAAAGGGGACGACCCGCCCAGGGTGTGGCAACTGACCTTGTTTGAGAAGGTCTTGGTCGCCAACCGCGGAGAGATCGCCGTCCGCGTGATGAAGACCCTGAGAAGGCTGGGAATCCGTTCGGTCGCCGTCTACTCCGAGGTCGACGAGTGTGCCCTTCACGTAGGGACCGCCGACCAGGCCATCAGCATCGGCGGAGCGGCGCCGACGGAGAGTTACCTCAATGGAATGATGGTCCTCGACGCGGCCGAGGAATCCGGCGCGGAGGCCGTCCATCCGGGCTACGGGTTCCTCTCGGAGAACCCGACCTTCGCGAAGGCATGCGAGGAGAGGGGGTTGAAGTTCGTCGGCCCCAGCTCGGAGACGCTGACCCTGACGGGCGACAAGCTGGAGTGCAAGAAGCTGGCAGCACGGGCGGGGGTTCCGGTCATCCCGGGCTCGGAGGGCCCTGTGGGGAGCCTCTACCAGGCGGAGGAGGTGGCGGAGCGGATCGGGTACCCGGTGATGCTCAAGACGGCCTACGGAGGCGGAGGGCTCGGGATTAGGGAGGTCTCCTCCAAAGAGGAGCTGGGGGAGAGATACTCCAATGCCGTCGGAGAGGCCATGCACGCCTTCGGCAGAGCCTCGATGTACGTGGAGAAGATAGTCACACCCGCCAGGCACATAGAGGTCCAGATACTTGCCGACGGGAAGGGACGTGTGGTCCACCTTGGGGAGAGGGAGTGCAGCGTACAGCGCCGGCACCAGAAGCTCATCGAAATGACGCCCTCCCCCGCCGTGGACGACCTCCTCCGGGAACGGCTGGGGAGGTACGCCGTCACCATGGCGGAGAGGGTGGGCTACGAGAACGCCGGGACGATGGAGTTCCTCCTGGACGGAGAGGGGAACCCCTACTTCCTCGAGGTGAACTCCAGGATCCAGGTGGAGCATCCGGTGACCGAGATGGTGACAGGCCTCGACCTGGTCGCCGAGCAGCTCGCCATAGCGGCCGGAGAGGGGACGTCGGTCCCGAAGGGCGGCGTCGAAAGGAACGGGGCCGCCATAGAGTGCAGGGTGAACGCCGAGGACCCGCTGAGGCGGTTCCTCCCCAGCTCCGGCATCGTCAGGCACCTGCGCCTTCCGAGGGGGGAGGGGATCCGGGTGGACTCTTCATTGTATCAGGGCTGCGAAGTGCCGGTCTTCTACGATTCCCTGATAGCGAAGGTGATAGCCCATGGGCGCAACCTGGAGGAGGCGAGGAGGTCGATGATCGCGGCCCTGGACGACTTCGAGATCGAGGGGCTGGCCACCACCATCCCGTTGCAGCAGGAGCTGATGGGCTCGGACGCGTTCCTGCGGTGGGACCTCTCCACGGACTTCATCCCCAAGAACGGGATATTGGACAGGCTGGCGGCCAGGACGGAGGAGCGGAGGGCGAGGGAGCTTAAGGTCCGCGCCGAGCTTGCGGCGGAGATGACCAGGGTCTACGGAAGGCCGAGAAGCAGGGAGTTCGAGAACTAGATGGCCCGACGACCCCGGCTCTCATGATTCTCTCGGTCGCCGTCGCGAGATGGAGACACTCCCGTCAACGCTTAAGTGGAGCGCCCACGTCATCTATCCTGAGCTGGATTGAAGAAGGACAGCCCCTACGCGTTTGTGGCAGGGATCGTCATTACACTTGTCCTGTGGCTCATCGTGGTGGAGATCATCTGGCCGGCGTCCATCTCCCTGTATTTCTTCCCCATCTCCATCTTCGTCATCATCGTCTGGCTCAACGGCTGGCGCGTCTCTAGGAAGAGGGAGAAGGCACCGACCGGATAGCCGCGGCTTGATGTGCCCCTGCAGGATCAGGGGCTTCGTTCCAGCGCCCTCTCAAGGGCCAGCGCGACACATACGGCCATCCCAACCGCAGCGAAGGCGAAGAGACCCGGGAACTCGGGAACGGGCGTGGACACCACGACCTTCCCCGTCATAACGACGTCGAGCGTGCTGGAATACGTATAGGTGCCAGGAGTGTTGAACGTATGGGTGAAGGACTGGCCTGGATTCATCGACCCCGAGTCCCACGACTCCGCCTGCCCGGGGTCGGAGGTTGTGGTCTGCTGCCCCGCCATGTCCGTCCAGTTCACCGTGTCGCCGACGTTCACGGTTATCGTGCTGGGGGTGAAGTAGTAGCCGCCCATCCCGTCCGATTCCATCAACACCGGCCAGTTCGTAGCGGCTCGGGCGGGAGCCGGAGTGGCCAGGCCTGAGACTGCGGCCGAGGCGAGCATGGCCAGTACGAAGGCCGTCAGGAAACAGGCGCCGACCAGGGGCTTCAAGCTCCTTCCTCTTGTTATCATATAGAACTCCCGTGCCCCGGCCGAATAATAAATTTTTCCCTGGAGTGAAGGGATAGCTCACGTCGGCCCGGTGGGGGGTCCCATCCCCACGGAGGGGGCGAGGGCCTCCGTGCGTGACCCTGCGGCGACGACATCTCCGCGTTAGATGGTGAGCGGCTCCCCATGTCCCGGGAGGATCGTGATGGGCTTCATGCCCATGACCTTGTCGAACGACTCGAGCGCCTTCGCTTGATCATAGGTGAACCTCCTGTTGACGGAGGCCTTCCCTCCATCTGTGGATATGGCGTCCCCTGAGAAGATGAGCCTCTCCTGCTCCAGGAGAAAGGAGGTGCTTCCGGGCGTATGGCCGGGGGTCTCTATGACCTTCAGCCCCCCCAGGGAGAGGGTGGCGACGTCCCGGACGTCCTCCACGGGCTTGGGCTTGGAGAAGCTGGCCACCAACCCTGGAAGGAACCCTGGCGCCACCTCCATCTTCTTCTTCCCCTGTATGACCGGGACCTCGACTCCGGGGGCATATATCGCCGGCCGGAACGTGTCGTAGATGAGCTTCAGGCCCCCGACGTGGTCCATGTGGTAGTGCGTTATCAGGACGAAGTCAGGTCCATAGCCGTGGCTTGTGAAGAAATCTACGATCTTCCTCCCCGAGCCCTCGGTCCCAGCATCGACGAGCACCACCTTGCCGCCCAAGGCGATGACGTATGCGTTGGCCATCGTGCCGTTCACCCTCTCCACAGAATCGGAGATCTTCATGCTAACTCAGCCCTCCCACGGGGAGCACTAGAAAGGTCGGGATTATTCTGTTTTGCCCAAGCCGCAGAGCCTTGGCGGTGCAGGGACTGCAGGCACAACTAGAAGGGCAGAAGCCAAGTCTAAAACCCTCAACCGGGATGCGCCTTCTCGGGACGCCCGAGACACTTGCGGCCAACTCCAAAACGTTATTAGAAACGGGACCCTCTCCATGGATGGTTTGGCGAAGCTCCAGACAGTTCGGGACATAATGACAGAGCGCCCGGTCGCCGTCGACTACGATACGCCCATCCTCAAGGCCCTGAAACGCATGCTTCGGCGCCGCGTGGGACATCTGGTCGTCGAGAGACAGGGGGAATACGTCAACCTTCTCTCCGAGCGGGACGTCCTGGGGATCGTCCCTGAGAGGATGGACCAACTGAGGACCGCGTCCGCCGGCTCCATGGCTTCGTCCCATTCCGCCACCATATCGCCCAGGAAGGGGATTAGGGGGGCCGCCAAGGTGATGCTGTCAGAGAAGGCCAAGTTGCTCCTTGTATCGACGAAGCCAACGGGCGTGCTGACGGCCACAGACCTCGCCTACAGCCTCCCCTTCACGCGGGGCGCGCAGCCCAAGCTCACCTCGACGATGACCAGGGAGGTGGAGAGGGTGGACTACGACACGCCCCTTGAAGACGTAATGCGGCTGATGAGGGAGAAGAGGATCGGCAGCGTGGTGGTCACTCGCCGTCGGAGGCGCTACGGCATCTTCACCGAGGGGGACCTCCTCCCGGTGCTCACGGCCGAGCCACTCGACATCAAAGCTCCGGTGGGCAAGCACTGCAGCAGGCCCGTCATAACCGCCCCACTGAAGTCCTCCATGGAGGAGGTGGTGACCCTGATGAAGAAGAACAGGGCCAAGAGGCTCCCCCTGACGAAGGACGGCAAGATTGTCGGAATCGTCACGGCCCGCGACATCGTAGATGCGTACGCGAAGCTATAGCTCCGATGGCGCATCGAAGAACGTACCCGGCCGATGGGAAACCCTCGAGTTCGCCAGGCCGGCCTGGGCAACCGCCTGGACCACCACGAGACGGGATGGGTTCAAATCTCGCCCTGCCTGATCTAGCGCGATGGGGATCAGGGACTTCAGGCCCTCGGACTATGGGCCATACGGACGGATACACGATGCGCTGTCCCCAGCCCAGCCGTTCTTCCCCGAGAGGGTGAAGTACGAGGATTCCTGCTTTGGGCGGACGAGGTACGCGATGAAGAGATACGTGACCGAAGCCGACTCAGAGGTCGCGGCCGTAGGGGGGTTCAACCACCTCTTCTGGTCGTACCACCCGAAGAGGTTCTCGCTGTCCTTGGAGGTCCATCCGAGGTGGCAGCGACGGGGGATTGGCGGGGCCCTCTACGACCACCTGATCTCCGAGCTTCGGGGGATCGGCGCGGAGGCTGCGTGGGTCGAGCTGCCTTCCGATTCGACCTACGAGAGGAAGTTCGTGGAGGACAGGGGCTTCGTGGAGAGGAGGACCACGTTCGAGTCGGTGCTCGACCTGACCTCGGTCAATCCATGGAGGCTGGAGCCGAAGGGAGGTTTGGCGGATCAAGGAATCACCATAGCGGACCTCTCCACGGAGATGAAGGATGACCCGAACGCGGGAAGGAAGCTCTTCGACTCGGAGGACAGCGCGGGCCAGGATGTCCCCAACATCGTCGAGGCGGAGGGGATGAGCTACCACGACTATGAGATAATAACCCTGCAGAACCCCCTGTACGTCTGGCGGGGGTCCTTCGTGGCCAAGCTCGGTGACGAATACGTCGGCTCAAGTTCCCTGCTCAGGGCGGAGACGAGCGACACGATGGACCAAGGTTTCACGGCGGTCAGGCCCGAGTTCAGGGGAAGGGGCATCGCCCAGGCCGTCAAGGTCCGCGTGGCAAGGTACGCCAGGGAGGCGGGCGTGAGGTCCCTGTGGACCCACAACGACTCCCGCAACAGGCCCATGCTAGCCTTGAACTGGAAGCTGGGTTTCGTGAAGAAGGCAGAATGGATAACGTTCGAGAAGAGCCTGTAGTTGGTGCTTCTCCTTGGGTGAAGTCGTTCCAAGGAGGCGCTCAAAGGCGTTTCCATGGAGGCCGCCTTCCCGTCCGGAGTCCTCCATCTTCTACCTGGGACGGGTGACTCATGGAAGGGCAAGTCACTTCCTCTATGCGTCCTCCTTAAATCATGGAGGTCGGACATCACGGTCGTCGGGCCGGTAGTTTAGGCTGGTAAAATGCTCGCTTCGCAAGCGAGAGTCCGCGGGTTCAAGTCCCGCCCGGTCCACCATAAACTGGTTTAAAACCCTTAAAAAGGGCGGCTAGCTGTACCCATTCCGCATGCCTAAGGGGAGGAAGAAGCCAGAGGAAACCAAGTATGGGGCACTTCTGGCCAATCCCGACGTCAGAAGGTGGTTCGACAACCTGCGCAGAGGCTCGGAGGTCACCGCTGACGTATACCTGAGGAGGCTGGGAGGCTTCTGCTCGAGCCTCGGCACGACCCCGAAGGGGCTCCTCCTGAAGAGCGACAAGGAGCTGGACGACTCCGCCATGGACCTAGTCACCAAACTAGAGAAGGATGGCCTGGCAGGCAGCTACATCGAGACGGTCATCAAGCCGGCCAAGTCTTGGTTGGTCTTCAATAGGAGGGAGCTCAAGGCGAACATCAAGATCAGGGGGACCAGGGACACCCCAACCCTGGTGAACGAAAGGGTTCCGACGCAGCCCGAGCTGAAGAAGATCTTCCTGTCGGCCGGCACACAGGCGCGCGTCGCCTGCGCCTTTGTCTCACAATCGGGCCTCAGGCTGCAGGTCCTCGGCAACTACCATGGAGACGACGGCCTGAAGGTGGGGGACCTCCCCGAGATGGAGGTGAAGGACGGGAAGGTGGAGTTCCTGAAGGTTCCCTCGCAAGTGGTGGTGAGGAGCGCCCTGAGCAAGGCCCGCCACCAATACTTCACCTTCCTCGGCCAGGAGGGATGCGAGTATGTGAAAGCATACCTCGAGGAGAGGATCAGGAGCGGGAGAGGCCATCACCAAGGATTCGTCCATCCTGCGCCCGAAATGGGCCTCAAACCGTTTCATACGCACCATAAACGTGGGCGACCTGATGCGGAAGCCCATGAGGAACGCGGGCTTCCCATGGCGGCCCTACGTCCTTAGGAGCTACTTCGACTCCCAATTGATGCTCGCCGAGTCCAAGGGGAAGATTCTTCGAGACTACCGGGCGTTCTTCATGGGACACAAGGGCGACATCGAGCATACTTACACCCTAAACAAACACAATCTCCCCCCTAACATCCTGGAAGACATGAGGGAGGCGTATTCGAGAAGCCAGGAGTTCCTTCAGACCGGCAAGCCCGAGGGCAAGAGCGAGGAGGAGACCAAGGTAGCTATGCTGAAGCAGTTCCTTATTGTGGTGGGATTCACGAATGAAGAGCTTGACAAGATAGACCTCCTGAACATGGACGGGGAGGAGATCAACAAGATGGCACGGGAGAGATGGTTGCAGAAGATCGCCAAGACCCAAGGGGATAGAGCCCAGAGATTGGCGACCCTTGACGAGATGGAAGCGCTAGTGAAAGCCGGCTGGGTCTACGTTGCCACGCTGCCCAACGATAAAGTTGTGATGAATCCTCCCGCGGGGTCAACGGAAGGCCCCAGTCCAGGTAGGTCCTAGAGGTGACGTGCTTGAATGGACAATCGGGTGTTGTGGACGTCAGGCCACTGAAGGAGCTGGCCAGGAGCCGACTTCCAAACGGCAATGTCTTCAGAGAGTACATCCTCGCGCTCGACGACGAAGTAACCAAAGATGAATACCTCGTCGTCGTCAAACAATCTTTGAGGCTGATGGATTCAGGGCGCATCTGACGGGGTGCTGTCTGGTGACTTGGGTGAAGAGCGAATTCGAGGGGACTGTGACTCGGGTACCAATCACATTCCCGTCCCACGAGTCTGCCTTGCGCAATCCTTCTGGCGCCCACGCAGAGAACCTGTCAGCTAATCGTGGCGATATTCGGTTAGGGAAAGCAAGTCCGGACGAAGGCGTCTCAGACTGATAGACTTAAAGCGAACGCTAGCGGACACTAAGTTGAGACTGGAGCGCTTGTCGAAATACACCTACAGGCTGAAGACAAATCGGGGAGAAATTACCGTGGAAGGGGAGACTCCGGACGACTTGAAACGCGCTTTGCTTCAACTCGGGATTCCCGCAGGAGAAATCGAAGACTTGTTCCATTTCACCTTTGACCTTGTACCAAGTGCCCGTCCAGTCACTTCTAATCTGATCGCTTCCAGACGACCCGAGCTGGATGGGATAGTTGAATTTGGCGGTGATGGTGCTCCTCATATCACCATACCACCAAACCAGCTGTCGGGTTCTCAAGTGATTTGCTTAGTGCTATATGCAAAACACCCTGACTCTGTTTCCTTGAATGACTTGGCAAAGTTGGTTTCATCCAATTGGAAGTCCACGAACGTCAAGGGCGTGTCCGCCCGATTGGCCGACGTTAGGCCTCAGATAATCAAAGAGGGTGATAAGGGGTCTTACACCTACAGACTTTCGGGGTATGGAGAGAACTGGGTCGAAAAAGAGCTCCTGCCAAAACTTCGGATGAAACCATGATTCAGCGCAAGCCGTGATTGTTCTTGGGCGATTTCGAGAGAGATATCCTGTGGCTGGGCGCTGCCCTGCAATCACTTATCGCATCCGGTCGTTCAGGTGATGTTGTCAAAGGCAGGGGAGGAATGCTTGAAAAACTCAATGAGGCGATGCGCATTCTTCGTCTGATCGAGATCGACGCAGGCCTTCTGAGTGACGTCGAAGACTGGAGAGTCAAATTCAGAGATACTTATGGAGATACCGAAAGGCTCCGATCGGAGGACAGAGAAGAGTTTGCGGTGGATAGCGATACTTTGTTCAAGGCTCTAATGGGAGTCTTGAAAGAAAGGTATGCACACCCGAAAGAAGTCTATGACCGACTAGCAGAAATAGATTTCATACGCGATGCCATAGCACAGATACAAACAGCCCAGCACGAGTTTGTCTCGACCTCTCCGGCCGAAAGGCAGATTAAAGATAAGCTAATCAACGCCATCGGAGCTTGTAATGAACATGACGAGATACTTCTCACTGGCTATTTCGACAACGCTCTTTTGGATAGGCTTCGTACCGCTCTGAGAAGGGGAGCGCAAGTTAGGCTCATAGTGCCCCCCTACCATACGCGCGAAACGGACAACATTACGGCTACCCAAAGGCTTAAGGCCGAAAACGGTATGGTGAAACAACACGGCCAGGTCCATGCACGGATAGCCGTATTCAAGACAGACGCCGCATTAGTGTCATCTGCAAATCCCAAGACCGATGGCCTAGACCAGAATTATGAAGCGGGAATATGGACGACTAACAGGACAATTATTGAGAATTGTAGAACGTTCTTTGAAATTCTATGGAGAGAGGGTCTAGACTGGAACATGTGATGGATAGTGCGTCAACATCACCATAAAGTTCACCTCATCATGGACAAGAGTCAGGTGATGGCTCGCCCTCAGGGCGGGCTTACGATTACCGACAGGGCAAGTGGGAAGTGAGAACTTGTCCGATGACTTCGAAGGACTCATGAAACGTGCAGACGATGAAATTGCACGATTGAAGAACGAGTTTGAACAAAGGAAGCGCGGGCTCTTGGAAGTAGCCAGCTCCTTACAAATGAGTAGCTACGACCTCGACAAGTTGAAGGATTTCCTCTCTTCCCCCTATGTCGTTGTTCCGCGAGGCGACAACGAGTGGTATGTGGCGATTCCCCGATTCCTTGACGTACAGGTTGGATGGTTGGAGAAGCAGACAGCATCTTACAACTTGTTCAGGGTCAGCAGGTACACCGACTGGCTGTCACCTCTCCCAGCAGTTGTCAGAGATGCCCTTGAACTTGAACCCAGCCCAAAGGTCACAGTTCAAGGAGACTTCATGGAGGTTCCGGCCGAAGATCAAGAGCCCTTGTTTAAGAGATACGGCAGGTATCTCGTGCGCCGCGAAGGGCGAAATAAGATGCGGGTCCGCCCACGGTCCCATTTCGCTTTGGTCGCCTCTCTCGTCAAGGATGGGATATTGCCTTTCGTTCCGCAACCGGTCACAGAAACCGATAAACAAGAAAGGCGTTCTAGCATACAACTGAGAGACTATCAACAAGAAGCTTTGACGAAATTCCTACAATTCGGAAGCATTGGAGTCTTTTGGATGCCATCCGCGGGCAAGACATTCTTCGCTCTTTACGCTATGAACATGATCAGAGGGAAGAAGCTCATAGTGGTCCCAAGCCTTACACTGATGGAACAATGGCATCGAAGAATCGAGGAGCTCACCCAGATTCCTCCAAACGAGTACCGCATCATAACATATAACAGTGCGCGCAAGGTGATGGATGAAGAGTTCGCACTGGTGGTCTATGATGAGTGTCATCACCTGCCTGCGAACGTGTTCAGCAGATTGGCACTCATCCGGACAAAATACAGGATAGGACTCTCCGCAACTCCTTACAGGGAGGACGGAAGGCATGAGCTGATTTTTGCGCTTACCGGCTTTCCGGTCGGCCTCGACTGGAAGCATCTTATGGATGCAAGAATCGTGAAGAAGCCTGTTGTCAGGCTCATCCTCGTTCGGAACCTGACGGCCAAGATCTCCATCCTAGACGAACTAGTATCGCAGGGAGGCCAGAAGAAGACAATCGTATTCTGTGACACAATCAGGCTCGGTAAGCAGCTGGGCAAACGCCTCGGTGTTCAATTCGTGTACGGACAGACAAAAAGACGACTGTCAAGAATCCTGGAGGCACCTTTGATTGTGGTTTCGAGGGTAGGCGATGAAGGCATTTCAATTGATCGTCTTCAGAGGATTATCGAATTCGACTTCTTGTTCGGCAGCAGGAGGCAGGAGCTCCAAAGACTTGGACGTCTGTTCCATTCCGCATATACTGGCGAGCACATTATCTTGATGACCGAGGAAGAGTTCTCACGATACAGGAAGAGGCTGTTCGCCGTATATGAGAAGGGCATCGATGTTACCACGGAACGGAGATAGGGCCACAAGAAACCGACTTCGCGAACACACGATCGTCCTTCCAACGATTAAAGCTCTAGTTTGATTTTCCGTTCAACATAAGCCACGCCGACGGGGGACAACGTGACTTTCCCCGAAGCCTTGTTGTACTCTATCAACCGCTGCCTGTGGCAGACAAGCAGTATGTCTTCTCTGAAGACAGATGGATTGGAATGTTCTACCCACTTTAGCAGGGTTGACTCGGAAACGGAACCGGGGTATTCAGAGTATAATAGCGCCAATGCCTTATCTGTGTAAGAGAGGTTAGGATCGAGTACACGTTTGATTGTGCCTACCTCCCAAATCAGAGGTACCTTCTTCGTGACTATGCCTTGGACCAATCGTGCGGCCTTAGCTGGCTCCACATTGTGGAACACTCTGATGAGCTCAGCCAATACCCAGTCGCAGGCAGAGACCACGTAAACCGCATCCATGTAGTTTGGATTGACGTCTCCACCGACATGCCCGACTCCTCGATTGTTTCTTATGGAATATAATGGAATCAGCACTCTTGGTATATGGAGTCGAATTGAATCTGGAAATGCAGAAGGAAGGTTCCCGAAGTCCCTGGCACCCTTCTCGAAGTTATTTATCCTTGAACCGAAGGGCGTGTATGTGTTGGCGGTTGATGTGTACCACTCAAGGAGCCTGTACACAACCTCGCAAAACTTAGCCCCATCGAGCTCTGACGGCTCATACCTTCCTTCCCTGAAATTCTTCTTGATCTCACTATAACTGCTTTCTAGCTCATCGACGATTTCTGTCGGCACCGTTGGCAAGAGTGTTGAAAGCGAAGTCAATTCGTCTGGACCTACTCTTGGCGGGCAGGCATACTCGTTTCAACCCACTTTTCTCCAGTGGCAGTAAGCGTCCAAGCCTTAAGGTTGCCTTTCTTCTGCTGAGCCTCCATCATGAAGCCCTTTTCAATGTTCTTGATGACTCTCAAGTTAATATTCGATGTAACAGGCTCCTTCGCCTCTCTGAAAGCGTCTTCGATATCCCTTACATTGAAAGGAGATGTGTCCCTGACGTGCTCAAGGTAGTATCCGAGAACAAGTGTCCTCTGGACATCTCCATCGGGTTGCTTTTGAAGGATGAACTCCTTGATCGACAATCCTTTGGGTTTCACCACAGGCCCAGACGCCAAAATCCTTTCGAGTTCTGATATCCTCTTCCCGTGGTCTTCGAGAAGCTTCTTGATATCCTCAATTTCATCTGTCGACATCGTATGCAATCACCTTTCAGAGCGGCATCCCGTACACATATCCTTGGCCCGCCTTCTGTCTCCTAACCTAATTCCTCTTGAAAGGATAGGAAAGGGCAGCCATTATGTTCTTCGTATCAAACCGGTATCCGCAATTCTTCAAGGCCTTTTGGATCTCAGCTGGGTGCCTTGACATCCCTTTTCCCCAAACAGTTGCGAGGATTTTCAAAATCGCGTCATTGATGCCTTTCGGATGGGCAATCACCGCGGGCAGGTCATCGGATTGCGCCTGTTCAGCCTCGAGTCCCTTCTGCTCTTGAACCCCGATGACCGAACTCGCCGTCCGCAGGGGAGCTGGTTGCGAAAAAGACTCCAACTCCTTCAAGTCGCCATAAATCCGCTCGAAGTACCTCTCAAGAGCATCTTCGGATCGTATCTCGACTTCTATGGAATCGGGGGTCCTGCATACTCGAAAACTGGGAAGTTCCTTCTTTAATTCACTCATTCTTCTCCTGAACCTCCTGCTGTGTGTTCTACCAGACTCAAGAATTCAGAGGCTTTCTGGTTGTTGAAACGGTACTTTCCTTGGCCACAACCAAGTATCACTTGCTCCTTCAGTAATTCCTTGATTTTGGGATAAACGGTCCCTACCGGCAGGTGAAGTTTCTCAACCAGCTCCTTTCCACTGGCGCAGTCGGTCTCTCGCAGCTTCGCCACCTTCGCGTAAGAAGCACCTAGGTAATACAATCCAACCGACAATCGCGCCGGCAAACCGGACGCTCGCACGATGATAATTCCCTCCTTCGTGATGCCGATGAACCGTTTTACCCTCTCTCGCTGTTCCAAGAGGTCTTTTTCAGGATCCACAACCAGTTCACGCTTTACCCAGTCCCCTAAGTCTTCGGTCAACAGACTCTCTATCTAGAAGATAACCTCCGCACTTATTATACTTTACTAGGGACACTTCTCACTACTAAGCAAATGGCAAAAGTCTATTCACTGACCTCTCTCACAGTGGATAGACTTGCGAAGACTACCATGAGGCCTGACAAGCAAATTGCACAAGCTCTTGAGACAATCATCTCAGGTCCTGCAAATGTGAAGGTCGCCAGGTCTCACACATAAGACTCTTCTCGCCAACGTACCATTCCTTGTCGCCCTAGCATATTCTGCGGAGCGGGGCAAAGCGGCAGGTTATGAATTACCGTTCTAGTCTGCGCGAGCTATTTGGATGTACGTTGTAGCTTAATTTCGATAATCGTCCACAGATGTCAAAGCAAGGCTATCTAGGCCAATCCCTCCAAGCTGTGCAGTAGCGGTTTAGGTCAAGTCAAGGCAACAACAACATAGCAGGGGACATTTCACAGGCGAACGAACACAACTCTACTGAGAGAAAGCCACTTTTGAATACAAAACGTTTCATGTGAAGTACAGTTGACCTTCTAACCATCTCATGCATTAACATCGAGGAGCATTCCATTTGGGAAGGGCTCACTTAATCTGAAATACAACCACTTCATATGGACTCTTGGTGTAAAATCCGGGCAACCGGGGTCTTCCCCCTGAGATGATGCCTGTGGATGCAGGCTGGGATTGGGGGGAAGATTCACCAATTCTGTACTCCCCAACCCGTATTGAAGAGTATCTTTGACTTAAGCATATCATATTCAAGAGAATCGCTGTGCTCGAACTTCATGAAACAAGCTCCTGCGACATAATCCGCTATCTGAATACATTTCTCGCGGGCCGAATCAACATGATGGACTTCGACTTCGGGCTCGGGCAGGTCGGCCTCCATACTCTTCCATGAGAGCTTGTTAGCGAAATACTGATTGAAACTCTGAATGCCCTCTGCGGACATCCTCCTGTCCATCCTTACTATGACCTTCCTTGGATGGAGACTCAGCAAGCCTGAGACGACATAGTGTGCACAGAGGTAGTTGTAAAGTATCATCGGTTTATCTTTCAGATCCGGGTCAACAGCCTCTTTGTTGACCACTACGACCCCCAGCTTCACATCAAGAGCCGCGATGGTCTCGAGCAACTTGCTGCGCACTTTGGGCGAGTCCCGGCTATGCTTGAACTCCCTGATGGAGACTCGGTTGTGGAGCCTCAACGCCCTGATTAGATGAACGATATTCGCTCTGGCTCTGTCTGGTTCGGAAGGGACCACATAGGCCACTGCGAAATATCGGGTGGCGCGCCTGCCGAAGCCGAGGTCACCGGCCTCATCTACGAAGACTTCGACAAGCCCAGCGACCATGGTCCAGACATAGGAGGGATGCAATCTTATTCTTTTGCTTCGGTAAGAGATTCAATCCCAATTAGTTGATGAAAATGTCGCATTGCACGGTGATCGGCTGTCATGATATATCCTTTCTTTCCGCCAGAGCGTTGCCTATCTGCGGCCCCGCGAAGAACACGGGGACCATCAACCGACTCGCAACAGGAAGACGAGCCGTGGGTGCCTGAGTACGAATCCTTCCGGCTTGCAATTCATGAAGGTGCAAGCCCAATCCAGAGGAATACCAAAATCCGCTTGGCATTCCGGAAGAGATAACGACTCAATCAGGCCGTCACGCTAGGAGAGCAGCCTGAGGAACCGCTTGACCACCATCGTGGCTTCGGTTCCAAACGACGAAGCGATAGTGGAAGTTCCGTTCTGAGGGTCTGCGATTCCCCTGTTTGATTCATGAAGAGGCGGCTGGAGATAAGCCCTTCAACCTCTCGTCGAGTTTTCCAGCGACCTTCACGAACAGCGCCAAGGAGGCAAGTATCTCGTCCTTCACCGGACCTTCGGGGAGCTCTCTCGTGAGATTGAGAAGGTGAAGATATCTGTCCTTCAGCCCCCACTTGACGAATCTCTTTCCCCACCATATGCCGCCACTGAGAAGCTCAGTCAGGCGGATCTCAAGTTCCTTCCTCTCGTCCTCTACTAGTTCTTCCTTCTTCAAGGAAGGATTGTACTTCAACAGGAGGTTCCTGACCACCTCTAACCTCTCCTTGACCCTGCGCCTGTCTTCATCCTCCGATTTCCCGAATGTCCTCGAGAGCAGGTAACGGAGGTCGAAAAGGAGATCATAGCATCTCCCTAGCGCTATCGCTACACGCGTGTTCGCTATGATTTCGAGGTCGTCTTCCTCCTCCGCGACCCTGACAAACCTCATACGTTCAAGTTCACGCCTGCCCATGTCTGTAAGTATGTACCTGCCTTCACCATCCTTCGCAACTAGCTTCATGTCAGAGAGGGCGGTCAACGTCACGTAAACTGTCTTGTCAGGCCTCCCCAGCTCCCTCACAAGGTCAGAATAGCGTTTGGGCTCTTTCGTGAGAAGCTCCAAGAGAGACACCTTCACGGGGAGTTCGTGGCTCATTACATACCTACACGGTAGGAAGGCTTATAACCGTGTCGTTCATCGCTCCTACCCATGTGGTAGGTAGGTTGTAGCCTGTGGCCAGCGTTCACAAAGTCATAGACATTCGCCCGCTCAAGGCGCTTGCAGCGGAGCGGCTGGCCAGTGACTCGGTCCTGAAGAGAGTGCTACTAACGGAACCCGATTCGATGCCCGCAGACGACTATCTTGCGAAGCTTGGCACGTGGCTTGCAATTCTCAGGGAGGATACCAAGGGACGATGACAATGAATCAATTCATGTCCGCCATGGCCGTTCTCGCATTGGTGGGCTACCTCGCCCTGGATGCCTCCACCCATCTGACGAAGGAGGCAGCGGTGGAGACAGGCAGGAGAGTCCTCGCCGTCTCAGTGATCTTCGCCGTCTCCGTCTACTCTCTATCGATTCTCTACTGTGAGATATCAAGCCTCGCACCATCGTTTGCAGGACCTGCCCTAACGGCAACCTGGATAGTCTCGCTCTTCTTCGTTCTCCTTGGAGCATGGGAGCTTTATCACCGGGCCCTGGCTCACTCGAACCTTGGCGAAGAAGCCAAGGTGAGCGCGGTCGACCACAGTCTCAAGCAGCTCGATGGCATCCTGAAGCCGCTGACGAGCGCCATTGTGGCAGTGCAGGCCTCCAACTCTGAGGTGTCGCGCAGGGTCGATAGCCTAGAAGAGAAGGTCAGCGGACTGACTTCAGCCACGGAGGCCCACGCCAAAGCGATCGGAGCGCAAATTCAGACCATGGCGTCGATTAACGAGAAGGTGGAGTTCAGAAGGGAGCAGTTCAACGTGATGATAAGTGGCTACAACAAGTGGTACGAGGAGCACAGGAATGACGCCGACGTCATCTCGAAGCTCGTGAGTGGCGCCGAGAACGTGCTGGAGAAATTCGGCATGCTCTCAGAACAGGTTGACGAGTATCTCGAGTCTATTGGTGATAGAATGGAGGAATCACGAGCAGGATGGAAGAACGATAGCCACGACGAGGAAGACAAGACGCAAGAAGGCCGAGCTCTGGCCACCCCAAGAGAACCCACGGAAACTGGAGTACCCCCAACTGGCGGGAAGCTGACAAAGGAGTCAGGAATTGCAAACAGGGAGAAGGGAAACCGCGCCCAACTTCATTTCTCAGAGACGGTGCTCCGGGACGCGGGCAAGCAACATCGATGCAGCCTGAAGGAGGGTGAACCGGACTTCCTCTTCTATAATCCTGAGACCAATCTACCGAAGAGCGTGGGCGCGTTCAAGGCTTACACCCTGTCAGAGGCCGAAACGAGGCAGAGATGGATACCGAGGAGAAAACTGTTGGCGGAGATCAGAACCGCAATGAAGCTCGGCATCCCCCTCGTTCTTTTCGTTCAGAATCTGGTAAATGGCAGGGTCTGGGCGAAGGTCATAACGGCTGAAGAGGCGAAAAAGTTCGAGCGGATAACTACCCCGCTGATGCTGATTGAAAGCGACCCGGCATCGGAGAAGGTGTGCAGGGAAACTCTCGAAATGGCGCTGAAGCTTCTATGAGTTGACTGCACAAGTCTGCTCGACGTTGTCGCGCTAGCGCTCGACTGCTCAATCCTGCCCATCAACGCACCGCGCTACACCCTTTGATAATACATGTCTCCTCCGTCCTCTCAGACCAACTTTCAGCTCCCACCCAAGGTCGTGCAGCCTTGGCGACGACCCAATCGCTCCTGCCGCCTCCCTGGTTCGCCTCCTCCTAGCCACGCTTCCATCAAGTCGGCGAATCCCTCGATCGCAGTTCAAATCGCTTTCGATCGCTTGACCCTCCCTCCTCAAAGGGTTCGACTTTCTGATCGACGATGGTTCGTCTTGGGGTCACTCGTGTGTCCACGAGTTTCGCGTTAACCGAGGCGCTTCCTTTATATATCATTAACATGATATCGCGTTAATCGTCGCCATGGACAGCCTCACCGCGGCCCAGCAGCAGCTCACAAGGTGGCTCCTGAACTACGAAGATGAGTTCTTCTCCCTCCTGTATTACGACATCGGACAGTTCGCGGACGTGATGGCCCCAAGGGTCTTTCAACACGGACGAAGCGTCTCCCTGTACGGGGTCAGGGGGATAGGCAAGACAACGGCGGCCCAGGGGGTACTGGCCTCGGGCCTGCGCTCGTCCGGCAACGACAGATACCTGCCGGTCGTGGTCTCCGTCAGAGGCTCCAGGAGCGTCAACTCTCTACAGGAGCTTGAAGAGCGGTTCTACCAATCGGTGCTCCAATCCCTCCTCGGCGTCGCCAGCCTGAGGGAACGGTTTGAGCGCGTAAAGAAGACAGCGAGAAGCTACGCGCCATGGGTAGCGGAGAAGGCCGTCGACGCCGCAAGCCTGGTCTTTCCTCCCGCCTTTCTCGCCTCCGACGTTGTCAAGGAAGAAGTAGGAAAGATCCTTGACAGGGCGGGGTTGAGGGAGCCTGAAAGACTGCTCCTCACCAAGGTAATTGACGCCAGGACTTCGATCGACGCCCTGCTTGACGGCCTCTCCAGGAAAGATATGACGCCGGTGTTCACGATAGATGAGCTCGACAAGGTCCCTAGAGACGACCTGCTGTCTGAGTTCTTCGACGGCAATCAGGAGTGGTTCCAGGGCAAGAGGAGCATAATCTCGATCTCTCACTCCTTCGGCGAAGCGATCAAGGATTCGCTCGTGACGTCGGTGGCAAGGTTTTCTTCGGTCGAGCAGTACAAGGGCGTTACGTCCCTCGAGGAGCTAAGGGCGATACTGCATCCGCGCCTGGTGCTCGGGCTGT
Source organism: uncultured Nitrososphaerota archaeon (assembly GCA_963842885.1). GTDB lineage: Archaea > Thermoproteota > Nitrososphaeria > Conexivisphaerales > DTJL01 > DATKKG01. Next base: position 411,927 of record CAWJIE010000004.1, read on the forward strand.
CGCAGGTCGCAAGGGGCGAGTCGGAAGCGGAGGCCATCGCCTCCGAGCTCTTCACCGATGAAGCGCAGAAGACGATCCTGGACCTCTGTGTGCCCAACACCCATCTCATGCTCGAATTTGCGTATGCTGGCCTGGATAGGGCTAAGAAGGAGCATGCGGAAAGGGTCCTTCCGAGGCACATAGAGCCGGAGCCATCCGAAGCGGGAGGCCGCCCCCCGACCGGGCTCGAAAGGAACGTTCTAGACGAGCTGAGTCGAAGAGGAAAGCTCACTCCCTCGGACCTCTCTGAAACGCTCGAAAAGAAGGCGCCTTCAATCGTCAGGGCTCTCTCGTCCATGCTAAGAAGAGGCTGGGTGGGCAGGGTCGGCCAGGGAAAGAGGGCGTACTATCACATCACCCAAAAGGGCGAGGCCGCAAGAAGACACTTAACGAGAGAGAACGTTAACGATATATAAACTGAGGTCGGTCATTAACGGACGATCGTAGAGATGTCCTGCCCATGGGATTTGATGCACGATTCAGGGCCGACATCGAAAGCCAATGAGCTCCCTCCTCTGTTCCCCTAAAGGAGGGAGGGGAGCCGAACTCGACTAATAGCAAGTCCTGCATCCGCAGGGGCTTCTCCCCTTTTCCACAGATGGGGTTCAGTTCCGTCCCGTTGACCTGTTTCTACCGAGCTCGAAGGAGAGCGCTTCGGCGATGACCGTCTCTGACAAGAAAATCCATCAAGTCCGCTATGAGGGGGACCCTTCTAACAAACAGAAGCGCCCTGCCAAGGTCTGCCAGTGATGCGGCAGCGCTACCTTAGGACGTCCTCCACTGTGAGGGAGGCGCCTCCATCTGGACCGGAGCCCTGGTCAACACAGGCTGGTGACGGCGAGTAGAATCCCTCTGCCGGGCGACGCCGTTGCTCAATAGTGATTGAGCAGAGGGGAATCCTTGAACCACTTGTTACGCCTAGTCGCACTCCATTCATTCATATGTTTCAAGGTCATCGAGGATCGGCCATGTATCCCAAAGATGGTCGTCTGAACTGCTTCCAACATAATGCTTAAGCCCGCACCCTAACGGCGCCTTCGGAGAGCGAGTGCCAAGCGGAACTGCTCCACGGATTTGACGAGGAGCAAATACAGTATCCAGTCAAACAAGAACATCGTGCCCATATACCAGCCGAATTGAAAGACGAGATCGTTCATTCCGTTCCCTCCCCAATAGACCGTCGAGAGAGCCACCGGCAGCGGAATCAGATACGTCCTGACGGCGTCCACGAGAATCATAGAATAGGTCCCAACAACGTAGCATTCAGGCCATCCGGACAGTCGGGGTCCCCTCCCGCGGAACAGCAGAAAATAGCACACGGCTGCGACAAACGTGAAGACTTGGCTCCACGCAGGTGGGATTGCCAAGCTAGCAGAGTCAGGGGAAATCACGAATAGTGTCACGCCGACAAGAGCGATGCCGAGGGCCAGGGCGGCGTAGGAGATGGCGCTCCTCCTGCTGATACGCGTGCCCCGTCGCCAGATTAGCGCTGCCACGATGAATGATGACGCCAGCAATGGTATCCAGAAGCCTATGTCGTTGAAGCCGACGTTGGGCGGCAAGGGCCAAGTCAGGCTCCCTGGGTGGAAACTTTCCTAGCTTCCTTCGAGAAGCCCCAATTGTTTGAGCGCCTCTTTGACTGATTTTGCGTAGTCACTTTCCGTTATGCTTCCGTCGGTAGCTCTGACTTGGACCTGCACCTCATTGAATCTCTGCTGCAGGAAGTTCACCAGACGCATCACGTCAACCGCCTTCCCCTTCTCGACGACTCCACTAAAGCTAACGTTCTGTCTGGCACCTCTGGCAGACGCATCGCCAACGCCTTCTGGACCACCGACGAAAGAAGCGGCCGAGCTTGCAGCTTCAGATATGAGTGGGTGGCCAGCAGGGGCGGCCTCCTTCACGTAGCGTTCCTTGGACATTATGACTTCGCTCTCATCCAGATTCACGGATACGTCCGCACCCAAGGCCTGGCAAACCAGCTTGTCCCCGCCGAGCGACGTGCCCAGCCCAAACAACCCCTGTTTCACCCCCTCCTTGAATCCATATTCTACGGCTTCCTTGCCGGTCGGTCTGGTCTCCCCAGGAGTCCGCAGCATCGATTCGTAGATCTGGCGCGTGCTCACGAAATCCCTATTCTTCAGGTAGTTGCGGAGGAGAAGCTGCGGGGCAATCTTCTCTGAGATCTCATCTTCTTGGCGGAGCTGGTCGTAGACCAAGGAGACCAATGTGCTCTTTTCTCCAAAGGTGGGGATGCCCATGTCCATCCTCTTCGGCTTGCCTTCCTTGCCAAGCGCGTAGATGACGCGGTAGAAGCTTCTCAGAGCGTCCTTGACATCTTCCTTCTGTTTCTTCAGGGAATCCTGGACCTGCTTGCGCTGATCCTCTTCCAGCGTAAGTGTGTTGTCGGTCAGAATCGTTTCATACGCTATCCTCTTCCGCAGAATGCTGAGAAAAGCTTCTCTCTCGCTCTCCAAGGGAACCAAAAAAAACATGGTATTCTTGTAGACCCGCGGCGACTCTCCCTTCGTCTCGATGAAACCAGTAACAGAAGACAACACTGTCTGCGACTCCCCTGAAGGCAAGACGATGAGTTTCAGCGAAGCATCGTCCGGGACGTCCCTCGGTTCTCTAGGCCAGAGGAACACCTTCATGTTGCTGAAGCCACGCAGGTCCTCACCCAGCACGCTCCTGTGTAGCTCTTGAATCACTTCCTCTTTCACGTTCTCCATTTTCGTCAGAACTATCCTGTTCAAGTTCGGCTTGTTCGAAAAGAAGAGCTTCTCGTCTTGGGCCTGAAGGTAGAACAGTTTGGTCTTGAGCTTCTCGACCGCCTCCGCAACTACGCTCGACGGGTTGTCCAGGGTAGTGGCTGCGCGCTCTACATCGTTCATGTACGCGCCCTTCTCCGGCCCCCCTGAGAAAGAGTAGAGGAAAACCGCAGTGGATGCTCTGGTTCCTATTTTCAATCCTCGATATGACTTCCCCAAATCCATGTCTACAAGCTTCGACCCGGATGCGTTTCCCGTGATGTCAGAGGCAACGACACTGTCGAACTCGTTGCCTGTGTGCTTGATCAACTCACGCCTGATGTCCTGGTCTGACAAATCGAAATCAGACAGGGAGACATAGGGCCTTCCACTCTCCCTGAGAGAGTAAATAACCAATGACAGAAGCCTGAGGACGCCACGCGTCCTCTGGAAGGTGGTCAAGCTCCCCCACCTCTGATACAGCGTATCTACGACTTCTGGCAGAAACGGATACGATTCAACGAAATTATCTCTGTAGGAAGAGGCATCAACGCCAGCAGGAAGCAGACCTTCTTTCTCAGCGTAGGCCAGAAAGGCGTTGACGTTAGACTCTATGCCCTTCTCATCTGTCGACGAGAACAATCTCCGTCTGATCACTTTGGTGATTTCGTTGTCTTGAACCGGGGTGTAGATTCTTTCGGTGCGACCCGAGGCTTTCTGCAGCTGTTGGAACATCGTTTCGGCAGCTTCGTCGTAGTGTTCCATCCTGCTTGAAGGTAGTGTCACGACAACGCATGCCCTTTTCAACGTCCCAGGAACTTCGACAAGCTCTTGAAGGAAGGAGATTGTCTGAGCTGCCAGAGTAGATGCCCCGACTTTCTCCCCCGCTGCTTTGGTGGTATACTCAAGCAGCTCGTCGACGAGCACAAGCACAGGTTGGTTGTCCGCAAGAAGCCCTCGGATGGCCTCACGCCCTGGAGCAGTCATCCCAGACATCTTGCCCACTTTCCCAGTTAGCTGCCTTTCCATCTCACCCCATACTGTGTGCTTGGTGTCTAACACAGTCCCTACAATCACAACTGTCTTTGCGTTCCACTCTTTCGCTTTGTGATAGAGTGCAATCAATGCATGCGTCTTGCCTCCGCCGAATGGAGTCTGAAGTTGAATGACCGGGTCTCCGCCTTTTCCAGTCAGACGCTTTCTCACTACTTCGAACAGGTTATCTAGACCCTGGGTGACGTAGGTCTTCCTGAAGAAGATGTCAGGATCTCCGTACTCCTTGGGGGCCCTTCCCTTGTATACTTCCCACAGGTCAGCCGCGAAGACATCCATCGTAAGGCGGCCCGCAAGAATATCCTCGTGGGGAACAGCTATCGTATGAAAGGCCTTCGTAATTCCGTCCCGCAAGCTCATTCGAACAACCTCGATTGACTCCCACCTTTCCTTATCTCGTCTCCCAGCCTATCTCTTGCAGGCACGAAGCCGTCCAATAGCAGCTTCTCCTTGGCGCCCTTTGGAAGAGTCTCTGCAATGGCTTGAGCGACCCTATAGAACGCGTCTTTGGACCCATATCCAGTCTCCTTAAGAAGGTCTACCAAAGCGTCTCTATCCCCTTTTCCCACAACAGAAGTGCCATGTGCAGGACATCTATCATGTCTTTCTTATCTAAGCTTTCTATGTCGGGTAAACGTCTCTGTTGTGGCCCAAGCACGATCACCATTTCCTTGTCCTTTCTGATGAACCCTTGTCCCATTCACTGACCAAATCGATACCGGTTCCTTGAGCCAGTTTCCTGGCATCGTCAAATATGACTGATGCATCGCCGTACGCCCACCGCCAGAGCAGGTAGAACCTTGTAAGGCAGAAATTTCAGACGCGAAACCATTATGCAGCACTTGTCTTATGGCATAATCAGTAACGATCTTCCTCACGTCGTCCAACAGAACATCTGCCGTGACGCTGGTGTTCTCTCTGATGATCTGTTTGTATT
>CAWJIE010000005.1:0-525926 GCA_963842885.1 uncultured Nitrososphaerota archaeon
CGCAGAATTATTATTGATGCTAAAAGAACACCCCTGTCCGAAATACAATGCGTCGCCGCTATTTTTTATGAAGTTGCACGTGTCGATTGTACCCGAGCAATTACTGCCGAAATATATGGCTCCGCCGACGGTATAGCCCATGATGTCTCGAAGTGCCTTTGTTGTACGAAGGATACCGGGGATATAAATAACCGGTGCCATAGTATGCAAAATATCGATCTGTATTTGGGTCGCCCACAAACGCCACATAGGCCTTGTTGTTGATAAAATTGCAGTCAGTAAAAGATGGTCCGGAACCGCTCTCAGAAAACACCGCGCCGCCGGCGATAAGGGGATTCGAGCTGGTGTACACAATGCTCGATATGCCGCTCGACACTTCCTGAGTACTGTTAGCTAAGATGTATACGTTTCCACAACCACGTCCGCCGGCCGGACTTCGCGGGCCTGTTTAGCAACATTGTTCTCGAATAGACATTCGTTAAAAACGGGCTGACAATATTTCGCGGCGTAAATTGCTCCGCCGTCGCCATGGCCTTTATCTTCTTTTTCACCAGCTTGTTAACATCGGCGAGTTGGCTATTCACGCTGACCGTTGCCCCTGTCCTTCTGTCCCTGTACGGCGACAGCTCGAGGTAGTAGCTTAGAATGAAGTGGAGCCGCAAGAGTTGGTTTTCATCTTCGCTGTCAGTTCGACCAGCCGAGGCTGGGTTTCGAGTATCTGTTTCCATGAGGAGTTTATGACATCTGCAAGTCCCTTTCTGGAAACGTCACCATCCGAAATGTTGTCCGTCATGTAGAGCAAGAAATTCTTGACTTTCTCGAGCTGCGAAAGAGGTTTGCCTCTGTCATTCATGACCTCAAAGATCACGCCGACTTCGGAGTCCTCCTCCACCTCATACAGGGTGAACATCAGGTTCTGAGTTATCTTGGTGATGAGGCCATTGAGGTAGTCGATGTACTGTCTCCCTGGGCGTCCTTCTGTGACTTCAGGTACTGTTGAATCTCGCTCTGAGCATCTAGCAACCTATGGTGGGATGCAGTCTTCCTGTCGATTTCGGGTCGCGCCCTATGATGGCGTTCTTGAAGTACATGTCATTGTCGTTATCTAATTCAAGTTTGCTAATGCCTCCCAACGGGCCCTTCCTAATGATATACCTAGTACGGATGTTCTCGGTCGTGAGGTTCAGTTCCGGCGAACCCAATGCGTCGAGCTCATGGGCGATTCGTTCAAGAGAATGATGATGGTGGTTATCCTTTGCTGGCGTCGACAATAGCGTATTGTGCGAAGGTTTCACCATAGCCTATAATGGGTTTTATGGCTTCCAAGACTATCGTGCCTGTGTAGTGTTTCCTTGACGGGGAGACCGATTCGAGGTCTTCGAGAAGGTCTTGCCGGTGTTGGCTCTCCCACGAATAACCTCTTTGATAGTTGGGTACCTTGAATGCTCTGGCTTCAAAGAGCTTCTGGAGGTTCACAAGGTTGTCCATGAGCAAGAGAGCGGGAATCTTGATTTAAGGGTTGGATCGCGCGCCGGCTACAGTTGGCGCGTTCCCCGCATTAGTTCATGACCCCAACATTCGCCTGTAGATCCCGGGCTTTACGAATTCGACCATCCCTATGTCGCGAAGCACTTGTAGCTGTTGCCTGATTTTCGCTTCAACGTGGCGGTTTTCGGGGTGCGCCCTGCTCAATTCCCCCTTGAAGCCATAGATATCGTCTATCGAGAAAATGGGGTTCAGACGCTCCACACACCTGACGATGTCTGAGAGCCATCCCCGCTTGTCCGTGCTGACATCGAGGGCCTTCTGAGAAACCGACCAGAGCCGCAGGACATCGTTCCCTAGTCATCACCCTGCCGTTCCTGATGATGACAATCCTCGCTAGCTGGGGCATGAGGTCCAGCCTGAGTATGCAGCCCTGATACCCGGCGCGCTGAGCCATCTTGGAGAGCCGTTTCCGTGGCTCCACACAGCGGGGTGTTATCCATGCCCTGTGGACCGCGAAGGTGTCTTCCACGGACCAAGAGGGCAGGTCGTAACGGAGGAGGAGCAGCGACGGAAACAGTCCTTCCTCGACACTCCTAAGGGTAGTCTCGTACTCCCCATCTATGAAGGAATCAGCGAAGGGCCTGTTGGAGGCCTTCAGTTGGAAGGCTTCGCCACAATCAGAGCAGAAGAAGTCGCGCACCTTCATTCCCGTGGGGTAAGGCTTCAGCTTCCTCCCGCAGTGGGGACAAAAGAGGTTCCGCACAGCCCAACTCTCGGTGGCGACCCTGACCCTCTGGGACGTGCTGTGATAGTTGTCTGAGGCTACGGAGGGAAGCTCCAGCTCCATTGCCGAATGTCAGAGCGAAGGTTCCTTAATCCTTTGCGTCTTCGTCCGGCTTACTGACGTGTATTCTACGACTCTCACCAATAGGTGGGGAGAAACCACAAGAGGTTTAGTGCTGGTCGGAGTATGACCTTGATGTCATGACCCTTGACACATCCGAAAGAGTACGGTTCAACATATACCTTGACGGGGTCCTGAGCAACATGTATGACAGGGATCTCTTCTCACAGGACTTCCGGAAGCAGTTTTCGAAGATGGTGAGCCTATACAGGAGAATAGCTGAATACGATGTGAAGCTGGCCCAGGAAGTCTCCATTGAAGCTATGATCCTGGTTCATGCCGGCGGGCACCTGGGCAATTGAGCTGGGAAAGCCCACTAGCTTCAAATGTGTTCTCTACATCGTGCCATGGAGGCCACGCCTTGGTTAGAGAGATCTACAAGATGCCGACCCATAGGGTTTCTGAAGCAGGCAGAGTCGACGACGGCAAAGACGATGAAGGAACCCAGTCAAACTGCCTGACCTAAATAATGGACGGGGCGGGATTTGGACCCGCGGACTCTCGCTTGCGAAGCGAGCATTTTACCAGACTAAACTACCCGCCCGTCCGCCCATGGTGTCCGAGGACTCGGCTTTAAGCAGATATGCGATGAAAGAACGCGTCGGCAATTCGTCTCCTTTTTCTACCCGAGAGGAATGCGGAAGCCGTGTCTACCGCGTTCCTGGTGGCGGTCATGAGTGTTCGAGTTGCACCAGTCTCACCGACTGCTTTAACGCAAAGAGGAACTCCTCTCTGGTAATGCTGTCGTCCAGGGATAGAATGAATTGCTTCAGAGCGCTCTGATCGGACAGCTTACCCTGGCGAAATCCTTCAACGATCTTACGTCTACTCTTTCCCCTGCCTCCATGATGCATCGCGGGCCCAACATCCAGACTCAGGGTAATAAATGCCGCCCCTGCACAAGGTAATCCATACGCGGGCTCGAGGCCAAAACGTCGTCCTCAGTTGGAGTGAAGGGGATTAACTGCCTCACCCGCCTCTACCCATGATGTGGCAGAAAAAAGCAAAGAGGCAGAGGACGACGAACGAATCAAGGACATCTGGGAGCGGGCTCATTTCAGGTTCATACGCGTCGGCGGAGAGAGATATCATGCTAGCCAAACCAGAAGACTTCGAAGATATGATACATGAAACGATCGCCTACTTGAAAGAGCCCCTGAGAAATGAGTAGCCCTAAGGCTCTTGTTCCTAAATCGGCGCGAGCATCGCAACCCCACCTCCGACGTCAACAGGTGTTCTCCCAAAATGCCCGAGGCGTGAATGTGGCAGTCATTTAAGCCGCTGGCGGTTGGTCCTTGGCTGGTGAACTTGATGGGTAAAGGAGGACGTGGTCAAGGACGTCATCACCCGAGTCCGAACGATCAGCGTTCAAACGCGAAGAACCCGACTGGCCATGAATACACAGCTGCGGTAGACAACAGAAGCGCCCAGCTCAATCCGACGAGTCCAGAGTACAAGGGACCCGCTCCAAGCAAGGGCGACGATCAAGGAAGCAGCGACGACTGACCTCATGATTCTTTTCTCCCTCCCTCACGTACTGTTTTGTTTGATGATCCTCTCCAGCCCAAAGACAGCTACAACTGAACCAATAATTACTCCGCTAACCATGGGCATCTCGTGGGACAGTACAGGTTCGAAGTCCGAGTTTCGACGAAACCAATGTCGGGCTCAAGAGCGAAGTACGAGAGGAAGAAGGAATTGATTGAGGCTATCGAAGAGGCGAAGACGACGGACGAACTTGAAACGGCAAGAAGAGCGTTCGCTGACAAGAAAGTGAAGGTATCCGTTAGATTCAATTTAGAGAAGCCAGAGAAAGGCCGTTCTGATACGATCGGGAAGAAGGACCTTGACAACATGTTGAAGCTTGTGCTTGATTCTTTGCAGACGAAAGCAGACAGCCAAGGGAAACTGGACGGCTTAGGATTGATTTCAAATGACAATTGCATCTACCGTCTAGAAGCTAACAAAAGGCTGGTGGATAGACCAGAACAGGCAGGAATCCAACTCAGTATATCAGAGTACTAGGCTGATTCGTTACCACCGCTTGGGAGTTGGACCGTCAACCATCCGTATCTTGATTTCACCACAAGGTCATTCGCCCCAGCCCGCCAAACGCCTTTAATAACTCCAGACAGTTGTAGTGGTAGGAACATCTCGGTGCAGCCTGTTGCTGGAACTTGAGACGAGCGAACCACTGCCACGAGCTAAGGTGCTTCAGAGACCTCGCAAGTCCAAGTTCATAGAGGAGTACTGGGCCCCAGGACAGAAGCCCTCGGGCATACTATGCAACCAGTTCTACGAATTGAAGTGGTCCAACGGCTGCATGTTCGGCTGCGAATATTGCTATCTGAGAGGTACGTTCAGATATAGTCGTTGGCGAGGATTCGAGCAGACCGTCTTCTCCAACACGCAGAAGATGCTTCAAGAGGTGGAGGAGTTCCTGAAGTTGGAAAGACCCTATGTCCTCCACACGGGCGAGGTCTCTGACAGTCTGGCGGTGCCTGGAAGCGAACGGACAATGGGCGAGTTGGTCAAGCTCTTCGGGATGCAGGACAGGCACACGCTCCTGATCCTCACGAAGTCAGATAACATCGAATCCCTCCTCGATCTGCCTCACAATGGGAGGACGGTGATCGGGTTCAGCATCAATCCGCCCAAGATCGCCAGCAGGTTTGAAATCGGCGCGGCCAGCACTGATCAGAGACTAAGGGCGGCAGAACGTTGTATCGATGCTCGGTACAGGGTGATGGTACGGGTTGATCCGATGATTCCTGCGGTAGGGTGGAGGGCTCAATACGCGAGCTTGTTCTCGAACCTCAACAATCTGAAGCTGCATGGGATCGTCGTGGGGACTCTGAGGGCCTATCCTGGGCTGCTACACACACTCTCTCCCGCTCTGCGGGCCATGCTGGAAGAGAGAGACATCGATGGCAGGTGGCACTTGAAGAAGTCGACCAGGGAGAACATGTACGACTTCGCGTTCAGAAGCCTCAAGTTTGAGCGGATGGGTGTGTGCAAGGAGACTGGAGCAAGATGGGCTGGACTGGTCAAGCAGCACGGGCCGAAAAAGTTCTACTGTAACTGCAACTGCAACGTCTGAAAGCGACGCAGGCTTATATCCATCACCACGCTCTGACACTGGGGAACTCTTGTCCGACGAGAGTAGGACCAAGTACAGAGAGGCCGCCTTTAAGGCTTGGAGAACCATACGCAAGCAGCGTCGGGAGGAGGCTGCGCTTGGTACCGCCAGGCTTGAGTCCTTTGTTCAACCTATAGTTGTCGAACGGATAACGCATCCCGAACTCGCCCCCCGTGCAACTGGAGGCGCACCGCCTTCCGCATTCAGGATCGTAAGGCCCTTCGATAAGACCCCTTCGAACATCGTCTGCGGCCGTTTCTGGGAGATAAGGTGGGGCTTTGGTTGCCCATTCAATTGTGCGTACTCATGCACTCAGGGGCACCAGGCGGGGCAACATGAAGCCTATCATTATCAGACCTGAAGTTGTAATCGAGGAACTGGGCAGGGTGTTCTCTGACGCCCGTTTCAACGACGGACGGGCGACGCTGTTCAACAGCGGCGAACTGTCGGACTCGCTGATGAACCCCAAGGTGATGGCGCAGATAGCCGAACTTCTTTGAAACCCAGAATAGGCACAAGCTGTTCGTCCTAACGAAGTCAGGAACCAGGGCCATTCGCGAATTTGCTGCGAAACGGCGAAAGCAAACGATATGCGCTTGGAGTGTCAATCCGCCCTCGATTGCCACTAGATGGGAGCAGCGTGCATCCACGCCTGAGGATAGGCTCGAAGCCGCAAAGATTGCCAGATCCCAAAGGCTATGAGGTTAGGCTCAGGGTGGATCCCATAATCCCGATAGATGGATGGAAGCGGGATTACGAGTCTCTGATATCTGCTTTGGTTGCAGCTGAGCCGACGAGGGTGATCATCGGCACACCGAGAGGGCTTCACAAGACAATCCTATACGCGGCGCTGGGGGGCTTGGACATGGGCTGGGCCGCCTACTTCGAGAGCGAAGAGACTGGATGGGGAATGAAACTCCCACTTCAGACTCGACTTGAGATATACGGTTTCATGTATGACAAGTTGCAATCCGCAGGGATAGGCGGGCGACAGGTTTCCATCTGCAAAGAAACCGTTGAACTCCACAGGTTGATGGGTCATAATTGTTGGGCAACTGTCTATGTTACACGAGTTAGTGACACGCGATGGGGAACCGGAGGACCGTCTTCTGGATGGCTTATCAGAACCAATCGGTCAGGTCTACCGTTCCGTCTCTTCGAGCCTTGTCCATTATGGCCTGCATTATCTTGCCGCCTGTGGGGTTTCTGGTTGTGAAGATCAGATAGGTATCGGGGGTCTCTTCGTCCGATGGGCATTTCCATCCATTTGATGTTGTCGTAATACTTCCTAAGGCTAGAAACGTACAGGTCTAGCAGCCTTTTCCTTCTGTCCGATGCGGAGACCCCTTCGGTCCATGCGTCCCTCCAGCTCTGGTCATTCATGTACGAGTCTATCGTGTGCACAGTCTCCTCGGCCTGAGATCTCGGTGGAGTCGTTGGATTCCAGTTTTTTAGTAAGCCTGCCGACCTCTCGACGGCTTCCAGAGAGAAGTGAATAAAGAGCTCCGTGTGGCTTCTCTCAAGTACCCGTTTTACGGTCTCGAATCGTATGACTGGATTCCCCACGCCAAACGGATCGATGTAAATGAGAGCGAATGCATCTTTGATCTTGTCAAGTTGGTTTGGAAGGAGCTCGTTGGTGTCGCCACGGAGCCTTGTACAGAAGCTTTGGTAAGGTTCGGTGTTCTTGAGAAGCCTCGTGTAAGTCTGTTCGTCGTACTCTATGAAGACGCACCTGACTTCCTCCTTCTTCGTCTTGTCTTTGATTTCGTTCTCAACGATGCTCCTAGTCTTTGCCATGATCAGGGGCGAACCATCGATAGCTCTGTCGTCCCAGCTCTGAACTATTCCGCTGCCGGCGCACGCGTCAACAAAGAAGTGAGGTATCTCTTGATTACGCATGTATTAGGCTCAGCGGGGGGCAGTACTTCTCAGGACCTCGTACTTGTGACGCGTGTCGGCCGACGCTTGTACAATGTGGCAGTTGGGGCATATCCTCCGCGGGCGGTCGGGCTCCTTGTGCCCACAGACGCAGCACGTCCACGTCATTTTCTCGTACTCCTTTCTTGGTCGGATGATATTAACATGCAGATTACAAGGCGGACCGCCTCGTGCTACGGGATGCGTCTTTGTTTAATTCGGCGCGGGACTGTGTCAAACAAGCCAAGCGCTGGTTCTAGGCTACTCCCGACGCTTACCCCCAAGCCTGACTTGCTCCATCCACTGATCCATGCACTTGACACAGGTCTAGGCATGCGGCCAGTGCTCAGGATCAGGCACCGTCAGCGGGATACCATGCTTCCCACAGTAGCCCATCGGCGCTTCCTCGGCTGACATCCTCTCAAATGTTCGCTCGCAGTTCCTAATATGCTATTACTGGGGAGTTACCTCTTATCGCTCGTCCTTTCCAGTAAGCTCCTTCCACTGGTCCACTACAGATATGTCATGCATATCTTCCCCTTCCTTCTCATATCCTACCGTGATATCGAACCTGATCCTGATTTCGTCGACTCTCTCTCCGCCGTCAGGACCATAATCCGTCAGCTTGGCAAAAACCCTGTAGCAACCGTCGCCGAATCCTGTCGTCGAGAATACGCCATCAACTCCAGTAGGATCCTTCGAGGTGAATCTGCCGAACTGCCCAGTATCTCCTTTCATCAACGCGTCCTCGATCAACCTGACGCTCTCATCGGTGCAAAGTCTGAAGGATGGAGGACGTATGCAGGATCCACTACGATAATAGTCCCTGTATTGACACCCACGGTTCCAATCTCAACCCACTTGTGAGGATATAGAGGCAACCCAGTCGCCAAGTCATTCAACCAAGTCACCCTTAAGATTTCAGCTCACCCAATCAAGAGCAGATGACGTGTTCCTCTCTTCAAGTATAAATCGGTGCGCGGATGCTTTACGATATGTTGACACAACGTGCTCGGGAACTGCAGAGCGAGCCACTCGTTTGGTATGCTGTGTATGGATCGAACCTCCTTCGAAGCCGTTTCCTACTCTATCTTGAAGGCAAAACTTCCGCGCAGATAAGAGCCGATCAGTCCTTCCGACTCCATCACAAACTCTACTTTGCTTATGAATCGTCGACTCGCTGGGGGAATGGCGGAGTTGCATTCGTTGGCCTTGAACGGGTGACTCCACCGCCGACCCTCGGTCGCGCATATCTTCTGAGCCTTTCTCAATTCAAAGTGGTGGCAGAGGGGGAGAACGGTGGAATCGATGTCAAGATCTCCCCAGAGGATCATTAGTCGGAAAGCAGGTCGAAATCTCGTCAAGAGGTCGATACCGAGTTCTGCTGCCATGCGGGTCGCTGCGGAGGATTCCAGTCGTGACCTTAACGGGAAAGCCTGGGGAGGCGACCCCACGAACGCTGCCATCTAGCAAATACCTGGACGTAATTCTACGCGGTCTGAAGGAAACATATCCGAGAAAGTCCTCGGCCGACATCGAACGATATATCCAAGAGGTCCTTCGATCCAACGTCAGCTAGAGCGCTTTCACCTTGTGTACAGACCAAATGCAGGACTTGTAAACTGCGACGTTCTCAACCATGGCCCTCAATAGAACGAAGCGAGCAAAGAGCTCAGGCTCCGAGGTCGCAGGTGCCATCTGGATATCCGTGCGAATCCCTTCCGGCCTGCATGTTCCTTGATTAAACTCTTCCTAGTACCAGAAGAGATAGTGACTTCGCAATTCTTTTGAACTAACAATCATAACAAGAATAACACGGCCTACAGGACCTGTGCCATCTGCGGAAAGAAGGCATTGCCCCGGTGAGGGCGTCTACTATGGCGGTCGGCCCATCCACAAGTACCGCATCTAGATGCAACGCCGGGCGTGCGCTTCGTCATTGTGAAATGATAAATACGCGAACGTACCATCGATCGCATGCAATGTCTCTTACCGAGAGTGGCGGTAAGGGAACCGGACCCGAGGTTCTAGTGCACGCCCGCAGCACCATACTCTATGGTGCATAATCTCCACCCTGAAAGGAATCTGGCTCTGTCGGTGACCATCAGCGACTCCATCTACGACTACGACTACAGGCTGAGGAACGCCCTCTCCCTGCTGGGGCGCTCCTCCCTGTGCGACAGGGACAGGGAACTCGTCCTGTCCTTCGTGGACCTCCTCACGGCCCAGGGGGTGAGCAGGGGCCGTCTCGCCAAATACGTCTTCCACCTCAAGGTCGCAGGCGAGAGGCTGGCTCTCCCCTTCGAGGACGCAGGCAGGCGTGACATCGAGCGCCTGATGGCCTCTCTCCACAGGGACGGGTACGCCCCCAACACGGTCGCCGACTACTCCATGGTCATGAAGAGGTTCTACAAGTTCGTCAGGTGCGGCAACATCGACGTTGACACCCCCTATCCCACGGAGGTCAGGTGGCTCAGGAAGACCGTCAAGCCGAACGAAAGGAGGCAGCCCGACTTCTTCAGGACGGACGAAGTCAAGGCCATGATCGCCGCCTCCAGCAGGCTGAGGGACAGGGCCATGCTGGCGGTGGGTTTCGAAGCTGGCCTCAGGGCTGCCGAGCTGCTGGGCGTCGACGTCGGCGACCTCAGGTTCGACCAACTGGGCGCCAGGCTACGGGTCAGGGGCAAGACGGGGGAAAGAATGGTCAGGCTCATCGTCTCCTCTCCCGTGCTCGCCAGCTACTTCGACCTCCATCCCTTCAAGGATGACCCATCGGCCCCGCTGTGGCTGACCGTAAGCACAGGCCGCAGGAACACGAGGGTGTCTTGGCTCGCCTGGGACAGAATATTGAAAGAACTCGCGGAGAGGGCGGGGATCAAGAGGCGGGTCCATAATCACATGCTCAGGCACGGCTCAGCCACACACAACGCCAAGTACCTCACCGACGCCGAGCTGAGGTACTACTATGGATGGTCTGCGACATCGAAGATGCCGTCTTTGTACGTGCACCTGAGCGGGCAGGATCTGGATGGGAAGCTGGCAAGCCTCTACGGGCTGGCGCCGCCCGATGGCTCGGAGCCCCAGTTCGTCCCCGTGGTCTGTCCGCGCTGCGCCGAAAGCAACACACCAGGGACCCGCTACTGCCACAGGTGTGGTTCCCCCATCGCCGACTCCGACGTCGCGAGGGCCCGCTGCGCGGCTTCGACTCCCGTCAAAAATGTCATCTTTACGCAAGGAGATATTCCGCCTGAATAATTCTGAATGATGCCTCGATAGAGGCACCCTTGGTATATATAGGGCTGAAAGCGGAACAAACGTCCCTTCTTTCGAACATGCCATCGTGAGGCTGGGAAGTCGGCGTCAGGCACTGACCCCTGCGGGGCCAAATCCTGATTATATCATGCGATATGGAAACAATACGAACCGCGACCGACCTGTACAACTTCGAATACAGGATGCAGAACGCTACCGACCTCCTCGGAAGGGCCAACACGAGCGACGCCAACAAGAAGCTGATAGAGGGCTTCATCAGCCACCTCAAAGTTCAGGGAATGGGCTTGGCGAGGAGGGTGAAGTTCAAGCTCCACCTGAAGGTCATAGCCGAGACCTTCGGAAAGGACTTCGTTGACGGAAACAGAAAGGACGCCGAAAAGTTCGTAGGATGGCTGCGGGATAGCGGCTATGCCCCAAACACCTTCAAAGACTATGTGTCGGTTTACCGTCGCCTCTTCCGTTTCATCCGTTGCGGAGTCGATGACGAAGATACTCCGTACCCCGATGAAGTAAAATGGATGAAGAAGCTGCTGAAACCAAAGGCCATAGAGCACGAGGAGCTGAAATATCTCACAGGGGAAGAGGTCGAGACCATGATAGGGGCGGCCGACAACGACCTTGACAAGGCGATGCTGTCGGTAGGCTTTGAGGTGGGCCTCAGGGCTTCGGAGCTACTGCTGGCCAACGTCGGGGACATAGACATGGGCGGAGCCCGCCAGACCATCACCGTGCGGGGAAGGACTGGCGAGAGAACCATCAGGCTCATTTCATCCGTCGCCCACCTCTCCCGCTACCTAGAGACCCATCCGAAGATCGACGACCCCAGCTTCCCCCTCTGGTGCACCAAGTCCCCCAGCTGGAAGGACAGGAGGTTGGGATATGTCGCGTGGGAAAGAAGGATGAAGAAGCTAGTGAAGAAGGCTGGCATTGAGAAACCAGTCCATAACCACATGCTGAGGCACGGGTCGGCGACACGGTCCTCGATGTTCCTTCAACCTATGGAGATGTGTAAACTCTACGGATGGTCGCCCAACTCCAAGATGCCAGCCGTTTACGCGCACCTCTCTGGCATCGACATCGACGACAAGCTCGAGGTCATGAATGCGGGAAAGCCGTCAGCTCCGCCTCGGCGAGAGTTTGTAGCCTCCACCTGCCCCCGATGCGGTGAACTCAGCTCTCCAGGGCTTCGGTACTGTGGGAAGTGCGGGACTACATTAGTTCAGAAGGAACTCTTCAAGAGCATGGTAGAAATCGAGGAGACGAAGAGCGCCATACGCGCTTTCACAAGCATAATCGATGGCGCGCTGGCGGCTACTTCTCCAGCTCGACCTCAAGGCGCTCCAGCAGCTTGCGGAGGAGCAGGAGCTGCGACCTCTTCATCGTAATCGTGACATCGACGTCATCTTCGGGCTGACCTGTATGGTTTTGCTCTACCATATCTCATATAATGCACTTTGCCATCCTGTCAATCCCCCCGACTGAGACTCATCACGGGGTGCTCTCGGTGTCGTCCTAACATGGTGCGGGGGTAATTTTGGGGGTCAATTTACGAGAGAGTCTGGATTAGTCATCCTTGTTCCTCGTATTTAGGAACAACTCAAGATAATGGAAGAGGGTGCTCGTGGTCAACCGCAAGATGTCCGCGCGCTTTGCGACCGTCGCCCCATCGGGAAGCCATCGGCAATCTGAGCGCCTGCCAGTGTCTGAGCTGGGTCAGCACGGATTGGCCGCCATTATGTTGATAGTGAGCCGACAGCAAAAACTTTCTAAGGCGTTTTTGACCCGTCTACAGGTGGTCCTGCCGCTTATTGAGGAAGGGCACTATCAACGGGAGATTGCGATCAGGACGGGGATGTCCCATCAACTCGTCTGCTACTGGACGAAGCAATTCGAGCAGCATGAGCTGATTACGAGGATACCCGAACCGATGCCCGTCGGCTGGACCTTGCACAGGCACAAGAGCAACCCAGTGTTCTACGAGCTGACCCAAAGCGGGAAAAGGGTCCTCGACACTATCGAGAAGGGTGGAAAGGCTGGGCGGGGCTTCAGGTTGGAGAACTTGAGGTTCAAGTATACCGTGCTGAGCGGCCCCGAGAAGGAGATGCCGTCCTCGAAGGAAG
Organism: uncultured Nitrososphaerota archaeon; assembly: GCA_963842885.1. GTDB lineage: Archaea > Thermoproteota > Nitrososphaeria > Conexivisphaerales > DTJL01 > DATKKG01. The sequence goes on from CAWJIE010000005.1 coordinate 12,845, forward strand.
TCCACATGAAGCACTGGAATCAGAGCATCGGGACGGAGCTGGGCTACACTTGGCGCCTCAACCAAGGGAAGGAGAAGTCGCTGGAGATACTCGTCGAGCCGCTCTGGGGGAGGGACCCGTTCGAGCTATACTTCTATGCGCGGTCCGACGCCGACGCCGTAGCCCTGTCTCTGGCAGAAAGGTTCGGGATGCAGCTTGGTCTGCCAGTCGAGAGTTCGAGGCCAGAGATCGCCATCGATGATCCCGTCTCAAAGGTCGTGACGGAGTTCATGAACGTAAAGTCGGAGGAACAGAAGTGGGACCGTAGCCCTGGGAAGGGAGAGGGTGGTGAAGCCGAGCTAATTACCATGGACGCCGTGAGTGAGTATATTCACATGCCAAGACACGTGAAAGAGAACACACAGGCGGTCAAAGGGCTAGCAGAGCAGGTGGCACAGATGGCAGAAGCCCTCAAGGGGATTGTGAGCGTATCACGCACCCAGAACGCCATTCTACCTGAGCTTGCCCGTACTATTGCTAAGCTGAGTGACGTCTTGGAAGGACAAGAAAGACGTCCGACTTCAGGTTCAGTGCGAGGAGTGAAGCCAGCTGGAGCTTAATGCAAAATGCATTTCTGTATTCAACATCAAGACCGTGTCCACTTCGCCTTATCGATGATCAACGGCAGGTGCCTTTGGCCGAGGATGAGGGTGAAGGCGCCGCGAGGGCTCCATTTATCACCGCTATTAGCGTTGATGGGCGGACTCGCCCCGACCATCGATGTTATTAGCGGTGATATGGAACGTGGACTTAGTAGTAATTCCTTATTGGTACTATGATGGCCGATGGGCGGACTCGCCCCGACCATTGGCACTATGATGACCGATAAAGGGTGATGAGACGATATTATCGTTGGCATCGTTTCTAAGCGCGAGGTGATGGATAATCCCTAGGGCTTGAAGGTTCATCTGATGATTATGTATGTCAAGGCATGACATATGCCATATAGCAATTGGAAGCATCCCCGTTGGAGACTGAAGGTTCCACCATCCATACTTGAGGAAGCCAAGCGTTACGAGCCCGCTGGTGAGGAGGATATGTGGCCGCCAGACGAGCTTCAATGGCTCTACATAATGCATTTGGGGAGTGTCCGTAGCCAGTGTCTTCGGCGTCTCCTCTTCTTGGATTACATCGTGATCCATCGACATTTGGACGTTGAAGAGATCGGGCCTACCGTCGTCATGGAGATACTAGGCGTGAATCAGAGGACCGCCATCGACTATCTGTATACGTTGAGGGAATTTCGCACCTAGTACTCGGTGCGCCTCTACTTGTTCAGCCTCTCAAGCTCCTTCGGTTTGTGGACGGTCGTGTTGGTGTCCTTCTTCTAATGCAAAAATGCATTTTTGCATGGTACAACAGCAAGACTGAGTGCCCTGTGTGTCCGTCCGAGAAGCAATTACGGCGGGTGCCTTATTTTTGAACTATTTAAAGCGGGTGACTACTCATCCATGGCTGATGGTTTCCTTAGGTGACGAGGCGCACGGTACTGGAAGAACACCCAGAGAGCAGCTCTCCCCCTCTGCGGCGTCGAACGCTGGGCCGACTGGCACGACTGACGACGGAAGGCTTATCAACGCAAATAAGGGTGATGGTCGGGCTGCTACGACCATTAACGCTAATAAGGGTGATGGAAAGCGTCGCCCAATGCCGATGTCGTTCTTTGCGGCGGTGTTCACCCTAGCGCTCTTCTGCCCTAGGTTTCACCTACGACGATATCCGCGCGGCGTCGGGATACGTCTCGTCACTTACGAGCCAGAGGTACTACATGAAGAAGCTGGTCGAAGCCAAATATCTGACGACCAACAAGGCAAGGAGAGGTCGCCTGTGGTTCGGGACGTCTAATCTGAAAGCTATGGCCTTCAAGCGCATCGCGGACTCACCAGACGTCGTCTTGGGGATGCTAGAGTCGACGTTGAAGCTGTACCCGAATCTCTCCGACTACAAGAAGCCATTCATCGAGAAGATGGTCGCAGCAGGGCGTGACGCCGTCCAACACTAGCTGAATGCAGAAATGCATTTTTGCATTCGACAAGGAGACCAAAGAGGCACCTGCCTTAATTTTTGAAGAATTGAAAGGAAGTTCCTGCTCGTCCTGACTGATGGTCTCCCTGGGCGACAAGGCGCAAGAGACTGGAAGCACACCTGAAGGGCAACCCTTTCCTTCTAAGGCGTCGGAAGTCGAGCGAACTAGCAGGAGTGGCGATGAAAGCCGCACCGCCTCTAATAGAGTTGGTGGGCGGGCTAATTCGACCACCGCCTCTAATAAGGTTGGTAAGAGTCGCCGACCGATGCCGATGTCGTTCTTTGCGGCGGTGTTCGTCCTAGCGATTTTCCGCCCAGAGGGCTTCACATACAGCGACATCCACGCTGCGTCAGGGTACACTCCATCATCTTCGAGCCAGAGGTACTACATGGAGAAACTGGTCGAAGATGGTTATCTGACGACCAACAATGCAACAAGAGGCAGACACTGGAACTCGACGCCTAAGCTGAGAGCTATGGCCTTCAAATATGTCGGAAGCTCGCCAGACGTCATCTTGGCGATACTGAAGTCCACGCTGAAGCTGTACCCGAATCTCTCCGACTACAAGAAGCCGCTCATCGAGAAGATGATCGCGACAATCCAGCCGATGTTCGTCTCCGACAGAATGAGAATGGGCAACCCGACTTCACCATCTCCTCTCCAACCAACACACTGATGCAATGAGCGGCAAGAAGGTACAACTGGCGGCGCGGTCACCGACGTGACCATCTCGCATCGTGCCGTTGCCGCACACAACCAAGCATCATGGTTTCAGCTGTGATCGTGCCCAACGTCTTCTACGTCGTCGCGGGCATTGTAGTCAACGCCCCTCGGCGTATGCAGGATGAGCGGGCCGTCGATTTCTATTATATCAGACGCAATGGCAAATGTTCCTGCCGAAGATAACCGAGCCGCATCGGCCAGCGTCGCCGCTTTGGGTAACCATCTTCAGGAGATCCCCATTGGTGACATCAGGATCCTCTCGCACAGGCCGTTGCGCGACGTCTCAAGCCTGATCCAAAGCATACAGGAGGTTGGACTGCTCCACCCAATCATTGTGACCCGTGACAACGTCTTGGTGGCAGGGTATCATCGAATTGAGGCGTGCAAAGCGCTCGGCCATCAAACGATTGCCTGCTTGGTCAGGGACTATGATGACCTGCGCCGCGAATACGCCTCCATATCGGAGAACTTGTTCAGGAATGAGGGGACAGCACTCGAAAGAGACCTCTGGACGGCACGCCTCAAAGAACTTCACGTCTCGCTCTTCCCTGAGACGCTACCATCCAATGGCAGGGAATTGGCCAATAGGAGATGGCATGCGAGCGACAAGATGTCGTTTGCTGGTCAGGCTGCCAGACAGACGAAGCAGAGTAGGCGCACCATCGAAAGGCAGGCTAGAATCGGCAACGCCCTGAAGGAAGCGGGGATCGATGACCAGCTACGGGGAACCAAGATTGAGAACAACCAGACTGAATTGACCCACCTCTCCAAGCTTCCGTTGGAGGAGAGAAAGCAGGTTGCCGAGAAGCTGCACAAGGGCGAGGCCGACAACGTCACCGATGCCAAGAAGCTAATCCACCAAGAGGAATTGAAGGGCAAGGTTGAGGAACACGCGAAGGTGAAGGATGCATCCGTGTTCCATCTGGACTTCAGGACTGCTGGCGTCATCCCGCCCGATTCCATCCACCTTATCTGCACGGACCCACCATACCTGAAGGAGTACCTGCATTTGTGGCCAGCCCTCGCCGACTTCGCCAGCGTCGTCTTGAAGCCTGGCGGTTACCTGATCTCATATGCTCCGCACGAGTATCTCCCTGAGGTCATAGCAGCCCTTTCGACCAAGCTTTCCTACTATTGGATCATCGCAGTCAAGCAGACTGGCGCGGAGCCGCGGATGCAGAAAAAGAGTGTTATGGTACAGTGGAAGCCAATGGTCATCTTCTACAAAGGAGAACGCCCGCTCGAACATGAGTGGTTTGGGGACATGCTGGTCGGAGAGATGGGGAACAAAGAGCTTCATGTCTGGGCGCAGGGCGAGTCGGAGGCTGCGTATGTCATCGAGAAGTTCACCCAGCCTGGTGACGTCGTTCTAGACCCTATGTGCGGAAGTGGGACTACCCTGCTTGCAGCGACGAATTTGGGACGCAGAGCGGTAGGCATAGACATCGATCCCGTAGCCTGCGACACGACGAAGAAGGAGTTGGAGAAGCTCGGCTGGCGGACGTCGGACGTCCTCCGCCAGTAAAGGAGATATTCTATAACGGTTTCGGACAGAAAAATCCGACGGCCTAGCCGCTCAGTGTATTACGCTACCGCTACTCTAGGAGAAAGGCTTGACGTTCAAGCTGTTACCTATGGTCACCAATTCCCCCAAACAGAGGTCTCGGAAGCGAACAAGATATGTCCCGTAGTCTGCCGAAGAGTTGGCGGCGATCTGGTAGGTCACGAGCCCGTACGTGCTGTTGACGAGCACTGCGTCGTGAATCGAGACAGAAATACCCACCTCTTGAGAATTGATGGGTATCAGGTCGCTGACGCCTGTTCCGTTCACCTCTGAAACATAGGTCCAGTCCGCGACCGCGAGGTAGTCCTTGAAGCCCTGCGTGTCGTTCACTGGATACTGTATGTCGAAGTACACCATGGTAAGGTAGCCAGAGGAGCCTGGCTTCAGGACGTACTGGTTGAGTTCGGGGACGGTGTTCGGGGCTCCGCCAGGATAAGGCTGGCTGTAAGTGATGAAGCCGTCCGCGCTCCTTATCGAGACCCATGAGAATAGCGCAGGGCAACCGTTGTCGACTCCCCTCGGCAACTGGCCAGTCGAAACGCCAAGTGACTGCGGAACAAGATAGACGAACGAAGAGCCCGCCACTATCCCCAGCGTCAGGGCCAGAAGCACCGCGATGGCCGACCTCCTGCGAAGGCTCAAGACGGATAGGGAGGGGCTCGGCTGGGTTATAATGCCAACATTGGTACAAGGATCAGGTAAGGGTGTTCAACATTTGGTACGGGAGTAATCACGGGATTCCCTTCCACATGACCCAAGACTCGTAAGCCAAGAAGCCGACGGTCAGCGCGGTGAGCCCTAGTATGAAGGCCACCGCCCTGAAATCACTGGGAGGAGAAAGGAGGAGGCGGGGCATGGGCAATGTCGTTTCGCTGAAGTAGATGCTGTATGCCACCTATTCGTCGGCTATCGTCAGAATCCTGTAACTGGTCCACAATTGGAGACCACGGTGGCGGGGCGACATCAGGGCTGTCCACAAAGCAGGAACTAAATACGGCATGCTTCCAACACTGGATGGTTGAGCGGCAGCCAGTCAGACGACGGGTTCAACAAGGCGAGGGCGGACCTCTTCGAAGCCCTAGGCCACCCGCTCAGACTGGAGATACTGCGCGCCCTGTCCGAGTCGCCCCTGGGCTTCGCGGATTCTTAAGAGGAAGGTGAACGTCACCAGCAGCGGCCATCTGACGCACCACCTTGAGAAGCTGGACGGGCTGGTGATGACGACGCCAGATGGTCTGTATAGCTTGTCGGACGACGGGAGGGAGGCGCTCAGGGTCGTGGGAGAGCGAGGTCCGTCGGTTGATCGGAATGGAGCCAAAGCGAACGCAGGGGGTAGGATACTCGTCAGGCGCTGGCTCGTAGTGGGCGCGGTGGCCTCCATCATCTTCTTGGCTTCCATGACGGGCCTGGTCTACTCACAGCTCAGCTCCCAGATTGGCGCCCAGCAGAAGGAGATAGACTGGTTGCAGGAATTGCTCGGTCAGTACAACGTCACGACCTATGCCGATGCCGCTGACATCGGGCTTGGGTTGCGCCTGAGCTTATCAGTGAACTCTAGTGTGATCTCTTCGAACCAAACCCTAGCGGTCGGCGTTTCCATCACGAACATCCTGGGCCGAACAAACAACGTCAGTGTCGCCAGCTCGTGGGCGTACGGCTTTCCCCCCGCCTTCTGTGGGATGACATTCGGCTCCCTGATCAATTACGCTCCCTACAACGTCGCAATATTCTCTGGATTCTATACCCTCGACGACGTTTCCCAGGGAACCCCCTTACCGCTTTACCTTGAGGAGATTACTGGGACTCATAACTGCCCCGAGATTCCCGTCGAGATTTCATCGTTCATGTTCTTGCCGTCGAGCGGAGCAGCCACCGTGGTGAGGGCAGACAACGAAAACACGCAGGTCGACAGCGTCGGGGCGTCCCTTACGATAGGCGCGGGCACGGGCGCAAACTCGTGGAGCCCCCCCATCTCCTTCACGCCAGGCGTCTACACGGTGCTGGCGGGGGACGAATGGGGTCAGCTCGTCGTGCTTCACTTCTTGGTTCAATAAGGCTCCGAATCTGACCGTGCTCTTGAGATTACACCCACCCTTTTAGGAGGGTGAAGGTCCCACCGCAACCACCCTGTCGGGTTTCAGTCAGACAACCTCTCTTTCATGCCCTCTATGAGCCATAGGGATTCTATCCCTTGCGATATCATCTCAGACGGAGATTATAACCCGAAAGCAAATAAGCACGCCCGCAGCACCAACAATTCTGTCCAAACCCCTACTGTCGACGTGGGTCTCTCCTAACCCGCATGAGGACCGCGTAGGACGATTGCATCGTTTCATGAGCCATCGACCCTTACTGGCAGATGGTCAACTCCCTCATCAGCACTTTGGACGACGAAGCTTCTCGCAAGAAGCAGGAGGCCGTCGAAATGCTCAGGCGAGTGGCCAAGGCGAATTCTCTTTGGGGATTTGACGAACAGCAAGTGGAGGCCCCAGACAGACGGGGGCATCAGGCACCACATGGCCATCCACCGGCCGAACTGAAAGATGAGGTGGTTCGCCCGGGCATCGAGGCCTATTCAATTCGTTGATTAAGGGCATGGCCTTCCCGACTGGTGGTGGAACGTGGTCCAGAACATCGATCCGGTGTACCTCCTCGGGCCGATGGTCACCTTCGGCTTCAGCGTCGCCCTGGTCCTCTTTTGGGCCTTCAAGCGAAGGTTTTCCGCATCGGTCCTACTGTACTCGCTGGTGGCCTATGCCGGGGCCATCGCCCTGAAGTACGCCATACAGATCCCTACGGCCAAGGCGGTTGCCGACGCATTCGGAGCCTCCAGCGTCGCCACGGGCCTCTACTATGGAACGCAGACCATGATTCTGGAAGTGGGGCTGGCATATGTTGTAGCGCGGTTCGCCGTCTCGAGGGACAAGTTCGTCGCTGATGATGGAGAAGGCTACGGAATCGGCCTTTCCTTCTGGGAGAACGGTGTGCTCCTGGGTCTTCTCTCGCTGGTGAGTCTGGCAGCTGACTACGTGATCCTTGCCGGTGGCTCTCCTGCCCTCTCGCAGCAGGTGTATCAGCAGCTGCTGACCGCTGAGCCCCAGCTCTTCTCACCGCCTCTCCAGGCCCTTCCCTCCATCGGCTTCGGCATCCTCGAAAGGCTTTCGTCGACGCTGCTCCATTTCTCCTGGGGCTACCTGACCCTGATGGCTGCCTGCTTCCGTAGAAGGTCCTTGCTCCTCCTTGCCCTGCCGATGGGACTGGTCGATTCCCTGGTGCCCTTGGCGGGCGCCCTCACTGTTCCCGTCTTCGAGGCGATCGTGTTCGCGCTGGCTTTGACCTGCCTGGTCGCAAGCCTGGCCTCCACTAGAGACCTGCGGAAGAATATGAGGGTGCGGGCAGCCCCGTAGCGGTGGGATGGGTTCCCACGTCTACGGGAGCATCTTCTCCCTTCTGATGAGGCGCCCCGACAGGAACAGGAGGCTCAGCGTCAGGAGGGCGACGAGTGCCGCTATCCCCAGCTCGAGGACCAAGGTCAGCGCAGGCACGAGGGCCGGGACGATCATCGCAGCCACCAAGAAGAGGGCCCCTGCCGCGATGCCTAGAGGTTGGTTGGCCCCCATGGGCTGCCTCTGGAGAGAGCTGAAGGCTGACATCAGGATGGAAGTCAGGGAGATGACCGAGTAACCCAGAGCCAGCGTTAGAACCACTTGCGTGGCGAGGAGAGACAGGCTGTCCTTTGAGACGATCCCCAAAGTCACCTCCAAGACCAGACCGACGGCCAGAAGGACGGTTCCAAGCAGAAGAGACGCGCCAAGATACCCTCTGAAGATATCCTGCTGGTCCATCCCTAACGAAAGGAGGTATTCCAAGGTCCCGTTCTCCTTGTCATGCACGAACAGCAGAGAGACGGGCATGGACGCCAGCAGGCCCGTCAGGCTTACGAGCGGCACGGCAAGCAGCGAAAGGTAGAGGCTGAGGTCAACGTTCTCGGGCACGCCGTGCGTTGGAAGGTTAAAGGCGGAAACCCCTGCCAGCAGGACGGCGGGTACCAGCATTATGAACGAGATCACCACATATGACAGACCCAGCCTGAAGCCCCTCTTAGCAGTCACAGCGCTGAAACCCATCTTCATCACCTGGTGAAGAACTCCTCCAACGGATTGTCCAGCTCCTTGACCTCCGTCACCGTCACCCCCGTTTCGACCAGCCTCTTGACTATGGCCCCCACGTCGTCCTGCCCTGACACCCTGAAGACATAGTATCCGTTGACCAGCTCGACGTTGGACAAGCTGGAGACGTCGCCCGTGGCCCTTATCCCGATACGGTATTCCTTCGCGCGGATGTTCTCCATCCTATCGAAGAGCTTGAGCGTGCCCTCCTTGATCAGGATGAGATAGGTGCCTATCTCCTTAGCCTCGTAGAGGTTGTGCGAAGAATAGAGGACTATCTTGCTCTTGCTAAGCTTCAGGAGGAGGTCCCTTACCTCTTTGGCCATGGCCGGATCGAGGTTGCTCGTGGGTTCGTCCAGAAGGTAGAGATCTCTTTCCCTCAAGAGGACCTTGGAGACCGAGACGCGTTTCTTCTGCCCCTGGGAAAGGCTGGACAGCTTCCTCGTCTGTAGCTGCTCGAGCTCCAGCGCGTTCAGGGCCTTGTCCACGTCACCTCCTTCAATCGAGGCGTAGAACTCCAAGGCCTGTCGCACCGTCATCTCCTCCGGCAAGGCGTTCAGATGAGACAGGTAGCTCATCCTCCCTCTGGTCTCCTTCGAGCCGTATACGTCCTGGCCATCGAAGTCCACCCCTCCCTTGGTCGGCTTCAGGATCCCGGCAATCGTTCGGAGGAGGGTGGTCTTCCCTGCGCCGTTGGGACCTAGGACAACGTAGATGGAAGGTTCGGTCACGGAGAGGGTAACGTCGTGGAGGATGTCCTTACCGTTGTAGCCTGAGTCCACGGAGGCGAGGTGCAGCGAGTGCACATGGATCACCCAGCGTGCTTGGGACGGAAGCTCCGTATTAAACCATAGCCAGGCCGCCTGCCTTCTGACGGAGTGCGCTCCTCCTCCACAGCATCCTGATGAAGAGCACCATCAACAGGTCCGCCAGCAGGGTCACCGGGAACGGCAACTCGGCCAGCACTCCGAAGACAGCTATCGGAACGAGCATGCCAAAGGACAGGGCGACCTTGATTCTCTCGTTCTCATCCTGCCCGATGCTTCGCAGGACCCAGGCCAGAAGGAGGCCCTCCATGGACACATGACCACTATGGCCGCAGCCGGTGCGATTCCTGCGCCCATCATGAGGTACTCCGGGAAGAGGATTGAGGCGAAGAAGAGGAGGCCCATCAGGAATGCAGTTCGCGGGCCTGTCTTCGGCAGCCGTGACCTGGCGCTGATGAGGCCAGCGGGTGCCAGGCGGGCGGCCGACACCAGAGCCGCGATGGCGACCCAGCTTCCAATGAACACGGGCCATCCCATCCAGAAATGCGAACCCATGTTGACCAAGGCAAACAGGACTAGCACATCCGCCCCCAGGACGCCGAGCGTAATGCTGACCTAGTCGGACCTGAGCAGGCTCCTCCCCCGTGTCTCTGGCAGCGCCAGATTCAGGAGGAGTATGGGCAAGGCGACGCTGTAGACCATGTGGACCAGCAGAATCCCGACAGTCCAAACCCAGGAGACCCCCAACCAGTGTCCATAGTAGCCCAGGGTACCCACAGGCTTCGCCACAGGGTTGTAGAGTGTGCTCAGTGCGATCCCCTCCTCTAGGATGCCGTACGCGGCACCGAGGAGGAGGACCGTGGCCCACCCCTTCTTCCATCGTACCATGGCCTCCCGAACCAGGAGCGCGCCCGGAAGGTAGAGGCCCGTGTTCAACAGAAGCTGAAACAAGAACTGAAGTGGGTTGAGGACCGTCGCGTTCAGTGGGCTGGAGCTCGTCAGGTATTCGGGTATGCCCGGTGTAAGGAGGAAGAGGCAGAGGACTGGGTGAGACCGCAGGTAGGAGGGTGTGCCTCTGCACGACAACAGTCCATGCCAGGGGTTCGGCGTAGTTGAGGTTTCTCCCACCGCTCTCCTCGTCATTGACACTGTCAGATGGCGGGCGGTCCTTGAGTGTCGTCGTCGATTGCCGGACATTGATTATCCGCCCTGCATATCGCTCAGCTCGGATGGACGAGAGGGATGAGCGTCGTTCAGCCGCCGATCCGGACCCGTGATGGCACCTAGCCGGTGGAGTTGTACACCGAGGGGTAACTTTGTATGAGGTCCAGGTTCAGGCGCAGCACGTTGACGTATGGGTCGCCCAAGCCGAAGTAGACGCCTTCGACGTTCCTGTCAACCACAGACTTCAGTGACGCCTGGTCGATCCCCGTAGCGCCAGAGACGGCAGGGATCTGAGCGTACGCATCCTGCAGGGTGATGTCGGGGTCGACGCCGGACGCCGAATCGTTCCTCGCGTGGAAGAACATCGGGAGGGTGAAGTTGTTGTCGATCAGGTATGAGCCCACAGCACGGCCTCCCAGGTGGGCTATCTCCCCGTTGGCCTGGCTAGGCAGGGCCAGCTGGGCCACCCCCGTCACGAACAGAGGGTAGAACAGGCCGCAGATCAAAAGCGAGACCACAGCCAGCGTGATGGCTGGCCGGTAGCTCCCCCATCCCTTCCCTTTCTCTGACAACTCACATACACCTCATTATCTCTATCACACAGGCAATGCCGTTATCGCGATGTCTATCAGCTTGATCCCGACGAAGGGAACGATGACGCCTCCTACGCCGTAGATGAGCGCGTTCTTGAGGAAGAGCGACATCGTGCTGGACGGCCGGAAAGGAACCCCTCGCATGGCGAGAGGTATCAGCAGCGGTATTATGATCGCGTTGAAGATGAGCGCCGAGAGCACCGCGCTATGAAGGTTCAGCTGCAACACGTTCAGGGCTCCGAGCTCAGGGAGAGACGTGGCGAAAAGCACCGGCATAATGGCGAAGTACTTAGCGACGTCGTTGGCGATGCTGAACGTCGTGACAGCCCCCCTCGTCATGAGCAGCTGCTTCCCCAGCATCACTACGTCGATGATCTTGGCCGGGCTGGATTCGAGGTCCACCATGTTGGCCGCCTCCTTGGCGGCCTGGGTCCCCGTGTTCATGGCCAACCCGACGTCGGCGACGGCCAGGGCCGGCGCGTCGTTCGTTCCATCCCCTATCATGGCGATCACCCTGGTCTGGGCCTGCTCCTTCATCGCTATGGCGTACTTGTCTTCGGGTTTAGCCTGTGAAACGAATTCATCGATGCCCACCTCCCTTGCGATGGTCCTGGCGGTCAGGAACTGGTCGCCCGTAATCATCACCGTCTTGATGCCCATCTTCCTGACCGCCTCTATCCGGTCCTTCATCCCCGGCTTGAGGACGTCCTTCAGCCGTATTATCCCCAGGGCCACACCGTCCCGTGATATGGCCATGGGGGTGTCGCCCGCTTCCGATACCTTCTTCACGATCGAATCATAGCCGGCCGGGATCTCCGCCAGGAGCGTCTTGATGGAGTCGGGTGCGCCCTTCATGATCTCAACCCGGTCCTCCTTCAATCGCATCTCCGGACCGAACCGCTTTCTGCTGAACCTCTCCCTCCCACTTGTCCCATCCCCTCCCTTCGGGAACAGGAATCCGCCTCCGCTGGACAGCTTGACGCCGCTGGTCCTCGTCGCAGCCGAAAACTCCTGGAATTCGGAGAGGGCGAGGCTGTTGAGCTCGTCCGGTATGAAGCCCATCTCGTACGCCAGCCTGATGATGCTGCGACCTTCCGGGGTGTCGTCATGCCATGAGGACAGGAACGCCGCCTCCCCCACCTCCTCCTCAGTGTGGCCCTCGAAAGGCAGGAACTCCACCGCCTGTCTGTTGCCCACCGTTATGGTGCCTGTCTTGTCCAGCAGGACCGTGTCCGTGTCCCCTGCCGTCTCGACGGCCCTCCCCGACTTGGCAACCACCTTGTCGGCGTATAGGCGCGATATCCCCGATAGGCCGATGGCCGGCAGCAGGGCCCCTATCGTGGTCGGCAGGAGGCAGACGTAGAGGGCGATGAGGACCGACAGGTCAGCGCCCAGACCCAAGACCAAAGAGAGGCCCAGCAGCGAAAGGACGATGATGGAGAAGATGGCCGTCAGCCCGATGAGGACCATGGTGACCGCCTGCTCGTTGGGGGTCTTCGGCCTCTTCGACGCTTCGATCAGCTTGATCATCTGGCTGATGTAGGTCTCGTCGGGGTTCACCGTGACCCTGGCGACAAGCGTGTCGGTCATCACCTTGGAACCCCCTATCAACGGGTCACTGGGCGCCTTTCGGGCAGGGGTCGACTCTCCCGTAAGGAGGGATTCGTCCACCATGGCGATCCCCTCCAGAACCACGGCATCAATGGCCACTATGTCGCCCTTTTCGATGAGGATGACGTCGCCCTTCTTCAGCTCGGTGGAGGGGGTCATTACCACCTTCTTCGCCCCCGCCCCCTCACTCACCAGCTTCTTGGCCGTCACCTCGGCCTCGAGCTTCCTCAGGCTACTGGCGGTGCTCCTCATCTGAGATTCCGCCAGCGAATCCGAGAGCGTGCTGAACCAGACCGTGATCAGGAGGATGGCGGCCACCTCCACATAGAAGGTCCTCTCGCCAGGGTTGGCCAGCGAGGGGGAAGCCCTGGGGGTAGACGGCCATCGCCGCGACGATGAAGAAGGTCACCTCCACCAGCAGCATTACCGGGTTGGCGATGAGGCTGGCTGGGCTCAGCCTGAGGAGGGAATCAGCGATCACCCTCCTCGTCAGGACGCGCCCAATGGAATTCAGACGACCCTCCTGGGCTGCCGCTCCTCCTGGTGATGTCGTGACGGCGAGGTCTCCGTCGGGCCTGCTGGATGTCATTTCAATGGCTCACTCTCCTCACCCTAGGAAGTTCCTCAACCCCTGGAACAGTGCCAGCAGCGGTCCCAGCGCCAGGAACGGGAAGAACGTCAGCACCACCAGGACCAAGATGCTTCCTACCAGTACCAGCGAGAACACCACGCTGTCCGTCCTCAGGCCCGCTTCGGTGCTCCTCTTCCTCCCTATCATAGACCCTCCCAGCGCCAGCAGAATCCCGATCGGAGCGTATCGCCCGATGAAGATCACGACCGCCGTCGCGACGTTGAAGAAGGGTGTGTTCGCCGCCGCTCCGAGGAAGTCCGACCCGTTGTTGGCTGCTGCGCTAGTGAACTCGTAGAGTATCTGCGTGAAGCCAACGGAGCCGCTCCCCACGCCTATCGCAGCCGCCGCGCCCGACGCATAGGCCAGGACCGTCGGCACCAGAATGATGAGAGGATGGATGAGGAAGGCCACCATCACCAACTTCACGTCGCGCCCGGTGATCTTGATGCCGAGGTATTCCGGAGTCCTCCCGGTCATCAGCCCCACTATGAAGACCGTGATCACGATGTACATGATCATGTACATCAGGCCCACGCCCTTCCCGCCTGGCGTTGATTGGATGAGCATCCCCATGAATGCGGCGAGTATCGTCAGCGGATGCATCGCCCCGAGGGCCGAATTCACCGAGCCCGTCGTCACGGCGGTCGTCACCACCGTCCAGAAAGCCGAGAAGAAGCCGCCTATCCTCGTCTCTATCCCTGCCCCCAGGGGGGTCGACGGAATGAAGGCCAGGGCCAGGTCTATCCCGAAGAGCATGTACGCAGCGTAGAGCACCGGCCGTGCCTCCCGCTTCTTCCCGAGGAGCTCTCCGAACACGAAGATCAGGGCCGTCGGAAGGAGAAGCATCAACGCTATCTGCAGCACGTCGGATATGGGGCTCGGGTTCTGGAACGGGTAGGCCGAGTTCGCCCCGTAGTACCCTCCGCCGTTCGTGCCCAGCTGCATTATGGAAACGAGGGATGCGACCGGTCCCACCAGGACCGTCTGCGAGGCACCCTCCACGGTGGTCACAGTAAGATATCCGCCCAGAGTCTGTGGCACGCCCATGGCGACGAAGATCACTGCGGCGACCGCGCAGAGCGGGACCAGTATCCTGGTCAAGGTCCTGACGAAGTCGACGTAGAAGTTGCCCAGGTCCTTCGAGCCAGATACGAAGCCCCTCACCATGGCCACCCCCATGCAGATCCCCGTAGCCGCCGACGTGAACTGAAGGAACTGGATGGCCGTCATCTGGCTGAAGTACGACAGCGTGCTTTCGCCTGCGTAGTGCTGGAGGTTCGTGTTGGTCCCGAATGATACGACGGTGTTGAGGGCCAGGTCCCAACTCAGGCCCGGGAACTTCTGGGGGTTGAGCGGAAGGACCCCCTGGAAGTAGAGGATGAAGAAGCCTATGGCCATCTGGAGCACGTTGAGGAGGAGCCCCGCGAAGAAGTACTCCTTCCATCCCATCGCGTGGTCCGAGCTCACTCCCAGAAGCCGATATATCGAGTTCTCGATAGGAGAGAAGACCCGGTCCCAGCGTGTGGGTCTCCTAGTATAGACTCCCGTGATGTACGGAGCTAACAGCCGCGCTATCGCTACGGTTGCGCCTATTATCAGCGCTGCGATGGTGACGTCGATGGCGGTTGTCATGCCCTTTCATCATGTCCTTCTCCAGCGTAGTCTCCACTAGGGATTGCTATGCCCTCCCCGAGTTACTCGGAGACAGACGAGGCGGCAGAAGGCTTCTTCCCTCCCGTGCTGTAAGGCCCCTTCTGCGAGTGAAGCACGATGGCGCTCACAGTGCTCTTGACGCCTACAGTCTTCATGATCTTGTTCTTCAGGATGTCCCTGAACTCCTCAATGTCCTCTGCCGACACGAGGGTGACTAAGTCGAACTCCCCCGTGACTTCGTAGAGCTCCTCCATGCAGTCCAGCTTAGAAAGTGATTTGACTACGTCGTCCATATACGGTGAGTCGACGAAGATGTCTACAAACGCCAGAAGTCGACTCAAGCATGGTCATCGGAGCCCGTTCTTCCACCTCGGTTTATATGTGTTGTGCCTCTCGCCAGTGGCTCTCATCGGAAAGGGTTTCGAAGGCAAAGCCGATTGTCGATCTGATGGGTCTGCGCCGGCCCTTTCGCATTTCCAATGGGAGTGCGAGCTCGAGTTCCAACCGCGCTGCTGCTACTGGGTCCCGACGCTTGTTCCGGCGCGCGAGGCTGTACGCCTTCCAGTCTTCGAAGCGATACCCATGATCGTCACGAGGACACCTATCACCGCGAGAAGGCCTCCCACGTAGGTCCACGTGGAGCTCCCGTTCATCACGGAGCTTCCACCTATCACGTTCGCTCCCTGCAACGCGAAAACGGTGCCGGCGAGCAGCATGAAGATCCCAGCGGCTACCACTGCAGTTCTAATTGGCAAGTTCTTCACATACCTCTGTGGACCGCGTTCTTCATGGTCCGCCTATATGAGTCCAGCGAAGGTTTCCACAAGTCACCCCTCCCGAGAGCTAGTTGCTCCTCGATGAGGCCGGATTCCCTCCTGGGGGCAACTATGGAGGCGAAATCATGGCTCCGAAAGGTCTTCCTGACTGCCCGCGCTCACTGCCTCCGTTCTTTAGGCAACGGGCTCCCTGGCAGCTTGGGTGTTCAGGCGTCTTTCGCTCTTTGTGCGCGAACATTGGGCATCGTCGATCGAGCGCAGGTATAAACGGCAGGAGGCATTGCGGGACTGGTGACAAAGCATTGAGCCGCGCAGCTCCTCTCGATGGAATCAGAGTCGTCGACCTCACCCGGGCACTGGCGGGGCCCTACTGCACGATGATGCTGGCCGACCTAGGCGCCGAAGTGATCAAGGTGGAGGCCCCCGGAGCGGGCGACGAATCGCGCTCCTGGGGTCCGCCTTTCGTCAACGGTGAAAGCGCCTATTTCATGAGCATCAACCGCAACAAGAAGAGTCTGGCCCTGGACCTGAAGTCGCCTGAAGGTCGGCGTGTCCTCCACAGGCTGGCGAAGGATGCGGACGTATTCGTCGAGAACTTCAGGCCCGGGACGGCTGCAAGGCTTGGCGCAGGCTACGCCACCTTGAAGAAGCTCAACCCCCGCCTCGTCTACTGCTCTATCTCGGGCTTCGGGCAGACCGGACCCCGCCGCGACATGCCCGGCTACGACATCATCGCGCTCGCCCTGAGCGGCATGATGAGCATCACGGGAGAGGAGGGGAGGCCCCCCGTCAAGATGGGCGTTCCAGTTTCCGACATAGGAGCGGGGATGTTCGCCGCCTTCGCCATAGCCGCATCCCTTTTCAAGCGATTCGAGACCGGAACAGGGAGCTACATCGACGTGAGCCTCCTGGAAGGCCAGCTTGCGTGGCTCACTCATCAGGCCGGGTCGTACTTCGCCACTGGGGAGGTTCCGAAGAGGACGGGGTCGGCCCATTCCTCCATAGCACCATATCAGGCCTTCAAGGCCAGCGACTCCTACTTCATCGTGGCCGTCGGGAACGACGCCCAATGGCAAGCCTTCTGCTCCTCCCTTTCTCTTCCGGAGCTGCTGAGCGACCCAAGGTTCGCTACCAACTCTCAACGCGTAACGAACAGGGAGCTCCTGGAGGCTCACCTCACGGGCATCTTCTCGAAGGGGACGGCTTCCCACTGGATTAGGCTGCTGAACGAAGCTGGCGTCCCCAGCGCGCCCATAAGCTCGGTCGACGAGGCCCTGTCGGACCGTCAGGTCGCGTCGAGGAGGATGTTAATGGAGATAGAGCATCCCAAATCCGGACGCATCAAACAGCTGGGCATCCCCTACCGCGTGAGGGGGTATCGTTTCTCCATTCGGCTACCCCCTCCCCTCCTGGGGCAGCACACCGACGAGGTGTTGCGAAGCATCGGCTACCTGGCCAAGGAGAGAGCCTCACTGAGAGCGGCCGGTGTCGTAGCCTAGGCTTGGCCGGCTCCTTCGAGCCGATTTATGGCGTTTTCTCCATCAGGGAGAGCCATTCTAGTCATATTTATTAGGGAAAAGGAGCTCAAACGTTCAGTAAAGCTCGGCATGCCCTCCCTCTTGGTAAGAAATGGAACGATCGCAACCGCGTCCGATGTCTTCCAGGCCGACGTCAAGGCCGAAGATGGAATGATTACGAAGATCGCATTCTCCATCGACGAGCCCGCAGACAGGGTGGTGAACGCGCAGGGAATGATAGTCGTGCCGGGAGGGATCGACGGCCACACCCATTTCGAGATGCCATCCAAGGGGACCGTAACGGCTGACGATTTCAGGACGGGTACCATCTCGGCTGCGGCCGGCGGCATAACCTCCATCATTGATTTCGTGACGCCGTCGGCCGGAGAGAGCCTCAAGGCGGCTCTCGAGAAGAGACGCGAAAGTGCTTCTTCGAAGGTCCTGGTGGACTACGGCTTCCACATGGTCTACCGTGACTCGACGGTCCAGTCGATGCAGGAGATTAAGGAGATCATAGCGGCGGGCGTCCCCAGCTTCAAGCTCTTCACGACCTACAAGGTCGACGGGCTGATGCTAGAGGACGGCGAGCTCTTGGAGGTCATGAGGGAGGTTTCGTCGAACGGAGGACTTGTGGCTGTCCACGCCGAGAACAACGGCATCATTGAACGGAACATCGAGCTGCTCCGCCGGGAAGGCAGGCTCTCGCCCGAGTTCCACCCCCAGAGTAGGCCGCAAATTGCAGAAGGAGAGGCCGTTCGCAGGATGATCACCTTCGCCGGATACCTCGGTGCCAATCTCTACATCGTCCACCTTTCATCGAAGATGGGACGCGAGTCCATCAGGGATGCGCAAAAGGGCGGTCTCCCTGTGTTCGCCGAGACCTGCCCTCACTACCTGGTGTTCAACGATCTTGTCTACAAGCGCTCTGATGCGAGTCACTACCTGATGAGCCCTCCAATCAGGAGCGAGGAGGACAGGCTCGCCCTCTGGGAGGGGCTTGTTGAAGGTGACGTCAAGACCGTCGGAAGCGACCATGCCGACTTCAACTCCCAGCAGAAGGCCGCAGGAGGGGACGACTTCACCAGGATCCCCAACGGGGTCCCCGGCACGGAGGTCATCATCCCCGTGCTCTTTACCGAAGGTGTAGCCAAGAAGCGGCTCTCGATAAACAGGTTCGTCCAGGTCACCTCCACCAACGCGGCGAAGGCCTACAACATCTTCCCCAAGAAGGGGACCATCGCGGTAGGGAGCGACGCCGACATGGTCATCATCGACCCCGCCTTCAAGGCAAGGCTCACGGCCGACTTCCTCCATGCCAACATCGACTATTCGATCTATGAGAACTACTTGACCGAAGGTTATCCCATTATGACGATTTCGAGGGGTGAAGTGGTGGTGGAGCAGAACCAGCTTGTGGCTGAGCAGGGGAGGGGGAGGTTCCTACCTAGGAAGCCCTATCCCGGAAACCGCTCCCCCCTGTTCAACTGAGCGGAGTTCAACGGCTGAGGAGGCCTGCTGCGGTCCCGTCGGACGGGGGATAGGCATTTACGTTCCGCTGTCCGCCGGTCGTGCTGATGAACAAGGTGGCAGTGGCGGGGATTCTGGTCATCGTCGTCATGGCGGGCTCGGTCCTGTACTGGTACTACCAGCCCGAGTCCACGGGCACCATTGAGTTCGCCGGCCAGCATTTGACAGTGGACTTGGCCAAGACCCCCAGCCAGTGGCAGGAAGGCCTGTCTGGGAGAGCTTCGATGCCAGCCGACCACGGGATGCTCTTCGTATTCGACCATCCTGACCTCTGGCAGTTCTGGATGCATGGGATGGAGTTCCCACTGGACATCATATGGTTCGACGCAAACCGCTCTGTCGTTTACTTTGTTCAGGGACTCCCGACGTGTCTTGCGAACGACTGCCAGACATACTCCCCGCCGACCGAAGCGTCCTACGCGTTGGAAGTCAACGCTGGCTTTGTCGCCGCCCACAACGTTTCCCTCGGAGACACTTTCTCTCTGACATCATAGTCCGCGCGCTCTGAGGCCCGCCGTCCTCGTCTACCCCCGCCGAACGCGGTACTGTGGGGTGAAGCCGGATGACGTGCCTTCGATCATCGAAGAGCATGCATGCAAGGGAAGGCCTGTCAACACGCTCGCCTGCCCCGACTGACGGCGGTTTAGGCGGCCGGCGCTGCCCATCCCTTGAGAGCTCAGAGTGCGAGGGGTGGGGTTTGAACCCACGAAGGCCTACGCCAGCGGATCTTAAGTCTGGGCACCCTCCGAACGGGCACCGCCCCCTATGGTCGCTACGGTGCGCCGGCTTTGGCCAGGCTTGGGTACCCTCGCAGCTTTGCCCAAGGGCAAAGTCGTCTATTAAGCGTTTCAGGGACGGCCGCCTTTCACGGCCACTCTCCGAGGTAATGATTTAAAGGGTGATGCGTAGCCTCCTATTGGAAGCGGGCCCGTAGCTCAGCATGGTAGAGCGACCGGCTCATAACCGGTCGGTCAAGGGTTCAAGTCCCTTCGGGCCCATGAAATCTTTCTACTCTTGACCATATTCTTCCATGTTCTTCGTGATCCATTTCTTATCGTGTTGGATGATGTACACACGCCCTGACGGGCCAATCCTCTGGATCGCTTGCAGTGCAGGAATCCGTTCTTGGGCGAGATTGGTATCCATCTGGAGGCGAATCCCCAACGGTGCGGACTCGATGGTGTTAAGCTGGTGTGGCAGGAGGGGTCAATCGGACTCTGTCTTGAGGAACGACAGCTTGATCTGCAACACGCCTTTCAAGTTCCTGAGGCTCCTTTCAAGGCTTTTCATTTCATCATAACGTCCTCTTAGGACCACGATCTTCAAGCAGCGTCTGGTGTCCATATGGATGTGGATGGAGGATGAGATTATCTTCATGCTGTGGTGCTCAAGGTCCGTCAGGGCGGCGTCTATCCCCCTGGCTTCGTGGTCGTACAATACGAGGAGGGAGCCAGTGATAGGGCTGTCATCTCTTACGGTCTGCGCCTGCTCGGTGATGAAATCCCGCATCGTAGCCTGAATTGCCTTTGAGCGGTCTGAGAAACCAGCCCTGTCGGCGGTTTCGTCGAATTTCGTCAGAAGCTCGGGCGGCAGTGACAGACTGAT
Organism: uncultured Nitrososphaerota archaeon; assembly: GCA_963842885.1. Classification (GTDB taxonomy): domain Archaea; phylum Thermoproteota; class Nitrososphaeria; order Conexivisphaerales; family DTJL01; genus DATKKG01. The sequence goes on from CAWJIE010000005.1 coordinate 33,210, forward strand.
CCTCGTCACACCTTCACCTGTATGGGTCATTCCGATTCTGGTATTACTCGCACAGGTCGCCCGCTAATAAAGTATTACCAACCCACAATATTTTAATACACAAAACGTAATCGAGCAGACGATGCACATCCCAGACGGATACCTCGACCCGTCCGTCTGCCTCGTCATGTACGCGGTGTCTGCGGTCTCCCTTGCTTGGGCTCTCCACAGGATAGGTTCCAGGTCTAGCAGGTCCATGATTCCGACGATCGCTGTCTCGAGCGCGTTCGTCTTCGTCGCCCAGATGTTGAACTTCCCCATCGTCAACGGAACCAGCGGCCACCTGGTGGGCGGTACCTTCCTCGCCATGCTCTTGGGTCCCGAAGGCGCGATGGTGGGAATGACGATCGTGCTCGTAATCGAAGCCTTCCTGTTAGGGGACGGTGGAATCACCACCTTGGGCGCCAACGCGTTCAATATGGCGGTCATCGGCGCCTTTTCGTACTACTTGGTCTTTCTGCTCGTCGATAGAGGAAGGCTCCGACCTTCTCTCGCCATCTTCATCTCGTCCCTTTCGAGCGTCCTCCTTGGGGCTCTCGCGGCAAGCTTAGAGCTGGCATCTTCGGCGACTTTCGCCCCATCGGGTAGCTTATGGATCATCCTTTCTTCTATGCTCTTCTACCATGCGATAATAGGCATAGGCGAGGGAGCCATAACCACGGCCCTGGTGACCCAGCTCATCAGGACCCATCCTCTCTCGCTTTCGGGTCTGAACGTTATCAGGGGGCTCGTTCATGAAGGGCATACATAAGGCCCTCCTCCTGACGGCGCTGACGGCGGCCTTCCTCATTCCCGTCGCCTCTTCTAACCCAGACGGCCTCCAAAGGGTCGCCATCATCTTGGGCGCGCAAGCCCCTGCGCCTCTGTGGGCGGGCCTCATCCCTCAATCTTCCACCGCATCCCAAATCAGCGCCTACGCGGGAAGGGTCCTGGCAGCCGTTGTGGGCATGCTCCTCGTTTTTGGGATAGCCTGGCTCGTCGGCTCGGTCCTGTTGAGGAGGAGGTCCGAGCCAGGCTCAAGTCGGAGCTAGACGGGAATCCGATTTCCGGTGGCTTTGGGTGTCCACGTGACCACGAATCCCCAACGGTGCGGACTTGCTGCTGAGATCGCTGAAGCGCCATCCTTGAGGATATCACTTTTCTTTTCCAGCAGCAATAGATATCCAAAAAGGACCCATGAAGGCACAATTCCTGTTCATCTAAACTGCAGGTTGGGCAGACTTAACCCTCAATAGGCCGATTTGCACTGAGAAGAGATATAACCACCCTGGGCGGTTTCGACGACTGAGGGAAGGGGACGTGACGAACGAGCAGCTCTTCAGAGTCCTGTTCTCGGCCCTCTGGATCATCTTCGTTGTCTGCATAATATGGGCAAGGTACTCGTTGAGGGAGCCGAAGGGCGAGCCGTCCGGTCATCAGACGGTTCGACACGAAAGGTGGTCGTACTTCGTAGCCCGTGCCTCGCTTGCTCCATTATGGTGGGCGGGAATAATCCTCTACACCATGCTTCCCAGTTGGATAGTGTTTCTCTCGATTCCGTTGCCTGATTGGTTCAGGTTGATAATGGTCAGCGTAACCGCTCTGAGCATTCCACTTACGCTGTGGGGTTTTCTAACGCTTGGCAAGAACTGGGTTCACGTCCTAGACCCATCGACGTTCCAACGGAGAAAGACGGCGACACTTGTGACGAGCGGCCCATACCACTATGTCAGACATCCGATGTACTTGGGAGCCTTCGCCTTTCTCTTGGCACAAGCTCTTGTGGCAGCCAATTGGCTCATCCTTTTGCCTGCACTTGTCACAATCACGTTATTCTACACCCAGATAGGCAAGGAGGAGACGATGCTCATCGATAGGTTCGGCGATGAATACCGTGAATACATGAAGAGAACTCCACGAATCATCCCAAGGTTCGGGCATTTGGCCCGAACAGAAGAACCCAGGCTAACTTGAATGCATGAAAGAATCCCTTGTTTGCCCAAGCTGCAGGTTGGGCAAACCTAGACCCGAATCAGCCCATTCGCAGGTCCAAGCCTACGTCCAGGCAACAACTCACTTCTGCCTGTCGTTGCCATCAAATGGGATGACTGGCTCGAAGCGGGCGATGAGAGCTGACATGAGAAGTTCCTCACTCAAGAACTGCAGGAGTTGAGAAGAGTAAACCCTCGTTCAGATTCGGGCGATGCGGTTACAGAACGTAAGGGACGCTTGAAGAAAAAGAAGAGTTGGGTGAGTCCGCAAAAGGAGACTCACTTTTGGGGCTTGTACTTGAGCCTGATCACAGCGATGACCAGCAGCACGACACCTATCACAATTAGGGCGGTGCCCAGACCTGAGCCGCGCAGATGAGTGCCTTTAATAGTTGCTACTGCCACTCCAGCGATAAATAGGATTATTCCTAACACCGTCAAAATGATGGCATGCATGTTGCGGTTGTCGGTAGCCTTTACCGGTTCTGTCAATTGGAAGTCCTTCCCTATTCCGCACCACTTCTCTTCGTATATAAGCTTGTGGCGAATGAGACTAGTCACTGAACTCTTATACAGTCAGACCGCTTTTAGCTTTGTAGCGGTGGGATGTATGTGGGATGGGTTTACCCAGCAGCAAAGTCAGACACGAGCCTAGGAGAGCAACATCCTAATCGAAACCTAGCGTCGTAGGTGGCACGTCTCGCGTTCACTTTGCATATTGATTTCAATATGTTAAAGATGACTAACCTATTGAAGCATCTAGCCCCGCTGCCTGCAGAAGTCTCTAAATCATTGTGGCAGGCAAAGTAGAATCCAATCTACTAATGGCAAGGTATCCACATGGAGCCGTATCCATCCAGTTCCGTTGTCGGGCTCCAAAAAGTTCGATTTATGAACCCAAATGGGCACTCGTCCCTTTGGGCCCACCAATCAAATCCAAACCCTCTTCGTCTTGGCGAAATGAGGCTCGTCGGTATCGCAAGGGACCCGGAGCTGCTCGGCCGTCGCCACGTCATTCATCAAGCAGACAAAGCCGCAACTCTTTGTGGGCAGAAGCTCAACAGAAGGGATTTCTCCACAATCGAGCTTCCATGGTTCGGGCAGGCGACCCGTCCGTCTCTTCCGGGATTCAAACGGCGGCAGTCGGCAAGGGGAAACGTTAGTCCTGGGCGTCGGACCATCTCCCCAGGATGCCCGTGCAGGACGCCGATGTTTAAGACGTCGTAAACAGAAATGCTTATGTAAGCGTTTTCCCTTCATAGCGTTCAAGTGTTAGAATTGGCGACAGGACAGTATGTAGACATGTGGAAGGGGCTGGGACTGAACCTTGAGAAGCACGACGTACTTCTCAACGCCCTCGGGAAGATCTACGGCGACCTTTTCCTGACGCAGAAGAACAGGCCAACCGGGATGCAGTACTTCGACTTCGTCATGTCGGAGGTCCACGGCCTGCGAATAAAGGAGCTGGTGGACCGGAAGAAGGCTGGAAAGAAGATCATAGGCGCCTTCTGCCTCTACGTGCCGGAGGAGCTCGTGTACGCCTCCGATGCGACCATGGTGGGCCTCTGCGGAGGGGCCGACTTCTCGATCCCGGACGCCGAGGCAGTGCTGCCGAGGAACATCTGCCCCCTCATCAAGTCGTTCTTCGGTTTCAAGGTGGGAGGGACTTGCCCCTACTTCCAGTCCTGCGACATGGTGGTGGGCGAGACCACCTGCGACGGGAAGAAGAAGGTGTACGAAGTGCTCGAGGACTACACGCCCACCTACGTGATGGAGATACCTCACAGGGTGGACACGCCCCAGGCGAGGGCGCTCTGGCTGGCCGAGGTGAAGCAGTTCAAGCAGAAGATGGAGGACCTCACGGGCAACGCCATAGAGAAGGACGCGCTGAAGGACGCCATCAGGCTGATCAACGCGAAGAGGACGGCCATGAGGCGGGTCAGCGAGACCAGGAGGGCCTCCCCGACGCCGATCAGCGGACTTGACGGCCTCCTCGTCAACCAGGTGAGCTTCTACGACGACGTGAACAGGTTCACCCAGAAGACCAACGAGCTGGCGGACGAGCTCGAGAAGAGGGTCAAGGAAGGCGTGGGCGTGGCCGACAAGGACAAGCCAAGGCTGATGTTCTCGGGTTGCCCCATGGCCATCCCCAACTGGAAGCTGCACTCCATCATCGAGTCGATGGGCGTGCCCGTGGTGGCGGAGGAGAGCTGCATCGGCTCCAGGTACTTCACGGACCTCGTGGAGCCGAAGGGCGACTCCATGGAGAGCCTCCTCGAGGCGCTCGTCAACAAGTACTCCAAGATATCGTGCGCCTGCTTCACCCCCAACAAGGAGCGGATCGGCAAGGTGGTCGACATGGCCAAGGAGTTCAACGCCAGCGGCGTCGTGTACAACGTGCTGCAGTACTGCCACTCCTACAACATCGAAGCCATCAAGGTCGAGAAGGCGCTGAAGGCCGCGGGCGTCCCGATGCTGAAGATCGAGACGGACTACGGCTCCGAGGACGTGGAGCAGATCAGGACGAGGGTCGAAGCGTTCACGGAAATGCTGCGCCCCGCAGTGACCGCTCACAAGGGCGCATCTCCATGACAGTGGCAGGAGTGGACATAGGCGCGGTGGCGACGAAGGTCGCCATCCTCGCCGGAGGCCAGCTGAAGGCCTTCCACATCCTGCCCACCGGCGTGGACGGCAACAGGGCGGCCAGGCGCGCCCTCAAGCTGGCGCTGGTGGAAGCAGGCTGCACTCGGGAGGACGTGGATTTCATCGTCTCGACGGGGTACGGCAGGCGGGTCTTCAGCGAGGCGGACAAGACCGTCACGGAGATCACCGCCCACGCGGAAGGGGCGAAGATGGTCTGCCCCAGAGGCGAGGACGATTATAGATATCGGCGGGCCAGGACAGCAAGGTGATCAGCCTCAGCGAGGAGGGTCAGGTGGCCAACTTCATGATGAACGACAAGTGCGCGGCGGGCACGGGGAGGTTCCTGGAAGTCATGTCCAGGGTGCTCCATGTCAGGGTGCGCGACATGGGGGAGCTGGCGCTCAGAAGCGCATCCCCTGCGAAGATCAACAGCATGTGCACGGTCTTCTCCGAATCGGAGGTCATCTCGCTGCTGACCAACGGAAGGAGCCGAGAGGACGTCGCCGCGGGGCTCTGCGAATCCATAGGGAGGAGGGTCTCCTCGATGGTCAGGTACGTGGGCGTCAAGGAGAGGGTGGTGTTCACGGGAGGTGTGGCGAAGAACGTCGGCATGGTCGCAGCGCTTGAGAAGGAACTGAAGACGAGGCTGCTCATTCCCCCTGAACCACAAATCGTCGGGGCTCTCGGAGCGGCGGTGTTAGCCCAAAAGTCCGTCTCCGAAGGGGAGAAGCCCGCCTTGGTGAGGGCGAACCAGGCGACGGTGAACGACGGGGGCCAGCGCAGGACGTAGATGGAGATGGACTGCAGAGGGTGCGGAGGCCTCATGAGGGTAAGCGGCAACACCTCTTGTAGCGGCGAAATCGAGTACTACTGCCACAGGTGCGCCTTGGTCGTGATCTACGATACGAAGACGATGAAGATTGACGAGAAGAAGAGCGGCGAGCACACCGACACCCTCCGGAGACTGAGGATTGAAGCCGCCGCCGAAATGAAACGTGGCAATTGATTTCGCCGGCCCGAATGGAGATTCGCCGTGGAACGTGACGAGTGGGCGACGATGACTGGCGCGAAGCTGATCGAAGGTTTCCCCTCTTCATGGGTTGCCGTCCGAGGTAGCCCTATCGTGCAATATACACAATAACGCCCCCCAAAGGGGACGGCGTTACCCGTATTCGCAGACCCTTTCCGATGGAGTCTTACTTGGAGCGTTTCTTGTAGGCGACCGCGCAGGCCTTGGCATGGAACGGCAGCTTGGTCCCGCCAATGGTCTCGAAGTATGGCCCATAGACGATGATGCCTCCGCAGAAGGCGCACTTCTTCTCGCCGAATGCATCGGCGCAGGCCTTGGCATGGAACGGCAGCTTCTTTCCACCGATTACCTCGTAATAGGGCTCGTACGCGATTATTCCACCGCAGAAAGCGCATTTCAATTCTTTTGCCAATTACGTTCGCACCTCTTGAGCGTGCCAGAGCTTAAGAAGTTTTTCATGTTGACGATATCTATTAACGTCCACCGATGCCTTGTCTGATCTCAAGCTAGAGGAAGAGAAGAGGCCAGTCAGTCCTTGCCGATCCTCTGCTTCAACTCGTCGACGATTTGAAAGCCGGATGAAGTGCCAAGCGTATCGGCCCCATCACCTATGAGGCGCAACGCCGTGTCCAGGTCCTTGATTTCGCCGGTGGCCTTGACCTTGACCCTGGAGCCCACGGTGGTCCTCAGAAAACGGATGCCTTCTTCCGTCGCGGCCCCCCCTGTTCCCCAGCCGCTGGAATTGGTCACAGAGGCGACTCCTGCCTCTTCGGCCAGCGACGCTGCCCTTATCCGTTCCTCGATGTCCAGCTGAGGGAGCTCCAGCGCCGCGTTCACAGGTCTCCCACGCGCAGCCTTGACGACTGCGGCCAGCTCGCCCTTGAACCTTGTGAACAGGCCTGACCTGAGGTACCCGAGATTGGGTAGATACTCGAACATGTCAGCCCCAGCCGCGATCCCACGTTCGACCTCGACCACCTTCGATTCGGTGGATGAGCCGCCCAGAGAATACCCAACAAAGACGGACAGGAGGACATCCTCTCCTCGGATTACCTGCTTGACGTCAGTCGCCCAGCAGCCCTGGACCGCGACAGCGCGAAATCGATATTGGGCAGTCTTGGTCACGAACGCCAGGACCTCCTGCCAGCTGGCCCCCGGAGCAGAGAAGGTGCTGTGAATCATCGAGCGTAGTGCCTCCACGGAAGGCAACTCTTCTGTCGACATCGATTCTCAGCGGATGGTTAGACCCTGCGCCTTTAAAGTCCATGTCCATGACCCTGTCGACTCCGGTGGGCTCGGGGACCCCTGCAGCGCGAACCGCATGACTCCCTATTCTTCAATCCCTACGGTTCCTTCGGACCCTTCTCGCGGCGTCCCCTTGGCACCTCGGACAGTGCCAGAGAGGGGCGGCGGCCGACGAAGCGCGAGGCATCCCCTATATACTCGCCAAGGCTACTATGACTGGCGGAACGCGCATCGGTTGATTGTATAATGTTGAAACTACATGACAAGCTGCAGCGCGGGATAGAGAGGGCCTTCTTCGGAGGCAGATCGACCCGGGCGAGCGCCTACGTCACCTACGCGCTAGGAAGCATCGTACTGATGTTGATCCTCTTCTACTTCCTGCTCAATACCGTCGGCTACGATTGGACCGGACGGTTGTACGCGCCCGGGACAGGCTTCCACCTCGACGTCCTGACAGGCGGCCTGGACGATGCGATTCCGTTCGTGCCACAGATGGTCATCTTCTACGTCTACCTCTTCTACCCCATGGTCATATTGACCATGCTCTACTTCGCGTTTGTTGAATACAGGGGAGGTTATGCCCTTGGGTGGTCTCTCGTTTCGATCAACGCCATCGCCCTAGCCGTTTACGTTGTCTTCCCCGTTTCGACGTACTGGTGGAGGCAGGAGCTGTTGGCGCAACCCATCGCCGGCAACTTCTGGGCCACCCAGGTGTACGGCATCTTCGCCAACGACACCTCCTTCAACTGCTTCCCCAGCCTTCACGCCGCGGTCTCCACCATCTGTTTCTACACCTGGTACAGGTACGCCAAGGTGCGATCCGGAAAGGTCACTTGGACCCTGGCCCTCCTCTCCCTAGGCGTGGCGGTGGGCGTCATCCTTTCGACCCTGTTCATCAAGCAGCACTACATCGCCGACGAGGTCTCCGGGATAATATTGGCCTTGGCCGTCGGCAAGCCCCTCTTCGACAGGCTGTGGATCCCCTCCAGGGCGGCCGAATACCATTCGGAACGGCCGCCGGTGGCGACGGCCTGAGATCGAGACCGTCGGAGTTGGTGATTCGCTTGCATGATGTCGTCGGGCGGCTCCTGCTCTCCCGAGACCCTTCGATCAGGCTGAGGACGAGGGTCGAAGTGCTGGGAGAGGACCTAAGCGGGCATGAAAGGGAGAGGCTCGACCAAGAGATTGTGTCGTCGGTCAGGGTCCGCTCTCTGCTCTCTGAACGGGAAGCAGACGGCCGGATTCAATCTCATCCCTACGCCAAATGGTTCGGAGCCCACTGGGTCTTGGCCTCCCTGGCCGACCTAGGGTATCCTCCCGGGGACCGGTCTCTGGGTCCGCTGATGGAGCAGGTTTACGAATGGCTCTTCTCCGAGGCGCACTTGAAGCTGCAACCCCATCGCCACGCCTACGCCGCTCCCATCAGGCTGGTCTCGGGAAGGCCGAGGATTCACGCTTCCATGGAGGGGAACGCCGTCTACTATTCCCTGAAGCTCGGCATCGGCGACAAAAGGACCGACCTCCTAGCAAAGAGACTCGTTGACCTCCAGTGGCCCGACGGTGGCTGGAACTGCGACCGGAGACCGGGGGCCACGAACTCCTCCTTCCATGAAAGCCTTCTCCCTCTGAGGGGTCTTGCCCTCCATGCACGCACGAAGGGGAACGCCGAGTCACTTCATGCAAGCGCGCGGGCGGCGGAGATCTTCCTGAAGAGGAGGCTTCTCTGGAGCTATCGCAGGCCCGAAGAGCTGATCTCTGTGCGGTTCCAAGAAACGGCCTATCCCTACTACTGGCATTATGGAGTCCTGCCCGGCTTGAAGGTCTTGGCCGAGGCAGGTTTCATCGGTGACAGGCGCTGCGACGACGCGATCAGCCTCCTCATGGGCAAGCGCCTGCCTGATGGCGGTTTCCCTTGCGAAAGGACATACTACCGTAGGGGCCGGAGAGCCACCTCCGGTCGTTCTCTGTGCGACTGGGGTGTAGCGGGCCACACAAGGATGAACGAATTCGTCACGGTGGATGCACTCTGCGTCCTCAAATCCAAGGGCCTCTCCCTCCAGGGTTGAACAAGAGGACCATCGCGTGCGCCGCTGGGCGTGACAATGACGAACGAAAGACTAGGAGCCCTGTAGAGCCATATGCTGACTGATCTTCGCCATGAGCGTCTCCCTAGGGAGGGCACCGACTATCCTGTCAATCACAGTGCCGTCCCTAGATATCAGGATCGTGGGGATTCCCTGTATGCCGAAGCGATCGGAAGTCCTCGGGTTCTCGTCGACGTTCATCTTGCCTAGGACGAGCTTACCGGCGTTCTCCTTGGCTATCTCTTCAAGGATGGGCGAAACCCATTGGCACGGGCCGCACCACGGTGCCCAGAAATCGACCAGCATCAGTTTCTGGCTACCCAGGACCTCATCGAAGTTGGCGTCCGTGAGCTCCACGACGTTGTTCTCCCCGGCCGCGCCACCCCTAGCCTCTGCGGCCTTCTCCTTGTCCCACTGCCTCCTCCTCTTCTCAAGGAGGGTCGCGATGTCGTCTTCAGCTTCCAAGCCCATGCTCACTCCGTCACGCGTCCCTGTGAATGAGTCTCTAGTCTTAAAAAGTTGCCCGCCTTCCCGGCTCTGCACGCTCGATTGACGGCCTCTCCATGGCAACCTTTAATCGGATGTGCCTTGGTGGCAGGCCAGAGAGAGGATGGCGCTCATTTCGAAAGGCCTTTCCCTGCTTCTGGAATGGGGTGCCAGGGCGGTCGCACTCATGGCCTTGGCCTATTCACTGTTTCTGATCGCCAGCCAGGAATTCTGGATCACCCCATTGGGAGGCACAAGCCCATTCTCCCTCGGTTCTGCCAGCCTCCTATACCTTCTGTCCCAGTACCAGTTCGCCCGAGATGGGCGAGGCAGGGCTGGCTCGGTCATCCTCGGCGTCCTTTTCGCCAACGCCTTCCTTCAGACGTACGAAATCATCTATCATTTCACCTTCCCGGTGTACAGCCTCCGGTATCCCTTCCTGCAGGGGATGGACGTCAAATTCCTGATTGTGGAGCTCACCATGGTGCTGCCCCTGCTCCTCATGCGCAAGGACCTGTCGGTGAAGAAGGTCAGCGCCTACACCCTGGGTCTCTTCCTCCTGAGCATGCTCGTCTGGGTTCTCTTTGGCTTCCCCCAGTACTTTTCGAGTGTCTACTACTTTCAGCCTGTCTTGCATACGGGCGACCCGTACCACGTGGCACTCGCTCTCAATTACGGCTCCAAGGTGATCCTGGCAGCCTTCTTCCTGACCCTGCTCAAGATTCGCAGGCCGGGAAGGGCAGCCCTCTGGGGGAGGAAGGTTAAGGCAGCTCGGCCGGGGGGCGCTCCGGGCTCCGCTCAGTAACTACTGTAGAGTTTAAAGCTCTCGGAGAGGACCATTGGGCGGATAGGACTTGGTCGTTCAAGTGAAGGAGATCATGGTAACCAAGATAACTTCTCTGGCCATTGAACGCAACGTCAGAGAGGCCGCAGAGCTGATGACTAGGGCCGATGTGGGCAGCATTCTGGTTTACGCCGAGGGAAACCCCGTCGGAATCGTCACCGAGAGGGACATCGTAAGGAAGATCGTCGCCGAAGGGGTCGACGCCTCCAAGGTACTCGTAACGGATGTGATGACCACCCCTCTCATCACCATCCCGTCCACCTCCTCCATAGAGGAGGCCTCTGAGCATATGACCACCTACAGGATTCGATACCTTCCTGTAGTCGACGAAGGCGAAGTAGTCGGAATGGTGGCGGCTAGGGAAATCGCCTTCGCTCTTGCCAAGGAACACAACTTCGAAGACGTAAGGCTCAACGCCATCGCCGGAGTCAGGTCAGGGCAGCTCCCATCTCCCTACGATTGAACCGGCACACCTTCGGAAGTAGGCTGACCCTGTGTGTCTCACTCTAGGGTTAAATTGGAGGCGCCGCCGGCAGGACTCGAACCTGCGACCAGCTGGTCTCTGCGTGGATTAACAGCTTCAGCCTTCTTGGAAGTCAGCTGCTCTACCACGCTGAGCTTTCGTCGACCGCAACGGGGCCAACGGCGGCTCGACGGCAGCGCTCGGAAGGGCTGAAGGGAGGTTTCGTTATAAGCGTTATGGGGACAAGTCTGTCACTGTAGGCACCGCCTTAACTGGAGGTGGAACACGACATGGTCGGCGGGCCTTCGAAGACAGAGCCCTTGTGAATAGGACGGAAGCTCTGACGAGGACCGCCGTGACAAAGCACTGCTCCCAGAATCGCTTCAGCTAGTTTCTGGCCTTCTGCAACTGGACGCGTTCTCGTGTGCTCGCGCAGGGACCGTGGACGGCCGACGACAGGGAGAAGGAATCCTCCTCCCACCGGCGCGTCCTCTGTGAAGAAACAGGTGCAGGCAGGAATTGAAAGGGGGGAGGCCCAGATCTAGCTTCCGGCGCTCATTGTCGCCCCGAGCTCCCGCCGCCTCTGCCTGCAGAGGAGGATAGGCCGGTCCGCCTTGTTCAGGAACTCGCCCATATCGAGGGAGGACCTCTTGGGGAGCTGGCTCTCGACGACGGGTTTGTCCTGGTTGGCGACGATCCTGTTGAACAGCTTCCCTATCATGTCGAAGGCCTGACGGAGGAGGGGAACCCTGACCATCCTCTGGTACTGCCGAATGTACATCATGGTGTTGCCTTCGTCCACAGGCGCGAACGCGGCAAACACCCTTAGTCCGTCCGAAATCCAGTTCTCCCAGATGTTGGGGAAGATGAATTGGAGATGGGTCTTCGAGGTTTCGATCCTCGCCTCCTCGGGCATCAGCGGCCTCTGCCCGTTGTCCTTTTGGTTGTCGGGCCAGATAACGAGCGAATCCCCCTCCAGTGTGCAGGCCGGGCCATTCACGAGGGTCCTTCCTCCGCGCCCTATGGTCGAAGCATGCACGAAGGGAACATGGGCTACGTCCAGCTGGTTCTCTATGGCGCGGGAGTAGTGAGTGGCCCAGGGGGACCTAAGGGTGGAGCTGGAGAAGGATTCGTCGATGTCATCGAAAAAGGGGATGTGCGGATAGGCGTCGCGGGGCTCGCCCCACCATAGCCAGATGAAGCCGTGTTCGTCTCTAACGGGGAATGAGGGGGCAGAATAGCGGTCGGGGATTGGCGATGCCTTGCCGTTTGCCGGTATGAGCTTGCATGCCCCCGAGCCTCCGAACTCTCAGCCCGTGGAACGGGCACTGGATGTTGCCTCCTAGGACCTTCCCGGTGCTAAGGGACGCCCCACGGTGGACGCAGGTGTCGGCCACGCACTGGACGGCACCCTTCTGGTCGCGCCAGAACGCTAGCTTCTTCCCCATTCGTGTGGCGCCCAAGGGCCTCCCTTGCCTGACTTCCTCGGATTCAAGTATGGCGTACCAGCGGTCGGGAATCAAATCTTGCTTCATGCGTGGGGCTCCCCTAGTTAAACCCTGCTTGGCCCTGAAGTGCTTGTAAGCGTCGCTAGGACGAGCCTACTTCAGGTAAGCCTTCTCGAAGTCGGCCATGGCCTTCTTGACCTTGACGGCCCTCGGGGGGTTCTTGAACCCGAAGGCAGATATGACCTCCTCGACGCCTCCCCTGCCCTTCGCCGCGAACGCCGCCCTGGCGGAGTCTAGGAGGATGTTGACCGCGTTGACGGGGTCGCTGCTCTTGAAGAACACGTCCATAACGTACGGCTCGTCCAGCGGCCCCTTCCCCACTATCCACAGATACACCGTCCTCTTAGAGCCCATGAACTCCACGAAGTCCGTCGTCCCCGCCACCGTGTCCACCTTGTACGGCAGCTCCTCCGCGATGGACCTGCTCTTGATCCCCCTCTTGAACGCCCTTATTTCGTCTTGGAGAGTGTTCAGCGTGTCGGGCGAGCCGCCAACGTCCAGCTGGTAGCTCTTGACGACCCTTATCCCCCTCTGGTTGAGGAAGTCAAGTATGCCCTTGTGGAGCATGGTCCCGCCCATCTGGCTCAGCAGGTCGTCGCCCACCAGGGGTGCCTTCGTCTTCTCGAATACCCGTCACGATGGACCGGTCGTTGGCCACGAGCGCCGGCGTCGCGTTCACGAATGCGATCCCCATCCTCCCGCAGATCTCGGCGTACTTCTTCGACGACTTGTCCTGCCCCGAGCTGACGAGGTTGAGCGCCACGTCTATCTTCCCCTTCCTCAGCTCCGATGCCAGCGAGGATTCCCCCTGCTTCTCGAAGGACCCCTGCGACAGGCGCCTCGGCGGCTCGTCCAGGAGGAGCCCGGGCCTGACCTTCACGCCAACCAGGGGGCTGCCCACCTTGTCGCCGTCGACGTCGTAGATGAGCCGGACCGAGAGCTCCTTCACGACGTGGCCGCCGACCTTCTCGTGCCACAGGCCCGACTTCTGGCCGGCACCGTACCTCTTCACCGATTCAACGAAAGCTCTTGCGCTGTTGCCCGCACCGAACAGGGCCACTCTGATCAACTGGGCTCACTCTTCGTACTTCGAAATCAGGGTCAAGAAGCCGGCCCCGCCCATGACGGCCCCCACTATGGCATAAGAGGCCTGTAGCGGCGGGTAGAGGGGCGGCGACGTGGTCAGCGCGTAGAACGCCACCAGGAAGCCCATGACCAGAGCTGCGGCGCCTAGAAGCCGCAGTATGACGGCGGCCCTGTCTGTCATTCCATCTAAAGCCCCCTAGCCCGTGAATTTAAACCCTTTTGCTTTCAGTGGCTCTTGGCCCACTCCAGCTTGTCGGGGAGGTACTTGTCCACGATGTAGGTGAGCCCGTACCTGGCGAACGCCTCCAGCTCGGCCTTCTTCCTGTACTTCAGGAAGCAGTCTATCTCGTCACGCCACAGCTTCTCCTCGTACCTGGGATCCTTCTGCAGCTCGTAGAGGCGCTTGATGTCCAGCTCGTTGAGCTTGTCGTGCGGCAGCTTGTACCTGTTGACGTCCGTCGCCCACACGCCGATCCACTTGGCGTCGGGCGTGGTCAGCTCCCTCAGGTGCGCGGCGTTCGCGGACCCGCTTATAATGACCATGGCGATGTGAGTGCCCCAGGGATCCGCGTCCGCAAGGACGTACACGGGGAGGTGGAGCTCCTGGTTGAGCCTCCTGATGATGTACCTGGTGCTCCTGGGCGGCTGCCCCGCCGTGTTGATGAGTATGGCCTTGTGCTTCCTGTGGACGTTCTCTTCGATGAACCTGGTGAAGAGGCCGCCCTTCTCGATGGCTATCACCATCTCCGCGTCGGTGTCGGCGAACTCGGCCGTCGTCAGGGCCGGCCCGATCATGACCCCGTCGGGATGCGACGTCAGGTCCAGCCTCCTCCCCTCGTAGCCCGGAATGGTGTACTCCACGGTAAGGTTGCCGAAGATGGAGCTCCTCTCCTCCGGGTAGATGTTGAAGTCCTCCCTGGCCTTCATGAGTGCCGTCTCCAGGTCCGTTATGGTCTCGTCGGACTCGTCCTGGTCGGCGAACTCCGTGTTGTACGCCTGGGCTGAATAGTACACGTCCCTGAGCGTCGAGGTCTTCTTCTCCCTGACCAACTGCTGCGAGAAGAACGCCAGCCAGAGGAGCTGGGTGTACGGCCGGATGTGCTTGACGTTGTGGGACGAGCGCTTCACCGACGACGCCCCCAGGATGAACTGCCTGAGCGCCTCGTCGTAGACTATGTTCTTGACGGACCGGCTGGGAAGCGTGATCTCGGGGAACCTCCCTCCCTCTATGGCCTCGTAGGCCTCCCTGCCCAGCTCCCTGAGCTGCCTGAAGACCTCCTCCTTCCTCTGCTCGGAGACCTTCCGCGCCTCCCTCATTCCTCTCCCTCCTCACCCGCCGCCTCCTGACCCAGGAGCTTCGAATAGCTGGGCGGCCTCTTCTTGCCGTAGAGCGAGGCGCTGAACCTGGCTATCATGGGGATGTACTTGGCGTAGATGTTCATCCTCTTCACCTGTCTCTCCATCGTCCCCTTCCTGCTGAGGTAGAGCTGAAGCCTCCTGAGGACCTCCCTTATCCCATTCCTCAGCTCCCTCTCCACTTCGGGCCTGTCGGCGATGTACTCCTTCCCCACCGTCTTGTAGGGGATCCTCGTCGAGCACAGATGCGTGATGATCACCAGCGAAGAATCCGCGGGGACCCTGTACCTCTTGAGGTCTATCTCCTCGTTGATTACCTTCCACGAAACGTCGCTCCCCTCGTCGTAGAGAAGCGGTATCCTGTTGGCGAAGCGCAGCAGCCTGAGCCCCGCCGGGAGGGCCCTGCTCCCGTAGGCCAGGCCCACCTCGACGATGAAGGGGTACCCCGAATACGCGGCCGGGTCCCGCACGGCCACCGCCGAGAACTCCGGCGAGAGCTCCTTCACTATGCCCGCCGTGAATATCTTCTCCCCCATGGGCGACAGGCACCTAGCGTCGGGCGGCAGGAACTTCTCGTAGGCGTGCAGGGCCTCCGTGAACTTGACCAGCTCCTCGTTGGTGAGCGTCCTCGGGTCGGCCGCCGGGTCGAACCCCGCCCAGGAGAGGAAGTCCTTCGCGATCTTGTCGCCGACCCTGTGGAAGTTCCTGACCATGAACCTGGCCATGGTCCCGCCCTTCCATCCCCTGATGAGCCTCTTCACGGCCTCCACGTCCAGGCCGTGGGGGTGCGGAAGGGTCTCCTTGGGGGGATCTGGCATCTCGCTCGTCCCCCTCTCGAACGCCATCAGCTTCCCTGTGGGATCGACGAAGGTGAGGTCGGCGTAGGGGGTCACCAGGGCGCTCTCCCTGAAGTAATCTTGGATCTTGTTTGCCGACCTGAAGTAGTCCCCCTCCAGCTCGATCCTGACCTGCGTCCCCCTCCAGCCTTTGGCGTCGACGACTTCATGCTTCAGGATGACGGGGTTGTTCCTCTCGATGTCGATGGTTATCAGGAAGTCGTGAGCCTTGACGCCGTCGGTGGAACTGGCGACTTCGAGGGGCTTGTTGGTGGTGATTTGACCGTAGAGGACGGCCATGGTCCCGCCCATGCCGAACATGCCCCTGGACTGCCTCAGCTTGTACTTCGAGCCGTAGAAGATGCGGCCGAACGCCCGGGGTACGTGCTCGGCTTCCACCCCCGAGCCGTTGTCCCTTATGAGGAGCACGTATCGCTTGGGGTCGGGCTTGTCCTCCTCGCCAGGTGCGCAGGAGATGCGGACGTAAATCTCAGGCTGAATGCTGAACAGCTCACACGAGTCCAGCGAGTTCTCCAGGAGCTCTCTCACGGCGCTGTAGAGGGCCCTCGACGGGTTGCTGAATCCTGCCAAATCCCGGTTTCTATAGAAAGAAGTCAGAAGGGCTAACTTCGCTGAAAGAAACGTTGCTCTGCGGCATCCTCGCTCACCCGCCACAAACCTGTCGATAGATGCTCATAAGACTTTCAGCCGTCGACTCTCGTGTCTTGCAGTCGGCGAAGACACCCGCGGAGCGCCTTCCCCAAAGGCTATGTTCTTATTAGGAAACGCACAGAAGCACCCGCGAAATGATGCTCTAGTCTTTGCCATAACATATCCTTTATCCTGCCTTTTTCACGATGACGTGCGGGCCTGGTGTGAACCCCACCCCTTTGATGAATCGCGTCACATCTTCCCCCTTATGATTTGAGCGCCGATTCTGCTGACGCTGGAGCTGATGCCGATGGTACGAAAGGTCATCGTCCGCTGTGCGCCAAGGGAGTATCTGACGACCCACGCGGCATCCCTTTGTCGGCTCTTGCGTGATGGAGAGCCCGTCACTTGAATGCGCCTCTTTCCACCGTATCCTAATCAGATGTGAACCACGCGGTGGAACAAGATGCTGGGCCCTCCATCGGGTATGTTGTCAGGGTCTCCCAAAAGCGACCCTAGCGCCCTGCCTAGTCTTCCCAGAGCTTCAGGCGGTCGAGCTTCTCCTTCGTCCTGGCCTTCTGGAGGATTTCGTAGACGGTCCTGTGCTCGCTCCCGGCTGCCAGCATGGAGATGGCGTCACTGGCGAGCCTCGCGTGCACTTCATCGCAGATTATGGCGACATAGTGACCGTAGACGGAAATGGAGGCGCCCGTTAGCTCCTCGATGACCCTCCTCGCCTTGCCGCGCTCACCGATGATCCTGCCCTTTATCCTCTCCATGGAGGACTTCGACCCCCCCGTCGTCTCCCTGAGATCTATCACCGTGAAAGTCTCCCCCTCCTTGATGAGCCTCCTCGCCCTCTCAGGCGAGAAGCCCTTCCCGATGGCGTCGATGACTTCGATGGCCTTGAAGGGGTTCACTTCTTCGAGGTCGGCGGCCTCGGCCCTGACCATGACCTCACCCGTCTCGCTCTCGACGGTGAGTTTGACCTTCAGGAGCTCCTCCAGCTCCTTCTTCTCCTCGCCGCTCCGTCCGATGATTACGCCCACCCTTTCCTTGGGGACCCTGACCATCTGCTCGAAGCTCATTCGCCTGACACCATCTCGAGTATCTCCTTTGCGGGCTTAATCACTATTCCCCTCTTTGCGAAGAAAGCGTTGACGTTGTCGACGTCCCGTCTGAGGAACTCGGCGGACATCGGGTGCCTTATGTCGACGGCGGACCCGAAGTCGAAGAGGGTCAACCTCCCGTGCAGCTTGAAGACATTGTAGGCGGAGAGGTCTGCGTGGACGAGGGAGGCCTCCCTGTAGAGGAGCTCCACCAGCCTCAGCACGCCGGCGTAGTCACGAGCGGTCACGGTGGTCTCCTCCAGGGTCGGGGCGGGGACCCCCCCTTCGCCTATGAACTCCATCACCAGGACGTTCTTGCTCAAAGAATACGGCTCGGGGACCCTGACGCCCGCGTCGAAGGCCCGCCTCAGGTTGGAGTACTCCTTCCTGGCCCACTCGAAGATGAGGCCGTGGCCGTACTTCCTCACCCTGCTGAAGCGCGGGTCGCCGGTCATGTAGATGAGCCTCTTCTTGAAGTCCGACGTAGTCGTGTAGAAGAGCTTGACGGCGACGTCCTTCCCCTTCCTGACGCCCCAGTACACCCTCCCCTCCTTCCCGGCCTGCACCACCCCGTTGAGATAGTCGAGGTCGCCTCTCTTCATCATGTCATAGAGGGCGAAGAGGGTGTCCCTGTCGAAGACGGCCTGCCGAGAGTCCCTGTTTTCAGATCGGTTCCTGAGGTACCTGTTCTGCTTGTCTGACCTGAAGAGTTCCCGTACTATCTGGTCTTCCTGTTTAGAAGTCCCTTCGCTCAAGCTCAAAGCTCCGGCGCGATTTGGCCCTTCTCTTTGAGCTGGTCCACCTGTCCCACAGTGTAACGCCAGAGTATGTCGCATCTCTCCGCGGACTTGAAGTCCCAGGGGGCGACGAGGACGATGTCCCCTTCACGGATCCATATCTTCCGCTTCAGCTTCCCCCTGATTCGACCCATCCTAGTCAGGCCGTCACTGCAGTGGACCATGATGTGGTCGCTGCCGAGGAGCTTGATGACCCTGGCGAACATCTCTCCTTCGGACGGCGACATGAACTCCTTGAGGGCCTTCTCGCTCAGTACCTTCCTCTTTCCCAAAGCTGACCGTTGAGAATCAAATTCGCACAAGTAATAAACTTATTGTAAAGCGCGAATGGCTGTCGTCTGCCAATGGAGTTCAGGCTGGAGACCAGTATCTAGACTCGCAGGCGCTCTCAGACCTAGAACTTGTAGATCATCAGAATGGAGACCTCCTCGATCTTCCTCACCGCCCTGGGGTGACCCAGCTTCTCATTCAGCGCCTTAGCCACTATCCTGTTCCCTACGAGGTTCACGATGTCGGTCTCCTTGATCTGCTTCAATGCCGTCTCTTCGTCCACCCTGACCCCGGAGAAGTAGTCCGGCGTGATGTCGACCTTGAGCTTCCCCTCCCTGAGGGTCCTGCCCAACAGTTCCTCGTCACATATGTTGACCGTCCTGGCGGTCTGGTACCTGAGTTCCCTGCTGATGAAGCCCCTCTTCCTGGCCGGCACTTCCCTATCCCTTCGCAGGTGACTTCGCGCCGCACGCTTCGCAGACCAGAAGAGAGACCTTCTTTAGCTTCTCGATGTGCGTGTCCGGGCTGGCGCAGACCGGGCAGATGACGTTCTCCTTTACATAACGCTCCAGGAGGACCGCGAAGGAGTCCTTCCCCCTGCGACCGATGAAGATGGCCCTTCCCTCGGCGTCGAGCGAGGCGGCCGTGGCCAGCTCCTTGGCCAGGTACATCAGTATCTTCGACGGCTCACGGCGGATGGCCGAAGACACCTCCTTGAAGTTCCGGAAGATGGTGCGGCTCCCCACGAAGACGACCACAGGCTGGGGCAGGACAAAACGGCTCTCACGCTTGGCGCCCTCCGTGGGCAGGTCGGCCTTTATCCTGTCGAGGAGCTCCCCGTAGCTCCGTGTGGACAACGCAACACCCGACTTGTTCCATGCCCAATCCGTATCCCCTTAAAGCTTTCCTTTCAAGCCGGGCCCCGCCATGAAGCAGTCTCAGGCTCAGACATCTTTATTACTGACTGTCGGCCCTTCGTCCTCCACATCGGGTGGTCTTGGTGAGCGCCGACAAGGTGAGCTACGAGGAATTCTCGAAGCTGGACATCAGGGTCGGCAGGATCGTGGAGGCGAAGAAGGTCGAGGGTTCGAGGAAGTTGGTCGAGCTGAAGATAGACATCGGAGGGACGGTCAAGAGGGCCGTCGCCGGCATCGCGTCGTACTATGACTTGGAGAAACTGCCGGGCGCCCAGGTGGCCGTCGTGACCAACCTGCAGCCCAGGGTGCTCATGGGACTGGTGAGCGAAGTCATGATCCTCGCCGCCTTCGCCAACGACAAGCTCTCGGTCTTGAGACCTGATACAGAAATGGAGAACGGCGCCAAGGTATCCTAGTCTAGCGTGGGGATGCCCAGGTCTATGGCGAGACCTTGTTCTGGCTCGTCATCGAGCGACCTTCCGCCCAGCACCTGGGCGACCGGGTCGTAAATCCGCAGCTGCGTCTCCTGCTTCATGACCATCACCATGGCGATGACGGAGCCTCCCCTGTCCGAGACCTTGCTCCCGTAATGGAGCCTCATCTCGTTGCCCAACAGGTTCTTCAGGCCTTCGGCGGAGAACTTCGCCTGCTCGAAGGTTATGGGCCGGTTCCCGCTGGTGTATATCATCACTTCATCGACTCCGTTCTGTCCCATCGCATACGCCCTCCTGACCAAGGCAGCCAGGCCCTCGTCGAAGCCACCGGCGAGATCTCTGATCTCAAGCGAGGCCTTCCCCTTCTCCATCATCTTGATGAGCTTCCTTATCTCGACGGCCGGGGCCCCCCCGTTTTCGTTCACGAAGAGCGCCTCCAGGGCGTCCGCCACCCTGCTGTCGATCGTCTCGTAGAGCCTGTTAAGCGGCAGCTCCTCGAGCGTCTCCTCGACGAACTGCTCCCTGTCGATCACAAGAAGACCACCGCAGTGGTTCTTCATCTTCGCGAGGCCGACGCCGGCCCTGTACTCCATCCACTTCTGGTACCTGAAGGGCAGCAACGTCACGCCGAAGGTCTTGGCCCCTGCGCCGGTCACAGCCTTTGCGAGCCTCGGGGCGAGGTTGCTTCCAGAAGAGCCTCCTAGGCCAGCGACCACGAAAGCCACGTTCCTTCCCGCGATCGCGCGGCTCACGACGCTCTCGATCTCCTCGTCGTCCCAGCCGTTCATGTTCACGCCGTCAGTTCCAGCAAGGTCCTCTTCGTCTAGGCTGGCGAAAAGATACGCCGCCTGAATTCCGCGTCCCTGAAGGAGGTTTACGATCCTGCAACCTGACGTGCCAACGCCCACGAAAAGTATACGCCCGCCGCTAGCCTCCAAACTATTCCCTCGCAAGTGCTACCCATAACGGATGCCGATATAAGATACAATCATCACATTGCATTTACATATGATTAACTATTGTTGACTAATCCAAGCCTGAAAAGGTCAACAAACGTTCCTTTTGTACATATTGAAGTCGCACTAGTCTTAAATTCATCACCGCTTCGTCTAATTCTTGGTTGAGTGATTCATGCAGAAGAGCGGGCGAAGTCTGAAGCTGGACGAGTTCTTCGACGGGGTCTACAAGGAGTACGAGGACCAGCAGGTGTTTCAGTTGTTCATCGGCGGCGAGTGGAGGGAGAGCGGCGACGGCAAGCTGTTCAGCCTCGTCAGCCCCGTGGACGGGGGCATGTTCGCCAAGGCCTCCGCGGCGACGCAGCTGGACGTTTCGGACGCCGTCGCCTCGGCCTTCGAGAGGCAGCACCTCATCCGGGACCTTGCAGGTATCGAAAGGGCGGGGATAATCGAGGAGGCCCGCCACATCCTCCTGGACCATGAGGAGGACTTCGTCAACGCCCTGATGCTTGAGGGAGGGAAGACGAGGGCCGATGCCCAGGGGGAGCACCGGGGGATAGCCAACAGGATGGCGCTGGTGCTGGACGAGGCCAGGAGGATCTACGGCGAATACATACCCGGCGACTGGTCGAGGGACACGCTGGCGAAGATAGCCCTGGTCATCAGGGAGCCCGTCGGGGTCGTCGCAGCGATTTCACCCTTCAACTACCCCCTCTTCATCCCCGCGACCAAGATCATCCCGGCCCTGCTCGCGGGCAACTCGGTCGTGGCCAAGCCCGCCAGCGCCACGCCCATCGCGACACTGCTCTTCGCGAGGGTGCTCGAGGCGGCAGGCCTGCCGAAGGGTGTCCTCAACGTGGTCACCGGCAGCGGAGCGGTAGTGGGCGATTCGCTCGTGAGCGATCCTCGTGTCGCCATGGTGAGCCTCACCGGGAGCACCGATGCCGGCAAGAAGATTGTTGAGAAGGCGGGCATCAAGAAGCTGCATCTGGAGCTGGGAGGGAAGGCCTACGCAGTCGTCCTCTCGGACGCCGACCTGAAGCTGGCCGCCATGAAGACGGTCGAAGGAAGCCTGAAGAGCGCCGGGCAGCGTTGCGACGCCGTCAGCGCCATCATCGTCGAGGAGTCCGTTGCCGACTCCTTTGTCGAGAAGGCCCTGGAGGCGTTCGATTCCTTCAAGTTCGGGAACCCCTTCGACGAGGGAGTCCAGGTGGGCCCTCTTATCTCCAAGGAGGCAGCGATACGGGTCAACCTCCTGGTTTCTGACGCCGTGCACAAGGGGGCTAAGCTCCTTAGAGGAGGAGACTTCAAGGACGCCTACCACCAGCCCACCTTCCTCGACGGGGTCCCTCTGGATTCGCGCATCGCCTGGGAGGAGACCTTCGGACCCGTGGTGACGGTGATAAGGGCGAAAGGCGAGGAGGAGGCCCTGGGCATCACTTCGAAGAGTCGGTACGGGCTCGACGGATGCGTCTTCTCCAACGACTTCTACAGGATGTGGAGGGTGGCGAAGAGGATCCAGGCCGGCGAGATAGTCGTGAACGATCTGCCGCGCCATGGCACCGGCTTCTTCCCCTTCGGCGGAGCCAAGGAATCGGGGACTGGAAGGGAGGGGATCGGGTACAGCATAGACGAGATGACCAACCTGAAAACCATCGTTTTCAACCTGGAACCCGGGAAGATGGGCAAGAAGACGCTCGGCTAGACCAAAGACCAGCCTCCCGGCCGCCCCTGCCCTCTCCTCTTTCCTTATATGCGCGCCGAATCCAATAGGACGCGACTTGCGTAGCAGGCGACCTTCGGCTCGAGGGAAAACGGACCCTGGCCTTCCCTCGCCCGGCGGAACCCGGTCGAGCCGCAAGGCGCTGGTCCTCCTGGACGACGTTGAGCTCGGCCACCGTTTCAGGGTCCTGCTGCAAGAGAAGGAACAGAAGGCCCTTAGGAAGGGCGTGTCAGAGCTGGAGTTGGCCGTATCCAAGCTTGCAAAGGACGGTTTCGCCAAGCCCGTCCGCAAGGTCGAGACCGAAAGCCTGGGGATTCGTTCTGACGTCCTTCTCGGCGAGCTCCGGCAGGTCCGAGAGGCGCGCACGATGTCCAGGGCCAAGTACTACCTGCGGCGTCTCAGGGCGGGCCTGGAGGAGCCCAGGATTGGCACCATCAACGACATCAACTTGCGTCGCTGGAAGGAGTATGACGATGTCTGGACGGACAGCCTGTGGGTCATGGGGAGGAGGGACAGCTCGGGCGCCCACAAGGGCTGGTACTGGGGGAATTTCGTTCCTCAGATCCCCCGCCAGATGATGCTGAGATACACGAAGGCGAACGACTGGGTCTTGGATGGTTTCGCAGGCAGCGGAACCACACTTATCGAGTGCAGGAGACTGGGGAGGAACGGCTTCGGGATTGAGCTGAACCACAAGGTCGTCCAGGCTGCTCGGCGGCTCGTCTCGGAGGAGGCCAACCCTTCAGGCGTCACTACCGAGATCTTCGAAGCTGACAGCTCCAAGGTCGACCTGAGACCAATCATGGAAAGGTTGGGGGCGAAGAAGGTGCAGATGCTCATCTTGCATCCACCCTACCATGACATAATCCGCTTCTCGGATGACCCTGGGGACCTAAGTAACGCAGCTGACGTCGACGCCTTCGTCGGAAGGTTCTCAGCCTGCGTTGACAACCTGGCCCCGTTTCTCGAGGACGGGCGCTATATGGCGTTGGTCATAGGCGACAAGTACTCACGCGGGGAATGGGTTCCCCTTGGCTTCCTCTGCATGAAGGAAGTGCTTGACAGGGGCGACTTCGTGCTCAAGAGCATCATCGTCAAGAACTTCGACGAGACTAGGGGAAAGAGGAAGCAGACGTCGCTCTGGCGGTACCGCGCGCTTGCCGGCGGGTTCTACGTGTTCAAGCACGAGTACGTCTTTCTATTCTTGAAGGTCGGCGCCCGTGAAAGCGACGGCCGCAGAGGGCACTAGCCCATTCCCGCCAAGAGGCCCACCGTCATCCCACGCCTCCCAGTGGTGACTTCGGGTGCATGGATGCGGCGCCCCTCTCCATCCGACAAAATTTATATGTCAGGTTGGGAACACCTCATTTTATGTTTTCCCGTCAGTTCCAAGCCAGATTAGTTCAGTTTGGGGGAAGATACAGCCTTGGCGTTGGTGGCTGCTGATATCTCCTGGATGCTGACGGCCACCGGGCTCGTCATGATAATGACGCCGGCCCTCGGCTTCTTCTACGGAGGCCTTGTCCGGCGGAAGAACCTCGTCTCCACCATCGTCCAGTGCTTCATCATCTTCGCCGTGGTCAGCCTGGTCTGGGCGCTTTGGGGATATTCGTTAGCCTTCAGCCCATCGGTCAACGGTGTGATCGGGGACCTTTCTGCCGCGGGCCTCAACGGCGTAGGGGCAGCGGCCAATCCCATCTACGCGGCCACCATACCCGCGCTGCTTTACTTCGCCTTCCAGCTCAAGTTCGCCGCCATAACACCGGCCCTCATCATCGGTGCATTCGCGGAGAGGATCAGGTTCAAGGCTCTCCTCATATTCATCGTCCTCTGGGCGACCTTCATCTACGCGCCCATAGCCCACTGGGTCTGGGGGTACGGCGGCTGGCTGCGAGCGCTGGGCGTGATCGATTTTGCGGGTGGCCTGGTCGTTCATATATCCGCAGGGATGTCCGCCCTTGCGGCGGCCGTCGTCATCGGCAGGAGGAAGGGCATCGAAAAGACCGCCGAGACGCGGCCGAACAACATCCCCTATGTGATTTTGGGCGCATCCATCCTTTGGTTCGGCTGGTTTGGCTTCAACGGAGGTAGCTCCTTCGCCGCGGACGCGCTTGCCGTGCAAGCTCTTGGTCAACACAAACATGGCGGCGTCGGCGGCAGCGGTCAGCTGGATGCTGGTTGACTGGTCAAGAAAGGGGAAGCCGTCTGCGGTGGGCATATCGATCGGGCGCGGTGTGCGGCATGGTCGCCATAACGCCGGCGGCCGGCTTCGTGGGCGTGGGGCCTGCCATCTTCATAGGTCTCGTCGTCGGCGTCCTCTCCAACTTCGTTTCGAATTGGCGTGCAAGCAGGACTAGGGTGGACGATGCCTTGGACGTCTTCGCCTGCCACGGCGTCGGGGGCATCTGGGGGGTCCTGGCGACGGGCATATTCGCGTCCACCGCCATCAACGCCGCAGGTCCCAACGGGGCACTGTACGGAAACCCCCATCTCCTTGCGGTGCAGGCGTTCGCCATCGTCGTGGTCGCCGCCTTCGCCTTCTTCGGCTCCTACTTCCTTCTGAAGGTCATTGACTTCATCACGCCAGTCAGGGTGAGCCCCGAAGAGGAGGAGACGGGGCTGGACATGAGCCAGCACGGCGAAGAAGCGTATGACGAAAGGTGAGCCCGGAGAACGCGCAGAAGCACCACCTGAAACCGAAGTGGCCGAGCGCAGCCGCTCCCCGCCACCCTGAGGTCCCCCTGCCTTTCTTCAGACAGATCGCCAAATGTCGTGGAACGTCTTGCTCAGTTCGGGAGCCGACGACCTCAAGGTCACGGAGCCTCCGAAGAAGAAGGACAAGTAGTTCCATCATCATTCCGTTCTTCTCCCCCTTCATCGACCGCACTCCATCGAAATGGTAATGGCTTATAGGACACCATGGGCTGAAGCAATGTCGATGGCGAAGAAGCTCATCCTGACGCTGGTCGTGTTGGTGCTGTGCCTGGGCACCCTCTCCAGGGTATCGGCTGCCTCTACCCCTTCGGTCTTGGTGGCCAAGTTCTCCGTGGCCGTCGACCCAGGCAGCGATCAGTTCATCCAGGGAGTCGTGGCCCAAGCCCAGAACGATGGCGTGAAGGCCATCGTGATAGAGATGAACACTCCAGGAGGCCTGCTCGCGAACATGCAGGACATCATCAACGATATCACGGCCGCCAGGGACGCCGGAATCAAGGTCTACACTTACGTCGTGCCGGGCGGATGGGCTGCGTCCGCAGGCAGTTACATCGCCATGGCCACCGATGGGATCTACATGGGGGACGGCTCTGCCATCGGATCATCCACTCCGATCGTGGTTGGCGGGACCGATCTCGAGGAGAACCATACGGAGAGCTTCATGCTCGCCTACATGGTGACCCTGGCGGAGAGCCATGATAGGAACACCACGGCAGCTGCGGCCATGGTCCTCGACGACCAGGCCTATTCGGCTGCGGATGCCATTCAGATCGGCATCGCCGACGGCAGCGCGAACAGCATATCCGGGGTCCTCGCCCAGGTGGGGCTGGCCAACGCTCAGGTAATCACTACGTCGCCCAGCGCCTATGACAGCTTCATCAGCGCCCTCAGCGACGCCACCGTGGACGGCTTCTTGTTGCTCCTCGGCGTCATAGCCATCCTCCTTGACCTGTTCCACGGGTCCATCGTCCTTACCGTCGTCGGTGTCATCTCCATAGCCTTGGGTCTGTTCGGCTCCCAGCTCATAGGAGCGCCGATCCTAGCCCTGGTGGTCTTCGCGGTGGCCGGGGCCCTGATCATACTCGAAGTGAAGGTTTCCCATGGCTTCGCCTTGCTCGCGGGCGTCGTCTGCGCCGTCTTCGGCATATGGCTCCTGGCGGGCAACGCGGCCGGGTACTCGCCGTCGCCTTTCGGCCTTCTCCAGTACGCCAGCTGGGCGGTGGTGGCTGCGCTCTCGTTCATCGGCAGCCTATACCTAATCAAGCTCAGGGAGGCGACCATGAGCCGCCCCAAGGCCGTCAGCCCGCAGAGGGTCATCGGCGGAGTCGGCTACATGCTCAACGATCTGAACCCACCTGACTTCGGCACCGCCAACATTTCTTCAGAGGATTGGAGCGTGAAGTCCGACACCCCGATCAAGTCTGGCGAGAGGGTCAGGGCGCTGAAGGTCGAGGGAAGCGTCGTGACCGTAGAGAAGGTCGACGCAGATGGCAGGTAGTAGAAACGTCGGGCGCTTCGGCGTCATAGGCCTTACATTCATCACGGGCCTGGCCCTTGTGTGCGTGGTTTCGCTCATCATCGGGTACATGAGGGTGATTGACAACGAGGAGGGGGGCGGCACACTTGATCATCGCCGGGCTCCTGCTTCTCCTGGTCGACGTAGCGTTGGTCGTCGGCCTGGCCACAACGAGGGCGGAGAGGGTCAAGAAGACCTACCATCGCCTTCAGGCTATGGTGGGGGAACAGGGGATTGTGAAGGATGCCATACCCGCTCACGGAAAGGGCGTGGTCCTCGTCAGGAACGAACTGTGGTCAGCCACCAGCTCGTCGGAGCTGCCCTCCGGGTCACTCGTCAACATCGTTAAAATAGAAGGCCTCCTCCTTTATGTTGAGGGGAAGTAGTCGGCTTGTTTTCCGCTCTTATGCAGACCGCCGGCCAGCTCACCAGCTTGGTCGCGGTTCTGATCTTCCTTGCCATCATCGCCTTGTTCCTGTCGATGGCCATCAAGATCGTCAAGGAATACGAAAGGATAGTGGTGTTCAGGTTTGGCAGGGTCTTGGCGGAGAAGGGTCCTGGCCTCGTGCTGATCATCCCCTTCATCGATCAGCCAAGGAAGGTCGACCTCAGGGAGCGCTTCATACAGGTCCCGCACCAGACCTGCATCACCAAGGACAACGCCCCCGTCGACGTCGACTTCATAGTATACTACAAGGTGTTCAACGCGGCCGACTCCGTCATCCAGGTGCAGAACTTCGAGGGAGCCGCCATGGGCATTGCCACCACGACGCTCAGGGCCGTCATCGGCGACATCGCCTTCGACGAGGTCCTGGCCAAGAGGGAGTCGGTCAACGCCATCCTCAGGACCAAGCTGGACGAGGTCACTTCCAGGTGGGGCGTCAAGGTCGCCAACGTCGAGATTAGGGAGATCCTTCCGCCGAAGAACGTCTCCGACGCCATGATCCTGCAGATGTCCGCCGAAAGGAGCAGGAGGGCAGTGGTCACCGAGGCGGAAGGGAAGAAGACGGCCACGGTCACCGTGGCCGAGGGCGACAAGCAGTCCCAGATCCTGAGGGCGGAGGGCGACAGGCAGGCAGCGATCCTGAGGGCCGAAGGGTACGCTCAGGCCCTGGGGACGGTCTTCGGTGCCGCGAAGTCCATCGACTCCAAGACGATGGTGCTGCAGTATCTCGACGCGCTCAAGACCATCGGGTCCAGCCCTGCGACCAAGTTCATCTTCCCGATGGAGTTCACCGAGCTCATGGCGCCCATACAGAAGTTCCTCAGCTCGAGCTCCCACGACGCGAAGGAATCGAAGGACGACAAGTAGGCCGAGGCTTGGCTGCTCGCAGCGCCTTTGCCCAGGGAACCCTCCGAGCCAACCCACGACCGCACCCGCAGATGACGCGTCTCCCGACCCCCTCATTCCCGCCGCATATCATAATTAGTAGGGAGGGCTCACCAGAGACGTTGCCCCTCCTCAACCTGGGCTCGCACGACGGCAGCCCGTTCTTCGCCGACGCCGACCGGATCGTCACCGGAAGGACCTGCGTCATCGGCGCAAGCGGCAGCGGGAAGAGCTACCTTGTGGCCGTCCTGTGCGAGGAGCTCTGCAAGGCTGGCATACCCTTCCTGATCATCGACACAGAGGGCGAATACTACACTCTCAAGGAGAAGTACAACCTGCTGTGGGTCGGAGACGACGAAAGGTGCGACATCAGACTGAATGAGCTCAGGCTCGACGACCTGGCTGCGGCCGCCCCCGAGAGCCAGCCCATCATCCTCGACCTCTCCGAGACGGGAGACCAGCCGTCGGTGCTGGGGACCTTCCTGACCGCGTTGTACTCGGAGGTGTCGCGCCGCAGGCTGCCCTACCTGGTCGTCCTCGAAGAGGCCGACCGATTCGTCCCCCAGGCCGGAGAGAGGCTCCCGGTGCTCGACGAGATAGCCCGCCGCGGGAGGAAGAGGGGACTCGGCCTGGTCATCTGCACTCAGCGCCCTTCCGTGGTGGACAAGAACGTCCTCAGCCAGTGCAGCAACCAGCTCATAGGGAGGCTGGTCATAAGGAACGATCTGCAGGCCGTTTCGCATTTCTTCCCGGGGCAGCGGCTCCCGAAGCAGCTCACCACGCTCGCGCCGGGCTCCTTCTACGCCATGGGAGACCTGGCGCCGCAGCCTATCCAGGTCACGGTAAGGGCCAGGGAGACTAGCCACGGAGGGTTCACGCCGCTTCTATCGTCCAGGCCGCCTGCGCCGCTCCTCCCCTATCCCAGGAGCTCCACTCCTCATGGCATAGGCACATCCGCAGAAGGACGCGAGCGGGCGCAGGCCGGTGTGGCCCCCTCGGAGGCTACGGGGCCCGGTGGGACCTTCGGCTTCGCGTCGCGCATCAAACCGGCGGAAGTGCCCTCCCTGGTTCGGCTGGCGAGGAGCTATGTCCTCTTCGGTGGAAGGGAGATGATAGTCGGCGTCCAGAAGGTTCTGGTGCCCATCACCGAGCTGGTCGTGAGGTCCAAAGTGGGGCTGCTCAAGAAACACTATGAAACGAAGTATCTCCTCATCGACGGCCGAGATGGACGATCGGTGGAGGTGGGCGACGGCATATCCTTCGGCCTGGGCTTCTCACAGGTCTTGGGTCTGGAACAGAGGGACATCGAGGTACTTCAGGCCTTGGAACCCAACGGCGAACTCACCGTCTTCGATCTAGTAAAGAGCGTCAGGCTCTCCGAAGACCTCGTCCGGCAATCGCTCAAGACCCTCGAGGACCGGCGCCTCGCCCTTTCCTACCGTCGGGGGAGGGTCAAGGTCTACCATAGGACGGTGGACGTTCCTCAGATTAGACTCGGGCCGAGGCAGGCCGTGGTCGAGAAGATCGACGAAGGGGGCACAAGGGAGGCGCCCAGGGCGAAGGACGAGGAGCTTCGCCAGATCGTCAGAGGCCTGGTCGAAGGGGGAGAGGTGGAAAGGACCTCTCTGATTTACTATCCTCTCTACAGGGTGCGGCTGGAGTTGAACGGGAAGGGGAGGACCGTGTGGATCGACGCCAGGACAGGCAGACAGGTGGAGACCGCCCAGTAGGGCCTTCTTCGTCCTGGTACGACGGTCTAATCCCGTCCAGCAGAAGGCTCGCGCCCGGGAGTCTTCCGACAAAGACGAAGGAGGGCTCCTCTCATATGGCTGATTAGCTTTGCTCGCTTTTCTCAACCGCCAGCGACGGGCGGTATCAGGACGACTTCGTCTCCGTCCGAAATCTTCTCCTTGCCCATGGCGGCCGAGGGGCAGACCATGCCGTTGTGGAGCAACCTGTACCTCCTTGGCAGCTTTCCGTTAGCGTCCAGCACGGTGGGGACGAGCTCATCCGCGTGATGGGTCGCCAGCCACCGCAGCACATCTATGACCTTGCCTCCTTCCACTTGTACCTTCTCTTCGGACATCCCCATGGCCTCTCTCACAAGCGCGAAGTACCTCAGCGTAACGGTGACCAACTCCGTCACTCCTTCACCGGCGTGGCCCACCGCAGCTTGAGGCTCAGAGGGTGCGAGGCCTTGAAGTCGTCCAGCTGGCCAGACGAGTTGCACAGGGGCCTCTTCATCACGTCCTCGGGATGGTCGCCAGCCTCCCTTCCGATCTCGTTCAGGTTGTGTGCAAAGCGATCAATCTCCTCGACGGGCTCGGTCTCCGTGGGCTCGATCATCAGCGCCTCGTCCACGATGAGCGGGAAGTAGATGGTGGGGGCGTGCTGGCCCTCGTCGATGATGGCCTTCGCGACGTTCAGGGCTTTCACGCCCGTCTTGGCCAGCGGCTTGGAGGACACGACGAATTCATGCTTCCTCGGGACCCCTTCGGCGTAGGGGAGGGAGTAGTACTTCGGGTCGAGCTTCTTCATCAGGTAGTTCGAGGAAAGGACGGAGAGGCCGGAGACCTCCTTCAGGCCCTCCGGTCCCAACGTAAGAAGGTAGGCGTAGGCCCTGACGAGGACGCCGACGTTGCCCCAGAAGCTCTTCACCCTTCCCACGGAGTGAGGGAGCTCATGCTCCCAGTGATAGAGGCTGCCGTCATAGGCGAGGAGCGGCGTGGGGAGGTAGTCGTGGAGGAAGGCCTTCACGCAGAGGGGGCCGGCCCCGGGGCCGCCGCCCCCATGGGGCGTGGAGAACGTCTTGTGGATGTTCAGGTGGACGACGTCGAAGCCCAGGTCCCCGGGCCTGACCCGGCCGATGATGGCGTTGAGGTTGGCGCCGTCGTAATACATCAGGCCGCCGGCCTCGTGGACCAGCTTCGAGATGGTGAGGACGTCCTTCTCGAACAGCCCCAGCGTGTTGGGGACGGTCATCATCATGCCCGCCGTCCTCTCTCCGAGGAGCTTCTTCAGCTCCTCCAGGTCGACCAGGCCCCTCGAGTCGGTCGACACTTTTACGACCTTGAAGCCGGCCATCTGGGCGCTGGCCGGGTTGGTGCCATGGGCGGAGTCCGGTACTATCATTTCGTCTCTCTTGGCGTCTCCCCTGACTGCGTGGTACTTCCTGATCATGAGCGCGCCGAGGAACTCGGCATGGGCTCCGGCAGCCGGCAGGGTCGTCACAGAGTCGGTGCCGGTTATGCTGGCCAGCATGGTGGAGAGGTCGTAGAGCATGCTGAGCAGGCCCTGGACCGTCTCGTGGAGCTGGTACGGATGGGCGTTGACGACCTTGGGGTGCGAAGCGATCCTGTCGTTGAGCTTCGGGTTGTACTTCATGGTGCAGCTGCCGAGGGGATAGAATCCCGTGTCGACGGAGAAGTTCATCTGGGAAAGGCGCACGAAATGCCGGACCACCTGAAGCTCGCTCAGGCCCGGGAGTTCGACCTCCTCCCTGAGGAGGTCCTTCAGGCAGGTCGACTTCGACGGTCCCGTCGATTGGGGGCGGCGGAACGAATCCTATCCTCCCCTTGCGACCCAGCTCCACCAGGAGCTTCTCCTCCCATCTGGCCTGTCTGTAGCCCATGCTCCTAAAGCACCTTCCCCAGGGCGCCGACGAGGCGATCCACGTCCGGCTTCATGTGCACCTCCGTGACGGAAATGAGCGCCTCCCTGGACATCTCCGGGTAGAACCATCTGAGAGGCAGGCGCGGCCAGGACTCCCTGCGCGCTGACCCTCCGGAAGAGGTCGGCTCCCGTCAGGTCCTGAGAGATGTGCGCGATCGCGAACTCGTTGTAGAACTTGGACTCGAAGGCGGGGACCGAGTAGCTCTTCAGCTCGGCCACCCTCTTCGCCGCATAGTGGGCGTTGGAGTAGATCGTCCTGCTGAGGGCCTTCAGCCCGTCACCTCCCAACAGCGAAAGATACGCCGCGGCCGCCACCGCCATCAGGGCCTGGTTGGTGCAGATGTTCGACGTGGCCCTCTCCCGGCGGATGTGCTGCTCCCGAGATTGAAGGACGAGCACGTAGCCACGCTTCCCTCCGTCCTTCTCGGTGGTCTCGCCGACTATCCGCCCCGGCATCTGCCTGATGAAGGCCAGGTCCCCCCTGGCGGCGAAGATGCCGAGGAGAGGCCCGCCGTAGCTGAGGGGAAGGCCGAGGGGCTGACCCTCGCCGACGACTATGTCGGCGCCGTACTCGCCCGGGGCCTTCAACAGCCCGAGGCTCGTCGGCTCCGCCCCCACGATGAACAGCGCCTTCTTCCGGTGGGCAAGCTCCGCCATCTCCCGGACGGCCTCCTCGACGCAGCCGAGGAAGTTCGGCTGCTCCACGTACACCGCCGCCGTGTCGTCGGCGGATACCTTCAGGGAGCTCAGATTGGTGAGCCCTGAGCGGCGTTCGAAATCGGCCTCCTCTACGTGCCCTCCGGCCGCCTCAACGTATGTCCTGATGGCGTTGCGTCGGTCGTAGCCCGACGCCCGGCTGACGACTATGCCCTTCCTACCGGTGACCCGGATGGCCATGAGGGCGGCCTCAGCAGCCGCTGTCGCCCAATCGTACATGGAGGCGTTGGCGGCGTCCATCTTCGTGAGGTCACAGATCAGGCTCTGGTATTCGAAGAGGGCCTGCAGCATCCCCTGGCTGGCCTCGGGCTGGTAGGGGGTGTACGAAGTGTAGAACTCTGAGCGGGAGCAGATGAGCTGGACGGCCGGCGGGATATAATGGGGCCAGGCACCTCCTCCCAGGAAGCAGGAGGAGGGAGGCATCGTCTTGTCGCCAGAGAGCTTCTGCTCCACGATGCGCTCGATCTCCATCTCGGTGTAGGGGCCGGGTATGTCGATGGGCCGCTTGGCGAAGGCCTCTGCCGGGACGTCCGCGTAGAGCTCGTCGATGCCCTTGACGCCCAGCGCCTTCAGCATCCACTCCCTGTCATTCTCGTCGGAGTTGGGAAGGAGATGGGAATACGGCTTCAATTCGTCGCTAGCTGGATTCTGGTTTTCTTTAAACTTACCCCTAGAGGTGGCCTGTCGCCGCCTGGCCGATGCTCTACCGCTGGGTTCTTCGCCCGGGGATCGCACGCGGTGACGGTCTGCCGGTGACCAGTCGGATGAGGCCGGCCCCTCCCCCTCGAATCTCGGCCCATCTCGTCCAAAAGGATAAATAACGACCATAGTTGACGATGGTCGAGAATTAGCTTTGAATCACAGGCTCCTAGCCCTGTTGCTGGTGCTGTCTCTTGTGCTCCCCTTCGCGTCGGTGGCCACTCACGCGGACGGGACGCCCACCACGCTCATCTACGTAGCCAACCAAGTCAACATCGACTATTTCGGGGGCGTGGCGATCTCCACGACCGTGACCGTTGTGAACAACGGCACCTCAGGCACGGGTCCCCTGTCGGTGAACGTGACATACGGAGGCGTTCTCACCCCATATATCACGAGCTTGGCATCCAACTACAACGTGACGAACATGGACAGGGGCGGATACCACGTCCTACATGTTCAACTTGGCCAGCCTGGGAGCCGGCAACTACTCACAGATAACGCTCAACCTGCAGCTGACGGGGATTGTGCAGGAGACCTCCCCTGGCGTCAGGACCTACAACCTGACCAGCTTTCCCTTCGTTGATGTCACCGGCGGCGTGCTCACTAACGCCACCGCCTCCCTCGGCCTCCCGGCGGGCGTCAACGTGACCACCGACTTCACCCAGTACGGCTTCACCCAAGCCTTGGCCGGCACCCCGTCGTATACCTTGGTGTTCACCAACAACACGGTCCCCCAGGTGAGCTTCGTCCCGGTGAGCTACGTCCAGCCTGACATACTGTTCTCGGTGAACAACAAGGTTGCGATCGACAACTTCGGCTGGGTCTACACGGACACCACCGTGACCGTGAACAACACCGGACAGGCGGCTACGGGGAATCTTGACGCCAACCTGACCTACTTCGGGCTGTACGTCCCCTATACCTGGAACCAGAGCTCCAGCTCCACGCTGATCTCCACTCAGGAGACCAACACCACGACATCCTACATGCTGAGCCTTCCAAGCATCGCGGCGGGCGGGAGCGCCCAGCTCCTCCTGCACTTGAAGACGTGGGGGATGATCAACGAGTTCACTGCGGGGACATACACGTACAACCTGACGAACTTCCCGATCGTGGGTATCCCTGGAGGTGGCCTGTACAACGCCACCTCCCTGATTTCCCTGCCGGTGGCGACCACGGTGAGCTCCGACCTCACCCAGTACGGCTTCGTCCAGCAGCCGCCGGCCAACCCGACCTATGAGCAGTTCT
Organism: uncultured Nitrososphaerota archaeon; assembly: GCA_963842885.1. Classification (GTDB taxonomy): domain Archaea; phylum Thermoproteota; class Nitrososphaeria; order Conexivisphaerales; family DTJL01; genus DATKKG01. Next base: position 67,557 of record CAWJIE010000005.1, read on the forward strand.
TTACGGAATACACCGAGCCCGTCCCCACCGTCTACTCCGTGAACTTCACTGCGACATCGTCGGACAACTTCGGGCTGTTCCAGATCGACAGCGTCCAGAGGACGGTCGGTATGGCGGGTGACGGATCCGTCCTGGTGACCGACACCGTCTCCATAACCAATTTCGATACCCAGGACCTGTCCACCTTCAACCTGACCCTGCCCATCTCGGGCCAGTACAGTCTGAAGATGGGATGGGTCGACGGCGGATACATCACCTTGAGCGACGGGCTGATCACGCTTCCCGTCCCCATCTCTGCCTCAAGCCTGCAGAACCTGGTGATTCAATACACGCTGCCGAGCAGCGCCGTGAAGGACAATTCGGGGACGATTACCATTGACCTCGGCGCAGGAGCGCTGAACTATACCAACCTCGTGCAATCCTACTCCGTCATCTTCAGCTTCCCGTCGGGCACCGTGGCACAGGCCTCTACGCCAACATCATTCGTGAACCAGTCGGTAATGCCGGAGGTCGTGCTTACGGCGAAGGTTCCGCTGGGGTGGAACCTCTACCTGGCGGCACCGGCCATCGTGGGGCTTCTCATAGCAGCCGTCTTCATATTCTTCCTGTACAGGCGCGCCAACCTTGAGCCCTTCGAGGAGGACGGCGTCTCCATTATCCAGGCGAAGGCCGACGTGATCACCTCCCTGCTGGAGCAGTACAGGCTCCGCGGCGAGGGATTCTCATCGTTCGACGACTACTCGGCCAAACGCAGGTCTCTGGAAGAGGAGAAGACGAAGGTCGACGCTCGCCTACAGGAGTACAAGGTTAAGGGCGCTGAAGGACAAGGCTCAGAAGTCCCTCTACGAGAAGATGGCCGTGGAGGACGCCCGCCTGGAGCAACTTTACAGGGAGGGCAAGGTCTCCCTGGAGGAGTGCCTGGCGACCAGGCTGTCTCAGAAGGACTTCGACGCCAAGATTCGAGAAGCTCGAGTTGGCGGCCCAGCCCACGGACCTCTTCAAGAAGGCTGAGCAGAAGCAGGCACAGGCAAAGCCTGCTAAACAATAGAGTCCTTGAGAGCTTCGCTGCAGCGGCAGCCCCTAGCCTTGGGCAGGGCGGGGATGAGCGCGGACAGGAGCCGTTGCACCTTCTCCACGTTGTGCTGAAGGGTCTCCACGACCTCTTGGGCGCTGACGGGCCTGTCGGCCCAGACGTCGTAGTCGGTCACCATGGCCACCGTCATGTAGCACATCCCCTTCTCTCTGGCCAGGTTCACCTCGGGCACCAAGGTCATCCCTATCACATGGGCACCCCAGGCCTTGAACAGCGCCGACTCCGCCCTGGTGCTGAAACGGGGCCCTTCGATGCAGACGTAGGTCCCCCTCCCATGGAAAGCCAGAGAGAGAGCCCTGCACTGGGCATGGGCCACCTCGCTCATCTCCGGGCAGAAGGGGTCCGCGAGCGAAACGTGGGCGACCTGGCCTCCATCGTAGAAGGTGCTCTCTCGCTTCTTGGTCATGTCTATGAACTGGTCGGGGAAGACGATCTGGCCCGGCTCTATTTCGGGCTGCAGGCTGCCTACGGCCGAGGGGGCGATGATGCGGGAGACGCCCAGCTCCTTCAGGGCCCAGATGTTTGCCCGGTAGTTGACCCTGTGCGGTGGGATCCTGTGGCCCTTCCCGTGCCTGGGTATGAAGGCCACCTTCCTGCCTTTGAAGTCGCCCAGGGTCACCCTGTCCGACGTGTCGCCGAAGGGCGTGTACACCTTGATCTCCTCGGCGTCCCTGAGCATGGAGATGTCGTAGACGCCGGAGCCTCCGATGATGCCTATCTCCGCTTCCAACCGAAATCCGAAGCCTCTTGCTCCGCGGCGCTATTTATCCATGACTCGCCCGAGGCCTTCGGGCTAGCCTTTTTAACCCGTCCGTCGAGATAGGACAATCGTGGCAGCCCTTCGCTACAGGTCAAAGTACCTCCTCCCGTCCGCCGGCGAGGGCCTTGTGGAGGGAGGCTGCGTAGTCGTGGACGGCGGGAAGCTTTCGTACGCGGGCCCCTTTGGAGCATCGGGCGATTCCGGTCCTTTCGAGGACACGATCGACCTGGGCGATGCGGTAATGATTCCCGGGTTCGTCAACACCCATTGCCACTCCGCGATGAGCATCCTCAGGGGGGTGGGGAACGGCCTCTCCCTCGATGACTGGCTCCGGAAGAAGGTCTGGCCTCTGGAGGATCACATCCGCGAAGAGGAGATGGTTTCAGGCAACCTGCTCTCCATGATCGAGTACGCCAGGAGCGGAATCACCTCCTTCATCGACTTCTACAACGTGAGGCCACTGCTGAAGGCGCTCTCCAAGATTAGGATGAGGTGCACCCTCTCCCTCGCGTTCATGGACCTCGTGCCGGCCATGAAGGAGGAGAGCTGGAAGCGCCTCGGCCAGGTCGACCGATATCGCCGAGAAGTGGAGGACGGAAAGGGCATGCGCTCTCTGGCGTTGGCCGTCCACTCCTCCTACGCTTGCTCCGAGGAGATGCTGAGGGGCGTGGCGGACGCCGCCTCGACCAACGGCCTGATGGTGACAGGGCACCTCCTGGAGGCGCCCACGGAGGCAGGGCTGGTGAAGGCGAGCTGTGGCGTCTCTCCCGTGACTCTGTTGGAGAGGACGGGCATCATCGGTCCCAGGTTCCTCGCCGCCCACTGCGTCCATCTTGACCGGCGGGGCATAGGCCGCCTGGCCAAGGCGAAGTCGTCGGTGGCCCACTGCCCCAGGTCGAACTCACGCCTTGGGGTGGGGGTAGCCCCAGTCAAGGAGATGATGGAGAGCGGGCTCAACGTAGCCCTGGGGACGGACGGCGTGGGAAGCGCTGACTCGGTGGACTTCTTCGAGGAGATGAGGACGGCGGCATACCTCCAGCGGTCGTTGAACGCCGACGCCACCCTTCTCCAGCCTAGGGAGCTCCTGGCCATGGCCACCGGCAACGGCGCCAAGGCCCTCGGCAACTCGGGCATCGGCCGCTTGGAGAGTGGACGGATGGCTGACTTCACCGCGGTGAGGCTGGATCGGGCGCACCTTAACCCCATGCTGGACCTGGTGGGCAACTTGGTCTTCTGCGCCCGGCCAGAGGACGTGTGTCTGACCGTGTCAGGCGGGAATGTCATTCAGGCCGAAGGGGAGGTGCCGGGCGTGGACGCCTCTTCGATCGTGCGGAAGGTTAGGGAGATTTCGAGCGGGCTCGGCTAGCCTGCCTCCTCAGCGGTCCAGGTACTCCTTCTGAGCCCTGCTGAGGCTGTCGATTGAGACGCCTTCGTCCTTCAGCTTCAGTCGCGCCACTTCGAGGTCGGCGTCGGCGGGGACCGCCAGCACCTTACTCGGGAGGCGCCCCCTGCTCTTGACCAGATGTAGGACGGACAGCAGCTGAAGCGAGAAGCTCATGTCCATTATCTCGATGGGATGGCCGTCGGCTGCGGCTATGTTCACCAGGCGCCCTTCGGCCAGAAGGAGGAGCCTCTTTCCGCCCTTCAGGGTGAACTGGGTCACGTTGGGCCTGACCTCATCCTGCCTCAGGGCGACCTCCTTGAGCGCCTTGACGTTGACCTCGACGTCGAAGTGACCGGCGTTGGCCAGGATTACGCCGTCCTTCATGCAGGCCGAAGTGCCTCTTGCCAACGATGTCGTCGCCGCCGGTGCAGCTCACGATTACATCGGCGACGCGCGCCGCCTCCTTCATGGGCATGACATCGTACCCTTCAAAGTGGGCCTCCAGCGCCCGGAAGGGGTCAACTTCGCACACCGCGACCCGGGCCCCCATCCCTCGCAGCCTCTCGGCGACCCCTCTGCCCACCCAGCCGAAGCCTGCTACGACGCAACGGCGGCCTGCCAGGATCATGTTGGTGGACCTCATCAGGCCGTCCACTACGCTCTGGCCGCTGCCGAACCTGTTGTCGAAGAGGTGCTTGCTGTAGGCGTCGTTGACCGCTATCACCGGGAACTTGAGGGCCTTGTCCCTTTGGAGGTTCTTGAACCGCCTGACACCCGTCGTCGTCTCCTCTGTCACGCCGATGATGCCCTTGGCCATCCCTCTCTCCATGGCCATGACCGAAAGGTCGGCTCCGTCGTCAACGAGCACCGTGGGCTTCGAATCGAGGACCAGCCCCAGGTTGCGAGAGTACTCCTCCGCCGTCTCGCCTCTCCAGGCGAAGACATGGCTGACCTTCCTCGTAAGAGCCGCGGCGACGTCATCCTGCGTCGTCAGCGGATTGGAACCGGTCACGGAGACCTCGGCGCCCAGCTCCTGCATGATGGCACAGAGCACCGCCGTCTTCGCCTCTAGGTGAAGGCAGGCGCCCACCCGAATCCCCTTGAGCGGCTTCTCTTTCGCAAACCTCGATTCCAAGGCGTTGATGACGGGCATCCTTGCCCTGGCCCACTCCATCTTCTTGGCCCCGGCGGGAGCCAGAGAGACGTCCTTGACCGAATGCTTCATGACATGGTGATATCTGGTTCAACCTTCAAAAGCGTTTCTTCAACACTGCGCTTATCTAGACGGGCGCTGCAATTAGAGTGATATTCCCATGTCGGAGGATGACCTCTCCAAGGCTCAGCTGAGAAAGAAGAAGGCCAGGCGGAGGACCCGGGGCCCCTACAGGAAGTCGGCCGTCGCCTAGCGCTAGAACTTGACGTAGACGTCGTCGCCGCGGACTGACGTTTCATATGAGGGAGCCTGCTCGATGGAGGAGGGGTCGCCATCGTCCGGGCCCAAGAGCACCTTTCCGCTCCTCACGTCGAACTCTGCACCGTGCTCGGGACACGTCAGAAGGTACTCTTTCAGGGTGCCCGCGGAGAGGTCTCCCTGCGCATGGGTGCACCAGTTGTAGATGGCGTAGAAATTGCCTTCTACGTTGATGAGGACGATCTCCTTTCCATTTACGTTGAAGTACTTCTTCCCGCCCATCGGGACTTCCGCCGTTGAGCACACCTTCTCATATCCGGCCAAGCGATTTCGCCTTCGAAGGAACGGACTGGGACCGCTTATACGCATTACCGCTGTCGCCCCCAGCAAATTGGGGTCCACCTTTATACCGGAAGGCGTCTCGTGATTTGACCATGGAAAGATGGAAGCTCGAATGCCCCAAGTGTGGCGAGAAGGCGATGGTGGAGCTCGGCTCCTATTCGAGTGACCAGTCCTACAGCGACCTGAACGAAGACTTCGCCCTGTTCAGGGTCTTCACTTGCCCCGTGCACAGGGGATGGGTCCACCGGAACATCAGCGATAGGGCGTTCGACGGTTCCTGCGGCATGGACGGAGGGAAGTTGCAGGACTTCGATATGAGGTCCGGGAGATGCCCGAGATGTGGCGCTGCGATTTTAAGCACGAAACTCGAGGACCAGCAGGTGGAGTGAATGGGAAAACCTCTCGCCCGCAAGATAATCGAAAGCCATCTGGCTGACGGCAGGCCAGAGGCCGGCAGCGAGATTGGGATCAAGGTGGACAGGGCGTTGATGCAGGACGCCACAGGCACCATGGCCTGCCTCCAGTTCGAGGCGCTGGACATACCGAGGGTTCGAAACGAGCTTTCCATCATCTACGTAGACCACAACACATTGCAGGTGGGCTACGAGAACCCGGACGACCACAAGTTCCTCGAGACCTTCGGGGCGAAGTACGGCATCTACTTCTCCAAGCCCGGCAACGGCATCTGCCACCAGGTGAACCTGGAGCGGTTCTCGGTGCCAGGGAAGACGCTCCTGGGCTCCGACAGTCACACCCCAACATCCGGAGGCGCCGGGATGCTGGCCATCGGCGTAGGCGGCCTGGATGTCGCCGTCGCCATGGGCGGGGCCCCCTTCTACTTCAAGATGCCAAAGGTCGTCGGCGTCAAGCTGACGGGGAGCCTGAAGCCCTGGGTCTCCACCAAGGACGTCATACTTGAGATGCTGCGTCGCCTCACTGTAAAGGGCGGGCTCGGAAGGATCTTCGAGTACTACGGGCCCGGGGTGTCCACGATCCCCGTGCCCGCAAGGTCAACCGTCACGAACATGGGAGCGGAGCTGGGAGCCACCACCTCCATCTTCCCGTCGGACGAGGTGACGCTGGATTACTTCAGGCGTCAAGGGAGGGAGGGAGACTGGGTTCCAATGCTGCCCGACCAGGACGCCGTCTACGACGAGAACATCGAGATAGACCTCGGCTCCTTGGAGCCCATGATCGCGTGCCCAGGGGCCCCCGACAACGTCAAGAAGGTTTCAGAGGTGGAGGGCACGAAGGCGCAGCAGGTGCTCATCGGCTCGTGCACCAACTCCAGCTTCCAAGACCTCATGGTCGTCGCCGCCGCTTTGAAAGGCAGGAAGGTCGACCCCCACGTGACCATGGCCGTCAACCCCGGCTCCCGCCAGGTCCTCACCACGGTCGAGGAGCACGGAGGGCTCTCCAGCATAGTGCTCTCCGGCGCCCGACTTCTCGAGAACGCCTGCAACGGCTGCATCGGCATGGGCTCTGCGCCGGGCACCGACTGGGTGACCGTCCGGTCGTTCAACAGGAACTGGCCCGGAAGGAGCGGAACGGTCGACGACAAGGTCTATCTCACCAGCCCCGAGGTCTGCGTCGCGACGGCGCTCTACGGCGAGATCACGGACCCGAGGAAGCTGGGCGAGTACCCACGCATCGAATGGCCCGAGCACTTCGTGATCGATGACTCCATGGTCCTCCCGCCGGCGCCACCGAACTCCGAGGTCTCGGTCATCAGGGGCCCCAACATCAAGCCGCTCCCCCGAAGGGGACCACTCGAGCATTCACTTCAGGGAGAGGTGCTCATCAAGGTGGGCGACAACATCAGCACCGACGCCATCATGCCTGCCGGCGCCAAGATCCTCCCCCTCCGCAGCAACATCCCCGCCATAAGCGAATACGTGTTCGCTTGGATCGACCCGGGCTTCGTCAAGAGGGCGCAGGAGAAGCACGGCGGCTTCATCGTAGGCGGTGGCAATTACGGTCAGGGCTCCAGCCGGGAGCACGCCGCGCTCGCGCCCATGTATCTCGGCGTCAAGGCGGTCATCGCTAAGTCGTTCGCGAGGATTCACAGGGCGAACCTGATCAACTTCGGCATCCTCCCGCTCGATTTCGTCGACCAGTCGGACTACGACAATCTGACCATGGGCTCAGTCCTGAGCATCGAGGGAGTCCCGGAGGCGCTGGCTCGCGGCGACAGGGTCCTGAGCGTCGTGCACCCCGGAGGTCGCTTCGACGTCAAGGCCGACTTCACATCCAGGGACAGGGAGATCCTCGTCGACGGGGGCCTGCTCAACTACACCAAGGGGAAGTTCTCCGCCGCTCAGTGAGGACCCGTGTGGCGATGACCTGTGAAGCCTTGAATCTCCCAGGGGTCTCCTTCTTCGTACAGAAGCTGTGGCGAACGCAGCCTTGCAATCGCGGCTCGCCTAGAAACCTTTCGTGAGGCAAGAGCGCTTTAATACGGGGCGGCCTCCATGGCGGCAGGGTTTAGCTTGAAAGCCGTCGTCCTTGGCGCCGGCAGCATAGGGGGCGTCATAGCGAGAGACTTCGCTTGGGGGATGCCGTCGTGGGAGGTAGTGTCCGCCGACCTCGACATCGCCAGGGCCAAGTGGGTCGTGTCACGGTACCGAGGCGAGAACCTCTCCCCCGCTCGGTTGGATGTCGGGCGCAGAGAGGAGTTGGCTTCCTTCGTACGAGGCTTCGACTTGGTCATAGGCGCCCTGCCCGGAAGCGAAGGTTTCGCCGCGGCTCGGGCGTGCGTCGATGCCGGAAGGGACTTGGTCGACGTCTCCTTCTCCCCTGAGGATCCCTTCCTCCTCAAGGAGGAAGCCGCCAGGAAGGGCGTTATGATAGTCCCAGACTGCGGCGTGGCGCCCGGGCTGAGCAACATCCTCGTGGGTCACGCCGTCTCCCAGCTCGACGTCGTCGAGAGCGTCCATGTCATGGTGGGGGGACTCCCCGTCAAGCCCGTCCCGCCGCTGGGCTACGTCATCACATGGTCCGTGGAGGGGCTCATCGACGAGTACACCAGGAAGGCGCGCATCATCGAAGACGGCGTGAACAAAGAGGTGGACGCCCTGACGGGGGTCGAGAGGATCGACTTCCCCGGTGTCGGCCCGCTCGACGCCTTCTACACCGACGGCGCGAGGACGCTGTTCCGGACGGTGGGGCCGGTGAAGAGCATGTGGGAGAAGACCCTCCGCTATCCCGGGCATGTGGACGCCGTGAAGATGATGAGAGACATAGGTCTGTTCGACTCGGCGCCGCTTGACCTGGAGGGTGTCAACGTCGCCCCTCGCCAGGTCGCCGCCAGGCTTCTCGAAAGCCTTCTCAGGGTGCCCGGAGCCGAAGATCTCGTCGCCATGAAGGTTATTGTGGAGGGCGTCAAGTCTGGGAAAGGAGTGCGGCTTGCCTATTCGCTTCTTGACTACTACGACAGGAGCACGGGCACGACCGCGATGGCCAGGACGACGGCCTATACCGCCTCCGTGGTCGCCCAATTGGTGGCGGGCGGGTTCATCACAGGAGAAGGGTCTGGTGACCCCCGAAGAGCTCGGGCATGAAACCGAGGGTATTCGACCGCCTCCTTCTTGACCTGAAGGCCACGGCTAACAATCGACTGAAACATCGTGACCCGCCAGCCGGCCGTCGGCTCGGCGTCTGAGCAGGGCTCGACTCCGCAGACTGGTCCGTGGGGAGGTCGATAGAAGAGGGCTCGCGATGCATCTTGTGGCCTACATCAAGTGCCGTGAATGTGGAGAATACGTTTCGGTGAGACCGCAGCTCTACAACCCGCACGTCGACAACGACGTCAACACCCTGCTCTTCAGGAGTTTTCATCGCCATTGTATCGACAGGCGTCATCTCCTGGGCGAGGGGGACTCCTCATATCTCATCGAGTTCGCTGACTACAGGCTGGAAGCCCTGCCGCCTGAGGCGACGATGCTTGACAGAGACTGATGCGATCAAGTCGTCGTCGTTCCTTGGGAGGTCGCTTTGCCGGTTGGGGCCTCCAGGCGGACCGCCTCGGCTGAATGCGTAGGCTCCGATCAGGAGGAGGCCCGCGACGGCGGCCACGTAGAGTCCCGAATCGAAACTGATATCCATGACTGCGGATGGGCTGAGGAACAGGGCCAGCCATATGCCCACGGTCGATCATCACAAGGCACCCTGCAATCAAGGAGAGCCAGCGTCGCCACCAGGAGATGATTGACAGGACCATCCCTGAGAGGTAGGTTACGACGGAGAGCAGGCTCCCGGTGAACAACAGGTAGCTCGTTACGTTCACCGGGGCGTGCGCGAAAGGGAGATTGGCCAGGAGCACCATCCAATAGAGAGGGGAGTTCTCGTAGGTGGCACCGCCTGACATGCCTGAGACCCAGTCGAAAACCAACGCTATCTCCATCAGGACGAACCCGAATACCACGAAGGTGTCGCTGAGCTCCTTATTCAACGTCGCAAGATGGAAAGGTCGAAGTTATCAACGCTTGCACAGAAGTGGTCGACGAGCATGTACGTCGTGGCGGCTTCTGAGCATCTGTCAACGGGGACCCAGAACCAGGCGAAGTCGAGGGGTTTATATTTTCGCAGAATGGTTGCAACAATCCTCCGAGAGACCATTTCTTGAGCCGAGAAGCCTTGCTCGCCATCATCATAGCAGGGCTCATCCTGCTCAACGGGCTCACCTTCATAATGGCCTATCCTGAGACGTTGGTCGTGGACGGAGGTTGCTGCTCGAGCCGGCCCCTGGCGAAGGACTTCTCGGCCTACTACGTCGGGGCCTGGAGGCTGCTCAACGACCCAGCCCAGCTCTACACCAAGGGGGCCGTGAACGACGGCGGCCCCGTGATCCTTCCCGCCCCAGAATCCTACAAGTACACGCCCTCCTTCCTGTTGCTCGTTTCGCCGCTGCTGCTGGCAGGATACCAGGAGGCGCTCCTGGTCTTCGACCTCCTCCAGTTCCTCCTTCTCCCCTTGATCGCCCTCCTCCTCTATTGGCTGCTCAAGGGCGAGAGCACCCTGGTGGTCGGGTTCGTCATGGTGCTGGTCCTGTTGCAGCCGTCGCCGCTTCCCCACTGGGGGCTGTCGGTCAGCTACTACTGGCAGTGGGCCGAGGGTCAGGCCAAGGTCCTGGAGACCTTCCTCCTGCTGCTCTCCTTCTTCCTAGGCAGAGCCGGGAGGCCGAAGCTCTCCGGCGCCGTCTTAGCCCTCGGGGCATTCGATCCCCGTTTTGCGGCCCTCGGCATCCCGCTCTTCCTGCTCTTCAACAGGAGCCGCCTCTCGGCGTCGTCTCTGGCTGCCTGTGCTTCCTTTGTGGTGCTGAACGTTCCGCTGCTGTATCCTCCCGTGGGCGCCGGGTTCGTCGCGATGATATTCACATCTGGCGTCTCCACGCCGCTCTACTACTACTCCCTGATCCCCCTGGCAGCCCTCCTGTCCCTATACGCCGTGAACAGGAAGGAGCTGGTTTCAGTTGTCAGGTCCTGGCTCAGGGCCAAGCCTAAGGAGCCCGTCACCCCGCATGGAGCATCCGCTCCCCGTTAGTCGACGATCGAGTTCCTCAGACTCCCTTGGGGGCCAGTCTCCGTTGAAAGGATATTAGCCCCCTCCGGGGTTGCCCATGATGGTGCGTTAGGACGAACTATCGTAGATTGGGCAGCGCGGGTATCAAGCTGAGCGAGTTGTCACTGGGCGCGTGGGTGACTTATGGAGGTCAGGTCGGAGAGGAGGTCGCCCTGAAGTGCATGTCGGCGGCACACGATGCGGGTGTCAACTTCTTCGACAACGCTGAGGCGTATGCCCACGGCAATGCGGAGGTGGTCATGGGAAAAGTCTTGAAGAAGCTGGGCTGGCCGAGGGAGAGCTTCGTCGTCTCCAGCAAAGTGTTCTGGGGAGGGGACGGCCCAAACGACAGGGGCCTATCCCACAAGCACATCTTCGAAGCCTGCAACAGGTCTCTCAAGCGACTTCAGGTGGACTACCTGGACCTGTTCTACTGCCACCGGCCTGACCCGAACACCCCCATCGAGGAGACGGTCAGGGCCATGGACAACCTCGTTCACCAGGGGAAGATACTCTACTGGGGGACTTCCGAATGGACAGCCCCCGACATCATGCGAGCCTACGGCCTTGCCCGCGAGCTTGGCCTCACACCTCCTCAGATGGAGCAGCCGCAGTACAACATGGTCCACCGCGACAGGGTGGAGGTGGAGTACCTCCCTCTCTACCGGGAAATCGGGCTGGGAACAACCATCTGGAGCCCACTGGCGTCGGGGCTGCTCAGCGGGAAGTACAATGAAGGCGTGCCCGCCGGGTCGAGGGCGACGCTAGAAGGGTACGAATGGCTCAAGGAACGCATCCTCTCCCCCCAGAGGATCGAGAAGGTCTTGCAGCTGAAGCCGATCGCGGAGGAGCTGGACTGCACTCTCGCCCAGCTGGCCATCGCCTGGTGCCTGAAGAACCCGAACGTCAGCTCCGTGATCACCGGCGCCAGCAAGCCGGAGCAGGTCGTCGAGAACATGAAGGCCGTGGAGGTCGCGCCCAAGCTCACTGCAGGAGTGGTGGAGCGCATAGACACGATCCTGGGTAACAAGCCCCAACCCCTCGGCGGCTAGGTGCCGACCGCATCGCTTCCGATGAATCACGAGGGCACTCGTCAAGAGCCAGTCCTAGGGACGGAAGGTTTCGATTCCGCGTAGATCAACGGAGCGAAGGCCAACGACCGGACATCGACGCAGGATCGCCTTAGCAACTTGGCCCGCATAGCCGTGAAGAACGTCGACCGAACCGCTCCATCCAGACATCCGCCCGGCAGCTCACTGCGGGGCCACGACGCTCCTTTTCAGGTCGGATATGGTCACGAGTTCCTTCAGGGAGCTGAGGAGAGAGCCGTCGTCGGACTGTTCCCTATCCTCCCATTCAAAGACGACCAAGCCATATACGTAGAACGGCTGCATCGCGGCCGGAACCGCGCCTCTCGTCCGCTTTATTTCGGCCCTGAAGAGGGAAATCAGCCTGCTCGGATCAATCTTGTCGTCAGCTCTGACGGTAAGCCTGCAGCCGCCCACAGAGGTGTCCGTGTATTCCGTCTCTTCCTCATCGAGTTCCTCACCCATTGTCTGAGCCTTCAGGTGCTCCAGCTTCAGAAGGACCCAGAGTCCGTCGCGTGATTGGGCCTCGACCTGATTCATTTGGCCATCCCGTAGGCCTCCAGTGCATTTAAGCGTTAGAAACAGCCTGACCGTTATGGGATACGTTTTCGGGAACACTACGACACAAGAGGACCCCCCAGTCTGATGACCTGGCCACGCGGCAAGGGAGTAGGGCACGCCAATGCGCTTTATGCGGCCGCAGGAACAGTTGACGTTCCAGGGTCAACCTACGCCGACTGCCAGTCTAGCCAGGGAGAAGAAGCCTAGACGCTTGGAGGCCACAGCCAATGTCAGAGATGTGTTCCCCCACCAGGTTCTTGAGTTCCAAGTGGATGCCGCACGAGTGGAAGTAACCTTTGGCGAGTTCCGGAGGAAGGTCGATTTGAGGATGATGCAGAACAAGCCAGGCGTGACTTACGATGAGCTGATGAATGTGTTGGGGAGAGCCTTTGCGCTGATAACACAGAAGCACGGCCGGGTGGTCGAGCCGGCGGAGTTCAATGTCGTCGGCCTCCATCTTAGCATAGACTTCTTGCACCTCAAGCTGGAAGGCCTCAAGGCTGTCACGCTGCAGGATATGGAGCCATGGCTGCTGCGCCTATACAATAAAGGAGATACCCTCCGAAGTGAAGTGGTGCTCAAGGGAGGGGCAGCTCCGCTAGACAAGGCCATAGCACTCATGGGCCAAAGCTTCCAGAACCGCAGAATTCTAGGGGAAATCCTTGAGCGCGTAAAAAGCATAGGGCCGATGCAAGAGCGACCTGTTCGTGTCGACGAGGTTAAACCCGAACCGCATTAAACCAGAACAGCTGACGTTCAGAAAGCTGTCGCAAAGACCCGATGACACGCCGAACAGTTGCCCGAGAGGCGTCGAGTTGGGTGTCGGTCCTTGGGCAGGCTGGGTGTCGCCTGGGTGTCGGAGGGTTTCGCTGTGGTTTCCTTGCTTGACTCTTGGGTTGCTGGCGTGGAGGGGGTGTGGAAGGTGTGGAAGGTTGTGTGCGAGACTGTGCAGGGGGTGTGCGGGGTGTGATTTCCTGTGATTTCTGCACAGGGCCTTGTGTGGGGTTCACCTTGTAGCCACCGAGCATTACCACTTGAAGGGATGATATAGGGCCGTCTGTGATGGTCCAGCGTGTCGCACACTTTTTCACTGTGCGCCGCACGTTTTATCACACACAAACAACACTTTGACTCCACATGGTAGGCTGCTGGCGTGCAAGGGCCGTGCAGAAAACAGGCTAATGACGAGCAGAAGAATTGGTCTGCTGGTGGTCTGGTGGGCCTCCAGCCGTGTCAAAAGTGGTGGAAGAGCGTGGAAGAACGTGCGAGCTTTGTGGAAGAGCGATCCCACATCTCAGACATAGGGAGCTTCTGCCTCGACAACTACACCACCATCGGCAGAAAATTGAGGTCGACGACATTCTTGCGACGAAGAAGGCTGCTGAGGAGGGCCTTTCCGAGGTGATTCACACCAGGAACTTGGTCGACGCAGCGATTATCTCTGGAACCGACAGAATGGAAGCTCTAAGCGCCAAGTTGCGAGCCACGGAAGACGCTGCTCGCTGCCACGAACAACACCCTCTGGGTTGTGACGATCAAGTGGCCTCCTCTGGCCTGCACCTGTCCTGGTATGAGCATAGAAAGCTCGCTATATGACGCCCATGTGAACACGGTCTCACCAGGCTGCCACATCACTGATAGTCCCCGGGGGTAAGCCAAGCCGTGTGAATTAGCCTCCAAATCAATATTAAACGGTTTGCGTCGGCGTCGTCTGGATACCCCTCCCTGCCTGTCAACGGGCGTTCTCCCAAAGTGCGCTGGGCGTGCATGTGGCAGTCATCTAAGCCGCTGGCGTTTGGTCCTTGGCTGGTGAACTTGATGGGTAAAGGAGGACGTGGTCACCGAGGTCATCACCCGAGCCCGAACGATCAGCGTTCAAGTGCGAAGAACCCGACGAGCCATGAACACACAGCTACGGTGGACAACAGAAGCGCCCAGCTCAATCCGACGAGTCCAGAATACAAAGGACCAGCTCCAAGCAAGGGCAACGACCAAGGAAGCAGCGACGACTGACTTTGGGATTATCTCCGCTCTATCACGCAAGGTCTTTTTTGTAATTGCAACTCCCAGTCTGGCCAAGCCGACGTCGTCTTGACCAGTCGGACCAGTCTTTATTGGGTTGTCGTCGTGCCATTCTCCTTATAATCGCTCCAATCAGTAGACAAGCTAGGGTAGTCACCCATGGCCGGATACAAACGTGTCTCGGACTACGCAGAGTTCAAAGGGAGGTCAGAGAGGTATCATGAAATCGTCCCCTTGGAATACACCGAACGGTACTGTTCCGTCTACAGGGCACTCCATCGAAATGGGAGACGGCCCTTGGACATGAAGGAAGTGGTCCTCCTCTTGGACGATTATCTGATTAGATGGGGTGGAATGACCAGAGTCTTTGGCAGCCACAGCAGCGACGAGTTGCGGTCCAACCTGCTGAGAACGCTTGCAGGACAGACTCAAAGAATGACTTCGCTCGAGGAGAAATCCATTGATCGGGTAAGCTTCACCGACCTAGCGAACATCGAGGAGTTGTTCGACATCGTGGCGAATGTCAGATTCAAGTCGAAATCTGGGCTGCGGACAAGACGGTTGGCAGCTACGGCAACGGGCAAGATGCTTCATATGCTTATTCCCGAATGCTGCGTAATCTGGGACCAGAAAGTGGTTAGGGATGTCCAGGGCTACGATGACGATGCCAAAGGTTATCGCCAATACATCGAGGACAAGAGGTCGGAGCTTCTGGCAGTTACTAGGAACAAGAGCATCGCGAAGATTGAGGCGGAACATGCGGGCTACCTCAGGTCGGTGGGGATCACGAAACCCTACGAACCTATAACTAAGATGCTAGATGAAGTGAACTATCAGGTCTGATTCCGGGCGAGCAAGCTGACCGTCTAGCAGCGCCTTGTCCAAGTAGCGTGCACGAGCCGAGTCCTCTTTCAGAATCAGATTTGGTTCTTATCCTGCTGGCGGTGAGTCAACCTTGTAAGGAGCACAGGACCTGAACCCTACGGGGTATGAACTCCTTCGGGCCCGCCAGCGCAGCCTGTGCTAGACCTTCTCCGACTTTTCTGAGAGAGCGCCCTTGACCTGTCGGGCCGCATCTTCCCTGTCAATGTAGGTGAGGACACTGATAGAAGGCGTGCCGGCGATGAGGCCGGACACCCTTGAGTCGGGGCGCCTGAGACAGATGACCTTCTTCCCCTTCATGACGGCGAACTCGAGCTCCATCCCCACGCCGTGGCTGGGGGTCGATATCTCGGCCACTATGGCGTCAGATGCCTCCAGGGCGTCAAAATCGCGCTTGGCGACCTGCTCAACGGGGAGGCCCCAGCTCGGGTCCCTGTCGAGGACCCATTTCGAAGTGATTTGATGGCCTAATTCCTCTATGGCACCGGCCACCGCGCCGGCCAGCGACTGCTCCCTGTTGTACGTAAGCGGGACCGCGAGGTAGATCAGCATCGCCTGTCCTCCGAGAAGCCTATCTCTTCCCGATATAAAGGGGACATGGGGAGCTGCGTTCAGAGCAGGGACTCCCTGCGATAGAACCTCAATACCCGCTTGGCGAAAGGATGCTCCGTGCGTCGCCGATGGCCTCGCACTTCCCCAGCCAACTGCATTTTTGGATATCTGTGGCTGCTGGAAAAGGAATCAATATCATCAGAACGGCGCAGCAAGTCTCACCCGAATGCGCAGGGATTGCATGGAACGCCCCACATCAGCGAAAGGCGTAGTAAGCTAAGCTATTTACGCATACTTATTCAACATACGAAGCGTTAATATGTCTCCATAGTTCGTAAGCAGTCTTGATTACCTTGAAATCTCGACGTGCCGTTTCAAAAACTGTAATGCTGGCGGTGTTCCTCATCGTCGGCCTAGCCATCGGGTTCTCAGGAGGCTGGCTGCTCCAGGAGCAGACCATCATCAGCCTGACGAATGCCCGGAATAGCCAGGCGATATACGTCGACTCCGCTAACCACGAGGTCGTCGTCCAAGCCACGGCCATCCCTGCCGCGTTCGTCAATGCGACTATGCATGGCTTGAACTGGGAGGGCGGCAGCCTGGCAGCCGAGGCGGCATTCACGACCGTGGCGACTCCTACCGAGCTCTATGACGCGCTGGTGAGCTTGGGCGCCGTGCCGTCCAACAATGTCCATCTCGATTCGGCGGCTGGCACGCTGACGACCGGAACCCACATCACCATCTACGTGACTTGGACCGGAGCCCCCAAGAAGTACCTGCTGACTGACCTGCTCAACAACTACAATCTCACTTCAGGGGCTGGCACATTCGGTTTCGGCGGGAACCTGGCCACCAACACCCAGATAGGGACGGGATGCATGGCCTGCTTCTTCTCCTGTGCCATAGGGATAGTCAGCAGCAACGTCAACGGTTGGGAATCGCCCATGATGTGGACCCTGAACTCGGCCCTAATACAGCCAGGGCAGAACGTAACCTTCATCTATCAAATAGCGTCTTAGGTCCTGTGAATCCGATTGGATGCGCTGATTGCGGGGTTGTCGGGGGGACTTTCTTTGGTCGTCCTCCCGAGCCTACCCCTTCTGATTCTTTTCAACGTCGCAGATGACCTAGGGAGGAAGAGGATCCTATCGAGGCTGGTCCTTTTCCCGGCCGGAGTGGTCTTCATCTTCGGAGTCAGCATCGTGCTCATTCGCGCCTTTCCTGCGGTCTTCCTCCTGAATGCTCACTATCTGGACATCATTTGGGGCCTTCTCATAGTCTGGCTGGGTTATGCAGTGGCCCGAAGGGAGGGTGCTTTCGTGATTCGCGCAGCGAGGGAGAACTTCCTCGCTTGGTGCTACGGGACATTCGTGATGGGCATACTCTTCGGAGCCCTCTGGATGAACTACCTTTCGACCAGAGACACAGCGGTACTACAGATCTACAGCAATGTCCTTTCCGCCACGCTTCCTTCTCTCACCTACGACGCCGTTGCCTACGCGTTAGGACTCGGACTGACCGTCTCAGTGGCCGCCCTTTTGTTGTACCTCCTGGCGGTTCCCGCAGCAGGACTCCTCAGACGTCACCGGGCTCAGGTCAAGTGGGTCGTTGGCCCCGTCCTCGCTCTCATCGGGGCCTATTTTATATTCAACGATGTTTGGGCGCTCCTGAGAGTGGCAGGCCTGGTGTTGTAGAATGAATCCCAGCAAGGGGGAAGTGATCAAAGAGTTCGAGAAGTGCACCGACTGTTTCGCTTGCCTCAGGCACTGCCCCTCCTACCAGGGGTTCGAGAAGGGGTTCCTCAAGGGGCTGTCGAAGTCCCTCAAGGAGGGCACGGTGGACGTGGACGACGCCATCGTGGCCTACAGGTGTACGTTCTGCGGCTTCTGTGAAACGCAGTGCCCCTACGAAGTCAGCGTCAAGGACCTGATGCTGGCCGTGCGCGAGTCATACGTCGCCAGCGGGCAGGGGCCTCTGGCCGCACACACACCACTGTACGTGAACAGGAAGGTGAACTTCTTCAGCCTCCTCGACGGCTCGGCTCATGTGAAAATCGAGCATCCCGAGCACGCCGACAGGGTGTTCTTCCCTGGGTGCTCCCTGAGGGGATATAGGCCGGAACTGATGGAGAAGGTAGGCCATCTCCTGGGAGACCCATATATCATGAAATACGAGTGCTGCGGGAAGCCCCTCAAGATAATCGGGGCGAGGAAGGAGTACGAGGAGCACCACAAGTCCGTGGTGAAACTCCTCGAGCGGCTCCAGCCCAGCGAGATCATCACCGCCTGCCCCAATTGCTATAACAACTTCAAGCCCGACATCGGGTTTGCCAAAGTGACCTTCGCGGCCGAGGCGCTTCTCGACACGTTGACACCTTCCAAACCTGATAGCCGAACGGACCTGGGAACAGTGGCCATTCACGACTCCTGCCCCTACAGGCAGAACCCGGAGCTCTTCGACATCTCCAGGAAGTTCGTGGATACATTCTACGGGGGGAAGCGGGTCGAGATGAAATACTCCCGGGACTCGCTCCTGTGCTGCGGGGCGGGAGGGGCGGTGAGCTATGCCAACGAAGGCCTCGCCAAGGATGGAGCGAGGGTGAGGACAGCGGACGCCAAGGAGCATGGCGCGGACACCATCGTCACCTTCTGCAACTCGTGCGGCGTCCAGCTCGGCGCCGTCACCAGGGAATCAGGAGTCAGGGTCGTTCATGCCTTTGACCTTCTCGAACAGGGGAGTTTGCCCGACTACGAATCCATCTACAGGCGCAGCAAGTCGCAGTTCAGTGGCCTCTGCCTAGTGGAGAACCTCGTGAGGTTGTCCATCCAGGTATGATCGAAAACCCCGTGCTGAGACCGCACGCACAGGGCAGGACCGAAACCAACAGTGTTTGCCCCGTCTGCCTGAAGCCGGTATCGGCGACGCTGACCGAGGAGGGCGCCAGGATCTACATGGAGAAGGCCTGCGACGAACACGGGTCCTTCCGGGCTCTGGTCTGGAGCGACAGCGGGATGTACTCGTCTTACGAAGAGATGTTCCACTTTGACCAAGCGGGAGAGATGAAGGATGCGTGTCCTTTCGAATGCGGCCTATGTGAGTCGCATGAGCAGGGGACATGCGTGGCCATCGTCGAAGTGACGAACAGGTGCAACCTAAGATGCAAGGTGTGCTTCGCCGCCTCGAATGAAGGCAGGAGAACGGAGCCTTCGCTGGAATCCCTGGCCGAAGCATTCAAGACCATCATCGAGAACGGCGGGGCGACTCGCCCTGTCCAGCTGTCAGGAGGGGAGCCGACGACCCGGAGAGACCTCACGGAGATCGTCCGCATGGGCAGGGACATGGGCCTGCGTCACATTGAGATCGACACGAACGGAGTGGCCCTGGGCAACAACCCATTGGTGGCCGATAGGCTGGCTGAGGCCGGCGTCAGCGCCATATACCTGCAGTTCGACGGCCTCGACGACAGCGTGTACAGGACGCTGAGAGGCGTCAACCTCCTCGACGTCAAGATGAAGGCCCTCGAGAATTGCAGGAGGAGCCATCTGGCCGTCGTGCTGGTGCCGGCGGTGGTCAAGGGAGTCAACGATGGCCAGATCGGCGACCTCATAAGGCTGGCCGCCTCAAGGGAGGAAATCAAGGGAATCAACTTCCAGCCAGCGACATTTCTTGGCAGGTTTCCCAGCGACCTGAAGAACTCCGAGGACAGGACCACCATCCCCGACGTCGTCCGAGCCATCGAGGCCCAGACAGGAGGTGAGGTGGCAGCCAGGGACTTCTTTCCCATACCATCGCTACACTATTCCTGCTCGGCCGTGACCCTCGCCCTGGCAGGGGAGGAGGGGCTCATGCCCCTTTCAAGGGTCATCGACGCCGTGGACGTCGTGAACCGCCTCGAGAATCCGTGCTGCACGGTCACCAAGGCCATCCCCAAGCTCTGGGACGTCTCAAATGAAAGGGAGACGTTCGACAGGCTCCGGAGCTATCTTGCGGGCTTGGGCCTGGAGATCGAAGGCGCTGAATCGAAGAAGATACTCTCAATCTCCATGATGGCCTTTCAAGACAGCTGGACGCTCGACGTCGAAAGGATGAGGAGGTGCCGCGTCCACGTTGTGAGGCCCGGGGGACAACTGGTCCCCTTCTGCGCGTATTACCTTGCCGATGCCAACGGCAGACGGATCTACTAGGCGGCGGACGTTGCATTGTCTTCTTCCAATGAGCCTTCGGCTGCTTTAGACAAGGCCGCCGTGAAAGAAGGATACGACACACTGATGAGCCAGGTTTACGACTTCATCACATGTTGGTTCCTGGGACCCTTGATAGCCAGGTCCCACACGACCCTGCTGAGGGCTCTGGGGGCGCCGGAGCAGTCTAGGTTGCTCGATGTGGGCTGCGGCACTGGCACGCTTCTGCGGATGGCTGGTGAAGGTCATCCCGAGTTGGCGGTGGGGCTGGACCTCTCCATCGGGATGCTCACTAGGGCGAAGCGAAAGCTTGACCGGGCTGGCTTGGAGGTGGTAAGCGGATTCGTGCTGGGCGACGCTGAAGCGATGCCTTTCAGAGATTCGAGCTTCGAGGTCTGCACGTGCACGGGGACCTTGAGGTTCCTCCCTGACCCGGCCTTGGCTCTTCATGAGACTTGCCGGGTTCTCGAAGCAGGCGGCCTCCTAGGGTTAAGGGAGATGGCGGGCGGCGATGAACCGAGGAGGATCCGGCACATCCCTCTTCCTTTCAAGAGAAGTTTCGTCGTGTGGAGGCTGCTCCCCGACCGATGGGTGGAGATACTCCTCAGGGCAGCGGGCTTCGAAGGAGTGAGGTCGTATCAAGGAGGGAGCGTCCCACAGTTCATCATAGCGATGGGGCCGCCGCTCAGGAAGTACGTCTTCTTCTTCGGAATCAAGGCCGCACTCCAACCGAGTTACGCTGGGGTACATACCTACTGACATCGTCACCATGCAGGCGTTCAATGGAGGGCAAAGCCTGCCTGCGGAAGTCAACGCCGACTCTAACCCCTCTGGTTACCGCCAACGATCAAGTCCAACGAGTCAATCTCCTCCTCGCCTAGCTGGTATCTCCCGAGCATTGTGCGGGACTCCTGTGTGACACCAATAGGAGGTTGACTTCCCCCACCGGCTCTGGCCGGCTACAGGTCCGGCCTCTGAGTCATGGCGCTGGGATGGAACCTCGTTATCCTAGCGGTAGTCATATGAACCAGTGCGGCTAGGAGGAAACGGGTCGAAAGAGGATTTGCCCGAGCGGGCGGAGAATGAAATCAAGATAGCCGTCAGGAAGAGATATGCGGCTGCCAGCCAGGGGACGGCCTGCTGCTGCGGGGACGCTACAACGGGAGGGTCGCAGGGGTCGGGCGTCGTGTCCCTCGGCTGCGGGTCTCCCGTCAAGTTCGCTGACCTAAAGCCAGGCATGACGGTCCTGGACCTGGGAAGCGGAGGGGGCGTAGACGTCTTCGCAGCGTCTAGGAGGATGTTCGGGGAGGGGAGGGTTCTGGGCGTCGATTCAACTCCGGAGATGGTGCTTCTGGCGAAGGAGACGGCTTCGAAGCGCGGCATGACGAATGTGGAGTTCCGCCTCGGTGAGATTGAGAACCTTCCCGTCGAAAGCGAGACCGTGGACGTCATCCTAAGCAACTGCGTCATCAATCTAGTCCCCGACAAGAAGAGGGCTTTCGAGGAGGCGTATCGCGTGCTTAAACATGGTGGTTCATTGACGATTTCGGACATAGTGGCCGAGAAGCCCCTCCCCGCCCTTGTAAGGGGAGATTTGGAGAAGTGGTGTGAGTGCGAAGCGGGATGTCTCACGAAGGAGGAGCTCCGCGCCTTCCTCCATGGGGCAGGCTTCGTGGACTTCAAGACCCTTGACGAAAGCCTATGGTCTGAGGCAGGCGATGTGAAGCTGGCTTCACTCACGTTCTATGCCAAGAAGCAGTAGCGAGGCTGAAATGCCCACTTGTAGATCATCGAGGCATCTGCGAGGAGGCTTCTTCCGGGTTGCGTTTGACCGAGGCCGAGTTCAGTTGCCCGCGGACATTTACACAGGAAACTGGTCGTTCATCCAACGCTTGTGCTGGGCTGCTATGCGGGGTGCATCTAGGCATGAAGGTGGCATACCCCTAGCTGCGGGTTCGGGATATCATCTCAGACTTGGACGCATGATCTTGGATATCTGTTGATGCTGATATTGCTCTCCACTCACATCCAGCTGCTCTGTCGATGGCTTTGACGGTCTGATTTCATCTAGTATGTTGCCGCGGGATTGTAAGGTGCGTATTCCGCGATCCAGATATGCCAAAAGCCGGAGGAGTTAGAGCTCAAGGCCAGGAACGTCCCGTTGGTGGGGTCCCAACTGGGCTGCGTCGATTGTGCCTCCGGCGGACCCATCCGCATTATAGTGTTGTTGCTCACGCTCCAGACGTAAACCCCCAGACCGGAAGACGAACCGTTGAGCACGCACGCCACGAGGCCGCCAACGGGGCTCCAACGTAGCGGGTCCGCGGAGATGACCTCCCCCGGACGCTCCTTGGTAGTATGACCGATGAGCAAGTAAAGGTACGACGCATGGTAACTACTCAGGCCTTCGGTCCAGACGTTAAACTCGGTTATGTTCAGCCGGTTGACCCAGACGTTAACGCCTCCAGGAGGAGGTTGCTGCGGCACCAACCCCGTCCAGTTTGAATAGTAGGCTATCATGGTGCCGTCTGAGCTTATCGCTCCCGCCCAGTAGTTGGCTCCGCCTTCGCTCAGGATCCCTGTCTCGCCCGAAGTCAGGTTCGTCCACTTGATCATGTAGAGCCCGCCCTCTGTATCAGTGTAGACCACCCGGTCGTTCCCGGCCCAGATGGGATTGAAGTCGGGGCTGTTCACCGCCGCCACAACGCGCTCCGAGTGTGTGCTCATGTCCACGCACATGAGCTGCAATGTCGGCGCCTCCACGTAGAAGAGGAGGTGCGAACCGTCCGGGCTCCACCCGGGGGTCATGTTGACGGCGCTATCGACGCCGCTCACGGTGATAGTGGAGAGGCTCGAAAGGGTGACCACCCTAATCGAAGCGTTGTTTCCCTCCAGGCTCCAGTAGGCGATGCGCGACGAGTCGGGGCTCCAAGAGGGATTCATCGCCACCATGCCCGACGGGGTGAGCTGCTTCTCCCCCGTGCCCTGGGGGGTGATGACGTAGATCCCCCATCCTCCGTTGCGGTCAGAGGAGAACGCTATCCGCGTCCCGTCCGGGCTCCAGGCGGGGGACGTGTCGTTCCATGAGCCGGACGTAAGGACCCCGTAGTTCAACGGCCTAGTGTTCTTGAACCCAGGAGATGGTAGGCTCACCGTCACCAGAACGGGGACAACGCAAAGGCAGAGCGCCAGAGTGACCGCCCCTGCCATCGTTGCACGGGAGGACCGCACGGGACCGTTAATGGTATTCACATACTTAAATCTGTATATACGCGTATGCACAAACCAATATCAGCATACGCCGGAAACCTCAGAGGTCGCCCGGTCCACCTCGGGCTTGCAGCCGGGCTGCTGATAGGGTGGCAGAGGTTGCGCTCCCCGGGACCATACGCCAGCGCAGACCGTTCCCTTCTGATTTCAACCACATAGGCAGCATTCCTTTCCTAGGACAGCGGCATCCCAAATTCCGGGGGGATGAGGCCGGCCGCCACTCATCCACGTGGACTGGAGTCACAGATGAAAGATTTGTCTCCAGCTCGAGGCGAAAATGCCTGCGAGGGCCGCCATGACGCCGACTATAATCAGGGCTATCCCGTCTTCGATGTACGGAAAGAACGTCTGACCATTGGTCATCAGGTTAAATACGAAGAAGATGTTCGCGGTCGTGCACACGACATAGCCGACGGTCAGCGACAGGCCAGCCAACGCGCCAATCTTGCCTCTCACCCCGAACATCACGGCCACAAGCATGAAGAGTAAGACCGCGGTCAGAGTCACGAGGGCATGTTCAATTCCCACCTGGAAGGTATCGAGGTAGTAGATCGCGAAGGATTGGTTCGTGAAGCCTTTGAGGTGCGCAAACACGTAGACTGCGGGAAGCGTAACGGCGAAGTCTCCCCAGTAGAGTAGGAAGAGCAATCCGAAAGCGAGGGACTCCTTCATAGCGCCGATCGGTCCCCTTATGTGGAGCCTCTTAACCTCCTCCGCCATCACCGCACACATCACGAACAGGGACGCCTGCATCGGGATGCCAGAGACGATAAAGAACTCGCCAGTGATTGTTGTGATGGTGGGCATCGCAGCGAGCGCGAAAAGTGCCACGGCCGGTGTGCCAATGAGCACCCCGTAAAGACCTATCTTCACAAGGAGGCCAGGCGCCCCAAGATACTGGTCGGCTCTGAACCACTTCACTATGAGTAAGACGATGGCTGCGTCGATGAATGCCATGATGAGCCCCTCATGCACAGCTTCCAATGAGGGGAGCGCGCCTAACAGCGCCGGGTGGAACCACAGGCTGTCCCCCAACGCCGCGTAGGAGCCTGCCGCCACGGAGGCCAGGGCCGCAGCGACCACAACCCACATCGCCAGCTGAGTCAGGTCAAACCCCAGTAATCGCATCGAAGCCGAGGAGGCCCTGCGGGGCCAGAGAGACAAGAAGAGGGCCGCAGCGGCGCCTGCCGCCAGTCCCATTCCAATGACCATGACGGCATATGCCAAGATGCTGTCGCTAATCAGAGGGATGAAAACCATCGCGCCCGATGACATCAAGCAGCCTGCTGTAATGGCGTGTTTGATGGCGTAACGCCTCCTTTTCGTTAATGTCGAAGACACTAACCGTGACAAGCACAAGCACTCCGGCCAAGGGCAATGCGAGGGAGTGGACGAAGAGGGGATTGAGGGAGACGATCCTGTACAGTAGGGACTGGGGAAGGCCGATGGCTTCGTACGCATTCCCCCCAGCGGGAGAGAAGATCATCCAGAGGAAAACGAGCAGGACTTCCCAGACGACGAGCGTGAAGACCTCCAGCGAAGAGGCGAACCTGAAGGGCCTTTCTTCGTAAGATGAATCAGACCCGCCAGAAGCAGTCATAGGCCGACATATCAAGTGGTCGTATTATCTTATTTAAATATATAGTTCCCTGCTTTCCGGTCAAGGTGGTTCGAAGCGAGCCACTCGCCAATCAAGACCATGACGACTCGTCGAAGTTCGGGGGACGATTAGCCAAGAAAACGGCTGCAATCGAGTGTGAAGCGAGGAACCAGAATGAGATAGAACTTGGGCGGTATGTCCATTCCACCAAATCCCAAGTAGTAGCAGCTCAGGGAGACATGCCTATGGAAAGATACGTTGTCATAAGGGACGACAGGAACGAATGCCGCCACCATCAACACCGCCACGGCTACGGTTGTTCCGGCGATGAGGGTTTTCCTTGACCTTTTCGACCCACTCATATGTTTGAAACAGCGCTTTCTTCCGTTTGCGCCTTGTAAGTAGCCACGGCTTTCCAGTCCTGTGCGGCTCTGAGGCTTGAAGGTGAGGGGGCCGCTGTTCTCGTCATGATTTTGGATATCTATTGCTGCTGGAAAGAATTACGATACCCTCGGTCAGACCGACGACAATGGCTCTCATCTAATGCCTTTGTCTCTATAACGCGTGGGCAAAAGCCCCTTGTGGCTCTGAAGTCTGGAGGCGAAGGTACTCATACCCAATTAGGTTCAAGCCCCTTCTCTTTGAGCTTAAGACATAATATCTGATTCAGCACTCGACCCGGTTCCATGATTGAACGCATTCCCTTGAATACCGTTCCACAAGCGATCTGTAGGCTTAACGCGTGCGAAGTTGCAGGCGTGCCTATTGCTTTTTGGGTTCTAGTCCCTACCAGAGTCGGAGCCGACCCTACGGAATCGAAGGCACAAGTGTAGCTCTAGACAGACAGCTGCTTTGAGAGCGCCAAGACGAGCGACTGAATTTCGCCCGCGATCCTTCTGACTTCAGTTAGGTCCTTTCCCTTCGGGTCGTCTAAGTTCCAATCTATCAGCTTCTTCTGCATCTTTGCGAGAATCGGTCTTGGACAGACCTTCTCGACGGAACAACCCATGGTCACGACCAGGTCTGCCTTTTCGATCATGGCCTTAGTCAGCAGTTTGGGGACAGCGCCGGCCAGGTCCAACCCTTTCTCATGCATTACTTCTGCAACAACAGGGTCCACCTTCGATGCGGGCAGCGTACCCGCACTGGCAGCGATGAACCCATTCTGCCTGGCTAGAACTTCAGCCATTTGACTCCTTCCAGCGTTCTCGACGCAGACAAAGAGCAACTTGGGAAGTTCCCTTTGCGATCGTGATTTCGATTCTCCTTTCCCCTTGTGGATTTCTTCGTCCAGAGCCATGTTGATCTGCGAATACTCATATCAAAGTATTTAAATATGTTTTCATGATTGTTTCGCTGATGGTCCTTGAGCGAACCAGTACTCCAAGATGCTCCGAAGCGCCTGTCGTTCCTAACAAGGTTCCTGACCGTCTGGATTTTTCTGGCGATGGGTGCGGGGATCGGTCTTGGCGCCCTATTCCCAGGTTTCGCCACATTCCTCAAGGGCTTGAGCGTGGGCACAACCTCGATACCTATAGCTATAGGCCTTCTCTGGATGATGTACCCCCCATTGGCGGGGGTCCGCTACGAAGAGCTTTCGAAACTCAGGAACATGAAGAAGATGTTCTCTGCATCACTCATCTTGAACTGGGCGGTGGGCCCTGTCTTGATGTTCGCTCTGGCCTGGGTGTTCCTTCCAGATCTTCCCGAATACAGGATAGGTCTGATCCTGATAGGCCTCGCACGCTGCATCGCCATGGTCATCGTATGGAACCGATTAGCCGGAGGGGATAATGAGTATGCCGCAATCTTGGTAGCCCTGAACTCCATCTTCCAGGTAGTCTTCTACTCTGTCTACGCCTACGCCTTCGTGACCGTCCTCTCAACCTGGATCACCCCAGGAGGGGGGGCCATAGTCAACGTCTCCATCATTGAAGTAGCTGAGACTGTCCTGATTTTCCTCGGGATGCCATTCTTCGGAGGAGTCCTCACGCGACTAATCTTGCTGCCGCGGAAAGGAGCAGACTGGTACAACCATAGGTTCCTAAGGTACCTAAACCCTGTTTCGTTAATCGGGCTCCTATTCACCATTGTGGTCATGTTTTCGCTGAAGGGCGAATACATCCTCGCTTTGCCCTTGGACGTCCTCCGAGTTGCCATCCCGCTCGCAGCCTACTTCGTCATCATGTTCACCCTCTCCTTCGCCCTGTCGAAGGCGTTGCATTTCGACTATCCATCTTCGGCCACGATGTCCTTCACGGCGGCGAGCAACAACTTCGAGCTGGCCATAGCGGTGGCTGTCGGCGTTTTCGGCATAAACTCGGGCG
This sequence comes from uncultured Nitrososphaerota archaeon, assembly GCA_963842885.1. Classification (GTDB taxonomy): domain Archaea; phylum Thermoproteota; class Nitrososphaeria; order Conexivisphaerales; family DTJL01; genus DATKKG01. The sequence continues at coordinate 94,589 of CAWJIE010000005.1, forward strand.
TGGCCTTCGCCACGGTCATAGGTCCCCTTATCGAAGTGCCTGTCATGATAGGCTTGGTGAACGTATCACTCTGGGCTAAGAAGAAGTGGTATCGCTCGGAAAGCCTTACTAGAGAGACTGTCGTGGCGAAGGAACCAGTTGCCTAGACGACATAGGACAGGGTTCCTATCAGAACCAGAACAAGGGTCCCCGAGAATTCGGCGAGCATCCTCCTTCGAAGGGACAGCTGCCTCTTCATCTGACTCCGCCCGGATTTCTCGACGCATGCGAAGAGGAAGTGGTCGTCCCTTCTCACATCAAAGACTCCCCTTTCCGCATCGCCATTAGAACCCTATCGGCATGGGTTGGATGCCGTTCGTTGTGTCCAATATGAAGATGTGGTAATACCCCCCCACAGTCGCTGCAAATGCGAGATATATGCTGTCGGGGCTCCAAGACGGCTCGGTCGAATTGGCGTTTATAGGCCCCAACTGGTTGGCGGCCCAGGAGGTGACGTCCCATAGGAAGAGAGACGTTCCGACGGCCTGGTTCTGTGCTATGTATGCTACGATGCTGCCGTTGGGGCTCCAGGCCAAGCTTTGGCTAGGGTCTATGGTTCCCGGCGTATATGGCGCGTCGAAGTAGGTGCGGACGTCGACGGCTATGGGCTCGGGTCCGTACTGGAACGTGGCGTTGGTGCCGTCAAGCCCGCTCACCCACAGATTGAAGTCCCCCGGGCTGTAGGTGCCGTAGTAATGCCTACCTGGGTGCTGGTTCTCAGGGACCAAGTCAGAGATATAGACAAGTCTCGAAGTGCTGAGCGATACCAAGGGCGCGGTGTAGTTCGCGTCGCCGCCCAGGACTACGCTCGAAGTTCCACTATTCAGGTCGTAGCTGAGGACTTCGTAGCTGCCCGCCGACTCGGTGGAATAATAGATTTCATTCGGAGAGACCCAGGTCGCAGAGGAGTCATTTCCCTCCACCGCAGCGATTACTCTTACAGCCAAGGTCCTGGTGCTCACCGATACCAACTCAACGTTGCCCGCTGACATGTAGAAGAGCAGCTGCGTCCCGTCAGGGCTCCACTTTGGTTGCGTTTGAAGGACCGAATAGTTCCCCGAAGTCACGGTTGTGATGCTGGAGTTGGAAACAAAGACTATCCTTATGTCAGTTCGTGAGCCCACCTGGCTCCAGAAGGCCACACGAGATGAATCGGGGCTCCATGAAGGATCTGTCGCCGCCATGTTCGATGGCGTGAGCGCCTTCTCCCATGAGGCATCGAGCGCCATCGCCCATACCTGCCAGCCTCCGTTACGGTCCGAAACGAAAGCTATCGTGCTTCCGTCAGGGCTCCAGACTGGAGACTTGTCGTTCCAAGCGCCGGAGGTGATGGCTACATACGCTACTTCGCCAACCAACGCGGCGGGAGGCGGAAGGCGAACGACGATTGCGGCCGGGACAATAAGGACGCACGCCGCAATGGCAAGGGCGACCAGAGCGCGAATGCTCTTCCTTCTCGAACTGGTCGCCGGTCGGCTACCAGACGTGGCTAACTTCAAACCCCCTGGAGGCAAAAGAAGGCCACCAAAGGCCTCGCTCAGGGAAACCTGTTACGACCATCATGTCCAGCGGCATCAACCTGTTCTCTGGGCCTGGAGGTCTGGGCTCCGTCCGTTGACACGCGACGGTGCACTGCCGAGAAGCTTGCCCACGCTGGCCTCGGACGCCTTGTAGAAGGCCCATTTCCCGCGCTTCGTCTTGGTTATCAAGCCAGCCCTCTCAAGGATGGAAAGATGATGGGAGGCCGTCGGCTGGGTCAGACCCAGAGCCACAATGATCTCGCACTCACACATCTCCCTCGTCAGGAGCAGGTACACCATCTTGAGGCGCAACTCCTCCGACAGGGCGTTGAACACTTCGGCTCTGTGCTTCAGGTCCACCTCGCCCGAGGCGCGAGAAGCCAGGTCTGTTAGCTCAGTCCGATACTTCCTGGAGTTCACCGCTTCACATCTACCGGACTGGACCAGCCGGGCGAGGCTCGATTCAACGCCAGGACTCGCCCGCACCTGTGAGGATTGCCGCTTCACACCAGTGAAGATTGTCGTAACCAGAAATTTAAATATTCTGATATGATTCCCTGTCCCGTCTTGCGCGTCGCAGCCGCTCCCGCGAATCCATCTGCTGGTGGCCCCGAAAAACATTCAGGTGGCGGAAGGATGGGTCGACTTTCTGCGCGGCTCTCGTCATTCCGTATTGGAGGACATGAAGATCAGCTGGCCTGCCGGTGGGTTCTGCCACGTATTCATCATCGACCCGACCGGCATGGCATCATCCGTCCTCTGCCGGCTGGTTCGAGGGATTGTTAGTGGTATGATGTGTAGGTCATGTCTGTCTTGCCGGGGAGGGGTGGCGTGAAGTCCCGCTTGTCCCATCTGCTGTCGTCCTCCGACGTCGAAGGCGAAACTCAAGATGACCCCAATCCCTTCATGCACCTCAAGCCGTTGGTGCTCCTGACAGTCCTATGGGAGTTCCTGCTGGTCCTTGCGGCTTCACTCTTCTCGCCACCGATGGGGGAGATTGCAAGCGCCTTCGGCGTTTCCACATCCCTGATGGTCAACTTTCCAATCCTGGACAGCCTCTTCTTCCATTCTCTCGCTATGCCCCTAGCGGCCGTCCTTATGCTTGTCACGCTGGGCGCCTTCGGGATACATGGGAGGATAAGGAGCTTCGTCATGTACGCCGGCACATTCGGCTGCATCCTGACATCTGGATCGATGGCCTACATCCTGCTGTCGGGCGGAGATACACTGTCATACCTCCTCATGTACGCGGGGATGGCCCTCGGTGCTGGCGCAGCAGTGTCCCTCCTGTTGGCCCTGTGGCCTCATCGCGCTCCCGACGTTCCGATGAAGCTGGCGGGGCGGAGCCTGGCCGGATTGACAATGTGGGTCACCGTCGCAGCAGCCTTGGTCGCCGTCACCCTGGGCTCCTACGCCGCTTTGGGGAATGCACAATGGAATCCATCGACTACCATCGGACTGATGCCCGGGCTACAAGCGGCACATGAGAACCTGGTGATAACCGTCGTCGGGGCGGCCATCGTCGTGCTGGCGGCCAAATGGTTCAAGGCTGAGGAGTACACCGGGACTCCAGGCCTGTTCGCAAAGGTGGGTCTCTACGGCACGTTGGTCGGGATCCCCATTGTGGTCGCCTCCATGCTGGTCGCCGCCCCCACGGCCACCGGCCCCACAGGCGATCTGACGATATTTTCAGGCATCCTTCTCCAAGCTTCCCTTTTCATCATGTTCGCCGTGATGTATGAAGAGGCCCGGCGCCTCCATGTCAGGGGGCCTCTGGGCGTCCTCCGTGAATCACTCACCTTCGGCATGCTCTTCGTCCTCTTCTGGGTGAACATCGCCGTCACCCTCCCCGGCATCTATGTGGCGGTGAACCTCGCGCGTTTCAACGGCCAGGTCTTGGGCGGCTACTATCAACAGGTGTTCGCGATAGGCCATGAACATGCCCTGGTCACGCTCATGGCCATCTCCCTGATGATGCTGGTGGCTTTGATGTTCGGAGTGAAGGGAGTCGTTGGGGCCCTAGCTGGCGTGACCATGACCGTGGGCTACGTCGTATGCACTACGGCGAACGTGTTCTACATCTTCTTCCTCATGCCCAACGGCCCGACCTTTATATCCTACATGAGCGACGGCATCGCGCTCATGTTCGTCGGCGTCCTGCTGGCCTTGATGGGCATCACCATTTCGCGACGTCCGCCGGCAGGATAAGAACCAAGTCCGACGCCGATTGAGGACTTGGCCGTTGGGAGCGGTGGGGCCTCTACCCCCTTGCCCATGATACTCTTGGATATCCATTGCTGCTGAAGAAGACATCAATAACATCAACCTGACCGACGATGACGGCTTTCGCTTAATGCCTGTTGTCTCCACAAACTCACTGGGGAAGAGCCCCTTGCGGCTCTAAGGCTTGGAGGCGAGGTGTTCATACCGAACCGGGTTCAAGCCCCGTTTGTCTGACCTGGAGTGATTCGTGGTCTCTGGTTAATCATAGCCACCAGGAATCGGATTCCCGCAAACTAACTGGGAGGGCACGTTGAAGGGTTCGCAAGACTCATCTGCGGTTGCTGAAGACCATGAAACAAGCTTCGATTGATAGCACAAGAGAAGCATAGTACGGTTTAACCAAAGTGAGATAGCCCGGGAAGGAATCGAAACAAGAAGCTCGATTATGCTGTGTCTATCCCGACGTCCAGTGAGTATCAACAGGCAGTGGACTGAACTATCTGGGTAGAGAGGCTTGCCTTGCTCGGTCGTGCAGCGTCGCGGCTATGGGCAACAGAAGCGCGAACGCCCCCCCGCCATGAAGAAGACACTCCTGATGCCCACCACCTGCGTTAGGAACCCGCGAAGCCGTCTAACGTCCTGGTTCTGACCAAATTCCCCGTCGAAGCGGAGAAACAGTCAAAGGTGGCTGTGGCGTAGGCAAAGGCATCGTGAGGACCGTGGAAGCGACGGTGAAAGACGGCAAAAGGAAGGCGGAAGAGGAGCTTTACAGGCTTCAGGCTGAGTTCTGCAAGGGGATGGCACACCCGAAGAGGGTTCTGATCCTCGACATGTTGAAGGAAGGTGAGAGGACCGTGAACGAGTTGGCCGAGATGACGAATATCCCTCAGGCCAACCTGTCACAGCACCTGAGCCTCCTGCGACGGCTGGGCCTGCTGGAGACGCGCAGAAGCGGGGTGAACATCTATTACAGCATCGCCGACAAGAGGATCGTTGAGGCCTGCTCGCTCGTCCGGGAGGCCATAGGCGAGAGGCTGCGCAAGGACAGGCGGATGCTTGAGGCCACCAGCTTGGGCGTCAAAGGTCGAAGTGAGAGAGCTGCTCACTCTGAGAAGCGTTCGTGATAGTGCTCCGCAGGCATCAGCGAACCGAAGGCCCTCTGCACCACTTCGCTCAGCGACGGGTGTATGTGCATGGCGTCGTTTATCGGTTCGAAGCCGCCGTCGCCCGTGTTCATCGCGGAGCCCGTGCCGATGACGACAAGGTCATACTGTTTCATCTCAGACTAGGAACCTTGCAAGCTATCAGAAAAGGTTTGTCGGGGAGATCCGAAGTGTCGTGGAGGCCACCTTCAGCTCACAAGTGGGACTTGACAAATCTAGAATTCAAAGGTCTGACAGTCGCTTGGCATTATTGATCTTTGGCCCCGCCCCGACGAGCGAAATGCCAGCCGGCAGTCCTATCACTTGGGACCGACGATGATGGGGGTAGGCTTCCTCCTCTTTAGGACGAAGAACGCCGCGCCCGCCACGGCAACCACGGCGACGACGACAGCACCGCCTACCAAGGCAGTAGTCGAAGAGGAGGGAGGAGGCACGAAGGTCACCTGGACGGACTCGCTGCTGATACTGCCAGAGGTGGCGGAAACGCTCACGGTCGTGGACGAGGTGATCGACCCAGAGAGGGTCAGGGTGGATGTGGCCTGGCCGTTGGAGGCCGTCGTGACCGTTGATGGTGACAGGACGCCAGGGCCAGATGCCGTGAGGGTGATGTTGACGCCGGCCATGGGGGTGCCGTTCTGGTCAAGGGCCGTCACCGTTACGGTGGAGCCCGATGACGAAGAAGTGCGAGTCACAGTCGTAGGGCTGGCGGAGACCTTTAGAGAGGCAAGCGCCGGCGGAGGAGGCCCTGTCGATATGACAGACACGGTGCCCGAATAATAGTTGGCGACGTAGAGGCAGCCGTTGGCGGGGTCGTAGGCTATCCCATACGGCTCAACGCCCACGGTTATCGCGCCCCCCATTACCGCGTTCGTGGTCCCGTTGATGACCGACACGGTGCTTGAACCAAGGTTGATGACGTAGAGGTAACCGTTTGCGAGGTCGTAGGCTATGCCAATCGGCCCAGAGCCCACCGTTATGGGGCTCCCCACCACCGCGTTCGTGGTCCCGTTGATGACCGACACGGTGTTTGGACCGAAGTTGGCGACGTAGAGGTAACCGTTGGCGGGGTCGTAGGCTATAGCAGCCGGATAGGTGCTCACTGTTATGGCTCCCGCCACGGAGTTTGTGGCTCCATCGATGAATGACACGGTGCCTGAGCCCACGTTGGCGACATAGAGGTAGCCGTTGGAGGGGTCGAAGGCTATTCCAACCGGATAAGTGCCCACCGCTATGGTGTCCACACCCGTGTTCGTGGCCCCGTCGATGACCGACGTTGTGTTTGAACCATAGTTGGTGACGTAGAGGTAGCCGTTGGCGGGGTCGTAGGCTATCCCAGCCGGCGCAACGCCCACCGTTATCGCGCCCCCCACTACCGCGTTCGTGGAGCCGTCGATGACCGAAGTTGTGTTCGAACCGAAGTTGGCGACATAGAGGTAGCCGTTGGAGGGGTCGAAGGCTATCCCAATCGGCTCAACACCCACCGTTATGGGGCTCCCCACCACCGCGTTCGTGGTCCCGTTGACGACAGACACGGTGCCTGAACCAAAGTTGGTGACGTAGAGGTAGCCGTTGGCGGGGTCGTAGGCTACATCATGCGGTTGAGTGCCAACAGTTATGGTGCCCACTAAGGCGCCCACTGCTCCCCCCGCCCATGCCGGACTTGAGACAATAGAACAAGCGGCGATTACGAAAGCCGCAATGACGAGTGCCGCCATCACTTGCTGGTTCATAGATACCGCAGCCAAGACTGCCACATTGGCTGAAGTGATAAGGATTTGCTCTCTGAATCGTTCTCTCTGGCCGGGATAGGAACTCACAATGGTATGCTCAAACCGGACTCGGCTGACGTCCAAGTCTGCGTTCGATGAGCCTGTCATCTAGGGGCCTGCCGCTTCGGCTCTGGTTGATGGGGCTTCCCAATAGTGCAGTTGCGTCGAGCCGCGTCGGTGAGGACCCGGCAGCCCTCCTTCTCTCCGCCACCGTTAATAGCTCCCTCCGGTCATGAAGGGTTGTGACCAAGCAGTCGGAGAGGAAGATCGTCGTAGCAAGGAACGGCCCCTTCACAGTCTCAGGGAACGTCCCGCTCGCCATATGGAGCATTATCCCCGGCAGGGACGGGATTTCGTGGGAATGGAAGGAGGGGAGGTCGTTTGACACCGAAGAGGAGTACGACCTCTGCCGGTGCGGCGGCTCGAAGGAGAAGCCCTTCTGCGACGGCACCCACGCCAAGATCAAGTTCAACGGGAAGGAGACGGCCAGCCGGCTCCCCTTCGCCGACCAGGCGAGAATCTTCGACGGGCCGACACTGACCCTGAGCGACGCGGAGGAGCTCTGCGCCCTAGCCCGCTTCTGCGACGCGAAAGGGGGGATCTGGAGGCTGACCAAAAAGACCGACGACCCGAAGGCCCGCGACCTCGTCATCCGCGAGGCGAACTACTGCCCGGCGGGCCGGCTGGTCGTGCAAGACAGGAAGACCGGGAAGGAGATCGAGGAGGCGCTCCCTCCCTCCATTGGCGTGATCGAGGACCCGGGGCTCAGCTTCAGCGGCCCCCTGTGGGTACGCGGCGGGATAAGGATCGAGTCCGATGATGGAAAGCCCTACGAGGTGCGGAACCGGGTGACGCTCTGCCGCTGCGGGGCCTCCATGAACAAGCCCCTTTGCGACCGCGCCCACGTGGACATCGAGTTCCGGGACGGGCTCGTCGAATTCGAGGAAACTAAGTAGGATGAAAAAAGAAGGGCGTCCCCTCCACTTCCTCCTGTCCAGATTTGGGCCCGGCCGACGCGAGATGAAGCATTCGTAGCCTCGGCAGGATTCGAACCCTCCGTTTTGCTTGATATCGCGACCAAAATCGGGGTTCACCGAAGCCCGTAGGCTCCCCACAGGGTGCTGTCTTGCAACCCAAGTTCCGCGCTGGACTCAAGATCGGTGCACCGAGCATGCCGAGCTCGTCTCCGATGCAGTTCTGCAGAAATGCATTACTGCAGACAAGACGTCCTGAGCAGGCTTCTCCAGTCGGTGGCACCATGGGTCTTCAGGGTGCGAATGTACCTTGATCGTCTTATGACACCTGCCATAACAGCCTCAGGATGCGAGTATTAATCCGAAGCATCTCGTCCGACTTCAAACCCCCCGCACCACGACTCAACCGTACGATTCAAGACAAGAAGTGCTTACTCCGCAGATCGGAACAGGACGATCTCATGTAGGGCTGTTCCCTTTTCCTTGTTGGTAATCCCGTTGCGAGTCACGCCTATCTCGAAATCTGATTCGAGCCTGAAATATCCCGGTCGTAGACGCAACAAATGTTTTGCGATGAGCCTGAGCGGCATACTGAAGTTCTCAAGCATATCCTGACCCTCAAGGACCTTTCTCACATCGAGGCCTATCTCAAGCTCGTTCGGGACCGAGATTGTGATCCTCCTAGGATAGCTGTGCTTGGCCTTCTGGTTATACTCAAAGTTCTCCTTTCCGAATTCGAACTCCCCTGTGCTGAGCATTACCTCTCTCCCGTCGGCCATCATCAAGACCTTGACCGCATGGTTACCCACCTTGTCATTGCACTGAATGAAAGCATAGGATACGGTGTAATGCTGCGAATAGATCCGTCCCCACATCCAATAGTCGATGATGCTCTGGAAGGGGAAATCTAACCAGTTGTGATCGTGATAGCCGACGCCCTTGACCTGCAAAACACGATCCCCATCGGCGATCGTTCCTTCGACCGAAGCTCTCGCAAAGGGGACCACCCAGGCAAAAGTGCCCATCTTCCCGAACTGGGAAACACCAGTTCCAGGTTTCCAGCCGTTCACCTCGGCCTTAAAAATCAGATGGCAACCTAGGTCCTGTTCCTTTATATGGACCTCGTAGATAGGCAGTTCTCCGGGTGATTGTCTGGCCTTCAGATAGTTCTCTCCGATCTTGACGTCCGCCCCAGCACGGGAAGCGGTGAAGTCCGATTTGCTGCATGGCACGAACCTTTGGGTCTTCCTACCGTCTGGTCTGAGGAGGACGATCTCGATACCAGGCTTTCCTCCTGCGCCCGGGTTGGGGTTCGCTGCGTAGAAGAATATCACGATCGTGTGGCCAGTTTCCATATGCGCGTCAAAGTACCACCACTCATACATCCCTTTCTTGTGCATGTCGATATGGATGCCATCTTCTTCAGGCACGAGCGGTATTACGGTAGCATCACGTCTGCCAGGTCCGGTCCATCCTTCTTTGACCAAAGGTTCATTCATGTTATCAACCACCCTCAGGCTCGGCGTAGAAGAAGGGATCAGACGCGGTATTCGGATCCAATGCCTTCTTTATCTTGCTCATGTACTTAGGATAGTCATGGCAAGCTGGGCCGAAGCGCTTGTTCATTTCACAACCGAACGCAGCGATCGGGATCCCCATAGCCTCCTCGATTGCCGCTTTGCATCCATCCTCGATGATCTCCCCGGAAGCTCTTACCGCCTCGGGATCTCCAGAGGCATACAGGAAGATACCTTCCATATATCCAAGATGAGAGTTTTCGAACGTGCCACCGCACCCCAGATCACCGCCATCGTCTAGGAAGGTCCCCTTTTCGATATACTTCTTCTTCGCCCGAGCGACCCATTCCGATTGCGTGATACCCATATCCCAAGTATCGAACGAACCTAACATCGTCGACATCCCCTGGGAAGGACGGAAGGTCGCCTGTGTGTTGACGGCGTTCCTAATCAACAGCCAGAATAACCGGGAGTCTAGCTGTAACTTCTGACGCTTTCCTAGGGGAATGCTGTGGATCACGTCCTGCAGGCGAGGGAAGCGGCGTAGGATTGTGAGCGGGTCTTTGATGTGTTTCAATACAGGCTTCATGATACGGAACATTCGAGGCGTCATTTTGATGTTCATGGGCACTTTTACGCCGCCCGTCTCCCGCATTATCTGTTTCATCGCGGCCATTTTCCACTTGAATTCGCCATCCGAGTGGCCGATCACCGCATTGACCAGCACATGGTGCATTGATTTGTCAAAGAAACCGCTCTCCATCGCAACCTTCAGCTCCTCATTGTTCTCGGTCATTCCGAGAGCGGATAAGAACGATGGCGTACGGAAGCAAGCGAAGTCTATCTCAGCCTCTCCGAGCTTGTAGCCGGCATCTGCCATGGCCTTGGCGGAGGGGAAGGCATGCACGTTCATCGTCATTCTTTCAGGTAATTTATCAAGAACGTAGACCGGGGATTTTCCTTGGACCTTCCACTGCGCGGGTCCATTCCACTTATAGAGTTTCACCGCGCACTTTGTGAACACACCGAGTCCTCCGAAGGTCCCTTGAAAACCACGCATGATGCCACGCAGCGAAGGCCCCGGACCGTCGGCTGTGAACCAACCTGTGCCGACACCGCCGCTGCCAAGGGTCAGGACCTCGCCGTTGGGCAATACCCATTCCACGCCGAGCAGATTACGACCGCTGTAGCTGGTCGCGGGTCCGCTCGAACCGTATCCCCATGCGGCCGCAGTGGACGCCAGAAGGGAATGATTGGAACCTGCGGAGACCGTGTGGACCGTCAGCCCCAACTTGAAGATCTCTGTCTGCAGGTCGATGGCGCGGACATAGGGTTCTACGATCGCGACTTGGTTTTTGGCGTCGATGTCAATGATTCTGTTCATACGCTTGAGGTCGAGGATTATCACCCGGTCCCTTGAGGCAGCGCAGACTGCGTGGAATCCTGTCGAAAGCGGCTTGGTCATGAGGTGATTCTTGTTGCAGAACCGCATGATCTCTTGGATCTCCTGTGTGCTCTTGGGCAGCACAACGGCGACTGGACGAGGGAGCCACTTCGACCCATCCTTCACGACGGTCTCCGGATTCATGTAGAGCGAATACGTGTCCATCATGCAGGGGGAGGTCGATACCCACTCTTGACCGACAATGTCCTGAAGTCCTTTGGTCTCTTCCTCGGTGATCAATGACAGCACCTTCCTCCTAGCTCCAATTTCCGTGGAGAGACCATATCAAAGCCCCCATTTGCCCCGGTTCAATACCCTATGAGGATCGAATATCCCCTTCATTTTCTTCAACACCTCGTAGCTCAGCGGGTTTTGCCCGAACACCACGTCGCCGGCTGATCCGTATGGCCTGCTGAAAAAGGCCTCCTTCTGAGCCAGTTTCATCACCGCTTCCTTCTCAAGCCTGCGCATTAGCTCGACCTCGCTTGGCGTCCCGGGATCGAAGGGGCACATGAGCTCCACGTGGCAGGCATGGTTCTGAATGACAGGTTGTATGTAAACTCCGACAGACTCCTTCTCAATGGCATTTTTGCCGGCCAGATCAATGAAGACATCTACGAGTCCGGGCGCCCTATCAAGGGTCGTCAGGAAGAACAGGGAAAGGCAATGTCCTTTCAAACGATGACGCCAGTCAGTTTCGCCGCACGGACGTGTCGCCATATCCAGCAGAACCCTAGCTTGGATATTTCCCTGAGATGTCGTCATGCTGAGCCTGTTCCCATTGGCGATGGATTCTATGTCCTTGCGCTGATACTCGACCCTTGACTTGGGCATCCTTTCAAATCCCGCGACGTTCACCAGGCAGACATAACTGGGAAGTGAGCTCCTTATTGCTTCGAATTGCCCTCCGCCCTGCGCGCTCACGAGCATGGCCGCCGCGGTGCGATCGAGAACAAAGAAATGCTCCCCTAACCATTGCCTTTGGACGTCGTAGATGAACGGGATCAACGCCAGGAGCGAATCCGCACCGAGAAGGAAAGGATGCTCGAGGGACGGTTTGAGCTCCGTGCGCATCGTGATCCATGTCACTATGCCCATAGTGCCCTGGGAACCTTGGATGACGCGGTGAAAATCCGTCTGAGATGGGCCCTGAGAGGATTTCTGGGCACCTCCCACAGCACGCTGCTGCTCAAGCGTCCCGGGACCGCCTGCCGCGCCGGTGCGGAACATCTCTCCGTTCCCGAAAATGAACTCCGTGCTCCCTACTGGGTCACTGATGTCCCACTGTCTATTTGGCCATATGGTGGGCTCTCGGTCCATCACCGATGCAACGACGCTCTTGCCGATGCGAGGCGAGAGCGGCATCGGAACGGTCATTCCATACGGCTCAAGGGCCTTCAGCAATTCTCCGTAGGTAACGCCGGGCTCGATCAGGCAGACACGGTTTCGCCTGTTAATCCAAGGGATCTGCCTCCATTGGGACAGGTCTATCAAGATGTTCTCTTCCTTTGCCGCAAACCCGCCCTTGCCATGGACGCCCGTGGAGGAGGACACCGTCAGATCCAGACCGATTTCATTGGCAAGCCGCAACAATCCCTGTAATTCGTCCACTTTGGAAGGGCGGAGTATATAGGAAGGCTTCACCGCCCAATCTATGATAGGATTCGATTGTTGAAAAGTGCCGATGTCGTCGGGATCACTGCTGACGGTACCCTCATGCAGAACCGAGCGCAGGCGTTCTCCAAGTTCAGGACCCGAGATCACATTCGCTCACCTCGGTCGATCTCTGCGGCCTCGTAAACAAGATCGACGATATCGACAACCGGAAGCAGTGGTTTCTCCAAGGATTGTTGGGACTCGGACAGGTTCGCTCTGCAGTGATGACATGCTGTGACCAGACACTCAGCTCCCACATCCACCGCTTCTTCCAAACGGTCAAGAGCCGTTGAGCGCGCTAGATCCGGATATGCCAAGGGGACCCCGCCACCTCCTCCGCAACAATACGAGTATTCACGAATCCGATGCATCTCGATGAAATCGAGCCCTCTAATCGCACGTAGAATCTGACGCGGTGGATCATAGACACCATTCACCCCTCGGTTGATCTCTTTGGGGGGTTCGGTGTAGGTCATGCAACCCCGGGTGACTTTTTGCTCCCCTTTCCATGTGAGGGGCGGTTCGCTCTGACGTCCAAGGTAACATGGATCGTGATAGGTCACCTTTCGCCTGATAGGATTGGGCAAGCGCAGACGGTTATCAGCTATCAACTGCGCCAAGAACTCGGTAATATGCAGGACTTTGGCCTTGGGCGCCCTCGCATACTCAGGATACTTGGAACGGAAAGCTCCCAGGCACGACCCGGACAGGACAACGACCGTCCCGATCTTCATATCGTCGAGCATATCCACCAGATGGTTTGCTGTGTTCGCAAAGACATCTCTGTGTCCTGTCCAGTAAGCTGGCAGCCCGCAGCTCGTTTCATTCTCTCGCAGGATGCCGAAATCCACCTCTGCTTGCTTCAGAAGGATGGCGCACTTTCGGGCTACTTCTGTGGCTCCTGGGTCGCATCGCATGCAACCCGTAAATAGGAGAATCGGCGCTTCTTGGTTCGGCAATATCTTCAATCCCAGGTCTTCTGCCCAACTCAGACCTTGATCCTCTGTCCTTCCCTCTGGATTTCCATATTCTTGAAGATTCTTTATCATGGACCGATGGGCAGGCAAAGCAAATCCTTCGTCCACAATGTGCTCTCTGAGCGCCATGTTCACTGCGTGGCGTTCCGCATCCATGATGAATTTGCAGGAAACATCACAGAGTCCGCATGCAGTGCAGGCGAACGTGATATCAGCAAGCGCTTGATCGACCTGGATGCGGCCATTGACCAATGAGAGTGCCATGATGCTCTTGCCTGACCCTGAATATCCATGGAAATGGTACAGGTGGCTGGCTGGGCAACCATCAGCATATTTCGGGTTCAGTACCGTTGGTAGTGGCACCATTTTGCACAAAGAGCATCTGATGCACTTCTGCATCTCCGGTTCCAGATCTTTGAGTCTAGACAAGGACATGCCGTTGCACGTTCCTCTGCTAATGAGCAACTGGCGCCTAAAAGGATATTGGACTCCGCCAGAACGATATTCTTTGGCCGCATTGTGATCGTTTTAAAGCCTTCCTAAGCCGCTTCACTCTATTCATCATTTGCACCGTTTTGCAAAATAGCGGAAATCTAGAAAGAGGAAAAAGTATGTTACATTTTTTCAATGCTTTCCGACACGGCGGTTATTGGGTGAGCGGTGGCGACCCGATTTCCCCCGGGGCAGTCAAGAGTCCTTCAGGCCGATCTGTTCTCGGGCGAGACTTCAGGTGCAGATTGCCTGCGCCATCGGTGTGGCGGAGCCCATCTCCGTCTTCGTGACGACCTTCGGCACCGGGAGAATCCCCGACGATAAGATAATGGAGCTGGTCAAGAAGGACTTCGACCTGCGCCCCGGCATGATCATCAAGCGCTTGGACCTTCTGAGGCCCATCTACAGGAAGACGGCCTGCTCGGGCACTTCGGGAGGAACGAGCCCGAGTTCACCTGGGAGAGGACAGACGTGGCCGATCATCTGCGGCAGCTGGCTGGACTGAAGTAGCACACGGATTCAGCGTAGCTCAGTTCACTCCGGGCTGGCCATTAGCGCTGTCGGCGAGCCTTCAGAGGTAACCATTATCGCGGTACCATTCTAAGGTCTCGCTTAGTCCATCTCTCAGCCCGAAAGATGGCCGATACCCCAGCTCCCTCGTCGCCTTCGCCGAGGAGAAGGCCCGGTCGCAAGTCACCGAGTCCACCGTGCCCGTGCGCCACATGAAGCTCTCCCTCCCCGCTACAGCGTTGAAGGCCTCGACGGGGGCCATCATCGCCTTCGCCAAGGCCTTGGGAAGGTGCCTGACGGGAGGCTTTCGTCCGCAGAGCTCGGCCATTATGGAGTACAGGTCCGTGTACGTCCAAGCATGGTCATCGGTTATGATGTACGTCTGGCCATTGGCCGCCTCGGGGTTTTCTAGGGCTAGGGCGAAGGCGCTGACCACGTCTCGAACGTGGACGAACTGCACCAGGTTCCTCCCGCTGCCTACGATGAATTTCGTGGCCAAAGAGCCCTTGGCGAAGGATGTGATGAACCAGTAGGCGACGTCGTCGACGTTCTTGGGGCCGTATACGCCAGACGGACGGATGATGGTCCAGTCGATGCCGTCCGCCGTTGACTCCCTGACCGCCTTCTCCGCCGCCACCTTGGACCGTCCGTATTCGTAGGAGGGCCTCAGAGGCGTATCCTCGTCGGCCGGGGGCGATTCCACGGGGCCGATGGCCTCCGTGCTGCTGCAATAGATGAACCTCCTGACGCCGTTGGCGACGCAGGCCCGGAGGAGGGAACGCGTCCCTTCCACGTTCACCTCGTCGTAGAGCTCCCTTTTCCCGAAGAAGGTGTAGTAGGCGGCAAGGTGGATAACCGCCTCCATACCTTCGGTCGCCACAATGAGGCTCTTTGCATCCGTAAGGTCAGCGATCCTAATCTGCGCGCCGGCCACGCCATCCGTTGTCGCCTTGCGTGCCATACCGGTTACCTCATGCCCCCGGCGGACCAACTCTTCGACAATGTACCCTCCAATGAAGCCGGTCGCGCCCGTCACCAATACCTTCGTCGGGCTCACCCCAGGAGGACGCGGCCTTCTCGGCTGTGGACGGCGTAAGTAAGGGACAGAGCTAGGTTCACACCATCAAACGGCTCGGCGGAGCTCCTCATGTACATGTCCTCGACCGGCGTGACCCGGTAGACGCCTGCTACCCCGCCTTCAAGCATTTCGTCGGGATCGAAGCTCGGCTGCACGATGCATTGATGCACAACTTGAGTATTAAGCGTGATGGACAGGAGGCCCATTCGCAGGTCCAAGCCGACGTCCCTGACCTCCAACGCTTCGGTACCAAGACACGTAAGAACGAAGAGTATCAAAGATATGAAGGAAGGAGAGTTGGGAGGATGTGGTACACGAAGACAAGACTGCTCATAGTCATAATCATAATAGTGGTGGTCACCGCGGCCATTGCCCTATTGAAAAGGTCCGTCTGAAGAGATAGCACCAGATTCAGACATCGATGCTTCGCAGGTCCAAGCCGAGGCGTCACCCGTCAGCGGAGGAATCCCGTCGTTCTTGAACTCGACTGGCCCAATACCTCAATCGATATTAGGAAGGCTGACAACGATTCGGTCAGCAGGTAGATCTCCTTGGTTGACAGGCCAGCATCCATGAAGTCTAGATACGGCTTGGGCGCGGCGGGAGCACTCTTGCTCTTGGCCGGGACCGTTAACGTCATCTTCAACATGGTCTCTGAAGGGACATATCCTGGTTACAACCTCGGCACCAACGCTCTGAGCGACATGGGCGCAATCGGCTCGCCAACGTTTCTCCTCTGGAATGGTCAGTTGCTGGTCACTGGGATCCTCTCATTCATAGGGGTCGTAATATTCCTGCGAAGCTCGGCTCTCCCAATTCCTAACATCAGAACTGCTTGGGTCTTGTATGTCTTGCCGCCGTTGGGATCAATCATCGTTTCTCTCTTTCCTGAGAATTCGGTTTTGGCCATTCACGCAGTAGGTGCCTTTATGGTCTTTATTTTTGGAGGTCTTGGGTCTATCTACGCATATAGGTTCACGAAGTCCCCGTTCAGGTATCTATCGGTACTCTTGGGAGCGGTGTCTCTGCTGGCCATATCCCTCTTCGGCATTCCGTCGGTCGTCGGCTTTGGCGTCGCAGAGCGCCTGGTCGTGTACTCGTTCAACATCTGGACCATTTGTTTTGCAGGATACCTGATGTCAAGAGAATGAACAGCTCCACCAGAGGACGATAGGTCTGAATGCGAATTGGGCTACATCGAAATCTTGCCACGAAATCAGCCCATTTTTCGCAGGTCCAAGCCCACGCCTTGGGATACCTATTGAAATACTGGTCAGCCTTACAATACTGGGGCGAGTTCATGAGTAGAGCCGGTGACTACAACGCGCAGAACATTGCGGAGTTCCGCAGGAATCACGGAAAAGTCGGAGGCTACTTCGAGGGAGCTCCGTTGCTGCTGCTCCACACCGTCGGGAGACGCAGCGGCAAACCTCGCACCAACCCGATGATGTACCTCAAAGACGGGGAGCGTTACGTGGTGTTCGCGTCCAAAGGTGGTGCGGATACCCATCCGGACTGGTACTACAACCTCATGGCCCACGCTGACGTCCAGATCGAGGTCGGCGACGAGACGATTGACGTGCATGCTGAAGAGATCACCGGCCTTGAACACGACAGAATCTACAGGCGCCAAGCCACCCTCTATCCCCAGTTCGCCGACTACCAACGCAAGACCAAGAGAATCATCCCAGTCGTCGCTCTCACCAAGAAGAAGAAATAGAGAGGAAGTTTGTTGAAGTCCCGCCTTGATTCAATTAACTTATTGACTTCAATAACATAAAGATGATTAACCTATTGAGAGTCCTCTGTTCGGGCCTAAGCGCTGCACGTCGACCTAATTCATACCTCCGGATACGAATAGTTCAATTGGTAGCCCGGGAAGGATTCGAACCCTCGTCACCAGGGGTCTCCTCCCAACAGCGCCAAGGAGTCTTGTTCTAGCCCACGGCTGTCAGGATCCAGAGCCTGGTATCCTTGGCCGCTAGACTCGGCGGCGCACCTGCGCCTCGACCGGGCTTCAGGGCTACCGTATGAACAGGCTTTTTGTAGGTATAAGTCCTTTTCTGAACGGAAGGTCACCCAAGTCTACTGAGACAACTTCATGTATTCGGACACTGCCTTGCCGGTGTCGAACCCTGGAAGTTCAGCCGTGACCCCTTCGCCGAAGGCGGCCAAGGCGAGGAGGAGTTGGTCCTTTGTGACGTTCCCCATGTGACCCACTCGAATCATGTCGTCCTTGTGCGTGTCAACCCCCCTTGCGACCAAGATGTTGTGCCTGGCGAGTATGGACTGGTGTATCTTCGCCGCGTCCTTGACTTTGATCGTCGTTACGGTGGGGCTGGGGTCCCTGGCCCAGAGCTGGACGCCGCCTTTGACGAGAGCCTCCCTGAAGGCGGAGGACAGGATTGTGTGCCTCTTCCAACGGCTTTCTAGCCCCTCCTCCTTGACCATCTCCAATGCCACACGCAGTGCTCGCAGGATCGGCACGGTGGGGGTGGTGACATAGATTTGAGGGTCCTTCATCACCTCTAACCAGTTCTGCAGGTTGAAATAGTACGATGGGATCGGTGTCTTCCTCTTCTGGACGAGGTCCACCGCCCGCGTGGACAGGGCCATCAGCATCGCGCCGGGTGGCGCGGCCAGGGCCTTCTGAGATCCGGCGAAGGCGACGTCCAAGTCCCAGTCGTCGAACCTGAGCTCGGCGCCTCCCAGACCGCAGACGGCGTCGACCAGGGACAGGGCCCCGTGGCGGCGCGCGACCGAAGCCAGGTCCTTTACGTTGTTGATCACGCCCATGCTCGTCTCGATGTGGGTGATCAGGACAGCCTTGTACGCGTCCTTCGAAAGCATTTCGTCGAGGACCTTTGGGTCGGCAGCTTGGCCCTCGGGGGGACTGTAGACGGTGGTCTCCGCTCCGTATATCCTCGAGACGTTCGTGTAGCGCTTGCCAAAATAACCCAGCTCGATGGAAAGTACCCTGTCACCCTTCTCAAACAGGCTGGCTGCAGAAGATTCTATCCCGAAGGTCCCAGAGCCGGAGAATACGATGACGTCCCCCTTGGCCTGAAAGACGTACCTCGTCAGGTCTAGGATCTGCAGGAATTCGTTCTCGAACTCCTTCGATGTGTGCCCCACCATGGGGAGGGACATCGCCTGAAGGACGCGAGGATGGAGGTTCGTCGGGCCCGGAATCATGACAAGAGTGGGATCTGCCATGTCAGTTGGCACTCAGCCAAGGGTCAGGCTGAGCCACGGCTTTAAGTATTCTCGAGCAGTCGTGGGCGCGCCAAGTCGACCATCCTTTCGACGACCTCCTTGATCCGGACCCCTGGGCCCCCTCCCATGGCGAAGTTCGGCTCGCCTCCGCCCTTCCCTCCCTGCTCCTCGAGCACGTCGCTGAGCAGCTTGCCGCAATCAAGGTTCACGCCCGGGCTCCTTGCTATCAGCACGAACGGAGTCCCCTTTTCACTGTACCCCAGGACGAAGAGATTCCTTCCAGATGTGATCGCCCGGCCCACTTCGAAGAGCAGCACCTTGCCCGCCACCGGCCCAAGATCATAGGCGTAGATCTCCGTCCCTCCGATGGAGCTCGAAGGGTGCAGACTCCGGAACACCCGCGAAGTCAGCTCGCCCACGACCCCCTTCAAGCTCGAAAGCTCAGCTTCGGCCCGTGCCGATGCCTCCGCGATGAAGTTGTGCCTGCAGTGGAGATGTCGCGCCGCCTCGACCTCGCTGAGGATCGTGCTCCCGACCAGCCGCATCGCCTCGCGGCCAGTGACGAACGAGAACTCATAGGAAGAGCCTGCAAGGCTGCGGAAGTCCTCAACGACGAAGAGGGAGGCTGTCGCGGTGCTTCTCGCGTGGCTGTGGGCGCATGTGGCGGCGTCATATTCGCCAATCTGCACCACCCTGACCTTTCCCTCGAGCCGCTCCTCCCTGGTCCTCAGCCTGGGAAACGTCCTTCGGGCCTCCTCCACTGATGAGAAGGAAAGCTCCTTGACCGGGAGGTCTGCGGCGATCATCCTGTTCGCCGCCTCCATCGAGTCGACCAGGGCCTTCCAGTCTAGGCGTGACGCCTTCAGCTTCACCTTGCCGCGGAGCCCCTCCTGTTCCACGACATGGACGGTGAGGTCCACTCCTAGGTCCTGGAGGCTTCTTATGAACAGGTGTTCAGCTGTGTGTGCAGCCGCCTCCGCTTCGGCATTCGTTCCGGTTTCCATCACGGTGATGGGGGAACGGGGGGTAATATGAGCTACGCTCGCCAGTCGCAGAGATGTATACTCAGGAAAACTGGGACGGTTTCACGTAGTCCCCGAACTTGGAGCGTGTTTCACGGAGCCTGGCGCGTTGCATTCCCAGGACATCGTAGAGCCTCTGTGGCACGTGCTCCATTCCCCTATAGGTTTTCTCCACCCTGTCCAGCTTGGCCAGGCGCTCGGGAATCCTGAGAGTGAACTGCTCGTCGTAGGCCTCCTGGGTGTAGGGCCTCCCTAAGACCTCGGAGAAGAGCCTCTTCAGGTCGGAGTATATCGGTATCCTGCCAGTGGGAGTCTCTATGGCCTGGACATCTCCGTGGGTCCGGAGCTCCATCCACTTGAACCAGACGCGCTTGTCCGTCTTGTCGTTGAGGAACCTCCCCTCCTTGTTGCGAAGAAAGTAATTCACACCGAAGATCTTCGGCTGGTGCTCTAGTTCCTCTCCGAAACGCAAGTTGTCCTCAACATAACGACCGACCGGGATGGAGAGGAAGTCGAGGTTCGACATTGGATTGAACTCCCTGACCCCCTCCTTGCCCAGCGTGGCCGCCGTCGTCTCAGACTCTAGGCAGGCGCCGAACGTGACGATCCCGTGCTCCCAGCCGATGGACTCTTCGACAGGCACGCATGTGTCTGAATCTCTTCCGCCGTACACGATGGCGCCCACCTCCACACCCGCAGGGTCTTCGATGACCGGGTCCAGGTTGCTGAACAGGTCGAGCGAGACCGTGAAGCGAGCGTTCAGGTGAGAAACGGGCACATCCTTGCCTTTCTCGTCCTTCTTCCCCTGCCACCACTTCCCGCTGTGATTGATCCCAGCAGCAGGCATTGCGACGTCCGCTCCGTCCCAGAAGACCCCCCCGTCGCTGGTCACGAGCACATTGGAGAAGATGATCTCGCCGGGGCTGTGGAGGACCTTCCACTGAATGGAGTCGTCCCTGGAGTTGATTCCCTGGATGATACCGAAGACGCCCTTCTCCACGTTCACCGAGCGAACGCTTCCGTTCACTTTGCGCAAGTAGGCTATGTCGTCGCCAACTATCCTCTCCCCTTCGAGCATGGCGGTGGAGGTCTTCCCGCACATCGACGGAAACGCCCCCGTGAAGTACGTCCTCCTCCCGCCGGGGCCGTTGACCCCCATAACCAGCATGTGCTCCGTGAGCCAGCCTTCTCTGGATGCCCTGACGATGGCGAGCCTCATGGCGAGCTTCTTCAGCCCGATGGAGTTCCCGCCGTACTGGGTGTTGACGCTGTAGACCGTCTCCCCGTCCAGGTCGATGTAGATCCTTCTCATGCCCAGGTTCTTTGACGTCCTCCGCTCGTCCAGCTCCCCCTCAGAATGGACGAACTTGAACGGCCTGGCGCTGGCTCCCTGGCGAATGAACTCCTCGTACCCCTGGCGGTAAAGTATGTCTTCGCTGTGGGCGACGTAGCTGGAGTCGGTTATCTGGACGCAGGGGATGGAGAAAATGGAGCCCACGGGACCGAGACAATAGAACGACACGAACATGCGGCGGCCCGCCATGATGCCCTTCAAAAGAGACCTCACTTCCTCAAGCCTCTCCTGCCTTTCGCCCGTCCTGATGCCAGGTCCCAGATTCACTCCGGCCGGGAGAAGGATCTGGGTGTGCTCCCTGTCCCTTCCCTGATCATAGTAGTTCTCAAAGTGGGCGGTGTGGCCTTCGGTCGAAAGGCGGGACTCTTCGCCGTCGGCGACCGCGGCCTCTCGGATGAAAATGAAGTCCTTGGGAGTGCTGGCGGAGACGTAGACGCTCAATGGATCGCAGAGCTCGACGTATTCCGCAACGAACCTGAGCACGTCATCGCTTCGAATCGCTTCAAGGCGACCAAAGTCCTTCGGTGACAATCGGCCCTTCAGAAAGACCGACGCGCTGGTCTCAGTAGCTGTCATCTGGTTCCCTGAAACTGCACAAACGGTCTGCGAACTATTTTAGTCTTTGTTCGGCAGGAAGTTGCAAGAAAAAGGGAACGATCCCGACCCGTCGTCCCTCAGATAGACGTCGACATCCTACCTGAAGGTGGAGGTGCCCCACTTCTTCAGGGCCTCTTTCAGTTCCTTGCTCTTGGCCGCATACTCCTGTAAGGGCGTCCCCTGCTGGTAGGCGTCAATGGCATCCCGGAGCGCCTTGGCTCCGGCCCTCCCGCCAGCTGGATGACCCCAGATGCCTCCCCCGAGCTGCACCACGATGTCGGTGCCAAGGATGTCGAACAGCTGCGGAAGGAGGCCGACGTGAAGGCCACCGGAGCAGACGGGGAAGACAGGCTTCATTCCGTGCCAATCGGTACCCAGAAGGTGACCACGGCTGTCCGTGCTGGGCGAGGTGATCTTGTCTTCCAGCGTCCGCACCTCGGCCCTCGACGCTTCGAGCTTCCCCACGACAGTGCCGATGTGAAGCTGGTCGACGCCTATGAGCCGGCATGTCTCGGCGACGACCGCCATGCTCATCCCATGGTTGGGGCTTCTGGTGAAGGCGGCATGGAAGGCTCTATGGGCATGTATCGCCAGCCCGAGATCACCGGCCGCCTCCCTGAGCGTCTGCAAGGCAGCCCAGCCAGCGGTAATTACATCGATCATGATGTACTCCCCGCCCAAGTCCTTCACCAGCTTCGCACGCCGCACCATCTCGTTAGTCTCGGCCGTGATGTTTATCAGGTAGCTCTTGCGCTCGCCCGTCTCCTTCTCGGCCATGTCCCTGTACCGGAAGGTCTCCCTGGCCCTAGCCTCGAACGGGTTGAAGCCCTGGCTGGTGAGGTTCTCGTCGTCCTTCAGGAGGTCCAGGCCGCCCAGCCATGCTTCGTAGCCGTAGAGGGCGTGCTCCTTGTATGTGAGGCCTAGCTTAGGCTTAGGAACGGAGGCGGTGAGTGGGCGCTTCGGGACCTTCATGAAACTCCTTATCCCCTGCCTGCCGAAGCCCGGCCCGCTAAAAGAGCGCACCAACTCCTCGGGCCAGAAGACGTCCACCAGCCTCAGACTCCTGAGGGCCTTCATGCCGAAGACGTTCCCCGCTATGCTGCTCATTACCTGGGGCATGTTCCCAGGCTCAAAGAGCTCCAGGGGGTAGGACACGAAGACATATTCGCCATCTAGTCTGTAGGCGTGGGCCATGATGTCCCTCACTTCTTTCGTGAGGGTGGTGAGGGTGGTCCATGTTCCCACGCTGCTCTCAGAGGCGACGCGCCCGGCCGCCTCCTCCATGGAGAAGCCCCTTGATGGCCTGACCTTGAATGCCGCCACCAGCTCGCCCTCCGAAGGCTCGTGCTTGAAGTCGAGAAAATCGGAATACCATTCGATCTTCTTCATGTCTGCTTTTCCGAGATGTTACAGTGCCTCATACCCATATATGTCTGCGGCCAAAAGCGTCGGGGGAAATGCAGCGCCCTCCTTGGGGACGGCCGAGAAGAGGGCGGCTGAAGTTGCGCTATCCGTCGCCAAGTCTGCTGATTGCGAGGCTGGCCGTCCCGAATTAGCCAAGACCATTTTTTATATTCGTGGAGTCCGCACATCACCCATGAGCCAGCCTAGGAGGGCAGTGATCCTTGGAGCTGCTGGGCGAGACTTCCACAATTTCAACGTCTTCTTCCGAGAGAATCCCGCCTATGAAGTGGCGGCCTTCACGGCCACGCAGATACCTTACATATCGAACCGGACGTACCCGCGCTCCCTGGCTGGGCCCAGGTACCCTTCGGGCATCCCGATAGTCCCCGAGTCCGAGCTGTCTTCTCTCATCGAAAAGCAGGGGGTCGACGACGTCTTCTTCTCCTACAGCGACGTCACCCACGAGCAGGTCATGCATCTGGCCTCCATGGTCTTGGCTGGGGGAGCCTCCTTTCACCTTCTCGGGCCCAAGGACACCATGATTCCCTCACGTAGACCTGTCGTGGCAGTCGTAGGGAGCAGGACGGGAGTGGGCAAGTCCACCATTTCCAGGCACGTCTTCAGGACGCTCTCTGACCTGGGCTGGAAGCCGGTGGTGGTTAGACATCCGATGCCCTATGGGAACTTCGACCGGGCTGTCGAGAGATATGCCACTGTCGACGACGTCGTGAAGTCGGGCATAACGGTGGAGGAGATGGAGGAGTACGAGCAGCACGTCGAGCAGGGAGGGGTCATTTACTCTGGAATCGACTACGGAGAGATCCTGAAGCAGGCAGAGAAGGAGGGGGACTTGGTGCTGTGGGACGGAGGCAACAACGACATGTCGTTCTACAAACCCAACCTGACGATAACGGTGCTGGACCCCACGAGGCCGGGACAGGAGGCGAAGTACCACCCTGGAGAGGCGAACGTCAGGATGGCTGACATCATAGTGGTCAACAAGGTCAACGTGGCGGCGAAGCAGGAAACGGAAAGGACCATGGCCGCGGCCAGGGAGCTCAACCCGAAGGCCGAAATCGCCCTCACCGAGTCGGTCGAAACAATCGACAAGCCGGAGCTGGTCAAGGGCAAGGATGTGCTGGTCGTGGAGGACGGGCCGTCGGTGACCCATGGGGGGCTTTCAGAAGCCGTGGGCGCCAGGGCGGCGCGGCTCTACGGCGCCAGGCTGGTAGACCCGAGGAGCTACGCCGTTGGCTCGATAAAGGAGGCATATTCGAAGTTCAAGCAGATGGGGCTCGTGATGCCGTCATTGGGGTACAGCAAGGAGCAGCTCAAGGACCTCGAAGATTCCATCAATGGAGTCCCGTGCGACGCCGTGCTCCTGGGCACGCCGGCCAACCTGGCGCTCGTGCTCCATATTGTGAAACCCGTGGCGAGAGTCAAGTTCGCGGCCAAAGACGCTTCCACCCCGTCGCTTTCGGAGCTCCTCAAGCTGCACGCGGGCGGCTTCAGGCGCGAGTGAAGGCCGTCCTAGCCCACGTCTTCGTTGGCTCTTCGAACCCCTCCCGAGAGGGCTGCAGCGGTGCGCCGAACGAGATACGTTTAAGAGCGAACTTGAGCAAGGATTCGTTCGATGTCGCTGCCGGGTAACATCGACAAGGCCCTCGACATAGCCAGGAGACGGGGCTTTTTCTGGCCGGCATACGAGACCTACGGCGGCTCCGCCGGCCTTTTCGTGTTCGGCGATAACGGAGTGAAGACTCGCGAAAACATCGCGTCGGTGTGGAGGGAGATATTCGTAAAACCGCACGAATTCTTCGAAATAGATGGCCCCGAGTTAGTGCCTGAGCAGATTCTCGAGGCATCCGGACACGTGGCCAATTTCAAGGACCCGATGGCTGAGTGTCTTGCCTGCCACAGGAAGTTCAGGGCCGACCATCTCCTCGCGGACGTCGGGATACTGGTGGGAGAAGGAGCACCTTTGGAGACGATCGAAGCCAGGCTGGCAGAGGGAAAGGTGAGGTGTCCGGAATGCAAGGAGCAGAAGTGGAGCGTTCGACCCTTCCTCACCATGTTCAAGACAGGCCTGGGCCCGTACAGCGAGGCTGCGGGTTACCTCCGGCCCGAAACCGCGCAGAACATGTTCGTCGAGTTCAAGCGCATCTTTGAGGTCGGCCGGGGGAGGATCCCCTTCGGAGCGGCACAAGTGGGTAGGGGCTTCAGGAACGAGATTTCACCTCGCCAGTCGCTGGTGCGGATGAGGGAGTTCCACATGGCCGAGGTCGAGCTCTTCTTCGATCCGGACGAGCCAGCGTGTGACTTCCTTAGGTTCGTCGAAGACGAGGTCCTGAACCTGCTCACCGAGGAGGAGGTGGAGGCGCAGAAGGAGGAGGTTCTGTCTGAAAGCGTCAAGGTGGCCCTGGCCAGGGGCCACATCAAGACGCCCTGGCTTGGGTACTTCATGGCCCTGTCGAAGCTGTTCCTTGGTAGGCTCGGGATCCCGGCTGACAAACAGAGGTTTAGGGCCAAGGTGAAGGGCGAGAGGGCCCACTATTCCGTGCAGACGTACGACCATGAAGTCCTCCTGGACGGATGGGGCTGGATTGAGGTGGCCGGACACGCCTACAGGACGGACTACGATCTGAGGTCCCACATGAAGAAGACGGGCGCCGACTACTCTGTCTCGATTCAGCTCGCGAGCCCCAAGAGGATGACGAAGAGGATCTGGAGCCTGGACGTGTCAGCGGTCAAGGCGAAGTACAAGGAGGACTGGAAGGACCTCTTGAAGGCGTATGCCTCCCTGAAGGAGGACGCCAGAGAGATGGACGTTCCCAGGGAGCTGGGCGGGATCGCTCTGGACCCCTCTGTCGTCCAGACGTCGACCAAGGAGGAGGTCATCGCCTCCAAGAAGCTGATCCCGCATGTCGTCGAGCCGAGCTTCGGTCTGGACAGGATCGTCCTCGCGACGATGGTTCTGGACCTCTACCGCAAGGAAGACCGCGACATACTGAAGTTACCCAGTCGCATAGCGCCCGTTCAGGTGGGGGTGCTCCCGCTGCTCTCGAAGGACGACATGATAGCGGAAGCCTTGGCGATTCAGACCAGCCTCGAGGCCGCGGGAGTAAGCACGTTCTACGACGAGTCGGGCTCGATAGGGAAGAGATACGCGCGCCTTGACGAGATCGGGGCTCCCCTGGCGGTGACCGTTGACTATGACACGATTTCGAAGGGGCTGGTGACCATCAGGGAGAGAGATACGTGGGAGCAGGTGTCCGTCAGCAGAGACGACCTCCTGTCGAAGATTAAGGGGCTGCTGGGTCGTCCTTAGATACGCTTCAATATCGATTATCGATTTCTGGAGTGGGTGTGACGCGACTGACCCTCCTGCTGGAGCGAGGGCTCTTTGGGGTCTACGTCTTTTGGAGCTGTCACAAGGAGACGATGTGCGGTGACGACTTCATCACCCCCGAGTTGAAACATGGCCACGAGCTGAGCGCCGGGAGGTTATACCCCGTCCTGGCGGAGCTAGCCGATGCCGGCTACCTTCTGGTCGAGGAGAGGAACGAGCACAGCAAGCTCCACAAGTAATATCGCACGACTGAGCTCGGAATGAGCAAGCTTTCGGCCATAAGGAGGGACTTGGGGCTCCGATGAAAGAGTTCCTCATCGATTGACTTCACGATTGACAGATTCCATTCCATAGAACGGGTGCTTTCGAGGCGTGGTGGCGGACCTGAAATCGGAGAAGAATAAGGGGTACCTGAGGAGGAGCGGCTACCTAAGGTACTTTGGGCCCGCCCTGATGGTCAGCGTGGCGTGCTTTGATCCTGTCAACTTCGGGGTCGACATGGCTGGAGGAGCGGCGTTCAACGTGTACCTCCTGATCGGGTCCCTCTGGGTCCAGATGGCTAGGAGGGGTTCAAAAGATGTTTCAGCAGGTCGCTATGCTTCTTTTCATCTGCTTCTATTGACGCCAGTAGAGCCGTAATGATCCTGTCCGGGAAGAACTGCTTTACGGCGTCAAGGTTGTGGACGTGCGCCGTCTCCTCGTAGGAAAGCAGCTTCTGCAGCTGCTCGTCGTCCGGGAGGTCGGCCTCAGTCGGCTCGTCCCTCTCTATGTTGCCTATGATGGTCATCACTATGTCGGCATGTCTTATGCTGTCGCTGGCCACACCTCTGAAGAGCAACCTCGTCAGGTCGTTCCGCAGGTTGACCGCGACCCCCATGAACAGCTCGGCGGCCTCCTGCTCGGCCTGGAGCCTCCCTCTGAGGGTGGTCAGAAGCTTCTCCCTGCCCTGCCTCTGGAAGGAATCCGCCTCCGTCTTCGCCACGGCCTTCCTTTGAAGCAACCCGGATACTTCATAGATCAGCTCGAAGAACTCGGCCTGGAACATCCTGCCTTCTCGCAAGGCGATCCTGTCGCAGAGGTCGTCCACCAGTTGCAGCACGTCGGGGCGAGACAGCACCTTGACCTGCGCTGCGGCCCTTTCGCCCTTCATGTACTGGGTGACCGCCGACGGACTCAGCCCCAAGGCCTCCGCAGCGACCTTCCTCCTCAGCCCTCGCCTTTCGACAAGCCTCCTCACAAGAAGCGCCCTCAGCCCTGGAACGAGCTTCTCAGCTGTAAGCTGCTCAGTGCGCATGAGCCATGCGATGTTCTGCCCGTCAAATAAAGGTTCCACACTGTGAAAGTCTGTTTGACGACGGGCAGGGAAACGTAAATTCACATCGTCAACTATTCGTTTTACACCAAAAACCTCATATCACGCGGATTCGCAGCATGCACAGATAAGCATGGGCCCCCCGGGTAGCGAGCCACCCCATCGAATGCGTCATGCCCATGGGAATCGTGGTCGATAGGTCCCGATGAACGTCAGCGGCGCGTCGATCAGGAACTGGGCTCGAATCTTCGGCCCGGCGTGGCTTGTCATGATGGCTGACATCGACATCGCTTCAATCATCACCGGGCTCCAGGCGGGGGCGACCTGGGGTTATCGCATGGTCTTCGTGATGCTGGTGCTGACCGTTCCCCTCTTCTTCATCCAGGACGCCGCCGGGAGGCTGGGCACGGCAGGAGGCATGGGGCTCGGCGAGGCCATCGCATCGTCCTTCGGTCGGAGGACCGCGATCTTGGCTGCAATTCCCATGGCCGCATCCGATTTCCTTGAGTACGTCGCAGAGTACGCGGGAATAGCCATCGGCCTCTACCTCATCGGGCTTCCCGTCCTGATCGGCCTGGTGGCGGCCTACCTCGTCACTACCTCCATAGTGGTGGGCAGGAAATACAGGCAGGCCGAGATGGTACTCCTCCCCCTGAGCTTCCTGGTGGTCGCCAGCATCGCTGTGTCCGCCTTGCTATTCCCTGTCGATTTGAGTAAGCTGGTGTCGGTCGGGCTGTCCCCGCTACAGCCTTACGGAGATTCCTCCTTCGACTTCCTCATGGCAGCCAGCATAGGGGCAGTCGTGATGCCTTGGATGCTCTATTTCCATTCGGGGGCGGATTCCAGGAAGAAGCTGAAGGCGGCCGACCTCAGGTTTGAAAGGCTCGAAACACTCGTCGGCGCCGTGGTGTCCGAGGTCCTAATGGCCGTCATCGTGGTCGACGGGGCGCACCTCCCCAGCTCCGGCAATTTCCTGAGCACCTCCGAACTGTCTGCGGCCCTCTCTCCGCTGGGGGCATACGCGCCGGCCCTTCTGGGGATCGGGCTCGTCTGTGCGGGATTCCTGGCCCTGGTCGTGATCTCGTTGGGCTCGGCGTGGGGGGCGCTGGAGGCTCTCGGGAAGCGCTCCAGGAAGGCCTTCCTGTGGGTGTATGGGCTTGAGAGCATCCCCGCGTTGGCAGTCGTGCTCCTAGTCGGCAACTATGTCCACCTCCTCCTGAGCCTGATGGTGACCTTCACAATCATAATCATCCCCTCTCTGTACTTCCTTGGGAAGCTCGTTGCCGACAGGAAGGTCATGAATGGCAGGCATTATGGCAGGCGCGAGATGGCCGTCTACTGGTTGATGTCCCTGGGGATCGTCGTTGGAGGGATCCTGGGGCTGGCTTCCGTCTTCTAGGGGCACGGGGGCCGGCTGGGAGAGGCCTCGACCATCCGCGCGAAACCTGGGCACGACCGAGTGGAACCTAGGCGTAGAATGCTAAGAGAGCGAACGCCACGGCCACGACGTCGGAGATGAGGTTGACTTCGTTGTTGCCGACGGCCTTCCATCCCTTGACCCACTTCGTCGGCTGACCACAATGAACCCTCTTCTCGGTCATCATGCCGCACGAGCCGCACGTGTAGAGGACCTGGACTAGCGCTTCCAAGGAGGCTGTCGACGTTGCAGCCCACGAAACCCGCCAGAGCGGCGATGAGGATGTAGGCGAGCGGAGAGGCCAGCACACCCAGTGCGGCAGCGAAGAGAGCCATGATGAGCGAGCCAAGGAGGGCCGCCATCTCTCCCAGTAGGGTCACACCGCCGCTAATCCCCGGGGGCGTAACAGAGCTCGGCCGGTTGATTAGGATAGGCCTCTTGTCGCTCAGAAGGCCGATTTCGGTGGCGAGCGTGTCGGCCGCAGCGGAGGCTATGGCAGCGACAAAGAGGACCGTGAAGACGGGACTGGGCTCGAAATGGTTGATTATGGAGATGGAGGCAGCGACGGCCCCGTTGGCGACGACGTTACGGATGCCCCGGGCTCCCCTCTTCTCTTCGGCTGCATGGATGGAGAGCTTGAACTGATAGCGGTACCTCGTCGCGCCCGAACCCAGGACCAGGAAGGCGATAAGCACTGATACCCAGGCCCAGCCGGAAGTAGCAGCGATGAGCAGGCCCAAGCTGAAGCCAGAGACGCTCCCCCAGACGTCCGTCGCGCCAAGGCGATATGCCGCGACCGATATCCCGAGAAGGGCGAGCGTCCCCAGGATGTTGACGAGTACACCCTCCACAACAGGAGAGGTCTTCTGATAATTCTTAAGCCTTTGTGCGGCCTAAGGAGGCGAGCTTCTCCACGATCTCCTTCACGGACCCCTTATAGGAGACCGCCAGCACTAGATGCTCCTTCTCCGCCAGCTGGACCGCAAGGGGGTCGAGCTCGTGGAGGCCGTGTATGACCACGACCCGAGGCTTGAGCTGGGAAACGCGAATGGCCACCATGGGGCTGCGTCCCAAGCCCACCTGTGTGAATACGACGATGCGCTCCGTGCTCTTGCCATATATCTTGTAGAATTCGACGCCAGAAAGAGAGTAAATCGTCCTGATGCTGTCCAGGACGGTGTAGCCGAAGACGAGCCTTTCGAGCTGATCCTGCCCCGCGAGAACCTGGGCGCCCAGCTCGCTGAGGACTTTCCCGACGGTCACGGGCTCGGCAGTATTCGCCGATGCCGAGGATGGCGCTGGAGTCCATCTGGGCAGGCTTGCTGGTGAGGAGGCGGTTCCCCTCCTTGTCAAGGGAGATCAGGGCGTCGACGAATCTCTTGAGGAACATCGCGCCAGGGGAATGCCTGCGGCCGTTTTCATAGTCGCTGAGGACGGAAGGCGAAACCCCCATCGCCCTTGCCAGCTGGGCCTGACTGATCCTGCCCTTCTCCCGCCAGAGCTTCATCGACCTCCCGGGGCTGGCACTGACCGTCAACTCCCCGGCGATGCTGATGGCGAGGTCGTCGGTTGATTCTCCCAACATGCCTCGAGCGGCCGGTTTTGTATATAACATTTGCCTGAAGAACGTTGGACATCTGACGATTTCGGCGGCGATGAGCTGGCAGTTGTTCCCTCGCATCAGCTTCCTTGCTTCACCGTCTTCCTTTCGACCGCCTCCTGTGCCGAGAAGAAGAGCCGGGTGAAGCCCAGCGTCTGGAACCCCGCGTCGCGCACCCGGAGGACGACGGGGAGGTCGCCGACGGCCTTCCCCAGCATCAGGCAGTGGCGTGGAGGGAGGGACCTCACGATGCTCTTCACAGTCTCGGCGTCGGTCATCGAGGCCTGGGCCACCGTCTCAAGGTCGCGGTCGTTGGTGAAGTTGTAGAGGAACACGTTGTCGGCCTGCCTGTAGACGCCGGCGCCCAGGGCGTCGGGCTGGTTGGTGACGAAGACAGTGAAGACCCCGTAGTGGCGCATCCTCGTGATCAGATCCTCCCAGTAGGTCTGCCTTAGGTAGAGGTGGGCCTCCTCCGCGAAGAGGAACATGGGCGGCAGCATGCGCTGCTCTAGGGTCTCCACCACCTTGGCGAGGAGGGCCTCGACTATCATCCGCCTCGCCAGCGGGTTGACGCCGGCCATCGATACGATGACGGCTCCTCCCCCTGCCTGGCTGGAGTAGAGGTCCTCCAACCGCACTTCGTACCTCTCGGAGTCGGTGAAGAGGCCGGAGGAAAGAAGGCTGTAGTATCTCGACAGGAGAGCGTCCCTCACTAGCTCATTGCAATGCCAATGCTGGATGACCTCCTCCATGTCCTTGAGCGTGATTCTTCCGGAGCTCTCGAGGTAGTCCCAGACACGAAGGAACTCTCTCAGGGTGGCCCCAGGGACCTCCAGCACGTTCTGGAAGATGTCCAGCATTATCCGCCTGCCGAGGTACCTTATCGTGAACTTCAGGTTATGCCCGGGCTGGAGGACCTTGACCTTGTCCGCGTATCGGCTGGCGGAGCCGTCGCGGGAGAACGAAAGCCCGCCGTATTCGTTGTTAAGGTCGAAGACCAGGATATAGGCCCCGAAGTCCAGGAGGCCCGCGGCGAGCAGCTTCGCGATGTGAGACTTGCCCGCTTCCTTCCTGCCGGTTATTATTGTGAGCCTGCCGTCCAAGTCCTCCGCGTTGATGGAGAACTCCTCGCCGGAGAGGGTGCTTCCCAGCCGGATTGGCCTCCCGCCTCGCCGACCCATGAGCGAATAGAGCTCGTCAAGGGGAAGCCTTGCGATGCGGCTGTTGCTCCTGCTCGGGAGCCAGCCCATGTCGGGGAGGGCCACCCCGCGGTCCACCACGCACCGTATCTTGCATTTGAGGACCTTCGCGTCCTTGATCATGTATGAGATGCTGTTCAGCTGGAGGGGGTCGCTGTGGACAAGCTCGGATGTCGCGAAGAGCTCGTCCCTGAGCATCTCCTCTTGGATTCCCATGGAGTCGAGGTAGGTATCATCGTAGACTTGGACGATGAGAGAGCGCCCCTCCTTGTCGTCCGAAATCTTGACGTAGTCGCCCTTCTTGAAGTCCTCCTCGGGCATGGTGAGGATGCGGATCTCGTCCCCCTGCTTCTCGAGTATCTTCAGCTCGCCCCGCGCCTCCTAGACATGGTCAGGGGGCCGAGGACGGTCTTTCGCAGGCTGTCAGAGGGGAGGACCGTGACCTTGGCCTTCCTGGTGAGCTGGCTCTTGACCACCGCCTCCTCGAGGTCGGAGAATATCGAAAGGAAGTGCGCCGCCCTCAACGTCTCCGGGTATCCCCTCACCAGCAGGTCGCTTTCGCCGACGGTGGAGAGGACCTCGTCGGGGTCCTCCGACCTCGTCAGGTCGACGCGGAAGGGCATGCCGTCGGACGTCAGCTTCGAAAGGTAAGACTTCCCGAGGAGGTCGGCCACGAAGAGCCTGACGTGCTGCGTGATGTCGACGTAGGAGGGAGGGAGCCCGTCCTCGAACAACTGGCTCTCTATCCCCTGCAGCACCTTTAGCTTCGTGCTCTTGGCGATGCCCGCAAGGAGGGTGAGCTCGCCGTCGCACCTGTCGACAAGGGACTTCAGGGTGCTCCCCCTGGGTTCGAACACCGAGGGTTTCAGGGAGCCGTCTAGAAGCAACAACCCTTGCTCGAGGCTGGTGGAGACTTCATGCGCAAGCACTCTCTCCATCAGGACCCGGATAAGCCTCATGGCCATCCCGGAGTCCGAAAGGATGAGTCGCCTGGGCACAGGCTTCTCCAGCAGCCCGAGCAGGGTTTGGACACTGTCGTCGCCCACGTAGATTACACTGGGGCCGACCACAACGGAGTTCTTCGCGCCGCCTATGTTGAAGGCCAGTGAGGCCTTGGCAGCGTACACAGCGCCGTCGTCCGTCTCCGCGATCTGGATGACGCTCGAGTCCAACGCGGCGACGTCTCTCCTCCTGCCCTTCGGCTGGATGGGGTGAATCTCGACCGCGTCCCCGGCGCTCCTCCAGCCCTTGATGGGCTCCAGGTCTTCGCCCCTCCTAACCAGAACAAGCTTCTTGCCGTCCAGCTCGGAGAAGCTGTTGGCTGAGAGCTCCCCGAACCTGCTGACGGCGGGCGAAGAGAGGATAACGTTTAATTGCTTGTTCAACTTGACCAACAACAGTACAGGCTGGTAGGCTAAATAAATGTTGCGCAACTTGATTGTGTTCAACAATAAGGGGACTCGACGTTGAGCTCCACCGTCATACACATCAAGCTCAAGCGAGGCGGATGGGAGGTCGAGCTGGACGTCCCCGAAGACCGCGTGTCGGAGGTCATAGCGAAGGTCCTAGCCGGGCTGAGCGCGAAAGGCCCCGGCGAAGGCGGCCTCTTCGCCCAGGAGAAGCCCGATCGGGGAGTGACCTGCAAGACGTTGCTGGAGAAGCTCTGGGGCGAATCGTGGTTCGGGACGCTGCGGAGCCTTTCGGAGGTGGACGAGGAGCTGGCAAGGATAGGGTACCATTACGACAAGACGGCCATCTCTCACAGCCTCACCGACCTAGTCAGGGAAGGCACCTTGAGCAGGGACGGGACTCCCCGCAGCTACCGCTACGTGCAGAAGAAGCCTCCGGAGAACTCCCTAGCCTAGCTTCCCGAGGGACTTCGCCAGCCAGTTGACGCCGGTCGTAGTGATGTAGTAAAAGACGCCGTTGTCGGAGGCAAGCCGGTCGGCGTGGCCGGCCTTCGTCATCTCGCTCAACCTCGAGCTTATGCTCTTCGGGTTGAGCCCCGTAAGGCGCTCAAGGTCCTGAAGGGTGGCCTTGTCCGAACTGAGCTTGGCCGCCTCCAAGCCAATCTTCAGCGACACCAGCTGGAGGGCGATCAGCATCTTGTCGCTGAGCTTGGCGTCTGTGATGACGCGGGGGCCTTCAGGCGTCATGCGCACATAGTCCTGGAAGATGTTCGTGAGTTCAGAGAGGGAGTAGTTCAGCACGAGGGTCTTCGCCAGCTCGAGTGTGGGTATCTGCTTTGCCATCAGGTTGTTGAAGCTGACAGCGACCTCCTCCGGCGCGCCAATCAGGTCGGCTTCGAAGCCGTCGAAGTTGACGTGAACGCGGACCTCCTTTTTCTCAGACAAATCTCAAGACCTCATTGTTTCTAGATCGCGACGTCTTGCGATGTAGTGCCCTCACTCGGCGTTAAAAGACTTGCGGGTTCTGGGAAGTTATCGGTTGACTCTTCCCTTCGAGACATCGACTCTGAGGATTACAGGCATCGTCTGGTTCCCCTTCATCGCTTCAACTGCCTCGCCTTTGGAATGGGCGAACCTCACCCACCCTTTGTGCGAGATGTTCATGACGGCGACCAAGTCCCGGTCGAACCACTTCCCGCACTTCGGACACCAGAGCTGTCTATCATGCTGGACGTCCTCTCTTGCTGCCCCTTGGAGTCTCTCCCCGCATCGGTAACAGTTCGACGACGTCCCTCTGGTCTCGGCTTCAGTCAGACGTATCACCGGGATGCCGGCCCACGCAGCCTTGTACTCGATCTGCCTCTTGATCTCGGCGTAGGGCCAGCTGTTCATCATCCCCCTGTAGCTCCTCCCCTGCCCGTTCCCTTTCTGGTAAAGCCTCCTGATATCTCGGATGTCTTCGAAGGCGATTGCTTGCTTATCCTTCACTGCGTCAGCTACGACCATTTTGGAGACTCTGTGGAGGATGTTCTGGATGCGGCCGCGTTTCCTCCTTCCGTACTTCGACGCTATCCTCTTCCCAACCCGGACATCGTTCCTCTTGAAGGACCTGACCGCGCTCTTCGTAATCTCTGCTATGTCCACGGCCTTCGCCATGCCATAGTAGGTCACCTTCCTATCGCCGCCCACCGTCAGGTTGCGAAGGTTCCTGTCTACCCCGACAGCGCTGGCCAGGCCCTTCAACTCCTCCACCTCTTTCGAATAGGAGACTGACAGCGATGTCTCCGTCAGCGTGAAGGAGTTCGCCTTCAGCGTCGTGTCGGACAGGACGTGCAATGTGTGCCTGTTCAGCGGTATCTCCTCATGCTTGCGATCTCCAGTTGGTATGCTAAGGACGCCATTGGTGACCTTGAAGCCATAGCAGGAGGTCAGCATCGGCCTACTCAGGTATGGAGACTTCGTCTGATTTCCCCTCCTAATCGATTTCTTCCTCGATGCCAGGATGCCGGCGGCCTTTGAAATGGCGCACAGCTTGTAGTAAGAGGGGACGCGGAACCTTGAAAGGCTTTGATATGAAAGGAGGCTCAGGCGTCGGAGGGTCGAAGCGTCGCCGGACAGCCCTATGCGGATGCACTCATTCGTCATCTCCTTGAACGACCGCATGAAGATCTAGGACTTCCGATGAGGGAGAATATGACTGCCGCACCGCCTTCCTGGCCAGCAATTCAGAAATGCAGTACGGAATCACTATTAAGGGCCTGCATCAGCCGACAACTTCCCAAAGCCGACTAGCGTAACTCAGCGAAGAGGTCGCACGACCGTGGAAAGCGTACGCCCTTCTGTGCGTCACGGGCCGGCGACGGAAGCGTCGAAGACGGATGGAGTCGAACCAGGTCTCTCCTGGGCGGCCTGTTGGTATTCGGCGCCCGACTGTAGCAGGCTCGTGGAGGAGGTGTACAGGAAGTCGCCGTCAGGGCCCTTGAACCTCCTGAGCTTCCCCTCCTGTGCCAGCCGGAGCAGCGCCACTGCCACGGACTGCCTCGGGTAAACGAGGCCGAAGGACTCGAGGGCGCCCTTGACCTCTAGGAGGCGCCTGGGGGTCCTCCCCCATGAGGAGCCGAAGAGCTTCGTCATGATGCTGGGGAGCGATTCCCCCTTCTCCACCCTGAGCTCGGGGAGGTCCTGAAAGGGCGCCTGCTGGGCCTGCACGTTCGCCGGAGGCTGAGCTAGCGTCACGGGCGGAGGAATCGACGAAGGCTTCTCAGACGCCATCCCTTCGACAATGGCAGGGACGAGCTCGATGAGGTCCTCCAAGGAGTCCTTCGGACCCTCGATTTCAACTTCGTTTGCACCGACCTTGACCCTGACCCTTACGTTATCAGAAGACATCGTAAACAAGGTTGGAGAATGCCGATATAACGGTTTCCTGGGAAGGCTACGAAAGGAGAACGCTGGTCCTCAAGTATTCGTCTACTTCGATGTTTTCGCCGCGACTTCCTGGAGCTGCCGCTTCAGCTCGGCGCCGACCTTGGCGCCGTCCATCTTCCCCCTAGCCTTGGACATCACCCTGCCCATCAGGAGGCCGAACGACTCCGAGCCCTTGGATTGCACGATCTGGGAGTTCTCTCGAATCGTCTCTGCCACCAAGGCCGAGAGCTCTCCGGAGGTCATCGCGCCCAGGCGAAGAGATTCCACCGCTTCAGCTATGCCATTCGCCTTCCTGGATAGGATGACCCTCAGGATGGCGGGCGCCGCCTCCTTGGCGATGTCCCCCCTCCCTATCCTGAGAAGAAGCTCCTCCAACAGGCTTTCGTCCACGTACCCTACGTCGAGCCCCTCCCTGCCCAGGCTGACGATGGTCTCTGTCAGGAAGGAGGCCACAAAAGTCGGCGCGAGCTTCGTCTCCCCTACGACCTTCTCGAAGAGCATGTAGTGCTCCGAGTCCAACAGGTGGTCGGCCTGCTCTTCGCCGAGCCCATGCCTGGCCATCAGTCGGCGGACCTGCTCCTCCCAGGGAGGGAGAAGCTTCTTCGACGCGACTTCTACCATCTCTGCGCTGATGGAGATGGGTGGTATGTCCGTCTCCGGATACATCCTCGCCGAGCCAGGCCGCGGCCTGATGAATCTCGTCCCCCCGTCAGTCATAGGACCTCTGGTTTCAGCAGGAGGGCCGACGAAAGCCTGCCTCAGCCTGTCCGTGATGGACCTCAGGCACAGGAGAGCACGCGTTTCCTCTCCAATCAGGAGGATGAAACCATCGCCGGGGCCACAGCCAAGTAGCTCCCTGACCTTCCTTACCTCATCGTTGGTAACGCCATAGCCGGGGAGCTCGTCGGAGTGCAGGAGGCCGCCGAGCTTGAAGAACCGGGCGATGTCCGCCAGTTCGCGCCCCAGCCTCGTGTCGGGGTACGGCTCTTCCGAAAGGTGGCCGGCGAAGCCTGGCGCCTTCAGGCCGAAGACCGTCCCCTTCTTTAGGCCGGAGCTCACCAGCTTGCTCTGGGTCGAAGAGAAGACCCCAGTGCAGTCCTGAGGGGAGAACTCCACCTTCGATGGCTGAGCTCCCTCCTTCCTAAGCAGAGATGCCAGGTCGAGGAGCCAGAGCTGCCTCTTGGCTTCGTAACCCACCACCTGCGACACGAGGTCCAGCTGCTGGACCCCTTTGACCTCTATGACCTCCCCCCCTCTGACGGAGACATTAATGTCCTGCCTGATGGTGCCCAGGCCCCTGTCCACCCTCCCCGTCGCCTTCAGGATCTTGCCGATCTCTCCCGCGATCTCCTGGACCTCCATCGGCTTCGCCGTGACGGGCGCGAGCGAAAGCTCGATGAGCGGGATCCCCAGCCTGTCGAGGGAGAAATCCCTCTCTCCCTCTCTCTCCTCAAGGTTCCTGGCAGCGTCCTCTTCAAGGGTGACAGAAAGTATAGGCACATCGGCCACGGCCGTCTTGAGAGTCCCTCCTAGGGCCACCACCATCGTCCTCTGGAAGCCGGTCGTGTTGCTGCCGTCGATGACCATCTTGCGCATTACATGGACCTCGTCGACTATGTCTGACGAGAAGAGGGAGGAAATCATGATGGAACTCTCTAACGCCTCCTGGTTCAGGTCATGCGGTGGCTCTTCGTCGGCCTCGACCAGGCAGCTGGAGTCGGCACCAGAGTAGTAGTTGAGCCAGAGGTTCTTGCTGGCTTCGAACAGGGCCGCCGGGTCCACCTTTCCGAGCTCGCTCTGGCTGGGCCGAAGCCGCCTCCGGAAGGTCCTCTCGCCGTCCTCCTTATGCTGCCCGCAGCCACAGAAGAGCTTGGTTCCGGTGTTCAGCTGGCGATGGATTTCAAGTCCGACCTTCAGGTCGATCTTCTTCGGATCAAAGGGGAAGGAAGTGTCCTTCATCTTCACTTCACCAACCTCCTAGAGCCAATCTCCCCCCGGAGGTTGCGCGCCATGGAGGAAGCCATCTCGGCCCGCTCAAGGCCCCGACCGACGAGCCAGCTGGCCTTGGCAAAGGCCGTCTCCGACAGCATGTCCCCGAGCGGGACGACGCCGATCCGCAGGAGGTCCCTTCCCGTGTTATAGACCGTCATCCTTACGCTCCCCCAAATGGTCTGGGAGGTCATCCCCACGAACACTCCGGAGTCTATGGCCGCCTTGAGCTCCTTGTTGGCCGAGCTGGGCGCGTGCCCAAGGCCCGTGCCTTCGAGTATGATCGCCTTGCAGCCTTCCTTGACAAGGAAGCCTATCAGCGAGGGATTGAAGGCAGGATGGAGCTTGATGATGGAGACGTCGTTTGAGAAGGAGGGGGTGCAGGTGAAGCCCTTCAGGGAACTCCTCCTCGGCCGCAGCCCTGGGTTGAGGAGCACCTCCTGGCCGATGTGGCCGACAGGGGCAGAGTTGATCGACTCGAAGGCGTCGCGACGGCTCGAATGGTCTTTCCTGACGCGGACGCCCAGATGGACGTCCAGCTCGTCGTCGCTGAGCCCTCCGTGCATCACGACGAAGACGCCGGAGGCGTTCCCCTTCGCGGCCAGCTTGACGGCGCCGATGAGGTTCGTCGCGGCATCCGACGACGGCCTATCGCTGGATCGCTGCGAGCCAACGAGCACCACCGGGACGGGAAGGCCCTCGAGCGCGAACGAGAGCGCCGCCGCGGTGTAATGCATCGTGTCCGTGCCATGAGTGATTACGACCCCATCGTAACCTCTCCTGATTGTCTCCTCGACGCGCTTGACCAGCTCCGACCAGCGTAGAGGGGTCATGTTCTCGCTGTATATGCTGAAGAGGGCTTCGGTCTCCACTTCTGCGATGCCGGAGAGCTCTGGTACCAGATAGTAGAGCTCCTCGGAAGACAAGGCCGGCCTGACACCTCCCGTGCGGTAGTCGATGCGGGAGGCGATGGTCCCGCCCGTGCCTATTATCATGACCTTGGGCAGGCCGGGGACAAGCTTCGGCTTCGGAGGTGATTGGAAGGATGGCTCCACGCCCTTCGAAATCAGCTTGACCTCCTTGATCCTCTGGATGGAGATTCCAGTATTGTAGCCGGTCTTCAGCTTAAGGACGACATGCTCCTCGTCGGCGAATTCGTAGCGAGGCATCAGCACGCCGTCCACTTCTTCCCTGTCTGTCGTGACAGTCACGCGGTCACCCACGGAGACGCCGAACGCCTCCAGCTTCTTCAGACAGGCCCCCCTGTAACCTTCCAGAACCATCTGAATGATCGTCCGGATGAAGCTGGTGTCTTCAGTGCTATATGAGTTGTTCGTCGGGCGACGGATTTCCCGGAGACAGCGTTTAAAGGAGACGATGGGGAAGCGAGACAGCGGACTCCGCATGAAGGCCCTTGTCACCGGCGGTGCTGGTTTCATCGGGAGCAGCCTTTGTGAGGCCCTCCTGGGCGAAGGATACCGGGTCGTGGCCTTTGATGACCTGAGCACGGGCTCCCTCCTGAACATCTCCGGTCTGATGGGAAGGGCTCGATTCGAGTTCGTCAAAGGTGACTGCAGGAAGGGCGAAGACGTCCATGCGGCGATGAAAGGCGTGGATAGGGTCTTTCACCTCGCTGCGATTGCAGAAGTCCGCCCCGAGCTCTATCCCCCCACCGAAGTCATCGAGCACAACGTACTCGGAACGCAGGTCCTTCTCGAGGCATCTAGGTCCAGCGACATCGAGTCATTCGTCTTCGCGTCGTCCTCCACTGTTTACGGCGAGCCCACGGTGCTGCCGACGCCGGAGGACTACTCCCCCCTCGAACCCATATCTGTCTATGGTGCTTCCAAGCTTGCCTCGGAAGCGGTCATCTCTGGATACGTGGGCACCTACGGCCTGAACGCGGTCGCGTTACGGCTGGCTAACATTGTAGGAGAAAGGAGCCGGCGGGGAGTGATTCACGATTTCGTGACCAAGCTGACCTCTGACCCATCCAAGCTGGAGATATTAGGCGACGGCTCTCAGGCGAAGTCCTATCTCTACATCGAAGACTGCGTCCATGCGTTTCTGGCAGCCGGTCGCAGGGCGGACGGGTTCGAAGCTTATAACGTGGGGTCGGAGGATCAGGCCAACGTGAGGGAGATGGCCGCTGTCGTCAGCAAATCGATGGGGCTGAAGCCAATGTTGCATTTCACCGGCGGCGTGGACGGCGGCCGCGGATGGAAAGGGGACGTCAAGTCCATGCTGCTGGATGTCCACAAGATAAGACGGCTGGGATGGAGGCCGTCGGGG
The DNA here is from genome assembly GCA_963842885.1 of uncultured Nitrososphaerota archaeon. Lineage (GTDB taxonomy): Archaea > Thermoproteota > Nitrososphaeria > Conexivisphaerales > DTJL01 > DATKKG01. Next base: position 135,039 of record CAWJIE010000005.1, read on the forward strand.
AACAGCCTTTCCGCGGTTCAGAGGACCGTCAGCGCGATGCTGAAGTTCTCAGCCCCTTGAAACAAACGCCTTAAGTATGAATCGCTCGTGGAACAGTGCGTGCCTGCGGCTGCCTCGAAGGGTGGGTCCGTTGTACGAGGGGTTTACCACCTGTTCGTCGGCAACATCGCCTCCACCATACTGCTGGCCGTCACCGCGATTTACGTAGGGCGGACCCTAGGTCCCTCGGCGTACGGCCTCTATGCCCTGGCTCTCGTGGCTCCAGGCTACCTGTATGTGGCCACCCAGCTGGGCCTTCAGTCAGCCGCAACGAGGTATGCGGCCAAGTACTCGGAGGAGGGGGAAGGCAAGAAGGCCGTGTCGTTCATCTACTCTCTCCTTCTTTTCCAGATGCTGCTCACCCTCGCCGGCATGGGCTTGGTCATACTGTCGTCGGGGTTCGTGGCTAACGAGTTGCTAGACAGGCCGGAGTTGGAGGCCGTGATTCCTCTGGCCGTCGCGTCGACTTTAGGCCAGAACCTCTTCTTGACGGCTTCCGCAGGTTTCCAGGGCCTCAACAGGATGGACAGCTCCGCGTGGCTGCAGGTCGCGGAGGCAGCCATCAAGTTGGTGGTCTCGGCAATCCTGCTGCTGACCGGCTACGCCGTGGCGGGAGCAGTGGCGGGAAACACTGTGGCGTTCATCGTCGCGGGAGTTTTGGGTCTGGCCATGGTCATACGATGGAACGGCAGCCCCCTTCCTCACGGCTGGGCCCAAGACCTCAGGATTGCCTTGCCCTACGCGGCGCCCATCTACGTCAGCGCTCTCGTGGCAGGCTTCGTTCCCCTCCTACAGAGCACGCTCATGGCCCTTTTCCTCAAGAATAGCCAAATCGGCGGCTACGGCGCTGCCGTCAACATCTCGGCGCTTATGTCGCTCTTCGCCTATCCTATTACGACGGCGCTCTTTCCGCTTTTCAGCAGGATAGGGAATGACGAGATCAAGCTCAAGGAGACATATCTCTCCACGCTTCGCTACACCACCATCCTGATGGTCCCGCTTACGATGGCCACCATGGCGCTTTCTCTGCCTCTGACGGCGGCGGTCTACGGGCGGTCCTACCATTTCGCTGGTCCTTACCTGGCGGGCGTGGTGGCGCCCTACCTCCTGGCTGGGTTGGGCAGTCTCGCCTGGGGCTCCCTGCTCTACGGCACCGGTGAGACCAAGAAGGCACTGGTCTCCGGCGTCGCCGGCTCACTCGTGGCCGTCGTGCTCTCGGCCTCGCTCATCCCCCTTTGGGGCGTGATCGGAGCAATCGTTGCATCCTTCGCGGGGCAAGCCGCCTCCCTGGCCGTGGCTGCGCGCTATGGGAGGGCCCTCCTGCGGCTAGGACCAACTTCCAGGGGTCTCTGGCGAACGTACCTCTCCTCAGCGATTGCGGCCGTTGTCGCCTATCCAGTCACATACGTTCCAGTTCACCCGATATTTGTCACTCTCCTCGGCGCTGTCGTCTTTCTTGCCGCCCTAGTGCCAATGATGGTCTTAACGGGATCGATCACCCGAAGCGACGTCGACACGCTGGACGGCTACTTCGCGAGAGTGAAGCCGTTCTACTACCCGTTCAAGGCGCTTGAAGTTTATTATGGCCTCTTCGAACGCTTGCTGCGGCGCTGAGAAGGGATACGCGGACTCTGTTGCGTTTTTGGCGTTCAGCCGAGGGCGCCTGTGAGCTCCGAGCTTGCAGGCGAGATTTCGGAGTTCGCAAACCAATAATCGGCCAAGATCTACTCTGACACGCACCGAATGCTTATTATCCATCTTCAAGCTTGAAGGGTAGTCATGCAGGACAACCTCAAGGACCGAAGGGTGCTCGTGACTGGGATAACCGGTTTTGTGGGTCCCCATCTGGCAAAAGGCCTGCTGGATGAAGGAGCTATAGTATACGGATTGGTGAGACGCCGCTCGGATGGCAACCTGCGGAGAGGTCTAGTCGATCTGGGCATTGACAAACAAGTCACTCCTATCGAAGGAAGTGTGGAGGATTTGACGAGTCTTCTTACCGCTCTGGACAGGTCGCAACCGGATTACATCTTCCACCTTGCGGCTCAGAGCTTCGTCGAACGTTCTTTCATTAACCCACTTGAGACCTTCCAGGCCAATGCAACTGGAACGACCAACCTGCTCGAAGCGGTGAGGATTAAGGATAGGAATAACACGAGATTCATCTTCGCCGGGTCGAGCGAAGAGTACGGGTTGGTAATCTCGTCACAGCAACATCTAGATGCCTATCTCAAGGAGCACAAACACATCTTTCCTTACCCGGTTCGAATCCCCGAGCTTCCCGTAAAAGAGACAAATCCCCTGCGCCCCATGTCCCCCTATGCTGTGACTAAGGTCTACGGGGAGTACATTACCCTGAATTACCATCGCAGCTACGGCCTAAAGTCTCTCGTAACAAGAGCGTTTAACCACGAGGGTGGTCGGAGAGGTTCCACATTCGTCACATCAACGATCGCCAGGCAGGTCGTTCAGCTGAGGTATGGGTCGATTGACAAGATAAAGATCGGAAATCTTAACGCGTTTAGGGACTGGAGCCACGTGGACGACATAGTAGAAGGATACGAGCTGGTTGCGCTGAGGGGAGAAGAGGGAGATGTTTACAACCTCGGCTCTGGGAGAACGAATTCTGTGTTAACATATTTGCTTTGGACGTTGCAAGAGGCCGGCTATCCTGTGCAAAGCATATCAACACTAAAGGGAGAAAGGAAGGTCAGTCAGCCTGCAGAAAAAGTCAAGATAAAGAAGTTCGGAATAGAGTTCGAGGGCTCTCGAGCTGATGATCTGATGCTCGACGACGAACTGTCATTCCTTTCTCACGATGCAGGCGTAACGGTGGAGACAGGCAAGGGCGATATTTCCATCGAATTCGACAAGGAACGTTTCCGTCCTGCCGATGTTCCTATTCTTCTGTCCGATGCAGGGAAGGCGAGAGAAACACTCGGCTTTTCTACCAAATACACATTGAAGGATATCATACTGGATCAGCTGAACTACTATGCAGCTCCTGAAAGAAGGTAATCTGTAAGAACCTCCTCGGTCAGGCTCTTTCCGTCTCAGACGCTGCTGTGAAGGATCTCACGTCCTGTCTGAGGTGTTGCCAACGGTACAAGAACCTGATTCGACGAATCAAGATATCAATTCTTCGTCCGTCTAGTCAGTCTGCCATCGAAGACCTCTCCGCCTGCCTAGCCACCCTGTTTGTCGTTTCGTGCTGCAAAGCTTGCTCCTCTGGAGGTCGTCAGGAGTGCGCAGCATCGCCGCCCCAGGCCCGTGTTCAATCTCCGTCGTCACGAGGCAACTGAGTTTAATAGGATGGGCGGGTCACCTGGAATTCGTGAGGCCGCCGATGAACCTCGAAGTCAAAGGAAGTAGTGTGCGGAAGCACTTCTCGGGGTGCGAAAACGACGAAATACCTCATGATGGGAGCTTGGTGAGCGGCATTTCCCCAGCCGTAAGAGTCTACAGCTCATATGATGACGCCGGGGGGCATGAGAACAAGGTAATCGACTCCGGCGACACTGGAGCAGGCAAGTGGTTGTTGCTCAAGAAGAGTGTGATATGCCTTTCGACAGTCTTTGTGTCGGTTGAGAATACTGGCACGGTTGAATCTTTCTTCCTTTCGGTCAACCTGTGCACCAATGGACTCGACTCTTAGGGCGGTGAATCCATGCTACCTTTCACTCAAGGAAGATGTCCCAAGGTTTCAGTCATAGTGCCCAACCTGAATGGATTGGAACTTCTCAAAATATGCATTCCATCCCTGTTGAAAACGGACTATCCCGATTTCGAGATCATAGTGTCTGACGATGGTTCCGACGATGGCAGTGTTCAGTTTATCCGGGAACATTTCCCCGGTGTTCAGTTAGTTGAGAGTGGTCACACAGGTGGATTCGGTAAAGCCTGCAATGCTGGTGTCATGAAGTCACGCGGGGAGCTAGTCGCCTTTATGAACAATGACATAGAAGTCGACCCAGGTTGGCTTTCCGCACTGGTCGCGCATCTGCTGGAAGACCAAGGGCTCGCTGGTTGTGACTCCAAATATGTGAACTACTTCCGCCGGGAACTCATTGACTGCGCCGGAAGGTTTCTCGACAGGTATGGCGATTCTCTTGACCGTGGCGCTGGCGAACTTGACAGGGGACAGTACGATGCTGTTCAGCCCGTATCATATGGACTAGGCCTATTCAGAAGAGACTTGATCGAGAAAGTTGGCGGGTTCGACGAGGTCTTTCTCATCTACTACGAGGACGCCGATCTCGGTTGGCGGCTGTACAGGATGGGCTACAGAGTGGATTATGTTCCTGCTAGCGTAGTGTTCCATATGCACGGCATGACTACTTTACAGGCCAAGTCAGGGAAAAAGAGACTGAAGAGCAAGTATCTCTTCCACTTCTACAAGAACAGACTGAGGATGATCATAAAGAATCAGTCAGGACTCGAATTGGGGTTTGCGATGATGATATGCCTCTATGACATGTTCGCTCTGACCATGGTCTATCTAGCGACAGCGAATGGGGAATGTCAACTGATGATGATGAAGGGACTAGCGTGGAACTTGTCAAATCTTGGCAACACTGTGATTTCGAAACGCACTCTGGATTTCAAAGCCGCCCCGGCTAGTATGCCTTTTCATGTCTTACAACGGGACATGGAAAGACCTTCTCAGAAGGCTTGCGGGATAGGTAAGACTACGTGAGAATCCTGGATGTCGCAATCAGGACATGAGTGTGGCTTGAGACCGATGAACGCCCAAGTTGTGTGAAACCTGTCCCTAATGCTACATCAAGAGAATGTGGAGAGGGCTCCACACGGTTGGACCCTTGGACAGGATATGAATATGCTGTCCATTCTGCCGGTCTCTCAGATGATGGTGTAACGTACGACTGAATGGTGCTCTTGAGAAGATGCTCTCCAGAGGGAGAGCAAGGCACTTCGTGGACAGGAAGTCTCTCCAGATCACTGGATATCTCACTCTCAGAAGAACCCTCGCATTCTCAATCAACAGTAGTTAACAGTTTCACCAAACAGTTTCGTTCTTTCTTCCAAGTGCGGACGTTTCGTATTTGCTTGAAGATTCCTCAACAAAATGTGAGCCGACAAAGGACGAAAACCAATCGCAAGAGCCTTGGTACTCATACAGACAGGCATCTTCGGACCAGTTGATATGTCAAGCTGGGTGCAATTTCATCCATTCAACGGTTCTTGTTATCCCTTCCTCAAGCGTCGTTTCCGCCTTCCATCCGAGGATTCGGAGGGCCTTTGAAGCGTCAGGCACTCTTCTTCCAATATCTTCGTAGTGACTTCCAAACTCCTTCGCTGTATCCAAATGAATAGGTCTCAGGGTTGATCCACAAGCTCTTAGCGCAATTTCGACGACCTCATTAATAGTGCTCTCTCTTTCACTCCCCAAGTTGAAGGTTTGGCCGATCGCAGATTCTGAATCCAAACTCAGCAGAAGGCCCCTTATCAAATCTTCAACATACGTGAAACATCTGGTCTGTTCCCCATCGTCATAAACCAATGGAGGCCGTCCGTTCAGAATCCTCTGTATCGTTGCAGGAATTACGAATGAAGGTCTTTGTCTCGGGCCGTATACATTGAACGGCCTTATGATTGTTGTTTGAAGCTTGTGCTTTCGATGCGCAGCGTTGATCAGATGCTCGCACAGTGATTTGCTGGTGCTGTAGCTCCAGCGGTCTATTGACGGATCCCCAAGTACTCGGTCAGAAGTCTCTGACCATGGGACCTCTTTGTTCTTGCCATAGATTTCGCTCGTGCTCATTGAAATAAGCCTGACATTGAACTCTATGCAGTACTCGAGTACGTTGCGCGTTCCGGTGACTATATTGTCAATCGTCCCCAGTGGGTCGTTGATGTACTGATCGACACCAACAGTCGAGGCCAAATGATAGATGACATCTGTGCTTGAGAGAAAAGCCTTCGGTGCAGAAACCGAGCTTGCAACATCGCAAGCTGCGTAATGAAACATGGGATTACTTGAAAAGTCGCGCAGGTTCATCGGAACAGATTCCGATAAATCTGTTGCATTGACTTCCTCGTTTCTCGATAGCAGAGCCGCCACCAGATGACTTCCAATGAAGCCGCCTGCGCCAGTGATTCCAATCAATGTCTAGACCTCACGAAGTTTCCTGGACTATAATAATCGTGCCCTCCTTTCGCCACAGACAAGGGATCAAAGGAGTGCCATCCATCAAAAACGATGGCTTCTCTCTCAAGCTTCGGACTCATATCATCCCATTTGAATTCTGGATGATTAGCCACCAAAACAACCGCCTGGGCGCCGTCGATACATGAGCCCAGAGAGTCAGATTCTTTGATGCCGCATTCTTCCTCAATTGTCTTCGGATCAACCCAAGGATCGAATACAGACACCTTGAAACCTCGATGTCTTAGCCCTCTGATTATGGGATTTGCAGGGGTATTGCGGGTATCACTTGTTGATCCCTTGAATGCATACCCCAAGATAGCTACCTTGGTCCGATTTGGTGTGAAACCCCTGCCCCTCAATATGGATAGAAGGGTCTCAAGAATGACTGTAGGGACTCTTTCGTTCACGTGCCTTGCAATCTGGGGGATTTCTATCTCCACCCCCTTTGAGGCAGCAAAATTCACAAGGAACCAGGGATCCTTCGTGAGACAGCTTCCGCCGACACCAATGCCTGGGGTGAGACAGTTCACTTTGCCCCTTCCTTTTGGCAAAGAATTTGCGGCAGCGATAACTTCCATGACATTCACTTCGATTGCCTCACAGACCCTTGCTAGTTCGTTTGCTAAGGCAACATTCACGTCTATCCAAACGTTATCGGTCAGTTTTACCAATTCAGCAGCTTCCAAAGAACTTACGCGAATCACATTCAGACCTGCACTCCTCCAAAATTCTTCAGCAAGCACTGCGCTCTCCTCGTTGATCCCGCCAACCACGACTGGAAGCTCTTTGATCTCATTCATGGCATTTCCCTCCGCTAGTCGTTCTGGACAGAATGACAAGAAGATGTCCTTTCCCGGTTCAAAACCGAACTCTTGAAGCATCGCGGCGACAACAGTTCGTGTTGTTCCAGGTGGAAGAGTGCTCTTTGCAATAAGCAGCTGGCCCTTACGCAAGAACTTGCCAATTTCATTGATGCAAGATTCTAAGGCTGTGAGATCAGGAGAATATTGGCCACCAATGGGTGTTCCAACCGTCACTATCAAGATTCCCGAGTCACTGATTGCTTCGTACGAGCTAGTTACTGACAATGCGCCAGAGGAAATGAGTTTGGAAAGTGACTCGCTGACCTGCGGCTCTTTCAAATGTGGTTCTCCTGATGCGATCTTCCTAATGACACTGGGCTGACTGTCTATCCCAGTCACATGGAATCCCCTTTCGGCAAGATAGACACCCAGCACGGTTCCAACGTAACCGAATCCGATTATCGCAACGTGTTTTCGCTTACGAATGGCTGTCAAATAATCGTCCCTAGCATGTGCCTTTCTCTCGTGACCCATATTTTCATTTTATTCATGTTTGATGGCTCATCCTTAAGTGTTTATCGAAGCCTAAATCTCGATGTCACTCTGTAGAGGCAAAACTTGGATGGTGTCCCTCAGCGGTGTGACTTGATGATTGGATAGGTCACAAGTTCCTCGATTGCCCATCTGTCTTGGTGTGCTCTTCTTGGGAGAGCTCGACCCCTGGAAGACCCTAGGAATTAGTTTCTCGCAACGCAGACGCATAATGATGCAGTCAGAGAGATTGAGTTCGCCTTGGCATCGGGTCAGGTGAAGGATTCTCTCGACACGCGTGCAGTGGAATGGTACAAGCACCTTCAAGCGGACACCGAAGCCGCGAGGCAAGTCTCTTTAAGAGGCGTCAACCTATAGAGAGGCGATAGACTTTGCTCCCTGGGGTTCGGCTCTATGATATCAAGAAGTTCCCTGATGAAAGGGGTTTCTTTGCGGAGATACTCAGGGAGGACTGGAAAGAGTTCTTGGAGGACGATGAGGTCGTTCAGGCCAATCTTTCGTTCAGCTATCCTGGCGTGATTAGGGCCTGGCACCGTCACCTCAGGGGACAGGTGGATTACTTCATCGTCCTCAGGGGCGCCATGAAGATATGTGCTTATGACGACGACCCTACCTCCCCCACGAGGGGGGAGCTGGACGAAATCATAGCCAGCTCCGAAAGACTCCAGGTGGTTCGCATACAGGGCAACTACTGGCATGGCATGAAGACCTTAGGTAACGAAGCCTCCATGACCGTGTATGCCGTAAACAGGCTTTACGACTACAAGAACCCCGATGAAGAGAGACGCCCCTGGGACGACCCGACCATCATCGACCCTAGGACGGAGAAGCCCTTCGACTGGAACAGGCCTCCTCACAAGTAGGGGCGAGGCTTCTCTATGAGGCTGTTGGTGGTGGGCGCCAGTGGTCAGGTGGGCGCCAAGGTGGTTGCGGCGGCCTCGAAAGAGAACGAGGTCCATGGGACCTATATGACACGGAGACCCCCTACCGGCGTCGCTGGCTCCTGGCTCCTTGACAAGACCGAGGCAGCTCAGGTAGCCGAGGTCTTCTCCGGCGTCAAACCGGAGGTAGTGGTTGACACTGCGGCGCTTCACAACGTAGACTACTGCGAATCCCATCCCGAAGAGGCGCTCGCCGTGAACCGCGATGGGACAGCCCACTTGGCTGACGCTTGTAGGGAAAGGGGTGCGAAGTACATCTTCATCTCCACCGACTACGTCTTCGATGGTGTGGGTGCCCCCTACTCCGAGGAGGCCACGCCCAGGCCCCTGAATGCGTACGGCGTGAGCAAGCTGGAGGGCGAGAAGGCGGCGCTCGAACGCAACCCTGACACGGTGGTCGTGAGGCCTTCGGTCATCTACAGCTGGGTTCCTCCAGAAAATGCAACGGGATCATCTTCAGGCAGACCGCTGAACTTCGGCGCCTGGCTAGCCCATCAGCTCGCCGCCAAGAAGGAGCTCAACATCGTGACCGATCAGATTTCGTCACCCACTTTGGCTGACGATTTGGCGGGCGCCATCTTGGCTCTGGTGAGGGGTGAGTCGAGAGGGGTCTTCCACGCGGCTGGAGCCACGCCCGTCAGCAGGTACGGGTTCTCATCAATTATGGCAAGGCATCTAGGCCTGAACGAGGATCTGATACGCCCGATTTCGACCCCGCAGCTCAAGCAGGCTGCAAAGAGGCCAGTGGACAGCAGCTTGATTTCAGATAGAATTTGGGGAGAAGTGGGATACAGGATGATGGAATTGGATAAGGCGTTGGATGTATTCACATCTCAATCGAGAGCGGGTTCGCGATGAAAGGTCTCCTTCTGGCGGGCGGCTTCGGGACTAGGCTCAGACCTCTCACATTTACAGGCAACAAGCACCTCCTCCCTATCGGCAACAAGCCCATGCTCCTCTACGGTTTGGAGCACCTGAAGAACGCCGGAATCACCGAGGTCGCTATCATCCTTGGTCCGATCAAGGAGGGCGTGGTGGAGGCACTGGGCGACGGCTCGGCCCTGGGGTTGAGGATATCGTACATAGATCAGCCCGAGCCGAAGGGGCTGGCTCATGCAGTCCAAATCTCTGAGGGCTTCATGGCCGGCGAGCCCTTCGTCATGTACCTTGGCGACAACCTTCTGAAACAGGGCGTGACCGACTTCATCAAGACCTTCCAGAACGAGAAAGCGGACTGCGTCGTGGGGGTCTGCCCTGTCAAGGAGCCGTCAAGGTTTGGCGTCGCAGAAATGGACGATGGCAGACTTGTGAGGCTGGTCGAGAAGCCGAAGGAGCCCAAGAGCAACCTCGCCCTCATCGGCGTCTACGTCTTCGGCCCGGCCATCTTCGACGCTGTGAAGAAGATAAAGCCCAGCTGGAGGAACGAGCTGGAGATAACGGACGCCATCCAGACCCTCCTCGACGACGGGAAGAAGGTGGAGGCCCAGATGGTGACGGGCTGGTGGAAGGACACGGGCAAGCCGTCCGACCTTTTGGAGGCGAACCAACTTGTCCTCTCAGACTTGGAGACGAACATCGAAGGTGAGCTGGCGGAGGGCTGCCAGCTGACCGGCAGCATCGCCATAGGCGCCGGCACCAAGGTTTCTTCGAGTGTCAACATTAGGGGGCCGGCCATCATCGGGAGGAACTGCACCATCGGCCCCAACGTGTACGTGGGTCCCTACACTTCCATCGGCGACGAGTGCGTCCTGAAGGACGCGGAGATAGAGAACAGCATCATCATGAAGGGGTCAAGGATAGAGAGCGGTAAGAGGATCGTGGACTCTCTGATAGGGAGCTACTCCACCATCCTTAACGGAGACGGCTCCCTCCCCAAGGGGTACAAGCTCATCATAGGAGAGAGGTCGTTCGCCCAGATATAGACGAGGCCCCCTGAGGCTTGGTGGCCCCGCCGAGGGCGCACGGAGGAACCTGCTGAGAGGGAGGATCCCCCAGGAGATGTTCTTCGTCGAGGGCCAAGTCATAGCTTGCGGACAATCGCTCCACTCGTGGCGCCTTCAAGTAGGCCCTGAGCTACAGGGGGTAGCAGGTCGCGATCCCCGCGGAGAAGGGTGGAATGTGGCTCTGCTTCGCAAATCTCAAGATCTATATCTCTTCTCCTGTGAGTACGACGAAAAAGCCCAGCCGACGTTGTAGGCCAAAGATATGAGCCATTCGTACACGGCGAATCTGAGGCCAGAGACCTTCTTGCTATAGAAGATCAAGTTGTAAGGAAAACATACCGACACGAGGAAACTCAGAAGCCTCTTCTTATAGAACGCCTTTCTGTATTTGGGATGCTTCTCAAACATCAACCGTATGGAGCTGCCGTACATGAAGTTCCTTCTCATTTCGTTGAATAGTCCGTTTCTCCTGAAGTGGGCGCTATGACCCGTGAAATCAATCAGCGTCCTGAATCCCAAGTCGTTCACTCCTAACGCTATATCGGTGTCCTGTGTACAATATCCACGGACATCGGGGATGCCATGATGCTCTACCAACTGCCTTACCAAGTCGGCCCTGTATATGGTTGAAATCATGCCCAAGCCTCTGTCCGTTTCAACCATGCCGCCCGATGGAATGTCCTTCCTGTGCCTCCAAAGCTCCGTGATGGAGCCTGGCCCAGTGAAATTCGCGAAGGATGCGATCCCTCCTATGTCACCGGCGATCTTGTCAACTATTCCAAAGAACGTCTTGTCGACTGCAACGTCGCTGTCTATGAACGCGATAAAATCTCCCCTTGAGGCCGATACAGCGAGGATCGTGCACTCGGCAAGGTTGCCCGCGCTGTATAGGATGACAGCAGAAGGGATGAGGCGTCTTATCACTTCAACAGTCTGATCCGAGGAGTTCCCGTCCACAAAGATATGCTCGTACTGGAACTCTGGAGCCTCAGCCTCCGCCTTGAGGGTTGCCTCTACCCCCCTGCCTACGTAGGAGGCGGAGTTATACGTCAGGGTGATGACAGAAACCAAGGTCATCCGCTGTACGCCTCGACCGTTTCTTTGAGCGCTTCCTCAATCGGCGTCATGCGGAAGGACGGCAGGGCTGATTCCAAGCTGCTAGGGTCTCCAAGGAGCTCGGCTATGTCCCACCCTTCCCTATCGGTCTTGGATATGGATACCGCCTTGGGGTCGCCAGTTATCATGGTGGCGATTTCATCCAACGCATGATTCGTTCCACTACATATCAGAACAAGGCCGGTGGTTTCGTTCTCGTAAAGTAGCCTGACAGCCCTTGCGGTGTCCTTGACGTATACGAAATCGCGCCGAGTGTTGCCTCTCAATGTTATCCTTCCTGTCTTGACGTATTGCCTTACCATCGTCGGTATCAGAAAATGAGGACTCTGTCTGGGACCGAAATTGTTAAAGGGTCTGACGATCAAATAGTCAAAGCCGTAGCGTCTCCCATACAGCCTCACCGCGTCCTCGGCGGCGAGTTTGGAGGCGGCATACGGATCCGCTGGAATCGGTCTCGTATCGACTCCAAGCGGAAACTCCGTCTGACTGCCATAGACATGAGAGGTGCTGAAGTAGATGAATCGCTTGAACATGCCGTGGTTCTTGAGAAGGTTGACCGTCCCGAGCGTGTTTGTCTGGTAGTATGCGTCTGGTGAATTCCAAGACGATGGCACATAGGTAAGCGCCGCCGCGTGAATCACGGTGTCTATACCTCTCAGGTTCCTTACGACATTAGCCTCGTCCTTGATGTCCCCCGAAAACAGTTTCACCGAACATCTTTCATCGGTTTGGAATGCTTCGAGAATGTGTGAACCTATGAAGCCGCTCCAACCTGTGATTAAGACGTGTTCCTTCATGCCAATCGCACCCGCCCTGTCACGTCCCGGACGTGGACTAAGGGGCGCCACTGGGTGCCGTCCTTTATGACGGGTACCTCCCAGGTCCCGTAGCGGCCAAGAATCATCCTGTCGGCGGCCATGTCGACCAACGCATCGAACCCCCTCATCAGTTTGCCGTCGAACCAGTGTATGTCATCCCTGACTAGGGTCAGGCGATCGGAGAACGCCGGGTCGCTCAAGCGACCCTGCCCGAAGAAGAAGCAGTCCTGACCGGTGACCGAGCGCCCCTCATCGAAGAGGTGTGGAACGAGTTTGTTGTCGAAGTAGCCCGCCCCTCCGGTGACTGGGACTTTCAAATGGGACGTACCACACTGGCGGAAGCGTCGATTTATCCTTTTTGAAGGCCGGCGCGCAGCGGCTAGGGGCCCTTCTTGGACTTCCTGTAGAGCTCACCCAGGAGCTCCACGTACGGCCGGACCTCCATGAGGAAGTCGTCGAACGCCGCCCTCTCGAAGATAAGGTCTTGCTGCCCCTTGGCGTCAACGACCAGTCTCGAGAAGAGCACCACGCCGCCGCTTCGCTCGGGCTCCTTTTCGTTGAGCTTGGGGAAGTATATGAGTGCGCCGTAGCCGGTCTTCTTCTTACCCTTCCTGAAGACGAGGTTGTAGTACATCTGCAGGTTCTTCTTATACACTTGAAGTTGCTTGCGTCGGCTCTCGGAGCGCGCGACATCGTCGTAGTCCCCCTTGGTGAAGGCGTCCACGATCTCCCTGACGAGCTGGAGGTCCCCCATCTTCTTGGTGAACTGCTCGTAGCCGATAGGCATGGAGAAGACCGTATCCAGGGCCTCGTCCCATTCGACGGCGCTGAACGGCTTGCTGAGCTCGAGCTTCATTTCCCCCTTCAGCTCGTTCTCCAGGATCTCCTCCAGCTTGAAATTCTTCGATTTCACAGATGGAAGTCCGATGCGGTTTGTATATAAGTTCTATCGCAGCCTTTGCTCCATACGGCGTTTGCCTAGGCTGACGCAAGGATCGAGTGGAAGGCGTCCAAGATATGAGCCGTCAACCCCCAGATCACACGCTCACCATGGACGAAGGCGGGGACTCCCCTGAGGACTGTCCCGGCCACCTCGATGTCCACTGCCTTCCTCTCAAGGGAGGCCAAGGGGGCCCAGAAGACCTCGGTCAATTCGCTCGAAGGTGTGAAGACGAACTTCCTGTCAGAGTAGGCAACGAATGGCGTAACACTTGTGCCAGGCCGATTACGAGGGTTGACCGTTTCCAGAAAGCCCAGCACTTCGGCCTTCTTGCAAATGTCGACGAAGGTCTCTTCGAAGAACTCCCTGCACGCCGTCTGCGCTAAGGTCGCGTCCACCTCCTTTGACCTGCCGCCGGGAAAGGCTATCTGGCCGGACCAGGGGTCTCGGGGGTCCTCCGCCCTCTTCGCGAAGAGTACTTCGACGGCGCCTCCATGGAGCGTGATGAGCATGACGACGGCAGCGTAATCCGGACCCAGGAAGCGAGGCGCATCGCTGACGGGGGACAGGCGAGCACGCAGAAGGGGAAGCAGCTCGGCCTTCGTGTAGCTCCTCGCCGTCCCTGACATGGGCGGGAATGCCCTGTGAGGAGAATAAAAGCGTTGAGGAAGGTGGAGCCCGCCCCCCAGATTAGAGAATACTCTTATCTTCCTACCTCAGAACCAGAGAAGGACGGCTGGACGACTTGAAGATTAGGGAGTTCAAGCTTGACGATTATGCCGCGGTCGCCAGGCTTTGGATGAAGGCTGGCTTGGGGTTCCGGCTGGGGGATGACCTCGACTTTGTAAAGGTGAAGGTCAGCAGGGACCCCGACCTCTTCCTCGTCGCCGAGGAGGGAGGGCGCATCGTGGGCAGCGTGATGGGTGCATGGGACGGCCGGAGGGGCTGGATATACCACTTGGGGGTTCTCCCAGAAGCGAGGAGGAATGGGGTCGCCTCGAAGCTCATCGAGGAGCTGGAGGGCCGGATGAGGAAGAAGGGAGTGTCGAAGGTGAACGGGCTCGTGTACGGGTGGAACAGGGCCTCTCTGTCGTTCTTCACCAAGAGCGGCTACAACGTCCAGACCATGAAGGAGGTCGAGAAGCAGCTCGTCGTTTGGAAGCACAAGCTCGTCGCTCCCGAGAAGGGCAGGCGGGCCCCACGCAAACATTGACCCCGGCTGACGGCCGGGAGTTATGTAGATAGGACCGGCCGTCTACTTCCCGCCGGGGAAGGGGACGCCGGTGTCAGCACCCAGCTGCCTGAGCATCTCCATCGTTTTCGCGTCCAGCGCCACCCCCGCCTTTCGCCTTACGTCTTCGGTGTAGAAGGACTTCTCGCCGGCGACGTAGATCTCCTCCGCGCCCGGGAGCTTCTCCGCCCCCTTGAGCTTGGCCAACAGCTGGTCCATCCTCGCCTTGAACTCCGGGAGGCCGATGAAGGCCTCGACGTTGATGGCGCCGAAGAAGTGGCCGACGTCGGCAGGAGTTGGGTCCCTGCGTCTCGCCCACCCCCGAGCTCCACTGGGCGCCGGTCAGTATGCCGGAGAAGATGTCCACGACCGCCCCAAGGCCGTAGCCCTTGTGGCCTCCGAGCACTTCGCCCAGGCCGCCCAGGGGAAGGAGAGACGCCCTTGGAGATCTTGTCGGGGTCGTCGGTCAGGTTCCCGTCCGCGTCTATCCCCCATCCGATGGGGACCTTCTTGCCGATGCGCTTCGCCACCTCCATCTTGCCGATCGGGGCTACGCTGGTGGCCATGTCCAGGACGAAACCCCTCCCCCCTGTGGGGACGGCTACGCAGATCGGGTTGGTGCCGACCAGCTTCTGCTTTGAGAAGGTGTGGGCTACGAGTGGGCGCGTGTTCGTCATGACCAGCCCGATGAGGTCCTGCTCAAGGGCCATCAGGCCGTAGAAGCCAGCGATGCCGAAGTGGTTGCTGTTCCTGACGCCCACCAGCCCGACGTAGTTCCCCTTTGCCTTTTCGATGGCCATGTTCATGGCTCTGTACGACACTACCTGGCCGAGGCCCGAGTCGCCGTCCAGGAGGGCGGTCACCGGAGACTGGCGGATGACCTTGATGTCGGGGTGGACCTTCACCACTCCGTTCTTGATGCCGTCGGTGTAGCGTTTGAGCCTGGCTACGCCATGCGACTCTATCCCCCTGAGATCGGCCTTCACCAGGTTCTGTGCGGTGATGGAGGCGTCCTCTCGGGGGACACCCAGCTTGACCAGGACATCAATCACGAAGTCCTGTCAGGACGGCATGATCTACCCGCGAATACATCCCTTCGACCAGTTCGCCTTTTTCGCGCATTGCGACTGAAAGGTCCTATGAATGACGTATAAGACTTGCTGTGTCTTCCCATCGGCCGAGGCGGAGGACCGTCTAGAGGATCTTCTTGCTCATGAGGAAGGTGAACCCGGAACCCTGAGACAAGAACATCACGTCGACGGCCTGTATGCGAGGGAGAGGAGAAGCGAAACCACGGCCGAAGAGCGGCACAGGGGCCCGAGAGTCACCAAGCTCTCAGCCCCCGATTTACTGTTTCTTCGTCCAGAGTGGCGTGCGGCTGTCGGACAGCTCACCGCCGATGTGGACCTGGTCTATGTGCTTTGAGAGGCTTTCCGGGCTCTCCAGGAGCGACGCGCAGAAGGGGCAGACCATCCCCTGCCCTTCGTGGTTCACCGGGAGCGGGAGCACGGCTTGGCTTCCCTGGCCCGTGAACCCCCATCTTGTCATGAGTCCGAACACAGAGCCGTCTGCGTTGACGAGCACGAGGCGGCGCGTCCCCCTCGATGCCATGAGATTCAGTGCCTCGGAGAGGTTGCGGCTCTTGGAGAGAGTGATGAGAGGCTTCGACATCACCTCGCCCACCGCGACGCTGCGCGGATCGCGCCCCGTCGCTACGATCCTGTAACAGAGATCCCTTTCGGTGATTATCCCCACAGGAAGTCCGCCCTCGGTAACTATCACGCTATCATTGCCCGAGTCCTTCATCTTCGTGGCTGCCTCCTTGACCGAAGCCCCCGAGTCAAGGTAGATGATGTCCTTCTGGACGAAGTCGGAGGACGGGCTGGACAGCAGCTCGGAAAGCGCTTTCGGGTCCACTTCGAATCTCCGAGGAAGAGTCGGGGCTGGAACTTAAAAACCATTGGGGCTTGTCGCAGGGACGGGCACATCCTGGAGGTCCTGCGAAGGAGGCCCCTGTTCGGGCGCATGGTCGGGTCCCTGCCCACCTTGACGGGCACGACTAAGCAAAGTCTTTCATCAAAGGAGAAGCATTAGGCATAAATATTACAACCCTGAGTATGGAGAGAGAACTTGAGCCACAAGCATCTGTCTTGGGTGGTCGGAGGTCCTCAGGGTAGCGGTGTGGATTCGGCGGCCACCATCTATGCCCGCGCATGCGCTTTCGGCGGGCTTCACGTCTACGGGGAGAGGGAGTACTATTCTAACATCAAGGGGGAGCACAGCTACTTTGCCGTCATGGCGGCAGATGTGAAGATCAATTCGAGGTATTCGAAAATACACATACTCGCCAGCTTCGAGCCGGAGACCATTTTCCGCCATGCGTGGGACGTCCTCCCTGGTGGGGCCATCGTCTTCGACCCCGAATCCAGGGGCGACCTGCTGTCCCAGCTGCCTACGGTCGAGAGGAGCGTCGTCAGGGACATATTGAGCCGCCGGGGAGGCGGAAGCAGCGACTGCTCCATCGGGGATGTCCTTGACATTGTCAGCTCTAAGGGAGTGAACGTCGTCCCACTGTCGTTCACGAAATTGCTCGAGGACGTAGGGAAGCAAATCGGGGAGGAGCCAGGGAAGCTCACAAGGTTCGTGAACGTGATGGCCGTGGCTGCTTCGCTTTCGCTCTTTGGCTATGACTTTCCTCCCATCGAGAAAGCCATTGGGAGCGTCTTCAAGAGCAAGCCCAAGGTGGCCGAGCAGAACGTGCTTGCCGCCAGGATGGCCTACGCCGCCGTGGAGAAGGATAGGCCAAAGGTGAAGTTCAAGCTGGCGGCGGCGTCCGCCGATGGACCGAGACTTCTGGTTACGGGTGCCCAGGCGGTGGCACTGGGCAAGATAGCGGGAGGAGGGAGGTTCCAGAGCTACTATCCCATCACGCCCGCGTCGGACGAGAGCTACATCCTGGAGGAACATGAGACCTTCGGCTTGAAGGGCGAGGGGATCAAGAACTACTATTTCGTGCTGCAGGCCGAGGACGAGATTGCGGCCATAACCATGGCGATCGGTGCCGCCCTGACGGGCGTCAGGTCGTCCACAGCAACCTCGGGGCCGGGCTTCTGTCTGATGATGGAGGGCCTCGGCTGGTCTGGCATGAACGAAGTCCCGCTGGTGGTCACCCTCTACCAGAGGGGAGGACCCAGCACGGGGCTGCCCACCCGCACCGAACAGGGGGACCTCCTCTTCGCCCTGGCCGCCGGCCACGGAGAGTTCCCGAGGATCGTGTTCTCATCAGGTGACATCGAAGAGTCCTTCTACGATGCCCAGAGGGCCTTCAACTACGCCGAGCGCTTCCAAGTCCCCGTGATACACCTTGTGGACAAGGCCGTCGCCAACGCGACATCGACCGTGAGGAGGTTCGACGCCTCCCTTGTCAAGATAGAAAGGGGCTCTACGCTTACGGACGAGCAGCTGGCGTCCAAGAAGCCGTACAAGCGGTTCGAGTTCACCGAGAGCGGAGTGTCTCCGAGGGCCTTCGTCGGCCAGCCGGGCGGTGTGTTCTGGAACACCGGCGACGAGCACGACGAGACGGGGCACATCACCGAGGACCCTGAGCTCAGGGTGAAGATGATGGAGAAGAGGATGGGGAAGCTCGACCTGATCGCGAAGGAGATACCCCTGAGCGAGAAGCTGATCTACTACGGAGAGAAGGACCCCGACCTTCTTGTCGTCGGCTGGGGTTCGGTGAAGGGAGCCGTGCTGGACAACCTCGAGCCATTGAAGGAGCACGGGATCAGGGCGGGCTTCCTGCAGATCAAGATGATGTGCCCGTTCCCAGCGGACGAAGTGAAGGGCATCCTGAAGTCGGCCAAGAGGGTCGTCATCGTCGAATGCAACTACTCCGGCCAGCTCAAGAAGCTCATCGCCCAGGAGACCGGCGTGGTCATCCCGCAGCTGGTCGCCAAGTACACGGGCAGGCCCGTCCTGTGCGACGAGCTGCTCGAATCCCTGGAGAGGCTGTATCGCGACGGAAAAGTGAGGAAGGAGGTCCTGACTGTTGGCGCTTAGGCTCGCGGACTACAGGACGGACGTTCACAACAACTGGTGCCCGGGCTGCGGCGACTTCGGGATACTTAGCGCGCTTCAGATGGCGCTCAGCGAGCTCCAGGTGAACCCCAGCAACACGGCCGTCGTTTCTGGGATCGGCTGCTCGGCGAAGACCCCACACTACATCAACGCCTACGGAATCCACACCCTACACGGGAGGTCGATCGTCTTCGCGGAGGGCATCAAGCTGGCCAAGCCCGACATGGAGGTGGTGGCCGTGAGCGGGGACGGTGACGCCCTCGGCATCGGCGGAAACCACACCCTCCACGCGGGGAGGAGGAACATCGACATGACCTTCATCGTCTTCGACAATTTCGTGTACGGCCTCACGAAGGGGCAGGCCTCGCCCACCATGGGGCTGGGCATAAAGACGAAGGGCCTAGCCAAGCCTAACATCCAGCAGGACATCAACCCCGTGATGCTCGCGCTCACCGCAGGCTACACCTTCGTCGCCAGGGGCTACTCCTTCGACATCAAGCACCTCAAGGACCTGATCAAGCGGGGCATCCAGCACAAGGGGGCGGCTTTCATAGACGTCCTCCAGCCATGCCCCACCTACAACGACCTGTACACGAAGGAGTGGTACGGAGGAGAGGACAGGGAGGACCCTGAGACGCACAAGGCCATGCCGCGCCTCTACAAGCTCGAGGAGACCGGCTTCGACCCGGTGGTGAGGAAGGGCGACCTCGATGAAGAGACGGCAAAGGTCGCCCAGGCCGTGGCGAAGTCCGTGGAGTGGGGAGACCGCATACCCATCGGCGTCTTCTACCAGAACCCGTTCGTTACTTCGTTCGAGGAGAGGGTCGAGGAGACGAGGGTGCCGGAGTATAGGTCCCTTCCGCCCGCCAAGCTGCAGATAGCGAAGCCCGACGGATCGTCGGCAGCCCCCATGGAGACGCTCTTCGACCTGTTCAAGGCGATATAGAGAGGTTTATTCCTTATATATCCCGCCGGGCGGTCACGGTCTCGTATGACCGCCTCCTTGAACTACCCGAAGAACCCTCTGTTGGAGCTATCCGAGGAGGAGCTTATCTTCAGGGAGTCCGTCCGCTCCTTTGCCCAGAAGAACATCGCTCCTCAGTGGGAGAAGGCGGACGACGAAGCCGCGGCCTCTCACAAGCCGATGACGGAGATCGCCAAGAAGATGGGAGAGCAGGGCCTCCTGGGTCTGACATGCAGCCCCGATTTCGGAGGGCAGGGAGGGAGCCAGACCATGGCCACCATCGCGATAGAGGAGCTCGCTTACGCAGACCCCTCCGTGGCCACGGCAGTCTATGCGCTGCTCAACATCGGCTGGCCATTCATCCTCGAGAAACACGCCAACCCAGAGGTGGCGAAGAAGGTGATTGGAGAGGTGGCCAAGGGCGACGCTTTCTTCGGCATCGCGTCGACCGAATCGCAGAGCGGGTCGGATATCCAGGGGTTGAAGACGAAGGCGACCCCCACCGGCGGTCGATACATCGCCTCGGGGGAGAAGACCTTCATCAGCGGCGTGAACGAAGTGTTCAACCTGCCATTCGGAGGTGGGTGGCTGCTGGTGGCGAGGACGGGCGGCACGGGCCACCGCGGCCTTTCGACCTTCGCCTTCCTTCCCAGGGAGAAGGGCGAGAGCAAGGAAGGTGTGTCTTGGTCGCTATTCGACGGGATAGGGCGCCACGCCCTTAGCACCGGGACCCTCGCGCTGGACAACTTCGAGTTAGCCAAGGACGACCTGGTCGGTGAGGAGAACAGGGGGTTCTACGTGCTCATGGAGGGATTCAACGGCGCGCGCATTCTCGTCGCTGCGGCGTGCATTGGAGCCACCCGATGGCTCCTCGACAAGGGGGCCGAATGGATAAAGGCAAGGGAGGTCGGAGGAAGGAAGATCTCGTCGTACCAAGGGGTCAACTTTCGCTTCGCCGAGCTGTTCGGAAAGTACGAGGCTTCGACGATGATGGTGTACAGAGCGGCTCGGCTCTTCGACAGGATCTATTTCCAGAAGGACAGGAGGTACGAGCCCAGGGACCTGAACGTCCCCGTGGCGATGGCGAAGATGTGGGCTCCGGAGGTGTCGGTCGAAGTGGCTCAAGAGGTGATGAGATGGCACGGCGCCATCTCCTACACCAAAGAGCACCCCTTGCAGCGGGCCCTTCTGGGACTGACCTCCTACGTAATCGGGGCCGAAGGGGCTCAGAACGTGATGAAGCACATCGCCGCCAGGGACCTCCTGGGCGGGGAGTTCGTCTAGGGGTACACCGACTGGCACTGCTCCCGCATGAACTGCGAGAGGTAGTAGATCCCCCCAGCGCCCTTCCCGGTGGAGCCGCTGTGCTTCCAGCCCTACGAACGCCTGCACGCCCACCATCGCCCCCGTCGTAGCGCCGACGGACCTGTTCCAGTAGACGACCCCGGCCTGAACAGCGTCGAAGTAGCGCTGGGCCTCCTGGGGGTCTTCCGTGAATATCCCGCCGGTGAGTCCGTATTCGACTTCGTTGGCGACGCTGAGCGCCTCATCGAGGTCCTCCACCTCTATGACGGAGAGCACCGGGACGAAGAGCTCCTCCAACTCGATCCTGTGGCCTCTGGGGATGCCGTCTACGATGGTCGGGGCGACATAGTTGCCGTGCGCGAACTCGCCCTCTCTGAGCACCTTTCCGCCGCACAGTATCTTGCAGTCCTTCGACGCGTCGGCAACCGCGCCAGTGTATTTCGCCAGAGCCGCCTTGTTGATGACGGGCCCCATGAAGACCTCCTTCCTCGTCGGATCGCCGACGACGCACTTCTCAGTGCGCGCGACGAGCTTTTCGACGAACTCCCTATGGATTGCCTTGAAGACTATGACCCTGCTGGTGGCGCTGCACTTCTGTCCGCCGAACCCGAATGCACCCCTGAAAACTCCCTCGACCGCTTTGTTCAGGTCGGCCTTGGAAGTCACGATGGCGGCGTTCTTTCCTCCCATCTCTGCGATGAAGGGCTTCGGGCCCTTCGAGCTGAACTGGAGGTATCCCTTCGCGCCGACGTCGTAGGAGCCTGTGAAGGCGATCCCCTTGACCTTGGGGTTGCCCAGGATCGCGTCGCCTACCGTGCCGCCCGGTCCCGTGACCAGGTTCAGGACGCCAGGGGGTAGGCCTGAGTCGGCGAGGATTCTGTAGAACTCGACGGCGACGAGGGGAGCGTCACTGGACGGCTTGAGGGCGGCGGTGTTGCCCGTGATGAGGGCCCCCGACGTCATGCCGACGGTTATGGCCAAGGGGAAGTTGAACGGGGAGACGACGCCCCAGACGCCGTAGGGCTTGAGCATGCTCTTCACCTTCTCCCCTTCGTAGACGCTCTTCATCCTGTGTACGAAGCCCTTGTTCCTCTGCATCTCGCTGGCGTAGTATCGAAGGTAGTCGATGGCCTCGTCGACGTCGCCGACAGACTCTGCCCTGGTCTTGCCGTTTTCGATAGACATCAGGGCCGAAAGGAAGAACTTCCGGCTCGCCATGATGTTGGCTGCCTTGTAGAAGATCTGGACGCGCTTCCTGTAGTCCAGCCTGGACCAAGCCTCGAAAGCCCTGTCGGCCGCATCCACGGCGGCGTCCGCATCCTTCCTCTCTCCCTTCTGGAGGTAGGCGAGGACCTTCCTGTCGTCGGCAGGGGAGAACTTCGCGAACTCCTCCTTCGCCCTCACCTCCTTCCCGCCGATGTACAGAGGGACGTGCCGCCCGAGGTTCCCCTCGACTTCATGAAGGGCCGTCTCGAAAAGATCGTGAAATTCCTTCTCACGTCCTTGCCGGCTCAAGCGGAGCCAAGTCGCTTCGCTCCTGAATGGCATGTTGGGATGAACACCTAGCCCGAAGAAGGGTTGTTCTGGGATAATAAATCTAGTTCCGGATTGCAGGGAATCGCCAGAGCGGGGAAGATGGAGGAGTGAGCAAGAGGAGGGTTCGAGGAGCCGCGGTCCTCGCAAACGGATTTAACAGGCAGCGGAGGACCACTCAGATGATGAATGAAGAGGGGAGATGCCGTCCTGAAGGCGGAGGCCCATGATGACGAAGGGCTCGGCAAGGCTCTGGGAGTGGACCTGTCTCAACTGGACGATTCTCAGCAGGCGGGATCTCCTGGAAAGGCTGAAAGCCGCCGATGCCTCGGGGGTCGCTTCCCTCCTGAGGACTCGACAGGAAGAAGGGTCTTGAGCTGGTCAGGAAGTACGGCGAAGCCGAGGGGAGGGTGGCCGAAAGGGCCGCCCTGAAGACGCCCGACGCCAGGAAGCTGGGGAGGGAGCTTCTTTCGCTATTCTCGGAACTCGCTTCCTGTGAGCTTTCCAAGGCCGGTTTCCAGGTCACGACCCCCACGCTCGACGCGAAACTAATCCAAAAGAGGCTTTCCCTGGGCCCGGCGGCGCGAGGGATCCATGACTCCTTGAACGACAAGGGGAAGCTCGAGGGCTCTCTCAGGCTCCTCAAGGACGCGGCTTTTGAGAAGCCGAAGCAGGGAGAGTCGGGCATTTCCAGCTATTTCCTGGCCCGCCGTCGATTCCTGAGGATAGCGACGTCGTTCTTCGAAGGCTTCGGCGACGTCAACGAGGTCCAAGCGTTCCTCTCTCCCATCGACCGCACGGCGCTCGCGGCTCTTTCGCACATCATGGAGGAGATGGGCGGAGGGGCAATGGAGGACGCCGACGCAGTCCTGGGCGACGCGGAGGTCGTCATCAACGAAGAGCTCAGGAAGGGCCGCGGCGATGCCGAATCTGCCAGAAGGGCGGTGGAGGGAAGGATTGATGAAGTGGTTTCCGCGCTCGGGATGAACGCGGCGGAGGAGGAGGGGCTGAGGCGCGCCGCGATGGAGGGTCTGCGCATCCCCTTCGAGTTCGAGAAGGGCACGCTCAACGAGGTCCTACGGCACTGGCGGAAGAGGCAGGAGGAGGAGAGGGCGAAGAGGACGGCGAGGGTGGAGGCGGCGCTGGGGCAGCACCTGGACTTGATCGACCTGGTCGTCTCGAAGCTGCTGGAGCTGGACAGGGCTCTGGCGATAGCTTCTGCGATGCGGCGCTACTCCCTGGTCGTGCCCGAGCTGGGCGTTCAGGGGGAAGGCTTCGTAAACGGCCGTAACCCATTCCTCCTCAGAGACTCGACAGAGAGGAAGGAGAGGGAGGTGCATCCGGTGAGCTACAGCCTGGGGAAGACCCAAAGCATCCAGGTTGCAAAGGCGAGGAACGTGGCGGTCCTCACTGGGGCGAATAGCGGAGGCAAGACCACCCTGTTGACCACATTGGCGTCCGTCCACATACTCACCCTCTACGGATTGCCAGTTCCCTGCGATAGGGCCGAGGTGGTCCCGGTCCCGATCTACCTGTTCCGAAGGAGGGTGACTCGGAGGATCGGCAGCCTTGAGCACGCCCTTGGTTCGCTGATCCCGGTGTTCGGAGACCGGCGTCGGAAGCTGGTCCTGATCGACGAATTCGAGGCGCTCACGGAACCCGGAGCTGCCGGGCGCATAATGGCGGCTGTGCTGAACGAGGCCGCCTCGAGTAGCAGCCTGGTCCTGGTGGTCACGCATCTGGCTCGCGAAACGCTCCCACATGTGAGGCTCCCCATAAGGGTCGATGGGATAGAAGCGAAGGGGCTTGATTCCAAGGGAGACCTCGTGGTTGACCGTCAGCCCGTCTTCGGCCACATCGGCTCCAGCATGCCCAAGCTGATAATCATGAAGCTGTCCAGGTCGACGAAGAACAGGAGGGTGAAGGCTCTCTACGAAGAGATACTTGCTTCAATCAAGGAGGAGAAGGCACAGGTGCAGGCGCCCATAGCCATCCCCTGGGCGCGAAGTGAGGAGGAATGACGTCCCCTCATTCGGACTTGAAGGGGCCTATACCGAAAAAGGGTTGGGCAATTGGGCCCAATTAGGTACCCCAGCCAGGTCCCAAAATCTGTTGCGGTCGTAAAGTGCCATATCCTCACTATGCCTTGGGACGACATCTTTCTCACTTGATCATCTTTAAGTTATTGAGAACAATAGGTTAATTGAATGGGGAAAGGGTCGCCCCGCGCTGGCCCTCATTTTATCTTGGCGATGATCTGTTGCAACTCAGACTAGGCTGTCAGCCAGAGGTTCCTTTCTATCGGCCTTTGAGACACAGTCCTCCACCAAATCATCGACTATGACTTGAATGACACTGTCGAGTGCTGACCTGCTGAAGCGGCTCGCCTGGCTTTCCAATCAATCATGAGGAGGAGGCGTGCCCGCCTGCTGGGTCGTCGAGACCACGGGGACCAGGATAGCGCAGCCCGCCAAGCAGACGGCCGCCAACACGAAGGTCGCGAGGAACCCGAAGTAGAACGAGACATAACCAGAGACGAACGAACCTATCATCGTCGCGACGCCGACGAGCGCGCTGTACACTCCGAGCCTCGACCCCTGGTTCTTCGCCCCGAGGGTATTGAAGATCATCGTGTTGGAGGATGTGTAGTAGACCGCAAAGGCCAGGCCTGTTGCAATCGTGTAGAACAGAAGCGTCCCTCCGAGGTAGGAGAGCCCGCTGGTGAGGACGGCGATGGCGCCGATGGCCGCGTAGCAGCCGGACCTGAGAAGGAGGCCCGCGACGGAGGACTTCCTCAGGTCTCGCTTCTCCACGTAAGGTCCGGCGAAGTAGAACGAAGCGGTCTGGACGGCCACCCCCATCATGGAGACGAGGAAGACCTCGCTGGCGCTGAGGCCCGCCGCGCTCAGGGAGGGGACGAAGGAGGTGTTGAAAAGCCCGCCTGCCACGTAGAACACGAAGACGGAGAGGTAGAGAAGGGGAAGCTGCCTGGTCAACGCGCCCCTGAGTCCTTTGAAGACGGACTTGAAGTCGACCAGGCTCGGGATTCGGAGGAAGAGCAGCGGGAGCACTAGGAGTCTCTGCTGAAGGCTGCGCTTCTGCAGGACGATGAACTCACGCTCGAACGAGAACGAGGGCTCCCTTATCATCACGAGCGAGAGGAGCGCGGAGGCCAGGGAGAGCACAGAGAGGGGGAGGACGAGGAGTGAGACTGGGAGGAAGTTGGACCATGCTATGCCCAGCACCAGGCCCAAGGTCGTCCCGACGGCCGAGACCATAGAGAACCTCGCAAAGGCGGACGCCCAACGAGACTTCTGTTGAGTCTCCATGATAAGGAGGTTCGCCGGCGTCGCAGAGGCGGAAGAGACCAGTGAGAAGAGCGCGTAGGTCATGGCAACTCCGGATATGCTTTTGGCCAGTGGGAGGATGATGAGGTTCCCCGAGATTGCCACAGAACTCAGGACAATTATGGTCTTCCTGCTCTGAAAGCGGTCCGTGACGAAGCCCCATATCAGCGCGGCGGGGATGCTGACTGCGTTGAAGAGTGTAATCGCGAGGCCGACATCGATGACCGTGCCGTGGAGTTCGAGGATGTAGAGCTGGATCAGGGTGCTGACCGGCCCCGCCGCGATGCCGACCGGGAGCAGCGAGTAGAACCAGCGCATCCCCGCTTCTTCCTTCGTCCCTCCGACGGTCATTTGAATCTGTCCCGGGCTTCCGGAAGGCTCATCTTCCCGACCTGACGCTTCGTCCCCAAGAGGCCACCCTCATGGCCAGGCTGAACGGGGAGAGAATCGCCTACGCATCCGAGTTCTACGTCCCCCGTGAGCTTGCTGATAGCCTGTTCAATCCCCAATTTGAGTCGATAGAAGATGATACAGGCCAGACGAAGTTGGTTAGGGGTCCGCTCCATAGCCTCATCCGTTCTCCCATGCCGTCGTAGTCAGCGTATTTATGCTGGATGGGCACTCAAATACATCCGAAAGTGAGCTGTTAGCTTGAAGATGCTCAGAGAAAGGCACGATTCCCAGGACATCGTAGAAGAGGCTGAACTCAGGCGGCATCTGAACGATGGCTGGCAGTTCGTCAGCACGTTGTCCAGCGGGAAGGTCTTGATCCGCAATTAGCGCTTCTGTCCCTGCCGCGATGCAGCAGTTCATCGACCAATTCGGGCGGATTCGTGGCTACGTCGGTACTAGATTGGCCCTCTCAATCGACTTGGTGCCTAGGTTCTAACTTGCCGGTCGGCGAGGCAGATGGAACGTCTGTGCAAATGAGGATGCACGGTATTCTTGGACTTCTATTCCTGCTGGAAGAGGAATTAATATCATCAACCACCAATCCTGGACGTGGGCTTGGACCTGCGAGAATGGGGCATGCCAAGCGACAATCGCTAGCTCGGTTCGGGAATAATGTCACCGGTGGGAGACTAAGGGCACATGTTTGTCCAAGGATATGGCGGAGTGATACAGAACTTCGAGCTGTTCGAGCTGCTAATCTCGAGGGTATGCGGGACATTGTTAATGTACAATGTCACAACGTAGACCGTATCGTTCCCACTGACGTAAGCCTTGGCTGTGAAGGTCGGGTTCTGCGTGCAAGGTAACCTGAAGGCGGCGCACACAGCCACGGCGCTATCTCCGGTCAATGTCACATTTGTGTAGCTGCCCGTCGGTGCAGGGAACGGGAATCCGCCCGTCAAATTCAGGACCTGCCATTGAAGACTCGTCACCAGCTGCTGCACCGATGATAGGTTCCCCTGGTCGGAGGCAGCCTGTTGGCTCCAAACTGTCAGCTCTGTCTGCACCTGTTTCAGCTCGGACTGAAGGGCACTGACGTCCGCCTTTGAATTCTTCAATTCTGACTCGTCCTGCAATAACAGGACTGCGAACGACGACGACACCAAAAGGAGGGCGACCAGGCAGACCACCATGGCTGCCTCCTTCTTCCCCATCCCAACGCGTGGCATCGCTCTATCGCCTCAAGCAGAACAAACAGCGTCCGTCCTATTTGATTGTAACTACAGCCCACGTAAGCTTGGACCTGCGAAAAATGGGCCCCACCCTTGCCGACCAACTTGGAAGTCCTCATCATGATCCAAGCCGACGGCTAAGGTGAGACTTGGAAGTATCCGATTGCTTCGTCTCCCCACGCGTCGAAGACGAGAACTGAATACTCTCCAGCTGGGAATCTCTGGAATGTGTAACTCTGCCGAAAGCCGACCCAGTAACCCGAAACAACCGACGTTTCATTGACAAGCCGAGATTCGTTCTGTTGATAGCCACCGAGAGTTGCTTGTATCGTTGCCATCGCGCCGTTTGGTGAAAAAGTATACTGAAATGTGAACAGTGCTGGGCAGAAGTAACGCAACGATGGGTTATAGAGCAAGAGTTCAGCAGCTTGTGATAGATTGCTGAGCGAGTAATGTCCCATGTAGACTCTCACCCCCGTGGCAAAATCCTGCTGGCAGGGCCCGTAGGCAGGATTGTCGATGGAAGTTGAATTCACTTGAAGGTATGTTGATAGCGTATTGTTGACCTCAGCGATGACGCTGACGTTCTGTTCCTCTGGCTCAATCGTAGCTGTCAGCTCCAGCCCGTCGTGTACGGGAGAATGAGCCACCATCGGTGTCGAGGCATTCTCAAGGAGATGATGCTCTTGACTCAGCAGTCCAAAAGCCAAGGCAGACGCCGCTACTAGCACACATAAGCCAATAACTAGCGTCCAGTTCTTCACCATCCTGACCCCAATCTGTACTACCTAGGCCTCCTCTTAGTTCTACCATCAGGAACAGTCACTCGGGTATCTGTTGCTGCTGGAGGGAATTGTTATGTCCTCAAGACTACCGTGGACGAAACACAACTCACGAGGTTCGGAACTGGTAAATGGAATCCCATGTCAAGACCCCAAGAAGAGGTGGTAAGTCAAAGAGTCGGTAACGGCGACGTTGTGGTCCTCCCCTGGGCAATCCACGGCAAGGTCCTAGCCAAGGAGTACACTTTCAAGGACTTCCACGACGGCCTTGAATTCGTCAAGAAAGTGGCCGTAATCGCCGACAAGCAGGACCATCATCCTGACGTGCTGCTGTCCTATGGCAGCGTGGTCCTCGAGCTGACGACTCATTCCAAGGGAAGGCTGACCGACAAGGACTTCAAGCTGGCTGCCGTTATCGACAGGCTGTCCTAGAGGAAGAATCCCTGCCCAGGGCACCGTGGATGATAGTTTACCCTTGGTTCGGTCCCCGTAGCTATCGGACCTGCGTAGGGCGAGACACCGATGCGAAAGATGCGTCTCGAATAAATACATCGCCCAGAGGACTCTCTAGCAATGACAAAGAGATACACTCTTCCGGATCTTCCGTACAAGTACGACTCGCTTGAACCGTACATCTCGCAGGAGATCATGAAGCTTCATCACGACAAGCACCATCTTGCCTACGTCAATGGCGCCAACGCTGCTCTCGACAAGCTTGAGCTAGGTAGAAAGAACAACTGGCAAGGGGTTGACCTGAAGGCGGTCGAAAGGGATCTGAGCTTCAATCTCGCGGGTCACGTGCTCCACTCCATCTTCTGGACGAACATGAAGCCGAACGGTGGGGGGAAGCCTGGCGGGAAGCTGGCCGACCTGATCAACGAGGACTTCGGGTCCTTCGATGCCTTCAAGGCCCAGCTGGCGGCTGCCTCCAAGAGCGTCGAAGGCTCCGGATGGGGCCTTCTGATCTACGACCCTACGAGCGACCAGCTGCTGACTATGCAGTCAGAGAAGCATAACCTGCAGGTGACCCAGACGTCGATTCCACTGTTGGTCTGCGATGTATGGGAACATGCGTACTACCTCCAGTACAAGAACGATCGTGGCGCCTACGTGGACGCGTTCTGGAACGTAATAAACTGGGAAGACGTTGACAATAGGCTGACAAAAGGCAAGTCCTAAACACGCCATAGCGCCTCGTCTACGCTTCGCACGACCCGTTCCGCTGTCGGGTTTTCTTTATCTCTGTTCGTCGTAGCATTGGGCAGGCTGGTTGGAACCGTGCAAGATAGAGGTGTTCGCAATGCAACGCCTCAAGGCCAAGTGACAGTGCTAGGGTAGCTGTTGCCGGCGGCTGTGACCACGGTAAAGGCGTATGTGACCCCTGACGTCGGGTTGCCAAGGTTCGCGGCGGCTATGCTCAGGGTCCCGGTGGTCCCGGACGCGAGGTTGAAGCTGTTGCCACTGGTGGTGAAAGGCCCGCCCGGAGTTATGGTTGAACTCGCCACGGGCGAACCGTTGAACACGACCTGCGTCACAGTGATCTGAGAGGCTCCCATGTTGCCGATGGAGATGATGAGGCTATCATTCTTCACGTAGGAGTTCAGGACCACCCTTTCGACCCCCGGGCTGGAGCCAGGAACTTGACCCCCCAACGAGGACAGGGCTGTCTGAAGTGACGTCATCTGGACCTGGAGCTGGGAGTCCTGCGCCTGCAGCTGAGTGACCTCGGTCTGCAGCGCGCTGACGGTGGAGTTGAGATTAGCGTTCTGGGTCTGGAGCGACTGGTCCTCCAGGTAGAAGAACGCAGCGGCGATAGCTATGACGGCTATGAGGGCGACCAGCAGGGTGCGTGTCCATGAAGCCATGATTCAGGGTGAGGATTGCGCTCGCTTTTAGGGGTTGCTGCGCCGCGTCGGTTTCTTGAAAGCTCAGGAAGAAGCGTAAATATTTCCTCTCATCTCGGGGCGCTATCAGATTCCCCCCTCCAGGTACTCTCGCAGCCTGCATCCCGATTACCCGAGTCTGCCGGCCGGGCGGACTGCCTCAAGATCACCGAGACCTGCGGAAGGACGAAATGTGGAAGCTGGCACGCGGTTCTCAGTCTCATATAGCCAGCAGCCCTGAGACGTAGCAGCAATGAAAGCGGCAGTCCTTTTCGACACTCTGTTCGGCAACACGGAGAAGATAGCTAACTCTCTTGCCAGGGGTCTGCGGGAGAAAGGCATCGAAACCGACTGCGTCAACATCAACGCTGTGAAGATCGAGGACCTCCCTGGGTATGACCTCCTGGCTTTTGGAGCCCCCACGCGCGCCTTCACCGTCGCTAAGCCCATGAGGGACTTCCTCTCCAGGTTGGAGTCTACGAATCTCGGCGGCAAGCTTGGCTACGCCTTCGACACGAGGATCGACAACCGTCTTTCCGGAAGCGCGGCAAAGTACATCGAAAAGAAGCTGGAAGCGATGGGCGTCAGGATGGTCAGGCCGCGCTCATCGGCGTTCATCGAGGGAAAAGGGCCCGCGGACAGCCCAGGTGGAACATCTCTCAGACAGGGGATGGAGGAGAGCTTCGAGGCCATCGGTCGCGAAATTGGTGACGCGTTCAAGAGTGGGGCTTCTGCTCACGGGCCTCCCTGACCGGAGGCTCCTCTCCACACGGCATTACGATTCTGTTGGTTTTGACTTGGCGTGCCTTCCGCGCAGCCCCAAGGACAGCAGCGCCGAGAAGGCGATTACTGTCAGAACTACGGCTATCGAGTCCAAAGTGGGTATCACAAAGCCAAACTCACCGGCTATCATCTTGATCCCGAAGAAGACCAAGACCACAGCGAGCCCCTTGCTAAGGTACTCAAGCTTATACATGAACATCGCCAGCGCCGTGTAGAGGCTCCTCAGGCCGAGTATCGCCGAAATGTTCGAGGTGTAGGCGATGAAGAAGTTCAGAGTTATGGCGATGACCGCCGGCAGGGAGTCAAGGGCGAACACGATGTCTGTGGTCTCAATCGCCAGGAGGGCGAGCACCAAGGGTGTCAGATACCTCCTTCCGTTGTCTTGAGCGATGAACTTCGAGCCGTAGAAACGGTCACTGAAAGGAGCGAACCTTCTAGCAAACCTGACCACGGGATTGCGACCGGGGTCCACCTCCCCCATTCCGCTCCGCGCAAGCCTATAACCCGAGAAGATCAGGATGGCACCAAAGACCGCTATCATCCAGTCGAACCTTGCTATGAGCTCCAGGCCCGACGCGATAAAGACACCGCGCAGGATCATCGCGGAAACGATGCCGACGTAAAGCGTTTTGTTCTGATAGGCTAACGGAACGGCGAAATAGGCGAAGATCACCGCGAAGACGAATAGGTTGTCGAAGCTCAGGGAGTACTCGACGAGATAGGCCGTGAAGTAAAGCAGAGAAGCGCTTCCGCCGAAGAAGAGACCTATCAGGGCACCCATCACGACCGCGACGGCCACCCAGACGAGGACCCAAGATATGGCACTCTTGACAGTCGGATTGTTGCCTTTCCGGTGGAACATGAGGTCGATGCCTATGAACGCGACCACCACCACGTGATAGAGAACCCAAACCCAGAGAGGTATTGGGGGAAATAGGACGGGGGAAGGCAAGCTGGCGATTCTGGTTCCCTGCATCATTTTAAACATGCTCAGCCGGGAACCCAGTTTCACGGAGGCGCAACATAGTGCGAAATCTCCGAGAGAGCATCAAGAGCGCGCGGGAATCCCGCAGCAAGGCCTGTAGCTGCAGGCTGAATCACAAAATATGGAACGCGAGAGTGGACGTAGCCTACCCCTACGAAAAGATTGCCATGGATATCTGCTGCTGGACAAGATTAGTATATCTTGAATCCTCGTTGGTGTTGATCAAGCGTGGAGTGAGTTCCAGTAATCCGGCGAGATGTCAGGCATCGAAGTACAGGTAGAATTCGTACGGATGGGGCCTGATGCTTATCGCCCTGTGGTCCTTCAGCTCCCTCTCGACGATGTCGTCCAGCACCTCCTTGGGGAAGATGGGCCTCAGGTACTCGGAATCGCTGAGCATGGCCTCCGTCGCCTCTACGAGGCTTCCCGGCAGCTGCTTGATGCCGAGCTCCCTGCGCTTCTCGGGCGAGAGATCGTAGATGTTCCCGTCGACCGGATCACCGCAGTCGAGCTTCTTCGTTATGCCGTCCAGACCCGCCGTCAGTATGGCCGACTCGGCGAGATAGGCGTTGCAGCTGGAGTCGGGCGTCCTGAACTCGACCCTCTTGGACTTCGGGTCCTTCGTAGTGTATGTGGGTATCCTGACGTTGGCGCTCCTGTTGCTCCTGCTCCACGCGATGTAGACCGGGGCTTCATAGCCCGGAACTAACCTGTGATAGGAGTTGGTCGTGGGGTTCGTGATGGCCGTGAGGCTCCTGCTGTGATTCAGGAGGCCCCCCATGAAGTAGCGGGCGGTCTGGCTTACTTCCGCATAGCTATCCGACTCGTCGTAGAAGGTGTTCTCGTCGCCGGCCTCTGAAGGTTGTGCAGCATCGCCCGCGGCGCCGTCGGCCTTTCTCCAAAGGCTCACGTGCACGTGCATGCCTGATCCGTTGTCCATGGCGATGGGCTTCGGCATGGCGGTGACTATCTTCCCTCGGCTCGCCGCGACGTTCTTCGCGACGTATTTGACAGTCGAGATGCCGTCGGCCATTGCCGTCAGCGTATCTCGCCTGACGTTGAACTCGACCTGGCCAGCCGTGGCGACCTCATGATGGTGCGCCTCGACGGGCACGTGGAAGTCGTGCGCAAGGTAGAGGCTCGTCTCATTCCTGAACTCCTGGAGTGTGTCCTGTGGGGAGGTCGGGTGATATCCTTCCTTGAAGCGGATGGGATAGCCATCGCCCTGGTTCCAAGCGGCCTCCTTCGACTCTATGGTGTAGGATTGTCCCCTATACGGGTCAAGGACGTCCCAAGTGACCCTGTCCAGCACGAACACCTCAAGCTCAGGACCCCAGAGGCCATAGCTGAAACCTCTGTCCTGGATGTACTTCTCGGCGGCCTGCGCGATGGCGCGCGGGTCCTTGGAGTACCTCCCGCGACGACGGTTCATGTACACGTCTCCGATCATCCTGGCCATCTTCTGCTCCGGCGGCGACCAGGGGATGACGGCGAAGGTGTCCGTGTCGGGCTTCAGCATCATGTCCGAGTCTCCAATTCCGGTGTAACCCCTGATGCTAGACCCGTCAATCTTTGGGTACCCTTCCTCGAGGTTCTCTTCTGTTATGTGGTACGACGGCACCGTGATGTGGTTGATCCTCCCAGGGAGGTCAATGAACTGTAGGTCCATGAACTGGATTCCTTCCTTCTTGATTTCCTCGACGACCTCGGAGGCGCCCATCTTGAACGGAACGAACTTGTTTCCATCTATCTTGAATGGCATGTTCTAATCGACCTGTTTCTTGAATAGCGCCACTTTGTCCTAGTCAGTTATAAAGATATTTGGACTTCTGCTGGACGTATGACCAACAATGGCATGATTCGCCAGACGGATGTCCAACGATGCGGCATCGGTCGATAGGCATGCTGAATGCCTGTCCAATCCTTCGCCGGGAGCCTGCGCCGTCAGAAGAGGCGGAAGTCCTCCTTGATCGTGGTGAGCACGACATGGGTGTTGGTCCTTTCGGCATAGGGAAGAGAGAGCAGCTTCTTTGTAAAACCGCTCAGGTCCTCCCTGGACTTGAACTTGGCGATTATGAACATGTCGGTGAGGCCGGTGGCGTCGTAGACGGCGCAGACCATGGGCCACATCGCTATCTCCTTCTCCGTCTCGAGGAGTTTGCCCTTCGAGACAGTCATCTCCGTGACGACCGTCAAGGAGTATCCGAGCTTCTCTTGGTCGAACACCGCCGAGTACCCCTTGATGATGCCCACCTTCTCCAACCTCTTCGTCCTTGAAAGCACCGTCCCCACGGCGACGTTGAGCTTCTCGGCCACCTTCCTGTAGCTCATGCGTGCGTCGCGGAGGTACTCCCCCATTATCCGCATGTCCAAATCATCGACGTCCAGCTGCGTGTTCATGCATCGAATCGCCACCTGCATGGGTATTTATCCATTCCATGGTGTTGCCTCCATCTCGATTTGCGACGCCTGCTTCCGGGAGTCGCAGCCGAGCCGGAGGACGACGCGGTCGGGACAGAAGCTTTAGATAGCTCAGGCTGAGAAGGCAAAAAAAGGTAAGATTGATTGAGCGAAGAGCACCCGTATGACAAGGCTGTCATTGAAGCCGTGAACAGGGTCCTCCCGAGCGTCGTCACCATCTCCACTGTACAGGTGGTCGAGGAGCTCTTCAGGGCTCACCCCGTCCAAGGGATGGGGAGCGGCGTCGTGGTCCACCCCGATGGCTTCATCGCCACCAACAACCACGTTGTAGCCAACAGCCATCACCTTACCATCATGACGACCGACGGCAGGAAGTTGGAGGCCAGGGTGGTGGGTGCAGACCCTTCCAGCGACGTGGCTGTGGTCAAGGTCGAGGACAAGAGCCTCCCCGTGGCCGAGATAGCGGACGCGGAGGAGCTGAAGATCGGGCAGACGGTGGTAGCCATAGGGAATCCGTTCGGCTTCTTTCTGGGGGGTCCCACCGTCACGCGTGGCGTCGTCAGCGCCGCCCACAGGGACATCAGCCTGGAGGAGAACATCTTCGAGGACCTGATTCAGACGGACGCGGCCATAAACCCCGGCAACAGTGGCGGCCCTCTGATCGACCTCCACGGCCATGTGGTGGGGCTGAACACGGCAATGATACCGTATGCGCAGGGGATCGGGTTCGCCATCCCTGCCACCATTGTGAAGAAGGCGGTGGACGACCTGATACTGTACGGAAAGGTCAATCGGACCTGGTTGGGGATCGCCGGGTTCACCGTGGACAAGAACGTCGCCGAGCACTACAGGCTGCCGGTTGAAGAAGGAGTCGCCGTGGCAGGGGTCACCAAGGGAGGGCCGGCGCAGCGTGCCGGCGTCAGCCCCGGCGACATCATAACGGGCCTCGACGCCAACCAGGTCAGGACGATAAAGGACCTCAGGAAGTACATCAGGTCTCGGAAGCCTGGAGACGAGCTCCTCATAGAGTTGCTCAGGAATTCAAAGAAGTATCAGGCAAGGGCCGTCCTTTCTCAGGAATAGCTTCACTGGTGCGGACTAGGTGACGGAATCACTTACGTAGAAACCTAGAGAGGTGAATTGCGATGGCCTAGGGGACGACCCAGTTCTGGCCCGCTCTGCGCTTGAGTTCGAAACGCTTCCTGTACTTTTCCCTTATGTTCCTCTTGGGGATGTGAGCCACTCTAACCCTTCCCTGAAGTTTCGGGGTCTGACTGCGGACTTTCCCTGCCTTGGTCAGCGACCCATGCGTTGGCAAATCCTTTCCCTCCTTTCCGATTTGCCTGAATCAGGCCACTATATAATTGTAACTCCGCTACGCAGAACACCCAGCCCCCGAGTGGGGCGCATTTCAGTCGTTGCGAGCGCCAAGAGCCAGTCTCACAAAGTTTTAAACGACAGCATAGCTACCATGGCAGGGGCTGGATGTATCATTGAAGGCTAGGCTTTTCCTTTGCGAGGCGGGGCTGGCTCTTCTCGACGAGAAGGGCGAGCCGATGGCCGCGGCGCGGTTTCAGGACGACCTCTACAAGAAGTTCAAGTCGCTGAGCGTCGGCCTGAGCGTCGAAGAGTTCGACACCATCATCGACGCTGCCAAGTCCAAGGGGATCCAGGAGCTCGTCGTGCCGTACCCCGAGCTGGGGCCGCTGGCCGAGGAGAAGGGGCTCAAGGTCATCGTCAAGCCCGAGGACAGGGAGTCGCTGGAGAGCATCAAGGACATGATAATGGTGAAGTCCGGGCTCGCCTACAGCGCCGAGGAGGTTCTTGAGATAATCAGGGAGTTCGCCGTCAGGGAGAGCGAAGAGAAGATACGAGAGGCCGCCGCCCATCCGGACCTCCAGATCGTCCAGTCCATCAACAGCGTCGACGAGCTGGACAAGATCTCCAATCTCGAGGCCATGAGGGTGAGGGAATGGTACGGCCTCCACTTCCCGGAGCTGGACGCCTTGGTCCAGGACCCGATGGCGTATTGCAGGATCGTCGCCGACGTGGGGCTCAGGTCGAACTGCACGGCGGAGAAGCTTCAGCCGACGGGATTCAGCGAGGCGAAGATCGCCGCCATCGTCGAGGCGGCGGACAAGTCCAAGGGAGGGGAGCTGCGGCCCGAAGACCTCGACGCCCTCCTGCTGCTGGCGTCGGAAGCCGTTTCGACAGGCAAGCTCAGGGACAAGATGCTGCGGCACGTCGAAAGGAACATGGGCAAGCTCTGCCCCAACCTGACGGCCATGGCCGGGGCGGGCATCGGCGCCAGGCTCATCGCCAAGGCGGGCTCTCTCAAGCGCATCAGCGAGATGCCGGCCTCCACGGTGCAGGTCCTGGGGGCGGAGAAGGCCCTGTTCAGGGCGCTCAAGACGGGCGGAAGGCCTCCGAAGCACGGCATCATATTCCAGCACCCGGCCATCCATGCAGCTCCTCTCTGGCAGAGGGGGAAGATTGCCCGGCTGCTGGGCGCGAAGCTCGCGCTCGCCGCCCGGATTGACTACTATTCCGGGAAGCTGAACCAGCAGCTCGTGGACAAGATGAACGCGAAGCTGGAGGAGATCAAGAAGAAGTACCCTGAGCCCAAGCCCGGGCAGCTTAGGAAGGAACCGGAGCAGCGGGGCGGCCGGAGGGAGGACAGGGGCTACAGGGGAAAGAGGGAGTATCGCGGTCGCGGCGGGTTCGGCGGCAGAGGAAAGGATGACTTTAGAGCCGGACGCCAGACGCTGAAGGGCTCTTCTGGGCTCAACTCAGAGAGAAGCGCTGGCCTGCCACGCTGAACCTGGCCCCTGGTAAGTCTGTCTACGGAGAGCTGATGCTGAAGGATGAGGGGAGGGAGTTCCGGGTCTGGGACCCTTTCAGGAGCAAGCTCTCCGCCGCCCTGTTGAAAGGGCTCAAGGTCATGCCCATCCGCACGGGCTCAAGGGTCCTTTACCTCGGAGCTTCGACGGGGACTACAGTCAGCCATGTCTCCGATATCGTCGGAGAGGGCGGCACCGTCTTCGCCGTGGAGCTGGCCCACCGGGTCGCCAGGGAGCTCCTGGAGAACGTCGTGAAGCACCGGAAGAACGTTGTCCCCATAATCGAGGATGCCCGCAACGTCGATGCCTACAAGGTCGTGTTCGGCCAGGTGGACGTCGTCTACTGCGACATAGCCCAGCCGGACCAGACCCCCATAGCGCTGACGAACTGCCGCAGGTACCTGAAGAAGGGCTACCTCCTCCTGGTGGTCAAGGCCAGGAGCATAGATTCGACGCGCGACCCCTCCGAGATAGTCCAGGAGGAGGCGCAGAAGGTGAGGGGAGGGGGCTTGGAAGTCCTTCAGACCATGGCGTTGGATCCGTTCGACAAAGACCACGGGATGGTTCTGGCTATCAGGCGCTGATGTCGGCCTTTCGGTCGGAGGAGGAACCCCTCCTCTTGGGGGCGTCCTCCGAGGGGTCGTCGACGCCCTTTTCGTTGATTATGAAGACCACTTCCCTTTCGGGGTGGTACGGGGAGTCCACCATGCGGGCGATCCTGCTCTTTGAGGCCTTGCGCAGGTAGATCCTGTAGGTGCTCGTGTGCGCCACGACGTGGCCGCCGACGGCCCTCGTGGGGTCGCCAAAGAAAAAGTCGGGCGCCGCCTGGACCTGGTTGGTGACCACGACGGCGATGCCGTAGATCTCCGCCAAGCGAAGGATCGTGTGCATGAACTTGTTGAGCTTCTGCTGCCTCTCGGCCAGGGTGCCCCTCCCCAGGTATTCGGCCCTGAAGTGGGCCACAGCCGAGTCGATGACCACCAGCTTGATTTTGGACTTTTCGATCAGTGAGCCCAGCTCCCTGACGATCAGCTCCTGGTGGGCGCTGTTGTACGCCTTCGCGACGATTATCCTGTCAAGGACCGCCGCGGAATCGAAGCCTCGCGCCTCGGCGATCTCCGCGATGCGCTCAGGCCTGAATGTGCCTTCAGTGTCGACGTAGATGGCTCCCCCTTCGAGGCCCCCGGCTCTCATGCGTCTGCTGCACCATTACGGACAGCGTATGGCATATCTGTGACTTCCCGGAGCCGAACTCTCCGTAGAACTCAGTCACGGCGCCGGTCTCTATGCCTCCAGCGAGAAGGTCGTCAAGGTTCTTCGAGCCGCAGCTGATGCGCTCTATGTTCTTCCTTCGCGTATAGAGCTCCTTGGCCGAGACGAAGTCCTTTTCGAGGAGGTTCAGCTCGATGAGCTTCGCCCTCGACTTGTTGATGAGCTCGGCGGCCTTCGCGGTGTCCCCGTTCAGGCAGTCGGCGACGTCGCCAACGCCTCGGGCCGCAAGGTCCATCAGGCTATAGATCCCCGCCTCGTGAAGCTTCTGCTTTGTGACGGGACCCACGCCCTCGAGGGTGTCCAGCTCGAGGTCCGCTTCGACAGCCATAGCTAATTCCAAGCGTCATAGCGGCGTGGCGTTATTAAGGGTATAGCCGCCTCATGGAAAGAGGCGGTTCATCGTCCGGGGGAATATGGAGGTGGTCCTGATGTGTTTCAGACCCAGCATCCATCTCATCACCCTCTCCACGCCCATGCCGAACCCGGAGTGAGGCGGCAGCCCGTACTTCCTGAGCTCCAGGTACCATGTCATGGAGGCGGGATCGATGCCGAAGTCCTGAACCTTCTTGTAGAGCACGTCGTACTGGTAGATCCTCTGGCCTCCGGTGGCGATCTCTCCGTAGCCTCCCGGGGCAAGCAAGTCGGCGCTCATGGTGGCTTCGGGCTTGTCGGGATCGCTGACGTGGTAGAAGCTCCTCGCCTTGACCGGATAGCCGGTCACGAAGACGGGGGCGTCGAACTCCATGGAGACCACCCTTTCAGCTTCCGTCCCAAGGTCGTCCCCCCACTCTACGTGGATCCCCTTCCTGTCGGCGATCATGAGGGCCTCGTCATAGGTTATCTTGGGAAACGGCGGCTCCGGGACCTTGACGGCCTTGCCGAGGGTCTCGAGCTCGGCCTTGCATCCCTCCTTAATCCCGCTCGCTATGGATCGGACCAACTCCTCTTCGACCTTCATCAGGTCGCTGAGCCCGGCGAAGGCCAGCTCCGCTTCGATCATCCAGAACTCCGTAAGGTGGCGGCTGGTCTTCGACTTCTCCGCCCTGAACGCCGGCTGCAGGATGAAGACCCTGTCGAATGAGCAGATGGCCGCCTCCTCGTAGAGCTGAGCGCTCTGGCTCAGGTAGGCTGTCTGGTCGAAGTACTTGACGGGGAAGAGGGTCGAGCCCCCCTCGACGGCCGCCTTGACGAGGATGGGCGGCTGGATGAGCGTGTAACCTCGCTGGAAGAAGTACTGGGTGGTGACGTCCACGACTTTGGACCTGATCTTGAGGACCGCCGACGTCTTCGGGCCTCTGATGGCAAGGTGGCGAAGGTCGTAGAGGGCCGTGGGGGACCTGATTGCGCTCCTGGTTATCGGCCACTGCTCGCTGGGGCTGATAATCTTGAAATCGTGAATGGAGACCTCCTTCCCTCCGGGAGCGCGCGGGTCGTCCCTTATCACTCCCTTCGCATAGACCGCCGACTCCATGGCGGCGCTTCGGGCCGCCTCCCAGGCCGCATCAGGCGCAGTGCCCTTCTTGGCCGCGAGCTGGATGTAGCCCGATCCATCTCTGAGCCTCAGGAACACC
This sequence comes from uncultured Nitrososphaerota archaeon, assembly GCA_963842885.1. GTDB lineage: Archaea > Thermoproteota > Nitrososphaeria > Conexivisphaerales > DTJL01 > DATKKG01. The sequence continues at coordinate 174,979 of CAWJIE010000005.1, forward strand.
AGGCCTCCTATGACGTTGCTTACGCTCACCCAACCAAGGAGCTCCACCGTGGTGCCAGCGGGCGCCTTCAAGGCTTCGGATGCCGTGTGGCTGCGGACGGGCAAGGTCTCTTTCGTCTCTCCCACCAAACCAGAACATAACTTAATCTACGGGGTGGTTTTAAAGCTTGCAGATTTCCGAGTTGCCGCCTCTGGACTTCAAGAGACTTCACAACCTTGGCGGTGCCCACCAGGACAGGGGACAAGACGAGGGACGAGGCGGCGGTCAGGCTGTTGTCGGCTCAGTGCGCTGACAGGCTGAAGGTCTTGGGCATACGGTGGGCAGGCCAAGATCGTCGGAAGGTCCATCGAAGTGAGGGGAGGAGATCCCGTCAGGGCCGCGGATGTGCTTTCGAGGTTCACCGGCGTGGAGAGCGCCAGCGTCGTGCGGCTGGCCGCTCCGAGCCTTGCGGAGGCTTCGAAGGCCTTGACGGAGGCCGGGGAAAGGCTCGTGTACCCGGGCGAAAGGTACCGTCTGTCCGTCGATGTGGAGCCGGGGCTCGGGCTCAGCGCCACTGACGTCGAATACGCCTCCCTCGCCAAGCTCATCGACATCCTGGCGGCGAGAGGAAGCAAGCTCTCCGACCGGCGGCCCGACAGGACCATCAGGGCGCACATCACGCGGTCCGCCACCTACGTCAGCTACCTTCACTACCCGGGGATGGGAGGCCTGCCTGCCGGCGTGAACGGGAAGGCCATCGTCTTGCATTCGGGAGGGGTGGCGAGCTACTTCGCCGCCATCGACACGATGAAGGCGGGGATGGAGATGACCCTGCTCTACGTCTATACCAGCGAGACGCCACCGGCCAACATGAGGAGGGCGGTCGCGACGGCCACATTGCTCAGGGAGCATCACCCTTCCAAGGAGATGGAGCTGGTGGCCGTGAGCTTCGACGCCGTCCAGGCTCAGGTCAAGGAGAGCATGGCGAAGGACCTCCACGGCCTGGCGCTGCATAGGGCGATGGCGTCGGCAGCTTCGCTCCTGGCGCAGGAGCGGGGTGCGACCTGGATATCTTCCGGCCTGACGCCCGATGCAGGAATCGAGAACATGTCAGCCTATTCTGCCGAGGTCGCCGCCAAAGGCGTCACCGCGATGTTCCCTGAGGCTTCGAGGACGAGCGGCGAACTCTGGAGCATGGTGGAGGACGAAAGGCTGAAGGCAAAGATGCCCAGGCTGGCCTGGAAGCTGATTCCCGCTTCGCAACCTTCGGCCGACGGTTCCAGAGAAACCGCGTTGGCACAGGCCTGGGCGACGGGGAGGCTGTCGGAAGCGGTGAAGAAGTCCGTTTCAGGTGCCTTTCGGGTCGGGCTGGGGCGGGGGTTCATCGACTACTTTGCCTGCATGGACAGCTTCGCTTCGAATCTGAAGTCTAGAGGAGCTCCCTGACGACGGCCAGCGTGTTCGACAGGCCATCGTTCCCCTCCGCCACATGGCGCAGATGCTCCGCCCGCCTCCTGTAGGAGTCGTCCGCCAGAACCTCCGACACCGAGGAGGCCATGATGCGAGGGGTGACCGTCAGGGGGTTGAGCGCCTTGGCGAATCCAAGCTTCGCCGCCTTCGTTGCGTTTCCCCATTGCTCGCCATGGTAGGGGATGGGTAGGAAAAGGCCAGGGCACCCCCTCATCATTACCTCAGCGAGGGTGGTGTGGCCACCCCGTGCGACCACAAGGTCGGCGGAGGCGATGAGCTCGTCCTTCATGGGGCACCACTCGAACAGCGTGAAGCCATCGAGGCTCTGGGGCCTGGGGTCCCCGATGGGGTCGCCGAAGGAGACGACGAGGCTGATTCCGTCGCCGAGCAGGGGCGCCATCTTCCGAATCAGGAGGAGCATCCCCGAGCGGCTGCTCCTGGGCCCGCTAATCTGCGCGAAGACCAGCTTCCTCCCGGGGGCGAATCTGGTGCGTGTAGCGGAGCGGACCTCGTCGGAGACCTCCTTCGCGCGCATGAGGAATCCTACGTACCTCAGCTTCCCTGCCGCCACTTTGACGCCCCAGAGCTGCTGCTCGGAAAGGGTGTAGGGCGGAGGGAGATCGGGGCTAGGATGGCCCGGCTCCTGTCCCAGCCCAAGGCCAAGAGCTCTGCCGAGACCCTCTCGATGGGGGACCTCAGGCCGCCCGCCACTGGTGGGAGTGAGATCCGCAACTGGTTTATGATGAGAAGGCTGGGGATGCCGCAGAGCCACGCCGCCACGACGGACGAAAGCCTAGAATCCGACAAGACAAGCTTCGGCCTCATGCGAAGCATGATGTCGCGCTCTTGGACCGACTGGCGGGCGAAGTTCACGTACGCATAGGGGAACCTCCGGAGGGTCTTCTTGAAGGCCATCCTCCCCGCTTCACCCCATTCGACGTCGACGGGCGGGACCTCGGTGCATAGATGGCCCGACTCGAGGAGGAACTCCAAACCCTCCCCCCAACAGGTGAAATAGCTGTGGACGTCAGGCTTCAGGGCTTCGGCGAGCAAGGAGGTCCTGGAAGCGTGGCCCAGTCCCGAGCCGTAGACCCCAAAGTGGACCCGTTCAGACCGGCTCAAGAGACATCTTCCTCACCGTGCCGGCGGGGGCGGTCTCTTCGAACACTATCGCTTGAAAGGTGGAAAGCTGGATCTGGCCTGACAGCCACAGATCAGGTGTGGCCCCAGCCTTCATGCAGGCGTACGAAAGGTAGGTGTCGATGTCCCACTTCTCCTCCACAGGGACCTGCGGCAGCAGCAGTCCCGACCCGCCCCTCCATCGGACGATCACCCCGTCGCGGCCGATGACGACTCTGTCCCGGTATTCCCTTGGGGACCTCACCTCCATTATCACAGGCTCCGTAAGGACGCTGACCTCGAAGGTCAGTGAGGGAAGCTCGTCGGCCGTCACCGGGTCGAACCTGGGGTCCCCCACCGCGGCGTCGACGGCGGAGTCCTTCACAGCGTCGATGAGAGGCTCGCTGGGATAGGGCCTTCCGATGCAGCCGCGAAGATCGGAGTCCGGACAGGTGCGGATGGTCACAAAGGCCCCCCTTTTCTCTCTGAAACGTTTGGGCATCTCCGAGGAAGGAGCCCGTCCGGCCACCTTCAGAAGGGACTCGACAGTGTGTCTGGCCGTCGTGACCAGAAAGACGCCCTCATCGAGGGTGTAGTCCTCATGCGTCATCCTTTCAAAGCCTCCTTGACCTCTTCATCGAACCGGGCCAGGCGGAACCAGTGTCCGCCCTCCCAGTACAAGTGTTGACAAGACGCGCATTGATAAAACCTCTCCTGGCGCGCAAGGACCAGGGGCGGGACTAGGGAAGTGACCTCCCCTTTCTCGACCTCACGAACCTCTCCGTTGCACAGGGGGCACCTGGCGGAGGTGGGGTCCAGAGAGGGCTCAAGCCCCATCTCCTTGAAGATCAGCGCCGCCATGGCGGCCTCGCCTTTCACCGAAACGTGCACGCAGGGGACGCCCCTTCGGATGGCCAGGAGATGAAGCTCTTTGTCAGCGGTCAGTAGCACGCGGCCTCGTTCCTCGCTTATCCGCAGGAGCGCGTCGTCAGCCATGTCCGGATAGTAAAGAACGTCCAGGCCGTAAAGCCTCAGCTTCCTGGTGAGCGAACCAAGCATGCCGTCGGCGACGAACCTAGGCAGGCATGGTCCATGCTCCGGCAGGAAGGCAGCCCCCTACGGCTTCTCTGGCGTCTCTGTGCGACACTCTTCGCAGATGTACTTGCCGTCCATCTCCGCAAGATAGTCGGACCACTGGTTGCAGAGGTCGCAGTAGCCGGAGACGAACCCGGGCGTCCGGCGGCTTTCGCCCGTCAGGATCCTTGCCTTCTCCGAGACTATGTCGACCAGCTCCGGCGTCACGCTGAGGACATCCGACATGGAGATGATGCCCACCACCTTGTTCCTGTGGAGGACACCCAGCCTCTTGATGCCGAGCTTCCGCATCATCCTGGCGGCCTCGGTCACCTCCTTGGCGGCATCGATAGTATAGAGCGGCGTCGACATGACGTCCTTGGCCTTGGTGCCGCTGGGCTGGAGGTCCCTGGAGACGACCTTCTTGACCATGTCACCGTCCGTGACCACGCCTTCGACCTTGTCGCCTTCGATGATCACCACGCTGCCGACTTTGAACTCGACCATCTTCTTGGCTAAATCGGAAATCGTGTCCTCCATGGAACCCGACACGAGGGGGGAGTTCATCACGTCGCGTACGAAGATCCTGAACGGGATGTGTCTCTCCAGAGCCATTACCTTACAAATGGATACACTAGTACGTCTCTTTTTAACGGTTTTCCCCGATTGGGGGACCTAGGGCCCGCCGTGGTCAGTTCCGGCCTCCCTCCCCTTCAGGATACGGAGCTGGCGCAGCTTGCCAGTGGGGAGGGCCCGGATGAACTCGTCTATGTGAAGGCTGTCCACGAAGACCTTGGGCGGCCCCTCCAGGTGAGCGGAGAACTCCCTCTTCATCTTCTTGCCGGCTTCGGGCGTCGGGAAGTGCCCTGGCACGAGTTCGATGACAAGGATGCATCTCTGCACCAGGGCGCTCGCGGGCCCGCTGAAGAGCATGAGCTCTCCTTCGAGTGTGCCGACGCCGAGCGAGACCCTCAGCTCTATCCCCTTGAGATAGTTTCTCTCCCCTTCGATCACGAAGCTTCCCTTCGGTAGGTACTGGCCGGAAGGAGCGCCCCTTAGCACCTGCTCGGGTTTGACGTAATAGGCGTCGGCGGCAGTCAGGCCCTCCCTCCACGCCCGGCTGTAGGAAACGGTGGCCTCAGCGACCTCCCTGATGCTCTGCTCGCCCGCCCCCTGGCCCCCCTTCAGGATGAAGAAGGACGAACCGGTGATCTCGGTATGGAAGACGAGGTCCGTCGGCTCCATGTGCTTGCGCACGAGTATGCTGTTGCTCCCCGCGTCACGGCCTCCGATGGCGAAGTACCCCTCTGACGTGTAGAACCATCTGAACTTCTCGAACCACCTCCTCTCCTTCCTCTGCCTTACCACAACCTTCGCCTCTCTCTTCTTGTCGATGGAGGACGCGAGCTCCACTCTCCTTTTCTCGAGCCTTACCAGCGCCTCCTCCAGCTTGCCCGAAGAAGCCTCCACCTCCTTGGCGTCGGAGAAGATCTGGGACGCCAATGCAAAGGGCGAATCCACCCGGATGCGCCTTCCATCGAAGGACCAGCTCCCGGAGGCCCTTTCGAATCGGTAGGCGGAGGAGACTGCCTTGAGTTCGGCGGCCGCTGTCTCGTAGTCCTTCGACCCCGCCATGAGAGCGGAGGCGACGGCTTTGAGGCCTGACGCCCTAAGGCGCAGGGCTTCGAGCTCCTTCCTCTTGGAGCCGATGCTGGCTTCGAGCATCTTCAGGTCGTCGAACTCGGTCTTGACGCTTTCTGACGCGAGCCCCTGGACTACCCTGGGCGTGAAGAGATCGTCCATCGCGGCCAAGATGTTGGGGTATGGCTTCTCGATGACGGCGTCGCCAAGTTGGATCCTGACTGATGATATCTCGACGGGCTTGCCATCCGAGAGGTAGACGTATGCCTCGGAGCTTTTCGAGGCCTCCGCGACTATGGTGTCGAACGATTCAAGGAGGAGATCCACCTCTGAGTCTGTAAGAGACGTACCGGCCCTGCCCTTGGCAAGGCCCGAGCGCCTCAGGGCCTCCTCGACGATCCTCCGCGGTATGGCTATCCCACGGCCGAGAAGTCGCTCTACGGGGTCATCGGAGCTCAGGACCCGCTTCAGCTCTTCGCGGCCGATCCTGCTCAGAGGGAGCGACCGAGAGATGGGCGGCTCATACTTGATCCCGGGCCTCACAGTCCGCCCCTTCACCTCCAGGGTGTAGAGGCAGGCGATCACGATGGAGGAGGCATCGAGGAGGACGATGTTTCCTGCCCCGAAGAACTCCCCCACGAGGGAGAGCCCACCGTCGGGGTGCGAGAACTCCAACACCAACATCCTCTCCCCCTCGGGAGCCCTGGCGGCCGTGAACTTTGCCCTTGTCAGCTTCGCCCTGAGTTCTGACACGAACCTGTCCGCTGGGGCCCTTGGCAGCTCTGCCGAAGTGATCCAGGCGCCCATGCGGGGTGACACCAGGAGCGAGACCTCGGGGTGGTCGCTCATGTGGAGCTTCAGGATGACCGTCGACGAACCTGTGAGGTAAATGTTATTAACGTAATAGCCACCTAGGGTCGAATCGAGCTTGCCAGCCAAAGACCCAAACTCCAAGCCTGACAAATCCAAGAAGACCTCGCCCCCGCAAAAGCCAGTAGGCATGGTTCCTCTAGATAAAGTGTACTGGGCACGGTGTGCCATGGCGGTAGTGGCCGGGCTGGTCGCAGGGGCCACGCTCAAGAACCTACCCCAGCCCACAGGAGGGCTGAGCGTCCTAATCGTCTTCTACTTTTTCAGCGTCCTCGTGGCCCGGGCTCTCGTCGGCGAAACCGTAGGCACTGAGAGACAGCTGTACACCCAGGGCGTGGGAACCTTCCTCCTTCTGTGGTTCATGGTCTTCTCCCTCTACACCACCTTCATCCTTTACCCCGCCTAGGCCTCTGACGTAGAGCAGCCAGGTCTTGATGTAGGCGAAATCTATGACATCCAGGAGGACGCCGTCTTGAATCCTCACCAGCTGTTCTGTGGACGGCATCGGCTTGCCGGCATCGGAGCCCTGCTCGAGTGCGGAGATGCCCTTCAGGGCCATGGAGACCCCCTGCTTCTCGCCGGCTGAGAGGGGAGACTCGGCCACTTTGGCGAGGGCAGATTCCCAGTCTGCCTTCCCCGCTGTCAACAGTTCCTTCAGCCAACCGTCATCAAGGGTCAGATCAGACGTCAACTATCCCGGCGGGGCCGATGACGAACTCCGCCCTGTCGTGTGAGTCAAGGTCGATCGCAAGCCATCGATCCCCGTTCCTGCTCAGGCTAATCCGCGTGTGTATATAAGCAGCGGTGTGGTCGGAGCCTTGGGCTGCCGTGGTGTTCGTGTCGGGATTGTAGCGGACGCCGTTCGTCACGACGACGAGAGTCCCCCTCGTCAGGGCGCTGTAGGCGAGCTCCCTGCAGAAGAGCGAAAGGCGGGCCGTGTCTCTGGAGAACTCGGTCCCTCCATAGAAGAGGTCGCTGAGAGAATCGACAAAGACGGCTGAATAGCGCCCTGATTCCAGGGCGGCCGTGACATCGGCAACCACCTTCTCGAAGGACTTTGCGCCAAGCACGTCGACGTTGGAGAGAACGGCGTCGGGCTCCCTCTTCCGTAGCGTAGTGATTTGATGAACCCTCTCCGGACGGAATGTGCCCGCCGTATCCACGAAGAGAATCCTCCCCTTCTCGTCGGGGAAGTCGACGGCCAGAGTGAATAGAACCTGGGACTTGCCTGCCCCGCTGTCGCCCGAGAACTCGGTCAGCCTGCCGAAGGAGACGCCACCCCCCAGCACCAAATCCAGGTGCCTGGACCCCGTGCTCACCCTTGCGACGGGGTCTATCGCCCGGCGGTCGATTTCATGTCTCGAAGGAGGACCGCCAGCCAGGTTGTCGTCTTCTAGCAACAAGAGGCCTCCTGACCGGACGCTCTCACTCGAATCCGAGCTAAAAACGTATGCGCCTCCAGGTGCTCAGAGCGGGCCGCGTAAGATGCAAGATGCGAAGCAAAGCAGCCGACAGAAGGCTTTTATTAGTGTGGGTCTTCCCTCTTGGCAGCTTGAGCGAGAATCTCACACCCAATTCATCTATGAAGAAACCGCTTGTAGTTCTACAGAAAGCGATAAACAAGCCCGTGAGAGTCCGACTGAAGAACTCCGAGGAGTACAGGGGGGTCATGGTCAACATAGATCCCTACATGAACGTCTTCCTGTCCGACGCCGCCGAGTTCGATGACGGTGGCTCTATAGTGACCAACTACGGCAAGGTCGTCATTAGGGGGAACAACGTACTCTTCGTGATGGTCGAAGAGGCCCTCAAGATCTAGGCCTCCCGTCCAGGATTTCCGATACGGCTGCCTCCGCTTCATAGCTTAGGCCATAGCGGCGGTTGAAGAATCGGACGATGTTCGTGACGTCCTTTCTCAGGTGGTCTCTGGCGTTCGGATGAGATTTCCTTATCGCTTGAGGCCAGTCGATGAGGACCACCCTGTGCTCGGAGGTGATCAGAACGTTGTATTCGCTCATGTCTCCGTGCACGACGCCGGCTGCATAGCAGCCCTCGATGGCCAGAAGTATGGATGCGAGCACGGCCTTCGCATCGTCCAGGGCCTTGACCTTGTACAGTGGAATCCCCAGCTCCATCTCCATCATGACCGTGTGGTAGATGAAGTCCTTCACCTTGGGGACCGGCAGCCCGATTCCCTCCAGGCCCTTCAGCACCTTCGCCTCTCTCGCAGCGGCCTGGATGCTGGCAGTGAGCCAAGCGTGCTCTTCGGAGGAGGCGTATCCTCTCTTCCTCTTGATGTCCCTGAAGCTTATTCGTCCGAGCCTGAAGAACTTGAGGGCGAAGATGCGCTCGTCTTTGTCCATGGCCTCAAGGACGTCGGATTCCTTGCCCACGGCGATGGAGGGCCCCAGCCTGGCAAGCAGGCCCACCTCGGCGTAGGAATGGAGGGCTAGGGCGTCCAGCCCTTCGCCAAGGAGCTTGTAGCCCTGCCTGTCTCCGTTGATGAGGCCTATCTTCTCCAGCTTTGCCAGGTGGAACTCGGCCCTCTCTCGGGGTTGGGCGCTCAGGGCCGCGACGATCTCCAACGGCACCCTGTCGAAGTTCTTCAGGGAACGAACGAATTCCCTGAGGATGACGTAATCCTCTCCTTCAAGGAGCTCGGTGGCCTCTGCCGCCCGCCTGACCTGTGACAAGCGCAACTTGCCTCGGCTGGACCTGCCTTAAAAGAGTAAGCGTGATGAGCCTCCACAAGACAGTTAAGCATGGTCGGTTGGCTCGGACATGGACAGGATGTTCGAACCTCATACGCGAGCGACCAGGATCGCGTACGGAGCCGTCTTCGCAGCGCTGGTCGCAGCCAGCACCAGCGTGCTGAATATCAGTATTCCGTCGACGAGGGGCTACTTCAATCTCGGCGACCTGATGGTCTACACCACGGCCATCCTGACGGGCCCCTTGGTGGGAGGGCTGGCAGGGGGGGTTGGCTCCGCCCTTTCGGACACGCTCCTGACGTACTACACGTACGCGCCTGGGACCTTGGTAATCAAGGGATTGGAGGGGCTCATCGTGGGCTACCTCTTCAAGAAACGGGACTCGCCCACCATCGAGAGGCATTGGAGGGCGGTGACGCTAGTGATGAGCGCTGTGCTCTTCCTCCTCATCGCCTCCATGGACTCTTTCTACTATTCAGGAGGGCTCAGCCTCGGGACCAACTTCGTGGGGATGATGACGGGGGGATACTCATATAGTGCCTACTTCGACGTCTGGCTCTTGGGCGGTGCCGTTGCGGCCGTACTCGTTGCCTACTGGGGGCTCAGATCGGAGCCGAGGCTTGGGTGGAAATCCCTCAGCATAGTTGTAGGTGGGGCGGAGATGGTGGCGGGATATTTCACCTATGAGGTGTCCGTGCTCGGAGTGCCCGTTCCGGCGGCTCTGGTGGAGGTCCCCGTCAACGTCGCCCAACTGGTCTTCGGCCTAGTCGGCGCTCTCTTCCTGACAGAGGGTGTGGCGGCAGTTTTCAAGAGGCCTTCTGCCCGGACCCCGCGACCACAGCCTCGATGAAGGCCTCGAAAACCTGTTCTGGTGCGCCGGGTCGGCTGGAGAACTCCGGGTGGAACTGCGTCGCCATGTAGAACCTGTTGCTAGGGAACTCCAGTATCTCGGCCCTCAGCCCGCCGTCGCTGAAGCCAGAATAGACGGCACCCTTCTCTTCGAGGAGCGGGCGGAGCTTGGGGTTGATTTCGAAACGGTGCCTGTGCCTCCTCCGTATGACGTCGCTCCCATAAATACGGCGTGCCTTGGTGCCGTCCTATGAGCTTGATGTCGTGTCCTCCCAGCCGCATGGTGCCGCCCATGTCGCTGACGGACGCCTGCTCGGGGAGGAGATCCACCACCGGCTCCGGCGTGTCCGGGTCCAGCTCGGTCGAGTTGGCCCTCTTCAATCCCACCACGGAGCGGGCGAAGGCGACCGTGGCCAGCTGGAAGCCGAAGCAGAGCCCCAGGTAGGGGATGTCGTTGATTCGCGTGTAGTCCGCCACTGCGATCTTGCCCTCGCTCCCACGCTTGCCGAAGCCCCCGGGGATCACAACGCCGTCGTATCCTCTCAACGCTTCAGGGCTCTCCTTCTCGAACCTCTCGGAGTCTATCCATTCCAGCTTCAGTCCCACCTTCAGGTCGGCGGCCGCGTGATGGAGGGAGTGGTTAACGCTGACGTAGCTGTCAGCCAAGTTCACGTACTTCCCCACCATCGCGACACGCATCGTCCTCGAATATTCGATGAAACCCGAAACCACGTCGGGCCAGTTGCCCCACCTCACTTCGCGCTGGGGAAGCTGGAGCCTCCTGAAGAGGGGCTTCAGGATGCCGTCCTTGGCGAGCACGCCGGGCAGGAGGTAAACGGACTTCAGGTCCGGGTTGGATATCACCGCATCGGAATCGACGCTGGTGAAGAGGGAGATCTTCTTCTTCGCTTCCACAGGAAGCTCCGTCTTGCTTCTTACCACTATGATGTCGGGCTGGATGCCAATCCTTCTCAGCTCCTGGACGCTGTGCTGGGTCGGCTTCGTCTTGATCTCGCCCACGGGGTCGAGGGTGGGGGCGAGGGTGACGTGGATGAAGAGAGTGCCATCGGGACCCTCCTCCATCTTCATCTGACGGAAGGCCTCCAGGAATGGGAGGCTCTCCATGTCGCCCACGGTGCCGCCGCATTCCACGAGGAGCACGTCGACGCCGCTGGAAGTCGCCAGCTCGCGAAGCCTCTTCTTGATCTCGTCGGATATGTGGGGGATGATCTGGACACAGCTTCCTAGGTAGTTCCCCTTGCGCTCCGCCCTGATTACCTCCTGGTAGACCTGACCGGTAGTGATGTTGTGCTGGCGCGTGAGGTTGGCGTTGAGAAAGCGTTCGTACGTCCCCAGGTCCATGTCGCATTCGCCGCCGTCGTCAGTGACAAAGACTTCGCCATGGACGATGGGATTCATCGTCCCCGCATCCACGTTCAGATACGGGTCGATCTTGGCGATCGTGACCTTGAGGCCGGCCATCTGGAGGAGCTTGGCGGTTGAAGCGACGGTGGCTCCCTTCCCGAGACCCGACATAACACCTCCGGTGACGAAAACAAACTTCGGTTTCCGAAAAATGTCTTCCGGCACAGAATATCTACTGGAGAGATATTCTTAAACCCTTTCCCGGTTCACTTCACGAAAGGATAGAGCATCTCGGCGAGGTCGGCGATGTCGACCAGGAGGCGCCTGATGTCCTCCAGCCGGTCGGCCACCTGGACGAGGGGCGCGTCCCTCCTCATCTCTTCGAGGAACTCCTCCGCGTCGTTGGCCTTGGCCAGGAAGGAGGGGTAGGTGGTCCCCTTCCCTCCGAGGAAGTAGGACGTCGCCATGTCGTGGAGCTCCGCCAGCCTGGAAGCCGTTTCTGCGAACATGCGCCTCTTCGCCTTGTCGACGGGCAGGAGCGGCTTCAGATGAGAGGCTAACGCGAACGAATGGTCCCCAAGCAGCTCGACATGGTGCGACGCCAGCCGATAGTCCAGGCACTGCACGTTGGTCAGCCCGAGCTTCGCCGCCATCCTGGTGTCGGCCATCGTGCTTCTGAGAAGTCGGACCATCAAGAAGAAGAGGCGGTTCACTTCTACGTCTCTCTGCATCACGTCGTCCAGCAGCGAAGGGTCGTCGGCCGATGCGGCCTCAAGGGCGTCGACATACATGCTCCTCGCCAGGTTATTCATTCTGCGATAGAGCTTCTCAGGAGGGATGGTGTCCAAGTCTAGGAGGAACTGGAGAGTGAGGCTAATGGGCTCCTCGCTAACGACCTCCAGGCCGAGAAGGCCGTGGACGGACTCCCTGAGGTACCTCTTCACCTTCGCCACCTGAGTCCGATCTCCGGCGACGTTGATGACGTTGTAGCCCAGGAGGTAGGCGGCGGTGACGTCTCGGACAACCGCCTGGGGGTCATCTCCGGCAGCCTTGACGGAGACGTAGCTCTTCTCCTCGACGCTGGCCACGTCCTTGGGGTAGACGAGCAGGGCGCCTGAAGGTGTCTCCTCCAGCCCCACCGTGTCGCCGTGCTGAAGGCGGCTCTTGACGACCCAGACTTTGGGGAGAGAGACCAACAGCGTGCCGCCTCCGAGCGACTGGAGCTTCCGGTATTCCATTACGAGTTTAAAGTCGTTAGTACTTGTATAAATGTCAGTCGTGGGCTTCAGATGATCAGCAGGGACTTTGTGAAGTGAGTGAGAACCTGCGGCTTGTCCTTGACTATAACCGAGTCCTCGATGCGCACGCCGTACCTCCCCTTGAAGTAGACGCCGGGCTCCACGGTGACGGCCATGTTCTCCTTGAGGATCTCCTGATCGCCACGTCTGATGAACGGTGCCTCGTGCACGTCAAGCCCGACGCCGTGTCCGGTGCCGTGGACGAAGTACTGCTCCAGCCCCTGCTGGGAAAGCTGACTTCGGACGGCCCTGTCGACGTCGTCAGTCCTGGCCCCGACCCTCATGGCGCCGATGCCTGCCAGCTGTGCCTGAAGCACGGCGTCATAGGACCTCTTCATCTCCTCCGAGGCTGAACCTATGGCGAACGTCCTGGTGGCGTCGACGACGTAGCCGAAGTACCTGAGGACGTAGTCGCATACGACGAAGTCATCCTTCTCCACCTTCCTCTCCGTGGTGTACGCGTGAGGGAAGGAGCCGTTGGCGCCCGCGGCCACGATCAGGGGGTTGAGGGTGTTGGCGTAGGCGGGCGGGTCTGCTTTCATCCGTATCATCTCCTCGAGGATGGCCGCTGCAATCGTCCTTTCGTCGATCCCGGGCGACAGGAGCTCTGCGGTGACTTCGTAGAGCTTGTCCATCACCTTAGCCCCCTCCACCAAGTACGCGAGCTCGGCCTCGTCTTTCACCTTGCGGCTCGTCATCAGCGCTTCGGGGTCGGCCGTGAGGCCCGAAGGGAGGATAGACGCGAACCGGTTGAACGTGACGACGTCCACGTCGTCGATAAGGGCCTTCCTCGACCCGACCTTCTCCTTGACCTTGTTCAGCATGTCTGCCCCACGGTCGCTGCCTATCACGTTGACGTCAGGGGCCGATTCTCTCGCACGCTCCAGCTCGAGGGCGGGCACCACGATACTGGTTTCGTCCCCGGTGACTATGACGCTGGCCTCCCCCCAAAAGCCCGTCAGGTAGTAGATGTTCTGGGGTTCCCCCGCGAACACGGCGTCGAACCCCTTGCTTCGGGCGTAGTCCAGCACGTTGCGATGCCGCCGGGCGTAATCGACCTTCAAGCTGATTCAGCGCGGTATGGGCTGCTTGACCGTAATTAGCCTTTCTGCCCTCTCGTCGCGGGACTTTTCTGATGCCAAGCCGCTACAGCTTAAATACTGTGGCGGCTGATTCCCCCGTAAGCGCGCAGCGAGCTTGGTTCACATCAGCAAACTGACTGTCAAGGGCTTCAAATCCTTCCCCCAGAAGCAAGTGACGGTCAACCTGGAGCTGGGACTGAACGTTATCACCGGACCAAACGGATCAGGGAAGTCCAACATCATCGATGCCATCCGCTTTGCGATGGGTGAGAACAGCGCCAAATCCCTTAGGCAGAATTCGATGACCGGGCTCATCTACGATCCTGGGACGGGAGCGACGGACCTTGCAAGGGTCTCCGTCACATTCGAGAACGGAGACAAGTCGCTGGCGGTGGAGGATGATCGTGTGACCGTGGTTCGCGAGCTCAAGCCGAACGGCGACAACGCCTACTACATCAACGGGAAGAAGATCGCCAGGAACTCCCTCATTGAGCTTCTCGGCGCAGCCCACATCACCCCCGAAGGGCTCAACGTCATCCCGCAGGGTGCGATAGGGAGGCTCGCGGAGCTCCATCCCAACGAAAGGCGGCAGATTATAGAATCCGCCATAGGGCTCAAGCATTTCGATGAGAAGAAGTCCGAGGCCCTTGACCGCCTCAGAGACGCCGACAACCAGCTGGCGGTATCTTTCGCCAAGCTCGACGAGAGAAGGGGAAGCATCGAGAGGCTCGAGGTGGAGAGGAACGACGCGCTCCGGTTCAAACAGATTGAGTTCGAGATAGACAGGCTTCGCAAGGCCATAAGCCAGAAGAGAATCAGAGAGGTGGACGATCAGCTGAACGTCCACGCCAGGAAGGCGAGCGAGCTCCTCCTCCAGCAAAATCAGGCCAGGTCCAGGATCGCCGAACTGGAGGTCTCCCTGAGGGAGATCGAAGCGGAGAGAGATGCCTACTATGGCACCAAATTGTCCGTCCCCAGCCAGAAGCTCATAGACCTGGGGCTCGAGATTGGCAGGTTGGACACTCAGCTTGGCGGTCTTGAGGAGAAGAAGCGGGAATACGAGCTGACCCGCACGTCCCAAAGGGAGACCTCGAACCAGCTGGAGGGGATGCTCAGGGCTTTGGAAAAGGAGGCGGCGGAGGTGGTCGATGTGGTGGCGGGCCTCCAGGGGGAGCTGCGGAGGCTCGACGAAGAAAGCCGCGTCGAGGCCGAGCACAAGAAGGAGCTCCTCAGGAGGCGAGAGAGGTTGGTGGGAAGGAGCCAAAGGGTCGAGGTCAAAGACCTGCGTCTGGCGGATAGGAAGGGAAGGGCGGACCTCGCCGTCTCCGAGCTTCATACGAAGGTCAGGTCCTTGGAGAGCGGAGCTTGGAGAGGCCAGCAGTGCCCACGACGAGCTCGTGAAGAAGTACGACGAGGTAAAGGCCATGGTGGACACGATGCGGCATCAGCTTTCCGAGTTGGCAGCCGACATCAGGAGCTCGAAGGAGCTGCTGAAGGAGTCAGGAGACAATGCCGAGGCCTCTTCCAGGCAGAGGGAGAAGCTGGCAGCAGAAATCAAGATAGCGGACGGCATCCTCTTCAGCGCCACGCAGACCATCCTCAAGTACGAATCGGGGAAGGAGATAGCTGAAAAGTTCCTGACGGAGGAGCTCAACTCTCAGAAGGTAGAGGAGCTCGCGAAGTCGGGCGTGGTTGAGGGCTACAGGGGCAAGCTATCCGAGAACATCAAGTACGAAGAGGAGCATTCGTCGGCCGTAAGGGCCGCAGGGCAGGAATGGCTCTCGGCCATGGTGGTGGACGACATGGACGGCCTCCTCCAGCTGGCGGGGCTGTCCAAGAGGTTGAGGAGCGCCCGCATAAGGATCCTGCCGGTGTCGGAGCTGAACAACGCCCCCATGGCCCGCATACCCCACTTGGAAGGCGTCCTCGGCCGCCTGAGCGACTTCATCGAGTGTGACGCCGCCGTCGCGCCGGCGGTGGAGTTCGTCTTCGGGAACACTGTGCTCACCAGCACGGCGAAGGCCGCCTACCCTCTCTGCCGGAGGGGCTTGAGGTGCGTCACATTGCAGGGAGACCTCTTCGAAGCAGGAGGGAGGGCGATGGAAACGGGCAGAGTGAGCGAGCTCTCCCTCAAGCAGCTTGGCATCAGCGACCCCGAGGAGCTCAAGTACGTCGAGGAGTCCCTCAAGGCGTTCAGGATCTCCATCGACAGGCAGAGGAAGGGGCTGGACAAGCTGGACCAGAGCCAGGAGGGGTTCGAGAAGGAGAAGTTCAAGGTCGCCCTGAGGCTGGAGAACGCCGAATCCAGGCTGCGGACGCTCGTCCCCCTGGTCAGGCGCTATGAGCGGCTGGAGAAGTCCTCCAAGCGTCGCATCGAAGAGCAGGAGGAGGGCATGGTCAAGCTCAAGAAGAAGTTGGACAAGGGGATGTCCCTCCTGCCGAAGCTCAGGACGAAGACTGCGAAGCTGGCCGAGAGAAGGGCGCAGCTGGGCCTGATGTCTCTGGGAGCTCTGGTGGCCGGGATCGAGGGGGAGCTGGCAGAGATCTCTAGGTCGGAGGAATCCTCGGCCAGGGCCATCCTGAACATCAACGCTTCGCTTTCGACTCTTCAGACCCGCCTGAACAGCGAGCTAAATCCCAAGGCCGGGCAGATGAGGGAGTCCCTGACGAAGGCCAGGGCGGACCTTCGTGAGGCGGACGAGAACTTGCCCAAGGTGCTGGAGGGTATCACGGCGCTTTCGCGCCAGAAGAAGGAGCTCTCTGACGAGGAGGCCAAGATTCGCGAAGACAGCGAGCAGGCGCTCCCCAGGCTGAAGGAGATCGAGGCGACGCAGAAGGCCGTCAGGGATGAGATAGCTTCGCTCCAGCAGAAGAGCCTCAGGATCGAGAAGGAGAGGCTTAGGATTGACAGCACAGCCCAGAACCTCAGGAACGAGAGGGAGAACGCGCTGCATGCCATGAACGAGCTGGGGATCGAAGAGGAGGTCGAGTTCCATCCGCAGACGGAGATGTTTCTCTCGATGTTCCTTGAAGAGAGGTCCTCGCTCCAGGGGATGGTGAACCTGTTGGCTGACCAGAGCTACAAGGAGGCCTTTACGTCGTACAGGGACGCTTCGAAGCGCAGGAACGAGCTGGAGAAGGACAGGAACGCCATCGTGAAGTTCATCGAGGAGGTCGAATCGGAGAAGAAGAACACCTTCATGACGGCCTATGAGAAGCTCGACAGGGAACTGAGGGTCATTTTCACCAAGCTGACTGATGGATCGGCGTGGATGGAGCTGGAGAACCCCGCGGACCCCTTCTCCGGAGGGGTCTTCCTCATGGCGCAGTTTCCCATGAAGGCGGCTAGGGAGTCCAGCAGCACCAGCGGCGGGGAGAAGGCCGCCGTGGCGGTCTCCTTCCTTCTGGCCTTCCAGTCGGCGTATCCTTCTCCGTTCTACCTGCTCGACGAAATCGACGCCCCGCTGGACGCCGTGAACGCGGAGAAGCTGGGCAGGCTGCTGGCAGAGTGGTCCTCGAAATCGCAGATAGTTGTCGTCACCCTGAAGGAGGCCATCGTAAGCCAGGCCACGAACAAGATAGGCGTCTACGGAGTCAACGGCGCGAGCAACGCCGTGCGCTACAAGTCCAAGGCAGAGGTGACGGTCAACGTCTGAAACGGAGGGGCCTTCCGAAAGGATCCGCCTCCTGCTCAACCCTGAGCTGGCCTCCAGGCAGAGGCCCTGGGACATCTCCATCCAGCTCCTCCTCGAGGACTTCATCCTGTATCTCAGGAAGCAGCCCGTCCTCGACATGAGGCTGGGCGGCCTCGCCCTTCTGACGTCCTCCATAATCTACAAGCTCAAGGTGGAGCGCCTGTTCTACGACGAAAAACGCTCTCTACAGGAAGAAGCCGTCCGACCTGCAGGAGCCCGTCGAAGCACTCTCCATGCCCTTCAGGCTGCAGACGCCTGTGAGCGACATAGACGACCTCGTGGCCGCCTTGGAGTCCCTCATGAAGGAGATCTCGAAGAGTCCCTCCTCGCCCGTCGAAGAAGGGGTCTTCCAGCCCGGCCTCGAGGCGCGGGTCGTGGAGCAGGACACCATCGCCATGATGCTTAGGACGTACTCCGACGAGCTCCTAGCGGGGCTCAGCAGGAAGGAACCCACGGGCTTCGGCGACCTAATCAAAGGGATGGAGCCCATAGAGGTCGCCAGGGTGTTCATCGTGCTGCTCTTCCTTGCCCATTCAGGAAGGATCATCCTCCTTCAGGAGGAGGACGCTGAGGACTTCAGCGTGCTGGGGGTAGGAGAGGCCATTGCCCGATGAGCAGGTCGAGGCGCTCATTGAGGCTGCCTTGTACGCGGCCGGCAAGCCTCTGACCGTTGATGAGCTCTGCAGGGCGGCGGGCACCACTTCCAGGAGGAAGGCACTGGACGCGGTGCGCCGCATCTCGGCAAAGGTGAACTCCAACTTCAAGGCCATCGAAATCACGCAGGTCGGCGAGAGCAGGTACGTCCTCCAGCTGCGAAAGGAGTTCAGCCCGGTCGCGAAGAAGTTCGCGACACAGCAATTGCTAACCCGTTCCGTCCTCAAGACCCTGACGATGATCGCCTACTTCCAGCCTGTGAGCGGGAGCAAGCTATCGACTAGGAAGGGCTCGCAGGTCTACGAACACCTGAGGATTCTGGAGTCGATGGGGTTCATCTCGTCGACTCTGGAGGGGAAGAACCACCTCTACCGGACGACGCCGTTCTTCTCAGACTACTTTGGGCTGCCGTCGGACCCAACTGCCATGAAGCACAAACTCGATTCCCTCTTCGAGCCAGCCACATCCGGCAAGCCTTAAATGTGCGTCGAATGACCCCTAGGAAACTGAAAGGGGAAGCTC
The DNA here is from genome assembly GCA_963842885.1 of uncultured Nitrososphaerota archaeon. Taxonomy (GTDB): domain Archaea; phylum Thermoproteota; class Nitrososphaeria; order Conexivisphaerales; family DTJL01; genus DATKKG01. Next base: position 193,308 of record CAWJIE010000005.1, read on the forward strand.
TGTTTGCAGAAGCCAATGGAGAACCTCAGGAAGAGGAAGCTCACGGGCGGCCGGCGCGTGCCATCTAGGGGACGTAGAGGCTACGAGAAGGACGGGTACTCGAAGGAGACCGTGCTGGGCGCCAAGAAGCTCTCCACCAGGCGCCTCAGGGGAGGGTCGTCCAAGGTCACGGCCGTCCGAATGGACATGGCCAACGTCATGGACCCGGCGACTCACACCGCCAAGAAGGTCAAGATATCAAGGGTCCTCAGCAACGCTGCCAACAGGGACTACGAAAGGCGAGGCGTCATGACGAAGGGCGCCGTTATCGAGACCGAGGCTGGGAAGGCCAGAGTGACCTCGAGGCCGTCTCAGGATGGTGTCGTCAACGCCGTTCTCATCCAAAAATAGAAATAGCACCCGTCACAAGATGGGCTAGCCAATGAAGGACTACGGCAAGCAGAGTCTTCTGGCTGGACTACTTCGACTCAGCGCTGAGCAGGGAATCCGGAAGGAGGGTGAGCCTCCCCCTGGCCACGAGGAGCCCGACGGTGGAGGAGCTGGCAGCGGCGGCAAGGATCCTCGGCTACGAGCCGCACGTCGAGAAGGCACGGCATCCCGCCAGGCCCACCAAGCCCTCCGGCTACATCCAGGTGGAGAAGAAGGACGAGCAAGAAGGAGGCGCTGCTCGCCCTTGCCAAGGCCTTGGCCGAAGGCAGGGCCCAGCAGAAACGCTGACCTGACCGAGGGCAAGCTTAATACGGCGCACGCCCGCACCTTCGTCCGTTTTGCAGGAGATTGGGACCATCATTCGCAGGGCTCGCAGCGGCATGGTCATCGTCAGGCTGGCTAAGGAGCCCCACGAGGGACAGGTCCTGTTCGATTCCAAAGGGCGCTCGGTCGGCCGGGTTACCGAAATCTTCGGACCGGTGAAGGGCGCGTACGCTTCCCTCCTGCCACACACGGACAGGATCGAAGGTCTGGTGGGGGAGAAGGTGTTCTCCAGGAATTGAAGCCGAGGTTCGAAAAGGACTCCGAGTCGCAGCCTTCGAAGTGCCCCCAGTGCAACTCGCCCCTCATAGGCGACCGTGCGGCCGGCGAAGTCGTGTGCCCGACCTGCGGCTACGTCCTACTTGACGAGGTCGAGTTCGAAGGGCCGGAATGGAAGGCCGTAGACCCAGAGGACAAGCTGAAGAAGAGCCGGGTCGGGGCGCCGCTGACCTACACACTTCACGACTTCGGGCTGACGACGACCATCGACGGTAGCGGCGTCGATTCACACGGCAACAGGATCACGGGGGACGAAAGGGCCAAGATGGAGCGGATGAAGACCTGGCAGTTCAGGCTGCGCACCATCGACAGCAAGGAGAGGAGCATGTCCAACGTCCTCCAGAAGATCCATGAGATATCGGTGGGCCTGAACCTCCCAGGGAACGTCTCGGAGACGGCCGCCTACATTTTCAGGCAGTACTCCAAACCCAACTTCTGCCGACGCTGTAAGGAGGAGGTGGAGCCCGCGGAGGTCCCCGTCTGCCTGGACTGCGGAATAGGGATAGTCAGGAAGTGCCCCCAGTGCGGCGTGAGGGGTTCGTCGGACGAACGGTACTGCAGGTACTGCGGGACGTCGGTGAAGAGCAGCTGCGTCAAGTGCGGAAGGGAGTATCCCTCCGAGCCCTTCTGCCCACGTTGCGGCACGCCCCTTCACAGCAGGTCTCGGGGGAAGCAGGTGGCGGGGGTGGCGTCGGCGGCCATATACTTGGCCTGCAGGAAGTGCGAGGTGAACAGGTCGCTGGCGGAGGTGGCGGAGAGGTCGTACCTCGACAAGAAGGTGGTGGCGAAGTACTACCGGCAGATGGTCAAGGAGATGGAGATGAGCAGCGTCCCCATGGCCTCCATCCAGAAGCACATCTCCAAGCTATTCAACAACCTCAACTCCACGACCAAGATGCCCGAGAAGGTCGAGCGCCTGGCGATCAGCATAGCCACGAAGGCCTCCGGTGCGTCGATGAGCAGCGGCAGGTCCCCTGCAGGGCTGGCGGCGGCCTTCCTCTACGTCTCGGCGAACCTCCTCAACGAGCACCTCCCCCAGAGGGACGTGGCGGAGGCGGCCGGGATAACCGAAGTGACGATCAGGAAGCGCTGCAAGGAGCTCTTCGAGAACTTCAACATCTCGGTCAAGGTCCACGCAGCATAGGCTATGGTCATATTCAGAAAGAGCTTTTAGGAGGGAAAACGCTCAGAGACTTCGTTACAACCAACCGGAGGGATTGTGCCTTGCAAGAAGCAGATGAAGACCTAATCAGCAAAGTGTATCGTCTCGTCATAGAGAACGGCGAATCTGGGATCCTGCAGAGCGAGCTCTGGAAGGTGCTCGGTCTGACCAGCAGGGACGGCTCGAGGATAGCTTCCAGGCTTGAGAAGAGGCGTCTCATCAAGAGGGAGAAGGTCCTTGAGAGGGGAAGGTGGACGTACAAGCTCCTCCCCCTGGTCATCCCCATCGACACGAGCAGCATCGAGGAGGCTCCATGCATCCGGTGCCCTGACGAGGAGAGATGCTTCGTGGACGGAGAGGTGAGCCCCCTCACATGCCTGAAGATCGAGAACTGGTACAACCTGGAGTACCAGGTGAGACACGGCGATGCGCCCGCTTCAAGCTAAGAGGGACCTCTACAGGCGCAAGGCCAGGGAAGAGGGGTACCGAAGCAGGGCGGCATACAAGCTCATTCAGCTCGACGAGAAGTTCGGCCTCATGGAGGAGGGTGACACTGTGCTGGACATAGGATGCGCCCCGGGCGGCTGGCTGCAGGCGGAGTCGGAGCGCGTCGGCCGTGACGGTCGGGTCGTGGGGGTCGACATCAACCCGGTCGAGCCTCCGTCGGGAAACGTGGAGACAATGGTGCTGGATATCACGAGCCCAGCGGCCGCCGAGGAGCTCAGCGCCAAGCTGCCCGAGGGGGCCGACGCCGTCTTTTCGGACCTGTCGCCAACGATGATGGGGGTATGGGAGGTGGACAGCGGGAAGCAAATCGACATGACCAGGGCGGCGTACGACATCGCCTGCAAAGTGCTGAAGAAGGGGAAGAACGCCGTGTTCAAGATCTTCGAAGGCGAATTCACCGAGGAGTTCGTCAGGTATGCCAAGCCCAGGTTCGAGAAGACGGACCTGGCGAAGCCCGAGGCGAGCAGGAAGGCGAGCAGCGAGCTCTATTTCGTCTGCCTGGGCTTCAAGGGCTGATCGGGGCCGAGGGCCGAAAGGACGTCCTTCACTGACGCGTCCGTCTTGACGCCCTGGCTGTCGACGCTGGACCTGGCGGAGCGGAAACCCATCGAGGCGAGGCGCTCGACGAGGTCGGTAGGGCTGATGCTGGCGACCCCCAGCTTGTCGGTGAAGAACGGGATCTTGTAGTAGAAGGGAGGGAAGCCCAGCTCCTCCTTGGCCCGGGTGAAGAGGGCGAGGTATCGCTTCATCCCGTTCGAAGCCGCGAGCTCGGCCAGGGAATCGAGGAAGGCGCTGGCGTGGAGGTCTCCGGTCCAGAGGGGACCGGCGGCCTTGAGCTTCCCTCCGCAGAGAGGGCAGGTCTCCTTCGTGGAAGGCGAAGACTCCCTGTGGCCGCACTTGAAGCAGTGGAGGAGATGGCCGATCTCTGCAAGCGATTCGTTGGCCTTGGAAGGCGATATCTCCACACGGCAGTATGCCCTCGCGTAGTGCTGGTCCGAGTGGCAAAGCAGGGGCTCGACCACCATGTCGTAGACAAGGGCCCTGCGGGCGACGAAGCCCAGGAGGATCCTCAGCATGGACTCTCGGCCGTAGTCCGTGCGAAGTGCCAGGGCCCCGTACTTTCTGTAGGCCACGTCGGGGTAGAGCCCGCTGAGCACTGCAGTGTCGGTGGCCGTTACAGCCAGGAGCCCCCCGTCGGCGAGGGCCCTGAGCGCGGACTCCACGAATGGCGCAGGCGTGCCGAACGGGTCGATGTCGATGATGTTGGGTCTCACGTCGGGGGATGACTGCTGGGCGAGGAAAAGGTTGGCGTCGAGAGTCGTGAACCTCACCTTCCCTTCGCAGCCGTTCAACTGGGCTGCCAGGGACGCGGCCTGGATGGCCATGGGATTCAGGTCGTTCGCCCGCACGACGGAGACTCCAGGGCACTCGGTGGCGACGCGGAGGGACCTCCCTCCCACCCCGGAGAGGGCGTCGGCGAGGACAGAGGGCGAGGGGGCCTTCTTGGCGAAGCCCTCGAAGGCGAGGACGGAGACGTCCCTGACCGCCTTTCCTCTTGGATTGAAGAACGCCGGGAAGAGCTCAGGAGGGCCCTTCCCGAGGCTCTGCTTAGGCACCAGGAGCGTGGTGCGCCCTTCCTTGTGGCGGACGAACCCGTCCAGGCTCAACGGCGTACCCCACCTTTCGAATAGGTTTCAGCGAAATAGCGGCAGGTGGAGCTGACCGGGCAGGAGCCGCAGAGGGGCCTCTGGGCCTTGCAGACCCTCCTTCCATGAAGGATCAAAGCGATATGCCCCTGGAGGCGTCGGCCCCGAGGGATGGCTACCTCCAGCGCGGACCTTACTTCTTCGTACGAGGCCCGGGGCGGAACGTATCCCATGCGCTTGGAGACCCTGTTCACATGGGTGTCCACGGGGACCACGTCTCGCCCCAGGGCGAAGTCCAGCACTATGTCCACCGTCTTAGGTCCCACCCCCTTGAAGCCGGAGAGGGCCTCGCGGACGCCTTCGTCGTCAAGAGATGAAAGGAAGTCCAGGCCGGCAGGATAGCGCGCCATCACGCCCTCGGCGACCTCCCTGATCCTCGGTGCCTTCGTGTTGTGGAGGCCTCCCACCCGTATGGCGTCGGCGATGGCTTTCGTGTCGACGGCTTCTGAGAGACTCCGGCGAGATGCCGACCTCCCGCCTGAGGGCTTCGAAGGCCCTCCCGCTGTTGAGGTCGTTCGTGTTCTGGGAGAGGATGGTCTGGATCAGCACCTCGAAGGGCTTTCCCCTGGCTTTGGGCCTCCTGACGCCGTAGAGCCGGATGAGCGTCTCGATTTCAGTCCAGCCGGGACCCTTCAAGGCAGCCATCATCTTAAATAACGCCTGATATAATCCTTGTCGGTTTTGGCGGCCATTGAGACGAACTCCAGGATGGTCCTCCTGACCGGCAGGCCTGGCTCGGGGAAGACCACGGTCGTCTCGAGGGTCGTCCTGCTGCTCAGGACCGACGGGCTGTCCGTTGGAGGGATATACTCGAAGGAGCGGCGTTCGCACGGGACCAGGGTGGCATTCGAGATGGTGGACCTGGCCACCGACGGCCATGAGACGCTGGCTAGCACGACGGCGACCGGGCCACGCATGGGACGGTATAGGGTCAACCTGAAGGGGCTGGGCGAGTTCGCGGCTCCGGCCATAGTCAGGGCCACGTCGGAGAGCGACGTCGTCGTCTGCGACGAAGTGGGGCCCATGGAGCTCATCAGCCCGGAGTTCCGCCGGGCGGTCGAAGGCCTCATGGTGGCCAGCAAGCCCTGCCTCGTGGTGGTGCACGCGGAGATGGCCGACCCCCTGCTGGTGAGGCTGAAGAAGTCGACGGACGCGCAGCTTCTCGAGGTCACCGATGAGACGCGCAACTCGCTTCCGGAGACGGTCTACGGCAAGATAAAGGCCTGGATGAGGAGCAATCGAGGGTCGTGAAGGACAGGCTGATCGTCGGGACGGACGACGCCGGCAGGGGTTGCATCATCGGCCCCCTGTGCATCGGAGGCGTGACGGCGCCGGCGAGCATGGAGGAGCGTTTCAAGGAGATGGGCGTCAAGGACTCGAAGCTCCTGACCCCCGAGTCGAGGGAGCGCCTCTACGGCGAGATCAAGGCCATCGTCCCGAAGTCCCTCGTGCTTAAGATCCCCCCGAGGGAGGTGGACGAATACGTTAGGCACCGCAAGAAGCACACCAAGCTCAACTACCTCGAAGCCATCTACATGGCAAGGGTCATCAACGAGCTCGACGGCGAGATAGCCTATGTTGACGCTTCCGACACCAATGTGAAAAGGTACGCCGAGCAGATCGAGGAGCACCTCACCCGGAAGGTGAAGGTCGTCTCCACGCATTTCGCCGACAGAATCTTCCCGGTCGTCTCAGCGGCCAGCATCCTGGCGAAAGTGGAGAGGGACAGAGAGATAGCGATGCTCAGGGACAAGCACGGCGACTTCGGCTCGGGCTACCCCAGCGATCCCCGCACCATCGAGTTCCTTGAAGAGTGGATGAAGAAGCATTCCGAGGCGCCGTCGTTCTCTCGCCTCACTTGGAAGACCTGGAACAGGATCGGCGTAGGGGAAGAGGAAGGAGGCGGACAGGGCAAGCTGGACGGCCAGGGCGAAAAGCGACCTGACCTGTCCCTGATGGAACACGTAAGGTATTGACTGACTTTCAGGCGTAAGACCTTCATCATGGCGTTCATCGTGCTGGCCGTCGTGGCGGCGTCGCCTCTCCTCGTTGGACTAGGCACCATGGCCTCCCTCATGGTGCTCGAGGGGACCAAGTCGCTCATCAACCTCCCGATTTCGGCGGTGATCCTCGTCGTGCTGACAGGGCTCATACTTCGCTCCCCCTCGGCGATAGGGAGGCCGCTGGTAAAGAACGCCTTCAAGGCCGTGAGCAGGCTCCCGAGCATAGTCCTGGCTGCGGTGGCGGCTCAGATGATACGCGACGCCCTGTTCGCCTTGGGCGTCTTCCGGCTCTAGCGTTCCCTTCTGCCTTCGACGAATTCCAGGAAGAGCCGCTTGGCATCTTCGTAGGGCATCTGGATGGGCGGGTGTTTGAAACAGTAGGCCGAAAGGCTCGTCAGCGGTCCACCGATCCCCCTATCCAAGGCGAGCTTAGTCCCCCTTATCGCGTCTATCATGACGCCGCCGCTGTCGGGGGCGTCTATGACGTGGAGCTTGGCTTCGATGGTGACTGGAGTGTTGCCGAAGTACCGTCCCTTGAGCCAGATGTAGCACACCTTGTCGTTGTTGAGGAATTCGACGTAGTCGCTGGGGCCAATCCTGGTGGGCACCGGGTAGGGCGTCATGGCCCGGACTGCGGAGGTCTTGCTCTCCCTCTTGTCCACCAGCCTGCTCTCTTCGAGCATGTTGAGGAAGTCGGCGTCGCCGCCGATGTTGAGCTGATATGTCTCGTCCACCCTGACCCCCCTTTCGTACATGAGCTTGACCAGGGACTTGTGAAGCACAGTCGCACCAAGCTGGCTCATCACGTCGTCGCCGGCCACGGGGAGGCCCCTTTCCTGAAACTTCGCCGACCATTCGGGGTTGGAGGCGACGAACACGGGCATGGCGTTGATGAGAGCCATTCCCGACTTCAACGCTTCGTCGGCGTAGAAATGGACGGCCTTTGTGCTTCCCACGGGCAGGTAGTTGACCAGGATTTCGGCGCCCGACTCCTTCAGGACCGAGCTGACGTCCACCTCGGGTCCGTCGGCGACCTGAATGACCTTCGACAGGTACTTGCCTAGGCCATCGAGGACGTGGCCCTTCTGGACCTCGACGCCGAGCCTCGGCACGTCGTGGATCTTGGGCGTGTTGTTCAAGCCGCTGAAGATGGCCTCGCTGAGGTCCTTGCCCACCTTCTTCTTGTCGACGTCGAAGGCAGCGACGAATTCAATGTCACCGGGAGTTATCCCGCCGAGTTCGTAAGCGATCAGCCCGATGACATCGTCAGGCTTGGCATGAGAGTAGTACTTGATACCCTGTATCAGCGCGGATGCGCAGTTGCCCACACCGGCGACCGCGACGCGCACTTTCCCCTTGGGCATGGACTTTTACGACCATAAAAGTGTATAAAAATATATCGAATATGTCCTGCTAGAGCGAGTCGGCCGTCAGGCGGACGAGCTTCGCATAATAGGACCCGTGCTCCGCCGTCTTCGAAGTGAAGGCCCAGTCGGTGGCCTTGGAGGGGTCAAAGCGGACGAAGGGGGAGGCCGGGTCCTTGTCCAGCTTCACGTAGAAGTAGAAATCGGATCCGTCGAAGTCGCCCATATGCACGAACGTCCCGAGATGGAGCTCGCTGCCATTCTTGGACAGATAAAGAGGGGCGTACGATTCGTCCATGACGTACCTGTAGGCGCCCAGCTTCAGAAGGCTGTTCACGTCGCCGAGCTCGACCCGCTGGACGTCTGCGTCCACTTGGTCCCTCTCCTCGATGGCGTCGAGGAAGGCCTTGGGCGTCTCCTTCAGGGTCAGGACTGGCGAATGAAGGTACTGGGTCAAAGTGGCGTCGTCGACGAAGGTGGCCTCTTCCAGGTCTCCGTCGAGCCGGTACCTGACATATGGCTTGAACGACTTGACGACCGTGTAGAAGAACACTGGAGCCTCACCGAGTTGCTCTGCATGCACCGCGAGGGCGAAGTCCCCCGACCCAAGTGGCATGGCGAAAAGAGGGCGAGGGATGCGCTCGAAGGCGCAGGAGAGCCGCGCCAGGTCCTTAAGCGATTCCAGTTCCCTGAAGATAGGTGCTTCCTTCATGAGTGATACGTTGACTTGCCTCAGCGGTTGGTTATTTAAAGTGTCTCTAAACTGCGGGGAGGATGTGCCAGCGGAGCAAGATTAAAGTCAGAGGTGCGACAATCCGAGAGCCGTGTCTTCTCGCAAGAAGGCCCAAACGGTGGTGGACAGCAACCGGATCCTGAAGACCCTCGGCGAAGCGGCCGCCCTTGGCGGACTCCCTGAAGGGGGTCGCCGTAGGGGTTGCCGAGAGGCCTGTGCTCAGGCGCGTCTACATGGAGGTGGAAACGTCGGTCTTCCTGCTCAAGTTGGCGGCGGGGGAGGACGAAGCTCCCCCCTACGACTCCTCGCTGGAGAAGTCGGAGAGGAGCGAGTTGGTATCGAGGATGGTGGAGAGCCTGGAAGCGGCCAAGGAGCTGGCCGCGGAGGATCTCTCTGCCGCGCTGAAGCAGGCCAGGGTCGCCCGCGATTGCGCGGCCACGGTCTTGCATTCCGTAAACCTCGAATCGAGGAGGGCGAAGAGATGACTCGAGTGGGGAAGCTGGACAGGGAGACCCTGGAGAGGGACGTACTCGGGCACTTCAAGACGACGAAGAAGGAGCTTCTCCTGGGACCGGTCTTCGGGGTGGATGTGGCCGTCATCAGATGCCCGTCTGGCTACCTGATCACTTCGACAGACCCCATAACGGGGGAGGTGGACGACATCGGGTGGTATTCGGTCCACGTTTCCTGCAACGACGTGGCTACCAGCGGGAACAGGCCCCAGTTCGTGGAGACGGTGATAATGATGGGGGAAAATGAAGAAGACGGGAGGGCGGCGGAGATCTCGAAGGGCATCGCTCGGGCCGCGAGGCAGGTGGAAGCTGACGTCGTCGGGGGACACACGGAGAGGACGCCTGGCCTCAGCCACAGCATTGTGGTGACGACGGCGTTCGCCTTCGCGAACGGGTATGTGACCGCTGCGGGAGCTAAGGAGGGGGACTCCATCGTGTTTACGAAGACCGCCGGCATCGAAGGGACGTCCATCCTGGCATCCATGCTGGAGGGGAGGCTCTCCGCGCTGGCCAGGAGGACGGTGAACGAGGGGAAGCGTCTGAGCCGGCTGATGAGCGTCGTCGACGAAGGAGAGGCGGCGTTCAGGGAGGGCGGGGTCCATGCCATGCACGACCCCACGGAGGGAGGGGTCCTAGGAGGTCTCTATGAGATGGGCGTGGGCTCAGGCCTCGGCTTCAGGATAGAGGAATCCAGGATACCTCTGGCTGAGAGCACAAAGGAGATAACAGGGGAGTTAAACGTGGATCCGCTTCGCCTCATCGCCTCGGGATCTATGCTGATGGCCGTGACCCCGGGGCGGGTGGCAGGGGTCCTGCGAGCGGTGAAAGGCGTCGGCGTGGATGCCACGGTCGTGGGCAGGTTCGGGGGAAGCGAAAGGGTCCTCCTGAGGAGGGACGGGAGTGCGGAGAAGGTAGACGAGACCGTCCTCGACGAGCTCTGGAGGGTCGTAGGTGAGAGCGGTCAGCGCCCGAAACGACGCTGACGCCTCTGATAGGTGCGGATGGCACGAAGGAAATCGACCTTCCTGAAACCCGGCCAGTAGACATCCATGAAGACCAGCTCGCTGTACGCCGACTGCCAGAGGAGGAAGCCGCTCAGCCTGACTTCGCCGGACGTCCTGATGATCAGGTCGGGGTCCGGGTCGGGGAGCTCCGAAGTGAACAGGTAGTTGGAGAAGGTCTCTTCGTCTATCTTGGAAGGCATCACGACGCCTTTCTCCACGTCGCGGGCGAGCCTCTTGACGGCATCCACTATCTCCATCCTCCCTCCGTAGGCGATGGCGATGTTCAGGTAGAGGGAGTCATGCGCCGCCGACACCCGTTCCAGCCGGAGCACCTTTTCCTTGATCTCTTCGGGGACGAGAGAAAGGTCGCCGAGGCCCTTCACCTTGACGCGATGCTTCTGGATGGAGCCGTCCGTGAGCAGCTTCTCCAGCCTCTCGCTTATCACGCTGAATATGACGTCGAGCTCCTCCTTTGATACGCGTGAGGTTCTCGGTGGACAGGGCGTAGATCGTAAGCGCCTTCACGTCATACTCCAGGCACCACGTCATTAGGTTCTCGACCTTGTCCGCCCCGAAGGAATAGCCCATCCACTTCGGGTATTCGTTGGCCACGGCCCACCTCCGGTTCCCGTCCAAGATGACGCCGATGTGGCGGGGCCTTGGGAGGCCCTTCACTTCGTCGGACAGCCTCCATGTATAGAGCCTGTAGACGCCGATGTCCTTCAGGAAGGAATCGAGGAAGCCTTCAACTTTCATCGCGGCTCAGCGACCGCCTTCCCTGGTAGAAGTTGTAGGCAAGGTAGACCACGACCAGAAGGACTGCTAGCCCCGCGTAGACCACGATAATAAAGTTGAGGGTGTTCGCCGTGCTAGGGCTGATCAACGCTTCCGCCATTCCGGCGACGGGAGCGTAGAGCAGAACCAAGCTGGTGAGGGCGATGGCGTCCCTGATTATCTTGGTGCTCTTCCTCATGGCGTGGTACACGAATGCCACCACGATGTTGGTGGCGATGGCGATCCAGACCAGGAGCTGGGCATTCAGGATGAAGGTGCCGGAGAACTCCGCGAGATAGGTCCAGATGGTGGAGGGACGGAGGAGGTAATCGGCATAATCTGGAAGGAGGAGCACCTTGCTGTACGCCTGAAGGGAGGCCACCACGACCAAAATGACTGACACGATGAAGGCGAAGAGCCGCGGGAAGAAGTAGGTACGCCGGCGGACACCGATGATCGCCTTGTCAATGTCGAAGGCGCGGATCAGGAAGCTGACCCCCAGGACGAACGCGATGCCGTAGCCAAAGTCGGCCTGGTTCAGACCCAAGGCGGAGACGAAGATGTAGAGTAGCAGAACCGCTCCGGGAACCCCGAGGAAGAACTTGGAGTACCTGGGGTCGTATACAAGCATCTTGAGATACCTGCCGAGCACTTCATATGTCTCCTCGACGCTGGCGCTGTGCTTGATCACAACCCTCCTGATGCTGACGATAGGGACGAAGGACTGAAGCACCGGTGCGAGCTTCTCGTCCTCTATCCCGTCAGAGACGAGGACCAGCCCCTCTGGCTTCAAGCTGCCTACGACCACTGCTGCCTCTCTCCTCACCTTCTGATCGGCCTCGAAGCCGCTCTCCGAGACGCCGGCCAATACGGCGACGCTGCAATCGTACCCCTTGGCGACGAGCTCGTCGTACATTTTCACTGTGGCGAAGATGGCGTTGGCGTCCGCTTCTTCGGGGTCGGCGAGGCAGAGCTTAGCTGCCGCATCCAGGCACTGCTGGCGGCCAACAATGGGAGTCTCTAAACCGGCCTTACCACCGATGTCGTTGTCTCGGTCCACGTTGATGACCAGGAGGCGGCCGCGCAGCGACTCCATGCGGGTGTTGTTAGGAAAAGCGTCGATTTAAGCTAATCTAGACGAAACGTCCATGTCAATTGTTTGAGGATGATAGGTCCTCGCCGTAGAGGACTCGCAGCTCGTCGAACGTCAGACTCTTGCCGCTCTTCATCTTCGCGAGCGCGTCGTTTCGCGCCCTATCCAGAACCAGCCTGTCCACGTCCGCCCTGACCCTGTTGGAGTTTATCCTCTGGGTGCTGCGCTCCTTCGCCAGCTCCTCCCTGGCGACCGCAATCTTCGCGTCGATTTCGCTGAGGGTCTTTTCGAGCTCGATGATGTCGACGTCCACGGCCCTCAACTCGTCGGAGACCTGCTTACGTGCCTCGATGTAGTTGCGGATCTTCTGCCTCTTCTCCTTGAGGGCCCCAACGACCTCCTCCCTCTCTGCCTTGGTCTCCATCATCTTGGCAGCGTTCTCGTCGAGCTGGGACTCGAGCTTGTATACCTCCTCGCGGACGTTGAAGGCCTTCCTCCAGACCGAGACAGACTTGGCCAGCTCCTTTACCTTGACCAGGACCTCCTGCTCCTGCGCGCGTGTGAGGGGCTGGGTCTGGAGGCGCCACTCCAATTTCTTGAGCTCATCTTCGAGGCCTTCTCCCTTCCTCAGGAGCTTCGGCTCCACTCCCTTCATCTGCTCGTCAGCTGCCTTGAGCTTAATCCGGTCGGCTCTGAGCTTCTCCGCCAATCCCTGTCTCATGTCGTTCAACTCGTTCATCTTCGCTTGGAAGAGCTTGTGCTGGTCGTTTTCCACGTCCAACTTCTGCGTGAGGGACACAATCTCGTTCTTGAGCTCGGCGCGTCGCGTCCTAATCTTCTTCAACTGCTCGATGATGCCCTTGTGCTGCGTGAAGAGCTCCTCGAGCTTTGCGACGCGGTTATCCTCCGACATTCCCCACTCCTCGCCCTTCATGGAAGGTCTGATATAAGTAAGGCTGTTCCAAATTGAAGGAAGGCGCAGGCTTTCCGGGGGACCTAGCCCCTGGTGTAGTTCCACAGGTAGGTGCCGCCCTGCACCGCCAGGAACGAATCGGCGCCGACGGCGGCCTCGGCCCATTGGTGGGTTGAGTTGTCGAAGTAATACCAAAGCCAGTAGGAAGAGGAGCTCCCTGAGAGCCCAAGGATTCCTGTCACGAAGAGCTCGGAGACGTTGCCAAAGCTATAGACCTGGGAGGTTACACGGCCGCCGGTGGAGACGTAGGTGGCGTTGAAGACGGACGAGCCCACGGGGACATAGGTGTCGTTGTACCAGAAGCGCGTGCCGTTGCCGAAATCCACCCCCACGTTCACCGTTTCGCTCACCGATCCCAACCTGCTTCGGAGGTAGTCGTTTTCGGAACGGAGCGACCCGGACTCTTCGCAGAAGTAGATGGCGCTGTATGCGGCCAACAGCAGGGAAGTCAGCAGTAGGACGGTTATCGCCTTCCAGGCAGTATTAGACGAACCTGTCTAACCCCCTGAAGAACGACCTCTTCGTTTCGACCACGATCAGTGGCGCCAGAGCCGCAAACAGGACGACGTTCGAAATGATGTGGGCGGCGCTGAAGAGCAGTGTGAGAGGGTTGAACATGCCCGTGAGAATCGAGGCGTAGAAAAGGGCGCCCGCTACTGCGTTGGTCACCAAATCGTACGCCAGGGTCGCCCCAAGGCCCACCAGACCGAAGGCCCAAGACATCTCCAGTGGTGAGCTAGCGATTCTTTTCCTCAAGGCCCCGCCCAGCACGCCATAGATCATCTCCATGGGGACTACCGTGAGGAAGGTCAGCAACGAAAAGCCGAGCGGGTTGACGGTGCCGTACACGGTCCATGACAAAGCACCAGCCGCCGCGCCGTAAAGCGGGCCCATCCAGAAGCCCGCCAGGAAGACAAGCATGTCCATTAGTTTCACATTCGTGAAGGCGAACATCGCGTAGTTCGTGCTTACGATTAGAGCCACGATCATGGACAAAGCCGCAGGCTTGTTCAACAGCCCTGGATGGATAATCCAACCATTTAAAGCCTCCTCGCAGGCGACTGCCAACCATTATATAATCCTGGAGGGCAAGCAGGGACGTTGCTTCTCCATGAGATGAAGAAGCTGGTCGAGGAAGAGGCGCCCGGACCCCATCCCTCCTTCTCTCTGGTCCACGCCCTGTACGCCATCCTGATCCTCGGCGAGCGACCCGTGGGCAGGCAGAAGCTGGCCGCCCGACTCTTCATCGGAGAAGGGTCCATCCGGACGCTGCTCCGAAAGCTCACACGGAGGGGATTCGTGGTCACGGATTCTGCTGGCTGCCACCTTACGCCCAAGGGAGCTTCCCTCTGGGAAGAAGCAGAGAAGGCCTTCTACCTCTTCGAGCCCAAATCTGCGAGCCTTCCCGGCAAGGCCAGGTTTGGCGTCGGAGTCAGGGGAGGCGGCCGCATCGCTAGGGGGATCCCAGAGCGGGATCAGGCGATAAAGGCTGGAGCCGATGGCGCACTGGTCCTGATCTACAAAGGGCGGGAACTCCTCATGCCGGGCCTCTCGAACGTCTCCAGGGAGCACCCCGCCCTGTCCAAGAGCATTCTTGAAACCGTGGCGCCGTCGGACGGCGACGCCATCATAGTCTCCTGGGGCGATGATGCGAGTGGAGTCGTCTACGGCTCTTTGAATGCCGCCTGGTCCATCTACGAGCGGCTGTCAAGCAAGGGATGACGGCTTTACTTCGGTGAGTACCCACCGCCCTTCCTTCTTGGTGGCCAAGAGCGGCCTTGCTCCGAAGGCTTTCCCCCATTTATAGAAGAGGGCCTTCTCATCCTTCGAAATGTAGGAGCCCTTTTTCACTTGAACCACCACGATGCTCTTGCCGTTCGTAGCTATTAGGTCGACGGGCGTGTGGGACCCGGCGCTCCTGATGACAAACTTGAATCCTTCTGATATGAGCATCCTCTTGATTGCGTACTCCGCGTTCCTGCCGGAGATGTAGTTGCTCAAGGGGAGGTACCGACTCGCCAAGCTACGCAGAAGGCCAATATAAGAATGAGCGATGGCAGGAGACTACAGGTCAAGGTTTTAAGCTTAGCAGGCATTAGAGCACAAGAAAGGGCCTGGCCTTGAAGTCGAGCGTCTTCGAGATGATCGAGGAGAGCAGAGAGCTCACCGAGAGGCTGTTCGGGAAGGAACTGGTATTCTACAAGCCCGACTTCCTCGGGTCCTCGAAGGACTCGTTTCCGACATTCTCTGTGACAGGCGCATCCTGTGCCCTCCAATGTGAGCATTGCAAGGCCGAAGTGCTGCGTTCGATGAAGCCGGCGCCGACTCCCGAGACCCTCTTAGAGGACATGCTCTCGGCTCACGCCAAGGGCGCAAGGGGTTGCCTAGTGAGCGGCGGCTCCCGTCAAGACGGGTCGGTCCCTCTGGAGCCATTTATCGATGCTATAGCTTCGGCCAAGCGGGAGACGGGGATGATCGTCGTCGTGCACACTGGGCTGACCAGGAAAGGGACGTCGTCGAAGCTGGCGAGGGCAGAGGTTGACGCGGCGCTCATCGACCTCCTGGGCGATGAGCATTCAATTCGGGACGTCTGCCATCTCGACTCGACAGTGAGCGACTACAGGCGGGCGGTGGCGGACCTCGTGGACGCCGGGATCCCGCTGACCCCCCACTACATCGTGGGGCTCGGCGCCAAGCCGTCGGCAATCGAAAACGTCCTCGACATGCTCGAAGAGCACCGGCCTCGGGCATTCATCGTCATCGCCCTTAGGCCCCTGCAGGGTACGCCGATGGCCGAGACTCCTCCTCCGACGCCTGAAGACGTCGGGCACGCCCTGGCGAGGGCGAGGCTCCGATTGAGGGACGTCCCTCTCGCGCTTGGATGCATGCGCCCAGTCGGGCGGCAACGCGAAGAGATAGACAGGATGGCCGTGGGGGCCGGAATCAACGCGCTGGCCCATCCGACTCCAGGCGCTTACGCCGCGGCGGAGAGCGGCGGTTGGAAGGTCACTGAAAGATTCACCTGCTGCTCGGAAGTCTTCGTCGACTACCCGACTCAGCCAGCCTGATCTTCGCCGCCCTGGAACATGTTCGCGATGGCTGCAGAGAGGTCAAGGATCCCCTCCCCGCTAGAAGAGGACACGGGCCACAGGCGGCTTATGAAACCTTTCGAGCTCAGGGTCCTGAGGAGGCCAGAATACAGGAGGTAGTCATCTCCGGAGAGCTTCGAAGAGAGTTCGTCCAGAATCGTGCCGGGCTTGCGTGCCCACCCCTGAATCTTCTTGATCGAATCGGGGACCAGGTCGGCCTTCGACAGGATAGGAATGAAGGGGACGCCGAACCTGAGCTTCACCGAGGAAGCCAGGAGCATCAAGGAGAGGAAGTTCGCCGCGTCGTTCATCAGCCAGGAGTCGAAGAGGAACAGGAGGGCGCTTTCGCCCTGCCCCATCTGCTTGACAATGAAAGGGCCGCTGGGCCGATAGGCGAAGAGCTCCATCTGCCCTGGAGTGTCGAAGATGACGTAGTCGGCATTGAATTCGTTGATCTCCTCTTGAAGCTCGGATGTCTTTGAAGCGATCATGTCGGCGGCCAACACGAGTCCGCCGTTAGGGCCCAAGTCATACTTCTCCATCAGCTCGTGGAGATTGACGGAGTTCCTGACGTCTACATCAGGGTCGTAGGGAAGGCTTTCGACCCCCGGGTCAAGGTTCACGGTCACCACATCCCATTCTTTGCCCACTAGCAGATCCTTCAGGGCATGTGTCATGAGGCTCTTACCAGCCCCTGCGGTGCCGACGACGAAAAGGTTGCTCAACCGAAGGACACCAAGGAAGTGTTTTCTGTGTCCGTCATCAGCCCGATATTAACGTAGCTGATCTGCTGCAAGGCCCCCTCTATGGGTTTATAGAGGAGTCAGGCGTTGGGCGTCATTGTGAACTCACCATTCACCGCCGTAGTCATCGGCGTGGGGAACGAGTTGCTCAACGGTAGGACGGCCAACACGAACGCCCAGTGGTTGTGCGGCGAGATCTATTCGTTGGGAGGATCGGTCAAGAGGGTTTTGACTGTCCCCGACGACCTTCAGGAGATCGAAGCGGCCTTGCGGGAGACCCTCCTCAGAGGGCCCCGATGGGTGATAATGACGGGAGGCCTGGGACCCACCTACGACGACATGACGCTCACGGGCGTGGCCGCGGCATTGGGCCGCGGACTGTCGGAGGACGAGGCGGCGAGGGAGATGATCTTGAAAAGGCTGAGAGAGTACAAGGTCCAGGGGAGGACTCAGCCACTCGACCTCACTCCAGAGAGGGCGAAGATGGCACGCATCCCGACCGGCTCGAAGCCGCTCTCAAACTCGGCGGGCACTGCGCCAGGGGTGCTGATCGAGTTGGACGGAGGATACGTCGCCTGCCTGCCCGGCGTCCCCTCCGAGATGAAAGCCATCTTTCAGGAGCACCTGGCCCCGATGATGGCCAGGAATCGGCTGAAGACCGTCACCGTCGACACCGAGATCAGGGGCATCCCAGAAGCGGCGCTGGCGCCGACTCTCGCCATTCTCGCCAAGAAGTATCCGAGAATCTACGTTAAATCGCATCCAAGAGGCTTCGAAGGGGTGAGCAAGGTCCTCGTGCAGCTGACCGGGCGCGGCGACGAAGGCATTGATGAAGTAGAATCCGCCAGGAAGGAACTGGCCGCAGTCCTGGACAGATTGGATGCCGCCTACGAAATGCGGGCCAGACAGGACAACCAGTAGGGCTGGGTCACGCGACTGCCGACTGCATTATTTCTTCTTGTCGCTGAGCCACCAGGCGAGGTAATCGTCCTCCATCCTCCGCCGCTTCTTCTTGTCGTCCTCGCCCCCCTCTCTTATCCTGGTCTTGATGTCATCAAGTTGCTCTCTCGTCACGAAGAGCCCGCAGCGTTTGCATTGAAAATGCTTTGTCGACAGTTCGTAAACCATGTCTCCGCCACATTCAGGACAGACCGTTTGGGACATTCAACCGCCCCGGTTCTTAGAAGGCTCTCCCGGGGTCCTCTCCTTAAACCTTTTCCAGCAGATGGTCACGTCCTTCCTCCGGGATAGCTTTAAAACAGAGCCGAAGGTGATAAGGCGAGCTGATTGCCACTTGGATGAAGTATACGTCGCCGGCGGCCCCGCGTCTCTCCAGCTCGCTGACGAGACCGCGAAACTGCTCAGGGCGAAGCAGATCAAGGTGGACCACAAGCTCTTCCCGGACGGCGAGAACTACTTCAAACTGACCGGGGACGAAGTGGCACATAACGTGTTCGTGTTTCAATCCACCTACCCGCCTCAGGATCGCCACCTGGTGCAGCTCATGCTGATGTCCAACAAGTTGCTGGAAGACGGCGTAAGGGTCGTCGCGGTCGTCCCTTACCTGGCATACGCCAGGCAGCACAGGACCTTCCTTCTAGGCGAGGTAGTGTCGCTCAAGGCCGTAGCGAGGATGATGGCCTCGGCAGGCATCAAGAGGATTATCACCATAGACATCCACAACTTGGAGGGCTTGGGGTTCTTCGACATCCCCGCCCACAGCCTTTCTGCTGTTCCTCTCCTGGCAGACTATCTGAGTGCCAGCGAGTCGATGAACAAGCCGTTCGTGATGGCCCCCGATGCAGGGGCTTCCGTCAGGGCGGAGGCCATGGCGACGAGGATGAGATGCGAGTTCGCAGCCCTGGAGAAGACCAGGGACAGGGTCACAGGAGAGACCTCCATACGCATGCCGCAGGATGTCGATGTGGCCGGCAAGGACGTCGTGGTATTGGACGACATGATCTCCACCGGGGGGACCATCGCGAAGGCAGCTAAGCTTGTCAGGGAGAAGGGAGCCAAGGGGGTAATCGCGGCCTGCACTCACGCCCTGTTGGCCGAAGGGGCCATGGGGAAGATGAAGGAGGCTGGGATAAGGGAGCTGGTGGCTACGAACACGGTCCCTTCACCGTACAGCAAGGTTTCGGTCGCCCCGCTGATAGCCGATTTCATCAAACAGCTCTGACACCTCCGTGAACTACCCACGAATGAATTGGTGGGCTTCTTGCTTCACTGGAGCGAACTTGCTTATCCTCCTGCGTTGGACGAGTAGAGGCTGCTCCTCCGCACAGGCCTGTTCCAGACCCGCCTTCAGGATGTTTCGTGCCGCATTCACATCCCTGTCCATGACCAGTCCGCATTTCGGGCAGCCATGGACTCTTTCCGATAGCTCCTTCAAAACCACTTCTCCGCACCCAGAGCATTTCTGCGACGTTCCGCACGGGCCGACGAGGATTACCCGCCCACCACGCCTTTCTGCCTTGTAGACAGTGAACTGGCGTAGCTTACCCCATGCGGAGTCCATTATCGCCGATGCGAGGGAATGGTTCTTCACCATGTTCCCGATCCTGAGGTCTTCGAACACGATGACCTTGTTCTCCTTCGTTAGTTGGTCAGAGAGTTTGTGAGCGAAGTCATCCCTCTGCCTCCTCACCTTCCTCCATGCTTTCGCCAAAGATACTTTGGCTTTCTCCCGATTGTTGGAACCACGCTCCTTACGAGAAAGCGTCCTCTGGAGCGATTTGATTCGTTCCGCCGAGCGTTTCAAGAAATGAGGAGCGCTTACGAGAGTTCCATCGCTGAGGGCGACGATGTTCGAGATTCTCATGTCTATGCCGACCTTATCATCTCCTGATTGCACTACGCTGGGAGCTTCCTCGGCTAGCAGGGCCACAAACCACTGGTCGATGTCCCTGATCACGGTGACCCGCTTTATCGCCCCAATAACATTGCGATGAAGTGTCACTCTTACCTTGCCGATTGCGCTGAGTCTGATTCTGTGGTCTTCGAGCCTGAAACCAGACTGGGGATAGGTGAACGAGTTGTAACGCCCGCTCCTCCTGAACTTCGGGTATCTGCTCAGCCCAGCGAAGAAAGCCTGATACGCCTTGTCGAGCCTCAGGACGACGTCCTGCAGGACCTGAGAGTGGATTGATCTGAGGTGCTTGTCATTCTGCTTCAATTCCGCGAGTTTCCGCTTCTGCTCGTAGAAACCACTATGGTTCTCAATCCTGTCGGCGAGCATGGAGTTGTAGAGCCTCCTGCAAGTTTCAAGCGTCTCCTCCATGATTCTCGCCTGCGCCTCGGTCGGATAGATGCGGAACCTGTAGGTCATCATATCCCTTTCTGCTCCTCCACATACCTCTTGATGGTCTCTGAAGAGACGTGCCCATGCGTCGAAACGAAGTAGCTCCTCGTCCAAAGGGTAGGGAGACGGGATTTGAGCTCTGGGAACTCCTCCCTGAGCACCCGGGAAGTGTAGCCCTTGATTGCCGCTATGATCCTGTTCGGTGCTATGGTGGGCGCAGACTGGACGAAGATGTGAACGTAGTCGGGCATGGTTTCGAGGGCGAGGATGGTGCATCCGAGTTCGGCGGCCTTCTCCTGAATCAACTGCTTGAGCCTCGATTCGACGTCACCAACTATAACCTTCCTCCGATACTTCGGGCACCAGACAAAGTGATAATTCATGAAATGAACAGATGTTTCGGAGGAAAGGTATCCCTTCGGCATTGTATTAGATGCATATGTTACATCTATATATAACTTTGTTGGGGACACAAATTCATCCCACCCATAAATGGTGTGGGGTTTCTTTGTTTCCCCAAACCCCTTCATTGGCTAAATACGGCCGCCTCCTCCGCCATTGACGGGAGGGCCTCCTTGATAGTGTACGGCGACCCCAGCGGCGGCAGGCTCGACGTTGCAGCGGCCGAACTGGAGGCGCTTATGGAAGCGTCCGGTCAACGTGCGACCGTCAGGGCTGAGGGGGGGCTTGTGACCTGTGAAGTGAAGGAGCTTCGGGCCGAAACGATCGCCAGGGCTGCGTACCTGCAGGACGTCGGAGAGCTCCTGTACCTTGCCTGCGACCTGCCCGATGACGCGAAGAGACTGGATTTCTCTCGGCTGGCGGGGAGGACCTTCAAGGTCGACGCCGAGGGGTTCAGCGGAGGGGGGAAGAGGTCCATCGACGAGGCCTACGGCGATTGGGTCCTCAGGTCGGCCGAGGGCTCGTCCGTGAGGATGAAGGAGCCTGACGCGGTGGTCCGGGTCGTGAAGAAGGGGAAGATGTCGTTCGTCGGGCTTACGACCCCGCGGGGAAGAGGGAAGTGGGTAGAGAGGAGGCCCAGGGCGCGCGCGTTCTTTCACCCTTCCGCTCTGTTCCCCAAGCTGGCGAGGCTCATGGTGAACCTGTCGGCGGTCGGTCCCGGTGAAACCTTCCTCGATCCGTTCTCTGGGACAGGAAGCACGGTCATCGAGGCCTGCTTGGTCGGGGCGTACGGCCTCGGTTTGGACGTCGACAAAAGGATGGTCTTCGGCGGCCGGAGGAACCTGCGAGGGTTCGGCCTTGACCGGGAAAGTCAGGTGCTGCGAGGAGATGCAAGGTTCCTTCCGTTCAGGGAGGTCGACGCCATCGCGGGGGACGTCCCGTATGGGAGGGCGAGCTCGACGAAAGGCGCGGCCTCGAGAGACCTCCTTGAAGCCCTCCTGGTGCGAGGGAGACGGTGTCTCCGGCATGGCGGGAGGCTAGTGGTGATGCACCAGAAGAGCGCGCCGCTGGGCGAGCCAAAAGGATTTGAAGTACTAGGGGAATACGAGTTCTACGTGCACCGAAGCCTAACCAGGGTGATATCGGTGCTGAGGAAGTCCTGAGGGCATGTTCAGGGTGACGCTGCTGGGGACTGCGGCCGCGGCCCCGACTAGAGAGAGGGGGCTCCCAGCCGTGGCAGTGGAGAGAGAGGGGAAGCTCATGCTTTTCGATTGCGGCGAAGGGACGCAGCGGCAGATGATCATGGCCAAGCCTTCGATCTCAAATCCCAAATGCGTATTCATCACCCATCTCCACGGCGACCACATGCTGGGGCTGCTGGGCCTCATCCAGAGCCTAGCCCTTCAGAACAGGGAGGAGCCGCTCCAAGTGTTCGGTCCTCGCGGACTGGACGAGATCATCAGGTTCAACCTTTCCGCCCTTCACGTCTATGTTCCATACAAGATCTCCTTCCATCGTGTCTCGCCCGGCGTCGTGCTGAAGGAGAGGGAGTTCAAGGTGAAGGCACACAGGACTCATCACACTGATGACAGCTTCGCGTACCGCCTCGACGAATCGACTAGACCCGGAAGATTCTTCCCCGAGAAGGCGCGGGCCTTGGGCGTTCCGAAGGGCCCTCTCTGGAAGAGGCTCCAGGATGGCAGGACCGTCAAGCT
The DNA here is from genome assembly GCA_963842885.1 of uncultured Nitrososphaerota archaeon. Lineage (GTDB taxonomy): Archaea > Thermoproteota > Nitrososphaeria > Conexivisphaerales > DTJL01 > DATKKG01. The sequence continues at coordinate 215,421 of CAWJIE010000005.1, forward strand.
GAACGGGCGAATCATACGGCCTGGCCAGGTGTCAGGCCCCAGGAGGAAGGGGAGGAGCTTCGGTTATTCAGGGGATGCCAGGCCCACGAAGGACCTGGTGAGTTTCTTCCGAAAAGTCGACCTCCTGGTCTTCGATGGGACCTACAGCGAGGAGTTCGCCGACAAGGCGAAGGAGTACCTACATTCGACGGTGGGCGAGGCCGCGCAGCTCGCATCAGGGGCGAACGTGGGAAGCCTCGTCATCACCCACATCAGCGCGCGCGTCAACGATGCTACGCTGTTGCTGAGGCAGGCTTCGAAGCGCTTCCGGAACGTTTCAATAGGCGAAGATTTCAGCAGCTACGATTTAGCGCTTCCTGAATGAATATCTGGGACGCCGCAGGTCGGGCGCTATCCAGTCGATCAAATGCCCCACTTCCGGCGTCTCCACATGGACGGTGATCGGACCCAAGGGGGACTCCGCTTCGTTTTCGCAGAAAACGACGATTCCTCCTGCGGCCACCTGTTTGTTCAGCATGAAGCTCGTGGAACCTTCCTCTTGGCGCTGCCTCAGAAGTCGTCTAAGGACGCTGATCGTCATCCTCGACCTCGCCTGCTCGTAGACTTTGGCGAGCGCCTGATCCCCCGCGTACTCGGCTACGACGAATCCGGCCGAGGACGAGAGGCCCGTCCTGGAGGCGGACCCGAAGAGCAAGTCCACGGCTGCCAAGACCTTCGCCGGATCTTCGGAGAGGTTGACCGGTGCCCTGACCGTGACCGTCAGCCCGAAGGCGAAGCGGTTCCTCAGGCGTTCCCCTGCCATTCCGCGACAACCCCTCTGACTCTATCGTCGAGCATCTTGATAGAATTGCTCTCATTTTCGATGATCCGGTCGGCGAGTGCGATGACCTTGCCTAGCCCAAGGTCCAGCTCCCTCTGATCCCTGGCTTCGAAGTCGGCAAACGAAATGGGATCGTCGTGGCGTCCTCGCGAACTGAGTAGCTCGTAGCGACGCAACGGGGAGGCGTGGATGCCCAGCACCTTGACCGTGCCCACGCCCCTGAAAGTGTTCACCTCGTCCAGAGACCGTGCGCCGTCTATCACGACCTTCCGAAGGCCCTTCAATCGTATCTCTTCCACGCATAGCTTCGCTATGGCCGCGGGCCCTCCTTCGGCCCTTAGAGTGAGCATCATCTGCATCTGCCCCTCTTTATCCAGACCCAACCCTCTCTTCTGGGCCTCACGCCTGACGACGTCGCCCATGCTCACGATCGTGAAGCCGGAACTCACCAAGGCTTTCGTGGCGGTGGTCTTCCCAGCTCCGGGCATGCCCGTCACGCAAACTATGAAGGCGTCTCCGCCGTTCAAAGGCCGTTTCTCCGGATACAGGGTCTTATCGGCTTGGTATTAAGGAGGTCGGGGAAGTGAAAGCGTTTCGCGCGTCTTCATCAGAACATACATATCTACCTCGACAAGCCATGGAGAACCCGTGAGCTTGCGGACGTTCGTGGCTCTGGAGCTGAAGGACCAGGCGCTCAAGCGGAAGATAGCGGAGCTCCAGAGGCTCCTCCTCGCCACCGGAGCGCAGCTGAAGGCTGTGGAGACGGATAATCTCCACATCACGCTGAAGTTCATCGGGGACCTCCCTGAGGCTTCCGTTGAGCCTGTGGTCGAATCTCTGAGGAAGATCAGGATGCCTTCATTCTCCGCTCACTTCAATGGCCTCGGCGTATTTCCATCGAATTCGAGGATCAATGTGGTCTGGCTGGGCGTCGCTGAAGGCGGGGAAACGATGAGGGCCCTCAGTTCGCTCGTGAACGAGAAGCTCGCCTCCTACGGCAGGCCAGAGGATTTCCGTGCCCACCTGACCATCATGCGCGTCAAGGGGGGGCGCAACGTCGCGGAGCTGTCCGAGTCCGTCCGGAAGCTAGGCGAGGAGGAGGGTGGGAATGTCGAGTTCAGAGAGTTCCAGTTGAAGAAGAGCGTCCTCACTCCTGTGGGTCCGCTCTACAGCGACTTGGCCGTCTTCCCCCTAGGGTGAGCCCGATGGACCTCGAGGGAGTCATCGCCAAGGCGAAGAAGGTATCGACGCCGAGCGTGAAGCGGCGAAGGGTCGTTGCAATGGCTGTGGAGAAGGTCGTCCAGCTCCTCGAGAAAGCCTCGAAGGAGGCCACGATGTCGCCGAGAATAGAGATAGGAGGTTCCTACGCCCACGACACATGGCTGGAGACCGAGACGGACGTGGACTTCTTCCTCGTGTACCCGAAGGAAGTGGGTCGGGCGCAGTTCGAGGAGCTGGGGCTCTCCCTCGCGGAGGCCGCCCTGCGAGGGCGTTCGCCGAGGAGGAGGTATGCCGAGCACCCGTATGTCGAAGCTGAGGTGGACTCCGTGACCGTCAACGTCGTCCCGTGCTACGGGGTGGCGAAGGGAGAGTGGAAGAGCGCCGCGGACCGCTCACCCTACCATACGAAGTACATGGAGGCCCGCCTGAACGGACGTCTGCGGTCCGAGGTCAGGGTGCTGAAGAGATTCCTCAAAGCGCAGGCGCTCTACGGCGCCGAGATCCGCGTGCGAGGCTTCAGCGGCTACGCCTGCGAAGTGCTCATCCTGAAGTACGGGTCATTTGTCGAGCTCCTACGATCGGCAGCTTCCTGGGGGAAGGGCGTCGTAATCAGCGTGGAGGGAGGCGAAGAGAACGCCAAGGCGCTGTTCGAAGGGGGAGCATTCATCCTCTTGGACCCGGTCGACACAACAAGGAACCTCGGGCTTGCCGTCTCACCGACCAAGCTGGCAGAGTTCGTTCATCTGTCCAGGCTGTTCCTGAAGAAGCCCAGCCTCGAATTCTTTGGCGCGAGGCAGCTGCGGCCTCTGAGCGCCCCCCTGGGACACATCAGGAGCCACACGCTGATGTTGAGGTTCGCCTTCAGGGACCGAAGCGAAGACATACTGTGGGGCGAGCTATGGAAAAGCGCCAACGGCATTGCCGAACACCTGGCCAGAGACGGGGTTCGCGTCTTGAGGTACACCGTAGCCGCAGAAAGGGGGCGGGCGTCAATGGCCTTCCTTCTTTCGGTCGAAGTGCTGCCGAGGACGCTCGAAAGGATTGGTCCCGAGGTCTTCATGAAGGACGCAACTGACAGGTTCCTGGCCGCTTCGACCGGCCGGGCCGACTCATGGTGGCTGGGCGACGACATGAGGAGCCACGCCGTCTTCGAGAACGACATCTCCAGGCCTGCCGACCTCCTGCTGAAGTACATGGAGGATCCCGTGACCAGGGTCGGGTTCGCGAAAGGCCTGGCGGTCGAGGCTAAGAAGACACATGAAGTACTCATCGGCGGAGGGGCATACTCCAGCAGGCGAACCGTCGACAGGATGGTGTTGTCGGATCTTGCCGGCTTCCGGTTCTAGGAAGGTGGACGTCGAGGGGCTCGGCGTTTCTCCCTTCTTGAGCGTGCTTTGCTATCCTTCGGGCTCGCAGGCGGAAGCTCTGCGGCGCATCATCTCCCTCAAAGAGATGGGAGTGGAGGCTCTGGTCTTCGCCGGCAGGACAGAGGTTGGTGGCCTCAAAGTGCTCGGCAAGGGACATGTCGGAGTGGTGGTCGCTTGCCTCTGGAGGGGGAGGAGGGCAGCCCTGAAGATCAGGCGGACGGACGCGGACAGGGAGAGCCTGGAAGGTGAGGGAGAGGTCCTCAAGGAAGCGAACAGGTCGAACCTGGGGCCTCTTCTGTTCGCCGCGTCACGAGATTTCATCGTGATGGAGGAGCTGGCGGGCACCAACCTAGTCGACTGGTTGCAGGGGTCTAACGACCTCGCCGACGGCGTCTTCAGGAGAGTCCTCATCGACATCTGCGGCCAGGCCCGCCTCCTTGACGTCGCTGGCGTAGACCATAAGGAGCTCTCGGACCCGCGCCGCCATGTTATTGTCCAGCCGGACGGACGGGCACGGGTCCTGGATTTCGAGACGGCGTCCACAGGAGGGAAGCGAAGAAACGTCAACGACCTTCTGCAGTACCTTACCATCTCGATGCCTTTCGGCCCGAAGGTGCTCGCTCGGCTGGGGGCGGAACGCGGCAGAGTGCTCGATGCCCTCAGGGCCTACAGCAGGTCGCCAGACGAAGAGTCTTACAACAGGGTACTCGAAGCCATGCGGCTTGGATAGGATCAGGGTTTGAAGCAGACGCTTTCCGCCGGTCCTGGCATCACAGCAACCGCATGTAGAGACTGAGTTCGAGGAACGTGAGAGTCACAGCCAGCACGGCACCTGCAACCACCTGGGGGAGAGTGTGGGCCTTCAGGGTCATCCGAGCCCATCCCACCGGAATCAACAGAAGAAGGAATAGGTAGCCGACGGGACCGAAGACGACTCCGAAGGCAGGTGCGGGGCCCGCGACGCCGGTAGCGTGTATGCTGATCTTCCAAACGAGCGTGATGACAGTCATTACGATTGTGTTCACTAGGTAGCATAGCATTAGCGCTGATATGAGGGAGGCGCGTCCAAGATCAAGAGCAGGCCGAAGCCGACTGCATAGCTTCCGACGGCGGCCAGGAAAGGAACGACGCGGCTCCTCCTGTCGGAGGCGTAAAGGTCAGGTATCATTTTCTTTTTTGCGAGGATGAAGAGGATAGCGATCGGAACCAGCGCGGCGAAGAAGACGGCGACGCCAAGCACTGAAAGGCCCGCTTCCCGGCCTTCGGCACCCACCAAGATTACGAATGTGTAGGCGGCCACCAGGGGGGCGTTCAGGGAGGCGGAGATTACCTTCGCCAGACTCAACCACCTGGATGCCGGCATGTTGTGAGCCGCCGGCATTACGGAATAAGAGCTTTTCCAACATGAGTCGTTTGCGAATTGCCGTAGCAGACCGTCGGAGCGCATCCAACGTCCTGGGAGCGGCCCAGTTGAAGGGCGGAAGGCGACCTGCCAATATGTATATAGAACAGAGCTTCGAGCCTTTCGAGTGAGTGTGGGGCCGTCGTCCAGAGCCGAACCAGTGCTTCCGCATTGTTCGGTGGATAGCTTGGACTAGGATGTCTAGCCTGATCGTGCGGCTGCAGCCGTGCGAGGCCAAGGGCGCTAGAGATCGCCGGTTCAAATCCGGCCGGCCCCATATCATTCCATCCGGCCAAGAGAGATATTGTTGAAGACGCGCGCTCGGAATAGATGTCATGTCTGTACTAATTGTATGGGATTCGCTGTCCCTGGACGCGTCTGGCAGTTCGGAGCATCAATGCCGTTGACCGCCGATGTCCCCACCTTTACTTCTTCCGCTTGCCTGCCAGTTCCAGCTGATCGACGCGTTCCTTGATGAGACGGTTCTCTTCCCGAAGCTTATCGAGATCGTCTGAGAGACGCTTGAGCTCGTCATCCGACGTCCTGCTCGCTCTTAGCCGACCGATTGATTCTCGAATCAGACGCCTCACCCTTCCGTCCAGCTCCTTTTCCGCTGCCTTCGAAAGGGCCGGTATCGCGTCGGTGGCCTTCAGCTCCGCCAGCGCAGACGCCGCGTATCCTCTGACCCTGAACCAGTAGTCGCCCAGCAGGTCCGTGAGCCGATCGGTGACTCCGACGTTGTCCCTGCCGACCTTGCCCAGGGCGACGGTGGACGCCTCCCTCACGCGGAGGTGATTCCCCAGCTTGACCTTCTCTAGCAACACGGGAACGGCCTTCGGGTCGCCGAGGCTGCCCAGACCGTCGACGCCGCCGACCTTGACGACCTCCTGCCATGACGGCCTCTCCATGCCCTTGACGATGAACTCGTATGCTTTCTCCGACTTCGTCTTGCCGATGCTGCGCAGGCATTCGGCCTCGACAAAGTAGCTCGGGTCTCCCTTTGCGAAGAGAGATAACAACGCATCGGCTGCCTCCTCCTTCTTGAACTGCCCGAGGGCGGAGACCACTGCCCGCCTCACCTTAGGATGGCTGACGGAGAGGCTTTCGATCAGAGCCTTCAGGGAGGACTCGTTCCCGATTTCACCCAACGCCTTTGCCGCCTCAGCCTGCACACCCCAGAAGGGGTCGCTGGTCAGGGCCTTCTTGAGAGCCTCCACCGCGTCAGGCGAGGCATCCTTCGCCAGACCCTTCGCGGCCTGGATCCGGCCAGGCACGGTGTCGGACGACAGCTGGGCCAGCATCATCTCCCTCGGCCGGGCATATTCGATGGTCTTCAGGACCTCGAACTTGGGGTCCACGGAGACGTAGAGCGGCCTTCCGGCCAAATGCAGGGCTATGCTCTGGTCCTTGGAGTTAATGACGCTGCACGTCTCCTCCGCGGAGCCCTGATACTGGACCTTGACCCTCAACCTAAAGTTGAATGCGTCCTCAGCCTGCTTCTGGACGACCCTCAGCACGGCCAGGTCTTCAGCCTTGGATTCATAGTTCACAGACAGGTCGGGGTGACCGGGTCGACCCGTCCACTGGGCGAAGAAGGCGTCCAGGTTTATTCCGGAGGCCTTCTCGAAAGCGGCCCTCAGATCGGAGGTCTCCACGTTCTTGAAAGCGTTGTCCTTGACGTAGAGTTGGATTCCTCGCCAGAAGGTCTCCTGACCCACCATCGACCTGAGCATATGAAGCACGACGGAGCCCTTCTCGTAGAGGTGCCTGTCGAAGAGCTCTGAGGCCGTCTCGAAGACGTTCGTGACTATCGGGCGCGCGTAGCGGTCCAGCTCGCCCAGGTAGATGTCCTGGTTCTGAAGCATCTCGAACAGGTATTCGTCGTCCCCCTTGCTGAACTGCGTGTACAGGGCCTCGCAGAAGGTCGCGAACCCCTCGTTGAGCCATGCATGCTTCCAGTATCGGCAGGTGAGGAGGTCGCCGAACCACATGTGAGCCAGCTCGTGCGACACAAGAGGCACGCTCGAGAAGTCCAGATGGGCTCTTTCGTCGTGCAAGGTCGTGTCTGTCAGCGTAGTGGCGGAGGTGTTCTCCATCCCTCCGAAGATGTATTCGCTGACGCAGGTCTGGGCATACTTGTCCCAGGGATAGGGCATCCCCGTCTTCTCGGCCAAGAACTCCACCATCTTGGGGGTCTCCGAGAAGCTGCGCTTGGCATCATCTTCTCTACCCTTGGGTACGTAATAGAGGAGCGGGATTCCATTCGCCTCATCCTTCAGCTCCACGAATTCGCCGGCCACGAGGGTGATCAGGTAGATGGAATGAGGCTTGTCCTGGACATAGTGGTAGGTCTTCAGACCCTTGGCGGCGTCCTCCTTCACTTCAGCCAGCTTCCCGTTGGAGATGACGGTGAAGCCCGCCGGGACGGTGGCCAGGACCTCGCTTGTGGCCTTCTGTGCGGGCGTGTCGATGCATGGGAACCAATAATGGCTGTCTTCGTCCTCCCCCTGTGTCCAGAGCTGGACGGGCCTGCTGGGGTAGTCCTTGTCGGGCTTCCTGAAGTACAAGCCCTTCCGTGGCTTTCCGCCGTATTCCACGGCGATTTCGATCGTTGAGCCGTACGACACTTCGTCCGGGAGCTCGGCCACGACCTTGCCGTCCTCGCTGTGAAAGAGCAGGAGCCCCTTGTCCTTCAGGCTTATCGACTTCACCTTGAGGTCCGCCATGTCGAGGGATACCGATTCCACCCTGTCGGCTAGGGCCTTGAGGCTCAGGGTCGCGGTGCACTCGATGCTCTGCTGCTCGAAATCGGGGACCACGCTCAAGACGATGTGCTCAAGGTTCAGAGGCCGGTCAGGCGTAAAATGCGGCTTGGAGAAGGGAGTAGCGAAGGGCTTCAGGGCGGAACTGGCGCACTTTTCACCGTAATATGAATCCATGTCATGCAGGCACCTTTGGATGACGATATCTTGGGAATCCATGAGACGACTATAAAAGGAAACTGGGCTACGGCGTCAGGTTCTGCTTGACATATCGCTCGTACTCCTCCCAGATGGACTCCTCGACCTTCTGGAAGTAGAGCCTGGTGGCGAAGGGCATCCCCTGGAGGTTCTTCTCGATGGCCTCCACGACGAACGGGACCGCGCGCTTGGAAGCCTTGAAGTTGTACTTAATGGGGAGGAGGTCGTCCTGAATGACCTCGATCGTGTCCTTCAGGTTCGCGGGGGCCAGCTCACGGGCGTCATGCTCGACCTTCTCGTACCAAGTCTTGATGATCTCCGGGTCCAGGCCGGAGCGTAGGTCCTCAATCATCTTGGCGTATTTGGAGATCGTGCCCATCGACATGAGGTCGTCGCCCGGCTCGGGCTTGTCACTCATCCCGATGCCGGAGAGGGCCTTCCGAGAAGAAATAGAGATAGCGTCAATTAAGTCGACCTGCGGCTGAAAAGTAGTTGTCCGTCCGGCGGGTTGGCTCGGCCCCTCCTGTCGCCTCAATCAGAGGTCTAGGAGGAACCTGAGGGTGTATCTCCCGTCCTTCCTCGTGATCGACATTTCGTGGTAGGTGATGGCCTTGACGTCTCGCTTGAAGACGTGGCGTTTCGCATCCACGGACTCGCCGTGGAGGGTGCCTCGAAGGGAGAGGCCGTTGTGTGTTGTCTTGATCCTTACATGCGACGACCTGAAGATCTCCTGGTCTATGTCCTTCTTCACGAGGACCGCCTCCAGCCAGTTGTAGAGAAGGCTCTCCTCGTCGAAGCCTTCTGCGACGACCTCTCTCGTCAGTGGAGTAGGAGAGACCCTGCGCAAGTCGACCATCACAGCGGTCATCGCGGACGCGGCGTTGGAGAAGGCATCCTCCAAGGTCCGGCCGTAGCTCTGGACGAGGGCGTCGGACATGTAGTCCAGAAGACGGAACTTCCGGAAGGATGTTCTGGTCCGCAAACGCCTCAGCTTCCCCTTACACATGGTTGGACTGGAGCCCTTAAAGAGTTGGGATGGGCGACCGCGAAACGTTTTAAAGGAAACCGCACATCATGCCCACAACGACCTGTTCTAGCCGGGGTAGCGAAGTGGATTAACGCGCGGGCCTTGAGGCCGAAGGCGGAGCTCCGTCTGCCGGTCGGAATGAAAGCCCGTGGCCCTTCATGGGCCGCGAGGGTTCGAATCCCTCTCCCGGCGCTTCTTGCGAGTTCAGCTCTTTCCATACCCGTTTCCACACTACGAATGCATGGAATTTGGTCATCGGAGGCCTGAAGCCATCAGGACACAAGAGGCGTTTCCACGTTGGTGTTCCACCAGGGCTTGGACCAAGCTTTGTCGACGACGGGAAGGGCAGAAAGGATCCACCGCCCCATCTCCTGCACGTGCGACATCTGATGTCCGTTGAGGCCCTTGGTCTTCATCCAGTCCTCTCCCGAAACGAGGTTCTCCAGGTTCAGCCGGGTAGTGAGAAGCAGCTTCTGGTCGTCCAGCGCCCGCCTTAGCCTTTCGATGTCCAACCGGCCGTCTCCTCCGTCAATAAGGAGAGCGGAGACGTCCAGCATGTCCTTCTCCTCCATACCGAGGATGGCCCTGTCCTTCCTGTAAGGTGGATAACGGAGGATCCGGCAGGCGGCGCTCGCCGGAAGGCTGACGACCTTGGGGTCGTATTCGTTGATCAGCTGACATTTGGATATGATGAGTTTCTCCATCCCAATGGTGTGGAGGTTCCTCTCAGAAAGGGCGAACTCCGCCTGCACGTTGATGCGGTGGCGCATCTCAATCTTGTCGACAAGTATGTCAACCACGCTGGGCGAGGGCTGTCCGTCCTCGCCCCAGTCGATGCCCCTTGCTCTGTACCTTTCGCCTGCCCGCAGGGCGTTGAACCTCCTGTCGTTCGACGTAAGGAAGTGCATGTACTCGGAGCCAGCGACGGTCTCCAGATAAGAGAGTACCTGCACGAACTTCCCGGCCTGACTCTTGGGCAGGATGAAGTCAAGGTCGTGGATCTTACGGTTCATGGCGCCTCCCACTTCGTTGGCGCTGGCGCTCAGGACCTTGACGGCGGCGCCGCCCATCAGAAGAGGCTGTAGGGGGGAGTCCAGCTTCCTTCCGTTCTGGGTGTTCCTGAACGTCGAGGGTGCCGTGGTCGCGGCCCAGAGGGCCACGACGGCCCTGCGCATCACCGTCGGCTTGAGGTCCACGTAGGAGGGGATCTTCAGGTCCTCGCGCAGCCTCTCGACGTCGACGTTGCTGCGGGGCTGCCTTTCGGCTTCGAACGTCTCTCCGCCCGGCCCAAAGTAGACGCGAACCCTTTCTGGTGAGGTCAAGGCAGCCTTACATTGTGCCCTGTGCGATGCGAGCATATATGTGGGTTGCTGGCGGGTTCGGCTTGCGCACCCACGCAATCAACGGTGGAACAGTGCTTCCGTCACACCATTCGGCCCATACCGGATGAGTCGCCAGAGGACAACTCGTGGCTGGTTCGCAGCTCCTGAGCTGAGCGTCGCCAGTCGACATGGAACAGATGTTTTCTGGCTCGGCCTGCAAGATGTTCCCCCCCATAAAGGCTTAAATTGGCGCGGAGACGACACCATGTTATGACCGAACAAGAACGGTCATCCGTTTTCGTCAGAGAAAGCACAGGTCTAGTCAAGAACGTATCAATGTTCGACGCAATAGCTCTAAACGTAAGCAACATGTCTGCCGGAGCGGCCCTTGCGACCATCGGCTTCACGATGGTAGCCCTTCCTTCTTCCGTATCTGGCGTCAACCTAGTGGGTGCCTCACTCATAGCGTTCATCCTATCCATACCCGAAATAGTCGTCTACACTATGATGACGAGGAGGGTTTCACGCACAGGAGGGGACTACATCTGGGTGTCGAGGACGTACGGCGGCCTCTTCGGAAGCGCACTGTCGTTCATGGGCTACACCGTCGAAACCATGGCATATCTTGCCCTAATCGCCCTTTCCGCAATATTCGCAATCGGTTCCGTTGGCCTATTCTTCTACCCGTCTAGCTCCTTCTCCTTGGGCCTCGCACTGCCCGGAGATCTCGCCGGTTCGACGCCATACGTACAGCTCGTGGTGGGGGCGCTGATATTCGCCGTCCTGATAGGAATCAACATTTTCAAACCCAAGTACGGCTACAGGCTCGTCTCCGTCCTCGCTCTCGTGGGCGTGGTCGCGATGGTGGTGGGGATACTCGCCCTCGTCAGCGCCGGCCAGACCGGCGTCGCGAACTACATGAACGGACTCTCCAGCGCCGTCGGCGACTCTTCGATCAACTACACCTCTGTAGCGTCTAGTTACACGGGCTCCACCTTCAACTGGGCCGGATCACTGTTCCTTCTGCCATTCTTCGCAATCTTCGTCTACCCATGGCTCAACGCCGGCCCCGCCGTCGCGTCTGAAATCAAGGGAACCCGCGGAATCAAGTGGAACGTCCCTATCGCCTCATTCTTGGTGATGATACTCGTCACCACTGCCTTCGGCGCGATGTACTACGCAGGCGGCTTCCAGTTCGTGACGGCCGCCCTTTCGAACCCGACGCTGGTATACGACTACTCGTTCAACTTCTGGACCCTCGCCATGGGTGCGGTGAACAACACCTACGTGGCCTGGTTCCTGGGCATCGGTTGGGTCCTGTGGACCCTGGCCGTGCTCGCATACGGAATCATCGTCACTTCAAGGTACATCTTCGCGCAGGCGTTCGACAGGTTCCTCCCTGAGAGGTTGGCCACAATCAGTCCCAGGTACGGCTCTCCCGTCGTTACGCTCCTCTTGGAGTTGGTGGTTACGGTAGGCTTGGTCGCGGCAGGCGCGGTGCTCTACGGAGGCTTCCAGTCGCTCTACGCGGCGGTAATCGCTTCGATGATCTACTTCTTCTTCGTCGGAATCGCAGCTGTCATCCACGCATTCAGGAACGAGAAGGGGACTTCGAAGGGCATTCTGTCGCTATCTGGAGGGCTGATGGCCGTCGTATTCGCATTCATCGTTTACCAGTTCCTCACCAACCCCACGATATGGGGCACATCGGCAACAGCGTTGGGCATGCCGGGCTACGACTTCGCGTACATCTACGTCATCGTATCTTTCGTGCTGGGCATAGTGATATACCTGACATCGAAGAGCTACCACAAGAGCAAGGGCATCAACATAGACTTAGCTTATAAAGAGATTCCGCCAGACTGAGACCCTGTGAAGACACGCATCTTTTTTGCCAGCGATGTACACGGCTCGGAGAGCTGCTTCAGGAAGTTCATCAACGCCGCAAAGTTCTACGATGCGAACGCGCTCATACTGGGCGGAGACATCACCGGCAAGGCACTCGTGCCCATCCTCGAGCGGCCTGACGGGAGGTTCCGCCTCTCCTTCGAGGGTGAAGAGGTCGTCGTCAAGAAGGAGGAGCTCCCCACCTACATCAAGACGCTTAGGAACAGCGGCCGCTATTACTTCATGGCGACGGAGGCCGAGGTCGCGGAGCTGGAGAAGGACAAGGCCAAGGTGGACGCGCTGTTCCTGGAGAGCATGAAGGAGGTACTTCGGTCCTGGGTCTCGTTAGCCCAAGAGAGGCTCAAGGGTACAGGGGTCAAGTGCTACATCTCCCCCGGCAACGACGATCGGCTGGAGCTGGACGAGCTGCTGCAGGACTCGGAGAACGTGATCAACCCGGAGGCCAGGGTGGTAGAGCTCGAGAGCGGGAACGAGATGATCACCCTGGGCTACGCGAACCCGACCCCCTGGAACTCCCCTCGAGAGGTTCCGGAGGATGAGCTGTTCAAGATGATAGACGGAGTTGCGAGCCAGCTGAAGGAACCGTCGAAGAGTATATTCAATCTTCACGTTCCCCCGTATGGTACCGAGCTCGACAAGGCCCCGGCCGTGAACTCGGAGCTGAAGTACACGCGGGAGAGGCTCGGTCAGGTCAAGATGACCAACTGCGGGAGCACAGCCGTACGAAAGTCAATCGAGAAGTACCAACCCATGCTAGGACTTCACGGCCACGTCCATGAGGCAAGGGGTTTCATACGGATCGGCCAGACCCTGTGCATAAGCCCAGGCAGCGACTACGTGGCGGGGACGCTCAAGGGCGCCATCATAGACCTTCAGGACGGCGCGATAAAGGAATACATGCTCACCAGCGGGTAAGCCTCTCGGCGTTCGAGTCCGAATTTGTCCTTCAGAGGGTGTCCAGAATAGAGTCTGCGGCTGGCCTGGCCCCGCCTCTTCTCCTCGGCGATGAGCGACCCAGGCCCATGGGGCTGAGCCCGTAGAGGACCTTCGTGCCAGCTGGCTCAGACGACTTTACAGTCGACGCCCAGATTACGGCAGGACCGCCAGGGCCAGTGAGACCAGGAAGGGCACCAGGAGCGTTATGATCACGCCGTGGAGGAAGCTCAGTGCTCCCACCTCGTTCCCTCCGACCGCCGAGATGACCGTCAGGGTGGTGTCCATAGTAGTCGCCCCGCCCAGAGATATCGAGCTCCGGCTGCCGAGCTTCCGTCTGAACAGCGGGTATGCGAAGAAGGTGAAAAGCTCCCTGAAGAAGTTGGAAAGGAACCCCGTAGCTCCAGCCAAGGCGCCGAGAGAAGCAGTGACCAAAGGGCCGTCGAGGGTGTACCAGCCCATCCCCAGGGAGGCGGCCAGGGCGCCCTTCAGACCCAGCGACGGAACGAAGGAAAACGCCAGCCCCGCCAGAAGGCTGCCGACGACCGTGCCTGCCGAAAGCAGCATTGCGTCCTTCCCGAGAGACGAGACGGTCTTCCTGTCGAGGCCTGCTCCGACGTCCACGGAGACGATGAAGACGAACGCCATCAGGAGGAGGTCGACCAGCGGAGACACCTCGCCGGCCGTTACACCATTCAGGTCGACGGACGACAAAATGAGGCCTGCAAGAAGGGAGCCGACCAGGAGGGCCGGCATCGCCAGCTGTTTCTTCAGTCTCTCCTCCTCCCGCGGATGAGAAAGGTGACGACTGCTCCGGCGACGGCCGCCGTCAATCCGAGCAGCAGAGAAGTGCCGGCCGCTTCGGGAAGTATCTGGAAGAGCGTCCCCCTCCCGAGGCCGATGCTCAGGCCCATCGAAAAGAGGAGGGCCGAGGCGGCGACTGCCGAAACCGGCCAGAGGTGTGGCTTCAGTCTCCGCATCCTGAGAATCTGGCCGAAAAGGATGCCGATGACGAAGACCGCTAGGACTTCCTCGAGCATAAGACTCCTGACCTGCGGTGCAGCCGCCTAATTTGCGTTGCCACGGCTGGCTCCATCGGAGGGCATCGTGCTCAGATCTTCTTCTTCAGGTAGGACACCGTATGGTCCTCCCTGAACCCCACTCGCCTCATGAAGTCGAGGGCCTTGAAGTTGCGAGTCTCGACTTCGCAGATGACGTTCCTGGCACCCCTCTCCCTCAACCTCCGTTCCAGCTCCTTGTAGAGCTTCAGGGCCACCCCCCTCTTCTGGTATCTCTTAGACACGGCTATCCATAGGAAATACCCGGTGGACCATGAGGAGCCGGTGCGCTTCAATACTCCGCCGAGGACGAATCCCACGACCCGCTCGTTAAAGAGGGCCACGAGACAGAGATCCTGGTTGTCAACGAAACGGGCGAGCAGCTCATCCTCCGTCCAAAGCCTTTTAGAATAGGAGATCTCGCTCGTGAACATGGCCTTCCCCAGCCTCCAGACGAACCCCAGATCATCTATGGCCATGGCCCGCACGGCCACGAGGTCGGCTGTCCTTCGTTTCAACACCCCGAATCAGGTTCATAGCGTATTTAGGCTTTAGCCAACGCTGGGGGGGGGAGGGTCGACAAGGTCACCAGTAAATGGACGACACTCTCCACAGACCGGTTCATTCTCCAGAGGTCGCCGCGAGTGGCGCGGACCTGTGCGGGCTCTCTCCCACAGACGAGTTCAGTGGATGAGGTGGAGGACGTTGATGAAGAGCGGGATGAAGACGATTGAGAGCGTATTGAGCAGCTTGATGAGCACGTGAAGTGAAGGGCCGGCCGTGTCTTTCAGAGGGTCTCCCACGGTGTCGCCCACGACCGCTGCCTGGTGGGCAGGAGAGCGCTTGCCGCCCAGGTGGCCCGCCTCGATGTACTTCTTGGCGTTGTCCCACGCGCCTCCCCCGGTGTTCATGAAGAGGGCCAGAGGGATGGCCGACAGCGTGGTGCCGATCACGAGGGCGCCTACGGCCTCGATGCCCATGAGCACCCCTATGACGATGGGCACGATGACCGCCACCAGTCCGGGGAGGACCATCTCGCGAAGCGCCGCCTTTGTGCTGATGTCGACGGCTTTGCCATAGTCGGGCTTCCCGGTGCCTTCGAGGATCCCGGGTATCTCCCTGAATTGTCTCCTCACTTCCTCGACCATCAGAGAGGCGGCCCTCCCGACAGCCGCGATGGCCTGCGAGGAGAAGAAGAAGGGGAGCATGGCGCCGATGAAGCCGGCGAACAGGACCGCCGGGTTGGAGATGTCCACGACGAAGGTGGTCTTGCCGAAGTAGGCGGTCGCCTGTTGAACGTAAGCCTGGAACAGCAGCTGCGAGGCGAGCAGCGCCGAACCGAGGGCGAAGCCCTTGGTCAAGGCCTTCGTCGTGTTGCCCACGGCGTCGAGGGCCTCCATCGTCTCCTCTGCGCCCTTCTCGCCCGACATTTCGGCGATCCCTGCGGCGTTGTCGGCGATGGGCCCGAAGCCGTCCAGCGCGAGGACCATCCCCATCACCGCGAGCATCCCCATGGCCGCCAAGGTCGTGCCGTAGATGCCGCCCGTGAACGCGCCTATCTTGGCGTTGGCTTCACCGAAAAGGGTCCCGAAGTAGTAGGAGACCAACAGGGCCCCTCCCAGCGATACCACCGGCAAAGCCGTGGTCTCCAGCCCTACGGAGAAGCCCATGATGATGTTTGTGGCTGCGCCGGTCTGGCTTGCGTTGGCGATCCTCCTGACAGGCGATCGGTCGCGGCCCGTATAGTAGTCCGTAATGAAGTCGATCAGGACGCTGGCGACAAGTCCGGAGAGAAGCGCGAAGTAGAGATAGATTGCGCCGTTGCTCGCTCCGAACAGGATATCGGTGGCGAAGAAGAATAGTATCGCGGCGACGATGGTCGTGACCGTGAGGCCCTTCCTCAGCCCCTTCATGGGGTTCTTCGCCTCGGCCTCGCTCAGCTTCACGAAGGGCATCCCCACGAGGGTGGCGAAGATGCCGAGGGCGCGGGCGATCAGCGGGAATACCAGGAAGATCAGGTTTCCTGTCGCGGCGCTGATTAGGCCTCCGATTATCATGCCTCCGATGTTCTCCCCAGTGGCGGACTCGAAGAGGTCCGCGCCCCTGCCCGCGGAGTCACCCACGTTGTCGCCGACGAGGTCGGCTATCACAGCGGGGTTGCGAGGGTCGTCTTCGGGGATCCCCGCCTCCAGCTTGCCGACCAGGTCAGCACCCACATCGGCGGCCTTGGTGTAGATGCCGCCGCCCAGCTGGGCGAAGAGCGCTATGAGGGAGGCCCCGAACCCCATCCCCACGATGCCGCCGGCGGCGCTCCGGCCCAGAGAAGAGGCTTCGGCGACGGTCAGGGTCCCGAAGAGCGCATTGTAGCCGCTGTAGAACAGGAAGAGCACGGACACCCCCAGAAGCGAAAGTCCCACGACGGCGAAGCCCATGGTCGCTCCGCCGTAGAAGGCCGTCTTCAGGGCACTCTCGGCGCTGTCTTGGGCGGCGGCCACAGTCCTCAGGTTCGCCTTTGTGGCGTTGTCCATGGCGATGTAGCCGGCGGCCAGGGACGCGACGGCACCCACCAGGAAGGCCACCGCCGTGCCGAGGCCCAGGTTGGGTGCTACGGCCATCAGGACGAAGATGATCGCCGTGATGACGATGATGGTTGTGTACTGCCTTCTGAGGAAGGCGTAGGCTCCCACCCGGATGGCCGAAGCCACCTCGATGGCCTTGGGAGCCCCCTTGTTCATTCTCCCTATCTTCCTCATGAGGAGGAGGGAGACTGCGATGGCCAGCGCGCCCGAAATGGGGGCCAGCCAGAAGACGGAGGTCGAATCGAATGTAACGCCGAGGATGGATTGTGTTGCTAGCAGCACAAATGACACCTTGCTTACGACAGCCCATGTTTATGACTGTAAATAAATAGTTTGTTACAGCGTCACGGAAGAACAGGACTACTTGGTCTTGAGCTTGATCTCTATGTTGACGGTGTCAGGGATCCTGAGGCGTGTCAGCTGGGCGATGGTGCGCTCGTTGGCATCGATGTCGATGAGCCTCCGATGGATCTTGAGGTCCCACTTGTCGAAGGTATGCGTCCCCTGACCTGAAGGGGCCTTTCGAGTGACGATCCTTAGCTTCTTCGTCGGGAGCGGCACGGGCCCTCTTACGTTGATGCCCGTCTTCTCGCCCAGGTCCTTGATGTCCTTGCTGACCCTCTCGAGGTCGTCTAGGCTGGTCGATACGAGCTTAATCCTAGCAATCTGTGGCATGTGTGGTCAGCCTTCCGAAGCTTGAAGAGTTCCTCTTTTAAAGTTTGTTGGGATGGTTACTCTTCGATGGAGAGCTTGCCGTACTTCCCGACGTTGAGCCTCATCTCGCCGCGGAAAGTGCTTACGTAGCCGTTCTCTATCTTCAGCTTGTCGCCCACCTTCACCTTGGTGGCGAGCTCGTTCCAGAGGGTGAGTGTCGCCGTCCCGGAGTCATCCTCGACGGTGATATCTGCGACCGTGGCCCTTTCGCCCGTCTTGAGCGAAACTTCGCGCGGAGAAGAGGTTTCCTTCACCGTTACGTCGACGAAGACCCTCCGTGAGTCGGGTCTCAGCTCTTTCAGCTTCAAACTAATCTGCGCAACTACTGGAGGAGTCCATATTTAAACGTAACAAGGCACAGACGGCCGTGCCTTCCAGAGCCATCGGCATGGGAGAGCTCATGGGACGCTGAGGACGGGCGTCCCACCTTCTATGTCCCCAACAGGGCGTTGCATGAGGGCTCAGGTCCACCGAGTTCGCCACCCCTACGAAGGCGACGAAGCTTTTATAGTGGAGACAAAAACACGAATTGAAGAGAGCGCACAGGCACTTTGTGGGAAGAGATCGCGGCGTCCATTCTTGCACTCCCCGTCTCCTACGTCACGACCAGGTTCCTGGCGGGCTACCTGCGGAAGCGTGGTTCCGTCGTTCCCGACGCCCACAAGGCGGGCCAGCCCAAGATCCCCCGCCCTGGAGGACCGGCGCTCATCGTCTCCTTGGCGTTGTCAGGTGCGCTGATCTACCTGCTGTCGGGCGACCTCCGAGCGGCGGCGGTCGTGCTCGTCGTGGTGATTGCCGGAGCGGTGGGACTTCTCGACGACCTGCGGACCCTGAGCGGCCCGCTGAAGGTGGCCCTTCTGTTCGCGGCTTCGTTGCCCCTGCTCATCCTCGGGACGTATTCGTCCTTTCCGGTGTTGCCGTTCGTGGGCGCCGTGCGGCTTACCATCATCTACCCCTTCCTCGTCCTCGCGGCCATACCCGTTACGGCCAACACATTCAACATGATCGACGTCTACAACGGCCTGTTGACCGGGTTCTCGGCCCTGGCGACTCTCCCTCTCCTGGTCGCGTTCGTAGTGTTGGGGGACTGGGTGATGGTGGCGGTGACCCTGGCATTCATCCTCATGCTCGTGGGCTTCTACCCCTTCCACAGGAACCCGTCTAAGATCTTCCCAGGAGACTCTGGGAGCCTGGCCCTGGGTGCGGCCTACGGAGCCATCGTCATCACGGGAAGGTTGGAGGTGGTGGGAATCGTGGCCCTGATCCCCGCCGTGCTGAACTCCTTCTTCGTCCTCTCCTCCGTGAAGGGTTTCGTGGAGCACAGGAGCATGAAGAAGAGGCCCGTGATACTCAGGGAGGACTGGCTTCTGGAGGCCTCGACCGACAAGGACGCGCCCATGACCCTTTCAAGGATGGTGCTGGCCGGAGGGCCCCTGAAGGAGGAGGATATCGTGGAGACGATCTTCGTGTTGGAGGCCGTGGCGGTGGCCCTGGCGATCCTGACTTTCGTTATAATGAGGTGGTAGCAAGATGACAGCCAAGCTCAAGATAGTGGCCACCATCTCCGTGCTGATAGTGGCTTCGTGGGTGATCCTCCTGCTGAGCGCCTTCCTGATATTCGTGGTGGTCGCCCCGATATCTGCGCCAGTCAACTCCAGTTACATCGTCAGGGCTGGAATATGACATCGCCAAGCCGCTCGCCGGCGCCGCGATCTTCGGGATATGGTTCTACTCCTTCTACCTTCTCAGGGACTCTTACACGCGGGTCACGGGGCCCGCCGGGACTCCCAGTTCTTCCTCTTCTCGTCAAAAACCCGACGAGAATAGAAAGGCCTAGCAGGGACCCCAGCCACGACGGTGTCGGGGGGGACGTCCTTCGTCACGACGGAGCCCATCGCCACGACGCTCCCGTGGCCCACCTTGACGCCGGCCTTTATCACCGCGCTGGCGCCGATGGCTGCCCCGTCCTCCACCACGCAGCCGATCATCCTCTTGCTCATCGGATAGGGGTCGTTGGTGAAGACGACGGCGGGGCCTATGAAGGCGTCCTTGCCGATGACGGTCATGGGCGGTATGTAGACCGAGCCCTCGATGCGCGTGTTTGCCCCGATCTTGACGTTGTAATCGATGTGAGCGAGGGAGCCGATGGAGACGTTGTCGCCGATCTCGGTATTCGAGCCGACGTATGAGAAGTGCCATATCTTGACGTTCTTTCCAATCTTGGCCTGGGGGCTCACGAAGTTGATGACCTTGTGCGCGTCGCTCATAAGGGAGTCCTGTCTGCCAATGTGCTAAAAACGTTTGCGCTCCGCAGGATGGGATCCCCGAGACAGGTCAGAAGTTGGCGATTCAGAGCTGCAGGAATATGGGGAGTCCCCTTTCGCTTGAATAGCTGGCGGCCTCGGCTATCTTGCTCGTCTTGATGGCGTCCCACCCGTCGACGAGCGGCTTCTTCCCCTTCTCCACGCACTCAAGGAAGGACTTGATCTCCGCAGAGAGGGGCTCCTGCGACTGGAGCCGGGGTATCTCCGTGGAGGTCTCGCTGTCGAGGCGCACCTCTTGGGTCACGAAGTTCACCGTCACCACGCCCTCCGTGAAAACCGCCTCCAGCCTCCTTTCCTTCTTGGGCGTGACCCAGTTGGACGTGAGGATGGCCGAACGGTGGCCTTTGAAGCCCAGGACCAAGACCGCAAAGTCCTCGAACTGGCCTCGCACCCTGCCCGTCCGAGCGAAGACCTGGAGAGGCTCCTCGGCGAAGATCCACCGCGCTGTGTCGATGTCGTGGACGGTCGTGTCCTTCAGGATCCCGACGTCCTTGACGCCTCCCCATCTGCTCTCCCTGTGGAACTCCGCTAGGAGGAGCTCGCCCATCTTGCCGTTGGACACCACTTCCTTCATGTAGGCCACGACGGGGTTGAACCTCTCGATGAAGCCCACGGCCAGGATGCGCCTCTTCTCATCTGCCAGCGTCGCCAGCATCTCACCTTCCGGTATCGTCGCCGCGAGTGGCTTCTCCACCAGGACGTTGAGCCCCGACTCGAGCAGCCTCTTGGCCACCGAGGCGTGCGTCACCGTGGGCGTGCAGACATGCACGGCGTCCAGCTGGGCTGAGGAGAGCATCTCCTCAACAGATTTGTAAGCTGCGCAGCCGTACCTCTTGGCGTAGAAGTCGGCCTTCGATGGATCGACGTCGCAGACGGCCTTAAGGACGCCCATCTCTCCGAGAACTCGGGCGTGGTTCTTCCCCCAGCCGCCCACCCCCACGAGACCCACGGAAGGCATGTCGAAGCTGCTCCCCGCAATCCAATTATTAAGCCTATGCGACTTCAGGCGGGAGGGTCGCCCTCACGATGACCTGCCCCGGGAGGGGTCTGGAGGCCTCGAGGAGCTCACGGTCCCTGGCGCTGCATATCACGACCACCTGGTACCTTTCGGAGAGCAGGGGCCTGGCGCGTTCCCTGCCCTCGGGGTCGTAGGGGTTCCAGTACTCCACCTCGCCAAAGACCTCGCGCAGCTCGGCCAACAGGATCGAAAGGAGCCGGGCCTTCTCGGCCTTCATCTCGTACTGGTCGACGGACCAGAGGACGAGTATCCTCGAGCGGATGGCCTTCAGGCCCTTGTTCCTGACCTGGAGACGGATGAAGGACTCGAGGATCTTCGTGTAGCTGGAGAGAGCGCGCATGGCCCCGGCGGCGAAGTGGAGGAGCGGGTCCCCCTGCTGGAGGCTCTCCATGAGGAGCTGGACCTCGAAGAAACCCTTGGAGAGGTCGTCGATGTAGAGCACTTCGTCAGGCTGTATCGTTATCGAAAGGTCCCTGTAGATCGATGCCTGCACGGCCTTGTCCAGGTACTTCCTCAACGTATGGCCCACGTAGATGAGCTCGGCCGAGTCCACGTCCGTCGTAGTCACGGGGATCCCAAGGGCGCTGCAGAGCTTCTTCGAAGGCACCTTCCCCAGGAGACCCGCCGCGGGGATGCCGCAGTCGGACGAAACAGGGGCGTAGACGTATGTGAAATCGACCCCCGGTTTGAGCCCGCTCTGTTCCTCCAGTACGCTCAGGAAGCTCTTGTTCCCGCCGATGGAGAGCGGGACGACGTTCATTACGGTGGAGCCCTTGCTGAGGCTCTGACCGACCTCCTTGAGGCGCATGAGCTGCTCCGCCCTCCCCTCCGCCCCCGAGGACTTGAGCTTGGGGCTGAAGACCAAGACGGAGCACCTCGAGATGCAATCGGGAAGCGGGATGATGGGGCTCAGGGTGTCCTCGCCGAAAAGCGTCGCCAGGATGAGGTTGTCGGCCTTCGGAAGGTGGACGGCGGTCTTGAGGCTCTCATCGGCGATGGTCACGTCGAAGCCCGCGGAGGCTAGCCTCCTGCCGACCGCGAATCCCACGTCGCTGACCCCGTAGATGGTGGCTTGATCCAAAGAACCCTTTCAGCCGCCGCGAACCTGCTTCTGGCTTCCGCCATGTGCGGATTTAACACTTTGCAATATGAAATGCGAAGCCCGGGCCCCGCAGGGAAGCCCCTACCGCAAAACGCTTTAAGGGCAGTGGGGTAACGCCTCGATGATTCAGAGTTCGAGGAGGCCCTGCACTTGAGGATATGGATGGACGCGTTGACGCCGAAGCAGCTCATCTTCCTGGACGCGATCAGGAGGAGGCTCGAGGAGCTGGGACACGACGTTTTCACCACCACCCGGTCCTATCACGACGCCGCCTACGTGGTGCAGAGGCTGGGCCTTGATGTCACCTTCGTGGGTGGCCACGGCGGAGCCACCATCAGCGCCAAGCTGGAGGCGAGCCTGCGCAGGTCGCTGGACCTGGCCAGGGTGATAGAGGGACGCAGCTTCGACGCGGCGTTCTCGTTCAGCTCGCCGGAGGCGGCCAGGGTCGCCTTCGGCCTGGGGATCCCGCACTACGCGGCCAACGACTCGCCCCACGCCCAGGCTGTGGCGAGGCTTACGATCCCCCTTTCAAGGCTGCTCTTCACGCCATTTGTCATCCCGCCCTCCGCGTGGACAAGGTGCGGGATCAGGCTGGAGGACCTGCGCCGGTATCACGCCATAGACGCGGCCGCCTGGCTCAAGCATCCTGAAAGATGGCCCCGGCCGAACGAGGTCGAGAGGGGCGCGAAGCACGCGATAGTGGTCAGGCTCGAGGAATCCCAGGCGAGCTACCTCCTGGGAGGAGACGGCGACACCTTGAAGCTGGTCCTCTCACTGGTCGATCGCTTCCCGGAACGCAAGGTCATCCTGTTGACGCGGTACGCCGAGCAGGAGAGGTTGTTCAGCGGCGTGAAAGGCAACGTGACTCTATGCACGACGCCGTTCTTCGGTGTCAACATGGTCAAGGACGCGGCGCTGCTCCTGGGCCGGGGAGGGACGATGAACGCGGAGGCCGCACTCTTGGGTGTCCCCACCGTGTCATACTTCCCTGGGATGCCGACCTACATTGACCGGTATCTGGAGAAGGAGAAGGCTCTGGTCCTGGTCAAGAGCGACGATGAGGCGATGAAGGCCGCGGGGGAGCTCATCGATGAGAAGGGAGGGGAGAGGAAGCGAAATGCCAAGGCACTCCTAGACGGGATGGTGGACCCCGCGGAGTTCATCTCGCGAAGGCTGTTGCAAGAATCGACGCAGTAGGCCCTCTCCCGCTAGTGCTTATTAACCCAAAGAGGAGCTGCTAGACAGCTTGAAGCCCGGTGGTGTAGAGGTCAAGCATACTGGCCTTTGGAGCCGGTGACGAGGGTTCGAATCCTTCCCGGGCTACCATCACTTGGGATGCTAGTTCAAACTGGGTTCTATTGCAGGATGGACACACACAGGCACAAAAGGAGAATCGAGAAGCAGCAGGCTGGGCTTCTCTAATGCAATGAGGGTCCGATGGGCGTCGACTTCCTCGAACACCTCCTAGTGGAAGGCCGGCTGGGAAGGAATGAAGGGGGTGTTCATCCACGCCTAATCGATGACATGGATGTCCCTCTTGGCGGACATGTCCTTCAAGATGCGGGGCCAAACGGAGACGCTGACCTCGCCTAGGTGGGCTTTCTTGAGCAACAGCATGTATATGCGTGATTGCCCAATCCCTCCTCCGATGGTGAGGGGAAGCTCTCCATTGATTATCCCTTGGTGGTAGGGGAAGTTGAGGAAGCCCAGCTGGCCGCTGAGCTCCAGCTGCTTCCTAAGAGTCTTGGCGTTGACACGAATCCCCATGGACGTCAGCTCGTGACGACGCCGGGTGACTGGGTTCCACACGAGTATGTCGCCGTTGAGCCCGTGCATGGGACGCCCGTCCTCCGAGATCGTTTCGGTGACCCAGTCGTCATAGTCGGCTGCCCGCATCTCGTGCGGGTAGCCGTCCTGCAGGACCCAGCCGATGCCGATGATGAAGACAGCAGGGTGTTCCTGAAGGATGGCCGTTTCCCGAGCCTTGCGGGGCAAGTCGGGGTACTTGGCAAGGATGTCCTCCGCGTGCATGAACGTCAGCTCGTCGGGTAGGTTCGGGTACCTGTCAGTCCCAAGCTGTGGGAAGAGCTCCTGTACATGAACCTCAGCCCCCTTCAAGACCCTCCATATCTTCCTTACCGTCTCCTTGAGATAGGGGAGGTTCCGCTGCTCCTCCGCTATCACCTTCTCCCAATCCCACTGGTCCACGTAAGCACTGTGATCGTGGTCCAAGAAGTAGTCCTTACGCACGGCCCTCATGTCCGTGCAGAGGCCTTCTCCCAGCCCCATGCCAAATTGCTTGAGGGCTGTGCGCTTCCATTTGGTGGCCGCCTGCACCACCTGCGCGTCGACTGGATGCTTGTTATGATCGTTCGACATGTGGAACTGGATGGGCGTTCGCGATCCATCGCGGTCCAGCAGATCGTTTACTCCAGACTCGACGTCCACGATGAGCGGGACCTGTACCATCATCAGATTGAGCTCCTTGCAAAGGTTCTCTTCTATGTAGCTCTTCACGGCGAAGATGGCCCTCTGCGTGTCCTTCGGATTCAGAAGGGAATGGTAGTCCTGCGGAAGGACTTTCTCCAGCTCTTCGTAGCTCCCGATGCCTGGCCCTGCCAAGTCGGCCTTTTTGTCCGACATCATGCCTAGCCCGTTGGGCAGACGGGGAGGTAATTAACATGTTCGTGAGGAACTAAGTAGGCGCTTCTATCCACCGAAGCGCCTTCATCTGCCCCCCAACAGACTCGCACCAAATCACCTACCGCAGCAGGGGCATCTGGCTAGGCTAGGGGACATTTCCATACGGTACCCCATCAATATGCAGAAGGTCGCCTCGATTCAGGTGTCGCCAGAAGCAGTCCGTCGAATGTTCGTTGCACCAATAGATATCTCCACAGGATACGACTATTCAGAGGGCGATCCGCCTGAGAAGAGTGGCCACGGCCAAACAGAGGGCGTCAAGGCAAACACTGACTTGCTGATCGAACGATCTTAATACCCTTAACATAAGGATATATGGTTGGATTATTAACGAGTCCATATGCCCATAGTCAGCCTATCGTTTCCCCAACAGATGATCGATGACATGGACGAAGTCCAGAAGTCGCTGGGCTTCACCGGCCGGTCCGAGCTCGTTAGGTCCGGCATCCGTCTGCTCCTTCAGGATGTCAAGGACAAGAGCTCCATAACGGGCAAGGTGAGCGCCGTGGTCGTACTCACCCACAACGAGGAGAACGAGGAGGCGGTGACGCGAATCAAGCACAAGTTCGACGGCATCGTGCGCACCCACATCCACAACAAGACCGCCAAGAAGACATGCGTCGAGCTCTTCCTGTTGGAGGGAGCCGGCTCCGACGTGACCTCCATGACCAAGGAGTTTCAAAAGGAGGACGGCATACGTAGCGTAAGGCTTCTGATCATCTGAACACTTGGAAGCGCTTCTTCGATTCGGTCATCACTGGGACAGAAACATTCCGAGCTTCTTGAGGAGCATCGTGGCTAGAAGCATCGCCAATGCCACCAAAACGATGGCGGCCCCCGGAGCTGCGTTCGGCATCAGCAGCGAAAGGAGAAGCCCAAGGACCACCGCCGCCACGCCGAACACGGGGGAGACGAAGATGGTCTGCTTGAAGGAGCGAGCTACCTGCATGCTCGACAGGGCGGGCACCACCAGGAGCGCCGATATGAGGAGGATCCCGACTATCGGGATCGAGACGACCACGGCTATCCCCGCAAGCACGGCGAGGAGGTAGTCGTACTTCCAAGTCACGATGCCCGCCGCTTGAGCTTGCACTTCGTCGAACACGGTATAGAGGAGCTCCTTGTAGAAGAAGACGAGGAAGGCGGCGGTCGCGATGGTAACGGCTATGGCCGCGTAGATCTGCTGCCATGTCACCAGCAGGATGCTCCCGAAGAGCAGGCTGTTCAGGGCGAACCCGTAGTTCAGGGTGACGCTCGTGATGAATATCCCTGAAGCAAGGCCCAGCTCGAGGAAGACCGCCACGGCCGCGTCTCCCGTCAGCCTCCGGGAACGGATCACCTTGGTGATCATGATCGAGCCCACGACCACTATCGCGCCTCCTATCCAGTACGGGTTAAGGCCAGAGAGGGTCGGGAAGATGCTGCCCACCGCCAGGCCGATGGCTATGCCGCCATAGGCCGTATGCGCCAGCCCGTCCCCTATCAACGAAAGCCTCTTGAGTACTATGTAGACGCTCAGCATCGAGCTGAGGAGGGCGACCACGATCCCGATGATGAACGCCCGCTGCACGAAGCCGGCGGACAGGTAGCCCAGGAGGGAGCTAAGGATGCTCTCCATGCTCCACGACCTCTATGGGGTACCCGTAAGCCTTGGATAGGACCGAGCCCGCATCAAAGTCCTTCGTCTTCCCGTCGAAGTACAGCGTCCTGTTGATGCAGACTATCGTCTTCGCAAGCTTCGTCACCACTCCGATATCATGCAGCGAGAGGATCGTCGTGATTCCAAGGTCCTTGTTCAGATG
Source organism: uncultured Nitrososphaerota archaeon (assembly GCA_963842885.1). Classification (GTDB taxonomy): domain Archaea; phylum Thermoproteota; class Nitrososphaeria; order Conexivisphaerales; family DTJL01; genus DATKKG01. The sequence goes on from CAWJIE010000005.1 coordinate 241,681, forward strand.
CTCAAGTATAGAGTAGAACTCGCTCTTCGAATGCGCGTCCACCCCGCTGGTGGGCTCATCGAATATCAGCAACTGGGGGTCGCCGACCAGGGCCTTCGCTGTGAACACCCGCTGCATCTGTCCACCTGAGAGTTCGTTGATGCTCCTCCGTCTGAGGTCGCCGATGCCCAGGCGCTCTAGGGCCTGGGCCGCCTTGGCGTGATCCTCGGCATCGAACCAAGGAAGGTGATTGGAGAGGGGAACTCTCCCCAAGAGCACGGTCTCGTAGACGGTCGCCGGGAAGTTCCAGTCCTTGGCGTGAGGCGTCTGAGGCACGAACCCGACCTTCCTGAGGCTCTCGGCCGACACAGGAGCTCCGAAAAGCTTGACGTAGCCTGCAGTGGGCTTCACGAGCCCGACTATGACGCTGAGGAGGGTTGATTTGCCGGCGCCATTCGGGCCGATGAGGCCGAGGAAGTCGCCTGCTTGAACCTCCAGGGAGATGTGCTCGAGGGCGACGATGTCTCCTGGGTACGTCACCTGAACGTCGTGGAGCTCGCACGACCGGCTGAGCGGAACCCTGCGCCAAGTTCTGCCGTCCGCCGTCATGAATCGACCCGGCGGAGTTTATGCTTTCCATCTCCGGCTTCCCCTCTTTCAAGCCTATCGACCTCCCACGTGGTTCAGAGCCAACGTCAGGACCAGCAGGTTCTGCGCCATCAGGGTCAGGTAGGTCTGCCCTTGCGCCTGCTCCTGGGCTGTGAGACCCTCTATCGGGTTCATCGGGACCAGCGTGGCGTTGGTCTGGCTCGCTATCGCTTCGGGCACGGCCGGGTTCTCAAGGGATTCGTAGCCTACGTAGAGCAGGTGGTTCTGGTTTATCGCGTTGACGACGTTGGTGATGTCAGCGGCAGTGGGCTCCTCCTCGAAGGGGCCGAAGACCGGGATCTGCGTCAGGTTGTACTGCCGGGCCAGGTAGCCGAAGGCCGTGTGGAAGGTCACGAAATCTCTTGTCGCGAGGTTCGAACTGGCCAGGCTCATGAACTGCTGGTTGAGCGACTGGAGCTTTGCCTCGTAGGCGTTGGCGTTGGCCGTGAAGTAGGCCGCGTCGCCGGAGTCCGCCTTTATGAACCCCTGCAATATGTTTTGGACCATGGTCATGGCGTCGACAGGGTCCAGCCAGATGTGGGGGTCGATGGTCCGATTGGCCACCTGGAACTGTGGCGGGACCGTTATGAGGCTGACGTTCTGGCTGCAGTCCACAACCACAAGGTTTGGATTGCCGGCAGCGGCTATCGCCTGCTGCGCCCAAGGCTCCAGGCCCGCCCCGTTCAGTATGAGTACGTTCGCCGACGCAATGGCTTCTACGGATACTACGGTCGGCTCGAAATCGTGGACGTCCTCTGCCACGGGAACCAGAAGCGAAACGCTGACTTTGACACCGCCGACGTTCTGGGCCCAGTCCTGCAAGGGGAAGAACGTAGCAAGGACCTTCAAAGTCGGGGTTAAAGATGAAGGACCAGTCGACCCGGGCCCGCTGCGAGGGTAGAGGAAGGCGTATCCTCCGAAGGCCGCCGACGTGAAGAGCAGTATGACGACTAACGCCCAGAGGCGCCTTTCTCCGCCTCTGCCTTTGCTCCCAGCCTCCATCGATAGTTATTGCTCCAACACCTTTAATAAATATATCCCTCTTTTTATTAAGAGCGCCAGCTATCTCCTCAGGAGTTTATTAATGAGTACCTTGTCGACGCTCAGCAGTCCCCTCCTGGTGAATATGAAGTGACGGAATCAAGAGCTAGGCTCATGGTCCTGTCGAACCCGCTGTCGCGTGGCTGGCATCGTCCAAAGATTCCATGAAGAATAGGGGCAGGAGGGCAGAGGCTTCCCCCAGGTCCTCTAGAGGCCGACGCTGTTCACGACGATGCCGCTGTTGCCATCGATGACCAGGACGATCTTCGAGCCCTTGTGGTCGTAGCGCGCGAACCATATGGGCGCGTGAAGGAGCTCCCCGTCGGCAACGTCCATCTCGGTGTTCATCTGCTGAATCATGTGGTACTGCTTGTGAGCCTTCTGCGACTGCAGCTGGTCCACCATGGTCTTCGCCTGGTACTTCGCCATGTCCTCGCTTATGTCCCCGTTGAGGATCTTGATGCCGACTCCCCTAGCCAGCTTGTCCACGTCAAATATCTCCCTCTCCGTCAGGTTGAACTGGTAGTCAGTGGGCTGGTACTGGGTGAACGCCTTGATGGCGACAACGGGGAAGTCATAGTTCTCATTCAGCGTGAAGGTCTTCCTCATGTTCATCCCGCCTCCGGCACCTCCCATCATCGTTCCAAGCATGGCGCCCTCCATGAGCCCGCCGCCGCCGAAACCACCACGCCGCCCGCCCATCCCTCCGGCCATAACTCCGAACAGGGCTGCTTCGGTGGCAATGGTCCCGACCGTGGCGACTGTGTCGGCGGCCGTGATGGAGGTCCTGGCCGACACGGGGACGAGCCAGTATGGGACGTAGCTTAGGGTGAGCTCCTCTTGGGTCGAGTTCTCCTCAAGGTGGCGGTGAAGGAGACCCTTGTCCATTAGATCCTTTAGCTTCTCTGCCACTACGTCCTGGCTCTGCAGCTTCAGAGGCAGCATCGTCTGCTTCATGAGGCTCCTCCACCCCGCGTCCCCCAAGGAGATGCTGGAGCCGCAGTAGTCGCACGTTATCACCATCTCTCCGAAGAGGGGCTTGATGGGGGCCCCGCAGGTGGGGCATTTGAGCTCGGAGACGCCGGCCGGGGCTACCGTCTCAACGGCCTGTGCAGCGTTGCCAGGGGCCTGAGACCCGCCTTCGGCGGGAGCCTGGACGGTGGCGCCGCACTTGGAGCAGAAACGGGCGTCGTCGGGCAGCTGCGTACCGCATTTGAGACAATACAATTCCTCTCACTTGGAAGACCTCAGGCCACGCTGGGGTCTCAGCCTCTCCACATCTGCTTAGCCAATAAACGTATTGCCGTCTAAAGAGAAGGGCGCCGGCCGAGCGGTTGAGCAAGAGATCCCGGTGAACGCAGCCATCGTCGCAGGTCAAATCTGGAAATGCAGGACGAAGCCGAGGAAGACGCTGAACATCAGAACGAAGAAGACGGAGCCCGCCACTAGGGCTGCCCTCATCTCCCTGTTCATGAGGAACGCCACCGTGCCCACCACGGTCCGCATCACGGGGGTAGCGATAAGGATCACCGTCGCCGCCATCAGGGTGGGTTCCGAATACTCCTGGACGGAGGGCACGGCGTAGGCCAGGATGCCGAGGACGAAGAGGGAGGTGCTCATGACCATCCCCACTACGAGCACCCAGTAAAGCGCCCTGTTCACATCCGCCATCCCATCAGCTCCCTCCGAGGTAGGGGAGGTGGAGTCCCCACGTGGTCAGCCCCCTCGCCAGCATTGTATACGCCAGATAGAGTATGATTATCGAGAATACGATCTTCAGGTTCCGGGCCCTTATCCGGTTCATGAACCACGTCCCGACGGTCGCCCCCACCGTGGTCCCAATGGCCACGGGGGCCAGCACGTAGAGGTCCAGCTTCCCAGCGGCCAGGTAGGTGATGGCGCTGACGGCCGCAGTGACGCCTATCATGAACTTGCTGGTGGCGACAGCCACCTTCATGGGGACGTTCATGTACCTGTTCATGGCCGAGACCTTGAACACGCCCCCGCCTATCCCCAGCATGCCTGAGGCGATCCCCGCGAAGAAGGCTATGGTGCTCCCGGGCAGGCTTCCGTTCACCCTGTATTCGACGTCCCTTTTCTCGGCCACATCGTGGTAGACCCCCTTCAGGTCGAGATATGCGGTCGCCCTGTCCTGTTTCCCATTCCCAAAGGCACCCGAAGCGAACTTCTCTTCGTCCAGGTTCCTGGCCCTGAAGACCGCCACGGTGAGGTAGAGCAGCATCAAGCCGAAGATGAGGAAGAGCAGTTGGTTGTTCAGGTAGAGGGCGACGAGGCTTCCCACGAGCGCGCCGACGGTCGTCGAAAGCTCAAGGAAGAAGGCCAGCCTAACGTTGGTTATCCTCTGCTCCAGATATCCCGACCCTCCCGCGTTAGAGGTGGCGATGACTGATGCTATGCTAGCGGCGATGGCGACCTGGATGGGGACGCCCAGGTACACGCTGAGCACGGGCACGATAATGATCCCCCCGCCCACGCCCATGAGTGCCCCCAGGAAGCCAGCGAAGACGGCGGACAGCAGCCCCTGAAGGAAGAACGACAGGGTGATCAGCAAGATGTCAATTCAAATCCGCCGGGAAATATAAAAGCAATTTGAAGCTACGGCGCCCATGCTCACATGGCCGTCAGAACACTGCGCCGTAGAGGCGCTGGTGCTCCTTCTTCATGCACCTGTCCCAGGCCAGGGTCAGTCCCAGCGACCGCCCCCTCTCGGCGGCCTCCGGGCTGTAGATCCCTTCCTGCAGCCAAACGGTCTTTACGCCCCTGGCTGCCGCCTCCTCGACGACCCTGGCTGCCTCGGCCGACGGTCGGAATACGTCGACCACGTCTATCGCTCTCCGTCACATCGGCTAGGGACTTGAAGCACTTCCTCCCGAGAACGTTGTCCGCGAACGGGTTCACTGGAATGATGTTGTATCCGTTCTTTTGCAGGAACTCGGGCACGAAGCCCGCCGCCTTGGCCAGGTCCCTAGAGGCGCCCACCACTGCAACGTTCCGCCTTGAAAGAATCTCCCTTATCTTCGCGTCGTCTAGCCCGTCCTTCGGGATGTTGGACATCGACGAAGAGCGACCGAGACCCAAGCTTAAGCCTAGCGGCGTTAACGAAGGCTTAAAGCGACCTGCCGGTGCCCACAGCACCGTTGATGAACCGCAAATGGTGGGGCTGGGGCGACCCCAACAAGTGCGACGAAATTGAGTCCCACCCAGAGCTCTTCGAGTTCCTGAAGAAGCAGCTCAACCTGTCCGCGGAAGTCCGCTACCCCTGCGTCGAGGCCGATCAGGTCAAGCTCCCAGAAGGCCGGCTGCCGAAGGAGCTGCTTGAGGAGTTGATGGGCATCTGCTCCCCCGAGAGGGTCCGTGTCGGCGCCATCGCCCGGCTCATGCATTCGGCCGGCATGGGCTACAAGGACCTCCTTCGCATTCGCAAAGGTGTCCTCCCAGACTACGTCGACGCAGTCGTCTATCCTGGAAACGAGGAGGAGGTCCTGCGGCTCCTCAGGCTATGCGAGGGCAACTCTGTCCAGGTGATCCCGTACGGGGGAGGGAGCTCCGTCGTGGGCAGCTTCGAGGTGGTCAGGAAGAACGGCCAAGGTGTCGTCTCCATGGATATGAGCCTAATGGGGAGGCTGGTCAGGCTCGACACCGTCTCCCTGACGGCCACTTTCGAGGCGGGCGCCACTGGGCCGGACCTGGAGTCCCAGCTGGCAGCCCACGGGTTTACGCTCGGTCACTTCCCTCAGTCTTTCGAATACAGCACCCTCGGGGGTTGGATCGCCACCAGGTCAGCAGGCTCCTCTTCGAATATATACGGGAGCATCGAGGATATGGTCATCTCGCTGCGGGTCGCCACCCCGAGAGGCATAATCGAACCGGTAACGGTGCCCAGGAGCGCGGCCGGCCCCGATCTCAGGGAGCTCTTCCTTGGAAGCGAAGGGACTTTAGGCGTCATAACTCAGGCCACGCTGGTCGTTCGCAGGGCGCCGCCGGCCAGGGGTTTCTCTTCTTATCTGTTCAAGAGCTTCGAAGATGGCCTGGCCTGCATAAGGGAGCTAGTCCAGGGAGGCCTCCACGCCACCTCCCTGCGCCTCTCCGACGCCAACGAGACTAACTCCTTCTACCATTCGAAGGGAGAAGCGGTCGCCACATCCTCCAAGATGAAGGAGGCGGTGGGCTTGTGGCTCGTGTCGAAGAAGGGCCTCTCGTTCGAGGACGGGAGCCTCCTGATCGCCATCTACGAAGGGGACGCGGGCCAGGTGGAATCCGACAAGGCCCGGGTGAAGTCAGCCTGCCGCTCCCATCACGGTTTCGGGCTCGGCTCCTCGCCAGCGGAGGCTTGGTTGGAGAGCAGGTTCGAGCAGCCCTACCTAAGAGATTCTCTGGTGGAGCACGGAGTCATGGTGGACACGCTGGAGACGGCCACGGTGTGGAGCAGGGTCGGCCAACTCCACGACGCGGTGGCCGTGGCCATAACGACAGAGCTGGAGAAGAGGGGTCGCTCGGCCCTCGTGATGTGCCACCTCTCCCATATGTATCCCTCGGGATCCTCTCTCTACTTCACGTTAATGGCCGGACAGGAGCCGGGGAGGGAGCTGCAGGAGTGGGAGGCCGTCAAGGAGGCGGCCTCGAGCGCCATCGTATCGAATGGGGGGACCATCACGCACCACCACGGCGTCGGGATCTGAGCATTCCAGGTGGATGCTCGCCGAAGACGGGGAGCAGGGCCTCTCGGCCCTCAAGGCCGTCAAGGCCTCCCTAGACCCTAAGGGCATAATGAACCCCGGGAAGCTGCTGCCTTATCGGGAGTCGAAGCCCATTTGAGCTCGCCCGCGCTCTTCGGCCTGCAGGCCAGGGAGGCCTCCATCACGCGGATGAAGAGCGGAGGAGTTCGACGTCTTCGTGATCGGCGGCGGCATCACGGGCGCCGGCATCGCGAGAGACGCGGCCCTGCGAGGCTACAAGGTGGCCCTGGTGGACAAGGGGGACTTCGCCGGCGCCACGAGCAGCCGCTCGTCGAAGATGGCCCATGGCGGGCTGAGGTACTTGCAGTACTACAAGTTCAGGCTTGTCTTCGAGGCGCTGAGCGAGAGGCACACGCTCTCGCATATAGCCAGCAACCTCGTCCACCCCCAGCCCTTCCTCATCACGGTGTACAAGGGCGCCTCGCACGGCGTCGGCACCTACAGGATGGGTCTCGTGCTCTACGATCTCCTGGCCCTGTTCAGGACACCACACCCCCACAAGAGCCTCGGTCGCGACAGGGCCATCGAGCTGGAGCCCCTGCTGAAGCGAGAGGGCCTCCTTGGCGGGTTCCTGTACTACGACTACAGGGTCGACGACGCCAGGCTGACTTTGGCCAACGTGAAGACCGCGTGGATTAAGGGAGCCGCGGTGGCGAGCTACGTCGAGGTCCTGGGCCTGGACAAGGAAGGGCCGAAGGTGAAGGGAGCCAGGCTTATGGACCGGCTTTCCGGAGAGGCGTTCTCCATACGCTCTAAGGTGGTCGTCAACGCCACGGGGCCATTCACGGATAGGATTCGCGCCATGGACGACCCCGGCTGCGAGAGGAAGCTGAGGCCTACGAAGGGCGTGCATTTGGTGGTCTCCCCGCAGAGGCTTCCCGTAGGGCATGCCATAGTGACGGAAGCTGAGGACGGACGCAACGTGTTCGCCGTGCCCTGGGGTCGCTACGTGCTTATCGGAACTACAGACAAGGATTTCGAGGGGGACTTCGACAGCGTCTTCGCGACTAGGGAGGACGTCATGTACCTCCTGGATTCGGTCAACAGGGCCCTCCCCTCCGCCAACCTCGGCCTGCAGGACGTCCTGACAACCTTTGCGGGCCTCAGGCCCCTGGTCCTTGAGCTAGGTGTGAAGGAGTCCGAGGTCTCGAGGGAGCATGAGATCTTCGTCAGCCCCTCCGGCCTGTTCTCGATCGCAGGGGGGAAGCTGACCACGTACAGGTCCATGGCCGAAGAGCTCATGGACAAGGTCTCCGACGTCCTCCGCCATGTACACGGCGTCCAGGCGGTGTCCCTCTCAGGGAGCGGGTTCGACCTCCTCGACGGCGCGTTCGACGAGAAGTACCGCAACCCCATGCTGAAGGACATCACAGCCGGCGGCCTCGATGAGGACGTCGCCGAGCACCTCCTCTACTTCTATGGGGCTCACTACGGCGAGATACTGACGCTGCTGCGGGCCGACCCTTCACTGGCCTCGAGGATCAAGACCGGTCATCCCTACATCTGGGCGGAAGTCCGGTACGCTGCCGAACGGGACTGCGTCGTTCACTTGGAGGACATACTCTCTAGACGCCTCCATCTGGTGTTCGAGGACGCCGAGCAGGGCCTAGACGTCGCGGGAAGGGCGGCCGAAATCGCCGGCACCGTGCTGGGCTGGTCGGACGAGACCAAGAGGAAGGAGATCTCCTCATACGCGGACACCGTGGAGCTGACAAGGAGATATAGGGCGGGATAGATACTCGAAGCAGCCTTGACAATGGCCTTCTTCATCGTCAACCCTGCCGCAGCGAACGGCAGGATCAAGAAAGAATGGGCGTCCATCCTGGAGACGGCGAGGGCAGAGTACTCCCCCGCCCTCGGCTTCGCGCTCACGGGCGGGCCCGGCGATGGAGCACCCTTGGCGAAGAAGGCCCTGAAGGAAGGCTATGACGTCATCGTTCCTGTAGGGGGCGACGGGACCCTCAACGAGGTCGTCAACGGCTTCTTCGAGGACGACAGGCCGGTGAACCCTTCGGCTTCTCTGGGCGTCATCTCCCTCGGCACAGGGAGCGACTTCATCAGGACCCTGGGCATCCCCAAGGACCTCCATGCCTATCTCGAGACCCTGAGGAGGGCGAATACAAGGACCGTTGACACCGTACGGAGCGTCGTCACGGCCCCGGACGGGTCCAGGAAGGTCAGGTACTTCATCAACGTGGGCGACTTCGGCTCCGGAGGCGCCGTCGTCGAGAAGGTCAACCGCACAAGCAAGGCGCTGGGAGGGAGGATCTCCTTCCTCTGGGGGATTCTCACTACGCTCCCCCGCTACAAGAACAAGGAGATAACATACTCTGTGGACGGCGGCGAGGAGAGGACGGAGGTCCTCAACAACTTCGTCGTGGCCAACGGGCGGTTCTACGGCGGCGGGCTCAAGCCGGCCCCCGAAGCTTCCCTCGACGACGGCCAGTTGGACATCGTGACCATGGGGGACTTCCGCTTCAGGGAGGTCCTCTTCAGCCTCGGGAAGCTAAGGGAGGGCACCCACCTTTCCAATCCCAAGGTTGGGTTCGTCAGGGGGAGGAAGGTTGTTGCGAGGTCAGAGAAGAATGTCCTCATCGAGGAGGACGGCGAGCTAGTGGGCTGCCTCCCCGCGGAGTTCGAAGTAGTTCCGAAGTCCATCTCCCTGATCTGCTGATGCCACTCCCGGGTCCGGCCTCTTTGGTGGGAGGCGTGGAAGACAGAGCGACGCGGATGGATCCCTAGACGCTGTGGACTTCGAATTCGCAGTACCGTTCCCCGTCGGCCAGGCAGGCGACGTTCTCTATGACCAGCTTGCCCCTAGTGGCCTCCATCTGGCCGTCCCTCAGACCTTCCTCCACCGTCTTGCAGACGTAGAGCGGATACTTCACAGCCAGCTCCTTGAATGGACAGCTGAAGACCCTGTAGACGAGGCGGTCAGCGCTCTCCTCGACGATCTCGGGTTCGCCAACGGATTCGGCCAGGGCGCGGTTGACGTAGAGGTGCTTGTACTTATCGACAGTCCAATCCGAGATGCTTGTTCTCGGAGGCTAGGGCCAGGAGGGCATCGCTGCCATTCCTGTGCCCCATCTCCCAAAGGGCCTTCTTGAATTGTTCTTCACCCAGCATCTTCTGGAAGGTCTTGATCATGTCGTCAGAGAACCTCTGATACTCCCTCTTTGGGAAAGTCAGGAGCGGAGGATGCTCGCTGACCCGGTAGTAGGCCTTCGGCTTCCCCCTCCTCCCCTTTATCTCATACCTCTCGATCAGGCCGACGCTCTCCAGGGCCTTCATGTGATACCTGACCGTGAACATCCCCAGGGACAGCTTGTCGGCTATCTCCTTGATGCCCTTCGGACCACCGTACAATAACCTGAAGATCTCCAACCTTGATTTGCTTGTCAGCACACGGTAGACCTCCACTTCACTCACTGACATGCGCTCTCAAAGACCAGGCATTATTGGCCAATCTGACTATATAAAAGTAATGATAGCATACTTTAAACAATTATTTCGGCACATAAAACATATAGAACAAAGATGTTGCAGGAAAGGCAAACAAGAATGCAAGGGTGTTGAGCTATGCTGACGACAATAATAGTTATTTTGGTTATATCATCGCCACTTCGCTGCATACCAGCATTAAAGCTCACTGCATGCAGAGACCCAAACGGACGCACGAATCGAATTTGGACTGATTACCAGGGAGACGAGGCCTACTTGACCACCAAGACGGGGCACTTCGAGAACCGGACCACCCTTTCTGACACGCTTCCCATCAGCAGCCTTTCGAGCGTCCCTGTGCCCCTGCTCCCCACAATCAGCAGGTCGGCGCCCTCCTTGGCCGCCGTGTCCAGTATCCCCTGGGCGGGATCGCCGCTGAGCAGGAGGGTCCTGGCCGTGACGCCCGCCACAGAAGCCATCGACGCGCACTTGGCCAGGGACTGCTTCCCTTCATCTTCCAGCTTGTTGAAGACATCAAGCGAGCCCAGCACGTCGTAGCTGTAGGAGGTGATGGGAATGTGCACGACATAGACGACGATGAGCTCCGACGAGAACTGCCTGGCGAGCTGAAGGGCATGCTCGAGCGCCCTCAGGGAGTTGGGGGAGCCGTCCACGCCGGCCACAATCTTCTGGTACATCTCATGTATGATGGGCCTCTCCGCCTCATAAACATGATGAGCCCGTCGTTCGAGAAGAAAGAGCCCCTTTCGGCCGACCATCAGGGGGCGGCCCGCTTGTTCTTCAGGAGGTATTTCTTCAGGGGCTCCCAGTAGGAGTCGATCCAACCCTGCCTGTAGGCTTCGGCCTGCGAGCTCGGAACCTTGGAATGGACCATCGTGAGCTTGGTCCCGCCCTTCGACGGAGTCAAAGTGATGTCGACTTGCGACGGCGGATATCCTTCCGGCCACTCCGTCGTGGTCCACTCCCACACGATCTTGCTTTCCTTGGCCAGGTCGAGATACTTCCCGAAGATGTAACCGTCCCAAGCCGTGAAGGAGCCGCCGACCTCGGCTTCCCCCGTCGCCGCCGCGCCCGTCATGGCCGCGTGCTTCTTCGGGTTGACCAGAGCCTCGTAGACCGCGCTCGGCGTCCCCGGGACGACGACTGCCTGGGTTATTGTCGTGGTGCTGAGCTTCATCGCTTGAACGGCCGGCCGCTAACTCCCTTAAACCTTCCCCATCTAACTTACCCGACGCCGTCACCGATGGCTTCGGTCGGGCACCCCTCTGGCGCCTCGACGGTTATCGCATTCGATATAACATTAGATATAATTAAATACATCCTGAATCACGGGTCTGTCCTATGCCGAATAAAGCGACAAAGCCCGCCCCGAAAGGGGCGGGTCGGAAACGGATTCATGAGACCCCAGGGGGCCCCCAGGGGTCTGCTGCACATCTACGCCCTCTGGAAGATCGCTGGCAAGCCCATGAGTGGGTACCAGCTGATGCAGGACATCGAGGCCAAGACGGAGGGAGCGTGGCGCCCTGGCCCGGGTGCCATCTACCCCATCCTGAAGAAGCTGGCTGTCGAGGGGTACATCAAGGAGACGAAGGGGGGGAAGAAGGGCTCTTCTCAGACGGTCTACGAGATAACCGCATCTGGCAAGAGCAGGATCGCCGCCGCGAGGAAGGTCTCCAGGTCATCCGGCGAACGGTGGACACTGATGAGGCGGGTGTTCTCCGACCTCATGGAGCCAGAGGACCTGAACAGGTTCGTCATCGAATCCCCTTCGAGGCACTTCGAGTTCGTCCATGAATTGATGCTGTCCAACGGCGACAGGATAAGCCAAGAAGACAAGCTCTACCTCCTCCACCAGTACAACCTGCTCCTGGAAAGGGAGCTGAACTGGAGCGAGAAGGCCCTCAAGACGCTGTCGGGGAGCGGGTCCTCGAAGGCGCCGGCCCCGGAGGCCCAGGCCTTGGAGGCGGACCAGCGATGACCGAGAACGTCCTGGTGGCAACCGACCGGAACGCCTCCTCCAACGTGCTCGTATCAGTCGAAGGTCTGACCAAGTCATTCAACGCATCTGTTAAGGCGGTGGACTCCGTCAGCTTCCAGATCACGAAGGCGAGATCTTCGGCTTCCTCGGGCCCAACGGAGCCGGCAAGAGCACCACAATCAACATGCTCACCACCATACTCACGCCCACCTCAGGTACGGCCACAATCTGCGGCTTCGACATCGTCAAGGACGCGATGAAGGTCCGAAGGTCCGTGGGCGTGGTGCCGCAGGAGTACACGGCCGACGAGGACCTTTCCGGCATCGAGAACGTCTTGCTCTGCGCCGACCTCTACGGCATCCCCCGTTCGGTTTCCAAGCCCAGGGCCAATGAGCTCCTCAGGCTGGTCGAGCTCGACGCTGCCGCCAAGAGGAAGGTGGACACCTACTCTGGAGGCATGAGAAGGAGGCTGGAGCTCGCCTGCGGCCTGATAAGCAGGCCGAGGCTGCTCTTCCTGGACGAGCCCACCCTCGGCCTGGACGTCCAGACGAGGACCGCCGTATGGGACTACATCAAGAAGCTGAAGACCGAGTACAATATGACCCTGTTCATGACGACCCACTACCTCGAGGAGGCCGACGCCATGTGCGACCGGATCGCCATCATCGACCACGGGAAGATCCTGAAGATGGGCACGCCAAAGGAGCTCAAGGACAGCCTCGGCGGCGACGTCATCGAGATAGCCGTGAAGGAGGACTCTGAGGACCTGTCCTCCATCCTCTCCAAGGTCAGCCTCGTCAAGGAAGTCAAGAAGGAGGACCACACCTATCGCATCATGGCCGAGCTCGGAGAGGAGGCCGCGCCCGAGATCATCGAAGCCGTCAGAGACAAGGGTCTACATATCTCGAGGATTTCGGTCACGAAGCCCACGCTGGACGAAGTCTACCTGGCGATAACAGGCCGCCGCATACGCGACGAGCAGGCCAACTGGGAGGACACGATGAGCACGCGCAGGACGATGTCAGAGGGCGAGGAGCTAGAGGTGACGGACATGAGCAATACTTCTGCAAAGGGATCAGCTGACACGAAGCTCAGCACGAGCCCCCTCCACGGAATCTGGGCGATGACGAACAGGGAGCTCAAGAAGTGGTACAAGGCGCCCTTCGTCCTCGGCATGTCGCTCGTCCAGCCATTCATCTGGATGGGCCTCTTCGGAAAGGCCATGAACATCAGCGCCATCTTCACGGGCAGCTCCTTCAACATACCCGGCCTCAACATCCCGGCAGTCGGTGCTGAACACCCTGGCCAAGACCATGATGCAGAGCACCTTCGGCACGTCGGACTACTTCTCCTACCTGGCCGTCGGGATGCTCGCCTTCATAACGCTCTTCACGGCCATGTTCACTGGCATGTCCATAGTGTGGGACAGGAGGTTCGGGATCCTGAACAAGTTCCTGAGCACGCCCATCTCGCGCAACGTGATACCCGTGAGCAAGGTGCTGAACTCCGCGATCAGGGGGATCATCCAGGCGGCGATCGTGCTGATGATCGCCGTGCTCTTGGGGATGAACGTCTCCAAACTCTCCGTGCTGGGGATAGCGGGGACCTTCGTGGCCCTGACCCTGATGCTGATCGGCTTCGGCTCCCTGTTCGTGACGCTGGCCCTCAGGGCAACGAGCTGGGAGACCCAGATGGCGCTGATGAACCTGCTGAACCTGCCGCTGCTCTTCGCGAGCAACGCCATGTTCCCGGTCTCGTTCATGCCCAGCTGGCTGCAGCCGGTGGTCAGGATCAACCCGGTGAGCTACGCGGCCGACATCAGCGCCAGCTCCTTCTCGGGTCTGCCCCCACGCTGTACTCGGTGCCTTTGGAGTTCCTGTACCTGGGCGGCTTCGCCATCCTCATGGCCATCATCGGCCAGGTCATGGCCCGCAGGCTGCTCTCGAGGTAGACTCACGCGGCTGGGACGGCCGTTCCCGGGTGAACGGGTCTCGAGGCCTTCACGGGCTCCGGGACCTTCCGCTCCCTTTCCGACGTCCTTTTTTCCGTTCTTCCATCTAGGCCAGGCCCTGAACCATCTCGGGCTGGCACCAGCGGAACCGAGACACTCAGACGGGAAACGCTAATTAGGAAACCGAGGCCAAGAACCACCGTGGAGAAGGTCGACGTAGTAATCCTGACCAAGGACAGCGACGACCTTCTCAGAGCCTGCCTCAGCTCCGTATACGAGAACATCCCCGTGAATCGCCTGATCGCCGTCGACGGCCATTCGAGCGACCTCACTCTGCAGATTCTCGACGAGTTCGAAACGAAGTACGGCAACGTGAAGGTGATCGAAGAGGACGGCACCCGAGGGAAGGCGCGGGAAAGGGGGATACGAGAGGTCGAGACGGAATGGTTCGTCTTCGTCGACAGCGACGTGGTCCTATGCAGGGACTGGTTCCAGAAGGCGAGCAGGCTCATCGAGCCCGACGTGGGCGCGGTCTGGGGGGTCGACATCCCCGGCGCCGCTACGAACAGGCTGATGGTCAGGGCGCTTCTCTGGATGGAGTCCCGCGTCTTCGACCTCAGGGGCGGCTGCCACGACCTCCTGGTGCGCCGCGAGGCGGTCAAGGACATCCACATCCCGAGCCAGCTTCACACGCTGGAGGACGCGTACATCAGGGACTGGATCCTATCCCAGAACTACCGGGTCGTCAAGAGCTTCGCCTCTTACTGCCGGCATTACAAGACGATGGGAGCATGTTCTCCAGGCAGAGCATACGCTCTTCCGTCCTGGAGTTCAGAGATGCAGATCGGTTCGGGAGCGCTGGGTGTACAACGCCGTCTTCGCGCTGATGTGGGCGTTTTACGGCATCCAGTCGCGCTCCGGCCGTGGTCTTCCGGAATGAAATCAGCAAGGATGTTTCGGCTTCAACTAGGCCTGAATGTCAGGGTCCCCGCCACTCAGGTGTTCGTCCAGGCTCGAAGGTTAACCCTAAATACCGTCCTCGCCGCATTCCGACGTCAACGCACCTGAGCCGGAAATGAGAATGCTCTTCGGCGTGTGCTCTTGGGGCTTGGGCACGCCACTCGTACCCTCCCCATAATTCGGAAGACCATCGAAGAGGGCAACGAAGTGACCGTCGTCTCGAGCGGGAGGGCCCTGAACATGCTGAAGCAGGAGCTAGGTCCGGGCCCCATCTTCGCCCGCCTGGACGACTACCATCCCCCCGAGACGCTCAATCCGAGCCTGCTGGTCCTGAGAGCCCTCCTCAAGTTCCCCGTCTACGTCACGGATATGTTCCGAGAGCATGATTTCGTGAGGAGGCTCCTCGATCGGTCAAGAGGATGGACGTGATCTTCTCCGACAACCGCTTCGGCTTCTATTCCCGGAGCATTCCCAGCTACTTCATGGGCCACCAGCTCAGGATACTCAACCCCCTCGGCGTCAGGGTCCTCGAGGACGGGACCGAGATCTACAACAGGTACTTCCTCAGCAAGTACGCCGGCGTCCTCGTGCCCGACTTCGAGGAGGACGGCCTGGCGGGCAGGCTCGCCCACGGCCTCTCCATCATCGACGAGAAGCGCCTGAACTACATCGGCGTCCTGTCCGAGTTCAGCTACCATCCCGCCGTCCAGGACGTGGACGTCTTCGTCTCCATCTCCGGCCCCGAGCCTCAGAGGAGCGCCTTCGAAGGCCTGGTCCGGAAGCAGCTGGACGGCTTCGAAGGCAGGGTGGTGATGTCGCTGGGCAAGCCGGAGGACAACGGTCACCATGGGACCCAACCTCAAAGGCTACCTGGGGAGGGAGGAGAGGGAGGAGCTCCTCAACCGGTCGAAGATCGTCGTCGCCAGGTCCGGCTATTCCACCCTGATGGACCTCTGCTCTCTCAGGAAGAGGGGCTTCCTGATCCCCACGCCGGGACAGCTGGAGCAGGAGTACCTCGCGAAGTACCACATGGAGAGGAGGAGCTTCTACAGCGTCCAGGAGAAGGAGCTGGACCTCAAGCGGCAGCTGGAGGAGGCCCTCTCCTTCCGCGCACCCGAGCTGAAGTATCCGACCGAAAGGGCGGTGGAGAGGGCCGTCGACGTGATCACCGAGACGGCCCGAAGCGCCTGAACTCCCTAAATGAGGTTGTCCATATAGGGCCTAAGGGCTGAGATGCCGCTTCTCAGCGAGAGGAAGGAGTCGGTCGCGAAGTACTGATACCAGTGGCAGTCGATGTCGCAGCTCTTCATCTTCTCCCTGCACTCCCTGGCCCTCTCCGTGGCCAGGAATCCCATGAGGGGCTCCTCCGACGCGTCGATGCTCTTCTCCATCAGCGTCCTGCAGGGATAGTAGAGCCGTCCGTCGGCGTCGATGATGACCGAAGCCGCGTTGCAGCTGTGCGGGACCTCGAGGGTCCTCAGGTACTTGTCGGTGGTGATGATGGTCCCCGGATACTCTGTTCTTGAGCCGCAGGACCTCGTCCCTGAAGGCCCTGGTGTCCGGGAGGAAGTCCTCGGTCCCCGGGAGGTGGCAGGCCGGCATCACGACGGCCTTGGCGCCGGCGTCGTGGCATCTCCTGATCTTGGACTCCAGTCCCTGGAGGTCCTCCTTCATCACGACGATCTGCACGCAGACGACGGGCCCCCAGGACACGAACTCTGGGAGGGATTCGTAGAGGTCGAGGTTCCTGTGACCTTCGTCTATGCTGACGTGGAGGAAGTCGATGTACTTGGCGTACTCCTTCATGGGCCTCCTGTCGAAGAGCTTCCCGCTCGAAGTGAAGAGGAGGTAGAGGGGCTTGCGTCCGGGCGTATTCGAGCACCTCGCCGATGTCGGGCCTCAGAAGAGGCTCCCCTCCCTCCAGGCTGAGGAGGACGACGCTGGAGTTCGCGACGTTGTCGATGACCTTGAGCACCTTCTCGGTGGGCATGTCAGGCGTCTGGGACCTCCAGACGTTGCAGAACTCGCAGCGAGAGTCGCATCGCTGGAGGACCTTGAAGGAGCAGTAGAACGGGAAGCGGAAGTCCTTTGCCGCGTAGTCGGCGTAGGCGTACCTGAGCGTGGCAAGGTACTTGCTGGCCGGCAGGCGCCTGATCCGCGGCATGGCGACCCGGATGCCCTTGTCCTCTAAAAAGAGTTGCGCAGCAAAAGAGAGTCGTAGATGGAGACGAGCCTCTTGGCCACCTTCCTTATGTCGTGGGAATCCAGCGCCGCCCTCCCCTCTCGGGCCAGGGACTCCGACAGATCGTCATCCCTCCGTAGGCGTCCCAGGGCAATCGCGAAGTCGGCCGCAGAGTCACCCAGGAGGGCGCTCCTCTCATTCCGGAGCAGTCCCTCGTAGACCGGCAGGTTTCGCGCGACGACCGGCCTCCCCACGGCCATGGCCTCCATCAGGGCCACCCCCTGGTTCTCGGCGAACGACGGGGTGAAGAAGATATCACATCCACAGTGGGCGTCCAGGATGTCCTGGACGTCGTGGATGAATCGGACGTTGCCCGGGCATCGACCGATGGCCCCGCCCACCTTGAACGGGTGATAGAGGCTGGAGCGCCTGCCCACCCAGACGAAGTCCATTTCTGGGACCGCCCTCGCCACCTCGGGGAGGACTTCGATGCCCTTCTTCAGGCAGACGACGCCGATTACGTAGGCGACCTTGTGTTCGATCGGGATGCCGTACCTCTCCCTGAACTGCCTTCTCCGTTCCCCCTCGAACTTGAACCTCTCCGGGTCGATGCCGTTGCTCAGGACCTCAACGGGCGCCTTGAGGCCACGCGCCCGCAGCCGACCGCGGGTCCATTCGCTGGGCGCCAGCACGAGGTCCGCCTTGCCGTAGAACCATGTCAGGTACCTCCCCACCCAGCCCGAAAGGAGGGTGCTCCCCGTCCAGGTGCCTTGGGCGTCCTCTGCCGTCGTGTGGGCGTGGATGACCACGGGTACCCCCTTCTTCTTGGCCTTCCTCACCTCAAGGGCGTTCCACGGTGGGATGGGAGTGTGGACGTGGAGGATGTCGTACTCTCTATCGGCCCTGTCGTCGCTCACCGTGACCCCCTCGTTCAGGAGTGCCTCCTTCAGCCTCCGCGCCGATACGATGTTCCCCATCATCAGCCCGACGGGGGTCACCAGGAACTTGACTTTCAATGAACGAACACGCTGTCTAGGAGGGTCCCTTAGAGCACGTTCGCCTGAGCTCACCAGAGATATAATCATTCCATGGGCTCGGGAGGTCAACTTTTCCGGCCAGCGGGACGGTGTTCAAGTTTGGCAGGACATCCCTTTCGAGGACCTAGTGGATGGACGTGTCGACGCGCAGATTGCCATCCGCCGGGGGCAATCTGTGTGTAGTCCCTTCGGCGGGGGCATGCCCCTTCCTCAGGCTTGGTCCACCATAATATCCAGTGGCTTGTTGCTTGATAGAGCAAAGTGGTATGTACTGGGAACGAATGTGTGGAAAAGGAGGAATCCGCCGTTTTGTGACGGAAGTGGATTCCTACCGCTCTTATCTGACTCCTTTCAATGCGGACGAGCATTGCCAGCGAGCTGACTCCGGCGGTGGGCCCGACGCAGAAAATCTTAATTCCGTGACCCCGGCATAGGGCGTTCACCGATATACATGGAGGAACTTTCCGAAGCGGAGGAGCTCCGTCGCCAGGTGGCTCTTCTCAGACGCAAACTGATCAAACAGAGGGTCTTCCACAAAGCATTGACCCCTATCGAGAGAGGGATAGTCTATCTCACCTCTAGACCTGGCATCAAGATGACGAGCGAACTCCTGCAGGGCATATTGAAGGCCATAATATCCAGGGCCTCGATATGGCTTGAGCCCGGATTCGTTTCCAGGGCCCTCATTGCCGGCGGCAGGAGGGTCATGGCGAACGTGAGGGCGGCGCTGCTGATGGGGAACAGGGCAGCGCTGGAATGGGCCGACGACCGGCAATACCTGATCCTTATGGGCCTACATTCAATGGACGCGGGGCCTCCCGGCTAGGATGAAGCGCGGCGCATCCCGCTCACTAGCGCTTCCTGTCAGGACCTTGCCTAGTTGATTCCATCTTCGCGCCGAGGGCTCGTGTCGCTTCTTCTGGTGCTGGCCCTTCTTTCGGCGACGGCTCCTTTCCAGCTGGCGCTTTCTGCCAGCACCGAGTCGGCTCAGCTGTACTCCGAGATAGGTACGACCTACGCACGCGTCCAGACCATCGAAGGGGAGGGGGGAAACGTGACGGGCGTCGTCGGCCAGCTAAACCAGGCGTTGGCCTTGGTCGCCGCAGGTGAAGCAAACGAGACAGGGGCGCCCGACCAGGCCCAGGCCTTGTACCAGCAGGCTGAATCCATCATCCAGTCGGTCAACCAAGAACTTCCGGGCGTGGAGAGCCGGGGGAAGGCCTCCGCGCAATCCGAGGTCTTCTGGCTGGCATTCACATTGGGGGCGTTGGCGGCGATAGGCATCGGAATCTACTTCTTCGGCGGGCGGATCTTCTGGTCCCTCTGGGTCAGATCTCACAGAGACTGGACGGTGAAGAAGCGATGATCGACGACAAGGTCAAGGCGGTCCTGCTCGCCGTCGTCATCGTCATGGGGATTATGACCGCGGGCCAGTACTGGCTGGAGCACCGCGTCGTCGGACCGTTCTCTGAGCTGGGTGTCCTCGGCTCAGACCAGATGATCGGCGACTACCCCTCCACGGTCACGGCGGGGCAGAACGTCACGCTTTACGGTTACATAGGGAACCACCAGGGAGGCGTGACGTACTACGATCTTCGCGTGAAGCTGGGGAACTCGACGACCGTAGTCAATGAAACCACCTGGGTCGACGTGCCGTCGGTGGCCGATTTCAGGGCTGTCCTGAGGGATGGCCAGAACTCCACCTTCCCGCTTGTGCTCAGCTTCTCTCAACCCGCCAATGGCACGAAGATCATCTTCGAGCTGTGGGAGTTCGACGCTTCTTCGGGCTCGTTCCTGTACGCCGGGCTCTGGGGACAGATACTCCTGAACGTGACGGCGACCTAGCATGGCCGAAGACTCGGAGGCCGTAATGCGGCTGGTATCCAGCCGGGATTGGAAGCTGGAGGATCTCATGGCCGAGGGCGAAAGGGGGGGCATCAAAAGAGAGAAGCTAGCACGTAGGATTTTCGCTTTGTGGGAGGATGGGAAGGTCCAGGTGTCGGAGCGGGAACCGCCAAGTGGGTTCAGGGAGTACCTTTTCGGGGTCCGAGGGCTGTGGTTTTTTGGCATTCTGGTATTCCTGCTGGGGGCATCTTTGCTAATCTACGCATTGCCCTCCATTGAAGTATTTTCCTACTCAAGATATTTAGTAGGGTCCGTTTTCGTTTTGTATGTGCCGGGATACGTGGTGGTCGAGGCTCTTTACTCGAACAAGAATGACCTCGACGAGCTTGAAAGACTCGTCATATCGGTAGGCCTCAGCCTTACCTTGGTTCCCCTCTTGGCGCTGGTCCTGGCCTATACGGCGTGGGGCGTCAGCCTTGGTTCTGTCTTCTCTCTGATCTCCATATTTGTGGTCGCCTTCGGGCTGGTAGCCGCTTATCGAAGGTACGAGCAGCTCAGAGGAGTCTCTTCGCCATGACTGAGACTATGAAGGACGTCAACTTCCAGCGGGCGAGCAAGCTTACGCGCGTCCAAGAGAGGCTCGCCTCAAGGAAGCTGGTGGTGCGGCCCAGCCAAGTGACGGTGGTCATCCCGACCCTCAATGAGCAGGATGGGATCGGCGACGTGATCGATGAAGTCATGGCCGCAGGATACAACACCGTGCTCGTGGTCGACGGGGGTTCCGTCGACAAGACGATAGAGATTGCGGACGACCACGGGGCTAACGTAGTCCTGCAGGAGGGCAAGGGGAAGACCAAGGCCATAGAATCTGCCACGAACTTCGTCACCACCGACTACTTTGTAATCTTGGACGGGGATTGGACCTACCCCGCCATGTACATCCAACCAATGGTGGACCTTCTCGACGCCAACGATGAGGTGATTGGATGGCGGCACTATGGCAGAAAGAACATACCCATCGTCAACAGGCTGGGGAACTACCTGCTGACTAGGGAGTTCACTACGCTGTTCAACGTGAAGCTGCACGACGTCTGTTCCGGGATGTACGCCGTTAGGACCTCCTTTGCCGGCGACCTCTTCTACGAGTCAGGGGGATTCAGCACTGAAGTGGAGCTGGCGGCGCAGGTGGCCTCTTCTGCAGGTCACATTGCTGAGATTTCCATAGAGTACAGGGAGAGGAAGGGGAACAAGAAGATGAACCCCTATCGCGACGGCCCCAGGATCGCCAGGGATATCGTTCGGCTCTCTTGGGACTACAGCCCGATACTTTCGCTGGCGGCGGTCGCTTCATTCATGCTCGTGCCGGGAGTACTGCTGGGTGCATGGGCGACCATGTCATATGCGCTGCAAGGAGTCAAGCACTTCGCGTGGGCGATGATTGCAGCCGCCCTCCTCGCGGGAGGGATATCCGCCTTCTCCACCGCCCTTCTATCCCTGCAGATGAAGAGGTCGGAGATAAGGCAGCGTAGGATGAACCGCCTCTTCCTGGAGAGGAGCGGCAAATAGCGTCTAGAGAACTCACGGGCGCAAGTTCAACCTTCGTATCAATACGCTGAAGATTAACAGCGGTGGATTCCTAGTTTGCGTAGGGGAACGTCCAGAGAACAGAAGTTGCTGGCCCTAATGCTGGTCTACGTCGGGCTAGCCGCGTTCTTGGTCTCTCTTGGCTCGAAACCCTTTACGTATGGTCTATCGACAGTGATGGGGACCTCGCTCCTGGCAATGACTTCGTTGCGAGACTCCATCATGGTCTCCTCGCTTTTCAGCGGCCTGAACGTCACTGCGATGTTTTCAGATGCGTTGATAGACGCACAGGTCCTGGTCACCCTGTTATGCGTGTCTTTGCTGGCCTACGCGGAGGTGGCGAATCCCACTTACGGAGGGAGCGCCGCGGTCCTGCGGGAGTTAAGACGGAACTGGACGCCGATACTGGCCTTCGTCCTGCTCCTCTTTGCCGTGACGGTGGCTTCAAAGATCCTGCTCCTGGTCTTCTAGTGGCCTCGTCCTGAGCACCAAGTCATTTCGTATGGTTCTTTCATAGGGAGTTGTGTGTTGGGCCTGCATCAATCCCATTCGTTCTTCTCTGAGCTTTCTCTGGTCTCCAGCGCAGTCGTGCTTTCTTCGCTGGCTGCCTATTCCGTGCTCGGGCGCTTCATGGGGCAATCCTATCCCCCATTGTTGGCAACTGAAGATCTATTCCTGTTCTTAGCCTTGACCATCTCGCTCCTGGGAGGGTCGCAGGGTCCCTTGGCCTATGTCGTTATGGTACCCGTTGCCCTCCTTGCATTCGCAGAGGAGCTCTTGTTCAACGGGACCCTGGTCTGGGCGGGCTTCATCTTGGCCTTCCTGGGGCTGATCTGCCTGCCTGTCTTCGCGCTATTCTTCAGGAATAGAGACGGCAATGTCTCGGCTGCGCTGGAGGTCTCCGCCCTGCTCTTTGTGACCAGGCTCGTCCTCTCTCCTTTCCCTGTTTCAATGATTCAGTCGTCCGTCGTAGTGCCAATTGTCTACACGTTGATACTTGCTGCCCTTGTGATCTACATCTGGGTTCGGAGGTTGCCCCTGGCGGAGGTTGGCCTCACCAGGGGTTCCGGTAGGCTGCCTGTGCAGATACTAGTCGGGCTGTCAATCGGCGCGGTCCTCGGTTACGTCGAGCTCGATATCCTTCATCCTCCTCCGATCGCCATCGGGCCATCATCCCTTGTCAATGCGCTCTACGTCGTCGTGACGATGGTGGCCTTCGTTGGGTTGACCGAAGAGCTGCTCTACCGTGGGCTGGTCCTGAGCAGGCTGGCCAAGATAATGCCGAGGTGGCAGGCCGTCCACATCACGGCCGTCCTCTTTGCCCTCTTCAACATCGGCTGGTTCAGCCCCCTGGAGGTCATCTTCGCTTACGGGGCCGGAGTGGTCTTCGGCTACCTGATGCTCAGGTACAACAGCATCGCGGCTCCCATCACCGCCCACGGCTTCTGCAACGTCGTCCTCTACCTCCTGACGCTTTCCCTGTGACCGGTCCTCTTGGGAAACGACATTAGCGTCGGCATCATCGGCCTCGGCAAGATGGGCCTTCTCCACGCCAGCATCCTGAGCGTAATGGATGGTGTGAAGGTCACTGCCCTTTGCGAGAAGAGCACCCTCATCTCCAGGTTTGCCAGGAAGATCCTCCCTGAAACGTCTGTCGTCGAAGACGTGGCCCAGCTGGCAGGGAAGGGCCTCGACGTCGTATTCGTCACCACCCCCATTCCCACTCACTTCCCGATAATCCAAGAAGTCTACTCGCGGCAGATCGTCAAGCACGTATTTGTGGAGAAGACACTCGCCTCGAACCGCAGGGAATCCGGCGAACTGTGCTCGCTCGCCGAGCACGCATCTGGAATTACCATGGTGGGATACCAGAGGAGGTTCGCCGTGACGTTCGCTAAGGCAGGGGAGTTGCTCAAGAGGGGCGCTCTTGGAGACGTCATCTCATTCGAAGCCCACGCCTATTCATCGGACTTCGCAGAAGGCGCCGGAGGGGGCAGGGGGAACGCTCGGGGAGGGGTTCTGCGGGACCTTGGCTCCCACGCCATCGACCTGGCCCTCTGGCTCTTCGGGGATTTGAAGGCAGGGCCGTCTCTCGACCCCCTCCCTCTGTCTCCGAATGCGGCCGCACCGGTGGTCTTCGGGGCGAAGACAAGGGGAGGTCTGGAGGGTGAGTTCAAGGTTTCATGGTCAGTCCCGGGCTACAGGATGCCGGAGATCGGCATTTCCGTCGAAGGCGACCATGGTCGCCTGATGGCCAACGATGACGTGGTGGAGCTGACGCCGAAGGCAAGCCCTCCTACAAGATGGCACAGACAGGACCTCAACGACGGCGTTCCTTTCCTTCTGGGCGGACCCGAGTACTACCGCCAAGACGAGGAGATGGTCCGCTGCCTTCGAGAGGGTCGCTCGCCGGAGGACTCCTTCAGCTCGGCCTCGAAGACAGATCGCATTATTGGCGATGCGGAGGGGTTCTTGACATGACCCCTGAGGGAAGGTTCGTACTTGTGGGAGACAACGCCTTCCACGGCATCAGCCATCTATCTCAGGAGAGGGCGCGAGCTAGGGGAGAAGGCATCCTCGACCCAAGGAAGGCCGCACAGCTGGTGCAGATCTCGCTGGAGAACGGAGCCGAAGGTTTCATGTTCTCCGTCAGCCCCACCACTCTCGCGATTCTCAGGGAGATCAGGGGCCATGACTCGACTTCGGCATTCTCGCTCTATCCCATTGTGCCATATGCCTACGAATACGTCTCAAGGTCGACTCGGTCGGGGGGGATTGCTGGGATGGCAAGGAGCTTCCTATCGGAGACGTTCTATTCGGGGAACCTCTGCGCCATCTCGAAGAGCATCAGCGGGGTGCTTGCCACGAACCCTGCGAACCTATTGGAGGCTTATGTCCGGTACGAAATCTCCAGGGTGCGGACGGCGGCCGGCAAGAAGGCGGTCATCAAATCGATTCTCCTTCATGAGGTAGTCATCGACATGGCTTTGGCTCTGGACCTTCGATGGCTCTTCGAATCCCACCTCAGGTTCTCCGAGAAGCTGGGGATGAGGGCCGGCTTCGAGACTCGCAACTTCGCATATCTGGTGAGGAAGCTCAGGCAGTGGAGCATCCCCTTGGACAAGGTCACGATAGCGGCGCCCTTCAATGTGGCGGGCTTCCTGATGACGCCATCGAAGGAGGTCTGCGAGCAGTCACTCCGGGAGGCCAAAGGGGCCACTGTAATCGCCATGAGCATCCTGGCAGCGGGCTATCTCAAGCTCCCTGAAGCCATGTCGTATGTCTCCGGACTGCCGAACCTAGGAGGGGCTGTGGCTGGAGTCTCGAACGAGGCTCAGGCCCTTGAGACCTTCAGGTCGCTGAACGAAAAGTTCGCTCTTTCAACAGCAACGGGCGGCGTGCCCTTACAACATTGAAGGTCCTCTTCGTAAGCTAGGGAGTATCCGCCCTTCGAAGTGGGAGGGGTGGCTCGCCACACATTCAACCTTGTGGGGCACCTGAAAAAGCTGGGTGTTGAATGCGAAGTGGTGTCCTTCGGTGACCCCCTACAATCCAACGACGGAGTGAGGTTCATTCGTCCTAGGAGCTCCATCATCAGCCGGGGAAGACGGCCGGTGTACCTAGACTTCCAGGTGCCGTTCGACATAGTCCGTTTCACCTCAATGGTCAACCGTCTCATCGAGCGGGAGGGGTTCGATGTCGTGCATGTCGAGGAGCCTTATGTGGGCTCCTTTGTCACCCATGGGAGGAAGGTGACCACAATACATGATACCAGCTACGGCGAGCTGAGGTCCATCCTTAACGCGCCTGCAGGCCTGACCGACTTCAGGCGCGCCATCTTCTACATTTACCTTGGATTCCTGTTCGAAAGGGAGTCCGGAAGGAACAGCAGGGCCATCATCGTCCCTTCTGCCCAGATGAAGTCTGAACTGGTTGTCAAGTACGGCTTCGATGCCGGGAGGATCAGGGTAATACGGAATGGCGTCGTCCTCCCGCCTCTGAGCTCGCTCACCAGGGAAGAGGCGAAGCGCAAGCTGGGCCTCCCCAACGTTCCCCTTGTGTTCTCAGCGTCTCAGCACGTCGCCAGGAAGCGCCTCGAGACCCTGATAGAAGCCGCGAAGCTGTTGAGGGAGGACAACATCATCTTTCGGGTAGCCGTCGCCGGGGATGGCCCCCTCAGGCAGAAGCTGATCAGCCTATCGGAATCGTATGGTCTCAACGGCTTCGTTTCATTCCCCGGCTGGGTCCCGCAGGAGGAGCTGGACTTGTATTATAGAGCAGCCGACATCTTCGTGCTCACCTCAGAGTACGAGGCCGGACCTATCACGATGCTGGAGGCGATGTCCAACGGCGCGACCGTCGTGAGCACGAAGATCGGAGGCTTCGCGGCCTGCATCCAGGACGGCATAGACGGCCTCCTCTATCCGGTGGGAGACTGCAGGGCCCTTTCCTCAAGCCTAGAGAGGGCGCTCCGTGATCAGGACTTCCTCCGGAGGTCTTCCTCCTTGGGGAGGGCGTTCGCCGAGAGGTTCGACTGGGGGCGCGTGGCCGAGGACACTCTTTCCCTGTACAAGGAGATAGCCTGAATGGAGACGCTCCGAATAGTGCAGGTGACCCACTCCTTCCCGCCTTACTATGGAGGCCTCTCCCATGTGTCAGATATGATTTCCAAGAACTTGGTTAAGGAGGGGCACGAGGTGGAAGTAGTGACCCTTGACGTCGACGGGAACCTCCCCTCCCATGAGGAAGCCGACGGCGTCTCCATCAACAGGTTCAGGGGCTATGCGCCCTCAGGCGCCTACTTCGTCCCTTCGCGGAGCGCCTTCCGCCACCTGCAGTCGGTCAAGGGTGACGTCGTGCACGCCCATAACATAGGTGCTCTGCTGGCGCCCGCCTGCTGGCTGGCCATAAGGAACAGGATGGGGACGACCGCCTTCGTGATGACGCCCCATCATCACACCGCCGGGAGCCAATGGCACACGAGGCTGTTATGGAAGCCGTATTGGCCCGTGGCCAGGCGCACAGTCCGAGCGGCCGACTCCGTGCACTGCGTGTCCGACTTCGAATCAAACGTCGTCAGGAACGATTTCTCGGTAGTCCCCGTCGTCATCCCGAATGGCGTCTCTGAAGACGTCCTCCTCCACAGGTGGGAGCCGCCACGGGGCTTGGTGTTGACGTACTCTGGAAGATTGGAGCGATACAAGAGGGTGGACCGGCTGATACAGGCGGCCTACGAATTGAGCAGTCGCGGCGGCCAGGTTACGGTCAGGATCATAGGGGATGGCCCCGACCTTCGGAGGCTCGCGGCCCTCGCACACTCATTGGAAGTGAACGTGGAACGTCATCCCTTCCTGGAGAGAGAGAAGTACTTGGAAATGCTCGCTACGAGCAGCTGCTTCGTTAACCTCTCCGAATATGAGGCCTTCAGCATAGTCGTGGCGGAAGCTTTGGCCATAGGGGTTCCGGTCGTCGCCGCCCTACCCTGGGGTGAAACGTTCGGCGGGTTCGACGGGGTTCGATTGGTAGACGGGGATTCCACCTCAGACATAGCCCGGGGGGTTCAGGAACTGGTCTCAAGTGGTCGCCGCGCAGGCGCAGTCATTCCAAGCTGGCGAGACGTCGCGCGTAGACTGATAGCGGAAGCTTACAGGCCGGCCCTCGACAAGAAGGCGGCGTAGTTGTCCGCAAGGCCACGGGCCGCTGACGCCCTGATCGAGGTCGTGATAGACACTGCCAAGGTTGTCGCTTCAGGTGATGCGACGGAGGGGTTGCGCGAGGTTTGGTTCTCGGGCCTGTCCTCGGTTCCTCCGAGCAGGTCGGACGCGCTCGCCCGGCTGATAAACGAGAATCGCCTGACCTTGCCAGCCTTCCGTCTGCTCGAAGGAGATGAGTCAGGCATTTCAAGGGCCCTGAGACGGGCCCTGGACCCCACTGTCAGACAGCTGAAGAACGCAAGGGAGGACAGGGACAGGCAGCTGAGGAAGTTGGTGGACGCGTTGACCAAGTATGGCATCGACTACGTGATCTTCAAGACCTTCAACAGAACAGGCTGGGTCGGCGTCGACTTGGATGTGCTAATCGCAAAGGAGAACTATCAGGACTGCGTCAAGGGCCTTCTCGCGGAAGGCTATTACTCGATCGACGACCTTTCCAAGCAATACGCGACGGGCTTCATGTCGAAAGGTAACCCGGTGATCGTTGACCTGCATACTCAACTCGCCCTCCTCGGAATCCCGTACTTCTCCTCAGAAGTGCTTCTAGCGGATGTCGAAAGAACGAACACTGAGGTGCTTGACGGCTGCGCGAGTGTCGAATTCGATCAGCTGGGCGGGACCACAGAAGCCGCAGTGAGGATGGCGCACGCCGTGATTAAGGAGGGCGTCGTGACAGCTGGAGAGGTGGCGGAGGTGCTCCCTGATGTGGTTCGAGGGGGCGTTTCCGAGCTTATCGCCAGGGAGAACCTTCAGCTGGCAAGTTCGGTCTTCGGCTACGCCGCAAAAGGGACCATGGGCGAGAAGGGATTCGGCGGTATCGTGGCATTCAACGAGAGCGCCATCCACGTTCTTGCAAAGGGAATGCTGGACGAGTCGCTGAAGCGACCCAGCCTCCCTTGCAGGATACCTGCAAATGTCAGCGTGCTTTCCCTTCTTGATCGTCTGCAGGCGGAGGGCGAGTTGAGCATCTCCCTCCCGACTCTCATGCGTAACCTCACTTTCAGAAGGAACGCGGCCTATCTGGGTCACACTTTGTTGGAACGCCTTGGCATCAGCTAGCATAGCGGTACTCACTCCTGCCTTTAATGAGAGAAGTAGTTTGCAGGCGATGATCTACAGCCTGGCCCGCCAGACCATCAGGCCAGACAGGGTACTGATTTGTGACAACGGGTCCATTGATGGCAGCGCCGAGTCGGCAGAGGAGGCCTTACAAAGGGCAGGACTCTCACACGAAATCATATCGCTTCCGAGGATTCCGGCAATGGGAAAGTGGAACATAAACATCGCTTACTGGTCGCTTGCCGAGGCTTTGGTCAAGGCGGGGATTTCGCCTGACTTCGTGGCCACGATTGAGGCAGACGTTACCTTGGAGCCGCTTTACTTCGAAAAGCTTGTCAAATGCTTCAGTGATGACCCCCTCCTTGGCATAGCTGGCGGCAGGCTGGAGCCCATGGGGCTTCTGAAAGGAAGTTACCCGCTGGGGAAAGGCGGTGTCATGGTCTGGGGGGCAAATCGGATGTATTCCTTCAAATGCTGGCTAGAACTCACCAACGCGGTCGACCTAAGGTACCTGCCGATGTGGGATACCGACCATGTCGTCCTTGCTGCGATTCGCGGATACCACGTCCTAGCAAGTGGTATCGCCACCGCCAGAGCCTCTCGTGCTGTCAGCACTTCGAGGGGGAGACCCAAAGGTATGGTGGACGCTGCCCATGGGCTACCTTTATGGTGGGCAGCATTCAAGACTCTGCAGTACAAGGACCCTGCCTATCTGGTAGAATTCGGTGCGCGAAGGCTCTCAGCCGGAAGCAGACAGCTGTATATGTCGAACGAATGCTTGAAAGCCTTGGGCTTGGTCTATAACAGAGCCGCCGTACAGGTCTTGAGGAATACGCTGAGAGGTCGCCCTAATTGAACATCCCATCTGGCGCGTTGAGTATCATCCCCACACCAGGCAGGACCTTTACCGAAAACCTGATCTTTTACACCTTAATCCTGGCGGCTTTGTTTACGGTTTTGATTCTGCTTAGCTTTCGAAGCCGGAAGGATGCAATAGACCGAAGAAAATTGGGTAAAGTCGTCGGTGCAGTCCTCGCTGCGGTCGTGACGGTCACACCGTTTGTCGCGATGTTTTCGGTACAGCCATTCGCGAGGCCGGACGCCTTCTTTGTTTTGCAGGGCTCGGTATGTGGCCTGCTAGCCCTCTATCTTGCCTTGGGGAGAGCGAATCGGAATCTGGTCGCCTACGCCCTAGTCGTTTCCGCCATCTCGATGACGGTCACAGTCTATCTGCAGAATGGTTTCTATCCGCTAAGCAACATTCAGGACGACGCCCTCTATCAGACTGGAAACATCGCCTCATTCCAGCAGGCCTCGGCGCAGGGAGGATTCTACTACTACGTGCCCATTGGAGACCTACTTCTGGTGCCCCTCTACATGGTTAGCGGAATAAACCTGGGATTGCCCATTGTCGAAAGCGTGGTGACTCTGGCAGTCACGATGTTGAGCCTGCTGTTGCTGTCGAGGAGGTTCGGTTTTGAAAAGGCAGCCCCAGCGGCCATGCTGATACTTTCAACACCTCAGCTTTCGTTTCTTGTCGGTAGAACTCTATCGATTCCGTACGCCATGTTGACTTTGCTGTTGGTTTCGATACTGGCGACGAAGCCGGCCTGGAGGCAGACAGTGGGCCTCCTGGGGATAGTCATCCTTGTGATGGTCTTTGCCCATCCGGTGGGCCCTATTGCACTGATAGCCGCATTCGTAGTCCTGGGTGCGATAATAACGTTGACCAGGAGCAGCCAGCTCGAATTGTCGTCATCCGTGGGGCCGACGCTTAGATTGCTTTTAGTCATAACGGCAGGGTATTGGTTCATGACCTACATTTACACGCTGATAGTTACAAAGGCCGCTCACATCTACGACTCCACTGGAAGCTTCATCGCGGGCCTGATTGGCGGCAACTCAAAGTTGGTCTCGGGCAGCACCATTCCCACAGCCCTTGCCCCTGGCTACTCCCAACCAGCATTCTGGGAGTTCGCCTACGCCTGGGCTGCCCCGGTAGCGATCGGGATGGCGCTTCTGCTTGTCTGGTTTGTGACTCGGGTATTATTAGGCCGGACCAGGGGAGGTAAGAGAGCTGGCTTCTCCATCTTCTCTTCGACCTTCGGGCTCATAGCGATTTCTTCATGCATCGCCGCCTTCGTTCTTCTTGGCAGCTCGTTCGCAGCTTATGCGTTTGGTAGCGAGTCAGGCCAGTATGCGATTCCATGTGCCTACTTGCTGTTGCTGTTGCCTTCAGCTCTCGTCATCCACCAGCTGCTGGACAGCAAGAAAGTGGGGGTCATATTGATCACCGCGGTGATCTTGTCCTCTGTGATATGCATTGGAACATTCAGCCCGGATTGGGCCCCCTTGGAGCACCAGGATTTCGGGGTCGAAGCCACCATCCCTAGTAGGAGCATCTGCGTGCAGGCGAATGACATCGGCGCCTTGGTGGGGCAGGGGTTCTCGACCATCTACCTTGACTACGATTTGGCTGCGGCTGCAGCTGTCCCGAGCTACAAGAACGTCAGGACCGTCCTGACCTCCGTCTTCGCAGGCAGCTCCATTCTTGGCGATTACAACAACTCTCTGTTCGTGCTGAGAACTGACAGGTTGGCTAATTCAGCAGTGGACACGCAATCGCAAGTGCTAGACGTTGTGTACAACTCTCAGAGTCATATCGCTTTCTATGTGGGTTGAAGGATTGAAGCCAGACCTTGGCAACCACCTAACGGCCTTTGGCGAGTTCTGGGGGGCATGGAACTACCGTAACGATTGCCTCCCCGATAGGATTCTCGGAAACGAGCGCCTGATTCGTAATCGGCTCAAATTGAGAGAGATATCGGGTCTGGGAGAAGACATTCCACATCTGTGCGCCGCAACGAGGATCTGCTTGGCAGGAAAGACCTCCCCCTAAGACGTTACCTACGGTGGAAGAAGCCAATTGTTCGTGAAAAATGGAACCTCTGGGAATGGGATCTTGACGGCCAAGCCCGAGACCCCAGGAGACTCCATCGAAAGGTACCCGAGAGTCTGCATAGTCGTGGTCACCTATCTCGTAGGTCACATCCTCAGGAACGTACTTGGCGCCATCTCTGAATTGGATTACCCTAAGGAGAAGATGCGTCTGATCTTGGTTGCATCTCCTGAGGACAACAATGCGAGGGAATGCTTCAACTGGTTCAAGGCCAGCCAGGATCGATTGGAGGCGGATTTCTTGGTAATCAGCATCAACTCGGCCGATTTGAAGCGAAACGAGGGAATACGGGCGAGCGAATGCGAGTATGTCTTGGTTATGGATGACGACGTTCTCATTAACAGTCTCATACTGAGTCACCTTTTGGAGCTCGTTCAACTCGACGAGCTAACGGCTGCGGTTGCATCACCAGCGATTGACGATGCCCCAACTCTTGCTGGTCGACTTCACTTCGGTCGGTTTGACGGCAGAATCGCTGGCGCGTACACCGTTATGCCATGCACTCTATTCAGAAGAAGCCTCGTGACAAGATGTGGCCTGTATCGCGAAGATATGGGACCTCCGTTCACCATCCACGAGGATTGGGAATTGGGGTCTAGGCTCCGTAGGGAAGGCTTCAAGGTTTTGGTGGATGGGAGAGTGATGTCGAAACATCTGCACCAACTCTCTGGCAGGAAACCTTCGGCCGTCCCCAAGTCAGGTGGGTCCGCACAAAGCCAAGCGAGAGGAAGTGGGCACCATAGGATTCGCAAGTACGTCTCGGAGTATCTGCACAAGAATTGGTGGAGCATGTGGCAAGTCATGAAAGTCAGCCCCATCGCACAGACCCTTGAGTACGTTGGTTATGCGCTTGTGCCGGCGCTGCTTCTTTTGCTGGTCATTCTTGACTTCGGGCTTGGCTTGTTGTCGGTTGCCTTGTCCTTGGCTGCCATTTCCCTTTATGCCCTTGCGAAGGGGTATTACCGGACGTACGCGATGAAGAGGCGCATTTCATATCCCCTTATCCTTACCTGGATACGGGTCTTTCGAACTTATCTTCTAATACTGGGGCTTGTCGTGAATTCGCGGCATCTAGACAAGAGGCCATGATCCTGCCCAGCTCTCATTGGCCGTGCGGGCATTGGGGAAAAAAGTGCATAGGGGATTGTTTTGGGCCGATTGTGTTGGAAGCCCTTTGAGGACTCCAACCAGGAAGGCAACGTCGTATGGCAGGCATCCGGGCTCGCGAGTCCAACCGGTCATGCGGGCGGAACCGTGATGGCAAGATCTCGCGTGGTTGTCTTCTCCGAGGCGCTGTGGCCGAACGGCGGAGGCGCGGAGCTGGCCACCCACCTCTTCGTCAAGTCTCTGGTCGAACACGGTTTCGACGTTACGATGGTCACGGGCCAGCCCTCGGGCCCATCACGCGACGGCCTCACCGTGCTCACCTCCAGCGTACTGAGGGCGGGTTCGAAGACTGAATTGTGGATCAAGATCCTTTCACGGGGATCGCTTTTTGAAAGCATCATTCGAGACCACGAGATCGTCTATATCCCTAGGCTGTGTTATCCTCTGGCGCCGATTGCAAAGAAGCTCGGAAAGAAGCTGATCATTCATCTCCACGACTACGCGCCGATCAGCTATTCGGCAGCGGTCCCTGCTCCATTTGAGCCCACAAGAGATTACCTCGGAAAGGTCAAGGCATTCAATCTATGGCTCGAACGTAGAAAGGGACGAAGCGCACAATATCTGGCCATCTTCGGGGATCTTCACACTCGTCTGGCCAGATACTGGCTGGGCTATGCGGATCACTTGGTCTGCGTCTCGGATAGACAAATGCAGATAATATCAGCGCTGGCTCCGGAGCTAGGAGGTCTGCTTTCGCGGGTGTACAATCCTCTTCCTGACTTGCCCAGGGTCCAGGATAGGTCCCGTGGAGAACCCGCGTTCCTCTACGTAGGAGGAGGCGCCTATCACAAAGGGTTCCATGTCTTCGTCAAGGTCGCGAGTCAACTGCTGAGCCAAGGCACCAACGTGAAGTTCCTGATGACGGGGACCGCGAACCAACGTTCCGACACCTTGTTCAGCAGAGTTCGCTACAGGTTCGATGGCGCTTTTCAGACCCTGGGAAGACTGCCTTATGACCAGTTGGTTGAAAAATACGCCTCCGTTCGGGGTCTCATATTCCCTTCGATATGGGAAGAGCCTCTCAGCTACGCTGTAGCGGAGTCAATGGCTGCCGGCGCCATACCCATTGCTTCAAACGTCGGAGGGAACAGCGAACTGGTCAGGGGAAGTGCCGCCGAGCAATATCTCTTTGATCCGTTCCAGTCAGATTCTCTGGCGCGTAACATCGAGTCCATCCTATCGATGTCGGAGGGCCAACTCCTGAGCATCGGGGAAGACCTGAGGGGTAGCATTTCCCGCACTCTGAGAGCAGAGGCGACGACGGAGAGGTTTGTGCGGTTCTTCGAGAACTGACTCACTTTGGGCCGCTTGCTCGTTCGGTTTCAACAAGGAAAGAAGACCGCATAGCGTCAAGTGAATCCAGATTGGTCTTCGTCTCTCTTACCTTCGACGACGGTTTTCTGCGCCACTACGCCGTTGCAAAGATGCTCCACAGAGTTGGCGTCTCGGCTTCTTTCTACATCCCTACGGGAAGGACGCCATTCTATGAAGGCAAGGGGGGTCGACTGGCTTCAAGGCCCGACCTTCTTGGGGAGATGGTTGACATGGGACACGAAATCGGTTCGCACACGCACACTCACAGAGACCTCAGACTGCTAAGTCCTCTGGAAGTCAGGGCTCGAGTGTCGGGAATCGATCGAAGGGTTGAATGCGGCTCTAGGTTCACGCTCGCACACTTATGGTCTGGCATACCCTTTCGGCCTCTTCAACGAGGTCGTTAAAGGCGAGGTGAGCAAGGCCTTTAGCTACGCGAGAGCTGGGAGCTACTCCAACAGATGGAACACCGTTCGAGACCCATACGCTATCGGCAGCTTCGGGCCCAGCAGGCATCTGGCGGAGATACCACTCAAGGTCGCTTCGAACCCGTCGTGCCCGATAGTCCTGATGTTCCATTCAGAACCCCTCCCCCTGATTCTCTTTGTCGTCCGGATGCTGCTTTCTATGAACATGAAGATTGTCCCATTGAAGACCTCTTTGACTAGTCTGGGGATCGTGTCTCAAAAGTGAGGAACTATGCTTGCGCCACTGGTCGCCGACTCGATGTCCGGGAACTGTAGCGCATGAGCAGAGTACGTCCCCTGAACATTGCGATAATGGATGATGCTGGCTTCGGTCGAGGAGGTCCGGGTCTGTTCGGGAAGGAGCTCTACTCGGGACTTCTGGCTGACATCAACGAAAACCTCCTGGGCAACGTTGCGGTGAGAATCAACTTGGGCGACATCACCCCCAGGCGTATGTCCGGTTCGACGGGCGGCAGTGATGTCCCGTTTCTGCGGGCCTTCTGGGACGCTGGCACCGTAAGAGAGCTGAGTGGCCTGATGCGACAGGCGAACACCGACATCGCCCACGCCAATGTCGTAAACGCGCGATACCGCGTTCCATCGTCAGAGCAGTCAAACAGGCAAACGTTCCCCTTGTGACGACAGTTCATAGCTACAACTCTCTTTGTCCTACGGGATGGGCGACCAGGTTGCCGGAGCTGGAGCCTTGCGCCAACTTGGGCCTTCAGATTCATTGTCCGGTGTGCCTCTGGAACGAGTCGCGGCTAAGCCAGAAGCCACGAACAAAGAGGCTGTTGGACGGGTTGAACCAGCAGGCTGCGCTCCGCCTTCTCCTCAGAGAGTCTAGGTCCGTCGTCGTGCCCTCGAAGGCACTGGCGTCCCAAATCGAGGCTGACATCGGTTCGGTCGGGCTGAATGTCGCATACAATCCCGTCCCAGACGAACTCCTCGAGATCGAGCCAAGTCCGGGCGAGGAGGGGACCGTCGCCTTTGCCGGGAGACTGACCCATGAAAAAGGCGCGCACCTGCTTCCGAGGCTGGCCGACTTGATGAAAGGGACGAAAGTCCATGTGATGGGAGGGGGCCCTCTGGCGAGCTTCGTCCGGGAGCAGGCACGGAGTCGCCCTAACCTCATCTTTCATGGATTCGTTTCACAGAAGGAGAAGACAGACATCTTCAGGCGGGCGGCAGCGATATTGGTTCCTAGCCTGTGGTTCGAGGCCTTCGGCTACTCGGCGGCGGAGGCCCTGGCGCTAGGCAAGCCGGTCGTTGGGTTCTCTGTCGGGGGCGTTGGCGAACTCGTCTCCCAATCGGGCGGGGGCAGGGCCGTCAAACCATTCAATTTAGGAGACTTGGCCGAAGCAGTCGAATCCATTGCCGGTGACAGGAAGTGCTCTTATGAACTCGGAACCAAGGGAAGGGATTTTGCTCGAAAAGAGCTAAGCGAAGACCACTTCGCATCCAACCTTCAGAGAATCTATTCAAGGAGCTTGAGCAAACTCCAATGAAGAATCTCCTTTTCATCGGCGCGCCGTTCGGAGTCGTGAGTGGAAGCTCGGCTAGGGCTGCCAAGGTGCTGCCGTCCCTTGCTGAAATTGTTCTAGAAGAGACCGACTGAGAGGTGGGATAGATGTCAGACAGCCTTAAGGAACTCAAGGAGACCTGGAAAGAGCCAGCGAACCCCGGCATTGAGATTATCTCACCAAGTGAAATCCTGCGTGAGGTCCTGAAATCCAACATGGTGCTCGCCAGTCTCTATGCGGTACCTCCTCTACTGTCATACCTCTGCGCGCACAATGAGAAAGACAGCTGCCTGTACCTCGGCTACAAGGGGAGCATAATCCCCATTGTAATCAGGAGGACTCTAGGCATCTATGCGCTAGCTCAACACTCGCCACCTCAGCTCGCCGTCCGAGGTGATGGCGCAAGAAGCGTAGATGTTGCCGAGAACATAAGGGTCCTCAGAAAGGCCTTTCCAGCCCTTCTCATCAAGCTTAGGCAATATCCCTTCGACTATGCGTATCTCGGCTCGTCGGCAGACTTGGGTATCAGGCCAAGGACCAATGATCGCGATATCCGAATCGACTTGACGAGCCCTGTCAAGGTCATATACTCAAGGTTTGACAAAAACCACCGTAACAGGATCCGTAGGGCACTGAACAATGATGACGAAGGAGTGATATCTTCAACGGCCGAAACCTTGCCCTACTACGTTCATGACGAGACGAACCTTGACGGAATTGGAAGGTTCGGGCGCCTCTTGGGGCATACCCTCAGGAAGATGTCCTTTCAGGGAGATGCGCCGAATTCCCAGGGGTACATCCTATCCTACGCAAAGGAGTTCTCTCTCTTGAAAAAGTCATTCTCAACTCTAAGAGATTGTAATCTTGTCAAGGTCTTCATCGCGTATGATGATCAAGGGAACCCGGCTTCGGGGCTTGTGGTGCTGCTTTCCGGGAGATTCATCAGGTCTCCGATGGGCTTGACACTTTTGGGTGGTTCCACTCGGGAAGGAAACAGACAGGGCTTGTCTGTGGCTCTGGAATGGTCGGTGATAACCTGGCTCAGTCGCAACGGCTATGACAGATACTACATGGGCGGAATAGGTCCGGTGGACACCAAAGGCGGACCAGCCCAATTCAAGAAGGGCTTCGGGGGGCAAGTGGTACCTGGTCACGTTCTTTGGCACTCCCCTTTCCCGTTCCTGGGTGAGCTTGCGGAAACGCGTGGTATTCAGCACTGGCTCGGGCAATAGGGCCTGGGGATGCTAACAAGCTTGCAACCCTTGGCTTGCTTGGGAGAAGGGCGGAGGCTAACTAGCCAAGACGAAATGGAGAGGATATCGGTACAACAGAATGCCTTTGTGGGAATATCGGAATGGGGTATGGACCTAGGCATAATCCTATGTGAGCCCTTCAAAAGCGCTTAGGCAAGCTTGACGATAGTAGAATGAAAGGAGAGACCTGTGGGAGTGCACGCATCTAGAAATCTCAGAGGAACCAGATTGACCGTGGCCATCGTAGGGCCATCCACGGAATACGTATCCGGATCGTTGTTGCGGCCTCTCAACATCTGGTACGCACTTAGCTCGACAGGACTGTTAAAGCCAGTTTACATCCCGATTAGTAGCTTCGCCAGTCTAGTCCCACAGCTTAGGTCTGTGATCGCTCCGCAAACGCTGATTGTTAGTGGAGTGAATCCTTGGGTCTCCGCGTTCATAACATTGCTGCGCCGTTCCGTTCACAAATCAGCCATAGTCGACGTTCATGGATTCGCTTGGTACGAGTCTTCTCTTATGCACGAAAGTGGTTTCGTGCGGCGAATCATGCTCTTGATGTGTGAGTCTGTTGCATACAAGACTGCATCATCGGTTGTATCTGCATCCGCAGGACTTGGCTTGTTGCTATGGAAATGGCTGAGAGTGAGAGCAACAGCAATCCCGAACGCCGTCAGCCCATTGTTCGAAAGAACTCTTCCATTTGTTCTTCCTTCAAAGGGTCACTGTAGAGAGCAACTGCTGAGAGAGGTGAGTTCTCGACCTAACACTATTCTCATTTTAGCCCCGCTGCCCACGGTATTTGCTGCTAATATGAAAGCCCTAGATGAACTCAGGAAAGTCGCAGGACAAGAAGGGGTAACATTTCTAGTTACAGGGGCTGCATTGGAAGCAACGCCTGGCATCGTTTTTCTCGGGTATCTGAGCTTTACTCGCTATGTGTCTACTTTGGCTGCTGTTGATGCGGTGATTCTACCATTCCCAAGTGAGGCTATCTGTGGTGGAGCGAGGAACAAGCTCTTGGAGGCCGGATACTGCGGTCTCCCAGTCATCTCAACGAAGAGCGGCGTTCTTTTTACAGAGGCTACGCCTTACACACATTATATTCCGCTAGAGCAGGGCACACAGATTGCAGAAACCATTGAAGCTTATGCCGACCTTGTAGCTCCAGCCCTTCACGAGCTTGTGTTACGAGAGTACGATTTCGGAAGATTCAAGACGAACTTTATCTCGCTCATTGTCTGTAAGTCAAAGTATCTTCGTGACATGGGGCAATGATGTTGTTTCCTCATGCAGAGTCACGCCACGCTCATCTCGCGTGTTATTCCATTTTCCTGCGGGCGGTTTTTGGGTTATCCAGACGCAAATAGTCAGTTGACTCCCATCTCGTTCTCTGAGTCTTGCAGAACATGGGAGCGTTCGAGATCGCGCCCGGACTTCGACTAGTAGCATTCACACAGAAATGAGAGTTCGAGTACGTCGCACCGATGGTCCTTCCAATACTGGGTTCGTCCGTAATCACGCCGCGTGTACCTATGCGAAGGTCCATTTGGCCGCTTTATCCTTGAGCTAGCTATCACATCGTTCGACTCATAGGGAATGCAACCGGATGCGCAAGACCATGGTCATCTTTGTAGGTGTGCACGGAACTGGAAAGACAACACAGGCCAATACACTCAGAGAGCGGCTGACTGTGCAAGGTCTACGTGTTCGAGCGACAAGCTCGATTCAGTACGTCATGATAGATAGAGTCTGGTACAGGGTACTTGAGTTTGTGACGCGAAGAAAGATCCGGTTTCAATACCATCCGCAAGGTCCCGAAATAGAATTCCCAGACCCACTAATACTCGAACGTTTGTTCGTGTTCGACCTTCTGATTCATTACGCCTGCGCAATTCTTTCGTTGCTTAAACTCTATGGACTGTTGCTATCCTCTGATGTTGTGATAGAAGACGAAGGATCGATATTTCGAGAAATGGCCTATGTAGCCGACGTTCATCGCCGGCGCGTTTCCTCTAGCCAGGTCAAAAGAAGATTCGGAATTATCAGGCGATTGCTCCCCGCTTCAACTATTGTCGTTCTTCTCGAAGCCGAGTATGAGCGTCTTGAAGAAAGGTACAAACGAAGGGGTTCTCCAATCGAGCCGAGTAGTTATATCGCGTTCCAAGCGAATTCACTTCGAGAGATGCTCCAGGATAGTGGAGTCCGTGTCTTGGAAGTAGAGGCAAATGGAACATTTGATCATGTGTTCGAGAATACCTGGAAACTATTCAGCGAGATATTACGTCGATGAGTTCAAGCGTCGCAACGTTCTGCCATTCTCTCTCTGCTGAGAATAGGCTTTGAGTCACCTACAGGACCTGATAGGTGTTCTGATTCCTTCTTCTCAGGACCACCGGCATTGTTGAAGGCGGTAATCTGGTAGCTTTGTCTGATTCCTACCAAGCGGACCAGACAGCCGGCCACGGTACCGGACCCAAAAACCAAGCGGCGCACACTATTCTATTCATGACTGAACGGTGCATCGAAGATAGCGGAGGATCATCCTTTCGAATGAGAGGAATTGCTCGCGGTCTCTCGAGGCGAGGCTTTAGAGTACTATCAGTAGATGCAGTCCATAATTCGTATGTCGAGTTCCATGGCGAAAGAGAATCCCGCGTTCCGCTACGTCGTTCGATTGTGGTTGCGTTACTTTCGTACATCTTATTGGTTCTTGATCGACTTCTAGCCGCCTTGATTCGCTTTCCCATCGAGGAAGTCCGTAGGATTACTTGCGTATTCGATGTCGCCTTGCTCCTGGATTCTATTCGGCTCGCGTCTCATGTCAAGCCTGATGTAATCCAGGTGGAGGAATACTACTCTCTTTTGCCAGTCGCCGCAATCGTGAAGATGCTGACTCGCTCTCGGATGCTAGTACTGGACGAGCACAACATAGACGTCTTTAGGCTTTCTGACTTCCATCGAAAGAACTGGTTGTTCTGGGCGAGCGTGTATGCGCTGGAAAAGTTGGGGGTAAGCTCCAGCGATTGCACGTTTGTGACCTCTGAAGTCGAGAAAAGCAGGCTGCGATGCCTGTGGAAGAGCAATGAGGTCGTGGTCATTCCCAACTTTGTCTCGTTGGAATCAATTCGCAAGAGCCGGGAAGGTTTCCCCAGCCAACTTGATGGTGTTGTAAAGGACTCCAAACCAGTCCTCATGTTCCATGGAGACTTCAGATACCCGCCAAACAGGGAGGCGGTGCACGTCATTCTTGACAAGTTCTTACCTCAACTGAGGGCGGTCTATCCGGCAGTTTTAATCCTGGTTGCCGGTCCGGGACTAGCTCCAGAAAGAAGACCCAACGTAGTTTTCCTTGGGTATGTAAGGGACATATACGACGCGATACGGCATGCTGATGTGGCGCTCGTTCCTCTGCTCAACGGAGGCGGAACACGAATCAAGGTGCTGGAGTACATGGCGTGCGGGGTTCCTGTTGTTTCGACACCTAAAGGTGTCGAGGGACTGAGTTTGGAAAATAGAAAGGAAGTTCTAATCTGCGACATAGACTCAACCGTAAGTGAGCTAATCGCTCTTCTGGAGGACAAATCATTGAGAGAATCTATCGTGAGGAGTGCCTTTGGCAGGATATACCGAGAGTATGACGCGAATAGGGTCTGTGCGCAGATCGCAACAGCATACCGCGAGTATCTGGGATTTTAGTAGGGCTGTCTCTTTGACACAGTCGGCTCGCCGCACTAGGATGCTTGTTCTTCTTCACAGCTATAGGTGGGGAGAGAGAATCCGGGTCGACGCGAGAAGATTTCTAGAACCTGCAAAACACCTTCACAGCCAATGGCATTGACCGATGCGTCTTCGAACGTTCGCCTTCGATGCAAAAGAACTAACCTAATCCATTTGGCCTATTGATCGTTAGAGATTCCAGATTGCTAGGGTTTCGACATCCTTGTCAGGAATGCCTCGGAAATTGCTGTTCGTCGTGTGAATGGAGGCGTCCTTAAGATGCCCCTGATCTGCTTGTTTGGGCCCGACGGCGCGGGGAAGACCTCGCTTGCCAGAGCCTTAAAGGGCGAGCTGGCCCGAAGAGGCTTCAGAGCCCGAGTCTCTTGGATGAGAGGTACCCATACTTTCGCGTCGTTGCTGGCCAGGATGATGGCCAAGTTCCCTTCATTTGCTGGCAGCGACAACTTCTACTACCAGATATCCATTCCAAGGCGCCTTCTTCATTTGTGGCAGTTCGTAGAATTCGTTTCAATGCTTCCCGTGCTTCTTATGCGTTTTCTTCTTCCCAGCCTGCTGGGCAATTTCGTGATAGCCGAGAGATACATTCCCGACTTCTTGGTCTGGGTGACCCTAACTACGAACGACTCGACCTATTTGGGGTCACTTGGCGCTAGGTTCCTGCTTTCCCTTCTCTCCAAGACGGGAACCAAGTTCTACGTGACCGCCGAATATGCCGAGCTGATTAGGAGAAGGAACGACGTTGCCCCTACTTTCCTCAAAGGGCAGCTGGACCTCTACGATAGGCTTGCGAAGTCCGTCGGAGCGAAGAAGCTGGACACCACTTGGACTAGTGCGGACGAATCTGCGAAGATCTTGATTGACTTGGTGGACCGAGACTTGGCACGAGAAGGCCACTGGCCCACAACAGGTTGATCCCAAGTGTCTAACTTGCTGGCGCGACGAAGGCCTCAAGGCTTCGTCCTATGTGGCCGTCCAGGGGATTCTCCTGCGGGTGCCTGCGCCTACCATCGGTCTATTCCCTCTGCCCACTCGTCTAGTCCCGTTTGCCGAATATCCACCTCGGCAAAGGCAAAGAACGAGGCAGGGGGCATGCGGCCTTTCCTCTTTGGGCAAAAGGCTTTAGAGGAGTTCGCGATAATTGATATATTCACTGGTCGCATCACTAGAGCCCCGGGTGAAGTGTCCTAGATGGCAATCGTGGCGATTACTTCAATCGGTGAGCTGGAGAGAATAGCCACACAATGGGACTCTTTCGTGATAGACCGTGGCACGAATCCCTTCTTTCTGAGCGGATACATGAAGCACTTCATGGGCCACTCTCGGATGGAAGGATGGAGGCCCCTAATTCTGGTCGGGATGTCAGGTGAAGCTGTGGTAGGAATAGCAGCCTTCAAGACCCGGCGCACGCTTGGAGTCAAGGCAGCAGAGTTCATTGTCCCTGCCTCTTATTCACCAGATTTTCTTGCGGACCCCCTGCACCGTCAGTCCTTCCCCATGGAAAGCTTGGAGTTCCTCATTGACAAGTCAGGGTGCCAGTTAGCCGAGTTAGTATTGCCAAGCCATTCGCCGTATGTGAAAGTGATAAAACGATGGTCCTCCGCCCGTCGAATCTCTTATCGGGAACTGCCGCCGAGGAGGCTGATGGCTCATTCGATTCTCCCCGTGGTGGACACATGGGTTGATTTTACAAGGGCGCGAGGGAGAGACTTCGCCCGGCACTACACGAAAATTGAGCGCAAACTGCGTGAGAAAGGGAAGCCTGCAATAGACTCTACTGGAATTAACCGTCCTGAGGTCGTGAAAAGAGTACTCGAATTGGACAAGAAAAGCTGGAAAGAGGAGTGGCGCAAGAAGAAGGGAGACCTCATTGATTTGGATCTAGAAATGCTTCTAGGGTATTGGAATCGCTCATCGAAGATGGGACTTGAGTATTGCCCTAGGGTATGGTTCTTGGAACTCGACGGGGAACCCATCGCTTACGCCATAGCCCTTCGATTCAAGAAGACAGCCTTTCTCATCAAAACTTCCTATGACTCGAGCCTTAGCAAGTTCTATCCAGGGGACTACGTTCAGAATATCGTACTTCGAGATCTATTCGACTCAAAGCGCATTTCCTTGATAGACTTCCATACCAGGCTCCCATATCACCGCAGATGGACCACCTTATACTTGAACAGAGAGAGGATTCGGCTGTGCAGGAGGAGTGTCCTCTCAGCCTTTCTGGCAATGTCCGATTGGAATCAGGCATCGTCTAGGTTGAGCAAGGCAATTCTGTATCGGATTAGGATTATCGATATTCCTTGAGTCCGGCGTCTTGGGTCGCACCGAAGTTCATCTTATCTTCTACACTGTCGCCTGGAAGTCATGATTCGAGGGATTAGCAGACTGTAAGGAAGCCCAACGACCTGCGGATCCGGTCCTAACTTTTCTCCGCGAGTACCTGGTCCGCGGCCTTCCCATTCTCGTGGAAGGAGCTGAACTCTGACAGCGAGAAGTAAGCCCTCTGCGGAGCCAGAAAGGATGGCTCTGCCCCGCACTCCACTTTGGAGTACCGTTCTCTTTATGCTCCGCCTATCCTCGGGCGCAATAACGGACTCCCTGAGCGCGGACGTAACATGCCATGGGCCATTCTTGACGTTCATCCCTCAAAGGCCCGGGGAGTCTATGGCCCTGCGGCGCTCGAGGATCTTGCGGCAGATGATATGTCAAGCGGTCTTGCTGTCTTGGTTAGGACCTTCTCCCTTGGCGCACGGGTACGTGGTTCCGACGGCTCTATCCTCCTTAACGAGTGGGGCTGGCTCAAAGGACGGAGAATCGTTTCGTCTAGGTGGTTTGCTAAAAGGTCGAAGGCTCGCTGGGGCGTCCTTGGCGGGCTTACTGGTTGTCTGAACTGTATATATTGGAAGCTCATCAAAAGACAACCTTTTCCCCGTTGGCTTTGGGAAAAAGCTAATGCTTTGACGACAAAGCTGCCCTAGAGGTAGCCTTTCTATATAGCACCAAGCGAAAGGTTATAAGGACACCAAGTTTGTGAGGATATTGGTAGAAGGATGGCCGTCAACAATACCGGAAAGTTGGCACCCGGACAATGTACTAGAATAATTCTACAGAAACTTCTAGGAAGGTTGGCATCAGGCTGTTATAGGAATGCTATGTGTTTCGAGGCAATAGCAGGAGGATGCCTGCAAAGAATGCCAGAGCATAGGTATATCGAGGTGTCGAGATGAGCATAGACAGACGGAAATTTCTTAGGACGTTGGCGGCTGGCTCTGCCTTTGGGCTGGCGGCTGGCGGATTAATTGGCTTCCAGGCTAGGCAAGCCTCGGCTGGTTGGCCGACTGGCCAACCCTTGGATGGGCACGGCTTGAACGCTTCGCCGTCTTCCGCTTCGAGCCTCGTGCAGCCTTATTCCTACCTGATCTTCTATGACTCGGCTGCGGGACTCTACGAAGCCATGAACGGAACGACCGGAGCGACCGACTATTCGGGAACAAATGCGGCGACGGTGATTCAAGCA
The DNA here is from genome assembly GCA_963842885.1 of uncultured Nitrososphaerota archaeon. Lineage (GTDB taxonomy): Archaea > Thermoproteota > Nitrososphaeria > Conexivisphaerales > DTJL01 > DATKKG01. The sequence goes on from CAWJIE010000005.1 coordinate 285,819, forward strand.
GCTATCAGTGGAGCGCCGACAGGTGGCAGTGTCTATATCCAGGTTGGTACTTACAGTGGAACCGGCTCCGTCACCAACACCAACGGACTGTCGATAATAGCCCAAGGTGGCGCAGCGTTCTCCGGCTTCACGATGCCCGCCTTCGCAAGGATGCCAAGCACTGTGACCCGACACGTTACCCTCACTCCGAATGGGCCTTATGACGGGGGCGACTTCGGGCCGAGTAGCTCGTGATAAGAAATGAGCAACATTAGTCCATACGGCGCATTTACAGGAAGGAGGCTCTACTCAACGAGCAAGATTGACAACGAGATAGAGGAGATCCTTCACCGCTTCAGCAAACTCGAATACTACCAGCGGATGCCGACCAACCCTAACCAGTCGCCTTGGGTGTCCCAGCGGACGGGTCACAGCTACCGGGCCGAGTGGCTCCGTGAGGCGAAGGAATGGGAGAGGGGTCTGGTCGGAACAGAGGACGACAAGATGCTTAAGCAACGAATCCTTGACAGGATCCTGCGGGTCGAGAGGGGCATGGTCGCAGCACCGGGTCATCTGGCGCTCATCCCTAGCTGGAGGAAGGTCGGAGAGAGGTCCTTCAAGAGATACTTTGGCATCGAATACTTCGGCGGCAAGCACATGAGGATGCTGCCAGCCCCGCTTCAGAACCTCGACAAGATGATGATCGGGGGGCTTACCAACATGGCTTCTACCACGTCTGGCTTCCAAGAGGCGATCAACCACCTGTCAACACAGGGAACCAACAATTCCTCCGTGCAGGGCGGCGTGTTGGAGATATTCCCTGGGGCCTACACTTCCAATTCGGTGTGGCAGCTTCCGACCAGCGCATCCACCGCGTTCGACTTCACATTGCAGGGAGGCGGCAAGAGCAACACTGACATCCAAATCACGCCAACTGGAAGCCAAACCGCGGCCATTAGGGAGGGCTACACTTCTTGGCTTCACGGAACGATGGGGCCGAGGTTCGTGATGCGTGACCTGAGCATGGACGTCACCGGAGCCTACTCAGGCACATCTGCTCCCTCTGGCGACAGCTCCAGTGGCGGGGTCGTCAGCCTTCAGTTCTACAGCGTGTTCTTCGATCGCGTGGGCATGTCAATTAATGTAACCCTCAACTCACCCACGAATCTCCTGAAGTGTGGGACGTATGCAGGCCCATCCCAGCCCTGCAATTGGAGCAATTTCGAGATTCACGGCTTCTCAGGCGCGAACATCCTATCGGTCGTAGTGGCTTGGTTCGAAGGCTTCTCTTGGACGGGGGGACTCGTCGAGTTGCAGGATACAGGTCATAAAGGCAACGGCATAACCATCCGCAGCAACGGACCTAACTATCTCGGACAGATTGACTCGTATGACCTCGGTAAAGGGACGACGAACACTTGGGGCTGTTTTGTGAGCCCTTCAGGTACGACGACGTTGGACGAACTTGAATATCCTTTCGTGGAGAACATCGGCAGCTCGACTGGCTGCGGCTCGGTCTCCGGCGGGGCTGGTAATCCTTGCATCACAATCATAGGCATCCAAAATGAGTCAGCAGTCGCACAAGGCGACCCCACGGAATTTGCCTTCTGGAACGACGGATGCAAGTACCTCAAGACGATAGGCTTCTCCTTGGGGCTTCAGAGTGGCAATCAGTGGCTTTCGAGTTACCTGACTGGACCTTTCAACAACAACGTAGCGGGAGTTGGCTATCTCCTTGGCACAAATACCTACAATGGCGTGACAACTCCGACAGCAAGCACAACTTACAAGGCCAGTGCCGACCTGTTGCTCAATTCCAGCGGCGGAACAGGCGTAAGTATCACAATTTTCGACCAGTTCGGAAATGTGATCCTAACAGGGCTGACGACGCTCTCGGCTTTCAATCTGAAGCTCGGCATGCAAGTCAACTTCGGAGCCTTCAGCATGGCTCCATCGGTCACGGTATTTCAAGTCAGTGGCTAGATGTCAAAGAATAACACTGGCCAGCTTCGGCATCTAACCGGGAACCTCAGAACCTCAGCCCCGACGATCAATGCGGGGTGATTCGTCTGTGGCACAGGCTCTCTACAGCCCAAGCTCAAGTCGCTCACCACCCAGCGCTCGGGGCTAGTTGAACACACCGCCTTCGGTGCTCCTGCTCTGGTTCCTGCCGCGTCTTGCCACCAAGTGGGTGCATGTTAGCGAACTGGAAGACCGCGCTCAGATTGACAATCGCGACGAGCTCGACGACCATGAAACCCTGTCTATTCTCCTCCACTGCCCCCTAGCAAACTGGATGTTCTAGAAGGGTTCCCGCCTCGCTTGGCGAGCGTGTGCACCGAGATCGGCCTTTCAGCCGTGAAGGAAGGACGGGCCGCCTGGTGAACGCCCAGAATGTAGCCTAGCTTCAGGCGAAAAGGCCGTGATATCTGATGCCGAGGCGAAGCAGAAGGGCAAAGGGACCAGTTCCTCCGAAATATGTTTCAAGGGAGACAAGGTCGTCGCGAGTGAGTGCCTTCGCTAACGCCAAGATTGGGACGAAGAGGAGGAGGTAGGCGCCCCCGCCCAGGAGCGTCAGGAGTATTGGGTGGAGAGGGAGGTATGAGACGGGGAAGACCGCGACGGCCGCGACTGCGGCAGCGACGTAAATCCCGGCCACCTCGGAGACTCTGGCGTTGGCCCCTAACTCCCCTGAAATCATCACCCAGGCCACTACAAGGGAAGCTGCTTGCCCAGCCAAGGTCGCCATTAGGATGCCTATGACGCCAAATGGTATCACGAGCGCGATCGAGGAACCCAGCGAAACCACTGCCCCGACGATGCCTACCAAGAGCACCTTCCTAGTTTTGCCCATCCCGCTCAGAAGAGAACCCTGCGCTAAGCTTCCGAAGCCCACCGGGAGATAGGAGGAGACCCCCAGTAGGAGATAAACTGCCGAGAACGTGTAGGCCCTGCCGTACACGGCCTGCGAAACAGGGACGCAGAGGGCCATGAGCATCATGCTCACGGGCGCCACGAAGAGGCAAGAAAACTTCACAGTCGTCCTGTAGGTGACTGCGAGGAGGTGCCTGTCGCTCGCGAGCCTGCTGAAGAGGGGAAAGAGCGCGGTAGAAATGGGATAAACGAAGAGGCCAACAATCGTGGAGATGTTGGTCGCCGCGCCGTAGCCACCAATGTTGGCATTCGTAGTGAAGTGTGCCAGCAGAGTCCCTTGGATTGGGCCGAGAAACCCCCCAATCAGGGAGCCGAGGTAGAGTGGTAAGGAATAGCGCAGGGCGAGTTCGATGTCTCGGTAGACCTGGCCTAGGCCCGACCTACGGTAGAAGGCCGCCACCGCTATCACCGCTACCACCCCCACCACCAAATAGCTCAAACTATATCCTATGATTGCTCCGCTGACCGCGAAGCCTGCAAGAACCAGGCCTATGGACACCGCAAACTTCAGGGCCGCAAGGAGGACCTGTAGGATTGCGGAGCGATCCATCCTTCCCAGCCCCTGGTAACCGGAGGTCACCACGGTGTAGAGTGCCTGGCCGACATAAGCCATGGCGAGCAAAGGGATGAGCGGAGCCAGTTCCGGCCTGTTGAGGAAGTCGGCGATGGCCAACGAAAGCGGCACGGTTGTCGCGGCGAGGATTACAGCGACGATTCCCTGGAACGCTGTCATAGAGTACACGAAGGAGGCGGCTTCCCCTGCCTTCCCCTCCCCCAGGTATTTGGCCGGGAACCTCGTGGCTGCCGTTGATATGCCGAGGCCTCCTATCACCATCAGGTAAGACGTAGGGAGGATGGCGATGCTGTATAGGCCATAGCCGTCGGGCCCCAGGATCCTGCCGACTAAGATAGACGTGATCGCCATCAGGAAGGTCGAGGTCGTGTTCCCCAGAAAGAGGTGATACATCCCCCGGGCGACCGTCCCCCCTCCCTTTTCGTCATTCACGACCATCACTAAAACCACGTTCGTACTTAAGCCGATTGCAAGCGGAAAGAGTCGGGGCTTCCTTCACATCTCCCCGTCTGAATTGACCAATTTCAACTACTCTTCTTGCCAGTCCCTCCTTTGACTCCAAACCCTTGATGCTCCGGAGCGTCCCGCCGGGCCGGATGTCTTGATTCTGAACAAGATAGGCCTCTTGAAAGCGACAGATCTGGGGGGAAGCACTCCAAAGGGCAGCCTATATCAAATCCAAGCCTTTCTTGATTTTCCTTCTGATAGTATGCGCAGTGCTTTGAGTCGTATAGGGTTTGCGGCAGCTTCGGCAGAGCCCGTCCCCATCCCATGCCAGCCGCGACCTCCGGATTCTTCGAAAGGTCTCCGATTCCCTCAAGCCGTCGTAGGATGTCTCCATCAGGTTCCCCAGCACATGTCTCAGCCCTATATCCATGTAGCAGAGGACCGTCGTCCCGTCGGGGAGCATTACGAACTTGGGCCCCGAAAGCGTAGGGCAAAGGAAGGGTCCTCGGAAGTGAAAGGGCGGCGAGTTCTTAGAGTTCCCCGCCCAATAATGGTCGGGGAAGTACTTGTTCATTATCGATATGTCAAAGATATGGATCTTCATCAGTGTCAAGGAGAGGACCTCCTTATATTCGTCAGTCATGGGGATGTTGGCGATCCCGAAGGGGTCGGGGAGGTGGAGGACGAAGCCGGCAGTGTCGACCCTGGCAAGTCGATCTACATCCGAAGGCTTCAGCCCAACGAGCGTCGAAATGACGCTCACATCATAGCCGCGGTCATGGGCGAGCTCAATCATGTCCACCGTCTGGGGATTGAGGAAGGGCTCTGAGAAACCGGAGAAGTCTATCCGCACATCGGTCGGAACATGCGAGAGGGCCTTTTCGAAGTCACCTAGCGAAAGCATGGATGAACCATGATATGCAGAATGGAGAAGCTGCTGAGGGCAATAGGGGAAGCAATTCACCGTGCACGATGTGTTGGTCGTTATCAAGAGCCATCGCATGTCGGAAACTCTGGCTATCCTATGCACTTGGCATTATTTGGAGCTTGCCTTTTGCACTCGGGACGCCACGCTGTGCTTCCTTCCCCGCTCACTTCTCGTTATTTGAATTCCTTCGTCTTGCCGCACTTCCTCGAACTCTGAGGCGCGCAGCCAACTGCCCTCGGCGTCATCAAGTATCTGCGCGTACCGGCGACAAAGACGTCAAGGCCTACGGTGCCCTGACGTCGGTCATCATAGGGGAAAGCGAATCCAAATGGCTAAAGATCAGGCTCAGGGCGCAGTCATCCTTGCGGTCAGCCTTATTAGCGTCTTGCTCCAAGTTTACGTGATCTTCTTCTGGGTCGGCCTCCTGGAGATCGATGACCAGCCCGTGGCCTACCGGATGGTCCCCCAGTACAAGGGAGTCGCCCACTAGGGACGAACGGAGACCACGGGGCGTTCAGGAATTGCTTACGGTGATATTTTTAAACTATAAAGCTATTTGATGCTTCTATGGCTGATTCGGTCAGGACAGCCGTTATGAACAGCTGGTAGAACAAGTGTCTGGGAGAGGAAGCTGTGCTGGAGCTTGGGCTCGGGGCGAAGGCTCGGTTGCCGACTGACTTTGGCCATCTCATCCAGCATGGCTGCCGGGCCTGGTGGGATTGGCACCTATATGGGTTCGATAGTGAATTCGTCTCATCAGGATTCCGCCCGGTCCAATTGCAGCCTTAATGATAACGGGAAAGTCCGGCTAGGTCGGCATCTATGTGGTCTGGATCGTTCTTGTCGGGTACTCGATGGTTGCAATTAGTGCAACGCCATATGATCTTACTCTTGTCCACCACGGTTGGAACCAGGTACCCTTTTCCACACTTGGGACAAGGCGGATAGGCGGAGAAGTTCATCAATGAACGATCGATAGTAGTACAACTTGCCCGGGATTTAAGGTCACTCCAAACGGGGGTGGGCCGGGGCGGATTCTAAGCCATATCGGTATTGAATAGGCCGTCTCAACAAAACTGGCCCTTCGGTTCTATGCTTTGAAACGGGTTTGGAGTGGACCCTTTGCTTTACCTCGTTTCAGATATGCCTTCATTGTCTCGCTACTTGGCGGCTCTTTCCATCTTCCGAAGTCGGCAAACGCCTTCCTAAGGTAGCTGCGAAGATAGTCCGGTGTCTGATGGCTGTAACTTCGCATTTGAATCCACTTCTCAACTCTCCCAACGAAGAGGTTGCAATCCTTACAAATTCACCCCCCTGACAATTCCCGTCTTGTGGTCGTGGTCAACGACTACATACTCTTCAAACGTCTCTACGCCGCAAAGCTCACACTTCCCTTTGTTACTTTTGTATCGCCTGTGCCTCCATTCTCGATCTGACTTGACCTGGTCATAAGGAACGGGGGGCAGGTCGTCCATGACCACCGAAACACCCTTGCAGCTTAGATAACGGTTGCGTCCCGACGCCAAACCCTAAATCCCCCACAGTAACTTTGGACGTTCAAGTACTCCAAAAGAGCGATCTATTTCGACTAAGAGATGACCAAGAGACCCACGGAGCACACGATAGAGAACGTGCGGAGGTATCATATGCTGAAGAAATATGCGGCGAAACCTCCAGGGCAACAGCATAAGGCGATGTTCACCTTCTTATACTTCAATGATATGAAGGCATATCGATGAAAGGCTTCAAGATACGGCTGGGTATTCGGATAAGAATGCCTTTCCTGGTCTTGAGGGTGTCCACTTCAAGCGTCTCATACAGGCTGGGATTATATCCTAGACTTCGACGCATACAGAAGACGGGACTGCTTCTCAATGAGGGGAGTCTTGGTGTCTTGCTCTATGAGGATTTGGTGGCGAATTATCTTCCGCCTTGGAGCCTCGAAGGGAAGACTGTCCTCGACATAGGGGCTGCATGTGGGGATACAACATGGTTCTTCTTTCGAACATGGGGCGAAGAAGGTCATTGGAGTCGAAAGCAACCGAAAGCAAATCTCTTACCTGAAGGCTAACAAGGAGAGGTTCGGCTGGAATCTGGACATCTACGAGGAGAAGTTTGACCCTGAGAAGCACCTCGTACTCGACCATGATTTCATCAAGTGTGACATCGAAGGCTACGAGATGGAGCTTCTTCCCTATGTCAAGACGCTGAAGCCCTGCGTCGTCGAGGTTCACAACTTGTGGGAAGTGGAGCAGTTCCAGAAGGCCGGCTTTCAGCTTTGTGAAGCCACCTACAGGAGGCCTGGGCGTATGCATCATGGCGAACTACCCAAGGCAGCTGACCTCTGTAGTCACGTAGCGATAATCAACCTATTCTCTTGAACGGAGTGGGGCAATGTCAGACTATACTCGACTTCTTTGTTGCTTTCCGTTCTTTCCATTTCACATTACGCTTTGTCAGTAAGCCTCTCTGTGTGGTGTAAATAACAGTTGCCAAGCGCCAAACAACTCACTGCACTCCAGTCTTGTTCTTCTCTTATAAGCGTACCCTTGACCCTTCCAAAGGTGAGCCTGAACGACTCTGTCACCCATGAGAGCGCAATCCGTGTTTGTCTAGCCTACGGGTTGGGCAGCTTAAGAACCACCAACGGCTGTGGGCCACCCTTCCGCCCTCGTTCAACTAAGACATTGATTTCGATAGCTCAAAGATGATTAAGCGAGAATGGTTACGCCGAATGCAACCTCACTCGCTTGATGTCTGGCCTGGGCCTGGGCTGGCTCATGGCTTTCGACAGCAGTCCGACTTTCTCCTTGATCTCATCAACCTCCTTCCTCAGGGCAAGGTTCTCCTTTTCGAGCTCCTCCAACTTCTGCAAGGATGGCCCTTTAACCTGCTCCAGAATCGTCAGTTCCGGGACCGCCTTCAGGTAGTCCTGGAGAATCTCTTGAGATGTCGGCCGATAGTAGTCGTCTGCCAGCCCTACGTTGTGCCCCATGAGCATCTCGACATGTAGGGACTTCATCTGCCTCTCGCATACGCTCTTGAAGAACTTCCTGAAGCCATGGTCGACCTGGAACTCGTGCCTATGCTTTCCCTGCTCTAGGGCTTTGCGGATGCCGGTGCCCTTCAAAGCATCCTCCATCATCCTCTTGATCCCCAGGCTCTTCAGGCGCTTGGGGATGTGAGGCTCCCCTTTGGCCAGCTTGTCCGGCTTGAAGAGATCCCTGATCACCGGAGAATCGTTGCTGACCTTCTCGCCGCTGCTCTTCCTGAAGGCGATGTATTCGTCAAGAGCTTGATAACACTCTGGAGTTATGAAGCTGAAATACTCGTCTGAGGTCCCGGCATAGACCTTGACTATCCCAGCCACCAACTGCCCCTTCTGCTTCAACCTTCTCGATGTGACCCCAGTTCAGGTAATCGAAGGCACCAACCTGATCCCTGAAGAGAGCATCAGAAGGACCGTCGGCTTGACCCGTCTGTCTGGATACGCGAGGATCCGTTTGACCTCCTCGACAGTCGGGATCCTGTCCTGGCCGTAGCTCCTCCCATGGGGGATCCTCCTCCATCTTCTTCCAGTTGAGGGCGATGTCGTTCATCTCGCAGAAGAGCTTTATCGGCTTGAAGTAGTTGGGGACAGTCGCCTCTGGGATCTCCTTCCTCTCTGCCCTCCCCTTCTGGAGCCGCATGTACTCGTTTATGACGAAGGTGGCCCACTGGCTGTCATCCTTGGCCCTCCTGGCGAAGCTGGAGGCTCTCTCATGGAAGGTGGGGCCTTCTACCTTGATGTGCCTGAGGAAGAGGTCCAGCCTCCTCTCGTACTTCTCCTTCGTGACCGGGGACTTGATGGCATCATAGAATTCCGCCAAAGGGCCCGTCTATTCCGGCTCCACAACCTTGGTGGCTAAGGAATCGTATCTGGGAACTCAAAAAGTGGCGGGCCCGGTGGGATTAGGACCTGTTTAGGTTCATCGTAGAATCTGTTGCAAGAAGATTCCATGTCGCAAAAGACCAAGCCATAGACCAATGAATCAAGGATAAGTCAAATCATGAGCTAGCAGGGTCCGAGGGCGAGTTGAGTCAAAGCTTTTGAGTAACTGAAGACTCGATTCTAGGCTGGTCATCGACGAAGAGGAACTAGAGGGATATGTGGCGGAAGGAATGCGGCAAGTGGAAAGGCTTAGTGGGGAGAGGTAGCGCGGATACACGAAGCACTAGACGAAGGAGCAGGTCTCCTTGAGGTCGCTCTATGATACTTCTGAATATCAAGCAGTGTACGACGACCTTCACAGGAGTGTCAGCGAATCTGCTGAATATCTTGAGCCTGGTCCAAGTCGTTACCAAGCGACGAGACGCTTGCACGCCGTCGTTCAGTCGGTACTTCGGACTAATGCCGAGAGGTTATTGGATATAGGATGTGGAGACGGTATATACGCCATCATATTTGCAAGCCTTCGCCATGATTACGTAGGATGTGACGTGAGTCTCGTCAATCTTCGCAGAGTCTTTGAGTGGTCCGAGAGAAAGGGCCTTGACCAAAGAATCAATCTGGTGCTCTGCGAGATATCCTACCTGCCGTTCCGGGAAAAGGCCTTTGAGATGACGGTATGCAGCGAAGTAATAGAACACTTGTTGAACCTTGGGCCCGCTCTAGAAGCTATGTCCAGGGTCACAGAGAACCTCATCATCAGCACACCATGCATCGGGTTTCCCTTAGTCGACTTGGCTCTGACAACAAGGGTCTCGAAGTGGTCAATGAACAAAAGGAGAGTCATCCGGCAGTATGGTACCTACGAAGGATTGATGCGGATATTCAAAGAGAGCAATGCAACTCACACCAATCTATTCACTTTGACTCTGCTCAAAACGCTTCTTCGCAAAGCCGGTACGGAGGTGACTAAAGTTGAGGGTGCGGCCTTCCAGTTTCCTTTCATAGACGAAAGTAGAATTTACGATCACCGTAATCAGGAGCGTTTCTTCTCTTGGTTGGAAGAGACGTTCCTCAAGTGGATACCTTTGTTTGACATCCTTCTGGTGCGCCTCGGTCACCGCACCGTAATCTTAACATGTTCTCAGGCAAGTGCGAGAGAACCAGGCCCGAGTCCAAGCTCGATGAAGAAAGGGTGAGGTTCTTCGGCCTCCTTACTGGCTCCTGTTACTGAAGGACCGACTTGGGGGCGCACAGTGAGTAATCGACATCTTGATAAGCAGAGCAGTCCGAAGTTAGCTTATTGCGATTGGCGAGCGAGTCAACAGATGAAGGTCCACGCAACAGTAATCTCTGATTCCAGGGAGTTATGTCGGAACGAAGATGAAATCGACGCTTTCTTGAAAGAACACAGCCCAAATCCTTTCATGCTGTTCGCCTTCATGGCAAAACTGATGGACCTCAGAGCGAACGTCGATCAGACCCCTGCCGTCATAGTCGTCAAAGCGGACGACCGCATAATCGGCGTGGCACCGTTGGTCCTCAGACGGGTTAGCGGAATCCGTCATGCCGAATTCCTATGTCCGTACGCGTGTTCGCCTGATTTCGTGTTAGACCGAAAGTACGAATCGATAGCGCTGGAGACCATAATCGACGTGGTCATCAGGAGGCTCGGCTTAAGGTACCTCCTCTTGGATTTCGAGGCAGACTCTCCAAGCCTCCCAGCTTTGAAGCATGTATGCGAATCAGAAGGCATCCCCTTCTTTGAACAATCCAGCGAGCACCTGGTTCACGGTGTGATTCCGGTGAACAGCTCCTGGGAGGACTACAGAAGAATCCTGTGGCAGCCGTCTTTCAAGAGAACTCAGGAACATCGAGAACAAGTTGAACAGAGAAGGCAGGTGGGAAGTTGCGCTCGTCGCGGACTATGAGGGGTACAGTGTGGAGGCTCTCTACGACAAGGTAATGGCCATCGAGAAGCAGAGTTGGAAAGAGGCATACAGACAGTTAACAGGGGAGTTCTGACTACAATGTAGAGTGGTCCCTGATGTCATCATCATCAACCAAAGACAACATCAGATTTCTGAGGCGGAAGGTCTGGTTCCTTGAGCTCGAGGGCCAGCCCGTAGCCTACTCCATAGTCCTTCAATACAAGGGAGTAGCGTACATCGTGAAGACTGCATTTGTCGAAGCGTACTCGAGGTTGGGGCCAGGGAGGTACATGATCTATGCTACGGTCAGGGGTTTGTTTGAAGACAAAGAAGTTGAGAAGATAGACTTCCAGACCTATTATCCGATTGTCCGGTCCTGGCGAGTCAATTGCGTGAAGAGGGTCAGGATTAGACTGGGCAACAGGGCAATCGTGTATCTCGCGCATGCTAGGGCGTTGCTGAGAAGGACGATCAACTCCTCAAAGAAGAATGACGGACGTGCCGAGCACTCTGACACGGCACGATCGCAGTTGACCCAAGCAAAGAAAAGGCGCGTCTCGAGTCCGTCATAGCTCGGTCCCCGCCAGCTACTCAAGCGAGAGCATACCACCACATGGTTCTCCAAGGGCGGTACCTTAGGGCACCATGGGAGAGCCTGCGTCGAGTCTCACCCGATCCGGTTTGGGTATGTATCTAAGAGCCCGGCTGTCGGCAGTGTCCTACTCCCGGTCTATCGGCAGTTGTAGCGGAGGCAGGATTGACTCCTCGGCTATGCTGAAATAGGAGGCGAAGGTGCTTGTTCTAGGGGGTAAGTGGGCAAGATGGCCGAGCCGAACAGGCGCTATGACCTTTGCCAGAACCACTATTCGGATTTCGTGTGCGCCTCCTCTCCCGCCCTTGAGAACGCTCCTTCTCCTGACTCTCTTCCGTTCACGTCCCTTCGCGGACCGTGGCGGAAGTTGATGAACACGGTTTGGTATGTGCACAGGTGGGGAATCACCGGGTACATCAAGAGGATGTTTTCCCCCGATTTTCCGAAGAAACGCGCTTCGGCGAGCGTTGCGGACCTGCCCACGTCAGCTCCCCAGTACGGCGTGCTGAACCTGCAGCCGGGAGACCTTGTAGAAATACGTTCCGAGAAGGAGATATTTTCTACCCTAGACCGTAACCAGAAGCTCAATGGCCTGGCCTTCCAGCGTGAGATGAGTCATTTCTGTGGGAAGCGGTACAGGGTCTTCAAGAGACTCACGAAGATAATCGTCGAGTCTACGGGCGAGAAGCGGAACATAAGGTCGCCGACGGTGCTCCTCGAGGGCGTCATATGTGATGGAACCGAACACGGCGGCTGCGACAGGTCCTGCTTCCTCTTCTGGAGGGAGGAATGGCTGAGGAGGGTGGCCCCGGACGGCACCTTGTCGGGCATGCAGACTGGGCCAGCGGGACTTGAGCCGCGGCCAGCTAAGAGGCGCGTGATGACCAATAGCTGGTGCTAGGGGTGCAAATGGTGATACTTCTAGACCATAACGCTTGAACATGCGTCCTTTTCGGATTCGGTCAAGACAGCCGTTATAAGCGTCGGAAAGCGAATAGCCTTCCGGAAAGGATGTCATGCTGGAGCTACAGCTCACGATGGAGCATCTGGGCTTTCCCATGAGATTCAGGCCCTTGATCCGGCGTAGCTGGCGCGCAGGTAGGAGTCCTTCAGGGGGACTGGCTTGAAGAGAGAACATAACGAAGAGGAAGAGGGGTATTTCACCTTCGAATGGGTCTGCCGCGACCCCGCCTGCTTCGATGAGGGGCACCTACACAGGAAGCGCATCAGTGCCCCGACCCTGGAGAAGGCCAAGGCGATAGCGAAGCTTCTGTCCATCCCCGACAACGCGAAGGTCATCGAAGAGGAAGAGCGGATGCTCAAGATGGCCATCGTATGGTGAACCCCTGGAAGTCATTGCGGTTCCTTTCGGCCAGATGAGACAAGGATTAGCACGCCGGCTTCAAAGAATTGAAAGTCCGACCCGAGCCAATTAAGGGGCCAAGGTTGCCGGCACCAGCGATTCCCCTTGACCGATTCATAACGCTTAAACGTTCTACTCATTCTCTTGTCCTTATGATTCCGGAAACAGCTTCGAACGCCGGGGAGCCGGAGTTTCGAAGAACTGATTCGAAGAAGGTCGTTCTGGCAGTGTTGACGATTGTGGTGATAGCACTGGGCAGCGGGCTTGGCTATGTCTTGGTACAGTCGTCAAATGAGACTGGGAATCTGAATCAGACCATCACCTCCCAAAATCAGACCATCGCCTCCCAGAATCAGACCATCACCTCCCAAAATCAGACCATCGCCTCTCAGGAGCAGACACTCGCTTCACAACGTCAGGCCATCGTTTCCCAGAACTCCGAGATCTCGAGCCAGGCGGCACAGATAGCCAGCGATGGCGCAGAGGTGGCCAGCCTTAATTCCACGATTTCCTCCCTTCAGTCCCAATACGCGAGCGATATTGCGCAGTTTGCCAACCTGACTTCGACCATCTCTTCGCTTCAGTCCCAGCTGGAGAGCGACAATGCACAGGTTGCCAACCTGACTTTGACCATCTCGTCGCTTCAGTCCGAAGTCACGTTGCTAGAGTCTGAGACTACGACCAACGAATCCGAGTTGGCCGCGCTGATCGCAGGGTACGCTCAGGCCAACCAAACGATCGCAACGCTAGATTCCCAGGCGGCAGCCCTCAACTCGCAGATCGCCATTTTGAACTCTCAGATTGCCGTCTATCAGGCCCAGGTCTCGTCTCTGAGCAGCCAGGTTTCTTCTCTGCAGGCCATGATCGGACTCTCGAACTCTACCCTGGAACTGAGTCAAGGAACCTTTTCCACGGGGTCGACGGAAGAAGTGCAGGTAGCCTCCTTTACAACCAGTTATGCCGGCTACATCGCCGTGAGGGTGTCGTCACCAACCGACTACGCAAACGAGGGGATTCAGATATACAACAAGTTTGCCTCGAACATCGTGTCACCAAATTACGACAGCGAGTACCTTCCTATGCCTTACTACTTCTTTGACTTCTCCTCCGCTTCAGACACCCTGATATTCCCCGTGCTCCCGGGTAGCGTCACCGTATACCTTATGACCTCGGACACATCCGCCCAGAGTGCGGTCCTTTCGGTGACCTACTACTATTGAATCTGTTCGTTTATTGTCGCTGGTCTCCGACCGAGGGTGAGCCTTAGGCAGCTCGTCCTGGCTTGAACCTGATGCCTGAAGTCCTAGCGCGGCCCCCGGACTTGGTGAGGCGAGGTGTGAAAGACGCATCGAGAGGAAATCGACTATGAAGAGGGTGATTTGGGTGGGCTTCCTTTTGGCGGTCCTCATATCGACTTCAGGCCATGGTTCCTGGGGAGCTATGTGACGAAGCCTCCGGGAACGTGGTTCATGATCTATTCCCTCGTGGACAGTACCCTGCTGACCTCCGATGCCGACATCCTTTGAGTCGCCGAGCGATCTGTCGGCGCTGGTTGGCGGGCTGTGAACGTTGTGCCACTGGCCTGCGCCAAGGGAGGCACCCCGAGTTGTTCGGTTGTCAAATGCTGTGGGATTTCCACCGCGGACGCTCCTTGCCGGTGGAGACAGGCCTTCTATCTCAGATGGCCAAATCGAAGTTTCGCCCACAGTCTTCCCGACGCCGGAGTCTAGCCCGGCTGACAAATTCTTCAGCTCGTCTCCAGGCTGAATCCCGCCCACCCCTGCCCCATGGCGAGCGCTAGCCGGCGGTTTGATGCATCTGAGGAATCTGAGACATTTGCTGAGGCATCTGAGATATTTGCTGATGATGAGGAATATGAGACGAACTACGTCAAAATGAGACGTTGGGCTTCCATCGAAGGCCCAATCCTCCCGCCTGGCCACCCTCTCTGTCGTTTCGTGCTGCAAAGTTCGCTTCTCTTGAGGTCGTCGGGAGGACACAGCGCCATCGCCCCAGGCCTGTTCTCGATTTCTGTCGTCCCATGGCAACTGAGTTTAATAGGATGAGGGGCCATCTGGGAATTGTGCCGCCGCCGATACCCCTCGAAGTCAAGATAAGCATTCTGCGGAAGCATTTCGAGGGGTACGAAAACGAGGAGATACCTCATGGCAGGACGAAGGGCGGTGGCACTGTCACGAACGTCTTAAAGGAGTTTGAGAGTGAAGCTATGGTAGATTGGGAGGACGCGATAGATAAGTACGAAGTCAGAGATTTACTGGAGAACCTCTACGACCTGTCCAAGGCCTTGAAGGAGGCCGACGTCGCCCCCGAGGAGGCGATCGAAGGCGTCGAATTGGCCTCGACCCTGAAGGAGGCTGGCGTGACTCAGAAGCAGACGGAGTCATTCCTGAAGAAGCTGGTCAGGCAGGAGTCGAAGTATCCGGTCGATGTGATAGTGAAGGGGGCCGCCGAGCTCTACGACCTCGAGCTGGCCTACAAGAAGAAGTACCCGACCCTCCTGCATGACTTCAAGGCCAAGGGGGAGGAGTACAGGAAGCTGGAGGATTCCGTGGAGGTTCTCGGTGGGCAGAAGAGGGAGGCGGCTGCCGAGCTCGATAAGACTCTGCGTGCGAACGAGGTCACGAGGACGGACCTCAAGCAGTTCGTGGAGGCAAGGGATACGCTGCAGCGCTGCGGGGTGACGGTCGACGACCTGCCCAAGGTCGGGAGGATCATCGTCAACATGAAGGAGGGGGGGTTCGACGTGAAGAAGGTCATCGAGAGCTTCTCTCAGGAGCAGTCCCTCAAAGTGAGGACCGCCAGCGCCCAGTCCGAGCTGGCAGCCCTCGAGAGCAGGAAGGCCCCCCTCGAAGAGGCAAGAGAGCTCTACGAGAGGTTGACGTCCTACGGATTCTCCATCGAATACATGAGTGCTCTGGCGAAGATAGCGTCGCATTACAAGGAGCCCGCAAAGTTCGCATCCGAGGTGGCCCAGGCCTACCAAGAATATGGCCAACTCCTCGGCTTGATGGGCAAGCTGCATGGGCTTCAGGAGGAGATGATGATTATGGAGCTCAGTAAGCAAAGGGAGGAGGAGAAGAGCAAGCTCTCAAGGGCGGCTATCGCATCGATGCTCGAGCTGAAGAACCACGGCATCAAGGAGAACGAAATCGTGCTGATAGACGAAGTGATCAAGCAATACAAGACCACCGAAGAGACGCTGGAGGCCATCTCGAGGCTGATGAAGCTGGACAACCTCTCTCAGCTGATTGACGAGAAGGCGGCCGAGCTCAGGGAGGTCAAAGGCCAGCTCGTCCAAGCGAACGCGAATATGGAGGCCCTTGATTCCCGGATGGACTCTCTCGAGGACCGGCTCGGGAGTCTTCCGGATGCATTGGCCACGGCTGAGGGGTTCATCGTGAGCACCCAGGAGTCCTACACCAAGAAGGCAGAAGAGATGGTGAGGACGGCGGTGGAGGCGGGCAAGAAGTACCAAGAGCGGATCCAGGAATACGAGTCCAAGAAGCAGTACATCCTCCTCGCCGTCCTTCTCGATAGGCCCTCGGAGGCGGACAGGGCATTTGTGAAGGCCTTCACTCTGGAGTACCTGGACAAGATGTTGAAGTGGGCAGCCACAGCCAAAGGCGTAGTCAGCCCCTTGAACCTGCAGGGCGCGATCAAGGAGTTCCGGGGTGCGGTGGAAAAGCTCGCTTGACACAGGGAGACCTCGTAATCGAGTATTCTGAGGCCCTGGACATGTATGTCGGCGCCTTCGGTTGGCTGGACGTGCTCCTTGCGCACACATCGGAGGCAATCCGCCGGTACGGGTCGCGAGAATTTGACGACAGTTGCTCTAGGGCTCAGGAAGCGGCGATGCTCATGGTTGAAGAGGAGCGACAAATGAAGGCCAACGACCAGACGGTCGATAAGCTAATGAAGATCTATGGAGACCTTTCGGGGGCTCGAGTCGAGGGTGAAGCCCCAAGGGTGGCTGCCAACATCAAAGAGGTCTTCGGGACTCCCAAGGCGAAGACCTATAGCAACGTCAAGCTGCTGGTGACGAGGGACGCGGTGGAGGCGGTCAACATCAGCGCGAAGTCTAGGGGCTCCGGCCTTGCCGAGGAGGAGGTCGAGCAGGAACAGCGGGCTCGAGGTGACCTCGTCGCCTTGGAGGAACTGGAGGCGTTCAGAAAGGAAGTCCGCCTGCACGTGTTCTTGGATGATGACGGGAGCGGTCACTTCATCTGCCCCAACTGCGATTCCGTCTTCAGCGACAGGTGCCGCACCTGTGGCAAGACCAGGGAGGAGCTCCTTGGTGGCGCACAGGTCCTCAAATCAGACAGAGCAATTGCTGTGAGAGGGTCCGGTCCCGTCAGCGGTTAGCACCGGGCTCCTGCACCAAAGTCCTTTCGCAGCACTACTTGGCCGGCAACGGCCACGCCGCACCCAAATCCAGTAGCGGCCTTCTCTGTTTGAACAAAGAGCTCAGTGGGTTTCTCACATGACGCATTAGCTAGCGTAACCGTTAAAAAGTGGGGACTGTCACATCTCGCGTAGAATCAGGTTAATTCAAATGGCCAAGGATCAGTCTCTGGGCGCGCTCATCCTCGTCGTCAGCATCATCGGCATCATACTCTATGGCTATCTGGTCTTCTTCTGGAGGTCTCTAGTGGTCTTGGAGGTCACGGCCTTCCTGGCCATCCTCGGCGTGCTGGGCATCCTCGCCTGGATAGGTTACACTCTGGCCACCACACCGCCTCCGCAGCCCATAGAGGAGATCGAGAAGGAGCTGCAGGAGGAGGCGAAGAAGGCCTCAGGGGAGGCGGCGCCTGCATCCCCTCCCCCGACGCAGAAGTAGGAACTCATACCATTGTTGACTCCTCCGCTCCAGCGTCAGGACTGTCTGATGCCAGGGGCTCCGCGGCAGGATTCAGTCTTCAGCTCCAGACCTGAGTGATGGCGCCCAAGAGCTGCGACATCGACAATGCCAGGGTGGCCTCTGAGGGCTCGTGATGGATGGCTCGTGTAGATGCTGTGAATTTGGTAGATAATGGTTACGCTTTTAGATTATTAGACGCCCGAAAAATCCTACAAACCCCTTAGGTCGAGTCAGCCGTTAAAAGGGCTTGGCGACAGCCTACTGTCAGGAGCGGGTGCAATGCCGAGGGTGAAGAATGTTGTCGCAGCCCTTGTCCTAGCAACGCGAAGGAACCTTGTGGAGCTGAGGCTCCAGATGAGGTACATCCGCCCGCCCATGACCTGCTGGCCTTTCATCACAGTCAGCGGCTGGGCTGAGAAGGGTCTATCGGAGGGAACCACTTGACCAAGGAGATGGAAGAAGTAAGAAACAACTTCTTCACCTTCGAATGGATCTGTCGCGACCCCGCCTGCGTGGACGAGGGTTACCTCCACAGGAAGCGGGTCAGGGCGCAGAGCCTAGAGAGGGCCAGATCCCTGGCGCAGAAGATGAGCATCCCCCAGGACGCCAAGGTAATTGAAGAGGTCGAGGAGAAGCTCAAGATGCTTATCCTCTGGTGAGCCGTAGCCTTAGGGCTTTCGATACAGTCCTGCAGCGTGTTCGTCTGGCGCCAGAGCCTGAAACGACGAGCCACTTGCCCGGCCGTCGAATCATCCTCTGCTTTTCGGACTTTGCTTCCTTAGTGAAGCGCTCACGATGGACAGGCCACGGCTGTCGCTCGCCCGAATGAAAGACCATCCAAGTTGCAGGATCCTTTTTGCATATCCGATACAACCGACGGTGAAGAACGAATGGCTGGCCCGGTGGGATCAGTATCCGTCTGGGTTCGTTATTGAACTCGTTTCAATCAGATTCCAGAAGGCAATCGAAGGTCCAGTCTTCTATCACGAGTCAAGCCGGCACACTCCAAATCGTAGCCAATGCATCCAAGGTTGTTCTATGGTTTAAGCGCGATTGAGGAACCAAACACAAGGAAGCAACAAGTGATGTATCTGAGGATCCCCAGCCTAGACCATTCCAAATGTGATTTGAGCGAGCAGTATCAGAAGCACTAGCGAAACTATGAAGATTAACGATAATACCTTCCATCCTTTACTCATTCCTGAACCCCATATCAAGCCCAAACCGAAGGCTGTGAATCCGAGAGCGATGTCTTCATGATGCAAGACATCCTTCACTTGTATTAGGATTCCTATCTCGAAGTATTGTAGCAGCAAGACAACCCACGCCACCAAGAAACAGAACGTAGCAGCTATGGCCACCCTATTCGAACCCCGGCCCCCATGCCAAAAGCGCATCATGAATGAAATCTGACAGGGGAATGCAGATAAAGATTGCCGAGCCTGCCTAGGAGCATCCATCTGACTATCTGCCCGCTCCTTCTGAGAATCGCATGTACTCGTTGGTGGCGAGGGTAGCCCACTGGTTATCCACCTTAGCCCTCCTCGCAAAGCTGGAGGCACCTGCACTGAACGTCGAGCCTTCTACCTTGATGTGCTTGAGGAAGAGGTCCAGCCTTCTTTCGCGTATTCCTCCTTCGTGACCGAGGAATTCGTGGCGTCATGGAACTCTGTCAAAGGGTCCGTCTGTTCCGGCTCCACAACCTCAGTAGCTAAGGAATCCTATCTAGGAACTCAAACAGTGGCGGGCCCGGTGGGATTCGAACCCACGACCACGAGCTTCGGAGGCTCGCACCCTAATCCAGACTAGGCTACGGGTCCAACATGGGGTACAAAGCGCACCTTGAAATGCTTTGGCCCTGGGATCGTGGGCTAATGACCTCCGGCGCCCATCGTCGTCACATGAATTGGCGGCTCGATCGCAGCTGTCTCCCTACGATTTGCCTTTCCAACTATGAAACGTCTCGCGGCCCACCAAAAGTTAAATAGCCCTGCGAGTGTCCTAGCTACGGATTTGAAGGGGCTGAACGCGGAGTCCGAGCTCTCGATGTCTTGGGTCGTTCGGAACTTCGCCTACGAGAAGCTCACCAAGGTAGTCTCCATCCAGGAGAGGTTCTCGAACCACTACTTCTTCGATCCGCCCATCGACAAGGAGATAACCGTCCCCTTCGCCAACATCCTCAACGCGCTCACAGTCCTCGAGAACTGGGGCTACATGAGCAGCTCGAAGTCCGTCACGCGCTACTGCGTCGAATGCTTCACCATGGGGCTCAACGTGGCCGGGAGGTGCCCCTTCTGCGGCTCCACTCGCATCAGGAAGGGGAAGATCTTCGCCCACAAGTGCGGCTACAGGGGGTTCGAGGAGATCTTCCGCATGGGCGACAAGTGGGTCTGCCCGAAGTGCCAGAAGCAGCTCTACATGGAGGGAGGCGACTACAAGGACGAAGGAGGCCAGTTCAAGTGCATGACCTGCGGGAACATCTTCGAGAAGTTCGCCACCTTCTACCAGTGCCCCAACTGCCACACCTACTACGAAGAGGAGCAGGCGCCCTCCATCGAGTTCATCACCTACAGCCCCACCAACACCATGATCACCAGGAAGGCGACCCTGAAGAGCGCCTACAACGTCACCGAGAGGGTGGCCCAGTACCTGCAGAAGTCCGGCTTCGAGCCGAAGATGTATTCGCTGATGGAGATGAAGGAGGAGTTCTTCTTCTGGGACGTGATAGCGAAGAAGGAGGCCAACGAGCCGGGGGCCGCCATAGGCGTGAACACCCTCCCGCTCTTCGACATCATCGACGAGGACTTCGTCAAGGAGCTCATCGAGAAGAAGGAGAGGTGCGACTTCCACTCGGTCCTCTACATCACGCCCGCCCAGGTGGCGAAGGAGTTCGTCGCGAAGCTGAAGGCCAAGAACATCTTCATCGTGGACCCCAGGTTCGAGACTCTCATGAATGAGGAGGTCCTGAAGGAATACATCAGTCCGCTGCTTAAGGTGGACAAGGGGCGCTGACGCGCCCCCCGATTCTAGAATTCTGAAGACTTCTTGCTCAGCTGAGAGTAGGCCTTGCGTCCCTGGGGCGTTATCGTCACCATCGTCTTGAAGCCTCCCTTCTCGCTCTTCTGCTGCACGGTCGCGTGGCCGATCTTCGTGAGTATCCCGAGGATCTTCTCGAACTCGTTGGCGTCAAGGCCGGTGCTCTGCAGGAGTAGTGGTCTGGTCGACGGGGTCGTTGGCATCGGAGAGGCTCTTCAGGATCTTGAAGCTGCCGGACTCCAGGAACCTCAGAGGCGGGGCGACGGGCATGGCGGCGGCCGCTGGGGCGTTCATCTCCCCCATCTTCGGCATCCCGCTTCGACGGCGGCGGTCCCTCCTCCCTCCACCGTCGGGGACCTCCTTGATCGGCTCCACTTCGATGTTGAGCCTGCGGAAGAGGCCCTTCGCGTCCACGTAGTATTCCGTGACGTACTTGAAGACCTCCTTCACGTTTCGGACGTTGTTCCCCTGCATCCATCTCAGCAGGGCGCGCCTCTTCTGTATCTCTTCGAGCATGTCGCCGAAGCTCCTCCCGGTCCTGTAGGCGAACCTGTGAAGCATGACCGACCTCTTGGTGTAGTTGTAGTAGAGGTCCTCGGTGGGCGACCACTCGAAGACGGGGACGTACTTGTTGAAGTCCTCCACCTCCCAGACGGTGGTGATGCGCCTGCCGAAGGGGACGCCAGCCACGGTCTTGGGGAGCATGACCCTCTCGAGCATGACGGCCACGTTCATCAGGGGTATGTAGCTCTCCGCGACGTTCATGGGCGGGCTGGTGAGCCTCTTCACGGCCGAATCGAACGATTCACCGTGTATCGTGCAGAGGCCTCCGTGGCCCGTGGCCACGGCCTGGAAGAGGACGAAGGCCTCCTCGCCCCTGACCTCTCCTACGACGAGGAAGTCAGGCCTGTACCTGAGGGAGGTCTTGATGAGGTCGAAGAGGGAGACCTCGCCTATCTTGGAGCCGGACATGCCGTAGCTCTCCCTGCTGGTGAACTGCACCCAGTTCTCGGTGGGGATGTTGATCTCTGCGGTCTCCTCCACCGTGACGACCTTGTAGCCTGGCTTGATGAGGCCCGCTATGGCGTTGAGGAGGGTGGTCTTCCCCGCGGCCGTGCCCCCGATGATGAGCATCGAGGCCCTGTTCTCCATCATGAGCCAGAAGTAGGCGCTGATTTCGTCGTTGACGGTGCCCAGGTTCATGAGGTCTATGACCGAATACGGCTCCTCCCTGAACTTCCTGATGGTGAAGGTCGAGCCCTTGGGCGACACCTCCTCCCTGAAGCTGGCCGCCAGCCTGTGCTTCCCGAAGATCATGGCGTCGACGATGGGGAAGGCCGATGAGACGTGCTTCCCGGACTTGTGGGCCAGCTTGACTATGAAGTCGTCGAGCATCTCCTTGTCGACGAACTTGACGTTGGTGGGGATGGACTCGTACCTCCTGTGCCAGACGTACAGGGGGGCCATGACGCCGTCGCAGGAGATGTCCTCTATCCTCCAGTCGGCCATGATGGCGTGTATGGGGCCGTAGCCGAGGAGGTCCCTTTCGAGGTAGTAGAATATCTTGTCCCTCGTCTCGGGGTTCCTGAGCCTTGCGAACCTGCGGCTGTACTTGTCAAGGATCCTCTTGGCCTCCTTGAGGACGGCCTTCCTGATGTCCTCCTCCTTCCCGATGGCCATCGGGTTGATTTCAACCGACACGAAAGAGATGACCTTGTCGAGAAGCTTCTGCTCGCCGGGGGTCAGCTGGACCTCCTGGACGAAATACTGCAGGGAGCCTCCCTGCTCCGGCATCTTGGCGATGGCGATGCCCGCGAACGGCTCCCTCACCCAGTACTTCTCGATCACCTGGGCGGACTCGGGGAGCGGGTCAAGAATGTATCCCCACGGGGCCGAAGTTTGAGTTTCTCCAACGGCGTCAGGTTGGCCTTTGCTTCAGCCTCAGCCGCCGCTACCTTTTTCTTGTTCGCGAACAGGCCCTTCAGACTTTGCATCGATACCGAGATGATTATAATCGTGGGTCGATAGATAAGCATTCCTCTCTCCGGTCAAGCGATTAGCTTCATTTTCGGCCTTGATTGGCTCCATGGCCCAGCTGGGCGTTTGATGCCTTGGAGGACCTTCGCCTGGACCTGGCCGTGCGGAGGTCTACCTAGTATCACACAAGAAAATGGAATATTTGCGGCCCTCCAGGCAAGTGAATCGAAGCGGAGGGACGGTGGATGACGAAGGCCGTGGGGGCTGTGGGCGATGGAACCAAAGCGGGAGAAGAATCACAAATCTCAGCGGCCCGGGGGTCCTTCCGCTGGCTTGGTAAGGACTATAATATGACGTTCTTGCACTCGGATGGCCCTTGGGCCGGTAGAAGCCCCATATGTTAAACTGACATTTAATATAGTCGACCGTATGACCCAATCTTGACTACATATGAAATCACGCAGAGCGATCAGTCCTGTCATCGCCACAGTCATACTCATCGCCGTAGCCGTGGCGCTGGGTATAGCAGTGGCCGTATGGGCAGGAGCACTCACGAGCAACCTCCAGAAGAGCGAGAAGCTGGTGATCTACGCCTACACCTATGGCAATGGCGCCACCGAACAACTGAACATATCCGTAACCAACAACAGCCCTGGCACGTCCACCATCACGGGCGTTCTCTTCAACAACGTTCCTATCTCAGGCACGTTCGGGGTGAACAGCACTGTGTCAACTTCGTCCCTCCCTCAGACCTTGGGCTCTGGTGCGCCAGTTACCACGTTCACTTTCGCACAGGCCAACCTGGGGACAGTGGTGTCGTCTGGGATAACGTATCCAATAACCATAGAGACAGCAGCCGGCAACAGCTATCCGAGCACAGTCGTTTGGCAATAGGTTGATTGTACATGACTAAACGTAGAGCAATCAGTCCTGTCATCGCCACAGTCATACTCATCGCCGTAGCCGTGGCGCTGGGTATAGCAGTGGCCGTATGGGCAGGAGCACTCACGAGCAACCTCCAGAAGAGCGAGAAACTAGTGATCTACGCCTACACCTATGGCAATGGCGCCACCGAACAACTGAACATATCCGTAACCAACAACAGCCCTGGCACGTCCACCATCACGGGCGTTCTCTTCAACAACGTTCCTATCTCAGGCACGTTCGGGGTGAACAGCACTAGCTGAACTTCGAAACTCCCTCAGACCTTGGGCTCTGGTGCGCCAGTTACCACGTTCACTTTCGCACAGGCCAACCTGGGGACAGTGGTGTCGTCTGGGATAACGTATCCAATAACCATAGAGACAGCAGCCGGCAACAGCTATCCGAGCACCGTCGTCTGGCAATAAGTCACACCTATTTTCTTTTATTTGTTTTTCTTGTCACCTGACAGCCTAGCGAACGCTCTGCTCGAAGAGCCTGCTAGCTACTGCGCTTGCTTCGTCGGAGCTGGATTGGCGAAGACTAGTGGTCGCCCCAACGTGAGAGGCCCCGCGTGCTGGTCTGGCATTTAAATCTTGGCGGGTCAGACCTAAGCGCATGGAACAGCGGGTCAGTCGTAGAGCAATCAGTCCTGTCATCGCGACGGTCATACTCATCGCCGTAGCAGTGGCGCTGGGCATCGCCGTTGCCGTATGGGCTGGAGCATTGACCCAAGGTGTTCAGCGAACTGACAAGCTCATAGTGATCAACACGTTTGTAGTAAATGGGTCGCTCGACATACAGGTGCAGAACCGGAGTCCCTATGCGGTTTCCATAGCCATCATCAGCTTCAACAGTGCAGTCGTGCCTCTAGGTGACGTCTCTGGGAACTACTCCAATATTGGCTCGGGGTCATCCTCAGTGCTGGTACTC
Source organism: uncultured Nitrososphaerota archaeon (assembly GCA_963842885.1). Taxonomy (GTDB): domain Archaea; phylum Thermoproteota; class Nitrososphaeria; order Conexivisphaerales; family DTJL01; genus DATKKG01. The sequence continues at coordinate 310,241 of CAWJIE010000005.1, forward strand.
AATGTCACCGGACAGTCTGGGATTACCTACCCCATCACGATCATGCTGACCTCCGGAACCAGCTATCCTGCTGTGGTCGCTTGGCCTTAGGCCGGATACAGATCCGTAGCAAGATTCCACTTTTCTTGAGGAGACACGTCGCTCGTCTCCCAGCATCATCGACTCCTTTGCGGCGGTGGCCAAATCCCATGACAGTCTCATCGCTGCTTGCCTTTTAGGTCGTGGGCTGCGAAGCCGCCGGACCCGCCAGCGGCTGATGGCCAATCTGCTCCGTGCCTCCAAAGGTTAAATACTTCTCCGGGCCCAATTTGTTTCCAAGGACTTGCCAGTCGACACATTCGCCTACGTAAACTTCCACCGCCTGGGCCGACGAATACTGGCCTCTAGTAGGTCCATGCCCACTCAGCTGCAGGCGGCCAACATTAGATTGCACCCGGAAGTGTATGCTTCGATAGTGGGGATGTTCACCGTTCTATCCGTGGTGGTTGCGGTTCCCTTGGCAATCTTGGGCGCTCTGTTCGTCAGTCCCTTTGCCCTTCTTGCTCTGATCATCCCCCTCGTTGTTTTCGGATTCCTGATGGTATATCCATCGTTCGTGGGCCAGAACCGAGCCTACAACCTCGAGAGCGAAGTCCCGTACGCGGCGGCCTACGTGAGCGTGATGTCGACGGGAGGGATCTCTCCTTACAAAGCGATACAGCGGCTGCGGAACGTCAAGCTTCTGCCCAGCCTGTCCAGCGCTGCGTCCATCATGGCCGTGGACGTGGAGGCCATCGGGATGGATCCCGTCTCCGCCATGGAGAGCATGGCGAAGGCCCTTCCCTCTCCTGACTTCAAGGACCTAATCCTTGGTTATGCTTCGACCCTGACCGTGGGCGGAGATGTCGTTCATTACCTCCAAAGGAAGGCCTACAACATTTTTGAGAACAGGGCCAGGAACGTGAAAGGCATTGGAGAAAGGGTCACCCTTGTCATGGAGACCTACACGATTACGGTGATTCTCCTGGCTTTGGGCATTTACATCCTCTTCATCGTTTCGAAGATCCTCCCCGCCGCAGGTTCGATGTTCGGGACCGGAAGCTTCGTGATGTTCGGGTATTTCCTGCTCCCAGGTCTTACGGTGTTGTTTCTGTTCTTGCTGGACATGTTCGAACCGAGATATCCCCTGGCCGACTGGCGGCCCTATGAGGTGCTGGCGGTGACGCTTCCCTTCACGCTGATCGCGACATATTATACGGTCTTTCCCTATTACATACAGATAAACAGCCCACTCAAGTCATACGTCTCTGGTCTCGCGAGCGCCTTGCGACTGAACGTCGGCTACTCCCCAGCCTTGTCATTGGCCCTCGTGATGGCTTTCACTTTTCTCCCGGCCGCTATCGTGGCGCAGAAGGCCAGCAGCGAACAAAGTCAGGTGAGTTCTCAGCTGGTCAGCTTTCTTAGGGACCTGGTGGAAATCAGGAAGACCGGCATGGCCCCTGAGAGATGCATCCAGATGTTGGCCAAGAGGGACTATGGTAAGTTCTCAAAGAGAGTGCAACGGATTTCAAACAAGCTGGGATGGGGGATCTCTTTCACCCAGATTCTCGATCAGGAACTGGGAGGAATAAAGAACTGGTTTGTGGCCATCAACATATTCCTCCTCATTGACAGCATTGACGTCGGAGGGGGGACACCTGAGACCCTGGAGTCCTTGGCCGCCTTTGGTGAGCAGATCGAGTTGCTCGAAAAGGAGAAGGCCTCCACGCTGAAGCCCCTGCTTCTCATCCCCTATATCGGCGGTCTGACGACGCTGCTCACGGCTACGGTCATGATGGCCTATATGCAGAATCTTTCCCAGATGTCGCACTTCGCCTTCTCCTTCTCAGATTTCGCTCTGCTCTTCCTTCCGCCGGTCGTAATGAACACGGTGCTCGCGGGGCTTGTAGCTGGAAAGGCCAGCGGGGAGAAGATTTGCGCGGGCTTCATACATGCCTTTGTGCTCGGGCTTGCGGTCGTGGTCTGTCTTGCGTTGATGCCGTATCTCACGGGGGCTCTCTCCTTGTCGAGTGGTTCTTGAGATGACACCCCGCAGAAGAGCGATATCACCCATCATATCTACCATGATTATCACGGCCACTACTTTGGTCCTGGTCATAGGCATACTAGCCTATTCGAACAACCTGTTCAACACCCAGACGGAGAACGGAGAGTTCGCACAGGCTCAGACGGCGATGACGAATCTCGCCGACTACGTCGAAAGCGTCGCCACCAGGCAAGGCTCGTCCGCCTATGTCACTTTCAGCACGCGTTCGGGTGGGCCCGCTTGGAATCCTTCGATAGATAGCATCAGCGTGACGGTCAACATCAAGGGGCAGGCGAACAACATCACAAACGGGGTGCAGGGCAACTACACTGTGTTCAGCGGAATCGTCAACCAGCTCCTGTTCAAGGCAGGAAGCGCGGTGGGCACAACGTCACTGAATACGGTACAGGGCAAGAACGCCCCGTTTGTCCTTAACAACAATGCCTCTATGGGATGGGTCTACACGAACCAGTCGAACGGAGCCGTGGTGGGCTTGAACTTTGACAGAGTGGGCATCGTCGACCTGGGGTATCTGAACGTGACCTCCGGTAGCAGCGCTAGCCCGGCCTTTAACTACATCCACCTCATCCAGGTCACCTTCATCAACTTCACCTTTGGGAACGTGACAGGGGGCGCCAGAAACGTAGTTGTCACGAATACGGGCTTGAGCGTGATCTCAGAACCCCTCTATTTTAGCGGCAACCCCACCAATCCCTATTACCTCTACGTGAACGTGAGTCAGAGTTCAGGGTCTACCCAGGTCGCCAACATGACGATTTCACCTGGGGCCGTCACGGACAACATTTCCGGCTACGTCCCCGTGAACGTCGTAATCGAAGTGGTCTCGGTGACGATCAGGATAGACTTCGTGGGGTAGGAAAATGCCACACGTGGTCATCGCCAACGTCATCGGCACCGTCATGCTCATAGGAATCCTGGGCATAGTGACAGTGATATCCGTGACGGTGGCCGCCCAGATGTCGGCTGAGACGGTGCAGTCGGGGCTCCAGGAAGTTGCGCAGTACGTTTCGAGCCAGGTCATGACCATGGCGACCCTGGTCTCCTCTTCGCCTCAGGCGAACCTGACTGCGTTCAAGTTCCTCAACCTGCCGAGCTCGCTAGGGTACTACGGGTATTCCATAACCCTTACGAACGCGACCAGCGGTCCCAACGACGCCGTGGGTTGGAAGATCGTCGCCTACCTGGATTCGATGCCAAGCGTAACGGCTGAATCGGTGTTGAACTTTCAGTCTGGCATCGTCGTCATCTCCAGTGGCTCCGTTTCAACAGTAATAACCATGACTTCGACGATACATAGCGGCCAGGCCGGCGCACTGAATTCGGTGACGGCGGCGGTCATCGTTGCGCAGAGCGTGAACGGTCAAGCTCAGATCGGTTTGGGGGTAAGCTCCGTTGGACGTAACGTTTGAATACATATTGGCCGTCATCGCGATCTTCCTCATGCTCTCCACTTCGATATACGTGGTTACGAACATGACTTCGAATCAACTGGGGCAGGTCGGCGAACAGCAGCTCACGCCCCTGGTGGAGCAACTCATGGACAAGCTGATACTCACCGCCGGTTCGCCGGCTGGCTGGGGATACAACTTGAGCATCGGCAACGCTACACTTCAAGATTTCGGCTTGGCGTCCTCGGTGGTGTCGGCCGCCTACAACGTCGATCCTGCGAAGGTTGAGCGGCTCTTCAACTCTTCATCCACGATCGTCAACCCGGAGTACATCGCCCCGCTGGTTGTGGGCAATCTGACAGGCCTGTACACGGGGAACCACTGGGCCTATGGTTTCATGCTACAGATTGTGCCCTCCCTTAACATATCCGTCGGGGTCCCAAACAGCAACTGGGCGGTCACCGTGCATGTCCAGACGTCCGACAGTGTGCCTGCCATCGGTGCGTCCGTGACCGGGGAGTACTTCGGATTCTTCGTCAACACCACCGCCTTGCCAGCAGGTTCCTTCACATATAATGCGACTTCTGCGAGCTCGATTGCTGACTATGCCGGTAATGCGACCTTGAATTTCGGCGCCCCTCCGGCCCCCCCAAGTGGCAGCAGCAGCTCTTCAGCCGTCTACGTCTTGGTCGTCCAGGCGAACTACCTCGGCTTGGTCTCAAGTACTTCCAGTCAGGTTTCTACTTGGTCTCAATCTCCGCCCAGCTGCGGCGCCTTGGTCGTCAGCCAGTACCTGCTCGCAAACTCAAGTGTTAGCAATGGCTGTTCTTGGAATGGATACCCCTACCCCTCGGGCTATCCGAGCTCGAGCGTGTCGGTCATCGAGATAACCGACAACCTCAATCTTCTGGTGAATCCAAGCACCGATCTGACGGGAGTCTACAACGCGATTCCTAATCTAGGAACGTCTCCCCTGCATGTCTTCGCACTTGGCAATGCCGTGTCATCGGGCGTCATTCTCGCCGGTGTCCTGGTCAACGCAGGGGCGAATGGCTTCTTCTTCGTGTCTGCCCCTGTGCCTCCTCCGATCGCTTACTCTTCTCTTTCGTCTGGTTTGAACCTATCAAACGTACGCTTGCTTAGCGCGCCGACGGTGGAAAGATACGTTCTTATAGGCAGGGAGACTTATTCAGCGTACCTCACCGTTTGGAGGATCAGCACTTGAAACGCAATAGAAGAGGGATTGCCAGGCTAGTGGAAGTGATCATGGCAAGTGCTCTGTTGGTAGCCTCTTTGAGCGTAAGTTATTTCTATCTCGTGGCAGCGAACCCGATCACTCTGAGAGGCCAAAGCGACCTAGATAGAATGGGCTATGACCTCCTGGGCACGTTGTCCAGCCAGGGCGGGTTCGATACTTCCATAGTGAACTCCGCCGGAGCGCCCGTGGCGTACTTTGAAAACGGGCTGACGGTCACGCTGGGCAGCGTCTTGCCTGTGGGGATCTTGTTCAACCTCACTGTGTACGAGGCTGTGAACTCTACCGGAGCTCCTCTGACGGTGGCGACCGGGCTGAGTACCGCTCAGCTTTTGGTGCTCAACAGCGTTTCCGACCCTGCAGGTGGGCTGATAACGAACGCGCAGTCGTCCGCGTTTCTCCACACTGGAGTGACGGCTCAGATCACCTATCTCTACACGACGAAGATCTTTCCGAACGGCAACTTCTTCATTCTGGTGTTCATGCTGCAGCTGGCTGAGGCGGAGGCGGCATAGGGGCTGGGCATGATGAGATTGCCTTTCAGAAGACGCCGTGCGCAGATGATCGTGTTGGCAGCTCTCGTAATGTCCCTCATGATCCTCTCTGTGACGATTTCAATCTATCAAGCCTCCACCGATTACCAACAGCTTACGTACGATCAGACAACTGAGATCGTACAGAACCTCAACGGGGACTTCGGTCGGGCTCTGGTGAACATCTTGGCGAATCTCACACAGAGCTACTATGTCCTAGCCGAGATGAACACCCCCAGATATCAGGCGTTCGAGCTGTACTCATCCTGGACCTTGGCGGCAGCCCGGGCCTATGAAGCGGAGGGCGTCCAGCTCAGCTTCAGCACTCCATCCAGCGGGCTGATCCAGCCCGCAGGGAACTTCTACGGTTACAGCGCGCCAAGCGAGTACGTCGGCAACCTCACCAAGCTCTACTGGTACGGACCGCAGGACCTTTCAGCCATCTACGCGACGTACAATGTCAACGTGACCGGCCTCGGCTTCTACAATTGGCACGAGGAGGAGACCTACCTCCTCAACATGACGATGGACGCAAGTCAGGCAGACTTCATGAACCAGACGAAGACGGTCATCAACGGAGTGAGCTACCCCGTGCTCAACGTTACGATTGACAAGGAGGGAGGCGCTCCCGTCCAGGACCTCTCAGCTTCGAACTTCTGGGTGGAGTACTTCGATGTGGGCCACAACGCCTGGTTGAACGCGACCCTCTTGGTTCAGAACCTTGGCGGTGGAGTTTATTCTTTATACGTCGCGCAGGCCAACGGCCAGCCCATGCCTGATCCTTACTGGAAGTACCTTCTAGTGACTTGTGAAGATAATCGCGGCATCATGGTGGAGGGATATACGTACACCTATGTGGACATCACGGTCCAGGAGAACGCCCTCTCAGCCTACACCTCGGCCAAGCCCTCCGAGACATACGACCTTGAGATGCTCTCCAACGGCTCCTTGATGTGGTACAACACCATCCTTCTCCCTAGCGGGATTCAGGTCCCGAGCGGCGTGGTCGAATATGTGCCTCTGAATCTCACCAACTCGCAGGGCGGCGCGGTGGCCGGAGGCTCCCAGATATACCTGAACGTGAACTGGGCCAGCTACGCTGCCTTCTTGGATAACCCGGTGGACAATTATGTGTTCTTCAACGCGACTGGCTACCCCCTGAACAGCTGGCTCGAGAATGGGACATCCTCCTCTTCGACCAATTCGCGCATCTGGTTGCAGCTCGACTCCAATGGCATAGCAGCCAATAGCAACTACACCGTCTATCTGGGGTTCTATTCCAGGGGAGAGAACGTCCTGGGCGTGAACAGCGCGACCGGATGGGCTCCCACCCTCTCCAGCCCGTACGGGGTCTATGACAATGGCGCCCAAGTGTTCACTTTCTACGACAACTTCACTGGAACGTCCCTGTCGTCAGCGTGGACGAAGGTGGGAGGCGGGACCGTTGCCGTGAACAACGGGACCACGTTCACGACGACTTCGGGTAATGGGTACGTGTTCATAGCGTCGGGTGTCCTGACCGCGCCTCTCATCGCAGAGGCCTACATGACTTCGGCGGGCTCTTCGACGAATCCCATCTTGGGAGTCTCGACCTCTGCTTCGGTCTCCAGCGGCAACAAGGGGCTCTACAACGGATACTCCATCGGATGGGCGTCCCCCAACCTATCTCTTCTCTATCTGACATCAACGGGACCCACGACCGTGCAGAGTGTGGGTGCCAGTTTCAACTCCGGGGTCTGGCAGCTCAACTGGTCGGCCACGGCGAGTCAGTTCGGGAGCGACGGCGTGAACACGCTGAAAGGGACGAACAGCGGGGTTGCCATAGCCAACTATAGGGTGTACGTAGGGCAGGCGCAGTCAGGGATTGGCAGCAACGCCGTCCAGTGGGTGAGGATGCGGTCGGAGCTTCCGGGGGGCGTCAACCCCAGTGCCCAGTTCGGCCAGGCCACTCTGCCTTCTGAGACAGTTCCGATACCCATCCCTCCGGTCAAGCAGCTCAGGGTCAACGCCACCATTTCGGGCCCCAGTGACCTTGGCGACTTGACCAGCAACACGGTGCTTAGCCAGGTGGAGGTCTGGAGTCAAAACCTTACCACTCCTTCGATGTACTTTGCTGACTGGCAGCTCAGATTCAACTCCACTGATAAGCTGGTGTTCTTCCTCAACTACAGCACGTCCAATGTGCACCAGCAGACGGCAAGGATCTACTGGCTCACCGACAGCGACGCTTCGCCTCCACAGTTTCTCATAGGGATTACTCCGAGTTCCGGCTTCGTGGATATCAACAATGCGGCGTACACGCTGAGACTTCTCAACAATGCCAGCGCCAGCTTGAACATTGACTATTCGATCAACATGACCTTCAAAGGGTATGACATAGAATCCGAATTCAACGCGATCGGATGGTTACCCACACAAGGCTGGGAGCCCAATTGGCTCCCCGGGGGAGACTGGAACGACAGCACTCCCCAATCGTTCATCATCGCAGGGCCCGTTAGAGCGGTGGCGTTCAGGAGCTCTAGCAACGACACCATTTTCGGCTTCTCCGGTGGAAATCCCACCGAGAAGTTTGTTGTGCCGGGGCCCTTTAGCCACTCGGACATGCTCCTGATACCCTACGACACGAACTACGTCCAAGTCTACGAGACGTACACCTGGACACAGGCACTCACCAATTACAGTCTCGCAAACATGATTACACTAATCGCTGGGATCTATCAGGGAGGTCAGGAAGTACATCCCTTTACGGGCGCCTTGTGGGCTTATTCGCATGCCGACGGAAGCACTCCGACCGGCAATTCGTACCCAAACACCGGCACTGCGACATCCAACCTAGGGAGTTGGTATGCCATGTACAACGGCTCTGTGGGAGAGGCGGTAATGGGTGGTTCCAGCTTCATCAGCGCGCTCAACCAGTGGGGCAAACAAGAATACTATATGTGGTATTCCGGAGACCTTCGATATGCTGCGTGGGCGTGCCAGCAGCCGCCCTGGGTCAATAGCAACATCCTCATAGACCTCGGTACCCTGCCACAGACATTCACCTACACGGCCGCGCTCTGGACCTTCAGCGGGTACGCTTCGTCGAACCTGACGAACCTTCCTCCCAACATCTACTACAAGATGTTCCTTCAGCCTTTCTATCCTACCATCGTGCCTTCCCCTTAGCCTCAGGTGTCAAGTCTTGGACGGGCTTCATTGCGTTGATGGGCTCACGGAGGCTATCCCGCCGTCGCCATGCTGAATGGCTGGTATAGAGGTTGAGTGGGTCATAGGCTGCCAAGCGCAAGGATGCCCGAAAGGGGACGCGCACGGGAAAGGTTTATAATCGCTCCAATCATAATGTCTTTCGTAACCTTGACGAGAAGAGTCTTGCGCCTATTACTGTTGGTGTTTCTTGTGGCTTCGTCTGCCTCACTCGGCATCTTCTCCGCTCCCGTCGCTCATGCTCAGCAGTACAACCTGAGGCTGAACCTTTCAATAGCCCCGTCGGTTGTGCCTGCTGACAATGGGACTTGCGCGATATATGTGTACCTGACCGATTCTTCAGGGGCACCTGCCGCGGCTCCCTCCTCCCTCGGGATTTCGCTGTATTCGTCGGATCAGCGCATAGGAAGCGTCCAAGCCACGGCGACGATTCCGCAAGATGGTTACTCCGTCAGTGTCGCCTTCATTTCGACCAGCACGCCTGGCGCCACCACGGTGACAGCATTGGCTCAGGGTTTGCAAAGTGGGTCTCTTGTGGTGAACACTCAGACTCCCGTCGGGTTCCCAAGCCGACTGGTCGTGTTCGCCCTTCCTCCGTCGTTGATACCGGGAGGCGGTGAGACCGGCAAGCTGGTCGTGCAGCTCCAGGACGCCATAGGCAATCCCGCGCGTGCTCCCCTGGCGCTGTCCGTTCAGCTTTCTTCTTCTGACACGAATGTGGTGTATGTTCCATCTTCCCTGGTGATCCCGCAGGGTGACACCTACGCCACCGCTACATACACCCCCACGACGATTCCGGGGACGGTCATAGTCAGTGCCACGGCATCTGGGTACCAGAGCGGGGCTACGAATGTCATCGTGAGCGGTCCGTCGCCGACTCGATTGGTGATGTATGTGCTCGCCACTGTCTTGCCCACCGACGGCCAGACATCAGTTCCAGTAGCGATCGCCCTTCAGGACGACAGTGGCTTTCCTGCCCTCGCGCGGAGCAACGTCCAGGTAATACTCACCAGCTCCAACCTGGCCATCGCCTCTTTTGCGTCGACTACAGTGTCGATCCTACAGGGAACCATGTACACGATGACCACGCTCAACTGTGGCAGTGTAGGAGGCACGGTGCAATTGACGGCGCAGTCGCAGGGGTTGTATAAGTCAGTCGTCAGCACGACTGGTGTCGCGCCGATTCTCGCCGCGAACGGCAACATTTCTCTCTCCTTGGGACCAAGTGTTGTGTTGCCTGATGGTGCGAGTTACTCTGACATAGTTGTTGCCCAGCTGGGTGTGATCGGGAACGGCACTTTCATTCCTATGAAAGTCTCAGGCACGGGCTCGGTCCAGGTTTATTTCAGTTCCAGCGACAACCTCACCGGGTCCGTCACCTCTGAAGTCACCATTCTTCCCGGCGGCAACTATGCGTCTGCCAGCTTCACGAGCACCCTGTACGTCGGGAGAACCACTCTGACCGCCGCCGCAAATGGTTACAGCGAGGATCAGAAGACCATGGCATCCTCTGCTCCGCCTCCAGCTAGTATTGTCGTTGGGGCTGCAACCCAGGTCCTCAGAGCCACTGGCGATTCCTACCCGGTCCTGTACGTGCAACTTCAGGATTCGGAGGGCAACCCAGCAAAGGCCCCCCAGCCCATCCAGGTCCTTCTTTCTGTGGACAACCCTACAGCGGGTGATGTCGACACCTTCGTGATCATACAAAAGGGCGCTTCGTACGCGGTGGCGACATTCCATTCTACCTCATCTCCTGGGTCGGTGAACATCACCGCTTCCGCCACAGGTTTCTCTCCTGCATGGTACGTCGTCCAGACCGTGGAGCCGTTTCCCTCGGTCCTCGCCGTATATGCGCCTCCAGGTCAATTCTTCAATGACGGTGGCAGCTATCAGGTGTTCGTCCAACTCCTGGACGCGCAGGGACGGCCTGCCAAACCTGAGCTCCCTGTACAGATCTTCCTCACGTCCGATAACCCGTCCGTGGCGAGCGTAGCCGAGTCGCTCACGCTGGGGTCAGGTAGTTCCTTTGCGTCAACGGCGCTCTCCTTGGGTCAGGGGACAGGCGACGCGGTCATAACCGCCATCGCGCAGGGCTTCACGGCAGGCACGGCGACGGTCGATCTTGTCACTGCGCCCGCCACCTTGAGCGTCTCCTTGGCTAGTTCGAGCGTGACAGTGGGGAACTCATATGCCGTGTCGCTCTCGCTCTACAGTGGTCCAGCGCCGGTCAGCGGAGCGACCATCACAGGGTCAGCTGTGACCGGAAGGTTCTCTTCGGCCACGGGGACAACTGGAAACGATGGCAAGCTGGGCATGCAGTATACCCCGCTGGTTCCTGGGATTGACAATCTGACCTTTGTAGCTACCAAGGTGGGCTTTGCCACGTCCACTTCCACCATAACCGTATCGGTCAACGCCTACTACACGGTGACCGTGAGCCTCATAGATGAATCCGGAGTGGGGTTGGCTGGTGCCAATGTCAGCTTAACTAATTCAAAGGGCGTGTCGACTTCCCAGCTGACGGACGGCTCAGGGAACGCCGTCTTCACCGGGGTAACATGGGGCCAGACATCCGTGTCCGTGCCTGCACTGATACAGGGAGGCACGACACAGTATCACTTTGCGAGCCTAGTGAATTCCACATCCACTTCGGCTAGTTTCTACCTTGCGGCGGACACGACCCTGACGGGCTCATACCAGACCTACTTCTACGTGACCGGGATATCTCCGTACGGTTCCGTGACGGGTTCGGGCTGGTACCCCAAGGGCGGCACAGCCACCTTCACCGTCAGCCCAACGTCCGTCTCGTCTGGCTTCCTCATGAGCAAGAGGTTCTCCTCCTGGACAGGTGCGGCCACTGGTACACACCCCTCCATCTCCTTCGTGGTCAACGGGCCTGGTTCCGTCACGGCGAATTGGGGCAGTGACTTCACTCTCCTCTACATATTTGTGGCCATCATAGCCGTGGTCGTGGTGGCTGCCGTTGGCGTCTTCTGGTTCATCCGGAAGCGCAGGGCTTCGACGACCGAGCCACAGAAGGAAGAGGAATTCACCTAGGATATCCTGACGTGCCCTGGACGCAAGGCGCGCCCACCATCTTTTAATACCATGAAGGGCCGCTCTAGCGAGAAACCTGGATGAAAGTGAGCGCCTTCGCCGTCGACGTCGACGGCACGCTGACGGCTGAAGAGGGAGGGGTGGACCTCGAGGCCGCTTCGGTCCTCGCTAACGTGGAGCGGCTGGGCTATCCGGTCGTGCTCGTCAGCGGGCGGAGCGGCTGGGAGCTCCTGGCCCTCTCCATCAACCTCGGCCTTTCGCGGGTCGTAGTGGGCGAGAACGGCGGCGTGACGGTCTTCAAGAGCCCCCTCAGCATCCGTCTATGGGCCGACAACACCCAGCCCACGCTCGCCTACGAATACCTGTCGAAGAGGATCGACGGACTGGTGCTCAGGGACACCTTCCCGCGCTTCACGGAGGTGGTGCTCGAGAGGACCATGGACGTGGGCATACTGAGGAGGGAGCTGGCGGGGAGCGGCATCGGTGTGAAGGTGCTGGACAGCGGCTACGCCTTCCACATCACCAACGTCGGCGTGGACAAGTCACTGGGGCTCTCGAAGGTCCTCCAGCAGATGAAGGTCCCTCCCGAAGAGGTGGTGGCCATAGGCGACAGCGAAACCGACGTCCCCATGTTCAACCTCGTCGGCTACAGCGTGGCCGTGGGGAACAGCGACGCCGCCGCCCGCGCGGCATCCAAGCACTTCGTCAAGGGCAAGCAGGGCGAGGGCGTCATCGAGGGAGTTGGCTTTACCTTCGAAAGGTTGGTTCGATGAATTCACCGGCTGATGTTGGTCCTTAAATAGAATCCAAGTCTGCTCCTTCGGCTCACCGTTGCAGGCCGTCAAATCTGTCAAACAGAGGTTCGTCCCTTCTAGAGAAGTGCTCACCCTAATGGAGACGTTCAGGAAGATGACCAACGTTTGCATCTCCATTGGGACGGAGGAAGAACGAAAAGGCGATCGGATCTTGACACTGATGAAGTTATGCAGGCTCTCATATCACTCGTTCGATAGATACGACATTGCCTCATATTACAAGGTCTGCGCGATCTCCAGGGCAATGGGCATCCTTTCAGCACGGAAGAAGTCTATGAAGAGAGGCATCTCTACCAAGACACCCTACGCAGTCAAATCGATCCTCTCTTCATGCTATGGATTCAAGGTGGAAGAAGGGAGGCTGAAGGTCCCGCTCGGTAGCAGGCGATTCGCTGAGATACCGTTGAACAGGCATACTCTGCAAGTGCTCTCGGAACCTGCCCTGAAGGTGCGCTCCTTCACGCTGAGTGCCAACAGCACCCTGAGTTTGTGCATCTCCAAAGAAGTGAAGGAGAGGGAGGTCACAGCGACGGCGGGAGTGGACAGGAACCTTAGGAACGTCACTTATGGAAACTGTAGAAGGGCGGTCCAGTACGACTTGAGCCAGGCCGTGAACATTGCCGAAAGGACGAGGTCCATCATATCATCGTTCAAGAGGAATGATGTCAGGATCAGGCGGAGAATAGCAATCAGGTACGGAAGGAGAAGGGCGACCAGGATCCGGGAAATGCTCCATCGGTCAACCAAGCAAATGGTGAGGATGGCGATTGAATGCAGAGAAGCCATCATCTTGGAGGACATCAGGGGGATTAGGAAACTTTACCGGAAAGGGAACGGGCAGGGATCAAAATACAGAGGTATGATGAATTCGTGGTCTTTCTTCGAGGTGCAAAGACAGATAGAATACAAGGCCAGATGGGAGGGGATACCGACCGTACGGTTGACAGGGAACGAAACCAGAGGGACGTCGTCGCACTGTCCCAAATGCGGGGAGAGACTCCAATGGGCAGACAACGACGATGGCCAGCATAGGAGGCAGCTCTGGTGCAGGACGTGTCAGAGGTGGTTGGATAGGGATGTAGCTGCCGTCATGAACCAATCTCTGAAGGGGTGGGTGAGGCTCGCCCATTCCAAAGGCGAAGCATGTGAAGCTATGAATGGGAACCAGACAACTCCTGTAATCCTTAGAGTGGATGCTTCGAAGTCAAGTTGTCAGCAGTCCAGCCGATGACTTGGCAGAGCCCGAAAGGTTAATCAAAGCAGGGTCGCATCGAAGATAGGGAATAGGTGAACACCTGACGTTCAGAGAAGCCCAGGCCGAGGCCAGCCGCCTCATCGACGGCGCCCTGCACGAGATGGGGGTCGAGCCGATGCCATACGCATTCTCCGAACCTCCCCACCCGGACCTCGGCGAGCTAACCTGCAACGTCGCTTTTTCGCTGGCCAAGGTCCTCGGCCTGTCGCCAAAGGACGCGGCGGCCAGGGCTGTCGAGAACATCAACTTCAGGGACTCACGGTACGTCCTCAGCGCCCAGGCCCATCCCGCCGGCTACATCAACTTCAGGCTGAACCTCCCGGAGCTGGCGTTTGAGACCATCAACGCCGCCATAGGGGACCCGAACTTCGGCTCGCTGAAGTACGGAGCCGGCAAGAAGGTAATAGTCGAGCACACCAGCGTCAACCCGAACAAGGCCCTTCACATCGGCCACGCGAGGAACTCCGTCGTAGGCGACACCCTCGCCCGGATCTACAGGAAGGTCGGGTACAATGTCGAGGTCCTCAACTACATCGACGACACCGGCATCCAGGTGGCCGACGTCATCACCGGCATGCTCTACGGGGACCTGCCGAAGAAGGCCGCCTTCTGGAATCAAGTACGACCAGTACTGTGGAGACTACGTCTACGTCAAGGTAAACGACCTTTACACGCTGCAGCCAGACCTCGTCGAGAAGAGGAAGGAGGTCAGCAGGGCCATAGAGGAGGGGGACAACAAGACGGCCAAGATGGCCCAGGAGGTGGTGGAGAAGGTGGTCAGGGCCCAGCTGGAGACGCTGGCGAGGATGAACATCCAGTACGACCTCCTGAACTTCGAGAGCCACATCCTCCGGACGGGTTACTGGGACGAGGCCTTCGACCTACTCAAGAAGAAGGGCGTGGTCAAGCTGGCGACGGAGGGGAAGCTCAAGGGCTGCTGGGTCCTGGAGTCGGACGAGGAGGGAGAGGAGAAGGTCCTCGTCCGCAGCGACGGCACCGCCGTCTACGCGGCGAAGGACATCCCCTACGCCGCTTGGAAGATGGGCATCCTCCCCGACCGCTTCGCCTATGTCAAGTTCCTGATACAGGCCGGGGGAAGGCAGCTCTGGGCCACCTCGCCGGAGCCCAGGAAGAAGGGGGGGAAGGGCCCCATCTTCGGTGGGAGCGACCTCTGCGTTTCGGTCATCGGCGCCAGCCAGAGCCGCGTCCAGCGGTTCGTGGCCTTCGCCCTGGAGAAGCTGGGCCTCGGCGACAGGACCTACCGTCACCTCGCATACGGAGAGGTCAGCCTCAGCAACGAGACCGCTAAGGACCTCGGCATGAAGGTCAAGGACGACAAGGAGTCCCTCAGGATGTCCGGCCGCTTCGGGATCTACGTCAACGTAGACGACGTGTTGGATTCCTTAGGTCAGAAGGCCAGAGAGCAGAGCGCCCACGGGAACCCTGGGGCCTCAGCTGAGTTGGCTGTCCTTCGTCAGCGAAAAGCTGGCCGTGGCCGCCCTTCGCTACGACATGGTCAAGCAGGACCTGGACAAGACCGTCACCTTCGACCTCAAGGAGTCGCTCAAGCTCGAAGGGGACACCGGCCCGTACGTCGTCTACAGCTACGCCCGCGCGTCCAGGCTCCTGGAGAAGATGGGATTCACCCCCGTCAAGCTCACAAGGCCGGTCGCGGCGCAGCTGAAGGGCGTCGACGAGAGGCGCCTCTTCCTGCTGATGTCTAAGTTCGACATGGAGCTGGAGAACGCGGAAAGGGCGATCGCACCTCGCAAGATCGCCCAGTACGCCCACGACCTGGCCGTCGCATTCAACCAGTTCTACGAGACGTCGCCCGTGATCTCCGAGAAGGAAGTCGAAGTCAAGAAGGCGAGGGCCTACCTCGTCCTCGGGTACAAGATGGTCATGCTGGAGGTCCTCGCCCTCCTGGGCATCGAGCCGCTGACCGCAATATAGAATCCTTTATTTCAGGGAGAAGGGCCTAGGTCTACTGTCATCCTTATGGGCCTCAGAGAGATATTCATCCCACAGGATAAGATATTCTTCGAGCTTCTTGAAAGGGAGTCCCAGAACGTCCTCCAGGGCGCCCTGGCCTTGAAGGACTTCGTCAACGACTTCACCGACGTCCCCGTGAAGAGGGACAAGATCAAGGAGATAGAGCACAAGGGCGACGATATCGTCCACGAGATCTACCTCCGCCTGAACAAGAGCTTCATCACCCCCATCGACCATGAGGACATCGCCAAGCTCGCCTCCAGCTACGACGACGTGATCGACTTCATCTACGCCACGGCCAACAGGCTCGCCCTCTACGAGGTGGGCCAGACCACGGTCGTCATGAAGCAGTTCGCCGAGATCATCCTCTCCAGCGTCCTAGAGCTGGACAGGGCCTTCGCCTCCATGCGCAAGCTCAGCAAGGACATAGACGAGCGCTGCAACGAAGTGGACAGGCTCGAGAACGTGGCCGACGTCCTCCTCAACGAGTCCGTGGCCGACCTCTTCAAGAGCGGCGACCTCCTCCAGATAGTCAAGCTGAAGGAGATCTACGAGCACATGGAGGGGACCACCGACAAGTGCGAAGACGTGGGATACGTCCTCCGCGACATAGTCATGAAGAACACCTGAGCTGATCGCCCTGACCGACTTCCTCTACGTAGCCGGCATCATCTTCGTCGCCTATTCGTTCGACTTCTTCAACGGCTTCCATGACGCCGCCAACGCCATCTCGACGGTGGTCTCGACGAGGGTGCTCTCGCCACAGAGGGCAGTGCTCCTGGCCGCCTTCTTCAACTTCATCGCCTTCGTGGTGTTCGGCGTGGCCGTCGCCGGCTTCATAGGCTCAGGGATCGTCAACCCCCATTTCGTCGACGCCAACGTCGTCCTCGGCGCGCTTAGTGGGCGCCATCTCCTGGGACATCATCACCTGGAGGCTGGGGCTGCCCACCAGCTCCTCTCACGCCCTGATAGGGGGTCTCGTCGGCGCCACCGTCACCAAGGTCAGGGTTCTCCGTCGTGGAGTGGGCGGGGCTGTCGAAGGTCGTCGCCTTCATGTTCATCTCCCCTCTCGTGGGTATGGCCGCCGCCTTCGGCCTCTCCATAGTCTTCATCAGGATCTTCTACAAGAGCACTTCAGCCACTATCAACCAGTACTTCCGCCGGCTTCAGCTGGTCTCCTCCAGCCTCCTCAGCCTGAGCCACGGTACCAACGACGCCCAGAAGACGATGGGGGTCGTGACGTTGCTGCTCTTCAGCGCGGGCTACGTCTCCTCCGCGGCTGTCCCCCCACTCTGGGTGGTCCTTGCCGCCCACTTCTCCATCGCCCTGGGCACGGCTCTCGGCGGCTGGAGGATCGTCAGGACCATGGGCATGAGGATCACGAAGCTTCAGCCCTTCAACGGCTTCGCCGCAGAGACGGCCAGCGCAGCGACCATCATCACGGCCTCCTTCCTCGGCATACCCGTGAGCACCACCCATGTGGTCTCCGGCGCGATAATGGGTGTAGGGGCGACCCGCAGGCTGTCCGCGGTGAGATGGGGCATCGCCAGGAGGATCGTCTTGGCTTGGTTCGTGACCATCCCGGCCTCAGCGGCGGTCGCATCCGTCTCCTATTTCGTGATCTCTTCCTTCGTCCACCTATGAGCGTCTGAGATGCTCAAGGAGCTCCTCGAGGTTCTCAAGGTTGGGCATCCCCAGCTCCTCTGCCAGCTGACGGTTCCCCACGACGAAACCCCTCCCGGCGGCCCTGAGGAACGAGGAGTCGTACCTGCTGTCTCCCACACAGACCGTGTCCTGGAGCTTCACGCCCATCCTCTTGGCAAGGCCGGCCAGGACGAGGTCCTTTCGAAGGGGCTCGACTAGGGGGTAGAGCTTGCCGTTGAAGTTGCCTGCCCTGTCGAAACCTATCCTGTTGGCCATCACGTACTTGATCCTCAGCTTCCTCGCGACGGCCTTCGCCATGAGGTCCAGGGCCGAGGTTACGATGGCGATTTCGTAGCCGAGAAGCCGTAGGTCGTCCACCACGCCCGGGGCCTCAGGCCTCATGGTGTACCCTCCCAACACGTCGAGGAGCTCCTCCCTCTTCAACGGCCTGGGCCACGCCGAAAGGTCCCTTTTCATGAACTGGACGTAGCTGATAGTGTAGCCGGAGTAGTCCCTGTGAGCCTGCTCGGCCGCCCTCAGCGGTCCCGAAGTGCTCGTGGAGCATCTCCCAGCTGGGGGTCCCGGTCAGCAGGGTGCCGTCGAGGTCGAAGGCCACGAGCCTCCTGACCTTGGTGAACCTTCCTTCACGCTCCTTGACCCGCACGTCGAAGAAGTCCGATTACACGCATATATATTGTAGCCGGGGTGAGTTGGGGCAAGGACTTCGCGATGCAGGACGGAGACTTCCCGAGGGTGTAGCCTGACTTGAAGGTGAGTTACGTCACGCTCGCTGCCATCGTCCTGAGCGTAATCATCCTCGTCATCATCACTTCGGTCAGCGGCATCAACCCCGCCGTCATCCTCACCCTCGGGCCCCTGTTCCTGCTCGGGGCCATCGCCTCGGTCCTGCTGAGGCTCCTGTTCCAGGGGCTGCGCTTCAACTACATCCTCAGGTCCTTCAGCGAACGGAGGTACGGCTTCCTCGAGAGCGTGGCGGTGCGTATCGGAAGCGAGTTCGTGGCCCAGACCAGCGCCGCCTACGTCGGGGGAGAGGTGGCCCGGGCGGCTTGGATGGCCAAGAACGGGGAGGCATCGGGGAAGGCCCTCTGGCTCCCCTACATCGAAATCGTCTTCGATGTGTTCGCCGGGAACTGCATCGGCGTTGTCGCCGGTGTGATTGCCATCCTATCCGGCGACTCCTTCCTGGGTGGCGTCGTCCTCGTCCTGTCGCTCTTCATACTCTCCTTAGTCACCTCCGTGGTGCTGCTTTCAAGGAAGAGGTTCATTCACATGCCCTCGTTAGCGATGACACCCCTAAGATGGGTGGTGGGGGAGCGCCGAGCCACAGGCCTGTTCGAGAAGGGGAACGCCTTCATGGCGGAGTTCTGTGAGGCGGCCACCCATACGTTCACACGCAGGAACTCGGTCAAACTCCTAGTCATCGGCGCGTGTACGGCCGTGATGGTGCTGCTGACCGTGTCGACTCTATGGTTGGTGGCGCTCGGACTGGGCCTGCCCCTGTCGTTCGTCGACTGCGCGCCGCTCGTCTACACCTCCATCGTCCTCGGCAACCTTCCGATAACGCTCGGCGGCTCCGGTGTGGCCGAGGCGGGCATCTACTTCTATGCTTCAGCGGTCTTCAACGTGAGCTCGTGGCCCATGGTCTTCGCCTGGCGCATCTTGAGCTACCATTTCGTGCTCCTCATCACGGGGATCCCGGCCTTCGTGATACTCCGCAGGTACACCAAGTGAGCTTCTAGGCTCCCGGCACTGCACCCTCTTTCCGCTTGGGCAGATTGATGAGGTAGAGGGCGCCATATGCTAGGCAGACCCACACGAGGAAGTCCACGATCAGGTAGAAGGCGTTGACCTTGAAGAAGCTCGAGGGGCCCACCGGCGACGCCACCTCGAAGAGGACGAACTGAAGGGGAAGGCCTGCCCCCTTCTCCGAGTAGGTGATGGGGCCCCGAGAGTTGGAGGTGACCCATTGATAGCTGAACGAAACGCTCAGGCTCAGAAGCAGGATGACTGCCCCCGCGGCAATCGCGATAGTGCTTCTCTGCATCCCAAGGTCTCTCCTGGAGGGGCTCCCGTCAGGAGACCACGCGGAAGCCGGGTTCTTTAATATTGTTTCTCACAGATATATTCAGCAGCAGCGGGGTCAGAGCCTCAAGTGAGGCCGACACGGTCAACGGACCTGCGAAGAGCGGGCGGAGGCCGTCCACTCCCTCTAGCACCTGTGCCGCCGTGGCAACCGAATCCTTCGGCCCAGCGAGGGGCACGTCGAAGCCGAGGGGATCGCCCAGGTCGGCCAGCCTCCCAGCTGGAACGCAGTGAAGTCCTGACACGACACGGGCCCCTGCGCCGAGGGTCTCCTGGACGAGCTCCGCGGCCGAAGCCGTCCGCCCTCCCACCAGAAACGGCCTGTAGGTGAAAGCCCCTCCCTCCCTGACGAACCTCGTCACCGGCGAGAGGACAAGCTGTCCCTTCCAGGCGTAGCCCTTGGCGGTTTCGAGGAAGCCTTCGAGGGTGTCGGCAGGGACGGCCAGCACGACTAAATCGGACTGTCCGACCGTCTCGGAGTTGGACGCCCCAGATACGCTCCCGGCGGCCATGCCCCCGAACCGTGCCTGGACCATCTGCTCCAGTTCCTTCGCCACCGACTTCGCCCTTTCTTCGTCCCTGGAGCCGACGATCACTTCATTGCGACGGGCCAGGCGTAAGGCCAGACCGCCGCCCAGGCCACCGCTTCCACCGATGATCCCGACCTTCAACGCGTCTTCCCTCAGGCTGGCTGGCGATTTAAGCCTTGGACGATTTCTCCTCTGGAAAGTTGTCGGTTGATGTAGGCCCTTAATAGTGATTCCGAACTGCATCCTTGATTTGCTGGCCAGGAAGGCGGTGAGGCAGTCGTATTCTCCGTCTGCGGAGGTCCTAGGCCTTATGTGGTCGTTCAAGGAGATGACGAACGAATGCATCCGCATAGGTTTGGCCAGCCATGCTTCGACTCTCAGGCGCCTGGACTTCCTCTGTTATCGCAACCTCGCAAGGTTTCGCGTCCCATCATACTACAAGCTTTGCGCAATCTCAAAGGCCGCAGGCATACTGGCATCAAGGAAGAAGTCCATCAGGAGGGGATACCCGACAAAAACGCTATACCTGAAAGAGCCGATGTTGACTTCTTGCTATGGCTTCAAGGTCACCGTTGCCGCTCTCAGCATACCCATTGGGGTTCGCCAGCACGAGGAGATACCACTGAACAGACACACATTGGGTGTACTGTCCGACTCGACGCTGAAAGCGAACTCCTTCACGCTGACTGAGACGTCTCTGTCAGTCTCTTACTCAAAAGAGGTGGAGAAGGTTGAGGGCCTAGCTGGAGCCGTCGGGGTGGATAGGAACCTGCGCAACCTTACGGTAGGCGACGAAAGGAAGGTGACCTATTATGGCATGGCGAAGGTCGTGGACATTGGGGAAACCACGAAGAGCGTGGTCAGGTCGTTCAAGAGGGACGATGTTAGGATACGAAAGAGAATCGCTTCGAAGTACGGGAGGAGGAGGCACTACCGCATCGAGAGCTTCCTTCACAAAGTCTCCAAGATGGTCGTAGCCGATGCTGTGAAGGAAAGGCAAGCCATAGCCTTAGAAGACATCGGACACATCAGGAGGCTATACCAGAAGGGGAACTGGCAAGGAAAAAGCTACAGGGGGATGATGAACAGCTGGCCCTACGCCGAGATCAAGAGGCAAATCGAGTACAAGGCGACATGGGCTGGCATACCGGTGATTCATCTGACTAAAGCCGAGACCAGAGGGACGTCGTCGAGCTGCTACCGATGCGGGGAGAGACTCCAAGGGGCAGCGAAGGAGGGCGTCCAGCATACAAGGCAGCTCTGGTGTCCGAAGTGCGGGATGTGGTTCGACCGCGACTTGGTCGCCGTATTGAACATCTAGTATAAAGGGCGGGTGAGGTTCGCCCATTCAAAAGGCGAGGCAGCTGAAGCGATGAGGGGGAACCAGACGATGCCTGCAATCCTCAGAGTCGATGCCTCGAAGGGAAGCGCCAGACGATAACGTCCCAGAACCCGGAAACCTATTATAGCGAGAGGGCTCGTCCATTTCGTGCTGACCCTTGCCAAGAGATGAGCTCACGGTGGGCGTGCACGTCAGTGCCAGCGGCTCCCTCGACCTGGCCGTCGACAGGGCGGTCCAGCTGGGCTGCGGCGCCTTCCAGATGTTCACAAGGAACCCCCAGGGCTGGAAGTTCGGCCCCATCAAGGAAGACGTCGCCGCGTCGTTCAAGGAGAAGATGAAGAGGTCAGGGATCAAGGAGGCCGTATCCCACATGCCCTACCTCCCCAACCTTGCCACGCCCGACCCCCTGACATTCGGGAAGTCCCAGGAGGCCCTGAATGAGGAGCTGCGCAGGGCTTCGCTCCTCGGCCTGTCGGCCGTGGTGATGCACCTCGGCAGCCATCTGGGGAAGGGGAAGACCTACGGCCAGGGAAGGGTGGCTTTGGCCATCATCCATTCCTATTCGGAGACGGGGGCCAAGGTTCCGATACTGCTTGAGAACACCGCGGGCCAGAAGAACAGCGTTGGCTCTGGCTTCGACGACCTGAGGAGGATACTCGAGCTCGTCGGGGACTCGAAGGGCGTCGGTGTGTGCCTGGACACGTGCCATCTGTACGCGGCCGGCTACGACTTGACTTCCCCCAGCTCGGTGGAGGACACCCTCTCGAAGTTCGATGAAACGGTGGGGCTCCAGGCCCTTAAGCTGATCCACCTCAACGACTCCAAGGGCGGGCTGGGCTGTCATCTCGATCGGCATGAGAACATCGGAAAGGGCCAAATCGGGTCGGCCGGCTTCAGGGCGTTCCTTCACAACGAGAAAGTCCGCCATCTCCCCATGATTCTCGAGACGCCCGTGGCTGAGGATGGAGACTGGGGGAAGGACCTGGTCGTCGTCAGGAAGCTCTTCAAGTGACCCATAGGACTTCCTCCTGATCGGATATTATAGGAAAGGGCTGTGCCGGGCTTATGAGCTTTCATCGATTCGCGATGAGGGGCTTCATGCGCAACGATTCTAGCTTACGACCGTAGCCCCAACCTATTTGCCGAAGTCCGGAGCAGATGTGCTGCCCTCAGAGCGGCTTCTCGACTACCTTTCGGGAACGAGCTCTCTGATCTGGACCACGTTGACGGCCGGCCTCTTCTTCTTCAGCGTCCCAGCCTTCCATATGGCCAGCGCCTTGAGCTGCTGTATGGCGAAGGCGGGGTCCACCCCCTTCGGGCAGACGTCGCTGCAGCTGCCGGCGAAGTGGCAGTTCCAGAGGCCATGGCTGCTGTCCAGTACCTCCATCCTCTTTGCATGAGCTCCGTCCCTGGTGTCCGCGATGTACCTGTACGCCTGCCCCATGGCCATGGGGCCCAGGAAGGACTTGTCCATGGCGTTGGTGGGACACGCGGAGTAGCAGAGGCCGCATTTGATGCAGTTGGAGAACATGAGGAAGTCGATCACCTGGTCGGGCGTCTGCATGTACTCCCTGTTCAGGTTCAGGTCGACGTCCTCCCTGACGATGTAGGGAAGTATCGAACGGTGCTTGTCGAAGAAGACGGAGAAGTCGGGGACGAGGTCCCTAGTGACGGGCATGTTGTTCATGGGCCTCACCACGATAGTGTCCTTCTCCAGGTTCTCCACCTGGGTCTTGCAGGCAAGCATCTCCTTGCCGTTGATCACCATGCCGCAGGAGCCGCAGACGGCCATCCTGCAGGAATAGCGTATGGAGAGCGACGGGTCCAGCTTCTCCTTGATGTAGAGGAGGGAGTCGAGCACGGTCGTTCCCTTGAACACGGGGACCTCGTACATGGAGTACCTTACACCTTCGCCCTTCGCTGGGTCGTATCTGAAGACGCGGAAGTTCACCTTCTTGATGGGCTTGCCCAGGCCCTCCATGACCTTGGGGTCGAAGTGAAGGGGAACTATGGGGACATTGGACTTGTCTTGGGACATCAGTGGAGCCACTCCAGGAAGATCAGTATGGTGCGTGTGCCCCAGACGAAGGTCGCCGCGCCTCCGAGCAGCATGAGCCAGGAGACGGCGGTCTCGTAGGTCTTCCCCTGGTACAGCTCAATGAGCACCTTCCTGAAGCCGTTGAAGACGTGGAAGGAGAGGAGCACGAGGAAGAGCTCGAAGAACAGTGCGCCCGCAAGGTAAGCGGACTTGACGGTGTTGAACTCCAAGGCGGTGGGTAGGCCTCCCGCAGACAGCGTAAGGCCCGCAAAGTGCAACGCCCCAAGGACGAGGATGCATGCGCCCGTTATGTACTGCAGGAGCATGAACGTTGATTCTCTCAAGCTCACACCCCCAAGGCGACCACGAAGAGCTGATAGAAGGCGAAGGCCATCAGCACGAAGGAGGCGATGACGATAGCTATCCCTATCTGCTTCTGGCTACCTCTGAGGCTGCTGGGCAGGAAGGGATACGTAGGCCTCTCCACCTTGCCGATGAGCCAGCCCTGCTCGGACATTACCAGCCGTACACCGTTCATACTGTGAAAGACGGCCGCCGCGGCCACCAGGAGGAGGCCGGTGTGGAAGGCGTAGTTGGTGAGGAAGCTCATCAGGCTGGTCCAGACTACCGGCTTGAGCCCCTGCTCCACGTCCAGGAAGGCCTGGGCGGCATTGCTCGTCTCCCAGATATGCATCACGAAATAGATCCCCACGCCCACGCCCGTGATCCTGTGCATGGCGTAGAGCCACCTCTCGAAGTTGCGGTTCCAGAACTTTATCCATCCACGGTATAATCCGGCGTTGTTCTTCTTCTCCATCACGGAGTCCTGCTCCATCATCCTCACCATCTCAATACTTCCTCTCCATGGGAGCCCACTTAGTGATCACCACGGGCTTGTACTCGACCCTGGGGCCTTCTGGCGTGTAGTAGACCATCGAATGCTTGAGGAAGTTCACGTCGTCTCTCTTCGGGTAGTCCTTCCTCGCATGGCCTCCCCTCGACTCCTTCCTCAGGAGGGCGGAGGTGACCAGGGCGTCCGCGACGTCCAGGAGGTTCCCCACCTCCAGGGTGCCCGTGAGGTTGGTGTTGAAGTTCTTCGACTTGTCCTCAACCCTCACCCTGGCGTACCTTCCGCGAAGCTCCTTGACCTTCTTCAGCGCCTCGGTCAGGCCCTGCTCGGTCCTGTAGACGTAGACGTTGTTGTCCATGGCGGCCCAAAGCTCCTTCTTGATGGCGTAGGGGTCCTCGCCCTGCTCCCTTCCGAGGAGATCGACGAAGATGCGGTTCTCCTCGGCCTCCATTCTGGAGGCCGGCAGGCCGGGCGCCGACGCCCCCTCCATGATGTACTTTGCGGCCTTCTCGCCGGTCAGCCTGCCATACACGAGGCAGGCAGTGGTGGAGTTCGCGCCCAGGCGGTTCGCACCGTGGACGCTGACGCAGGCGCATTCGCCGGCGGCCCAGAGCCCCTTCGCTGTGGTCTCGCCGTTGATGTCCACGTCTATGCCTCCCATGCTGTAGTGCGCGACCGGCCGGATAGGGAGTGGCGCCTCGAGCGGGTCGATGCCGACGAAGTTGTGCCCGAGCTCGATCATCATGGGGAGCTTCTCCTTGACCTTCTCCGCCCCTATGGGGCTGAAGTCCAGGAGGACGTAGTCCAGGCCGTTGGGGCCCTTGAAGCCCCTCCCCTGCTCGATCTCCGTGACGATCGACCTCGAAATCAGGTCGCGGGGTGCCAGCTCCAGCTTCTCTGGGGCGTACCTCTTCATGAAACGCTCGCCCTTGCTGTTGACCAGGATTCCCCCTTCTCCCCTGACGGCCTCGGTGATCAGTATCCCGGAGGGGACGAGCCCCGTGGGATGGAACTGGACGAACTCGACGTCCTTCAGGGCGATGCCGGCCCGGTAAAGCGCGCCCGCGCCGTCGCCCGTGACGCTGTGGCTGTACGTAGTGAAGCCGAAGAGGCGCCCCAGCCCACCCGTGGCTACTATCACCGCCTTGGCGGCGAAGCCCACCAGCTCCCCCGACTTCATGTTGATGGCCGTGATGCCCCTGCAGACCCCGCCCTCCAGGACGAGGGAGGTGAGGAACCACTCCTCGTAGAAGTGGACGGAGGTGTACTTGAGAAGCGTGTCGTAGAGGGTCTGCATCTCATAGAAGCCGGTCTTGTCCGCGGCATACGTGGCCCTGGGGAAGCTGTGCCCTCCGAAGGGCCTCTGGGCGATCCTGCCGTCGGGCCTCCTGCTCCAGGGCATCCCCCAGTGCTCAAGCCTCAGTATCTCCTCGGGGGCGAGCTTGACGAATGACTCCACTACGTCCTGGTCGGCCAGGTAATCCGCGCCCTTGACCGTGTCGAATGCGTGAAGCTCGACGCTGTCATTCTCGTCTGTGTAGAGGACGGCGGCCGTCCCTCCCTCGGCGGCGACGCTGTGCGCCCTCATGAGATGGACCTTGGAAACTATGGCGATGTCGAGCTTGCCGTTGCTGACGATGGCCGCCTGGATCGCCGCCCTCAGGCCCGCCAGCCCGGCGCCCACGATAACCAGATCATGGCTGACAGTGTGCGTCTAGATCACCGTTACGGGAATTTGGAGGTTCTTGAGGTATAAAAAAGTTGGCGTCGGACGATTCTTGCCTCAGACGAGTCGTTTCCTACTTTTATTTCATGCACTGCCCCCTCCGGCTGATGGTTCGGCAGGAAAGCCAGGCTTCTACTCGCAGAAACGCCCCTATCTTGTGCTAGGTGAAAGAGACAGACAAAACGAAAGGGCTCTTAGAAGCCGCTCAGCCGATGATGTAGACAACAGTGACCTGTGCTGTTTCCGTCGCTGGGCCTGCATTGAACTGCGGCGTCTTGGTTCCGCCCGACATTACGGCCAGGGACGCCGTGATGGCGAGGGCTATCACGAGAAGAGACAGCACCTTGTACCTTTCCTGCGGCATTACACTTCTTCACCTACCACCACTGCCGGGAGGAGGGAGTTAGCGCTAACCAATGAAACGGAACCTTCCACCCCGTTCTACCCTCCCGAACGCCCCCCGGCGGCAAAGCTTTAATCGCCATCTGGCCTCAACAGGCTCGTCTTGAAGCGCGACGACCGGCTCTCCGCCTCCACCGTGAAGGTCTACGTCTTCCTTCTCAGGAAGGGGGAGAGCGCGGGCGTCCGCGAGGTGCAGAGGGCCATGGGTTTCAAGAGCCCCAGCGTGGCCTATTATCACCTGAACAAGCTCATCGAGATGGAGCTGGTGAAGCAGGACCAGTACGGCGCCTACGTGGCTGAGAGGAAGGTGGACGCCAGCGCCCTCGGCCCCTTCCTGCTCCTCGGCTCGGTCATCGTGCCCCGCTTCGTCTTCTACGCCGCCTTCTTCTCGACGTTCCTCGCGCGGCTACCTCCTGGTGTACCGCCTCAATTCCAGCGTCGAGCTGATCGCCGTGGCGGCCCTGGCTGCCGCCTTCTTCTGGGTCGAGGCGCTGCTTGCTTGGCGGAGGAGGTCCTTCTAGCGGTAGGTGGCGGAGCCCTTCTCCTTGTCCTTCTTCATCAGGTCCTTCGGGATGCTCACCATCCTGATGAGGTTCGTGTTCTGTATGGCGTAGACGGGAAGCCCCGTGTTGGGGTCGTTGCCCATCCTGAAGACGGCGGTCACACTGCTCCTGAACTTGAGGACGCTGCCGTCCTTGAGCTTCAGAGTGACCCAGCTGTCCTCCCCCTCCGCTTCGAACTCCACCAGCTCGCCTCCCTGAATGGGCATGGGCATGCTCAAAACTTGCTTACCTTGTGCTTCGGGGTGGCAGGTCTCTATAAGCCTTCTGCATCGCCGAGCCCGCCCTCCCTGTTCTATTGATTAGAGCTTAATCAACTGGCTTTGATACTCAAGGCAGACAAGCGATGCAGACCGCCAGCGCTCCTTCCCCCGTCCGCGGCCTAGCCATCGCCCTTCTCCTTGGGGTGGTGCTTGCCGCCGCAGCCGTGGGGTTCCTGGCCAGCGTCCCCTCTTCCTTGGAGCTCACCGGCGCCTCTCAGAGCTCCCCGTCGACGAACCAGACCAAAACAACCCAAGGAGGCCAGGCTGGTGCTTCGGTCCCGACCTCCAGCAACAACACTACCTCCTGGTCCAGCGTATTTGCAGTCGTCAACTCCACCTCCCCCAGCATCATGAGCGTGGGTGACATCGCCGCTGCCATCTCGGGCGGGAAGGGGGTGGGCGCATCGAATTCCAGCATCTCCGGGAGCACCTCTGAGAACGCCTCGAATGCAGCCCTGACCTACGGCCAGGAGAGGTCCGCTACCGTGGCGACGGCCTGGAGGGATCTGGCCATCTTCGCCGCCGCCGGAGCACTCGCGTCGGCGGTCTTCCTCCTCTCAAGGCGCCGGGTGTCCTAGCGGCTGGCGACTAATGCGAAACGTTCTTTAGAAGTCAAGGGCCCACATGGGCTAGATCTGAAATGGCAAAACCCACCATATTGGTAAGCAACGACGATGGGCCCACCAGCAGAGGTCTTCACGCGCTGGTGCGAGCCCTCCTCGACGTGGGCGAAGTGGTCCCGGTGGTCCCGGAAGGCCCCCGAAGCGGCACCTCCATGAGCCTGACCTGGCACAAGCCCCTCAGGATCCGCGAGGTCCAGATCGCCGGGGTGAAGGGATTCGTCGTGTCGGGCAGCCCGGCCGACGCCGTCATGATGGCGCTCAACAAGGTGCTCGAAGAGAAGCCTGATGCCATGGCGTCCGGCATCAACATCGGAGACAACACGGGCCTGCAGGACGTCTACGCCAGCGGCACGGTTTCGGCCGCCCTCCAGGCGGCCCTCTCGGGAATCCCCTCTGTGGCCTTTTCCATGCAAATCTCCGAGGACGTTGTCTTCTCGCCTGCGGAGGCCAGGGCAGATTTTGGGACGGCCGCCTTCCACGCCAGGAGGGTCATGCACTGGCTGGCCAAGAACCGCCTCCCCGAAGGAGTGAACTTCCTTAACGTGAACATCCCATCCAATGCGGCCCTGAACACGAAGGCCGTCATCACCAAGCTGGCCCTCCACAAGTACGACAACTTCATCGTGGAACGCCTTGATCCTCGAGGAAAGCCCTACTACTGGGTCTGGGGGAACAGGAAGAAGAATTACGAGGATGGAAGCGACGCCAAGGCCATCATAGAGGATGGCCTGGTCTCTGTGACGCCTCTCCACATGGATCCCACCTGGCCCGCCAAGGGCATCGAAGGGCTCCTGAGCAGCCTCAATGGGCAATGACGGGAAAGCGTTTATCCCCCCACCTTCGCCCGGACCTTGACTTGACCGAAACGAAGCCCAAGATCCTCGATTCTGCAGTGGTATTCCGGGGGGAGAAGCTGGAGATCGTCCGGGACACGCTGTCGTGGGGGAGGGACAGGGAGGCTGCCGTCGAGACGATACTTCATCCCGGTGCTGTGGCCATCCTCGCCGCCACGGCGGACGGCAGAGTCATCCTCGAAAGACAGTACCGTCACTCCGTCAACAGCTTCCTCTACGAAGTGCCGGCCGGCACCCTGGAGCCCGGCGAGGAACCCGCGGAGTGCGCGTCAAGGGAGCTGCTCGAGGAGACCGGATATCGGGCCGCCTCCTTGAAGAAGCTGGGAGCCATCTACACCGCGCCGGGATACAGCTCCGAAATCCTCCACCTGTTCATGGCCAGGGCCGTCAGGGCTGGGGGCCAGAGGCTCGAGGACGACGAGGCGATACTCGGTGTCCCTTCATAGTCCGAAGGA
Source organism: uncultured Nitrososphaerota archaeon (assembly GCA_963842885.1). GTDB lineage: Archaea > Thermoproteota > Nitrososphaeria > Conexivisphaerales > DTJL01 > DATKKG01. The sequence continues at coordinate 339,219 of CAWJIE010000005.1, forward strand.
GGCCCTGAGGCTGGTCATGAGTGGCGAGACTTCAGACGCCAAGTCGATGATCCTCTTGAAGATGGCGGTTGCCGACCCGGGCCTTCTGTCCTAGGAGGCGCCCGCCGGGGAGCCCGTCGGTTCCTTCAACGTGCTGTGCTCGAAAGCGGCGGCTCCAGGCGTGAGGACCTTCTTGATCCTGTTGACGCACGTCGTCCCCTGGGCGAAGCCCACTACGAGGAGGTTCTGCTTCAAGGTGTCCTTGGGCGATGCCACGTCGCCGGCGGCATATATCCCGGGGACGCTCGTCTCGAAGTTCGAGTCCACGGATATGCCCCTCGGGTCCATCGATATCCCCCACTGCTTCACGATGCTCAGGTCGGCCTTGTAGCCGACGAGGACGAGGAGGGCGTCGCATTCCAGCGTCTCCGTGGCATCAGTCTGAGAGTTCTTGATGACGACCTCCCTGACCCAGTCGTCCCCCTTCACCTCGACCATCTCCGACCAGAGCCTGATGTCGATGTTGGATGTCTTGAGAGCCTCTACCGATTTTTCATGGGCCCTGAAGACGTCCCGTCGGTGGACCAGGTATATCTTCGCCGCGATGTCCTTAAGGTGGAGCGCCCAGTCCACCGCGGTGTCTCCTCCCCCTATGATGACGATCCTCTTGTCCTTGAAATCTAGGGGCTCCCTGACGTAGTAGTAGATGCCCCTTCCATCGAGCTCGTTCACGCCGGGCACGATGAGCTTGTTAGGCGAAAAGGCTCCGATGCCCGTCGCTATGATGACCGCCCTGCCCAGATGCCTCCCCCTGTCCGTGACTATCTCGAACTCCTGCGAGCTCATCCTCTCGATGTGGAGGACGCGCTCAGCGAGACAGATGGTGGGATTGAATTGGGAAGCCTGGGCGACGAGGTTGCCGATCATCTCCTTACCGTTGACTGACCTGAACCCGGGCATGTCGTAGATGAACTTGTCAGGGTAGAGGAGCGAGACCTGCCCGCCGAGGGCCTCCGTGGCTTCCAAGAGCTTCACCTTGAGGTCCCTGAACCCAGCATAGTACACCGCGAAGAGGCCGATGGGGCCCCCTCCGATGACGATCACATCGAAGAGTTCGTCTTCGGGGGCTTCGGACATGGTTGCTTCGGTGCCGCGTATGGCTTTAGAGCACTAATATGCCTATCTACGTAGTGGTGCGTCTTAGGTTGATGGTTGCCGTTAATAGTGTCCCACTGATGCATTTATGACGTGCAGGCCCTGAAGTCGGTCAGGCAGGGATTCATTCCATCAGGCGAGATTCTATTATTGATGGAGGCCTTCAGGAGGATGGCCAACGAGTGTATCTCCATAGGGCTCGCCGACGGCGCGTCGTCCTTGAAGCGCCTCTCGAAACTCTCATATGGCAAGCTTGCAGGCTATGACGTTCCTTCTTATTACAGGCTCTGCGCGATCTCCAGGGCGGCAGGCATCCTCTCCTCAAGGAAGAAATCCATCATGAGAGGGTTCCCGACCAGGAGTCCGTACACCGTGAAGCCTGTCCTCACTTCATGCTACGGATTCAAAATCGAGGAAGGGAAACTGAAGGTCCCGCTGGGCGGGCGCAGATATGCAGAGATACAATTGAACCGTCATACCCTCGAAGTCCTGTCCGACCCAGCCCTGAAAGTGCGCTCCTTCACGCTCAGCGCCTGCACAACGTTGAGCCTGTGCATCTCGAAAGATGTGACGGAGAAGGAGTGCATCAGAACGGCTGGTGTGGACAGGAATTTGAGGAATTTGACCTATGGCAATCATGAACGCGTTGTGCAGTATGATTTGAGTGACGCCGTCAAGGTATCCGAGCGAACGAAGAGCATCGTTGCTTCGCTTAAGAGGAACGATGTCAAAATACGGAGGAAGGTAGCCTCAAAGTATGGCAAGAGAAGGGCTAACCGGATCGGCCAGATGATTCATCGTGCGATCAAGGACATGATGAAGCGTTCTCTCATCGACAAGGAGGCCATCGTTCTGGAGGATATCAGAGGGATCAGGTTGATGTATCGGAGGGGAAACGGGCAAGGAGCTGGGTATCGTGGAATGATGAACTCTTGGCCATTCTTCGAAGCACAGAGACAGATTGAGTATAAGGCCAAGTGGGAAGGGATACCTATCATCCGTTTGACGATCAACGAAACCAGAGCGACATCTTCTCTCTGTCCTCAATGCGGGGAGAGTCTCCAAGAGGCTGTAAGAGACGATGTCCAGCACAAAAGGCAACTCTGGTGTGAAAAGTGTCAGAGATGGCCAGACAGGGATGTCGTCCCCGTCATCAACCAGTCTCTGAAGGGGTGGGTGAGGTTCGCACATTCCAAAGGCGAGGCAGCTGAAGCGATGAGGGGGAACCAGACGATGCCTGTAATCCTCAGGGTGGATGCCTCGAAGGTCTGTCTTCGGCAACAACCGAAGACGCACCAGAACCCCTATCTAGATTCCTGATTACTGAAAGGCATGATTCTAAGAAAACATGAGCTTCCCCACACAGGAGTCTAGGGTAGGGAGGTGAACTTGTATCCGTAGTAGATGGTGCCCTTCTTCGAGTCCTCCGTGAGCTTCCTCAGCGTCAGCCTCACCGGGGACCCGTCCTGCACGCTGGTGATGTCGACGTCCACGATCTGGGCCAGCAGCCTCTGGCCGTTGTCCAGCTCCACGAGGCCCAATTATGTAAGGTGCGAAACGCTTGAACTCGTCGGAGGGCTCCCTCAGCACCGTATGGGCCACGATCTTGCCCGTGTGGGGCATCTCGCTGTCCGCCACGTCCTGGGAGCCGCACTTCCTGCAGACCTTGACGGGCGGGAACCACTCCGCTCCGCACTTCTTGCACTTCGAGCCGACCAGGTTGAAGTAGCGGTCCTTGAGCCTCCAGTATGAAACAGGGTTCACCAACTTCAGGCCGCCCTCCTAAGGATGTGCACGCTCGTAGTCGTGTCCACGCCTCCCATGTTCTGGGTGAGGCCCAGCTTGGCGCCCTTGACTTGGTTCCTCTCGGCCTTCTCTGACAGCTGCAGGTATGCCTCGGCCACCTGGTAGACGCCGGTGGCGCCGACGGGGTGCCCTCTGCCCTTCAGCCCTCCGAACGTGTTCATGGGGAGCGCCCCGGTCAGGTCGAACCTGCCCGAGCTCACGTCATGGGGGGCCTTCCCCGGCTTGCTTATGCCGAGCGACTCCAGCGTCAGCGCCGCGGTGACGGAGAAGGCGTCATGGGTCTCCATGAAGTCCATCTGCTCCAGCTTCAGCCCAGTCCTGTCGAGGGCCCGCTTGGCGGCGGTCCTGGTGGCCAGGTAGTCCAGGGGATCAGGCCTTTCGTAGATCGAGAAGATGTTGGCCGCCACTTCGCTGGCGACCAGCTCCACGACCCCCGCGTCAAGCTCCCTGGCCTTCCTCTCGCTCAGCAGGATGAGCGCAGCCGCGCCGTCGCAGACGGGTGAGCTGTCCATGAGCCTGATGGGGTCGGAGATGAGAGGTGACCGCAGGACGTCTTCGACGGTTATGGCCTTCCTGAACATGGCGTGCTTTGAAAGAGCCGCGTTCTTGTGGCCCAGGACGGGGAAGCCCGCCATCTCCTCCCTGGAGACGTTGTACTTCTTGAGGTAGAGCGAGTGGGTCAGCGCGTTGAGGGAGATGAACGTCGCCCCCGGGAACTGTGTGTATTCGGCGCTGTCCGCCATCGCGAGGGCGGCTGTTATGCGGCCCACGTCGATGTCCTTCATCTTCTCCACGCCGCATACCAGGACCACGTCGCTTTCGCCGGCCTTGATGGAAAGGAATCCGTTGTGCACGGCGACCCCTCCCGAGCCGCAGGAAGCCTCGACCTTGTATGCGGGCACGCCGATGAGATTGACCTGGCTGGCCAGAAGGGCGCCGAGATGCTCCTGGCTCGAGCCGACGCCGCTGAACATGTTGCCGACGATGACCCTTTCGGGCTTCGCGTCTGGCATTGCGTTCATTGCGGACAGGGAGGCCTCCGCCATCAGGTCCAGTATGGACTTCCTCCAGTGCTCTCCCACCGGGACGAGGCCGGCCGAAGCCACGAATACCTTGCTCATTCCTGGAGCTTCCCCCTGAACCTCGTGTAGACGGCGTAGTCCACCTTGACGGACCTCTCCACCATGCTCCTCACGGAGACGCCCAGCTTCCTCCTCTCAACTATGCTGTCCGTCACGTCGAGCGTGAAGGCGTCGCTGCCAGCTCCGCTGCCGAAGCTGCACATCAGGATCCTGTCGCCCGGCTTGGCCACGTCCAGCGTCGCCGCCAGCCCGATAAGGGAGCTCCCCGCGTAGGTGTTCCCGATCAGTGGGTTGAGGAGGCCGGGCTCCATCTGTTCCATCTTGAAGCCGAGCCTCAGGCCCACTTCGACGGGGAAGCGGGGGTTGGGCTGGTGGAAGACCGCCCAGTTGTAGTCCGATGGCTTGTGCCCCGTCTCCTCCAGGTGCGCCTTCATGCAGCTTTCCACGTGGTGGAAATAGGCGGGCTCGCCCGTGAACCTCCCCAGGTGGCTGGGGTACTTCTCGCCCGGCCTACGCCAGAAGTCGCCGGTGTCGCTCACGTACGACGTGCTGGCCTCGAACGTCGCCAGCGCGTCCTTGCCCTTCCCTATCACGAAGGCCGCTCCGCCACTGCCGGCGGTGTATTCCAGTTCGTCCCCCGGCCTTCCCTGGGCGGTGTCCACCCCGACGGCTAGGCCGGCCGGTATCATCCCCGAAGCGACTAGGGCGATGTTGAACTGCATGGCCTCGGTCCCCGCCTTGCACGCGAACTCCAGGTCGGCGGCGAGAGCGAAGTGTTGCCTGAGCGCCTGGGCAAGTATGGTGGAGGTCGGCTTCACGACGTACGGCTTGGACTCGGTGCCGACAAGCACAGCTCCCAGCTTGTCGATGCCTGCCATCCTGACCGCCCTCCGGGCCATCTCGCAGGCCATCGTGAAGGTGTCTTCGTCGTCATGTGCCACGGCCTTCTCCTTGTTGGGACCCGCCCCTTCGCCGCGCCAAACGCGGGCCACTTCCGTCGTGGGGAGACGATAGATCGGCACGTAGGCGCCGTAGCCGATAATACCCACAGAGCTAACTGGCTTCAACGAAATTCTTTGAAGGACTCAGGCGTGGGCGTTAAAAACCTTTACATCACTGTGGTAGGGCCGTTCGTTGAAAGACGTAGAAGCTCTCAGTAGGATTTCAGCTGCTTCACGACGGGTGGCCGGCTCTTCTTGAAGACCCTGTACCCGCAGATGCACTTTATCTCGGGCAGCGACGCCAGGTCCTCGCTGCTGACCTTGGTGCCGCACCTGATACATTCGTACATTATGGCGCCGGACTTCGTTTCGGCGACTGGTTCTTCTGTCATCTTCTTCCGGACTCTCCCCCGAACAGCCGCCTTTAAGGTTTCTCGTCGGTCTTGATGAGCGTAACCATCTCGTCGATGTCGCTCTCGGTGACGAAGGGATGGACGGGGATGGAGAGGACATGGGCCGCAGCGTCGTCGGTGTTCGGCAGAGGCCCGTTCACCATCTTCGCGTAAAAGGGGGTCCGGTGGACCGGCGGATCGTAGTACACGGTGGCCCCGAAACCCCTCTCCCGCAGCCTCTTCATGAGCTTGTCGCGGCCGCCCTTGACATATATGGTGTAGAGGTACCAATTGAACCGCTGGCCGGGCATCTCCCTGACAACCCTGACGCTTCCCAGCGAGCCGAGACCCTTGGTTAAGGCTTCAGCGTTCCTCCTCCTCGAGGCAATGAAACCTTCGAGGCGCCTGAGCTGCCCTACCCCCAGGGCGGCCTCAATCTCGGGCATCCTCAGGTTCAGGCCCAGTATGGTCGTGTCGTATCCCTTGACCATCCCATGATTCCTGATCATCCTGAGCTTCGTCGCCTTCTCGGCGTCGTTGGTGGCGATGGCTCCCCCTTCGCCGGTGCTGATGACCTTGCTGGGATAGAAGCTGAAGCATCCCATCTCTCCTAAGGTCCCCGAGTAGACTCCCCCCTGCATGCTTCCGAGGCTCTGGGCGGCGTCCTCGATCACGGGTATGGAATCGCGGTCTAGGAACTCCCTCAGAGCGGCGATGTCGGCGATGCCACCATAGAGGTTCACGGGGATGACGGCCCGCGTTTTCTTGGAGAGCTTCCTCCTGACGTCGGCGACGTCCATGGTATAATCGGATAGCCTGATGTCTGAGAATACAGGAACAGCGCCCGAGGAACTTCACGGCGTTAGCCGTCGCGACGAACGTGAAGGACGGGATTATCACCTCGTCGCCGACTCTGACGTCGGCCGCCATGAGGGCGGCCACCAGGGCTGAGGTGCCGGAGTTCACCATGACGACGTCCTTGCACCGAAGGTACTTGGCGAGGCTGGCTTCGAACTCCCTCACCTTGTTCCCTCCTTCGTTCGCCGAGCTCGTCAGCGCGCCGGCGATGACAAGCCTGTAGGCCTCCTTCGCCTCCTCCTCGCCGAAGAACGGCTTGTTGATTGGGACCCTGATCGTCTCCACGCGTAGCTCCACTGATGCAGGGTTATTTGTGGTTTTTATCGAAGCCAAGCCATCGGCTCGTCCGATGTTCCTCTCCATGACTGGACTGGTCAGCGAAGCTCGTCTGCGGGGTTGGACCGCAGCTCGTTCAGGACCTGGACCACTTGCCAGGCGGCGGCCTTGCACGCCTCATCGGTCACGCCCAAGACTCTGCAGCCAAGGATGAGCACCTCCTTGGTTCCTGAGGTGATCTTCGTCCTATCGCAGTCCCTATGGGGGAAAAGGTGGATCACCCCCGCCCCGTCCTTTAGGACCACCTCCTCTGTCGTCTTCCCCTCCTTTCCCGAAATGTCGACGAAAGGCTCGCCGGCCCTGGACATGGCCAGCCGCAGCGGTCCCTTGACCTTGGCGTAGTCGTAGAGCCCAATGGGGATGTGCGTCCTGATCGATGCGATGTTGCCCGCGTCCACGACATAGTTGATTGAAGGTATCACGTTCCCCTGGAGAATCCTCCTTAGAAGTGCTTCGCTGGCGGGCCTCTGCTTGGTCGGGTCTATCCCTATGCGCCAGTAGAAGCTCCTGAACGCGGCTATGATGGGGTCGTCCTTCAGTTCGTTGAGCGGCACCCGGATTTTCGTCTTCTCATTTTCGATGATGCGGTTGAAGTCGTAGAGGCCGGGGCGCCCCGGCTCGCACAGGATGCCGTACACGCCTGTGGCGGGGTACTTCCTGATGACTTCGCTCTCGACCTTGACATTGAAGTCGTCCTGGATGATGGATGTCATCAACTAATCACGCAGGATCTCTTCAAGCCTGCGCTTGTGCCCTTCGAACTTCTTCCTGAGGTCTGCAACGACCTTGTCGACATAGTCCGCCGTCGAGCGCTTGAGGTCGGCAGGGTGGAGCTCCCTCCTTACGTAGGCCCCCTCGACCTCCTCATACGAATAGTACGTGACGGGGCCACCGAACTTGGATGGTCTCTCAACGTGGAACTCCCTGAAGTCGTGAAAAACGATGTACTTGACCAGCTCAAGGACGGGGTTCAGCTCGGCGGAACCTTCGGGGCACCAGGCGCGAGCGAGCTTGTCCTGTATCGTCCGGGCGTCGTCGTGGATGAAGATGGCCGTCCTCGGCTTCGACTTGCTCATCTTGGCGCTTATCATGGTGTCCACCTTCGCGTCTTCGTCGAGGCCCGTTGCCTGAGGCTTCTGGAGACCCAGAAGGATATGGTGGTGCAGGGCCACAGGCGGCTTCCAGCCCAGGGCCGGGTAGACCTCCCTTGCCAGCATGTGGACCTTTCGCTGGTCGATCCCCGCATGGGCGATGTCGGCGTCAAGGTAGTGGATGTCGACGGCCTGCATGGAGGGGTAGAGGTACGATGCGATGTCCAGCGTGTCCTTCATGGACCTCCCCATGATGGTGAGGGTCCTGCTGGCCCTGTTCAGGGTCACGTGCTTGCCGAACCTAATGATGTCCTTCCAGTAGTCGTCGTTGTCGTGGTAGAGGTCGCTTCCTGCGACCACCTCCACGCCCGGGGCGTACGCCTTGAAGGCCTCTCTGTAGTAGTCGGACGCGGCCTTTATCCTGTCCCAGTCTCCTCCGAGCTTGTTGTTGATGACGCTGTGCCAGTCCGCCAGGAAGACCTTCGTCCGGACGCCGGCGTTTATCAGATCGCGAATCTTATTACCGGACACAATCAAAGTGCCTAGATGGAGGAAGCCTGAGATTTCAAATCCCACATAGTGGGTGGGATGCATCCTTGCTTTCGAAGAGCTCCCTGAGCTCGCCAGCCGTCACTACCTCTTCGGTGGGAGGTCGAAGGACAAGGCCGAGCTTCTGTTCCACATCCATCTCGTCGCTTCACTTCTGGTCCTTGCCGTAGCTCTGGATTACGATGATCATGAAGAGGAAGGCCATGGCAACCAACGCGAAGACCAGGGTCAGAGCCGAGCGCCGGGACGTAGCCCAGCGAGGAGTAGGTCCCCCACATTGCAGAGGCCCAGCCGGAGAATGCGGCGAAAAGCATGAAAGATGCGACCCCAGTGCAAAACCTGAACCTATCGCCTGACGTCCAGAAGAATGAGGCAGCCGAAAGGGCAATCCCGATGACGCCTGGGAAGGCGGTGTACAGCCCCACGCCGCCGACGAGAGGGACGGCTATCAGCGCGGCGCTGCCGACTAGGTCGACGATTGAGAGCAATCGCCTTACGGCAGCTTTCTGCATGAGCCAAGCACCGATGAAACGACAATATAAGATTTTATGTCCCGTCCTCAGCCGAAAGCCCCGGGAACATCGCGAAGTGCCGTGGCCATGCCCGCGATGGAGTCCGCCATTTCGTCGGCGGTCCACCGCTCCGTAGGGACGCCCAGCCTACGGGCGAGGTCGATGAGAGAGCCCGTCTGGCCTCTCCGGCTCCGGTCTGGGCACCTCGAGAGCAGCAGGCTCTCCTGACTGCTTCTGGAGGTTTCGCACAGCCCTGTCGAATGCGTCTTTCGCCTGGGCGCTGAGCTGATCGAACTGCTCCTTAGCCTTGGCTATCGACCGCATCGTGCTGGGGAGCTTCTTGGGGTCGCCGCTGAAGCTGCTCGAAATTCATAACCCCTCTGCCTAGAGCCTTGCTCCGGCGCTCTTCCACTTGTGTGAGCGGCCCAGAGGCCTCTCCAAACGTTAATAGCCATAACGACGGCGTATCCATGCGGAGGTTTAGACGCATGCCAACGTCTGGCGACATAGCCGCCAGTCTCAAGGAATTGGAGATGGGGAATGACGACATACCCACTTCCATACTCCTGGGCGCCGGCTACGACGGAGAGAAACGGTTAGCCTTCCTTGAGTTCTACGAACCCTCCTCCCAGAGGATCTTCCATTACTACGACAAGTCAGGCCATATGCCATATTGCTTCACGAAGGAGCCCCTTGAGGAGCTGGCCTTCCTGAAGCAGCGCAAGGATGTCGTAGACGTGCACACGGAGGAGAAGATGGACCTCATCAACGACAAGAGGATACTTGTCTCAAAGATCGTCACTTCCGACCCTCTCGCCATCGGCGGCGCCACCAACGAGCGGAGCATCAGGAACACAATAACGGCGTACGAGGCTGACATCAAGTACTACGAGAACTACCTCTACGACAACCAGCTTCAGGTCGGCTCCTTTTATTCAGTCAGGGAGGGCAAGGTCATCCCGGAGGTGATGGAGACCGCGGCAGGCGTCGAAGACGCGCTCCACAAGAGCCTTGAGGGCTCGACTCCGCCCCTCTCAGACTACATCCGCAACTGGGCGCTCCTCCTCACCCAGCCGCAGCCCGAGATCAAGAGGGCGGCCATCGACATCGAAGTCTACTCACCCGTCGAGAGCCGTATCCCCGACCCCGAGAAGGCCGAGTACCAGATCATCAGCGTCGCGCTGGCGGGCAGCGACGGCAAGAAGGTGGTCTACGTGTTGGAGCGTCCCGGCCTCGAGCTGGGCCCCGACAGGGTCCCCCCGGACGTCGAGAAGCGGTTCTTCAAGACGGAGCCCGAGCTCCTTCTCTCCATGTACGAAGACCTCCTGACGTACCCGGTCGTAATCACCTTCAACGGCGACGAGTTCGACCTCCCCTACCTATACCAGAGGTCCCTAAACATGAACATCCCCAAGGAGAGCATCCCCATAACCCGGGGGAACCAGATGGCGTCAATCCGCCACGGCATACACATAGACCTCTACAGGGCGTTCAACAACCGAAGCATCCAGATTTACGCTTTCTCGAACAAGTACTCCGAGCACACCTTGAACGGAGTCGCCTCCGGCCTCTTAGGGAGGGAGAAGGTCGAGATCGACGTCCCCATCGGTGAGCTCCTGCTGAACGAGCTGGCGTACTACAACTACGTTGACTCCGAGCTCACCCTGGACCTCACTCGCTTCGACAACGACGTCTTCATGAAGCTCTTCATTACCATCTGCAGGATCTCCAAGATGCCGCTGGAGGACGCTTCGAGGCTCAACGTCTCCAACTGGATTCGTAGCCTCATGATATTCGAGCACCGCCGCTGGAACGCCCTCGTCCCGCGGAGGGAGGACCTGGAGGGAAAGGGCGGGGCGTCGTCCGAGGCCATCATTAAGGGGAAGAAGTACAAGGGAGGCTTCGTCGTCGACCCCAAGCCGGGCGTCCACTTCAACGTCGTCGTCCTCGACTTCGCGTCGCTGTATCCGTCGCTCATCAAGGTCTACAACCTCAGCTATGAAACCGTCCGCTGCGTCCACCCCGAATGCAGGGACAACCTCATCCCGGAGACGGACCACTGGGTCTGCACCAAGCGGAAGGGGATGACGTCGCTCCTCATCGGCAGCCTCCGCGACGTGAGGGTCGGATACTTCAAGAGCCTGTCTAAGAGGCCCGGCCTGACAAAGGCCGACAAGGAGTTCTTCAACGTCATCTCTCAAGCGCTCAAAGTCTTCCTTAACGCATGTTTCACGGGAGACACCGACATCGTTACGCCCGATGGCATCAAGAACATCAGAGAGATGAAGGTCGGGGACCGGGTGGTGAACGTCAACCCCGAGACGATGGAAATCGATATAGACAGGGTCATCGAGGTGCAGGAGTTCCCATACAGGGGTGAGATGTACCACTTCAATGACCGGCGTTTCGTTGATCTTATGGTCACCCCGAACCATCGCTTCCTGACCACGAACGGGAAGGGCAAGAAACCCGTCTTCCGCGCGGCAGAAGAGATCTTCAAGGCCACGGACATTGCGATCCCCAAGATCAAGCCAAGGATTGATACAGAGCCGCCAACACGCCTGTCATTTCTCCAGACCGCCAAGAACATAGGCGCCATGGCGGCGTTCTACCCTGGAGCAGAGCGCCCCCACTTCTGGTTCGCCAAGCTGCCTGAAGACTTCAAGCTCAAATTGAGGAAGAACAAGGTCCCCGACGAGAAAGGCAGCAAGCTCGTTGGAGGAGCCCGCCCATTCTTCAGGGTTCCCGCGAGGGAGCTTACCGAGAACGACATCGACCGTGCCGAGGCCATAGGCGGTTCGGTCTTCTTCTCGCAGCCCAAGTGCTTTAAAGTCCCCGCGCGCCTGGAGACGGAAGACTTCGCTGCATTGTGCGGGTGGTTCGTCTCCGAGGGCAGCTTGTTCTCAAACACCCCGAAGCTTTACGCCGACGGAGGGCATAGGGGGAGCAGTCAGGGGATAACGGTTTCCCAGAGCTACGGCAGGGGTAACCCGAACGGCGACTCCTACCGGAACGAAATAGGGAGACTGCTGGATAGGCTCGGGTTGAAGCACGACGCGGATCCAGGCGGGAAGAGGTATTTCAGAATCGCGAGCAGCGTACTCCACGAATGGATGCTCTCCAACTGCTACATGGCTGGCACTCTTCATCACACATCCATTTCCAAGAGGGTGCCCAGATTCGTCTTTGAATCCGAGAGGAACATGAAAGCTTTCCTTGATGCTGCCTACATGGGCGACGGCTCCGCGAAGCAGTGCTGCTACACGACCAACAGCAGGCGTCTGGCCGAAGACATGGTGGTACTCACCAGCCTGCTCGGTGCCAAATCCAAGATAAAGCGCGACGGAAACGTATACCGCGTGGTCTTCAAGAACGTCAGCTCAAAGCTGACCTACGCGGGAGCTGAGACGCGCAAGTATGTGAGGAAGGTGCCCTTCGATGGCACGGTTTACTGCGTCACGACGGAAAAGAACCACACCGTCATCGCTGGCAGGAACGGGAGGTTCGTGCACGTCGGCCAGTCATACGGCGTCATGGGATACGACAACTTCGCCCTCTACTGCCTCCCCGTCGCGGAAGCTACGGCTGCCCTGGGGCGATACTCCATCGGGAAGACCATAGATAAGGCGAAGGAGCTGGGCGTGGAGGTCCTCTACGGCGACTCTGTCGCCGGCGATTCCGTCGTCTGGGTCAAGGAGCCGGCCGGGGTCCACGCGACGCGGATTGAGAACCTGTTCGGCTGGCCTTTGGGCACGACGATTGACGGAAAGGAGTATTTCATGCCTCGCGAACTGAGCGTCCTGACGTTGGACGATGCCGGCAGGGCGGTCTTCAAGCCGGTCAAGCACGTGATGAGGCACCTGACCAAGAAGAGACTCTACCGATTGAGCCTCACCAACAGGCTGGCCCTCACGGTCACAGAGGACCATAGCCTGATTAGCCTCCCACCCCGCCGCGGCAAGGAGAGCCACGCGAAATCGCTCAAGTTCGTCGAGATCAAGCCCACTGAGGTAGGGCGGCGGGTCAAGGAGCTGATTGCTCTCACGCGAGTCCCGCTCGAGAAGGTCGCCGTGCGGGGTTATCCCAGGGAGGTCTACGAATTTCTGGGCTCCTTCGTCGGTTCTGGGAGGTTCCAGTGGACCGAGGGACGCGTGGGATCGAAGCTCGACGGATACGTCATCCCGGCCGGGTCGGACGCGAAGGCCCTCCTCTCCCTGGTCGCCAAGCTAAAGGAGGGGGGGTGGGTCGAGGATTACGCCCTTCAGGGCAGTCCCGGGGAGATCGCGATCCGAGGAGGGAAGCTTACCATACTTCTCATGGAGCTGGCCGAGGCTTTCGGCCAGACCAAGGTCCCCTTTTTCATCTTCAACGAATCGGAGGAGAACGTTGCCTCGTTCCTCAGGGGCATCTTCGGCCTCGAAGGTTCGCTCTTGCTGGTGAAAGGCGGTCGCGTGGCGAGGCTCTCCAGCCCGAGGGCCTGTATCCCCGACGGAATCAGGGAGCTTCTCTGGCGCCTGGGGATGCCCTCCTCCACTTACTATACCGTCATCGTGAAGAAGGACGGCACTTCTGGGTCGCCTCTGTTCTGGCTGGAGATGGAGGATGCACAGGCCCTATTCGAGAAGGTCGGCTTTCTCGACTCCAAGGCCAAGAGGAGGCTGCAGAAAGCTTCGCTTCGCGGCGCCCGGGCGGAGCGCGAAGGCGACTTCGTGCGCGTCGGCGTCATGGACGTCACGGAGGTCAAGGGGGATAGCTACGTCTACGATCTGGAGGTCGAAGGGAGTCACCGCTTCTTCGCCAACGGGATCCTCTGCCACAATACAGACTCGGTCTTCCTGAGGGCCCCTAGCCCAGAGCAGCTGGACCTGATCTTGGCCTGGGCCAGGAAGGAGCTGGGGATAGACCTGGAGGTGGACAAGGTCTACAGGTATGCCGCGTTCAGCAGCCGGAAGAAGAACTACGCGGCCGTCTACCCTGATGGCTCTCTTGAAGTGAAGGGTTTGACCGGCAAGAAGAGCAATGTGCCCCAGTTCATCAAGCGCACGTTCAAGGACGTCCTCAAGGTGCTGTCGGACGTCAAGAACCCCGACGAGTTCACAGCTGCTAGGGAGAACATCCGCCAGATGCTCCGAGACACATACCTCAGGCTGAAGAGGAGGGAGATCCCGATGGAGGACCTCGCCTTCCATGTCATGATGAGCAAGGCGGTGGACCGATACACGGAGAACACACCGCAGCACGTCAAGGCGGCTCAGCTACTCTTGGGAAGAGGGAGGGAGATGAAGCCCGGCGACGTCATCTCTTTCGTCAAGACCACCAACGGCGTGGGAGTCAAGCCCGTGGAACTGGCCAAGCCTGAGGACATAGACGTGGACAAGTACGTGGAGTACATGAGGGGCACCTTCGACCAGCTCCTGGACAGCCTAGGCTACGACTTCGACGAGATCTTGGGCGCCACGAAACTGGAAGACTTCTTCGGCTTCTGAGAACTGTCCCTTCTAGCCGCCATCTCCAGAATGCTGTTCGTCCGCCCCTTGCACCGGCAGCTATCGCGATGCCCCTTCCGTCGCCCGGCCTTTCTCCGCCAGCCCGTCTAATGCCCTGTCTAGGTCACAAGCGGCAGAGATCAGCCCCAGTTGGGTGAAGGCCTGGAGGAGGTTGCCGAGGGCCTCTCCAGTCTGTCCGGACAGAGCTTCAAGGATTCCGCTTAAATAACAATGGAGATGAAGGCGCATGCCTAGAGGAGTTGCATCAACCTTGAGCTATTCCGACCTGTTCTTGAACCCCGAGCCCAACGTGTCGTACAGGGTCGAAGGCAAGAAGCCCATCAGCAAGGTCTTCGGCGTGCCCTATGACGCCACCAGCAGTTTCAAGCCGGGCTCCCGGTTCGGGCCCAACGCCCTGAGGGAGGCCTTCACAAAGATCGAGGTCTACGATCCCGGGCTGGACGTGGACGCCGAGAAGCTCCCCGTGGAGGACCTGGGCAACCTCCAGATGACCTCCACGCCGCAGGAGATGGTGGACGCCGTATCGAAGGTCACCGAGGAGATAGTCTCCGAAGGATTCGTGCCTGGCGTCATAGGAGGGGAGCACACTCTCACCTACGGGACCTTCAGCGCCATGCCGCCCAACACGCACCTTCTGATCTTCGATGCCCACTTCGACCTGCGATCGAACCTCTACGGCTGGGAGCTGGGCCATGGCACATTTCTCAGGCGGCTGACCGAGAGGATAGGATACGACAAAGTCATCCACATCGGGGGAAGGTCCGCCTCCAAGGAGGAGTGGAGCTTGGTGAAATCAGAGAAGATGAAGACTATCTCGAGCGCCGAAATCGGCAGGCCGAAGTACCTCGACAAGTTCAGGTACCTCATGACCACGCCCAGGAAGCTCTACGTGTCCGTGGACCTCGACATCTTGGACCCGGCTTTCATGCCTGGGACGGGGACCCCAGAGCCCGGGGGCATAACCAGCAGGGAGCTCCTGAGCATGCTGGAGATCTTGAAGGGGATGGACATCGTCGGGTTCGACGTCGTCGAGCTGAACCCCATGGTGGACCCCTATGGCATATCCTCCGCGACCGCGGCGAAGATATTCAGCCTCCTGCTTTCTCTTGTGAGCCTGATGAAGTAGCCTATCATGAGCCTTCCTTCGGCGAGAAGGCGGGCCTAAGGGACACGAGCCTGGGCAGGGGCACCGGCTTGAACGGCTTCCCGGCGACCTGACCCTGGACCTCGGCGACCAGTTCTTCGAGCGTCATTTCGCGCATCTTGCCAATCCGCCTGTCCCTGACGTTGAGTTTCCCTCCCGATGCCTCCCTCGAGCCCAGGACCAGGATGTAGCGCACCCATTCCCTCTCGGCGTCGCGGATCTTCCTGCCGACCGTCTCATCCCTGTCGTCGATGTCGACCCTGATCGAAGAGGCCTCGAGCCTTTCCGCGGTGGAGGCTGCGAACGCAGCGAACTCCTTGTTCAGCGGTATGACCCTCACCTGCGTCGGCGTGAGCCACAACGGGAAGTCGGGGACCTCTCCCCTGGCCTGCGCCGTGGCCGCCTTCTCTAGCAACACGTACACGATGCGTTCGATGGCACCGCTGGGGGAGCAGTGGAGTATCACGGGATGTTTCTTGGTCCCGTCCTCGTCCACATATTCGATTCCGTACCGCTCGCCGTTCTCCACATCAATCTGGTCGGTGGAGAGCGCCGATGCCTTGTTCAGGTTGTCGATGAAGTTGAGCTCGTACTTCAGGACGAAGTAGAAGAACCGCTCCTCCCACATCTCGGCTAGGACGGGCTTCCCGAACTTCTTCACTAGCGACACCACGAACTCCCTGTTCTGCTCGAAGAACTCCCTCGTGAAGCGGATGGCCATCTCCACGTCGCCCGATGGAGATCCCTGCGCCCCCAAGCGTGTCAAGGCACAGGTCCAGCCGGATGCTCATCTCACTCTTCGCCATATCGAAGTCCTTGACGAGGGCGTGGCAGTCGGGCATCGTGAAGGCCCTGAGCCTCCGGAGTCCGACGACCTCTCCGCTCTTCTCCCTCCTGAAGCTGTACCGCGTGAGCTCGTAGAGCTTGAGCGGGAGGTGCTTGTAGGAGATCCGGGCGTCCTTGGCCATGAGGAATTGCCCGAAGCAGGCGGCGAACCGAAGGAAGAGCTCCTTGTCCTCCGACTTGACCAGGTACTGCCTCGCAGGGAACCTGTTGAGGTAGGATTCGAGCGCCGGGTGGTGCATGTCGTACATTATGGGGGTCTCCACCTCGACGCCTCCGTAGGCCTGGACCTTGCCCGTGACATAGCTCTCGAGGAGTGACTTCATCATGCGCCCCTTCGGGTACCACCGCAGGTTGCCCACGTCCGACCCTTCTTCGTAGTCGGCAATGGCCAGCCTCTGCATCAGGAGCACATGAGGAGGGACTTGAGTGACAGCGCGCGACTTGGCCATCTCGTAGTCTGCGAGCTTCTTCAGCTTCTCCCTCCCTGCGAAGTCGTAGTCCTTTGCGGGGACGAGGTCACCCTCAGGGGTGAGGATGTACCAGAACGAACGAAGCTTCTCCTCCGCCGCGACCGCCTTGGGGACGAGCTGCTTCTCTTCGCCGGCCTCGGCCTTGATGAGCTTGAACTGCTCTGCCATGGCATGGCCCTTGACCTTGATGTCGAAGCCCTTGGTCCAGCCGAACGGCGACTCATAGACCTCGAAGCCCTTAGATCCGAGACCCTCGGCGACCGAGCTAAGCAGCGGAATGGCGTCGGCGGGCGAGGCCAGGTCCCCGCTCAAATGGGCATAGGGATAAACAAGGATTCTATTCGCCTTCAGGTTGGCGGCTGAGTCGGCCAAGGCATCGACAGCCTTCGAGACCTCGGCTTCGCCGTCGGCCTTCTCGACCGAGACGAAGGCGACAACCAGATCTTCGAGATGGACCTTCTCTTTCCCTTCGACTTGCTGGGCGGCTCCGATCTCCTTCTTCACAGGCTCGTAGTCGAACCAGTCAGCGTGAAGCTGAAGTATCCTCAAATCGCGTTCACCCGGGAATCCTTGCCGGATGCTCGCGCACCACTGAACGGCCTGAACCTGGCCTTCTCTATCTCCCTGTCCTGCTTTGTCTCCTTCTTGAACTGCTTGTAATGGTCCTTGCAGAGGTTCGCCCTGTGCGAGGAGGTCCTGACCTTGAGCGTTGTTCCACCGAGATTCTTGGCGCTAATCGATCTCTTGGCTGGCTCGTTACAGCCTTCGATGCCGCATGTCTCGACTTTCGGGCTCATCGGATTATTCGCCTCTTCGTTTCCTTCTCCTCACTGATAAAGTTAAGTCCTTTCCATGATGATGGCAGGCCATCAACAAGGTTAATAGCGCCCTTTCGTGGCGCTATCATTGAAGCACGAGGGAGTTAAGTGTGGTCCTTACCAGGCTGAGACAGTCGATCAAGCCCGCCGTGGACTCAGTCGGTCGTGCCTGCGCCTCCGTCCTTCCATACCCGAACGCCTGGACGACGATGGGTGCGGTTTTCGCCCTGTTCTCCGGTCTCTCCTTCTACTACGGGAGGCTCCAGCTGGGCGGCGTCTTCATCCTCCTCTCCGGCCTGACGGACGTGCTGGACGGCGCGGTCGCGCGTGCGACCGGGAAGGTTAGCGGGAAGGGCGGGTTCCTGGACAGCAACCTCGACCGGCTGGCCGAGGTCTTCATCTACGCCGGGATAGTTGGCTCGGCCGTCGTCGACCCACTTCTCTCATTCTTGGCCCTTTCCTTCTCACTCCTCGTGAGCTACAGCCGCTCAAAGGCAGAGGGCCTGGGGGTGAAAGCCGAAGGCGTAGGAGTGGGAGAAAGGGCGGAACGGCTCCTGGTGCTGGCGGTGGCCAGCCTCTTCGGGTTCATGCTCTACGGAGTGGCCATCGTGTTGGCCTTGGCCTCCATAACGTTCGTGCAGAGGGTCTACGTCTACTCTTCAAGGCTTTAGCTTAAGACCGCGAGGACTCTTGCAAACGATTTACAGATGCGGTGAGAGAGGATGGACAAGGTAGACGAAGCGCTCCAATACGTCCGGGCCAAGGCCACGAGGGACGCCTACAGGAGGAGCATCGAGGTCTTCCTGGAGGAGGAGGGCATGAACCAGGAAGCGTTCCTGGAGCTGGCGGGGAAGGACCCCAGGGCGGCGTCGGCCAGGATAGTGGCCTCCGTCAGGGCCATGTCGGCCAGGGGGGTCGGGGCCTCGGGCGTGGCGGGCCGCTTCTGCGCCATCAGGGCCTTCCTGGACTACAGCGACGTCGACGGGCTCAACTGGAAGAAGCTCAGGAAGGTCCTCCCGGCCAGGCCCGGGCATGGGGACGACAGGGCGCCGACCCTGGAGGAGATCAGGAGGATCCTCAAGGTGTGCGGCCTCCGGATGAGGGCCTGCATCCTGATCATGGCCTCGAGCGGGGTGAGGATCGGCTCCTTCGACTACTTCCTCCTCCGGGACTTCGAAGCCGTCAGGGAAGGGGGGAGGGTCCTGGCCGGCAGGCTGACGGTCTACAGGGGAGAGCACGAAGAGTATTCGACGTACGTCTCCGCCGAGGCCGTGGAGGCCATCGAGGACTACCAGGAGCTCCGGAGGAGGGGAGGGGAGACGCTGGGCCCGAACTCCCCCCTGGTCAGGGACGAGTGGGACTGGAGGGACGGCGACGTCCTCAAGCCAAAGAGGTTGAACACGATCGCGTTGAACAAGGGCCTCCAGGTCGTCCTGGAGAAGGCCGGCCTCAAGCAGAGGGAGTTCAAGCAGGCCCACGGCTTCAGGAAGTTCTTCAAGACCAGGGCGGAGCAGGCCATGAAGAGCGCCTACGTCGAGATCCTGATGGGCCACTCCCTGGGCGTGACGGACTCCTATCTCAAGCCCACGGAGAAGGAGCTCCTGGGCGAGTACCTCAAGGCCGCGCCCCTCCTCACCATCACGGAGGCGGACGAGCTCAAGAGGGAGCTTTCGAAGAAGGACGAAGAGGTCTCGACCCTGAGGAGGGAAGTCTCGAGCATAGCGACGACCCTGCAGCTGATGCAGCTGGAGCTCCAGGAGCTCCGAAGGCGGAAGGGTTGACACTCGTTAGCTAACAACCCTCCCGGCCCTGCCGAAGTTAACTAACGAAGATCTCCCCCCTATGTAGGGAGAGTCAGGGGAGGCTTTGGGGGAGAGTTCGCTTCGTCAACTCTCCCCAGTTAGGTCCCGTCGTCGGCCCTGGGGCCCAGGAGGAGGTCGTAGATGTCGGTCTTGAACTTAGGCAAGCTTCACAGGTTCACCGAGGCCATTCAGTATCCAATCGAGGGCGTCGGCCTTCCGTTGCTTCTCTTCAGCGACACTGATCTCTTCCCAGGACATCTCCCGTTCGGGGTTGCGGCCCGTTTTGCGCTTCGCCATCCCAACTCACTTCTGCTCCTCTGCCTTGGCTTTAATGATGAGGCGCTGAACATCGGCGGCATCCATCCACTTGTAGTTGTTCCCTCTCCTCACTTTGACCTTCTTGTGCACCTCTTTGATGTGTTTCTCCAGCTTCGTGTCACGGTCCGCCCAGCGGTATATTTCATGGACTAGGAGGGCATCGCAGAAAGGGCACTGATCGTACTCGACCTGCCCGCCCGGATCCGCGGCTTCCTTCTTTCCGTCTTTGCTCATGTGCTATCGCAATAAGATAAGATAAGAGAGGATATAAAGATGTCGCAATTGATTAGTGAAAGCTCCGGGTCATCCTCAGTCGACCTTGCGGACGACGAGGACCTTTCGGCCCTCCAGGAAGGAGATCTCCCAATCGAGCCGGTCCCCCTCCTTCAGGCCGAACTGGCTGATGACCCCAATCGGGACCGTGGTCCTCAGAGACTTCGAGTTGGGGTTGGTCGACGCCTTGACCAAGGAAGTGATCTCTCCCAAGATTGTTCGAAGGAAGGTCTGTCGATGGGTCTACTTAAGGGTGCGTCCGTGGGTATACCCTTAAATCTACCCTTTGTTATACCCCCTGATAGGTGTATCAGAAGGTGTATCAAGGGTGGTAAGAGGAAAGCAGACGCGCGAGCTGCCTACGAAGGACCCCCTGGTTTTCTCCAGGAAGTTCAACGTGTGGCTGACGAACCAAAACGAGCTCGAGTTGGCGCTGGTCAAGAAGGACATCGGCTCGCTGAGCGATGCCATGGCCCTGAGGTATGCCCTGGGGGAGACTGCCTTCAGGATCGCGGTGGGGCACTTTGAAAGCGAAAGGCTGGCCAAGGCTCCCCATGACGACTGGATGAAGTTCTACCAGGAGGCCCTCAAGCTGGAGGAAGGCCTCCACAAGGACCCCACGGTGGCCAGGACATGAGGAGACTGACCCGGAAGGGATACGCCCTCCTAGCTCTCCCTGGCCTGATATGGATGGCGGCCTGGTACAACGGCCTGGGCCTAGGGACCTCCGCCATGATCGTGATGCTCTCGACAGCCTCAGGGTGGGCGCTTCACAAGGAGTCCAAGGCGGCCAATCCTTGAAGGTCAAGCTGAACAGGGGCAGTGATGACGAGTTCGAAGTCGGAATCACCCCCCAGGAGAGCGACCTATTGATGGGGCTCAACGAGCGCCTCGCCTCTCTGGTCAGGTACAAGGAAAAGGCGACGGGGAGAGATCTCACCTCTTCCGAAGTGGACAAGATGGCGGAGGAGGCTTCGGCCAAGGGCCTTAAGGAGGAGGACTTCGTGAAGGCCCTAGTGAGCGAGGAACAGGATCCTCCAGCTGGCCAGGTCCATCGAAGAGGACTGTGACCGGGCCCTCAGACTGATCGATAGGCTCGAGGCAAAAGAAACGACAAACGAGCCACCGGGGTGAGGGGGATGGGACACGTTCGTCGCACCTGGAGGACGGGAACGAACCCCCTGAGGATCTACGAACTCCTCTCCTGGGACCTCAAGGACAGGATCTCCGATTGCAAGCAGAAGCGCCGGAAGGCCCTGGAGGTGCTCGTCGACCCGGACTCTCCCCAGCTGGCCAGGCTCAGGGCGGAGATGGTGGTCCAGGAGGAGACGACGACCATAGCGCAGCTGAAAGGCCAGAGGGCCCAGCTCAGGGTCGAGTACCTGGCCAAGAGGGACCACTTCCAGCCGAGCGTCGAAGTCCTGCAGCTCCCCGGGGGAGGCTGGCTCTGATGGGGAGAGTCCCTTTCGTGGGGAGACATGGGGAGAGTTGGGCGCCCCTTGGTCAGGCGGGGAGAGGAGCCGGTCTCTCCCTGCCTGACGTCTTCTATCCTTCCTTGCCTTTGATCACCATCCCCATGGACGCATGCCACCCCTACCCACCAACACCCACCACCATGCGCATGGTGATGAAACGAACAGACCATTCCGATTTCTTTTGGATATAACGCACCATGGCACCCACCATTTTCCGTTCCTACGTTAGGTTCGGAAATCAAGGCCGACAGCTGGGTACCCCCCCAACCTATAGTCAGTCCATGCTGTTGCTGTTGTTGTAGTCGGAGGCCCCTCATGGCGGACCCTCTCGTTGATCAGGACTCTGGCCGCTTATGCATCGGAGGATTGAAGCCCCTAGCCTGAGGCGTCACCCCGGCGGCTTCCCAGGCCTCGAGGACCCTGGGCCGGACCTTGACAACGGCCTCCACGGTCCGTGGATTCATCCCCAAGTCCCTGGAGATTCGAGTGACCCCAAGGTGGGGGGGCCAGTAGGCCCTCAGCCAGATGGCCGTGACCCTCTGGTCGACGATGGCCAGGATCCCGTCCTCGGCTATCTTGAAGCCCCAGGGCGGACGGCCGAGATGCTTCCCTCTCCCCTTCAGGACGCCCATGCTCATCTTCGTCTTCTGGGCGATGTCCCGCCTGTAGAACTCGGCCCCAGCGGCCAGGTTGGTGAGGAGGAACCTCCCCTCCGGCGTGGCCAGATCGACGTTGGAGATGATCCCGAACTTCACAGGGACCCCTACTTTGGCGAGCTCATCCAGGATGGAGAGGGTGTCCTTGACGTCCCTGGAGAGGCGATTGTTGTTGTAGACCTGGACCATGTCAAACTTCGTCTTGGTCGTGTCCCTGGTCTTCGCCACAGGGTCCCAGCCAATCAGGGCGTCCCCCATCATCTTCTTCAGCAACGGCCTTTCGCGATCCTTGCCGGAGCACCCGCGGTCAGCATAGAACCAAGTCCTCGTCCACCCCATCCGGTCCGCCCAGGCCTTGCAGTATTCCTTCTGTGCTTCGATGGAGATGCCCTCCTGGGCCTGTTCTTCGGTCGACACTCTCGCATAGCAGCATACCTTGATCCGGTGGTCCTCGGTCGGGGGAGGCTGGGCCGGCGACTCAGAACGCCTCTCTGCTCCGCCCGTCCGGGAACCGAATCACGTAGGCGTTCGTGATCTTCTTCAGCTGAGCCAGGTACTCCTCGACGGCCTTCTTCTCCGCTTCCTTGATGTCCTTGGCTTCGACCGCGACCTCCCTCAGCATCAGGACGCCACACTCATCTGGCCTGGTCTGCCCCCAGGGGACTTGGCGGATATCCATGCCAACCCCCACCCTCCACGTTCCTATCGTTTCCTTCTTGGTGCTCATCACTTCCTGTAAATGAAGCAGAACCTTCTCGGTCAATGAAGCAGTCAGTGGTCCCGGCCCCCTTTCTTTATTCCGCCATGTAGGGGCCGGAAAAAAAACGCGGAAGGGGGCCCTTGTTGTGCACCGAAGATGATTTCCTGGCCTTAGGGCGAGCGGCCGGACTCCCTGATACTTAATGAAAGAAGAAGTAAAGAGAGGATTATATCAAGCTCGACGATTTCAACGAATGAGAAGCCATGACGAAGCCAAAGAAGGAGAAGAAGGCTGGCAGCACCCAGGAAGACAGCCTCCTCTATTCGATCGTCGCTGCGGCCGTTTCCTTCCTGGCCTACACGATGACCTCCTTCCTGTCCGTCCTGAAGCCGACTCTCGATCTCGTCTCCCCCTACCTGAACACCGTAGGGCTCCAGGGGGCGCCTGCCGAGGGCGTGGTCCTGGCTGCGGTCGTCGGGGTCGTCGTGTATCTCGTCCTGAGCTCCTAGAGGTCTTTCTTTTGAGGACGCTCCTGGAGGATCACCCGGTCCGAGGGGCGGTCCTGTTCGTAGCTGTAGGCACTTCTCTGACCATGGGAACCTTGGCCCTGGCCGCATCGGCCGGCCCGGCTGGCGTCTGCCTCCTCGCTCTCGCGGTACTCTGTGGCGCCGGCTGCTCCCTCGGCTGGAGATGCTAGTCGTCCCTGAAGCGGATATCCTCAGCCTTGGAGTTCAGGGCCCTGGCGTGGAAGGCCAAGACCAGGCAGAAGACGAGAGCGCCGGGGGCCGCGAGCGTCCCCCTAACGAAAGGTGGAAGGACCATCACCAAGCCCAAGAGGTTCTCCGCCAAGCCCTGCAGCTTCAGCTTCCTAATCATGTGTTCCCTATTCAAGGGCCAGGACCTCCTCGGCGGCCGTCAGTCCAAAGTCCTTAGCACAGAGGATCCTTCCCCCTCGGCCGAAGAAGGTCTCAGACTCCTGCAGGGGGCGGCCGCAGGCTTCACACTTCTTGGAAGGTGGAGCTGGTAGTACTGCGGCGGTCCCCTCTGGCTGGCGGGTAGGCGAGTCGCCATGTGGGAAGTCCTCCGTTTCAGGGCCCCGCTCTGGCGCGGACAATACGGAAGGCGGCGCATCGACCGTCTCATGGCTTTCCGGGGGAGGCTCTTGCGATATGGCGATGTCCTCCCCCAGGGCGCCCGTCATCCTTTGGTACCAGGTCGCGCTTCGCTCCTCCTTGGCTATGGCTTCCTTGAGGAGACTGGCATCGAAGACGATGACCATCGTCCCGTGGGCCTTCCTCTTCTTGAGACCGGCCCGCTTCAGGACGAAGCCGGCGTTCTGGGCCGTCAGGACCGGGCTTCCTTTCTTGCCGGCCCTGTTGAAGCGGTCCACGATGGAGGAGATCCGGACGTCGACCTCTCCCTCCTCCTTCAGGACCTCCAGATAGGCCTCGAGGACGTTCAGGGCTCCTCGACCTCCTTGGCCCTGTTGAGAGCCGCCAGGGCCATGTTGCCTCCTGCGACGCTCCCGATGGCGTCCTTGATCACCTCGTCGACCATGGTCCCTAGGCAGACCGAGCTCTGCTCCCTCTTGAGGCGCAGCCGCAGCTCGTCGACCATCCACTCGAAGCCGTCCGATATGACCTCGTCGGCCATCTTGGAGAGGTGCTCTGGCCCCTCGAGGCAGCGCACGCATCGGCGGACCTCCTTCCCGAGCCTTGACGTCCAGAGGTAGGACGGCTGGGGAAGCGGGACATACCTGATCTTGCTGGAGAGAACCCTCAGCGCCTTCTTCGTATATTCGTCGTCTCCTCCCGTTCCTCCAAGCTTGGCGTAGTGCGTGTGACCAAGCGCCTCAAGGTACGGCCTGCTCTGCTCCTCTCTGGCCGCGAACCCCTGTTCAGGGTCGTCCTCTCGACCGGAGATCTTCACGCTGCATCTGTACCTCAGCTCGACGATCGTTCGGTTAGGGTCAGTCCCGAGGTTGTAGTCGATGATCGAGGGGAGGGCGTACTCCTGGCCGCCTCCAGGGATCGAGCGGCTGAAGGGGCTTCCCAGCCTCCCGTCCGCGAAGGGGGAGACCTCGAGCTCGACCCCGCACCGCGTGCAGGTGAAGCGGTTCGTGCTGGGGTCCAGGATCACGCCCGGGCGGAAGCAGCGGGGGCAGAACTTGTCGAGGGTGAGTTTTGATATTCCGTCACGCTTTTGGCCGTCCCCGTTCTGTTCCTGAGCGTGGCGCGAGCGGAGCCTGGCCATGGCCTGCCTTGATGGCGCCGGGGGATATCCCCAGGGCCTCCGCGTAGTCCTTGTTTGATAGCCCCGGGCATTCTCGCATCTTCCAGAAGAGCTTGATTAAAGTCGTCGGCGGCCTTCCCTTGGCCGTCAATACACCCATTGAAACGGCCTCGGGCTCAGCGGTCGGACGGAAATCCCCGCGTAGAGATTTCGTCATTTCGTGACTTTCCGTCGCCCGTGAAAGTGGAAGGGGCGCTGGACCTGGCAGCGCCATTTGACCGCCCTCGAGAGAGACCTTCGGGGCCTGGGGGAGCATGGTTTCGCGGCCCTCAACCTTGGGTTCTGAGACCGACTCGGGGCCATCCGGCTCCTCCGTCGGCAGGGGGAAGTCGGAGATCGGGGGCTTAGGCTGGACGACGCACAAGTCAGAGGACCCCCTCCTCGGTCCGCCATCCCGATGAGAGCTTCAAAGTCTCCCATCCTCGAAGAGCCTGGCCGTGATTGCCATGATGGTCAGGCAGAGGGCGAACGAAAGGACGACCCAGCCAGACACGTCTCCCATCTTCAGGGCCCCGAAGGCTATGGCGAAGACGGGAAGGCTGAGAAGGCCCAGCATGTTGGAGTCCCTAAGCAGGAACCTCTCCAGCTTCAAGCCGAGCCCTCCTTGGTCAGCGGAACTTCGCGCTCCACCCCCGGGAAGCACCTCAGGTAGAAGTCCCGCTCCTTGGCCCTGAACTGAAGATAGAGCCAGTGGTAAAATCTCCTGGCCATCCAGAGGCAGTAGGCCACGTTCCAAGCCTGGGCGTACAGGAGGTCCTCGCAGTTGCCAAGGACGGCCCGGGTTTGCTGCCTCTCGTCTCCACTCGTCATGAGGAGGTAGGCGAAGTGTTCGGCGTCCTTGTCCAGGAGCCGGCAGGTCCTCGCGCGGTTGACGGCCCTGGCCTCCCACCTGATTCTGTCGAACTCCATCAGGCTCCCCCCATGGCGAGCTCGGCCTCACTGGCCAGCCCCAGGACGAACTTCTGAAGCTTCACCGCGTCGGGGTCCGGGGCGATCAAGGTGGAGAGCCCCCTCCCTCAGTCAGAGGCGATAGTGGCTTAGGTGGCGAATGTGGCGCAAAACTATAGACATGCAGTGACATTGTCAAGTGGCCCCCCTGTCGTCGATATGCTTCTGTCCGTCCCGTTTTTCGCCACTTGCGCCACCTTCGCCTTCATCGCCACCTCTCTGCTCTATGCTGACCCCTAGTCGTCCTGCCAAGTCTTCAATGCCAGCCTTGGACACGGCGAAGAACCTGAACCCCAGCGGTGCCCTTCTTTCGCTTGTCAATCCCCATTCGAGTCAGGATGGAAGAGATCGCCTTTCCCCTGTAGTCGTGGGCGTACCTGGCGTTGACGGCGTCCGTAAGGGCCTTGATGGAGGCCCACTTCTCGCACGCTGGGTCCTCTCCCTCCTTGTAGAGGGGCGGAACCGTCTCCTGAAGGGCCTCGACGAGCTCAGCCTCTTCCGTGATGTTGACGCTCTCGACCCTCATGGTGCTCTCGTAGCCCTGGACATAAGCCTGGAGAATCTCGAGCTCCTCCTTGGTGCCAAAGATCTTGGTGAGGGCGAAGAGGGGACGGAAGATTTCCGAGAACCTTCCTGTGGCGAACCCCCTAATGTTGGTCCTCTCATACTCCGCCTGGACATCGAAGGCCAGCCTGAGCCTGAGGAGGTACATCGAGTCCCTGATCCCCTTGAAAGTGGCCGGATGAGGCTCGGGGTAGTCTTCCTTCACCTTTCGAGTGATGATTCGACCGCTCGCGAAAGCGTTATGCCCCCTATCTGCCGGGTGCTGTCGAGGAAGAGAGGGCCGTAGAGGTTGAAGTTACGGCGCACCTTCTTGCCCTGGCCATCGGAGTCGTAACGCGGGACTGAGACGTATTTCGAATAGGAGGCGTTCAGGAGGGTCATGAGCATGTGGTAAGCCGGGTGCTTCGGGTTCGCGAACTGCTCCGCCTCATCGATGAACATCGAACAGCGCTCCTCCTCCTTGATCCGGTAGATGCTGGCCTCGGTGGGGTCGGTCATAAGGTACCCGTGATACGAAGCGAAGAGAATCACCTTCAGGAGGCGCGTCTTGCCTGACTCGCTCACCCCGTAGATGAACACCAGGGGGAAGTGGTCGAAGACATCGTAGAAATACGTCCCCTCGATCAGGCGCTTGATCAGCACCAGGACGGCCGGGTCCTTGATGGCATGGTGAACCTTGACCGCGGCCTCTATGGCTTGGTCGACTTCGCGAGGGTTGACCACGGCGCCCTCCTGCAGCATCTCAATGGTCCGCTTGTCCATGAGGATCGTAGTAGTGTCCAGGCTGGGAAAGAGGCCGACCGTGCGGTACTTCCCAATCCTGTCAGTCTTGAGCCAGTCGACGACTTCGAACTTGGTTTCGTTGCCTTCCTTCATGACGGCCACAACGTAGGGCCTGTACTCAGGGCCCTCCTTCCCCTTGGCAGGCAGCCACACGCCTTCGGTGAGGGCTGTTCCGCAGAACCCGAAGGGCCCCAGCTTGGGCGGGACTTCAGCGGTCAGATCGACATCCGCAGGCAGGGAGAGGGCTTTACTCAAGAGAGGACACCCCTTGTACGAAAGTGCTCATCGGCCACGGCCCTGGTTTCGAAGCAAGTACGGGAGATGTCGCGCTCACGCCTCTCGGGAGTTGTGACCTTCAAGACGCTCTCTGTCCTGCGGTACATGCCTAGGATGGACGGCATCTGGAGCCTGGCCAGCTGGACGGCCCTGAAAGTGACTCCGAGCTCCTTCGCGACGATGTCAGGCTCAGGCTCCTCTGAGGAGACCTCCGTCCTGCGGCCGTTGGACTTGAACCACCAACCTGCTTCCGTGTGGTACTCCTGGACAGCTCTCTCCGAAAGGGAACTCATGAGTCGATCTCCACGGTCAAATAGACGCGAAACGATGTGTCCTCTCTGTCCTTCATTACCCGAGAGGAGATCGCCCTGCCATCGAAGGCGCGGATGATGGTTTCCTTGGCGGCCTCGAGGACCTCCAGCGATGGCGAAGTGACCTTAACATTGGCGAGCTGTTTCATGATTACCACCACTGCCGCCGAGGGCGGCTTCTAACGCGTCGAGATCTCTAAGGGCCGTCGCCATCTGTGAGCTCAAGAGGTCCAGGAGCTCCGCCTCCGAAAGCTGCTCAAGGGGCTTCGTCAGCATCCGCCCCCTTGGCCGTTGAGGCCCAGGGCCTTCATGCGGTCCGCGTCCAGGTAGCCGAGGCGGGCCAGCTCGATCATCACGGCCCGCCTAAGGAAGAGCTCACCCCTTCCTTTCGAAGGTCGGCTACCTTCCTGATCAGGGCCGCATCTTCCTTGTTGAACCGGGCCCCGATTGATTCTTCCTGCTCGTCTTGCATACTTCCAACTGGGTTGGAAAGACTAATATACAAAGCGTATAGTAAATGACACCAGATGTCACTAACCGACGGCGACGCCTTGGTTCTAAGCGAGATAATGAAATCGGGCAAGGAAGGCCGTACTTGGACTCAGCTGCTATCGCTGCGTTCTCCCCGAGCGTTGGCGCGGGCACTCTCTCACCTCCAGAAGCGAAGCCTAATTCATCGGGGTGCTGAGCGAAGGTATTTCAGCGATGCCGGGTCTCCCGACGCCCTTCTTATGAACAGGGTCCGCGAATTCATCCCAACCGCCGGAGTCGAGTGGATTCACACGGCGCTGCTCCTGGCCGCCCCCAGCCTGCTCATGACCCCGCAGGGTAAACAAGCGCTGGAGTCCCTTAGAAGCAATCTCAAATTCTTCGAAGAGCTGGGGAGCGTCCGCCTGCAGCTCAGAGACCTGTATCTTGAAGCTAGGCTTTCACAATATTCAAAGGCGGACCACGCAGCGGTCGAAGGTTACATGAGAAAGCTGAACGAGTACTTCCTTCTGTCGACAATGCCGATTCCGAATCAGAAGGTCGCTACAATGCTGGCTTCGCGAACGCCATCCATGTTCGTCACCCTCGAAGACGAGGAATTCGGCATTGAGGACCTCATCAAGAACGCGCCCCCTCAGGATTGGGAGCGTCCCGAGTGGAAGATCAAGAGGATTGACGAACTGAAAAGAGAGCTCCATAGGAACAGCAGAGCCCGAAGGCTCTTCGCGAGAGGGCCCATCCTGGACGCAAAAGGAAGCACACCTGGCATGCTCCTTGTAATCCCAATCGAGGGGTTTGGAGGAGGGCTGCGCCTCCTCAGCCTCATAAACCAGAAACTGCCCCTTACTGTCACCAAAGGACAGCCGGCTGGAGCTCCAGCCGAGGCCTAACATCTTAGGTTCATATCCCAATCCGAGCCCTTGAGCTCTCAATGGTTTCTAAGAGTTTAAGAACCTCAAGGCTTTAGCTTCTCGGACGTGCTTTCTAGGTACGCGACGGCCATTCTCAGAGCCTCCGCGCCCTTCTCGGTGCAGAGGTAGATGGTCCGCCCCCCTTCGCTCCGGGACGTCACGAGCCCCTCATTCTTCAACCTGTACAGCACGGTGTAGAAGGTAATCCCTGCGGGCTCAAAGATGAACTTCTCTCTGAACCGCCTCTTCAGCCCGAGCGGATAGTCCGGCCTCTCCAGCAGCATCCTCAGGATGTAGAGCCAGAGGTTCTCCCTGGTGAGTTTGCGGACTAGGCGCTCGTAGGCCAAAGCGAGCCCCCCTAATACGGCCTGTTTCTCTCGGCTTTTGCCCTGACGTTGACAATTCCGAAGTGGATGGCGCAAGATACGCAGTAGTTCTTCTGGGTGGTTCCATATGGGATGTATGTGCCGGCCGCCCTGAGCTCTCTTGCCAGACTGGGCTCTACGAGGGTGATCCTCTGTGTGACCTTCTTGGCCTTGTCTCGCGGAACGGGGCGACCGCACTGGCTGCATTGCACGAAGCCGCTCGCTCCCTTGCCGCCTTTGCTTCTTCCTCGACTCTTCCTCTTCTGAGTCAAATGGCTTGCACCTTACCTCCTAAGATAGCGCCTTAAAACTCTTTTATGGTCATAAACTCACCTACCAGACCTTCGTGCTTCGGTCACTTGGAGGCAGGGGCCCCGTCGGGCAAATTGCCTTATCTCCGATCATGGAGCCCTCTACATGCTCTCCAGATGCCTCCACGGCCTAGGTTTTATAGAAGGGACTCTGAAGCGAGACCGTTGAAGGCCCTCGTAGCAGGCCACATTGTGCTCGACACCATCACGACCGAGGGCTATTCCGCGGAGAGCCTTGGTGGGCCTCCCACGTACATGGGGTTCCTCCTGAGGCGGCTGGGCTTCGACGTCACGGTCGCCACCTCGATAGGGTATGACTTCGGAGACGAACGCCTTCGGCAGCTCCTTTCGACCGGCATACACTTCCTTAATCCCCCGCTGACGGAGTCCCCTACTACACGCTTCGACATCACATTCCTCTGGGATCGGCGGGCCCTTCGCCTTCTGAGCCGGTGCGAAGACATCCCTCCGCCGAGGAGCGGCATCCCCGACTACGACATCGTCCTCGTGAACCCCGTCGCCGGCGAGATCGCCGTGGAATCCCTTCCGAAATATCGGGCCATATCCAAGTTCACCTATCTCGACCCTCAAGGCTTCCTCAGGAGGTTTGAGGGCGATCAGGTGACCCTCGAAGACAGCCCCGAGCTCAGGGAGAGGCTACGGAGCGTCAGCGCGATCAAGGTGGACATCGAGGAGGGCAAGGTCCTCACGGGTAGCGAGGACCCCATTGAGATCGGCTCCGGCTTGGCGAAGTTCGGCGTGAGGGAGTCCCTAGTCACAATGGGCGGAGATGGGACATATCTCAGGGCGGGGAACGACCTATACTTCCTGAAGCCTCCTGTCGTGAAGCCTTTCGACGCGGTGGGAGCAGGTGACCTCCTCGGGGCCGGTTACGCCGCGGCCCGGACGGGGAAGGACCTTCCGAATTCGCTGGCATTCGCCGTGGCCTGCGCATCGGCCAGAATAGACCAGCCGGCGCTGGGTAAGATCCCTGAAGCCAGGGAGGTCGAAAGGCTGGCGGCCGACCTGGCGCCCAAGGTGGAGATCCTAGAAGGCCTTGGCTAGGTACACGGTGCGAGAAGCCGGCCTTCTGCACCAGACGCACCCTCCGTCGGGCTTAGCTTCGTCGGCGATGTCTCTTCCGCGCACTTCATAACCACCCGTCGCATCCTTGATGGAGTCGGCGCATTCCCGTGCCCCGCAGAACGGGGCCTTCATGATTATCAGAGAGGCCGAGCTGGCGATCATGGAGTCCCTGTCCTTGACCGTGACCAACCTCTCCTTGAGAGTGCTCCAGGCCCTCGTCTTCAGCTCCTCCAAGATGTCCTTCCTGAGATGTTCTATGGACGCCTCGACGTCGCCCTCCTTCACCAAGGTGCGCGCCTTCGTGTCTCGGCGGAAGAGGGTCACGTTTCCCTGTTCGACCTCTCTTTGACCGATCTCGAGACGCACGGGGACGCCCTTCGTCTCCCAGCGGAAGTACTTCTTCCCGGGCGTCAAGTCGGAGTCGTCCAGGAACACGGAGTACCCCTTCCTGGAGAGCGAACCCGCTATCTCCTTGGCTTTGGCCGATACCTTCTCTTCGACCCCCTTGTAGAGGATCGGAACGACTACAACGTCGTACTCCGACAGGCCGAAGGGTAGCACCAGGCCATTGTTGTCGCCATGGGTGGCAACCACCGCCGCCAAGATGCGTGAAACGCCGGGCCCGAAGCATGTGGAATATGGAATCTGCTTTACACCGCCGGCGTCGAGAATAGGAGACGTCGTACGTCCCGGTGAAATGCTGACCGAGGAAGTGGGTCGTCCCTATCTGGAGCACGTGGCCATCAGGGAGGAGGGCGTCATAGGCGCAGGAGCTGTCGGCCCCCGGGAACCGGTCGAACTCCTCTCTCTCGGCCACGAGAAAGGCGAGGCCGAGCTGGTCGAAGACCCTCTTACATATCTCCAGGTCCTCCTTGACCTGGGTCTTCGCGGCCTTCGGCCGTGGCGAAGACGTCGTGGGTCTCAATCCAGAGGAATTCCCTTCCTCGGAGGAGAGGCCTCGTCGCCCTTGTCTCGCGCCTATAGACGGCTACGGATTGATAGAACTTGAAGGGCAGGTCCTGGTAGCTCCTCAGCCATAGAGAATACATCGGATATATCGCCGTCTCCGAGGTGGGGCGGAGCACCAACTTCTCGTCCAGCTCCTCGCCTCCTGCCTCCCCTATGATGAAGACCTGGTCTTCGAAGCCCTTTATGTGCTCGGTCTCCTTCTTGAACGAGGAGAACGGTATGAGGAGAGGGAAAAGGACCTGCTGGTGGCCGTTCGCCTCCAGCTGATATTCGAGCATTTCATAGATGCGCCTGCAGATGCGCATCGCGTTGGCCCTGTAGACGACGAAGCCCTTCACCCCGTATCGAGAATCGATGAGCTGGGCCTGCTCCAACACCGAATCGAACCACTGGCTGAAGTCCTTGGCCTTGTCTGCCTTCCTTTCACTCATTTTTGACAGACTACACTATTGCGATGCTTTCTTAAACCTTTTCCCCCTCGAAAGGAGGACCGTCGCGGCGATGATGGGGAGGCAGATGGCAAGGAGTTGGAGCCACTGGAGGAGGGTCAGCGTGTCCACTTGAAACAGGCCAGCGACAGGCGGCACTCCGGTGACGATTAGCTGCAGCACGAACGCGAGGAGGAGTGAGGCGAAGAGCCACTGGTTGACCTGTCATGCCCGGTCGCTGCACGCACTGGACATCAGCACCATCAAGAGCTCCGCCACCACGACCAGCGAAAAGGCGAGCCCTCGGGCTGACTTGATCCCCATCTTCAGCTCGAGGTCGAAGAGTGCGATGGAGAATGCAGAGAAGTAGATGGCCGTGAGCGCATGCCAGGGCTTTGCATCTAAGTAGGCTTCGCCTCCAAGGGCTTCCGGCCCGGCCAAATCCTTCGGCGGTCAGGCTCCACCGTTTCATTGTTCCGCTTCGTCGTCTTCTTCGGCTTCCGGCTCGGGCTCGGGCGGCGGGGCCTCCTCCTTCTCCAGTAGCCTAGTCGCCGTGACGATGTAAGCCGTGTGGCCTATCATCCGCGTCGAAGGTCTGGTCATGCCAATCCTCGCCTCCATCTTCCTGAAGAGAATCTCGAAACACTCGGTCCGGGTGAAGCCGTTCTTCTTCAGCTTGTCCACCAGCAGCTCGGCTTGGTTCGTCGTCGGCGTGATGCCGGCGAAGCCTCCCGAAGGCTTGAGGGCCTTCCAAGCGATGTCGACGAAGTTCCACGGGTCACCCAGGTCGATTATGGCTGCGTCGGCGTCCGTCTCCTCGAAGCCTTTCGACGCGTCGGCTAGCTTCAGGTCGACGAACTCCGAAAGACCGGCCTTGGCGAGGTTCTTGGTGGCCATCCGGTGGAAGTCCTCCCGGATTTCATAGCTGTACACCCTTCCGCCAGGCCTCACCAAGCTGGCCACGTATGTCGTGAGCGCGCCACTCCCCGTCCCCGTCTCCACTACCCTGGCCCCCGGGCCAATCCCGGTCTTCAAGGCGATAAGCCCCAAGTCCTTGGGGTAAACGATCTGGGTCTGTCGCTCACATTTCATTAGAAAGTCCTCGACGGTAGGCTTGAGCGCGTAGAAGCTCTGGCCGGTGTCGGAAAGCACCGAACAGCCGAAGTCGTTGCCGACGATCCCTCCGAAGGGGACCCTCCCGAGATGTGTGTGAAAGTCGCCCTTCGCAGAGACCTTAAGGAGCCAGTTCTTCCCCTTCCTCGAGTAGAGCAGGACGTAGTCTCCATCCTTGATGGCGGTCATGCTTTGACGGTGGTGAAGTCAGGTAACAAGCTTAAAGGCATATTGCCCGCCCTTCACCTTGCCGAAAGGATAGGCTCACACTTCAAGTTTAAATAACCGACGAAAGGAGCTAATTAACAAGGTATCGTTTCGACATGGACGAAGCGCCAACAAGCCCAGCAGAACAGCCGCAGGAGAGGAGGCTTCCGAGGTCCTACTTCAAGCCGAAGCCCGTTAAGGTGGGCGATGAGCTGGAGGTCGAGATTTCGGAGATTAGCCGCCGCGGCGACGGCCTTGCGAGAGTTCAAGGTTACGTTATCTTCGTGCCGAACACAAAGCAGGGAGATAAGGTCAAGGTCAAGATCTCTCAGATAAGGCCCAGTTTTGCGATGGGTGAGATCGTAAAACCGCAGTAGCCCGTCTTCGGTTCGCCAAACGAGCTGAAGCCGAAGCTATTGAAGACCACTTTTTTGTTTGCTGCCCCTGCCACTTTGGGCCCTGGAGCTAGCAACCGGGCCCGCACTAATGCCTCGGGTTGACTCCATGGCGCGCTGAGCCCCCGGGGATGCCGGCGCTGCGTCGACGTGGAGAGGGCATCGGGATGTCGCAAACGCTTTTCTACTTCCCGAACACAGTTTGTCTCGTTGCCTCAGAATACGGTTGAACGGACCTACGAAGCCATCCGTTCCATGGAGATCCGCGGCGCGGGTCGCATAGCGAGGGCCGCCGCGGAGGCGCTCAAGGAGACTGCGATCTCCAGCAAGGCCAAGACGCCGACCCAGTTCATGGAAGAGCTGTCCAAGAATGGACGAAAGCTGAAGGAAGCTCGCCCCACCGCCGTGTCCCTGCCGAACAGCATCAACTTCATCCTCGGCGGCGCTTCCAAGGGCCTTACGAAGGGGATGAAGATGGAGACCCTGAAGAAGATCGTCGTCCGACTTTCCGACGACTTCATCTCGCGCAGCACCAACGCCGTGGGCATCATCGGAGAGATCGGCGCCAAGAGGATCGTCTCGGGCGACCTAATCCTGACCCACTGCAACAGCGAAGCCGTCACTCAGATCCTCCTCGACCGCGAAGTCTCAGAACAAGGAGTTCCAGGTCCTGGTCACCGAAACGAGGCCTCGCTACCAGGGCAGATTGACGGCCGCCATCCTGGCAAGGAACGGGGTGGACGTCTCGCTCATCCCCGACTCGGCCTGTAGGCTGTATATGCATGAGGTGGACCGTGTGCTGGTGGGGGCCGATGCCATCGCTTCAAACGGGGCGGTGGTCAACAAGATAGGCACTTCCACGATCGCGGT
The DNA here is from genome assembly GCA_963842885.1 of uncultured Nitrososphaerota archaeon. Taxonomy (GTDB): domain Archaea; phylum Thermoproteota; class Nitrososphaeria; order Conexivisphaerales; family DTJL01; genus DATKKG01. Next base: position 374,247 of record CAWJIE010000005.1, read on the forward strand.
TGTGGCCCACGAGACCCGGACGCGGTTCTTCGTTGCGGCGGAGACGTACAAGCTCAGCCCGCGGACCCTCCTGGGAGACCTGGTCGAGATCGAGGAGAGGAGCCCCCTCGAGGTGGTCAGCGGGAAGTGGATGGAGGAGAACCCTGGCGTGAAGGTCAAGAACCCCTCCTTCGACATCACCCCTCCGGAGTACATCGACCTGATCATCACTGAGCAAGGGGTCTTCCCGCCGCAGGGGATCGTGTTTCTGATGAAAGAGTTATACCCGGAACCTCTCTCGCTCACTCTCGAATGATAGAGAGAGTCTTCTCCGAGAAAGCGCCGAAACCGATCGGGCCCTACAGCCAGGCCATCAAGGCAGGAGGCTTCGTGTTTGCCTCTGCGCAGCTGGGCATGGACCCTTCGACGGGGGCCCTGGCCCAGGGCATTGATGAGCAGGCCAGGCTTGCCATCAGGAATGTCGGTTTGGTTCTGGCCGAGGCCCGGGCCGACTGGGGGTCAGTTGTAAAGGTCACCCTCTATCTGACCGACATGTCATTCTTCAGCAAGGTGGACGAACTGTATGCGGCCTCCTTGGGGGATGCGGCTCCGGCCAGGTCCACCATCGGGGTGTCTTCTCTGCCCAAGGGTGCGCTGGTCGCAATCGACGCGCTGGCCTTCCTCGGCTAGGGCTCGACGGAGACCAGGGGGCCTTCCAGCTCCAGGCTCCTGTTCATGGCCACTTCGGAGATCGTCCCTATGAAGTTGACAGTCTGCACAAGACCAAGGAGTATGGAGCGAAGGGCGAAGGCGAAGGAGACCCTCTTGGCCGGCTCGCCGTAGTTGGGGTCGGATATGTACGCCTGGGACAGGCGGAAGCTGGCTTCGTTGAGCTCCTTCTCCAGGCGATTCGAGCGCTCGATGGCCTTGTTGGACTGCACCGTGTCTCTGTTGAGGAGGGCGTTGAACGACTGCGCGTAGAGCTCCACGACTTCGCGGAAGAGGCGGCCGATCTCCTCGTTGTGGCTCGCCTTGAGCTCGTAGCCGGAATCGAGGATGGAGACCGTGTTGACGGATATCTGCTCCGCGTAGTCGCCTATCTTCTCGGCCAGCTTGGCCACGAGCCTGTTGCCGGCGATGTTCAGCACGTTGTCGATCCCGATCTTCTTCGCGGCGTCGAGCCTCTTGGAGGCGTAGAGGAGCTGCCTCACCGTCATCCAGTATATCTTGTCCATCTCCTCTTCGACCAGGACAACTTCCTGGGCAGACTCCTTCTTGCGCTCGAGTAGACCCTTGAACGACGCCTCCAGCATGTAGGTGGTTACGGTGTGAAGTCGCCGAAGGAGGCCGTCGATGGGGAACTTCGTCGGGTCGAGGAAGCTCTGTATCGTGATCGTGCCGGCCGTCTGTTCGACGATGCCGAAGCCGTTCAGCCTCTGCACGGCAGACTTGACCTCTTCGAGCTGCGACGCGTTCATGCCGTTCTTCCCGAGCACTACGATTGTCTCGGCTCCGATGATGTAGAGTCCAATGATAGTCCGTCTGAGAAGTCCAGGGTCGGCTATCTTGTCTACGTTCACCACCCTCTTGGGAAGCTTCTCGTCCTTCGCCAGCCCGGGATGGAGCCGTAGGGAGCCATCTTCAAGGCGGATGATGGAGATGACGTCGCCCGCCTTGACTCCTACCTCCTTGACCCAGTCCTTGGGGAGAGAGACAGAAAGAGTGGAATAGCCCACCATCTGTACTTTCCTTACATCTATATTGGACATATACCTCGAGTCTTGCGTTCAGAGGGTTATATATTTTCTTGATTATTCTTTCAAGACTATATTCTCTGTACTTAGTGAGCAACGAGGCCTTCCGCCCGGGTGGGAGGGCGACGTCTCTTGATGGCCCGGGCATCATCCCGGATGGACATTCCCTAATCTGCGGGCGCCGACTTCCATGCCTTGACGGCCTCGAGCCAGAAGGCCGCCGAGGCCAGCCCGAGCAGGGCCGCGGGCCACATCGCCAGCGGTTCGGACGCGATAACTCCGATTCCCTGAACGATGAAATACACCGCAAAGACCGTGAAGAAGGCCGCATAGAAGACGAAGCGGGGCACAAGGAGCGTGCCTAGGCGCAGGAAGTCTCGCATCAGATCGACCTTGACCTCCTTCATTATCTCATACTCGCCGCCCTCTTCCCTCAGGAGGCCCATCTCCACCAGCTTGGAGAGGTGGTACTGGGCGAGGGATGGATTGGATAGACGGAGGGCTCTCTGGACCTGTCGCACTCCCACCTTCCTCTGACGGAGGACGTAAAGGTACACCCTTAGCGTATTGCCCTTCAGCTGAGCCTGCACGTCCTCGCTGGCCAAGGCGCTCACGCACCATTAAAAGACGACCCATTAAAAACCTAACGTGTGTTAACGCCCATTTCAAAACGAGCCCTGGCTGCCCTCAGCTCTGATCAAGTCTCTGCGACCACGTGATTCTCGATATATCCCAGGCCTTCGATCTCGACCTTCACCAGATCGCCGGGCTTAAGGAGCCTCGGCTCAGGCTTCCAGTGATAGCCTACGCCCGCCGGGGTGCCGGTCGCTATGACGTCGCCGGCCTCCAGGGTCATCGCTTGGCTCAGAGTCGAAATGACTTCGGGCACCTTCTTTATCATGCCTCTCGTGCTGGCATCCTGCCTGAGCTCGCCGTTCACCCAGGTCCTCAGACGGAGGGCGGAGGCATCGGCGACCTCTTCCTTCGTCGTGATCCACGGGCCTAGGGGTGCGAACGAATCGCAGCTCTTCCCTCTGGTCCACTGGCCGTCGCCGAACTGGATGTCGCGTGCTGAGACGTCATCGAACACCAGGAAGCCTAGGACGAAGCCCGAGGCCTCCGACGGGCTCACCTTCTTGCACCGCTTCCCAATCACCACGCCGAGCTCTCCCTCATAGTCCAGCTGACGAGTCACAGAGGGGTAGACGATGTCTTCGTAGGGGCCGGCGACCGCCGTGGCTGGCTTCATGAAGATCATCAGCTCCTTGGGTGGCTTGGTGTCAGCTTCGGAAACGTGCTCCATGTAGTTCCGACCGAGGCACACTATCTTGCCGGGCCTCGGGATTGGAGCTAGCAGCTTCGCCACATCAAGGGTAAGGCGGGTCTCCGAGGAGGACGCTAGCTCCGCCAGCGACTTCTGGAACGAACTGCCCATCAGGACTTCCGAGGAGACGAGCTCGAAAAGGCAGTGAGGGAGGTCCTCCCCGACAGAGGATGCAGGCACTAGGGATTCCCCAATGACGAAGCCGTAGTCCTGCCTGCCCATGGACTCGAAGCGCGCTATCTTCATGTGACGGTCGTTCGAAGTCGAAGCTTCCTCCCTAAATAAGGGAGTCGGGGGCAGCCCCGAATGTAGCTCCTTCGAGCGGCCTCCTTGTTTGGCTACGTTTTTATCATGGAGGCAGGAGCCTTATCCTTCAGTTGTTCGGAGGCTCTTGAGGTTGTCGGTTTCAAAGGAGCAGATCCTTCAGGCGCTTTCCAAGGTGAAAGACCCTGAGCTTGGGAAGGACATAGTCTCGTTGGGATTCGTGAGAGAGATTAGCATCCTGGGCAAGGAAGTTTACATCAGGCTGGTGCTCACCACACCTGCCTGTCCGGCCCGGAATCAGCTCCTCAGCGACGCGAACGCCCGCGTCGCCGCCATCCCAGGGGTCGAGAAGGTCCACATAGACCTCCCGGCGGAGGTGTCCTCCTCGAGCCCCGTCGGCAGGTCTGGCATCTCCCAGATCAAGAACGTGATAGCCGTCGCGAGCGGGAAGGGTGGCGTGGGCAAGTCGACGGTTGCTGTCAACTTGGCCGTCGCGCTCGGCAAGATGGGCGCAAAGGTGGGCATCTTGGACGCCGACATATATGGCGCTAGCATCCCTGCGATGCTGGGGGCGTCGGGCCTACCGGGTGTCCATGACAACAAGATCACCCCGCTAGTCGCCCAGGGGGTGGAAGTGGTCTCCATGGGCTTCTTCAGCAGCACCCAGACCCCCGTCATATGGAGAGGCCCCCTCATAGGCAAGGCCGTCAAGGACTTCCTCGAGCTGGTCGAATGGAGCCCACTGGATTATCTTATCGTCGACCTTCCGCCGGGCTGCCTGCCTGCCGGGACAATGGTTATCAGCCGCCAACAGCGTGCCAGTTCCAATCGAGAAGGTAAAGGTCGGAGAGTTTGTTCTCAGTTACGATGGCTCGCACCTGGTGCCGCGGAGAGTTGCGGGGGTCCTTCCAGAAGGTATGCAGGAGGTCTACGAGTTGAGGACACCCAACCGCACAATCGTTGCTTCTGCGAACCACCCGTTCATGAAGTACCATTGGTCCGACAAATACGCTTGGCGACGGCTTGACCAGCTTAAGGCAGGAGACAGGATACTGGCAGCTAATTGCATTGAAGGAGGTCGACCGATGGCCCTGCCTGACCTCGATCGGAGCTCAAAGGTGAGCTTGCCAAAGGAGACAACAGCGGAGTTCATGCAAATACTCGGTCATTTCGTCGGCGATGGTTTCATAAAAAGAACAAAGCGAAAGTCCCTGGCCGAGCTCCGTATCTGCGAACCTAGAGGCAGCAAATACAGGGACAAGTACGAATCGCTTTACCGAGAAGTCCTTGGGTGCCGCACGTTTGAGGATAACGACGGCCAGAAGTTCGCGGTAAGCTCAGTTTCTGTGGCGAACCTGTTCATTGCGCTCGACCTGGACCACAAAGCGCGGAAGAAGTGCATCCCAGATTGGATCTTCTCACTTCCACTAGACCAACGGGTTGCATTCATCAGGGGATATGCTGAGGCGGACGGTAGCATCCGACACAGAGAATTGGCTAAGCAGCTGCCAGATTCGAGGGGTGTGATACGCACCGTTGTCATCAGTCAAGACGTAGTCGGAATTGCTAGCACCAATGAAAGGCTCGTCGGACAGCTTCGTCAGCTCTGCATGATCAGCGGGTATCGCGTGACCAACGTGCGAGAACGGCAGAGGAAAGGAAACATGCTCAAGAGCGGAAGGAGGATCCCAGGCGCCAAGCATTTTGAGTTCGAATTCTCTCTCAAGACGGACGCGAGACCCTTCAAGCTCACGAGGATTAGATCGATCAAACCCTTGGGTATACGCCCTACATATGACCTTCACGTGGAAGGATCCCAGAGCTTCGTCGCGGACGGCGTGATCGTCCATAACACGGGGGACGCCGCGCTTTCACTCGCGCAGTCCATCAGGATCACCGGCGTGGTCGTCGTGACGACCCCGCAGGAGGCAGCGCTCCAGGTGGCAAGCAAGGCCCTCTACATGTTCAGGAAGCTGGACATACCCATCCTCGGGATCATCGAGAACATGAGCTACTTCGTGTGCCCGCATTGCGGCGAGCGGGCCGAGATCTTCAGCCACGGCGGCGGTAAGAGCGCCGCGAAGGAGGCGAGCGTGCCGTTCCTTGGCGAGATACCGCTCGACACGCAGGTCCGCGTAGCCGGCGACGTTGGCATACCTCTGAGCACGAAGGAGAGCCCGGTCGCGGAGAGCTTCGCCGAAGTGGCACGGACCCTCGCCGGCCAGATAAGCATACTCAACTACACCAAGAAGGAACAGCACGCCCAGTGAGATACCGCAGTCCTCTCTACGCTTATATATGAATCAGGGGCGGTATCCACGGAATTGAAGCCGAGTGAAGGCTCCGGCAGCTCCGAACTGAAGCTCATGGGGCTTCGGGGGATAGGGGAGGTGTCTCCGGGCGACGACGTCGGCAGGCTAATCTACGATTCGCAGAGGATGTCGCGCATACCTTTCGCTGACGGTGACATCTACGTCGTGGCCCAGAAGGTCGTGTCGAAGGCCGAGGGCAGGTACGTCCGGCTGGACGACGTGAAACCCTCTCCGTTTGCGGAGAGCCTTGGAGGCTTCCTGAAGAAGGACCCCAAGGAGGTTGAAGTCGTCTTGCGGGAGAGCCGGAGCATAGTGAGGGCGCGGCTGGGCATACTCATCACGGAGAACAAGCAGGGGATTATCTGCGCCAACGCCGGCGTGGATAGGTCCAACGTCAGCGAAGAGGGAAGCCTCCTTCTCCTTCCCGAAAGCCCAGACCGCTCGGCGGCGAATATCCGGAAGAGCATAGAGTCGCTTTCTGGGAAGAGGGTGGCTGTGGTGGTTTCGGATACCTATGGCAGGCCATGGAGGGAAGGACAGGTGGACTTCGCCATCGGCGTCGCAGGCATCACATGCTTCAGGGACTACAGGGGGAGGCCCGACATGTACGGAAGGACATTGAAAGTCACCAGCATGGCCCAGGTGGACGAATTGGCGGCTGCCGCCGAGCTCGTGATGGGCAAGAGCAGGGGAATACCTGCCGTGGTCGTCAAGGGCTACCTCTACGAAGGAGGAGAAGGCTCGAAGCCTCTCCAGCGCAAGATCGCACGCGACCTGTTCAGGTAGACGTCTTCGCTTTCAGAACGGATTCGCCCAGGCGGACCTTCGCTGCGACATCGGGCATCATGATGTCGTCCACTATGGCCTTGACGCCCGTAGAAGACACGTCACCCTTGAGCATCTGATCGGCTCTGTCGAGGAGGAGGCAGTCTATCAGGCCGTCGTAGAATTCGGCCACACCCACAGGCGAAGCGTCGTAGCCCAGGGACCGCATCATCTTGTCCGCCGGACCCTTGACGGCCCTCCCGGCGATTATCGGTGAGACGGCCACTTTGAACGCCGTGCTCCGCAGGACGGAGGTCCAGACCTTCCTCACGCTCAGGATAGGCTGGATGGAGGCGACCGGGTTGCTGGGGGCGAAAACGATGATGTCGGCGTCCTCGATGGCCTCGATGACCCCAGGGGCCGGCTCAGCGAACCCGCTGCCGGAGTAAGCCACGCCGTCGATGGCGGGCATCTGGCCCTCTTTCACGAAGTACCTCTCGAACGTCATGGGGCCTGCGTCCGTGTAGAGCATGGTCGTCAGGCGGCTGTCCGTAACGGGGATGATCCTGTGTCGTGCCCCCAAAGCTTCCGCGATCCTCCTCGTCACTTCGCTGAGCCTCGCTCCCTGCTTGAGGAGGTTCGTTCTGGCTATGTTCACGGCGAGGTCCTTGTCACCGAGCAGCAGCCAGGGCCTCTCCCCCAGCAGCCTGAGGAAGCCGTCACAGCTGAACGTGTCACCCGCGACACCCCAGCCCTTCGCTTCGTCCACCAGCCCCACCAGCGCGTATGTCACGATGTCGATGTCAGGGGATACATGGAGGCCGAACACCTCTTCGTCGTCGCCCACATTGGAGACGATCGTCAGCTTGCCGGGCGGGACCAGTCGGTCGAGCCCGACTGCCAGTTTGGATGCTCCTACCCCTCCGGCCAGAAGCACTACGTTCTCCAATTCAGCCTAGCTCCTCGGGAGGCCGTTGCGCAAGACCTCATCTCTAGCCTTGAGCTTCTTCCTCTTGGGCTTCTCGGCAGGATAGCCCAATTCGAGAAGGACCTGCGGCTCTAGATTGGCCGGGAGCCCGAACGCCCGTCGGATGGCGGGAGCGCAGAATATGGGCGTTCCCCTCCAGCAGCCTCCGAGGCCGTTGGCGTGGGCCGCGAGGAGCATATTCTCCGCAGCGGCGGCGACGCCCTGGGTGCCCATGAGCCACTCCCCTCGGCGGCGGGCCCGGGTGGGCTGGGTCTTTAACTCGGAGACGTCAAGACAAAGCAGCAACAGCAGAGGCACCGAGGCCGTGCGCAGATATGCCCTTTCTGCCTTCTCGAGGGCGGACCCGTCAGCCTGCGATTGGAGATGTCTGAAGTAGGCGCTCTTCATGGAGCCCGCGAGCTTCCGCCTCCCCTCGCCGGAGATCACGACGAAGACCCAGGGCTGGGTATTGTGTGGACTCGGTGCCCTCCTCCCGGCGTCAATCACGGAATCGAGGATTGTGGGAGGAATAGCCTTGGCTGAGAAGGCCCTTATGCTCCTGCGCGAGCCGATGACGTCCAGTGCCTCTCTTGCACCTCTCATTCGTAAAGGAGTGAGACCTCCTCGTAATAAGCTTCGCCTTCGACGCATGCGAAGTCAACGAATTCTTAAATCGAGGAGGGGGGAATCGTCCTTGGGATGCCAAAGAAAGCCCTCCTCTATGCCAAGCTCGTCGAAGCGTACGACGCCATGGAGGAGACGACTAAGAGGCTGGAGCTCACCGACATCCTTGTCGGTCTCTACGAACAGACCAGCCCAGAGGACGTGGTCAAGGTGACGTACCTGAACCAGGGGAAGCTCTACCCCGACTACCTAGGCGTGGAGATGGGCCTGGGTGACAAGTTAGTGGTGCGGGCCATAGCCAGCGCCACCGGCCTTCCGGAATCTCAGATAGAAGAGCTCTACCGGGAGAAGGGGGACTTGGGTACGGCCGCCGAGGAGGCGTCTGGCGGGCGCCTACAATCTACACTCTTCCAGGAGCCTCTCACCGTTTCTGACGTTTACTCCGAACTGGATTCCCTTGCGCACCTCTCCGGCTCCGGTTCCCAGGAGGCCAAGCTCAGGTCGCTGGCCAGCCTCCTCAACCGGGCTTCGCCGAGGGAGGCGCGGTACCTGATCAGGACGACCCTGGGGCAGCTCCGTCTCGGTATTGCGGATTTCACGATACTGGACGCTCTGGCCCAAGCCTTCACGGGCGACAAGGGGAACCGGCCTGCCCTTGAGAGGGCCTACAACATATCATCGGACTTGGGGGCCGTGGCCAAGGCTGTGGCGGAGGGCGGCTTGAAGGCCCTATCCGAGTTCACCGTCGCCATGGGCAGGCCGATCCGCCCCATGCTGGCCGAGAGGCTCTCCTCGGCCCAGGAGATCATCGAGAAGCTGAGGGGGAAGTGCGCTGCCGAATTCAAGTATGACGGGGAAAGGATGCAGATTCACAAGCACGGCGGCGAGGTGACCCTTTTCTCCAGGAGGCTGGAGGTCATCACTCACCACTACCCGGACACGGTCAGGCTGGCCGCCGAGCACGTTAAGGCCAAGGAGGCGATACTGGAGTGCGAAGGTGTGGCGGTTGACGTGGATTCCGGCGAGCTCCTTCCGTTCCAGCAGCTCATGCACCGGCGGAGGAAGCATGGGGTGCAGGAGATGATGGAGAAGTTCCCAATCTCCCTCTTCTTCTTCGACGTGATGTACGCCAACGGGACCAGCTACCTCGACAGGCCTTATGAAGAAAGGAGGGAGGAGCTGGAGGGCCTCGTAGAGACATCGGAGAGGACTTCCTTGGCCCCCCGGATTGTGACGGACAGTCCCTCCAGGATAGAGTCGTTCATGGAGGAGGCCATTCAGCAGGGGTGCGAAGGCCTGGTGGTGAAGGACTTGGAAAGCCCCTACAGGGCCGGCGCGAGGGCTTTTGCATGGATCAAGCTGAAGCGGGAGTACAGGAGCGAGCTCTCCGACACGCTGGATCTCGTGGTGGTGGGGGCCTTCCACGGTCACGGCAGAAGGGCCGGCACCTATGGGGCCTACCTGCTGGCCGCCTACGATAAGGAGGACGACACTTTCAAGACCGTGTGCAAGATAGGCACCGGATTCACCGACGTTAGCTTGGAAGAGATACCCAAACGGCTGGAGCCGCTTCTGCTACCCCATGTGCATCCCAGGGTGGTTTCTAAGATGGAGGCCGACGTCTGGTTCGTTCCGCAGCTGGTCTTCGAGGTCATCGCTTCAGAGATCACCCTCTCACCCATTCACGTCGCAGCCATGGGGAAGATAAGGCCCGACGCTGGACTCGCCCTCAGGTTCCCCAAGTTCACCGGCAAGATTCGGGATGACAAGAGCCCCGAGGACGCCACCACGACCGCGGAGCTTCTGGAAATGTACAATAGTCAGTTGAAGAGAATCGAGGCCGTAGAAGGGGAGAGTTAGACAATTGGACCCTGTGAAGGCGGACAAGGACGACCTCAGTCTCGCTGTAGATTCGGAGAAGGCTGAACTGGTGAAGCTGCTGGTGGGCTTCATCCAGGCGAAGAGCGAGAACCCGCCCGGTGACACCTCGGCGCCGGCATCTGTCGCCGAGGAGTACCTTTCGTCCCATGGGGTCTCCGTGAGGAAGTACTCCTCAGAGGACGGCTGCGTGAACCTGGTCGCGACACTGGGGGAGGGCGCAGAGGAACTGACCTTCTGCGGCCACATCGACACGGTCCCCGCTGGCGACCCGGCAAAGTGGAGCGTCCCGCCTCTCGCCGGGAGGATGGCGGGAGGGAGGATCTACGGAAGAGGGGCCACGGACATGAAGGCTGGCTGCGCCGCCCTCACCTTCGCGTTTGCGAAGACCGGGCAGCATGAGAAGGCGCTCAGCGGCAAGCTGGTGCTTGCGTTGGTCGCCGACGAGGAGTCGGGGGGGAAGAAGGGCGTCCAGTATCTCATCGAGAAGGGGATATTGAAGTCGAAGAACCTGGTGCTGGGCGAACCGACGAAACATGAAGGGACAGGTCACGTGGTCGTCGCCGGCGAGAAAGGCACCTTCTGGGTGCGCGTCACCCTGGACGGCGTCGCCAGGCATGGCAGCCTGCCCATGCTGGGAGACAGCGCGATTCTGAAGGCCGTACCCGTGCTTGAAGGGTTCAAGACGCCGATCCTCGACAAGGTCACCACCCCGCGCAGCGCCGGCTCCCTAGTGCGGGAGGGGAAGAGGGTGCTGAAGAGAGAGTATTCTTCGGATGCTTCGAAGAGGCCGTACTACGCGCTTGACCACTACACCGTCAACATCGGCCGCATCGAGGGAGGGACAAAAATCAACATCGTTCCCGACCACTGTTCGGTGGAGCTGGACGTCAGGGTTCCCCTCGGTGGGAATAAGGAGGAGGCGGAGAAGCTCGTTCGCAGACGCATCCCCCAGGGCGCGAGGCTGGAGCTGATCAACTACGCCCAGCCAGCATTCACGCCGCCCTCGTCCCCGCTCGTCAAGAGGATCCGGGAGGCCGCGTGCTCCGTATTCCAGGAGCCGTCACCTGCCATGTGCGTCCCCGCGACCACTGACGCCCATCACTTCAGGGCCGCCCTTGGGTCCAACGCCGTGGCCTACGGGCCGGGGCTAGAGTCGATGTGCCACGTGTTGGACGAGTGCGTGGAGATCTCGGAGGTCATCGGTGCGTCGAAGGTCTACCTGGATCTGGCGCGCAGGATGCTGCTGACCTAAGCCTTGTGAGGAAAGCCCCCATTTTAAGAGCTCTGGGCGGACAAAGGCATGGACGCCTTGAGCCACTGTCCACGACATTCTGGGGCACAAATACGCAAGAGGCCGCGCGTGTGCATTGCCGATAACGCACCGCTTTTTGGCAATCATGGCAGATTTAGCAGGATGTGCTTGCCGTTCGTCTAGAACGTTTATATCATCTGCTTGCGCAAAGAAGGTGTCGAAGTTCGATGTATACGGGAGAGGCTGAAATGCAGGCGCGCCGTAAGATACTTGCGGTGCTCCAAGACGAGGGACGCAGGGTCCTAGATGCGGGCAGGGAGCTGGCTAACATCCATGGAGCCCTGGTCCTGGGAGACGAAGAAGGGGTCTCCGCCGCATCGGACAGCCTGCATCTCTCCATAAACGACGTGGAGGCCTACAGGAGGGCCCTGAGTCGCCAGCTGGCTGAATTGGGCAGCATGATGATCAACCGTGAGGACCTTCTCAGGGCCGCGTATACTATCGAAGAGGTCGCCAACTACCTCGAAAGCATCGCGTTCAGGCTGACTCAGCTCCGGTATCAGACGCTCAAGAAGACAGGCCTCGTGGATGACCTCAGGGTCCTGTTCGACCTGGTCATAAGCATCCTGAGTAGGTTGAACGAAACCATCCGCACTCTCCAGTTCAACCCGGTCAAGGTGAACGACCTGATCCAGCTGGTGGAGAGGAGTGAGCACGAGATGGACGAGAAGTACAGGAGCTCCACCTCGAAGGCCATGAAGGAGATCAACGATTTCAAGGACTTGATCCTCTTAAAAGACGTCCTGGAGAGGATAGAGACCGTCTCCGACCTCGCCCTGTCCTGCGCCGACCTCGTCGTCATCATTTCGTTGGGCATATAGGGGAATACGTCGTGTCGCATTCTGGTTCCGCCTCGAGAGGGTTTGAGATTGGCTAGGCCTGCGGTCGGCGAGCTGGTGGAGAACAGGATCATTCTATGGGGGACGGAGGAGTCGAGGAGCATGTACTCTGCCGGCTACTATGGGAAGCCGCTGGGTGTCTCCAAGCCCAAAGGGGTTGACTTCGACGCTCCGCTCATATTGGATCTAATAGAAGGATATTACCTCCAAAGGAAGGACCGTCTCGTGGTCACCGGGCCTGGAGGGAGGATGTCGCGGAAGGCCCTCAGGGCACTGTGCGAATCCGAATACAACGACTTCTCCGACAAGTACGCCGTCTACGAGCACCTGAGGGACGCCGGCCTCGTCGTGACTCCCGGGATCAAGTTCGGTTGCGACTTCGCCGTCTACAAGCACGGCCCGGGCATCGACCACGCACCATACCTTGTGCAGGTCATGAAGCCCGGTCACGGCCTCACGGCGACCCACATCGTCCTTTCCGGGAGACTGGCCACCACGGTCAGGAAGCAGTTCCTCATAGCCACGGTCAAGGGGCGGAGGATCTCCTTCCTCTCCTTTGACTGGTGGCGCGCGTAGCCGAGTTCGGGGGCAGAGGGAGCCGACCCTCTCACGGGATGCATTCCTACTGATTTTAGGCAATCATGTCAAATGTCTTGACCCTTCGGAGATTTAATACAGGGTGCCTCAGTCACACCGCAGAATCTGGAGACAGTGTGGACGCCTTGTCAAGGCTTCAGGCAGCCATGAACGCGGGCGGGCTGGCCCTCCTCGTAGAGTTGCCCAGCAACAGCGCTGAGCTCGCCTCGGCCGTCGAGCAGGGAGGCGCCGACAGCCTACTCCTCCAGCTGTTCAACGAGCACCCGGTTACGTCCGCGTACACCGGAGGCCCCGACCTGGAGGCACAGCAGATCAAGGACCTCCTTTCGACCTTGAAGCTCCCGGTGGGCATCCACCTTGGGTACCAGAAGGTGGTTACCAAGGAGGAATGGGAGCAGGTGGTAACGCTAGGTTTCGATTACGCGGCAATAGGGGTGTCCAAGCTCCCACCATTCGTCCTCCGCGACAGCCGTCTCCCGCTCCTTCCCTACGTCCAGCCGGGGATGCCCTTCGAGTACTACCGCGTGCTCTCGGGATACGACAACATTTTAGCATTCTCCTTCGAGACATCTTCGCAGATTCAGTCCGAAGGCGCGAACAAGTTCTGCGTTTTGGACTTGGTGACACTTTCCCTCGTCACGAAGCTCTCCGACAGTAAACCTGTGATCTTCCGCGTCTCCCAGGACGTGGCGGGAGACGACGTCCAGAGCCTCGTCGAGAATGGATGCAGGGGCCTGCTTCTCGACCCGGCCTTCACTGCGTCCAACGCGGAGTTCTTCAAGACCTACACGGCGCAGTTCAGGGAGGCCATCGACGCGCTGAAGAAAAAGACGGTATTTAGGGCGCATTTCCCATGGGGGTAGGGTGGGAGGATACAATTGCAGGCTGTGATCTTGGCGGGCGGACTGGGGACCCGCCTTAGGCCGTACACGTTCTTCGCGCCGAAGCCCATGCTTCCCTTGGGCGACAAGCCTCTGATGGAGCATCTAATAATCCAGCTTTCCAAAACTGGGATAGAAGACATCATCGTCACTGTCAGCTACCTGCGGAAGACCATCGAGGACTACTTCGGGGAGGGCGATGAGATGGGTGTTCACATCAAGTATGTCCGGACATCCAAGCCGATGGGCACCGCCGGCCAGCTGAAGACGGTGGAGCCCCTAGTGAAGGGCAGCTTCGTCGTCCTCTACGGTGACTCTTTGGTGGAGGCCGATATAGGGAAGATGATCGAGTTTCACAGGAAGAAGAAGGCTCTGGCCACGCTCATGCTCATGCCATTCCGGGAGAACATGAGGTATGGTTTCATCGAAAGCGACGAACATGACAGGGTGACCAACTGGCGCGAGAAGCCTGTCGTCGAGGGTTGGATAAACGTAGGCTGCTACGTCATGGAGCCCTCCTTCCTGAAGTACATCCCTGAGGACGTGATGTACGGCATGAACGACGCCTTCAACGCCGCCTTGAAGAAGGGAGAGCCCATCTTCGCCTACAAGGCTGAGGGCGACTTTATCGACATCGGGGACAAGAAGAGCTACCTCAGTGCCAACGCCAAGTTCGTAGAAAGGCTGGGCCGCATCCTCTGAGTCCGTGGTGAAAGGGTTCGTGGACCTAGCTCTCTTTGAAGAGGATGGGAAGAACCCCCTCCGACCGCTAGCCTTGGCGAAGCCCACCTTCAAGCTCATCTACTCCTATCGGCCGCTGGGCGCGCGAATAAGGAGGGAGCTCGGTCGAGTGGCGGCTTACTATGTGCCCGAGCGGTTCGGGATGCTGCTCAAGGAGACGGAGTCGCAGGCGGCGGTGAATCCTTCGAGCTATGAGGGCGAAGTCTTGCTCGTCAACAGCAGGCTCCGCCCTGAGGAGGGCGTCGTATCGGTCGTCAAGGGCCTGAAGGCCGGGGAGTTCGTGATTTCGGACGGGGCAGTGGCGGCCGCCAGGACTAGCAAGGTCCCTGAAGACCTTCAGAGGCTGGCTGACGGCGGACTGGCGCAGAGGCTCAAGGCCGACGGAGGGGAGGAGCTGACGAAGGACGGGCTCCTTCTGAACGGTCCCTGGGACCTCATCACCAGCCTATCCGGCGGGCTCACGGGGACGGGCGTCGTCTACGGAAGCCATGTCGCCGTCGAGGAGCCGGTGTACTTCGACACGTCGAGGGGTCCGGTGCTCATCGCCGACGACGTCAAGATCGAAGCCTTCACCAGGATAGTGGGCCCCGCTCTGATAGGGAAGGGCTCTGTGTTGCATTCCGCGCGCCTCAATGGGAACTGCTACATCGGCGATGGCTGCAGGATTGGCGGGGAAGTCGAGGAGAGCATCGTCGAGGGTCATTCCAACAAGTCTCATGCAGGATACCTGGGGCATTCATACCTCGGGGAATGGGCTAACATCGGCGCCGGTGCTGTCACCAGCGACCTCAAGAACACATACGGCTCGATTCGCATGGAGACGCGACAAGGGAGAGTGGACACCGGCTTGGTGAAGCTCGGCTCCTTCATGGCCGACTTGACCAAGGTCTCAATAAACGCGACTATATACGCCGGTAAGTGCGTCGGCATGGCTTCGCATGTGCACGGCCTCGTAGACAGGGACGTCGCGCCCTTCACGATATACGGCCGGTCGCTGGGCTGGGACGACAGGAAGCTTCTCCTCGATTCCGCGCTCGAGTCCCTCAGGAGGATGAAGGCCAGGCGGAACCTTCGAGTGTCCAAGGGCGAAGAACAGCTCATCCGTCTGGCGTACGACGATGCCAAGAACGAGGGCGACCATCAGGTTTCCGGGTGAGACGCTTCGATAATCGTCCACCTTACGGACATCCATCGGTCAGAGAGGATCCTCGGCCGCCTGGACATGTTCGGCAGGGGCGCCGACCTAGTGGTCATTTCGGGGGACGTCACGACCTCTGGCGAGGAGGGATTCCTGAGGAGGTTCCTGTCGCGCCTGAGCGAGCTCCCCATCCCGACCTTCATCGTCCCCGGCAACAACGAGGGACCGGAGCTGTCGTCAACGGGGCAGGTCCAGAACATAGACGACAGGGTGATGGTTTTCGGCGGCATTCGATTCGGGGGACTGGGCGGCTCTCCTCCCACTCCTTTTGACACAATTAACGAATACCCAGATTCGCAGCTCTGGGAAAGGCTGGAGAAGCTGGGGAGCGTGGACGTCCTCGTGTCGCATTCCCCTCCGTTCGGAACTTCGCTGGACACTTCGGGCTACGGAGGGCATCTGGGAAGCCATGCCGTGCTGCGCTACGTCAAGACGATGAACCCCAGGCTTCTGCTCTGCGGCCACGTGCACACCGCGAAGGCCGTCGAGGTCGTCGGCTCCTGCACGTGCTGCAACCCTGGCTCCGCTTCGATGGGAGGGTTCGCAATAGTGAAGGTCGACGGAGACGTCAAGGTCGAGCTACGAACTCTTTAATAGAGGCTCGGCGAGCAGCAAGAATCGAAATCCTCGAGATGGGTTGAAATTGGCTACTGACTCATCCTTCATAGACGTCTCGTTCGACAGGAAAGGGCTCCTGCGGGATTATCGGACATGGCCGGAAACAGGCCTGAAAACGCTTGAAAACCTTCCGCAGGTCCACGTCGATCCTCATGCGGAGAGAGTCTTTGTCGCCGGGATGGGAGCCTCGTCGGCGGCCGGCGAATTCTTCAGGGACGCGTTGGCACAGTCGTATCTCCGGGTGAACGTGCTGCGCAACCACATCGTGCCTTCGGACCTGGGGAAGGACGACCTGATCATTGGGATGAGCCTTTCCGGTGGCACCGAAGAGACAGGCTACGTCTTCGATCAGGCGCTCAGAAGGGGTGCCAGCGGCATCGCCATAGCGTCGGGCGGCCTCCTCAAGACGATAGCGGACAGGCGCGGAGCTCAGTTCCTCAAGATCGAAGGCGGAGCCACGGCCCGCTCCTCCTTCCCGGTGTTCGTGTCGACGCTGGCTGGAGCTTTGGACGGATGGAAGCCCGACATGGGCCTCAGGGGCCGACTAAGTGATGCATTTGTAGGGCTGAGCAAGATTTCGGCAGCCTATTCGGACCCCGACCCCGAAAGGAGCGCCCCCGCGAAGACCGCCATCTGGTTGCAGGAGGCTACACACACGACGGCCTACTACTCTCCGTTCAACCTGTCCGTCGGCACCCGATTCAAGAACGTCCTCAGCGAGAACGCCAAGATGGACTGCACCATCACCGACGTCATGGACGTCATGCACGACGGCATCACCTGCTGGGAGCATGACTTCGGGTCACGTCTCCTTCTCCTTCATAGCTGGAGGGACGACGAGGTCGTGAACCATCAGGTTCTCTCTCATCGGAGAGCAGGTGCGCTCCCTCGGGTTCCAGACGGCCGACGTGGCATCAGGGAACGCCGGAGGGGGTGCAGGACCTCCTTCACTCCTTCTACTACCTCGACCTGGTCTCGGTGTTCGCGGCCTTGCTCCGGCGGCTGGACCCCGGCGTGACTCAGAGCCAGGAAGTCCTCAAGCAGAAGCTGGGGAAGGTCTCCACTCTCAGGAAGTACCTGAACGCGGAATACGGCTAAGGTTATTACACCCAGCGTCCTCCGGGTTGCTTGGGCCTGCGTGACTGTTATGGCTGGGAACATTACGATAGTCAGGGACGGTCTGGTCGTTACCATGGACGACCAGCGCAACGTCATCGAGAACGGGGCGGTGGTCGTGGAGGGGAACAGGATCTTGGACGTCGACAAGACGCCGATTGTCCTGAAGAACCACCGAGCGGACACGACGATCTCCGCGAAGGGCGGGATCGTCATCCCCGGTCTCATCTGCGCCCACACGCACCTCTACGGCATTCTTCTCAGGGGAGCCTCCATCGGCCTCCCGCCCTCCACCGACTTCACTCAGAACCTGCAACGCGTCTGGTGGCCCATGGACCAGGCCATGGAGCTGCGCGACGCCTACGCCAGCGCCCTGATGTCGTCCGTGGAGTTCCTGCGCACGGGCACCACGACCTTCGCCGACACCTTCTCAGGCCCCTAACGCCGTAGAAGGGGTGCTGGACTCGGTCGAAAGGGGCGTCGACGAGGTGGGTATTCGCGGTCTGCTCTCCTTCGAAGCCACGGAGAGGAGGAGCCGCGAAGAGGGAGAGAGGGGGGTGGAGGAGAACGTCCGCTTCATCAAGAAGCCCAAGGCAGGGAGGTGCTCCGGCATGATGAGCCTCCACGCATCTTTCACGGTGAGCGACTCGCTCATCGAGAAGGCGGCAGACACGGCCCGAGAGCTCAGGGCGCCGCTGACGATGCACGCCTCCGAAGGCAGAGGCGACCTCTACCACAACATGGAGCACTATGGCATGCGGACCGTGGAGAGGCTCAGCCGGCTTGGGTTCCTCGGCCCGGACGTGGTCCTGGCGCACGCCGTCCACGTCAACGGAGACGAGCTCAAGCTCATCAAGGACTCAGGGACAAACGTCGCCCACAACCCCATGAGCAACATGCTCAACGCCGTGGGTACGGCCCCGGTGGACATGATGCAGGGGCTGGGCATCAACGTGGCCCTCGGCAACGACGGCTACATCTTCGACGCGTTCGAGAACCTCAGAGCCGCCTTCCTGATACACAAGCTGCACAGGGAGGACCCAAGGGTGCTCAGCCCGATGGAGGTCGTTGAATTGGCCACCGTCAATGCGGCCAGGGCCTATCGCCTGGACGACCTCGGGTCGCTGCAGGCCGGGAAGAAGGCGGACATGGTGATCCTGAAGCCCCTCCTGCCTACGCCGCTTACACCATCGACGGTCTATGGACACCTGGTGAACTCAGTGGGAGGGAGCGATGTGGACACCGTCTTGGTGGACGGGGAGGTCCTCCTCAAAGGCGGAAAGCCCACAAGGGTGGATCGCGAGAAGGCCGCCAGGGTTTCGCAGGAAGCCGCCGCTAGCCTTTGGGCCAGGCTGAGCGACGTCACCAGCCAGGTGGACGTATTCAAGGCCTCCTAGTGCCCCATAGTTTTAATTCATCGGGAATGTATACTCATATGAGGAGCGCCAGAAGTCATGCCTGGCACGGTCGAAACGTCGGCGGAGGTCTTGGCTCCGCTTTTCACGCCGAGGAAGTCCACATCTAGGAAGGGGGAGAACGGCCGGGTCCTAGTCGTCGGAGGGAGCTGGCTCTACCACGGCGCCCCTGTCCATGCCGCAGAGGGGGCCACGCGCGCTGGTGTCGACCTGGTGTATCTGGCGGTCCCCCGCGTGATAGCGGATCCCGTGAGGGCGTACTCCGCTGACTTCATAGTGTTCCCGCTGGCCGACCAGAAGCTCACCACTGGGGCGGTAAGGCGCCTCCTAAAGTGGATTCCCGAGATCGATTCAGCCGTCATTGGCCCCGGCCTAGGTTGGCAACCCTCCGACGGCGTCAAGCTCCTCTGCAGCGAGCTGATGTCCAGGAAGGTCAAGCTCACCCTGGACGCCGACGCGCTGCGCAAGGACGTGGTGTCCGTATGCAGAGGAGGGGAGGTGGTGCTCACTCCCCATTCGGGCGAGTTCTTCAGGCTGACGGGCGAGCAACTTCCGACCGTCCTCGGGGATAGGATTGTAATGGTCAGGAAGGCGGCCGCCGAGATGGGCGTAGTCATCCTTTCCAAGGGTGTCTTGGACGTGGCGAGCGACGGGACTACGACCTACGTAAACAGGACGGGCTGCTCGGCCATGACAGTCGGGGGCACGGGCGACGTTTTGGCGGGGCTCGTCGCCGGCCTAATGGCCTTGAAGATGCAGCCTCTAGCCTCCGCCGCGGCTGCCTCTTTCGTAAACGGGAGGGCCGGTGAGGCGGCCAAGAGGCTCATGGGGAACCACATAACGGCCACCGATGTCGCCCGTCTCCTGCCCGCCACGCTTAAGGACTTCGACCTAGAGGACAATCAGTAGCTCGCCCATGTCGTCAGGCCTAGGTGAGGACTGGGACAGGATACTCGACGACCTCAGGGTGCTCGTCCCCCTATACGAAAGGGGGAACAAGATCTCTCTCTAGGGCAGTCTGGGAGGCTCAGGCGCACGGCCCTCGCCCTGGGTCTGCCCAGGGCAGGCGTCGTCGTCGACGTCGGGAGCGGCCCGGGGAGCATGAGCATCGAGGCCAGGAGGCTGAACCCTTCTCTTGAGACCGTGCTGGTGGACCCCCTCCCTGAGATGCTGGCATTCGCTTCGTCGCAGGAGGAGCTGAGAGATGCCGGAATGGTCCGCGGGGTCTACGAGTTCCTCCCTTTCCGCGGCCGGTCCTTCGCCGGATACCTTGCGGGCTTCACCCTCCGTGACGCCCGGGACAGGGCGGAGGCCGTCCGTGAAGCGAGCAGGGTGCTGGCGCCGGGAGGCTCCGTCGTCGCCCTCGACCTGGGGAGGCCCGATTCAAGAGTCAAGCGGTTGTTTGTGGCCGCGTACTGGAGGTTGGTGGCGCCCCTCTTGCTCTTTGCCTTCTTGCGTGGGAAGGGCAAGCCCTTCCGAGACATATACATCACTCTGAAGAGGCTCCCGAGCAATTCCGATATCATCTCCCTTTTCTCCGGGCTCTTCGCCGAGGTCAGGCCCATAAGGCTGATGCTGGACGGCGTTCTCGTGATCGTGGCAAAGGGCCCACTTCAGGCTGACACGGTGGGAAGGGACTCTGCCACCGGCTTGAAGTAGTCGCGGACCTGTCCTCCCGTCAGGTAGTACAGGATCAGGAGCTCGATCGCCAGGCTGACTATCCCGGCGGGGAGGATGAAGACGCTTGCGAGCGCGCCAAGAAGGGAGAGGATGATGGACATCCAACGGGCCCAGCTCTTCCCATTCCACAGGCCGTATGCGCTGAGCAGCGCCAGCAGCCCTATCACTATGAAGAAGGCGGAGACCAGCTGCACCGCCAGGGCCAAGAAGTCGGTGCCTATGCTGGCGCAAGAAGAATCGATATTGATGAGCATCTGGATGTAGGCCTGCATGCCCGACAGCAGGGAAAACCCGAGGAGCAATGAGACGGTCGCGCCCAGCGCGTCGGGTATCGCCAGCGCCGTGATGCCCAGCGGACGCGGCTTCTGGCCATAGGCCAACAGCGGGCCCCTCCCGATGGCTCGTAATGGTCCGGGCCCGCCTTATCCCCGCGCAGCTCATGGGAGTTCGAGGCCATTCCGTCGAGCATTCTCTTCCTGCCTTCCTAGACAGAAGCTGATAACGCTTGCCACGCACGCAGGAAGACCTCGCCGGCAAAGGTTATATCGAGCTATCTTCAGCCTTCCTCCGACAGGCTTTGGGCGGCACGAAGAAGAAGACGGTCGCCTCCATGGAGAGGGAGCAGGATCGAAAGGACGTAGAGGAGAAGCCGAAGGAGAAGAAAGGCGGAAAGGGCGCCAAGCCTTCGAGGGCTCTCCAGCCGCAGTACTCCCTTAGCGTGAGAGAGGAGGACGCCGTGGGCCAGCTCGCTCCCCTTAAGGCCATAACCATCTATTCAGCTGCGAAGGCACTGGGGATCAAGGCCAGCATAGCTTCCACTCTGCTGCGTTCCATGGCCGAGAAGGGCCTGCTCGACAGGGTCGGCGGCTTCAGCGGCCACTATGTGTACGCTGTCAAGAAGAGGTAGTCGTCCGCTCTCCTCCGGGGTCTCTTTTCGTCACTCGGACGGGTAAACCTCTCGGAAGATCGGGAGATCTGGCTACAGTCTCGAGCTCATTGAACTTCGATTCTCTGTTCCGAGTATCCCATCCGCGTCAGCATCTCCTTGACGCTGTCGCGTTGGTCTCCCTGAAGAATGATGATGCCGTCCTTCACGCTTCCGCCTGTCGCCAGCTTCTTCTTGAGTTCGCGTGCGACGTCAGCGAGACTGTCCTGCGTGCCCGAAAGGCCCTCGACCACAGTGGTCTTCTTGCGGAACCTCCTTAGCTCGAGCCTGACAATGATGCGGCTCTCTTCAGCGTCGAGCTCTCTGAGGACGTCGGAGAACAGCGAGTCGCCCTCAGACTTCGCGCTGCCGGTCGGTCCAGTGTCCGATTCTGAGGTCTTCTCCATCCAGATTCTGGACGGCGCAGACTCAGTTAATTACTCATCGGTGTAACTTCAGCCCAGGTCTCCGAGCCACCCGCCTCCGTTCGTTCGGATGGTTGCCCTGAAGGCTTCTTCCTGGTGGGGTGGCCGTTTCTGGGGCGCCCTAGGTGTGGGGAGCCGGCTGGGGAGAGTTCTCCACTTCGAAGATCACAGTGTCGCCTCGCCTTATCTTCTTGAGCAAGCTGCTGTCTGACGTGACCCTTCCCACCTGATTCATGGGCCTGGCGGTGGCCGTGTCGGCGAGAAACATGCACAGCGCCCCGTTCAAGGGAAGGAAAGCGATGTCTCCAGCTGCGAATCGGTTCTTCGGCTTCTCGGGCCCCGCCTTGATGTTGGTCAGTATCATGACCGAGTTCTGCTCCAGAGTGGCCCTTCCGGCTATCCTTCCGTGCCTGATGATGGAGCCGCTGGTGGACGGGGCGAGGTGTTTGATGATTTCACCCTTAATCTTCCCCTTTCCCAGCACGCTGATGCTCAACGGCACCCTCGAAAAGGATTCTGGGGAGGTCATCGCATCGCTTTCATGATAGCCTGGACTCACTTAAAAACCGTCGGAAGGAGGAACTCACTCGTTGGCGTACTTCAGGGCCAGCCGCAGGACGTCCCTGCCGCCGAGGAGGCCCAAAGAACCCTTCGCCGCTGCGGATTCGGTGAACCTCTCCGTCCCATCTCCATCCATGCCCTCCCTTGAGATGACCAGAGGAACCGGGTCGTCGCTGTGGGCTCTCATGGTGCAGGGCGTCGAGTGGTCGGCGGAGATGGCCACTGTCACGCCCTTGAGGCGGCCGGACGCCACAAGGGGGAGGAAGAAGCCCCTGTCTATCGCCTCCAGGCTCTGCATCTTCGCTACTGCGTCTCCATCGTGGCCGGGCTCGTCGGGCCCCTTGATGTGGAGGTAGACGACGTCGAATCTGCCGAGGAGCTCTAGCACTTTCGCCAGCTTGTCTTCGTAGTCGAAGACGCCCTTCGATACGAACACCTCCATTCCCGTGAGCCTTCCGATGCCGAGCTCCACGGGCATGTCGGCGACGATGGCGAAACTAGCCCCGTACTTAGAGGACATCTTCTCGACCTTCGGAAGCTTGCTCCCCGCGTCCCTCGTGAGCACTATGTTGGCCGGCTTGAACCCCTTCCTCAACCTCTCAGCGTTGACGTCGCTGGACACAAGGACTTGGTGAGACTTCGCCACGAACTCGTTTACAACGGAGGCACCAATGGCGGCGCCGGTGCTCCCGTCGAGGGGGATGCACCTCTGAGGTTCCATCTCCGTTATCTTCTCCTTCGCTACCCCCATCCCGCCCACCTTGGCATAGGCCGGATCGGTGTTGGAAATCTCCCCCGATAGCTCGGTCCCTCTGACGCGGAAGGTCAGGACGGCCCTGTGAGAGAGCGTGTGAATGAATTTGAAGGAGGAGCCGGGCACTGAGAGGTGCACGCCTTCGGCTATCTCCTCAGCGAGCCTCTTCCCTTCCTGTTGGCTGAGGTTCCTGCCGGATCGTCTGTCGGTGATGTTCATTTCGTCGTCGACGGTGGCGAAATTCGCCCTGAGGGCGAGGTCCCCGTCTTTGAAGTCCGTGCCTGCACCCACGGCTTCTATGACGCCCCTTCCCGGGTACTCCTCGCCGAAGCCGTATCCGAGCATGCTGAACACGGCCACGTCCGACTCGGGGGCGATCCCCTTGCCGACCGTATACACCAGGCCGCTCACGCCCCTGGATGCGATGCGATCGATCCCCGGGGTGTTTGCGGCTTCGAGGGGGGTCCTCCCCTGAAGGACAGGGTTCGGCCTGTCGCCAACGCCGTCCAATAGGACGTAAAGGAGCTTCAAGCCTTGGTTACACTCTTGCCGTCCGATTTATCAAGTTTGGGTATTGATTCCTGACCTTCGGTCGGGCGGCACCCCTCGGATGCAGAATCAGAAGCTAGCCTTCTTGTCGTAGGGGTTGGGCACGGGTCCTCCAGGGGGAGCAGGCGACCCCCTGTCCAGCATCTGGGCGGGCGTCCTGTATCCCGCTGGCGGCATCCCGGGCTTAGGCGCGGCAGGGCTCCTGGCCTTCCTCATCCTTTGTACTATGGTGGTGACCTTTCCTTCGAAGTCCACGAATATGGTGTTGTACACAGCGAACGTCTCTGCCGGGCTGCTGAAGATCTTGTGGTACGCAGGGGGCAGCTTCTCGCCCATGCATACGAAGTGATCGAGCTGCTGGAGGATCCGCCACAGCACCTTCACACGTTCGTCGCCAACCTCCTTGATGAAGGGCTTGAGGGCGGATACCCTGTCATACGATATCCTCTGCATCGGGTTGGCCAAGAAGCGGTTGACGTTGCCACCCGATTCCTCCGTGGCTATCGTGAGCGGCTCGGGGACGGAAAGGCTCCCGGCGGGGGTCGTATCCAGCACGTACTCGGTAGGGGTCGTGAAACTGAAGCCCTGCTCGTGAAGGGTCCCCGCGATAAGCTTGAAGTACGTCTTGTCTCTCTTGCCCAGCTCGTCTGTGTCCAGGTAGATGACCCCCAATCCGTCCCCGCTCTTGAGCCTGTCAATCTCCTCTATCGCACCGCTGACGAGCGCCTTGCTCACCACGGTGTCTCTGACGAGCAGCCTGAGGCCCGGGGCCGCCGAAGAGGTGTATGTGAAGGCGGAGCTCTCGGCGTTCAACCCCATGACTCCGTCGACGAACATGCCGACGAAGCCCATGGCTTCTGCACTGCGGGCGATTTTGTCGTTGAACAGTAGCTTGGTGTTCGCCAGCACCTTGGGCTGCACCGAGAACATCTTGCCCAAGAGGTTAGCGTCCTCCTTCACCTGCTCCTCGAACTCGTCGAGCCCTCCGGAATAGAGCGAAGCGAGGGAGTTGTGATACGGTACGGCTACGAACTCCAGCGCGCCTAGGCCCAGGAGCTTCTTGATGACGCTGAGCAGGAAGGCATCCTCCTTTATCACCTGCTCAATGAACAGCCCGCTGGCCGCGACGGAGAACTTGAAGGGGTTGGGCGTCTTGGCAGTCGCTTCGGCGACCTCGAGGAGGCCCGTGAACAGCGGCGTGAAAATCTGCTTGGAGTTCTCCAGATACAACTTGTGGCACAGCCCGTAATCAAAGTACCTGTCCATGAGGCTGGCTTCGTCGGCTATCCTCTTTGCCCTCTCGTATGGAAAGTTGCGGCTAAGGTATATCGGCTGTTGCAAGGAGACGATTAGGCATATCTTCTGCAATTTGGATGCAAAAGCCTCTCTCCCGTATTTATGTTTAATCGAAAGGAGTAAACTCATTGAGCCTTCGGCTCAAATTGTCTTAACATTGTGCGAGCGTGCGGCTTCCAACCTATGAAACGGCGCACATCTAGAGATTTAACCCCCTTCCGACATACCAGTACGGGCGGTCAGGTGGGGGTTTGCCGGAGCTTCGTGTGGACTACGTTTCAAGGACGATGTCATTGGTGCCGTTTGAGAAGCGGCGCAGCCGCGCGCCCGAGGACGGCTGCAGCTACTGCAAGGGGAAGGAGGAGTCTACGCCTCCCGCCGACCTTGTGCTCCAGGACCGTTTGGGTGGCATCGTGAAGACAAGCGACGGCGAGGACGACAGGGTGAAGGAATGGGTCGTCAGGGTGTTCAAGCATCCAGAGCCCCTTGTCTTCGATGATTCACGCTCCAACTACAGCGATGAACCCCTATTCGGCGAACCGGCTCGAGGCACTCACTACGTGGTCGTCTCCACGCCCAACCACGACGACACCTTCAGCAAGATGAGCATTGAACAGCTCTCGGACAACCTGATCGCCCTACAGGAACAGCTGAAGTTCCTCTATCAGGGAAGGGGGGTCTCCTACGTCTCCGCCTTCATAGACTCCGAGACGGGGAAGGGGACGGCGTCCCACCCGCACGTCGACCTTGTCAGCTTCTCCAGGATACCTCCGGTCATCGAATCAGAGTCGAAGATGTCCGACGCGGTCTACGAAGAGCTGGGCCAGTGTCCATATTGCCGCCTTGTGCAGGTAGAGTCGGGCGGGCCCCGCCAGGTGCTCTCCTCGGAGAACTTCCTGGCCTTCGTCCCCTGGGCGCCCCGCCACGACTTCGAGTTCTGGATTGTGCCGCGCAAGCACCAGAAGAGCTTCCTCAAGATGACGCAGCATCAGATCAAGGACCTCGCGATGATCCTGAGGTGCACCCTGGGCGGCCTGTCCGAGGGGCCCTCTCCAAACTACCACGTCGCCTTCCACTTCGCGCCGGAGAAGAGACAGCAATCCCAGTTTCACTGGCACGTCGAGGTCTACCCTGACCTCGTGAAGCGGAGGGCGCTGGCCGAGGGGTTCGGGGTATATGTGAACACCGTGCCGCCCGAGATGATGGCGGACGAGCTGGGCGCGGCGTCGAGGAAGGAAGTCGCCAAGCTTCTGGGCGTCAAGTAGAGAGGGCCGCCCGTGAGGGCGACAGTTCTTTAAGAGCCGTCCCATGACCTAGGGCCCGTGCCTCGCAGACGCTATTCCGAAGTCGTCAGGGACTACGAAGTGGGCGACGAAACGGCCTCCTCCATATCGAAGAAGATGGAACGGTCTGGCGGCTTCACCGGCAGGCACTTCGCCGAAGCCGTCGGCATCCTCGCTGAGATGTGGGGTGACAAGAGCTGCCTCAAGGTCATCTCTTTCCCCGCCGACATCATCTCGACCGGGCTCCGCGGCGTCATTATGCAGTTGACGCGTGACGGGAAGGTCGACCTCCTGATCACGACATGCGGGACGCTGGACCACGACATCGCCAGGAGCTTCGCCCCATACATGAAGGGGGACTTCAGGCTCGATGACGAGAAGCTGCTGAAGGAGGGTTACCACAGGCTGGGGAACGTCCTCGTCCCCAAGAGCTCCTACGGACCCCTCCTTGAGGAGAAGCTCCAGCCCTTCTTCGAAGATCTGTATCGCGAAGGCAGACGAGAGCTGGGGGCATCCGAGCTCTCCTGGGCCATCGGGGAACGCCTCCTGAAGGAGGACTCTATACTCTACTGGGCGGCCAAGAGGAAGGTTCCGGTGGTCGTGCCTGGGCTCACCGACGGGGCCGTGGGATCGCAGGTGTGGCTGTTCTCCCAGAAGCATAGGGATTTCAAGATAAACGTCCTCAAGGACGAAGAGATCATGTCCGATGCCGTCTTCGAAGCCAAGAAGATGGGCGCCCTGATGCTAGGCGGCGGCATCAGCAAGCATCATGCGATATGGTGGGCGCAGTTCCGAGACGGCCTCGACTACGCGGTGTACCTCACCACGGCGATGGAGTACGACGGCTCCCTGAGCGGCGCCCTGGTCAGGGAGGCCATCTCCTGGGGTAAGGTGAAGGCCAAGGCGAAGCAGGTGACGGTCCACGGCGACGTCACGGTGCTCCTGCCCTTCCTCGTCTCCGCCTCTCTTGGAAGAATCGGCGAGTGAAGCGGTCTCTGCGCTCTATGGAGGGAACAGGGGCCTGCGCTTCGCCAGAGCAATACTTATAGACGGCTCCCACATACACATTGAATTGTGTCTTTCTGGTCCATAGCTTCAGAGCATGGGTCATTGACAGAGGGGCACTAGGGCGTTGACCTCAGAAGACGCCGGCGGCCCGGTAGGCACTGCGCGCGACGCCGTGATATATATCGCCGCCGTGGCCTTCGTAGGGATCGTCCTCTGGCTCATCCTGGGCAACTTCAAGCAGACCATGGCTGGCACCATCTTCATCGCTACTGTCATTGGGACGCTGATGTTCTGGCGCTTCAGGCTGGCCATCGCCTTCGTGGGCATCTCGGCTCTTCTGGCGACGTCGACCCTGGACATCACCGAAATGATTCGATTTCATGAACATCGACGTAATCTGCTTCCTCATCGGCATGATGATCTTGGTGGACATCGCCAAGGAAAGCGGCCTGTTCATCTGGATCTTGGACAAGCTGCTCAAGGCGACGAAGTACGATCCCAGGAAGGTCCTGATAGTGCTCCTTGCGATGTCGACCCTCATGGCCGCCATGGTGGACGAGGTCACCTCCATCCTCTTCATAATCGCCATCGTCTTCGAGTATTGCAGCGTACTTCGATATCGACCCGCTTCCCTACGTGATCTCGACCGTCCTCGCGACCAACGTGGGCAGCTCCGCCACGGTGCTGGGGAACCCCATAGGGATACTGATCGCCCTGAGGGGGAACCTCACCTTCGACGGACTTCCTCATGTGGGCCACTCCGGTGGCGGTGATGTCCTTGCTGCTGCTGATCGCCATCCTTCCTCTCTGGTACAGGAAGCCTCTTGCGGAAGCCAAGGTCAAGGTCTTGGCGAAGCTGAACGGGGCCACAAGCGCCGATGTCTTGGAGGTCATCGGCAAGGAGAGGATGAACGATGTCAAGATAAGCGGGGTGATCCTCTTTGGGACCATCTTCTTCATCGCCCTCCACGCTCGCCTCGAGCCCCTCTTCGGGCTCGAGAAGGACACGCTCCTCCTGGTCTTCTCTTTCCTGGGAGCGGCGGCAGGGCTCTTTTGGAAGCGGGCGACCGCGCGGCAAATCGTGGAGAGGGGTGTCGACTGGTGGTCCCTCGTCTTCTTCATGTTCCTCTTCGCAAAGGCAGGGGCCCTCAAGTTCACCGGTCTGACGGACAGGCTGGCCAGTGGCATAGCCTCGGTCGCGAGGTCGCAGGTTCAGATCCAGAGCATAGTCCTGTGGCTGGCATGCGGCGCCTCTTCTGTCCTGGACAACGTGGTCCTGGTGGCAGCCCTGATACCCGTGGTGCAGAGCCTCGTGGCCATAGGCTACCAGGGCACCCCCCTGTCCTTCGCCCTGCTCTTCGGAGGGGTCTACGGGGGAAACATAACCATGATCGGCAGCACCGCCAACATAGTGGCCCTGGGCATGCTGGAGAAGAAGTTCAACTATCACATGAAGTTCTTCAAATGGCTCTGGGTGGGACTTCTGGGCGGCATCCTTCCGACCCTGGTGGCGCAGGTTTGGCTTATGGCCTTCTTCCACTAATCTTCCATGAGCGCGGCGTCGGTCACGTCGCGCATGTATCGTTCTAGCCAGCTCTTCGCAAGCGGCTCCTTGTCCCCCAGGTATTCGGAGACGAAGGATGCGAAGACCCAGCGCTCGACGAGGAGTCCCACCGGCTTGCCCTTGTCGTCCACCACAATGAGGCGCAGGATGCCTTTCTTCCCCATGAGCTTCAGAGCCTCCCCCAGGGAAGCGTCCCGGTTCACAGTGACGGGGTTCCTGATGGCGATGCCCTGGAGCTTGACCCTGGACGGCTCCAGCGACTCTGACACGACTTTCATGACGATGTCGCGGTCGGTAAGTATGCCAACAGAGCCGTCATCGAACCGGACCCCCACGCTGCCGAGGTTGTTATCCTTCATCACCTTGACGGCCCCGGCGGCGGTTTCTTCGGCCTTGAGGATGTAGAACTTCTTGCGCATGTAATCTTTGACGGGCCTGCTGAAGAAAGTTTCAGAGATGGGCATGGGCCTTGATGCGGACCAGCAGGGATACAATGATAGCTGTCTCATCGGCCCCTCGCGATACCCAAGGAGGCGCCAGCGAAAGTCAAGGCAGCGCACCTCCCGCCCAGACGCGGATGTCTAGGAAAGCCTCTTCGGCCGCGACCATCTCCCCTTCTACGACTTTGTATCCGGCCTCCATGGCCCTCTTAGCCAGCGGTGTCAGGGAGGGTGAAAGGGCTAGGTCCAAGATAGTTACGTCCAAAGGCAGCGCCGCTGCCAGCGTCGGGTCCCCTCCCTCCTTCCTCCCGAGAGGAGTGGCGTTCACGATGACGTCGAATCCACGCAGGTCCAATGATTTGAAAGCGTCGGGGTAGGGCAACGAAACCGCGTCGACGCCCATTATGAAGCCGAGCCCCTTCACTATGGCGCCTGAGCTGGCCGGGTTCCTCCCCGACAAGATCATCCGGGTGAAGCCCAGCCGCCATAGGGAGTAGAGAGAAGCCCTCGCCGTCGCTCCTATCCCTATCACCAACGCGTTGTTCCTGACAGGCTTCATGCCCCTCCTTTTCAGGACGTTCCTGATAGCGACCCAGTCGGTGTTGTACCCCTTGAAGCGGCCTTCCTCACAGGCGATCACGTTGCAGGCGCCGATGGTTCTCGCATCGTCATCGATCGTATCCAGCATCATTAGTATTTCCGTCTTGAAAGGTGAAGTAACCGCGAAGCCAGCTGCGTTGCGACAGAGAGAACGATACGATTCGAACAGGCCAGCCTTCTTCACCTTCTTAGGTATGTAGGCCAGCGTAAAGCCCGCCGCCTTCGCCGCTGCGCAGTGGAAGTTGGAAATGGCGAACCCCCCGGAGCCGTCGCCTATCCCGTAGATGCGGTTCTGCTTGCCCGCGAAGGCAGCGGTTCGGCTCATATTCCGCAGCCTCCTCGCTCCGTCATATGTATGCTACGCAGGCCTCAAGGGGGCTCGGTGCCCACGCTTATTAGCGACCTTATTGTTCGCCTATAATGTGAGGGACCCTTTTGAGATGGTCGCCAAGGAGTACCTACCCTGGGTCAGGGCCCTCGCGGCGCACAGGCTTCGCCGGCTGGGCTTCAGCCAGTCGAAGACAGCCAGGGCGCTGGGGGTCGCCCAACCATCCGTCACGCTCTACCTGAAGAAGCCCGAAGCCTATTACCTTGGCAGGACAAGCGCCCTGGGCGCCCCCAAGGAAATGGTCTCCGCTCAAGCGGAACGCTTCGCCAGGGCGAGCGCGGCAGGGACTCTGATGTCCGTCTCGATGGCGCTGGACATCGTGTCGGAGACCCTCGGGGGAGGAAGCTTGTGCGCGCACCACCGAAGTGAGGCAGGCCTGCCAGAGGCCTGCGACGTGTGTATCCGGTTCTTCGGGACTGGAGGGAAGGACGCGCGGTCCTCCGTCATCAAACAGCTCGAAGAAGCCGTTCGCCTGATAGAGTCTTCTGCCTGCTTCCCCTTGCTCATCCCAGAGGTGCAGACCAATTTCGTCTCGGCCCTTCCCGAGGCGCTCGACGAGCATGATGTCGCTGGCATTCCTGGCCGCATCGCCTGCGCCAAGGGCCGCGCCAAGGCCGCGTCGCCTCCTGATTTCGGTGCGTCGAGGTATACGGCCGGCATCGTGCTCGCGGTGAAGAGGGCCTTCAAGGAGGTGGGCAGCGGGCTCAACATCAAGTACGACGCCACGTTGGGCGAGGTCGCATCGAGCCTCGGTTGGCGGAGCCTTTCTTTGGCCGCTGGAGAGGCAGACCGGGGGATCGTTCATTTCTCGAAGAAGATAACGGACGCGGCGTCCAAGTTGGAGGGCCCTCCGGACCTCCTTGTCGAATCGGGCGGGATGGGCCTGGAGGCGTCGGCCTACGTCCTTGGGACGACCCCCAACGAAGTCGTCGAGAAGGCCCTGGCGTTGGCAGGGCTCTACTCCAAGAGGAAGCGCCGACCTAGGTGACTATGGGGAGCCGGAGGCCGCAGGTGGGGCAGCTGCTCCCTTTCAGGATGTTCTTCTTGACGCCGAATATACTGCGGACCACCACGGGCGTGGAGCATCCTGGGCAGAAAGTCGTTTCGTATTTGTCCTCCCACATGTTTCCGATGTAGACGTACCGTATCCCTGCCTCCTTTGCGACCGCATACATCTTCAGGAGCATTTCGCGAGGGGAGGCTGGGACGTTTAGCATCTTGTAGTCGGGGTGGAAGGATAGGAGATGGAACGAAGCGTCGTCGCCCTGGACGTCCAGGAGGAACTCTGCCATCTTCTTCACGTCCCCCAAGTCGCTACCCTCTGGCACCGGCACTGCGAGGTTGGTCACTTCGACGTGCACCTTCCTGGCTTGAAGCTCCCTGATGGCATCGAATATCGGCGCAGGCGAAGGCACGTAGATGTACTTCCTGTAGAACTGCACGTTGGCGTTCCCCTTGAAGTCCACCGTGATGGCGTCGAGGTGGGGGGCGAGGGCCTCCACCGCCTCCGGCGTCATGTATCCGTCGGAGACCCATGTGGTGAAGAGACCCCTCCGCTTGGCCAGCTTCATGACGTCAAGGAGATATTCGATCTGGGTGGTGGGCTCATTGTAGGTGCCGGTGATTCCGTCGGCCCCCAGCTCGAGGGCGGAATCGACCACTTCCTCCGGCTCGGTGTAGCCTTCCTCCACTCGTCGCCTTTGGCTGATTTCGAAGTTCTGGCAGAACTGGCAAGCGAAAGTGCAACCTGCGGTCGATATCGACAGCACGCGGCTCCCCGGCTTGAAATGGAAGAGAGGCTTCTTCTCTATGGGATCCACGGCGGAAGCCGTCAGGCGGCCGTAGCTCAACGCGTACATCTTCCCGCCGAAGTTCCCCCTCACTCCGCAGAACCCCACCTTCCCTTCGGGGACGGAGCAGAACCTGGGGCAGAGGTTGCACTTGGTCCTCCCTCCATCCGCCTTCCTCCAGAAAGCCGCTTCGACTCTAGGGTGATCCGGTTGCAAGTGCAGGTGCATGAGACGGCGTTCGCTCATTTATCCATTGTCGTTATCTCCCCGGTCAGCCCAGGAGATCGCGAGCCTGACTTGAGAGCCCTCGGAGCCTGTGAGCGGGGATGCCGGTCTTCTCCGAGATGTCGCCCAAGTCGAAACGGAGGAGGTCGCGGACCAGAATTAGGCCGCACGTGGCCAGCGCAGCCGTTTCATCGGCGTCCAGACCGTGGAGGATCGTGATCGGGTAGAGCCTTCCCGTGTCGATTATCCTCTCGAGCCCGTTCCTCTCCGGGTGATGCCATCCGAGGAGCTCGATGTCCCTGCAGCTGGAGAAGGTTATCGCGTCCTCCGAGAACTTGGTGTTCGTCACGAGCATGGCTTTCTCTATCTTGGCGCCGACATGGTTGATGGCGTACCCCTCTGTTATATCCAAGAGGCGGGCGTAGGTGTACATGGCTTCCTTCAGACCGGTGAACACCCCCTTGTAGTTGTGGTACTTGCATTCGACCATGGTCGCCCTGCCCTTCGCCACGGCGATGAGGTCGATTTCGTGCCTGACGCACCGGCCGTGGGCGATGTTCCGCACCGAGACTTCGTATCCCATCCACGTGAGTATGGCCCCGATGTAGTCCTCGAAGGGGAAGCCGCTGGGGCCCAGTTTCATTATTGAATCCTTCAGGTCGTACGCCATGGAGCCCTTCACGTCATATCTCGAAAGCTGAGCGGAGGCGAGCTGATAGATCTCCTTGGTCGTTATTTCATCATGAAGCTTCGGCTCGATGCCGTCCAGGACCCTCTGGGCCACCGACTTCGAAGACCCTCCGCGCATGATAGAACGCAGGAACTTCCTGCGGTTGAATTCCTCCGTGTCCCCCGAGGCCTTGACTACTTGCACCAATCCAGTGCTGTTGCGGCCGCTGAAGGCTTAAGCGTTGCTGAGCAGCTCCAGCGTGCTCCATGTGGACCTCTAAAGCGGGCCGGCTCATGCCTCCCCATCCGCGACACAGACCCCGCGACCTCCGTCGCCACACGGTATGAACGAAGACCCTCCGGACGGGATATGTCGACGCGCCGAGGCCGCAGGCTCATTCGTAGGCACTCGCTGGGCACTTCCTATCTGCCATCCACAGCCGTCCTCTTCGGTCATAGGTTTATTATCGACCGGCTTGAGTGTCTTGAGGAGCGACAAATTGGTCGACCCAGTCACTCTCCAAGAAATGTATGACGAGCTCCTGTCCCTCTCCAAGGACTACATTGTTCTGGCCACAACTCAAGCTCTTGTCGAGTGGGATCTTGAAACCAAGATGCCTCCTCGGGGCATCCGTCTCCGGAGCGAGCAACTCTCGCTGATGAGCCAGGTGGCCCACAGGATGGTCATCGACCCGAGGATTGGCGAACTGCTGGGGGGCATCGAGAAGGACAGCGCATTCGCGAACCTTTCTGATGTTCAGCGGAGGAACGTGGCCCTACTTCGAAAGGTTTACGACGAAGAGACCAAGCTCCCCGAGCGCCTAGTCACCGAGATGGCTCGACAGAGGGCGCTCACGGTTGACGTCTGGAAGAAGGCGAAGGCGGCGAAGGATTTCGGGGTCTTCAAGCCAGAGCTGCAGAAGCTGGTCGACCTATCGAAGGAAGCGGCTTCCATACTGAAGGACGTCAAGGGGACCGAGACTGCCTACGATGCCCTCGTCGACAAGTTTGAGCCGAAGATGACGTCCGCCTTGATTTCCCCCGTATTCGGCGATCTGAGGAAGGGGATAATGGTGGTGATGGACAAGTGCCTGGGCTCACGCGATCAGCCTGATGCAAACCTCCTTCGTCGGCGGGTTCCGGTCGAAGCGCAGCGGGAGATCGCCGGCTCCTTGTCCAACTTCCTTCTCTATGACGTCGATTCAAAGCAAGCGGGAGGGCGCATCGATGAGACGGAGCATCCCTTCACAACCGGCTATTACGACGACGTCCGAATCACCACCCACTACTATGAGGACCTCCCCGCATCCTCCATCTTCTCGGTCCTTCACGAAGCCGGGCATGCGACATACGAGCAGAACCTCCCTCGGGACTGGATGTTCCAGCCGGTCGGTTCGGCATGCTCCTTCGGCTTCCACGAATCGCAGTCAAGGTTCGTTGAGAACATGGTGGGACGATCCAAGGAGTTTTGGACCTATTACCTGCTCACCCTCAAGGCCATGACGGGCGGCGCCTTCTCAGACGTGGAGCTGGGGCCCTTCGTGAAGGCCATCAACGCCGTCCAGCCGTCGAAGATTAGGATTGAGGCCGACGAGGTGACATACGGCCTCCACATCATCGTCCGCTTCGAGATCGAGCGCGACCTGTTCGCAGGGAAGATTTCGGTCGCGGAGCTTCCCACAGTGTGGAACGAGAAGTACAAGGAGTACCTTGGCCTGAAGATTGACAACGACTCAGAGGGAGTGATGCAGGACACTCACTGGGCCAGCGGGCTCTATGGCTACTTCCCGTCTTACGCCCTGGGCAACATCTACGGCGGCCAGATCAGGCACGTCCTGGAAGCCCAGCTGCCGGGGTGGCGAACCAGCATTTCGAAGGGCGAGTTCAGCCCGGTGAGGAATTGGCTGAGCAAGAACCTCTACGCCTACGGCAACCTCTACGACCCTCTCGACCTGCTCAAGAAGGTCACGGGGGAGGGCATCACCGTCAGGCGCTACATCGACTACCTTGACGCGAAGTGCTCCGAACTCTACGGCTACTAGAACATATCCGTCGCCTGCCCGGACGGGCAAACGTTTAATCCCCGCCTTCCTTTAGCCATTCATATGCCTTCGCTGGGCCCTTCGATTAGCCTCAAGGACACTCTGACTGGAGAGAGGGTGAGCTTGGACCCCGCCTCCAAGAAGGAGGTCAGGATCTACGTCTGCGGGCTCACCGTCTACTCCTACGCCCACATAGGTCACGCCAAGAGCTTCGTCTTCTTTGACGTGCTGAGGCGGGTCTTGAAGGAGAAGGGCTTCAAAGTGACTATGGCCCAGAACTTCACCGACGTCGACGACAGGATCATCGACAGGGCCAAGGTCGCCGGCGTTTCGCCCCTCAGTCTGGCTGAGGAGAACATCAAGGGGTACTTCGACGACTTCGCGCTCTTGAACGTCGAGAGGGTAGACCTTTACCCGAGGGCCACGGAGAACATCAAGGAGATCCTGGATTTCATCGGCGGCCTCCTCCAGAAGGGCGCGGCATATCCAGCTCAGACCGGGGTCTACTTCGACGTGACGAAGTTCCCTGGCTACGGGAAGCTCTCGAAGGTGAACACGGAGCAGCTGCAGGCTGGCGCGAGGATAGAGCCCGACCCGGCGAAGAGGAACCCGGCCGACTTCGCCCTTTGGAAGTTCTCTGATTCAGATCCCTCATGGGACAGCCCCTGGGGTCGAGGACGCCCTGGATGGCACATCGAGTGTTCAGCCATGGTGCACAGGTACCTGGGGGAGCCGTTGGACATCCACGGAGGAGGTGAGGACCTCCTTTTCCCTCATCACGAGAACGAGATCGCCCAGTCAGAGACCCTGATGGGGAAGCCCCTGGCTCGCATCTGGATGCATGTGGGCCTCCTTAACCTCTCCAACGAGAAGATGTCGAAGTCGCTCGGCAACGTGATAGGGGTTAGGGAGGCGGTGTCGAGGTGGGGGCCCAACACTCTCCGCTATTTCTTGTTGTCCAACCGGTATAGGAACCAGGTCGCTTTCACGGAGGAGGCCGTCAGAAACAGCAACTCCAACTGGGCCGTCA
Organism: uncultured Nitrososphaerota archaeon; assembly: GCA_963842885.1. Taxonomy (GTDB): domain Archaea; phylum Thermoproteota; class Nitrososphaeria; order Conexivisphaerales; family DTJL01; genus DATKKG01. The sequence continues at coordinate 410,063 of CAWJIE010000005.1, forward strand.
TCGAAGGGGCTGCCTACGAACTTCTCCATCCGGCTGGGACCGACAGAGAGGCCCCAATGGTCGAGTTCGAACGCTCGTTGTCAGCCTTTGACAAGGCCCTCTCTGACGACGTGGACATGCCTAATGCCCTCGCCGAGCTCGTCAACGTTTCGCGGGCTGTGAACAGGTTGGCGTCTCAGAACAGGCTGGGCCCGTCCACGGCCGGTGCCGTCAGACCCTACTTCGACATGATGTTCTACACTCTCGGCTTCGCCTTGCCCACACCGAGCGGGAAGGAAGTGGAGGAGGTCTCCGCACTGGTCTCCACCCGCGCTGAGTTCAGGGCGGAGGGGAAGTACGGGGATGCGGACAAGATCCGAAGCGAGCTGCTCGCCAGGAAAGTGAGGCTCGTCGACAGGAGCGAGGGGACCGTCTGGATGAAGGTGGAGACACTCTGACGAAGAATCACCTGCAATACTTTTAAAGAGGAGGGCTGGGGTGCAAAGAGGTTACTCCTTATGCCTAGTACCTTTCCAGACGACGGGGACCGACCTTGCCTCTTACATCTACTTCATTGTCTACGCCGCGTCGTTTCTGATAGTCTTTGTTTACCAGGCAAGGATTCAGGTATTCATCGCCATGTACAAGGTGGGCGGCAGCCTTCGCAAGCTCGAAGGGATGAAGGAAGAATCGAGGGCCAAGCTGCGCGAGGAGCTGGGGAAGTACGGAGGAGACGCGCCCACGATTAAGAGCGAGGTCGAGAAGCTCATGACTTCCGTGATGATAGAGCCCGTGAGCATCGACCCGAAGGGGATCGTGTTCAAGCTCGATCGCATCCTGAGGACCTACGAGGACTATTTCAAATCGCGGGTCGCTTCGCTGACCCCCAACGCGGACAAGGTCGCTCGGCAGAACTTGGCGAACTTGGTCGAGGTGGGCATGTCTCTCGACTTCCTTTACAGATATGTCCGGCACCTCTACACGTCTGCCAAGAAGGACCATGACATGATGTCGACGTTCATGCTTCAGCTAACGCTTCCTCAGCTCATGGACACCGCGGATGCATACTATTCGTCCATCGGCTCTTTCACCAAGGGGGAGACCATCGGTGACGGCCTCGGACCTCTTGTCGCGTCCAAGCTCATAGCCTCTAACCCTGTGAAACTCGTCGAGGAGGAGACGGTCTTCTCGGAGACGAACTTCGATGACAGGAAGGTCATAGTGGTGCGGGCCGAAGGTCCGGGCGGCACAGTGGGAAGGCCCGGCGAGGCCGTCGAGAAGCTACTCCAGCTCTACCCTGACGTCTCCATGGTGGTCACCGTGGACGCCGCCCTGAAGCTCGAAGGCGAGAAGTCGGGAGAGATAGCTGAAGGTATCGGCGCCGCCATTGGCGGGCCTGGCGTGGACAGGTTCAGGATAGAGGAGACCGCCACCAAGAACAAAGTGCCCATGTACGCTCTCGTGGTCAAGATGTCCGAGAAGGAGGCGATCACGGCGATGAAGGACGATGTCCGCAACGCTGCGGACGCGGTGGTGACCAGGATCAAGAAGCTCATGGATGACAAGACCAAGCCCAACTCAACGGTGTTGCTTGCGGGCGTCGGCAACACCATCGGAATCCGCTAGCTCGGCACCGATTTCATGGTTTTTGCACTTTGCCACCGGTAGGGCTGCCGACCGGACGCGGGCTTCTCTAACCGTGGCGTCCCAGTGTCTTCACCACGTTCAACCAGGTCTCCGATGTGCTGATGGGGTTGTAGCCTCCGCCCCCCAAGGCCAGGAGCCTGCCGTCGCTGTACCTGCGGCTGATTTCCGCGAGCTTGGCCGTCGCGTATCCGTGGGCGGCCGGTGTCAGCATCAGATGGGCTAGCGGGTCCCCTCCCAGGCTGTCTGCTCCGGCTTGAAGGATCACCAGCTCTGGCCTCGCCTTCTCAGCCAGCTCCAGCACCCGACCAAAGGCCTTGACGAATGCTTCGTCACCCGCTCCGGGCTGCAGCTCAATGTTCAGCTTTGTTCCCTTGGCCGCCCCTCTCCCGGACTCCCGCTCCTGCCCCGTGCCTGGATAGAGGAACCTTCCGTCTTCATGGAGGTCGCCGATGAAGACATTCGGGTCCTCCTCGAATGCGTAGTAGACGCCGTCTCCATGGTGGGCGTCTATGTCGACATAAAGCACAGGGGAGTAATGGAGCTTCCGTGTCGCGGTCTCCAGGGCCACCCCCACGTCGTTGAATACGCAGAACCCGGCGGCCGAATCCCTCCTGGCGTGGTGGAGGCCCCCCATGGGATTGAAGCCGTGGGTGATTTCCTGCCTGGCCAGTGAGTTCAGCAGATCCAGCGTGCTCCCCACCACGTACGCCGCCGCCTCATACATGCCCGGGAAGGCTGGGGTATCTCCCGAGTCCAGGTAGCCGACGCCCCGGACGGAGAGGGCCTTCACGAGCCGAATGTGGCTGGAGGTGTGGAATCGCCGGATCTCCTCTTCGCTCGCAGCCCTTGGAGGGAGACGGACGAAGGTCTCTCCGTCGATGAGATCCTCCTCTTCTACCCGTGAGAAGAACTGCTTGACCCTTCCGCTGTTCATGGGATGGCCGTCGGGGAAGGAGTACCTGAGGAGTTCCTCGCCTAGGACGACACCCGTCCTGCAGGTCAGACCCAGCTACCTCTTGTAGCCGATCTTCCTGAGGAAACCATGTCTGTCATCTCGGTCCTTCTCGCCCTCGGTCCCCCTGGGGCTGACGCCGTCGATGACTCCGAGGATCCCCCTCCCCTGCCCGGTCTTGGCCACTATGACTTCGACGGGGTTCCCGGTGGCGCAGAACAGGCCCACGACCTCTTCGACGGCCTTGACCCTGTTCAACACGCTGATGGGGAAGGCGTCCTTCAGTGTGATCACGAAGCAGTGGCCGGCCCCAATCCTCGCTGCGATGGCGGCAGCTTCGGACTTCATGGAGTCGTCGCTACCCTCGAGGCGGATCAGGGCGGGGCCGCTGGATTCGCAGAACGCGATTCCGAACTTGATCGACGGCGATGACGTGACGAGCGTTTCGTAGAGGTCCTCTACGCTCTTGATGAAGTGTGACTGGCCTATGATCAGGCTGAAATCCTTCGGAGTGACGTCGACGGACTCAAACTCCAAGCCCTGTCTCAGCGCCTTCTATCCGCCGTCTTCTATTATCCTTTGCTGAGCAGACGCCCGTCTTACATGGCTCAGGAGCAGGTCGGCCCGTTCCTTAAGCTCCCGCTCCTCGAGCTTGATCTTTATGGAAGAAGAGGCCAGTTCGAGGCGCGGGTCCTTCGACGCCGACCTTTCGGAAAGGAACCAATCGAGGTACAGCATGGCGTCGAACGGCTTCATATCCGCCAATAGCCCGTCCACCTTGACGTTCATCACCAAGGCCTCGGACTCTGGAATCCCCGCAGCCAGCTTCAGGGCCCGCCTCTTGGCTGCCGACTCCGTGGCCTGGTCGAAGTCGAGGACCGTCGCGATGGGGTTGAGAGAGGCTGCGCTCTTCATCTGCTCCACCAAGTGGGAGGGGTGCGGGACGATCCCCCTGAGCAGAAGCACGGCCTCCGAATACTTTGCGGATGCCGCAAGGAGGTTGAGCGTGGCCTGATAAGGCCTGGCGTTAGCTTGGCTGCTGTAGACGATGCTGAGATGCTTGATAGTCGTCGTCAGGCGCCTCATCGCGGTGGCCAGGAGGAGCTTCTCGATCTTTCGGTCCCCGAAGCTCGCCTTGAGGCTGGAGAAGGACCACCTGTCGTCACTGACCACCTGGAGCCTCTCGCTCTCAAGGTAAAGCTGCGACATGTTGGTGATGGGGATGACTTCGTAGTACTTCTTCCCACCGGAGATGGTCCAGGGACGACCGACAGCAGGGTACGCTGCTACGTTGACTTCGCAATAGGACCTCGCCATCTTGGCGGCCTGGCAGCCTATGACGGCCAAGCTGGCATCTGGGTGCTTCATCCGTATCCTTTCAATGATTTCGATGGGTAGCGGCGATTGCAAGGTCTCTCGAGGGATGAATACGATATCCTGCCTTCTCTATTTAAGAACTATCGTTACGCGGGTTCTGGTCGGTTGTCGGTTGATGGGTCAAGGTCGTCTCCCTGTAAAGTTTCGGTTGATGGGCCCAGAGGTAGTAGCTCTGCCATCTTTCTTGACACTGTCATCCGATAGAAGTAGCCATCCAAACTTTCTACGAATAGCACTTCCTCGCCAGCCTCATTCCTGTCTTTCCACCAGTAGTTCACCGAGACATGCTTGATGCCCCGAATAGGCGAGGAGCATGGACGAGTGGCAAACTCTTCCGCCATCAAGGTCTTCCCGCATCGGGAACACTTCCCGATTTCAGGGTGCCTGTTCGACATCGCTGGTTTCGACACCTCCTCGGTTCCTATTCTGGTCGCATTCTTCATACATCTTCTTGAATTTGTCTCTCTCGACTGTGAGTCTCTGGACTACGTCCTTCAGATTCCTATTCTCGACCTGCATGTCGGCAAACTTGCCGACAAAGCCTTCGGCATCGCGAATTACATTATGGACCTTCCCGTGGGTGTATGCGGTAACCAACTCTTCGGCAGACTGATGCCAGAATACCTTTCCTCTGGTCAGCTCATATTGGCTTAATGCGTTGGAGATTATATCAGCGAGCGACATAGGACTTCCCAGCTTCTTCTCCTCCCTTTGCCCAGTCTTCTCGACCACCCAGATCGCCTGTCCAATCACCTTCGAAGCCTTGTCGCAATCGATTTCCCATTCCTCGCGCTTCCATCGAAGGAAAATGTCCTCCGCATGGTCATAAAGCTCCTTCTGTGCCCGCGCAAAAGGTGAGTCTTCACTCATGTTCTCGCTTTCCTTACCAAGACTACTTTCTTCCCCTCAGCAATCTCCATCCTCCACTCCAGCTTGTCTCCTGCCTCCAAGTCGAGATAGGACACGACCCCTTCGGGTATGGTTGCCCTGAGTGACTTCGTGCCAACTTTGGCTATTCCAACGGTAGTTTCTAATCCCACGCCGTCCTTTATAGCGTATGGACGCTATATAAGTCTACCGTCTTGTCTCCCGATATGTATATATACCTCTATGATGATAGATATGACGGTAGATAAGAAGATGGACACCCGCGCTGAGAAAGGAAAGACGATTGCTGAGACCTTCGGTCAAGTCGTAAGGTTGAGTGATGAGACGTACAAGGTAAGGTCTCAGTCCTCAAATGCCATCTACGAGATAACCAAGGTCGGAGACCATTGGGGCTGCCAATGCCCTGACTACCGCTTTAGGGCGATAACGTGCAAGCACATCTACGCGGTCAAGTTCTCATGGGAGTTGAGGAGACAGGTCGAGGAGACAAGGGTCATCGAAGAGGTCTCAATCTCTGAATGCCTCTTCTGCCACTCTCACAACCTAAAGCGCTTCGGCATCCGACGAAACAAGAGCGGCGACATTCAGCGTTTCATCTGTGCCGACTGCCATAGGACTTTCAGCATAAACGTGGGCTTCGAGAAGATGAGGCACAACCCGAAGGCGATAACCTCGGCCATGCAGCTCTACTTTAGCGGTGCGTCTCTCAGGAATACGCAGAAGTCTCTCCTTCTCTTGGGCGTTCAGGTTTCCCACACGACAATCATGGAGTGGATTCGGAAATACGTCTCCATGATGCAGGGCTATGTCGAGAAGCTAAGACCAAACGTAAGCGACGCTTGGAGAGCAGACGAGGTATTCGTCAAGTTCAGCGGGAAGATGGAGTATGTCTTCGCCCTGATGGATGACGAAACCCGCTTCTGGATCGCCCAACAGGTTGCTGCACAGAAAGGAACCTCTGATGTCAAGCCGATGTTCTACGAAGGCGCAAGGCTGGCTGGGAAGAACCCGAAGACCCTCATCACTGACGGAGCGCAGAACTACATAGACGGCGCAAGAGCGTTCTCAACACATGGACATCGGATAAACCACATTCGGGAGATTCGCCTTACTGGACAGATTCACAATAACAAGATGGAACGGATGAACGGGGAGATAAGAGACAGGGAGAAGGTGATGAGGGGTCTTAAGAACGAAGACACGGCTATACTGACAGGGATGCGGATTTATCACAACTTCATACGGCCTCACATGGCCTTGCAGGGAGCGACGCCAGCGGAGAGGGCGGGAATCAAGGTCGAGGGGGATAACAAATGGCTGACCCTAATCCAGAACGCAGCGAAGGAATCATGAATCGAAGTAGAAAACACATAACTACACGATTCATGTAAGACCCTGTCTGGGCTACACTGGAGTGCCTTTCGACTCGTGGGACATGACCGTAGTCGGCGTGTTTGCTGTTGCATTCGCAGTCGCAGGCTATGTCATGGTCTCCGCTTGGCGAACGCAAAGACGATTGGAGAGAGAAAGAATGCCTCTCTTCGCTTCTGGAGAACTGGTATTTGTGAGTCATCGAAGCTGGTTCGTGCTCCTCGCAGGCTTGCTGGTTCTCTATCCCGCACTCTGGATGGATAAGCAATCCTGGTTCCCACCGCCGAGCATTCCGACCATTTCGTTGGGAGAAGTACCCTTCCTCGCCGTTCTTAATGTGATATTTGTCTTGCCAGCCGCCTATTTGTTCTACAGGTTCCTCAAGTCAAGGCGGATTGAGTTCTATGGCGGCTTTGTCAGGTTGTTCGATTCATTGGGGCGGAATACGGTGGATGTTCCCTACTCTGATGTCAGGTTAGGAGTGCTGACAGGAGGAGGAGGCCTCAAAGCTCCACCAATCTATAGGTTCAGACTATGCGTGGAATCGTCAGAGAAGGTGTCATTCTTCACAATAACTGACAGCCACGTCAAAGGGTCCCCTTACACAATCTGGCACTGGCTGGCCGACAAGGCGATTCCTGAGGTTTGGATGTATGCCAACCACAGGTATGACAAGCTTTCTTAGCGCATGCCCATCAACCGAAACTTTACAGGGAGACGACTTTGGCCCGTCAACCGACAATCGACCAGAGCCTTCGAACATGACGTTTAAATATAACCCATTTAAGGTATACGGTGCCAAAAAGCTTTTTGGTGACATGATTTGTCTTCCAGAAGAGATCTGTTTCCCACCGACCAAAATGCCCAGTCGGAGCGCTGCCCCAGATGCGGCAGGCGACCGATGGTCATAGATTCTGCTACAGGTGAAATGGTGTGCAGCTTCTGCGGCTTTGTTGTCAAGGAACGTATCGAAGAGACGGGGCCTGAATGGAGGGCCTTTTCAAAGGAGGAGAAGGAGGACCGCAGCAGAGTTGGCATACCCACCTCTCTAGCCATGCACGACATGGGCCTGGCTACGGTCATAGGCCCCGAGGACAGGGACGCTTCAGGCAAGACGCTGGCCGGCAGCGTCCGGACCGCCATGGAGAGACTCCGGACCTGGGACGGGAGGAGCCAAGTCCATGAGCCGGTCGACAGGAACCTGAGGCAGGCTTTCAGCGAGCTGGACAGGCTCGCCGACAAGCTGAACATCTCTGACGTCGTGGTGGAGAGGGCCGCCTACACTTACAGGAAGGCGCTTGAGAAGGGCCTCGTGAGGGGAAGGAGCATCAGCGCCCTGATCGCGGCGTCGGTGTACGCCGCCTGCAGGGTTACCGAGACTCCGAGGACCCTGAAGGACGTGGCTGCTGCCAGCAGCGTGAAGAAGAAGGACATCGCCCGTTGCTACAGGCTGCTCCTTCGCGAGCTCGACCTCCGGATGCCCATCATGGACCCGGTGAAGTGTGTCTCGCGAATCGCCAGCAAGGCCGGCCTCACCGAGAGGACGAAGAGAAGGGCGGTGGACATCCTGAGGAGGGCCATCGAGTCCCGGACCAGCGCTGGGAAGGACCCTATGGGGTTGGCGGCCGCAGCGCTCTATGTCGCATGCGTCCTGGAAGGGGAGAACAAGACCCAGAAGGACATCGCCGAAGCGGCCGGGGTCACGGAAGTAACCATCAGGAACAGGTACAAGGGCCTCAAGACGGCGTTGAAGATTCAGGAACCCGCTGCGTCCTAGAACGAAACCATCGCAGAAGTCATGACCCTGGCTTCGGCCAGCTGACGCAGTTTCTTTTGATCGTAGAGCTCAGGGAACTCCCTGCCGAGGAGATCCATGTAAAGGCTCACCTCCTCGTCCGTCATGTACTGGAACGAGTACTTCCCCTTGTAAGGAGCGGGAGCTCCCAGTCGGCTGTCCAGCTCGAAGTGCATGAACGGGTCGCTCTTCCTGATGGTGATGGGCCTGCGGGCGTTGTTCAGGTTGACGGCCTCCAGCACCAGCCTGCCCACGTAGCCGCTGTGGACCTTGGCAGCGTTGAGGAAGGAGAGGCCCATCCTTCCGAACATGCTCTTGGCGGTCAGGTGCGCGACGTACGCGGGCGGCACGAAGACGACTTCGTTGGAGAGCAGGTTGTGGTGCTCGAGGTAGTTCATGGTGACGTCTTCCTTCACGGTAAGGACGTAGCCGTCCCCGTCCAACAGGGCTTCGTTGAAGGGATGGATTACCCTAAGCTTGGATTGTAGCTTGAGGAATTCGTCTTCTCCGATCACGCACAAACGCGGTCACTCACGGGCTTTGGTCGCATGGCCTCTTTATACTTGGTGCTGGCGCAGGGAACCGTCATTAGAAGAAGATGCACCGCGCGCCTCCGACTAATGGGGCCGAGTCACGCCGGCGACGGCGCGATGGGGATGGGTGCCGGCCGCGCATGTCGCCTGGCCATCACAGCCTTCATTATCATGTAGACCGCCAGGGCGAGGATGGCAAATGCGATGAGGTATACGAGGAGGTCCGCGTAGAACTGTCCGTACTGGAGGGAGGCGAGTGAGCTGAACTCGGAGGTCAGCGGAGGGAGCCCCCTGACCTGGTCGAAGTAGAACAGGGAGTACTCGAAGTAGTCGAACCCCCAGTGCATCATCACCGCCACGGGGAGGCCGTGGGTGAAGTAGATGATGCCGAAGGCCAGCCCGATAACGAACGCATCGAAGAACTTCCCTATCTCCCAACCTCCCAGGACGTGCTGCACTCCGAACACGGCCGCGCTGAGCACTATTGCAGCATATATCCCCTGCTGCCTCCACGCTTCGACCCTGAGCGCGCCGAGCGTCCTCGAAGGGTGCCAGAGCGCCCAGAGGCTCTTCCACTTCCCTCCGACCCTCAGGGCGATGAGCAGCGTCACCAGGCCGATGATTGTGACCCTGAAGCCGAACTCCTCCACGAGAGGGGCGTAGGTGAGGGACCAGAAGAGCAATCGAGCGTCGACGGTGGAGAGAGAGCCAATGGGGACCCCAGCCGAAGTGATTATGTTGTCCACAAATACCGCCAAAAGGAGGGTGAAGGGGAACGCGAACGACCACGTCAGCGCGCCGTTGGAGTAGACGGCCAGCGTGCCATCGGACCCGATGGACCTGAGGGCCTTGACCAGGTTGTACCATGGCCCCTTAAGGAGTAGGACGAACATCGCCACATACACAGCCCAAATGAAGAAGAAGGAGGCGCCTAGGCTGAGGATACCTGCGGGTATAGAGAAGAGGACCCGGATGCCCAGTACGAACACGGGGAGCTGCGTGAAGGTGGCCGCCGCGGAAGTGCCGTTCAACTGGTTGCTGAAGAACGCGTATGCCCCGAAGGGTAGCGAAAGGAATGCCAAGGCCAGCAGGGCCAGGCCCATAATCGCGACGAAGAGCAGGAGGCCCTTCTCGAAGGCATCATTCTTCTGGCTCATCTTCTATCCTCTCAAGGGCGACGCTGCCCACGTATCCGCACTTGCTGCAGAAGTAGCCCTCAGGGGTGACCCTGCCGCTCAGCTGGTTTATGGGCTCGAGCTCGCTCAGGCAGTTGGGGCAGAGCTTCGTGGTGAAGAACCGTCTCCTGATCCTAGGCTTGTCCGACGCGGCCTCTCGCCCCGGCTTCGATGCTACCTTTCTCCCCCCTTTTAAGGCGAACGTATGATGGAGGGAGACGCACGACCGCCTTCTCGCACGGGCCCTGCTTCCTACTGCACTTCTATGCTCTCGGCGCCGAAACCCTGCGTCCCAAGGTAGTCCTTGACCTCGTCCCTGTGGTCTCCCTGAAGCAGGATGACCCCCTCCTTGGCGGTCCCTCCACACGCGAACTTCCTCTTCATGCTGCTGGCCAGCTGAGAGAGGTCGATGTGCTTAGGGTCCATCCCTTCGAGTATGGTTGTGGGTTTCCTGAAACGTCTCATTTCGAGTCGAACTACGATTCTCGACTGCTGCTTCTCGAGTTCTTCGCAGACGCAGAGGTCCTTCGGGAGGCCGCAGACCTGACAAACTTCGGCCACTGATAAATCCGACCCTACACAAATGCACGTGGATTATAAATCTATCTACATCGTACGTCGGCATCTTGGAAAAAGACTTGCCAGCGTTTTTATATCATCTAGTTCTACCACTCCAAAGGTTTAGGATGGCAGCGCTATTTGACGTCGCCTCGGTGAGCTTCGTCGTGCAGCTGGCGACGGCCATCGCCGCCGGGGCAACGAGCGTGACGGCCTACAAGGGATTTAGGGCGACTGGAAGCGCCACATTCCTCAGGCTCTTCGCCAGCTTCGCCCTCCTGGCACTGGGGCTTCTCGCTGAAGGGCTGTCGGCGACCGTGGGCGGCGATGTCCTTTCGACGGCCGTGTTGATAGTCGGCTCCGCCTTGGAGGCTTGCGGCTACTTCCTGCTGGCTCTGTCTCACTTCTTCACGGTAAGGCGGGACATCTCCTCCCTGGGGACCCTTCTCCTCATACCCGCGATCTCCGTCTCTGCGCTCATGTCAGTAAACCTCATCATGAGGGCCGTTTCGCTCTACCTCCTCCTCTACATCAGCGCGGAGACCTTCATCTTCTACTTCCAGAATCGCAGCAGTCCCACGCTGATCTCCATATCGGGGCTGCTCCTCATAACGCTGGGCGTCCTCCTTGACATGTTCAACATGCAGGCCGCCGACTTCGCCTTCATGTTCAACGTGTTGAAGCTCCTGGGCTTCGTCATACTATTCTCGCCGGTGGCCATCCTGTTCAGGCACAAGCCGGAGGTGACCTCGAAGTGACCACCTATCGCTCGCAGGTCCGCGTCATGGCCGACCTCCTGAGGGCCGTCAGGGATGACAGCGAAGAAGGAGCCAAGGTCACGGTGCTCCTCCGCAAGGCCAACATGTCATATTCGAGGATGATAGACCTCACGGAGCAGCTGGTGGAGAATGGGCTCCTTGTGAAGATCCCCGTAGAGAGAGGCTCCGTCTACAAGCTGAGCGACAAGGGGCGGGAGTTCCTTTCAAGCATGGAGACCTTCGAGGAGTACGCGGAGGCCTTCGGGCTCAAGATATGACCCTCCGTCCTGGGTCGTATCCTGCCGGCTCCATCCAGATGTTCCAAAGGTTTCGCGGCCGTCACCCATTATATATCGAGGAGGCACTCGAACTGGTGTGACGAGGAGCGGCACTCTGAAGGCTTTCAAGTGGCTGCAGCTCGGGACGTTGTCAGTGGTTCTGCTCGTCATCGGGCTCGTCCTCCTCACCGGCTTGGGTACGATGCTCGCTACGAGTTTGTCGCAGCCTTCAATCACTGCGCAGGGGAAGGCCGTATCGCTCACGCTGAAATACCATTCTCTTAACCCCGGCCCCTTTTCGACCGACTCCGTCGTCATCTCCGTGTCCCTTCTCGACGCCAACGGCTCCGTCCTCCTATCCGCTTCGCCTCAGAGCTTCAAGGTGGACGCGTTCGCTACGGCTTCTGGGGACGTCACTTTCACCCTAAACTTCTCTCTGTTGTCGCAGGCCACTTTCGACGCCTTCCAAAACTCCACCGCACCACTCACCCTCAGGATCGGTGTCTCATCGGGGCTCGGCGGCCTTGTCCAGGTCGAGGTGACTTCCAACATGACAGTCTCGGGGGTGGAGTGAGCCCTGGCTCGAAGCAAGCTTCTATGCAGGGTGACGGGGGCCGTGCTGGGCCTCGCGGTCGCCTACTGCGTCTTCTACCTTCTGCCGCAGTCGTTCGTCCTATTAGCGGCATTCATCGGGGTTTCTACGCCCGCAGGTGCGGTATCGGCGCTGGCCAGGCTCCAGGACCTGCTCATCCCTGCCGTCGCCATGGGGGTCGCCTATCCCCTCGCCCTGAAGACCAGATACGAGGGCGCCACGGCGACGGTCCTGGGGTTCGCCGTAGCCTTCTTCCTCCTATATACGTTCGAAGGGGGGTCGATGACCATCACAACGCTCCAGACGACCTCCACAGGGCTGCAGCTGAGCGTCGACACGACCTTGAGATTCGCGCCTCTCCTATACCTTAGCTTGGTCCCGATTGCGGTCTTCATCGTGAAGAACTGCTACCTGAGCTACGTCGACATGAAGGAGGGGGTATCAGTTCCACTTGGTCCAGAAGAACCCGCAGCGCCGGTCAGCTCTGGATAGGTCATCCTCCGGACGTCTTCTCCAGAGTCCTGCTTCTCATCTTATGGCAGAACCGCAGGACCGCCGAAGGGAGACCGAGGAGCGATGGAGGAAGACTTGAAGGAGACGGACAGATGGGTGGAGGTCAAGAACCACGGGACGATGAAGACGTATTCGATCTCATATCTCAACGCCAACGCCGGCAGAGCCAGGGAGCCGACCGTGGCGGCCGTTGTCGCTCTGGACGGAGCCTCAGAGGGAATGGTTTTCCACACTTCATCACGGGGGTCGCCCCGCAGAAGGTGAAGATCGGGTTCCATGTCAAGGTTCTCACCTATGGCGGGAAGTTGGAGCTCTCCCTCTGACCTCGTAAGGTCGAGAGCGCCTACTCTTCCATCTTGTGGTTCATGCTCTGGGCGGCCTTCTGACCCGTGCCCATGGCCTGAATGACGGTGGCCTCCCCGAGCACGACGTCGCCGGCCGCGTAGAGTCCCTTTATCGACGACTCGTAGGTGTCGTCCACCCTGATGAGGCCCTCTTCGCCGGCCGTAGCGAGGCCGGGGGTCGTCATCTGGATGAGCGGGTTCACCCTGTTCCCGATCGCTATCACCACTGTGTCCGCGTCCTTCATGAACTCCGAGCCTTCCACGGGCTTCGGCCTCCTTCTCCCTGACGCGTCAGGCTCGCCCAGCTCCATCGACTGAAGCTCAACTCCTTTCACGCTCCCCTTATCGTCGCCCAGGAACCTTGTCGGGGATGAAAGCATCATGAACTGCGCTCCCTCCTCCTCTGCGTTGAAGACCTCCTCCTTCCTGGCCGGCATCTCGGCTCTGGTGCGCCTGTACATGATGTAGACTTCGTCAGCGCCCATTCGGAGGGCCGTCCTGGCGGAGTCCATGGATGTGTTCCCCGCCCCTATCACCACCACCTTCTGCCCGACCTTGACGGGCGTCCCGTACGTGGGAAAGGAATATGCCTTCAGCAGATTGATCCTGGTCAGGAACTCGTTGGAGCTGTAGATGTAGTTGAGGCTCTCGCCGGGCAGACCCATGAACTTCGGCGAGCCCGCTCCCGTTCCCACAAAGACCGAATCGAAGCCGTCGTCGAAGAGGTCCTTGACCTTGACCGTCCTGCCCACTATTACGCCGTGTTCGAACTCTACGCCCTGCCTCTTGAGGGCGTCCACCTCCTGCTCGACTATCTTTTTCGGGAGGCGGAACTCCGGTATGCCGTAGAGGACGACGCCTCCAGGCTTGTGCAGGGCTTCGAATACCTTGACTTCGTGTCCCTTAGCGATCATCTCCGCGGCCACCGTCAGGCCTGCGGGGCCGCTGCCCACCACCGCCACCTTCTTCCTGCCCTCTTCGCCGGGCCTTACCTCCTTGGACAGCCCGTTCTTGAGGGCGTAGTCGGCTATGTATCTCTCGACGGCGCCGATGGCGACCGGCTGACCGATGCGGGCGAGCGTGCACTCCTCCTCGCAGAGGCTCTCCTGGGGGCACACCCTCCCCGAAATCGCAGGGATTCTGTTCTTCTCCCTGACAAGGTCGTAGGCCTTGCCCATGTCCTTCTCCTTCATGGCCTTCATGAAAAGCGGTATCTGGGCTCCGACGGGGCAGGCGCTTATGCAGGGCTGCTTAGGGCACTGCAGGCACCTACTGGCTTCGTAGGCGGCCTCTTCGTCGGTGAGCCCGAGGGCTACTTCGTTGAAGTCCCTGACCCTGTCCTCCGCCGCCCTCTTGGCCATCTGGGCCCGGGGTTGGACTTTGCCCATCTAGCTCGCCATCCTCTGCTGGAGTAGCTGCATTGCCAGCCCCTCCTCCGTTCTGTACTGCGAAAGCCTCGCCAGCAGCTCCCTGAAGTCGACCTGGTTGGCGTCGAAGTCCGGCCCGTCGACGCAGGCGAACTTGACTTCGCCGCCCACCCTGACCCTGCAGCCGCCGCACATCCCCATCCCGCATAGCATTATGGGGTTGAGGCTGGCCACCGTCTTGACGCCGAAGGGCTGGGTCGTGTCGGCGACGACCTTCATCATTATTGTGGGGCCGACTGTGAAAACCCTGTCCACCTTCGTTCCTGACTGGAGTATCTCCCTCAAGACGTCGCTGACGAAACCCTTCCTCCCTTCGCTGCCGTCGTCGGTGGCTATCCTAAAGTCGTCGGATACGGACTTGACCTCGTCCTTGAAGATCAGCTTCTCGGAAGACCTGGCGCCTATAATGGAGGTGACATGATTGCCGGCCTCCTTCATGGCCCTAGCCACCGGGTACGCCGTGGCGATCCCGACCCCACCGCCGACGATGACGACGTTCCCGGAGTTCTCGACTTCGGTGGGATTACCCAGCGGTCCCGCCAGATGATAGAGCTCCTCTCCTTCTGCGAGGAGGCCGAGCTTCCTGGTCGATGCTCCCACCTCGAGGAATACTATCGTGACGGTACCGCGCGACGTGTCCCAGTTCGCGGCCGTCAGGGGCACCCTCTCGCCTGTTTCCTCGCTCATCACCATCATGAACTGACCGGGCTTGACCCTTGAAGCAAGGATCGGGTTCTCCACCTCAATCAGGCGCGTCGAAGCCGCCAGGTCGCGCTTGAGGACGATTCTATTCAACGAGGAGGCACCACTCAAGCTTATGAGAAATCGAGCTAAAAAGGATGACGAATGTCGAAATTATTGACCTGTTGTTGGCATCTCGCAAGTTAGAGGCATAACGTGTTGCCAAAGCTCTCATAGCACGCCCGATATCAGCTGATGAGGTAATTATTTCGCATTTGTTTAATATAGTTTATGTATTTAGCGATTATGACAAAAGGGGCGGAAGGCCCCCAAGGCCCTCCTTCGCGCTGTCTTCATTGCAACAGCAACGCTAATAGCGCATTGCTCGCTACGGCAGCACGCATATGGTAATAGCCTGCAAGCTCTTCCGCCTGGGAATGCCCCTCACCCTTGACGGAGCCTATCAGAAGCTCGAAGGCTTCAGAGTCGAACGGGAAGACGAGGAGACGAAGCTCCAGCTCGTCACCGAGGTCCGCGACCTGAGGTACGAAGGAGGCGTCCTGAGGGGGAGGATCCTCAAGGATATGGTGATACGAATCAACCAGAGAGACGAATGGAGGCCCGCGCTGCGCACGATGGTGGCCCCGTTCCATTTCAAGGAGGTGGGCGGAGTCGTCCATCTCTTGATCTTCGAGAAGAAGCCGCGGGCCAACGAGCTGGCCAACGATTTCAGCCGCATACTCTTCCTCAGGCCGGCAGCGGTTGTCGAGGACAGGATCACCCCCGAGGTCATGGAGAAGTACTTTGAATCCAGCTTCGAGGACGCCCGCGTCGTCTACTTCGATCAGGTGGACATACCCAACATAACCAAGTTAGCTCTCTACGGCTCTGGACTCTCCGACACGAACACTTACCGGGACTATCTCACTCACGGTCGGCTGTGGTATGTGGTTGTGGCTTCGAAGAGCAGGAGGTTCATCGTGGGCCTGACAAGGAGTTGCGTGGTCACCGTTTTCACCCAGGTGGACTCCAGCGAGGTGGTCTCCTTCGTGTTCGACGAGGTGGCCCCTCTGGTCTCGGAATCCAGGTAGGGGTTCGGGGCCTTGCCTCTGAGGCTCGTCCCGAACGAGCCAGCGCTTCTGATCGAGGACGACGGAGGCCTGCTCGTCATCTCTGATCTGCATCTGGGCTACGAGCGGTCCTTGGAAGCCAGAGGGGTCCACATCCCCGAGCAGACCCGGCTCCTTGCCGAGAGGGTCAAGGCGATAGGTCGTGAATTCGGGGCGAGGAGGCTCGTAATCCTCGGAGACGTCAAACACGACATCAAGGGCTCCTCCTTCTTCACTTCCCTGGCCGTCACCAGCTTCTTCAGAGAGATGGAGGAGTTCAAGGAGCTCTACGTAGTTCCGGGCAACCACGACGGAGGTCTGGCCCCTCTCCTTCCGCCCAGGGTCAGGGTCGCCGGGGCGGGAGGCCTGGCGCTGGAGCTGGCTGAGGGGAGGGCTGGGTTCTTCCACGGGCACGCATATCCTTCGGCCGCAGTCTCTCGAGCCCGCGTGCTAGTCTGCGGCCACCAGCATCTGATACTCGCGAGGCAGGGGACGCACCAGGGGATCTGGGTGCGGCTGGCCTTCGGGCCCCCATCTCGCGAGCGCACGCTCATCGTGATGCCAGCCTTCAACACCCTGCTGTCAGGAGTCCCAGCCGCCGATTTCTCCCCCGAGAGGTGGAGGCCCGTCCTGAGTACCTTCCTTGAGGGCCGGCACAGGGCTGAGGTCTTCCTCCTGGACGGTTCGAAGCTCGGGAGCCTGGATGGCTTGGCTGGAAGGCTCGAGGTGGAAGCGGACTGATCCTCCCGCGCGGTTCTTACATGGCGCAGAACGGATATTAGATGAGTGCTGGAAGGTCTGGGAGAAGACAACATCCTCATGAAGCATTTGTCCCACTTCCCAGGTGGCAAAGTCGGGCGTTCCGCCAAGATCGCGAGCTGCGTCGTGCTAGTCCTGTTCCTACTCTTCGGTTCGCTGCAGCTCGGATCAGCGCGTCTGTCCCCGGCCGATCAGACCTACGTGATCGTGATGAGGGGAAGTGCCGGGCTCGCCACTCTCCAGCGTTCCATGGACCTCTTCAGTGGCCTCGCCGAGTCAGGGATTCAGGTCGATGTCCTGCGCTACTTCAACAGCCTCGGGGTCGGGGGCGTGTTCAACTCCTCTAGCGAGGTGGCCTCGAAGATCGGGAGCCTCCTCCGGCCGATGGTGCTGCTCCAGTCGGGTCCGGTCAGCCTGGGCACCGACGCGATTCTCTCCGGCGAAGCCGTGGACGGCTTTGATTATTCAATCGACAGCAACGTCACGGGGGCGGGCGTCAAGGTCGCCGTGATTGACACAGGAGTGGACTACACTCATCCAGCGCTGGGCGGAAGCATGGGAGTGAAGGTCGTGGGTGGATACAACTTCGTCAACAATAGCTACGATTTGATGGACGAAGACGGCCACGGCACGGCCGTCAGCGGAATTATCGCCGGAAACTCCTCCACGTTCAAGGGGGTGGCACCCGGCGCGCAGCTTCTCGTATACAAGGTCTTTTCGAACGGGACGACCTCCACCCAGCTCATAGTGGAAGCGCTCGACCAGGCTGCGAAGGACGGCGCCAAGGTGGTCAACCTGAGCCTGGGAGGGGGTTTCACTTCAGCCTCCCTCAACTCGCTGGGTGAGCTTCTCTACTCTCAGGGCATCGAGCTGGTGGCGGCCATCGGCAACGACGGGCCAGACTCGGCCAGCACCGAAGCCCCCGGGGACCTCCAGTACTATCTCGGCGTGGGCGCTTCGGTGAGCCTCGCCACGACGGACCCCCAGGCCGAGGCCATGATCGGCGGCAGCGTCCTTGAAACCGCTATCCCCATGAACGACACGCCCCTCTCAGCCGGTGTGCTCAGCGGGCCGACGACTTTCATTGGCAACGCGAAGCCCAGCCAGGTGGCGGGGCTGAACCTGACTGGCCGGATAGCCGTCGCCTTAAGGGATCACATTACTCTTTTCTCGACGATGGAGCAGGACGCCGCCAGCGCGGGCGCCATGGCGCTGATCGTCGTCAACGACTCCCCTCTCAGCTTCACTGAGAATGGGACGACGGGTGGGCCGGCCCTTGCCTCCAACAGCTCGTCGTACAGCCCTAGGATTCCCGTCGTGGCCATATCCGGTGCCGAGGGAAGCGCCATAGCCAAGTCCTCTGGCGACGGCACAAACGTCTCCCTGGCGGTCTTCAAGCCCTCCAGCACGCTCTATCCCGCTGAGTTCTCCTCCATCGGTCCGGCCGACGATTTCACCATCAAGCCCGAGGTCCTCGCCCCGGGCGACTCCGTCGTGGTTCCCCTCTTTGGTTCGTCCGGATACGTGGAGGGGTCCGGAAGCAGCTTCTCAACCCCGCAGGTGGCGGGGACGCTCGCCCTCCTGGCCCAGATCCACCCTAACATCACCGCGGAGGAGGCCTTCTCCATGGTCACCCTGAGTGCCACCGTGGGCCAGGGCTATTTCGGCACCTTCCCCCTCGAGGTCCAGGGGGCTGGCATCCTAAACGTCAGCAGGACGGTGAGCCTGCCGTTCTTCCTGGACCTCCATTACCTCATGTTGTTCCCGTCCACTGGGCATGCCTACTCCCAGGATCGTGGAAGTGACTGCCTTCCAGGGGGGCTCTTCGCTGTCCTTGTCCTACACGGGAAGCTATCCGCTGAACTTCTCCTTCACCCCCTCCGGAAACGGCTCCTCGACTTTCACGGTGACGGCGCCTCCCTCCTCCTCTCTCGACCAGAGCGAAGACCACGTGATGCTGAGCTGGGGGGGCTCCATCTACAACCTGCCCGTGCGCCTGGTCCCCGGCTCCTTCTGGCTGGGCTACGACGCCGCTTCAGGGGAGCTCTATTCGTCGTATCAGGGCTCGAGCGATGCCGTCCTGACCATAGTGAGGCCCGACGGCTCGATCCTGCAGGGGACCCTGTCTTCGACGCATAACTTCTCGCTGCTGCCCGACCTCACGGGCTTCTACAGGGTAACGCTGTCGCTATCGGGCTCAGGCGGCCTCCAGGTCGGTCATCTGATAGTCCTGTCCGGCGCGAGCTCACAGCCAGGCGGGGCCTTCGGGGCTGGAGGAGTTCCCGGACTTCGTCCCTCTGGGGGTAATCATCTTCTTCGGGCTGGTGGTCTTCGTCGCCCTCGCGGTCTACGCCCTTGAGGCGCGAGTCGTCAGAACTGCAGCGCCACCGTTGGCTCGTGGGCCTTGACGGAGCGCAACCTTCGCGCCAGGTTGGCCCTCAGCTCCTCTATAGTGGAGAACCTCTTCACCACCCTGCCCTCCCTGATCATGGGAGAAAGCAGCGAGACCTCCCCCTTCGGCACTCGACTCTCGCTCCTGACCAGGGTGTCCTTCATCGTCGAGGGGTCCCTGTGGACGTCCTTGGCCCCCGAGAGGTCGCCCCTCTTGGCCCTTGGGACGAGCTTCCCGTCCTTGTCCTCGATCTCCACCAGCTTCATGTTGAAGTCGATCGTGGGCGCGCAGGCGACGCTGGTCCCGACCCCGAAGCCGTCCACGACGTCACGCAGCTCTCTGACCTCCTTTTCATCGATGCCTCCGGACACGAATATCTTGACCTTCTTCGCGCCGCGGACGTTCAGCTCCCACCTCACCTCTTCGATGATCTTCCGCCATTCGCCACGTCGCGTCGACGGCGTGTCCAGCCTCACGGCGGCCAGCCTGTTCGCCGAGCGTCTCCCAAGCGAGGATGGCCTCCGTCTTCTCGTCGAAGAGCGTGTCGGCGAGGGCGATGCGCGGGATGCCCTTAGGGAGGGCCTCGTCGAAAGCCCTCCAGGCGTCGGCCTGAGAATCGAAGCAGAGGATGAACGAGTGGGGCATGGTTCCCGACGCGGCTATCCCCAGCAGCTCGGCGCCGATGGTGTTGGAGACGCCGTCGAAGCCCGCCATGTAGGCCGCCCTTTCGATGAGGGGCGCCAGAGCCGGGTGGGCCCGCCTCGTCCCGAAGCTCAGGAGGCTCTTGTCGCCCGCCAGCAGCTTGATCCGGGCCGCCTTCGTCGAGAACCCGCTGCTGCTGCAGAGGAAGCCGAGGATGGGCGTCTCGAACCTAGCGAAGTACCTGTACCTCCCCCTGATCCTCAGTACGGGCTCGTAGGCGGCTGTGTCCCTGGATGTCACGAAGACCTCGCCTTCCTCCATGGCGTCCACGTCCACGGGGAGGCCTTCAAGGAGCTTGGCCACTTCGTATATGCCCGTGACGACGCCCCATTCGCTGTCGTAGGGCACGTGCCGCGTGTAGACCTCCATGGTGACCATGGGGTTCATCTCCCTCATCTTGAGGGCCTGCTCAGTGTTGAGGAAGTAGAAGTCGGTGACCGCGCCGCCCTTGATCTCCTCGTCCTTCGCCACCCAGAAGATCCTGTCAGAAAGGTCGTTCAAGGAGTATCTCCAACCTGCCCCTTTATGCGAAGAGACGTTCCCTTCGGCGCATCTTTAAGTCTTCTCTCGACGTCTGCGGCGTGCAAACCTTTATGAAAACCGCCATTCGACGATTCGTCCATGCTGCGGTCCCCCGTGCGTGACCTCGACCTCCTCGCGAAGTATGAAGAGGTCAAGGTGTTCATCCGAGGCGAGCTGAGAAGGTCCGGCGCGGAGGGCCTCGTCATAGGGCTGAGCGGTGGGCTGGACTCTTCCATGGCGCTGAAGGCGTGCGTCGACTCCGTCGGGGCAGGCCCGGTCCTGGGCCTCCTTCTCCCCGAGTCGGGCCTGACTCCCGAGGCGGACATGGCCGACGCGACTTCGCTGGCCTCGGCACTAGGGGTGGCAACCAAGAAGGTCGGCATCGGGCCCATCGTGGAGGCTTTCTCCAGGTTTCTACCCGAGCAGAGGCTGGCGAAGGGAAACCTCAAAGCCCGTGTCAGGATGTCCCTACTTTACTACTTTGCCAACCTGCAGTCGAAGCTCGTCGTCGGGACGGGCGACAGGAGCGAGATACTCCTTGGCTACTACACGAAGTAGGGGGACGGTGGCGCCGACCTCCTCCCTCTGGGTGGCCTCTACAAGACGGAGCTCAGGGTCCTGGGGCGCCGCCTGGGCCTGCCCGCCTCTATCGTCGAGAAGCCCAGCAGCCCAAGGCTCTGGGCGGGCCAGACGGCGGAGGGGGAGCTGGGCCTTTCTTATGAGAAGGCCGACAGGATCCTCGTACTTCTGACTGGAGGAGGGCCTTTCGCCGGCGGACGCCAAGGCGAGGCTTTCTGCTGGCCGTGAGGTGGATGCGGTCGCGGAGAAGGATCGCCAACACTTCGCACAAGAGGGAAATGCCACACATCTGCCGATAGGGTTAGTAAATTGGTAAAACCGCTTCGGAAAGGTTAAAATAATGCTGTAGGTAACCTACTATGACGGGCCGAGGTTAGGGAGGCCCACAATCACACATGCCACTTCCAGAGGACGACCCAGCAGCAAAGATAGTCAGAGCCATAATTCAGGTCGGGCCGGGCAACTATTCTCTCATCTCAAGACTGACAGGTATACCGCCCGAGACCGTCCGATACAAGATCAAGAACCAATTATATCGCAGGGGGGTGGCGATTCACGCCCTCGTCGACGCGGAGAAATTCGACCTCCAGAGGTACATCGTCATGATTAGCTTCTCCGACAGCTACCAGGCGATTGCGAAGTACATACTCCAGTCGCTTCACGAGTTGGCCTATCTGACGTATTACTCAGCGCAACTCATGTCGAAGGAGTACTATTGCGTCTTCCAGACGCCGAAACAATACAAGACGCAGATGATGGAGTTCCTCGACGAGATGGTGAACCTGAGCATCCTGACGGGCTACTCTCTGAAGCCCATCATCTGGGTGAACTACCTTTCGCTCAGGCCCGAGTTCTACGACTTCCAGGAGGGGCGCTGGGACATAGATTGGCAGGCCCTTTCCCTCTCCACCGAAGTCCCCAAGATAGTCACCGCGACGGACTACGGGAAGAACGAGTTCGACAGGATGGACATACTCCTCGTCAAGGAGCTGGCGATCAACTCTCTCAGTACGGTCGCCGAGATGTCCAAGAAGCTCAATATCAACGTGAAGACGCTTCAGTACCACTACAACAGCCACGTCCTCGAGCGGAAGATGATCACCAAGTACATCGTCAGATGGATGGGTGACCTCGAGAGCATCAAGAAGCACAGAATCATATACGGAAGGGTCTTCGCCAAGGACTTGAGCCAGAGTCAGCTCCAGGACATCACGGAAGGCCTTCTACACCATACCCTTCACCTGGTCGGAGGCCGCCGCCGGGAACAGGGACCTCTACCTCGTCGAGCTGGCCGTTCCCGTCGAGCACTACCTTTACGTCCAGTACTTCCTTAACAACAGCCTCGGGTCGCTCGCGCGAGCGCCTCGACTTCAAGACCATCGACGTCGGCAACTCCCTCGCCTTCACGATCCCGCACTCCCTTTACGATTCGGTGGCCGGAGCATGGTCCTTCCCGCTGGACGAGAACGTGAGGAAGCTCCAGAACCTCAGGGAAGCCCTCAAGCAGAACCCCGGCTAATCGAAGGCAGGAACGCCGTTTCTACACTAGTTGCGCAGCGACACGCCAAGCGTCAGAAATGAGGCCGGCGTACTGCACCACCGTGTACAGTCACGGTGGCCGCGACGTAGAAGAGCAGTTGCAGGAGGAGGGACCTCTCGAGCCGCATCCCATATGTGCTGGAGACGTAGGTCGCCCCCAGCACCATGGAGAAGCCCTGGATGAGGACGGCCAGGATCAGGTAGAGCAACCCCAGGCCCCCGGCGCTCGTGGGGCCGAAGATGGAAGCAGCCAGGGGGAAGAGCAGGTAGGGAGCGTAGACCACCCCGGAAGCGAAGAGCCCGGGCGCGTTCGTACCCCTGCCTGAGATGAGGTAGGAGGAGGCAAGGCAGTAGAGGAGGTAGATTAGCATGCTGGTTGGGAAAAGCAAGACGTCCACCCAGTCGGGGAAGACGGAGACCCCGAAATGCATGAGGAGGAGGGCTTGGCCGCCGAAGTGGGAAAGGGCGCCTCCCACGGCAGCCACGGCCATCCAGACCACAACCGTCTTCATCATGGAGCCTTCCAGGAGGGCGAAGACCCACCCGGGGAAGATGCGGAGGGGACGGGAGGCCCTGGGATGCGGGAGGCCTTCCCTCTCGGCCAGAGACGAGTACAGCTTCATGCCTTCCTTGCTGAGTAGGTACCTCCTCGACCCGTCCTGAGTCACTAGGCCCCTGAGGACGTCGAGGTGGTAGTAGAGGGTCCCCACGGGCAGCCCCGTCTCCGATCTCAGCTCCGAAAAGGCCATGGAGTCGTGGGTGCCCAGGAGCTCCACTATCCTCCGGCGGGAGGGGTGGTCGAGGGCCCTGTATTCGTCGCTCGGGAGCCGCTCGGAAGGCACGGAGACGGGTCGGCCGGTCGACGATATAACTCGTTCTCCAGGGCTGGGATGGGCTCGCCGGCTCTCCGGGAGCGTCTCATCATGCCTGTTTGCTAAAACCCAAAGGCTTGTCGGACTGCCATCTGGGAGTCTGCTGGTTTTCTGAACCGTATATAATAAAGCCCAGCCAACGGCCAACTAACGCCCGATGCGCTTTGGGAAAATGCTAAGGTCGGGGGGAAAGAGATATCTTAACAACTATGAAACTATATAGTAGCCAGCAAAAGGTTATAAGCTGCCCAATAGTATGGGGGTATTGGTAATATGATGTCCGCTGACGCTGCCGGAAACTCAGTCTACTGGGTCCAGGAGCCCCAGAAGGGCGCTCAGATCTTCGAGATGTATATCACGCTGAGGAACACACCTGGAACGCTGAACCACATAACCACCATACTGGCAGAGCACGGGGTCAACGTGCTGAAGGGCCAAATCTTCACGGAAGGCGACAAAGGCTACTTCGCCGTCTTCGTCGCCTGCACCTCTAGTGCCTTGATCGACGAGATAACCTCGAAGATCAAGGCCCTGGAGGACGTCTTCGACGTGAAGCATGAGAACAGCTACGTAGACGTCTTCATGTACCCTCTCTCCTCAGGGAGCCAGAGGGCCCTCATCTTCTCCGCCAACGCCGTCTACTCGTCTTACGCCACCCTGGAGAAGGTCCTCGGACTGGGACCCGCCAGGGTGATCGTGTACAACTCCGGCTACCAGCTCGGCTACGAGCTGGCAAGCTTCCTGAGGAAGACGACAGGGGTCAACTCGTGGAAGGAATCGGTTGACCTGTTCGTCAAGGCCTTCAAGGCTTCCGGGTTGGGAGTGATCTCCACCAATCACTTCAGGGAGGAACCCTTCGAAGCGGAGGTCAAGGTCAAGAACTTCCTCATCCTCGACAATCCCAGCCTACCTTACAGCCCGGTCTTGTGCGACTCTGGCCAAGGGCATCGTGTCGGGTGCCTTTGCCTTCATCACTTCTCGCCCGGTGATGGCTGAAGAGGTAGCATGCCAGCTCAAGGGGAACGAGAGCTGACATCTACTGGATAAGGGAAGCAAATCAACATCCTCATCCTATATAAAAAAGTGAACAAAACACACAAAAGGATGATGAATTCGAGCAGGGCAGTCATGACCTTTACCAAAAAGGAAAAACTTATCTACAAGTGGGTCTGATACTGTTGACGGTGGAACGTTAAGTTGGAAAAGAATGAGAAGATGCTGGCCCTTGCTGTAGCAGGATCTGCCGTTGCCGCGGTCGCTGTCGCGGCTGCTCTGGGCGTACCGGTCCAGAAGATCCTCCAGGACGCCGTGGGCGGCGTTCTCAGCATCGGTTAGAATAGGACATCTCACTCAAAGGCACCCCTCTTTGATAGAGGGTGCTTTGCAAGTTTTCGCCGTTTCGGTTCCTATCATTATGAATTGTCGTTTTGAGTCAACGTCTCCAAGGGGGTTCCCTATTCCTCGGTCTCCTTGGTTCTTCGTATGCAGAGCTGATGCTGGTGTGACAAGGTGAAAAAGAAAGGAATGGATGGAGGTGCCCCTTCAGTACTGGAGCTTCGGCTCCACCATTCTCTTGCGTGCTGCCAGTGTCAGCGCGGCGACTCCAAGGATGACTACGGCGCTTGCCGCCATGAAGTATAGTCCTGGGAGTGCGTTGGCCACGGCGGTCGAGGATGCGGGTACCTGCAGGGACGGGATGTTTGATAGGACTGGGCTGCCTGAGCCGACTCCGATGATCGGGTCGTCAGTGATGCTGCTTCCGTGTGGGTAGTTCATCTGGACCTCTTGGATGGCTCCGCTGTCCTTGCTCGTCTGGTTGGAGACCACCGACACCGTGCTGCCGTCGACCGTGGCGGTGCTGGCCCAGGTGAAGTATGCGAAAGCGTTCTTGTAGTTGATGGCCGTCGTCTGGTTGTCAGCCCTTGTGACTTGGGCGGATGACGAAACGCCACCGAAGGCAGAGAACAGTGCCAGCCTGCTGGTGGTGCTGTTCCATGGGAAGTTGTTGATGATGAAGTCGACCTTGACCTCCGTCGGGGAGATGGGCACTCCGTTGCTCAGGACTACGCCGGTGTTGTAGACCTGTGCGACGATTTCGATGGTGCCACCCTCGTACGGAGCCGTGAGGGTGATGTTGTAGCCGGTGGAGCTGCCAGACGTGATGGACTCCGTTGCCGAGCGTCCAGGTCAGCTCGTTGAAGTTGACGATCTGCAGTGCGGTGTCGGTCCCGTTCGTGAAGAGGCCGTCACCGTTGTTGTCGTTGTATTCGACCAGCCCCTGGATGGACAGGAGTCCCGCCACCCAGTCGGTAGTCCTTGTCGTGTCGACCTTGGTGGAGTTGAGAGATGCGGTGAGGATTGAGGGGTATCCGTCAACGCGGAATCCGTTTTGGTTGACTGAAAGGTAGAAGACCTGAGTGCTGTTCCCCGAGTTCACCGAGGTGAAAGTGGAGAATCCCAGGCCTGAGAATGGCGATAGACTGTAGATCGATTCGAAGTTCTTGAGCTTCTGCTGCCTCTGCTGCATCATTTGCTTCAGCTGTTGTCCGACGCCGTTGCTTCTGGCCACCGCCGACGTAGCCGTGGCCGCGAATGCTGATACTGATAGGAGAGCGACGATAGCGATCGTCGCCAGTGCGAATTTGCTGTTCGTGTGTCTTTTACCTCCTTGAGCAAGCAGTTGCATGGAGGGTATTTAATGGGGGTCGCTCTAGAACGCCCCTAGAACCCTTTCCCGGGGCGTTCGAGTCCTCTGGAACTTGCATGAGACGGGCTAACTTCTTTCCGCCTTCCGCCATGCTTTAATCCATCCCGGGGCAAATGGAGGCGTCGACCGACATGCTCCTTTCAGACGTCGAGATAGAGAGGCGGGTGAAGGACGGAAGCCTGAAGGTGGCCCCTTTCGACCGGAAATGCGTCACCCCGAACGGACTCGACCTTCGCATCGGCGACGAGGCGGTCATCCTCCTTCCCGGGCCTGAGTATTCCTCCAAGAAGGTCGCCATCTCGGACCGCCTGGAGCTCCCCGCCGGCAGCGTCGTCCTCCTTCTCACCCTCGAGAAGCTGGAGCTCCCGATGGACCTCGTGGCCCACGTCAACCTCAGGAGCACCTACGCCCGCCAGGGGTTCCTGCTCCCCGGGACCGTGGTCGATGCCGGCTACAGGGGGAGGCTCACGCTGCAGGTCCATTCGCCGCCCTTCCCCACGGCGCTCACTAAAGGGGAGCGCTTCTGGCACCTCCTCTTCCATGAAGCCCACCCCGCCACATCCGGCTACCGCGGTCGTTACCAGGACAGCGAAGGGATAGTCGAAGGCCTGGGCGGTTCGAAGTCCTGACGGTGGCCGTCGATGGCAGCTGACCGCATGAAAAATGGCGGTGGCGGATCGGCTACTGAGCTTCCTTCAGCGTGAACACGAACCTGGCGCCTTGGAACTCTTCTTCGCCCACTCGCTTCCAGTCGATGGAATACTTCTTCGACTCCCTCGAGCCGATGACTTCGACGGTCTTCGGGAGCTTCTCCCACAGCACCTCTACCTTGGTTGGGTCCCTCGTGGAAAGGAGCGAGCGCCTCCTCTTCATCAGGTACTTTATGGCGACTTTCTGGTAATCATATCCTTCAACGTCGATCCTCTCGGAGCCCGTGTCTATCGTGAACGTTCTCTTTACCATGTGATGAGCTCTCCTGTTGACAATCCGTATCCCTGCGTGGCGTTAAAAGACTTTTGCACTGTCAAGGGTTCAGGCCTCTGCGTCCGCCTCTGCTGGGCGTCGGATGCCGAATGGGGTTCCTGGTTCCAGGGAGACACGAGCATCGGCCTCTTTTACGTCGCCTTGCAGGCGGCAGACCGCCCTCGTCCGTTCGAGCGTCTCGGCGAGAGCTTCCCGGAGTGCGTGGCCAGGCCGCAGAAGGCCAGGTACTCAGGCTTCGTTATCATGGCGTCCTGCGTGAGCTCCCTGAAGGCCTCGTCGGGCGTCTCCTGGGCTCCCTTCTCAAGGATGAGGCGGATGGATTCGTAGAGCTCCCAGGGGTAGATTATCCAGGAGTCGGTCTCGACGACGAAGAAGTCCGGCCTGAGCTTCGACCAGGGCTTAAAGTGGACAGTGGCGGTCCTCACGTCGGCGGCGCCGTCCCGTCTGAGGAGGTCGATCAGCGCCAGGAGCGAGTCCCCCTGGTCGGAGACGTCGTCGACCACCAGGACCCGCTTTCCCTCGACGTCGCCCCTGCTGAGGCGCCGGATCCTGATCGTGTTCGTACGAAGCGATGCCGGTGTACCTTTCGACCGCCGGCACCACGTAGGGGATCTTGATCTCCCCCGCGGCGTAGAAGTCCTGGAGGCATCTCAGCACGAACAGCCCTCCCCTGCCGACGCCGACGTTGACGTCGGGGGACCAGCCGCTGGACCGGATGGAGTTGAAAAGCTGCAACGCGTCGGCCCTGATTTCGTCATAGGACGGCTTGATGAACTTCAAACGGGCTTCCTTAGAAGGAGTGGTGCAGTACTAAAGGCTAGCCCCAAAGTGAAGGTGTGGCAGGGGGTAAGGTGGACATACTGGTCGAGCTCGTCAGGCCGGAGCTGCGACTTGTGGTCCTTGGCTCGGGGCCCGTTGCGATGAGCATAGTAGAGCTGGCGCATTTCCTTGAAATGGGCAGCGTCCTGGTGGACTCCATACCGCCGTCGGTGAGCCTGCCGAGCTCGAGCAACTACGTGAAGGCCTGCCATGAGGAGGGCCTCTGAAGGTCCAAGTCGATGGTATGACTGGCATCGTGATAGTCACCAGGCACAAGAACGACGTTCCGGCGCTGACGGCCGCACTCAAGACGAGAGCGGGATACATCGGCATGATCGGGAGCCGGCACAGGGTCCAGACGATATTCTCGAGGGTCGCGAAGGAGACGGGGATTGGGACCGCCGCCTTGGCATCGAGGGTCCACGCTCCCATAGGGCTGGACATCGGTGCTTCGACTCCGCAGGAGATAGCGGTGAGCGTGCTGGCCGAAGTACTGGCGCACTTCAGGAACGGAACGAACCAGCCCATGGCGCTCTTTGCGTCGGGGCGCCACGTCGGTTTGCTTAGGGTCCGATAGAAGAGAACCGATACAGGGGTTCGCTGGTATTTTCTAGCTTCGTCGACTCGGCTGCCCCATCTTTGCCGCTCGGCCGTTCTAAAGGCCACCACAGGAACAGGGTGAAACCAGTGCACGCCACCACTTCGCGGACGCCGTTCTTCGAGCTGTACGAGCGCATCGGTTCGATGGGTCCGAAGAAGATCAGCCACCTGAGCAGGCGGACACCAACTTAAAAGGCGCCGTCCGTTCTGGTCTGGCTGTCTTGCCGGCCACCGTCATCGTGGGCCTTCAGTGGGGCGACGAAGGGAAGGGGAAAGTCATCGACTATCTCTCCGAAGGGTACGAAGCTGTGGCGCGATTCAACGGCGGCTCCAACGCCGGCCATACGGTCGTCGTCGGGAGGGACGAAGCTGGCGTTCCATCTCCTGCCTTCAGGCGTCCTTCGCAAGAAGAAGCTCCTCATAGGGAACGGCGCAGTCGTGGACCCCGAAGTCCTCCTGAAGGAGCTAGATGAGGTGGCCTCTCTCAACGTCACTCCCGACCTCCTCATCAGCGACAGGGCGCACCTGACCCTCGGCCCTCACAAGTACCGGGACAGACTGGAGGAGGGAAGGAGAGGGAACCTCCGCCTTGGGCACGACCATGCGCGGCATCTCTCCAACCTTCTCGGACAGGGCGTCAAGGGCCGGGGTCCGAGCGGGGGACCTCGTCGACGACGATTCGCTGAAGATGGCCTACGAAACCTTCGCAGGATGGAACCGCGCGCTTCTCAGTGGCATCTACGGGGAGGACGGCGATGCCATCGTCAAGGACTCCTTTGACCGCCTGAGGGAGGCGGCTCCCCGTCTGAGGCCCTACATCGGGGACGTCTCCAGGATGGCGAACGAGATTCTTGACAGGGGTGGGAGGATGCTCCTTGAGGGCGCTCAGGGCTTCTACCTGGACGTCGACTACGGGACATATCCCTACGTCACCGCCACCCACACGACGGCCTCTTACGCTCCCGCGGGCGTGGGGATTCCCAGCCAGAGCGTCGAGAAGGTGATAGGTGTGATCAAGGCGTACTGCACGAGGGTGGGCTCGGGACCCTTCGTGTCCGAGATCAGCGGTCCCCTCTGCGAGGCCATCCGGAAGAAGGGCAACGAGTACGGCGCCACCACGGGGAGGCCAAGGCGGGTCGGGTGGCTCGACGCGGCTGCGGCGAGGTACGCCGCGAAGGCCAGCGGCGTCACGGAGCTGGTCATCACAAAGGTGGACGTGCTAGGCGGCCTCGATAAGGTTCTCGTCTGTGACGGATACAGGGACGGCGACAGGGTCGTGACCTCTCCGCCTTCGACGATAATCCAGCTGCGACGATGCAGGCCGCACTACGTCGAATTCGACGGCTGGCCGGACCTGGGAGCCGAAGGATGGAGGGAGGCTGCGAAGGGGGGCCTCGGCTCCCTGCCCGACAATCTCAGGTCCTACCTGAAGGCGGTGGAGGGCCTCGGTGGGGGTCCCCATAAGGTATGCTCTCGTATGGATATGATCGTGACGACACGCTGGAGCTGACCTGAGATGGCTCCTGACAGCTCGCTCTCCGAGGTCTCGCCCATCGACGGCCGCTACAGGAAGGACGTGGGTGAGCTCTACAGGTACTGCTCCGAGTTCGCCCTGTTTCGATACCGCGTGCTAGTCGAAGTCCGCTTCCTTGAATCCTTCGCGAGCTCAGCTGGGCGGCCGGGTCGAAATCGAGCGAGGGGACATCAGGTTCGTCCGAAAGATCGCGAGCTCCTTCGACGAGGAGGGAGCGCGCGAAGTCAAGGCATACGAGGAGAGGGTGGGTCACGACGTCGTGGCCGTGGTCGAGTACCTGAAGTACAGGTGCAGGAGGGGCGGCCACGGCAAGCTCGCCCGCTACGTCCACTTCGGCCTCACCAGCGACGACGTGAACAACCTCGCATACTCGTTGATGCTGAAGGACGCCACTCTCAAGCTCTACGTGCCCGCTCTCTTGGAGCTGTGCCAGGTCTTGTCGAGCTAGGGCTAGGGAGTTGAGGACGGCACCCATGCTCGGTCACACTCACGGCCAGCCCGCCTCCCCCACGACGCTGGGCAAGGAGCTCGCCAACTACCTTGTCAGGCTGGCCCGCTTGGCTCGTCGCCTTTCTACCGGCTGTCTACCCGGGGAAGGCCACGGGTGCGGTGGGGAACTTCAGCGCCCTGGCGCTCAGCTATCCGGATGTCGATTGGATCAAGTTCAGCTCGTCATTCGTGAGCTCGCTGGGCCTGCGCCCCGAGATCTTCACGACACAGGTCCTGCCACACGACGACCTCACTTCGCTGCTTCAGACCATCGCCCTGGTGGATCGCGTCATCCAGAACATGGACGTGGACATATGGCTCTACTGCTCCTTGGGCTACCTGAAGGTCAAGGGAAAGCCCAACCAGGTGGGCTCTTCGACCATGCCGCACAAGGTCAACCCCATCGACTTCGAGAACAGCGAAGGGAATGCCAAGATCGGGGCCTCCCTGCTGGACCTCCTCTCCTCCGAGCTCGAGATGTCGAGGATGCAGAGGGACCTCTCCGATTCGACCCTCAAGCGCAACTACGGCGTGGCCCTCGCCCATTCGCTTCTGGCCGTCAAGAAGGCGACGGCGGGCCTCAGGAAGATCGACGCGGACGAGGAGGAGATGAGACACGACCTGGACAGGCACGCGGAGGTGCTGGGAGAGGCTCTTCAGCACTCTCTCAGGAAGATCGGGAGGGAAGGTGCCTTCGAAGACGTGATGGGCATCCTGAAGGGAAGGAGGCTCAACATCAAGGAGTTCAGGGAGGTCCTGAGGAAGTCTCCTCTGGGCGAGGAAGCCGACCCCCTCCTACTCCGGTCTGGCTCCCAGCGAATACATAGGGCTGGCCCCCAAGCTCGTCGACATGGCGGTCAAGGAGGCGTCGGAGGACATGGCCGCTGCCGAAGATGCTTGTAAGGAGCACGTCTCCTGCTGGTGAGGGAGCTGTCCCCGGCCGAGCGGCCTAGGGCGCTCCGCCTTCCATCGTCTCCTGGATCTCCTTGATGACCTTCGCGTCCTGGTAGAGGTCGGGCGTCTGGACGTAAACGACGTCGATGAAGTCGGATTTCAGGAGCTCCTCGATCCTGTCAGAGACCGCGGCGGCCCTTATGGTCATCCTCTCCATATACGATTCCAAGCTGCCTTCCATCTGGCTGCGCAGCAGCCTCAGGGCACCCACGAGATCGTCGGAGCTGTATATGTAGGGGAGCTGATGCTTCACAGTCACGGCGGCCTTGGAGGGGAGGAAGAGCATGGAGTCCACGGCGTAGGTGAGCTTGCCGGCGGACGGATCCACCCGCTGCCATACCTCGTCGAAGTCGGTCCTGTGGGGTCTCTCCATGAAGTGTGTGTCCCGCAGCAGGAGCCCTTTGGCGAACACGAAGTGCCAGAACATGTTTCTGGCGAAGAGCTTGTTCACCTTCTCGTAGCTCGTGACGTAGAGGCCCACGGAGCTGCCAGACACCTCTACGAAGCTGTCGAGCTGGTGGAGGAAGGCGCCAAGATCGGCGAACTCCTCGATCGTGAGGCTGAGCGGCTCCCGTTCTGACTCCTTCAGCGCGAAGGAGCTCATCGACGCCGCTTGTGGCGCCCTGGATTTCGCTGTGCCCGTCGCCCACGCAAAAGAAGGCGCCCTCACCTTTCAGCACCTCTCCGCAGACCGGGTCGTGCGCAGGCTTCACCGGCCCGTCCAGTTCGAACTCCTCGTTGGAGTTGTAGACAAAGGCACGCATCTCTCCCATGCAGGCATCGAGGCCCTATTATCATTTAAAGTGGAACAGACCTACCAATTCTTATAGAGAGGAATCCCTTCCCAATAACGTCGCATCTTGTCTGACCTCATCCCGCCCCTCTACAAGGGCCACCTCCAGGAGGTCCTGGCGACGCGGATGGAGCTGCCGGTCGAGCTGAAGGTGGCCACCTGCGAGGGCTGCGAAAGCTGCGACAGGGCCGTGGCGCTTGTCGAGGAGCTCCCAGGCTGAGCGACAAGATCAGCTGTCAGGATGACAGAAGGTGACCCGGAGCCGGGACACCGACGAGGGGACTCAAAGCCACAAGAGGCCTTCGATCGAGGTCAAGGGGAGGGGAGGCACTTCGCTCGTGTTCTTCGGTGCTCCGATCGGCTCCGAGCTCGACGTCCTGGTGGATGCCATCTTCGCCGCCTCTAGGCAGAAGAGCCGTCTGCCGTCCTCGCTGGTGAGGCGACTCCAGAGGATTACAAGGAGGTGAGGGTCGAGATCTTCGTGTCGCCAGCCTGCCGCCGGTGCCCGCCCGTGGCCCGCTTCCTTATGGAGGCGGGGATGGAGAGCGAGAGGCTCCGAGTTGAAGTGATTGAGGCGTTCGAGTTCCCTGACTTGGCGCGCAAGTACGGAGTCCGTTCCGTTCCGGCCGTCGTGCTGGGTTCGGGCGCAGTCAAGGTGTACGATGCTACTGTCCCGAAGGTCGCCGCCCTTCTTTTGGAACTGTCGTCCCGGCAGAGTCAGAAATAGCGCAGCCGAAAAGGGCATCTTCGACTCGCGCCTATTAGCTCGGTTTCATCTCGGATCGATCGAATTGTCCGTCAAGAGGAACAAGCTCGTGATGGTCGCCAGCCGGGGCACAGCCGATGGGCTTTGCCCGGCGCTGATCCTGGCTACTATTGTCTGCTATGAAGGGGATGGAGACGTACATCTGCTTCCCCTTCGGCGGTACGAAGCTCCTTACGAAGGCGTCGGCAAATTCCTTCACCTCTTTCTTAGAACTTGAGCTGACCAAGGAGCACTTCAAACAGCTCCTGTCTACGGCCGGGATGCCGTCCCTGAGCGATATGTTGAAGCAGGCGAAGGAGAGCGGAGTGAAGACCCACGCGTGCTCGCCCACCGTGGGCCTGTTCGGAACCAAGAAGGAGGACCTGGTCGGCGTCGTTGACGACGTAATCGGAGCCTCAGGGTTCCTTCGAACTGGCGTCGGATCCCGACGCGCTTACTCTGTTCATTTGACGGCCATTACGCGACGCCTGAACTCCGAATACTTGTCGCCCAGCGTCTTTATCCGCTCCATGTCCAACTCGCCGTCCTCAGCAGATGATATGTTGAACGTAACCGTATGGAGTGATGTCGAACCTGGGCTGATAGCCGACGCTGCCAGTGTCCACCTCTATCGTGACTTCTTCGTTGGAGGGGTGGACCTTGACGCTTTCGGCCAGGAAGAACACCTGCCTGCCTTCGACGTAGGCGATCTTCGCGACGGTGTTGCTCCCCAGCTTGTTGACCACAGAGCCATCCGAGAGGACCGCGTCGGCGCCGAGGAGCACGATGTCCACTTTCGGCATGATGCTGCCGACCGTCATATCCGGGACGAGGATGTTACGAATCCCCTCATCTGAAAGCTTCTTGGAAAGGGCCTCTCCCTCGTGGCCCGGGTCCGAGACCGTCACGAAGACCTGCGCTAGCCTCTCCTTGGCTCTGAGCAGCGCCCCGAGGACGGTCTGGCTTTCGCTGACCGTGAGCACGACGATGGGCTTGTTGACGTACTGCATGAAGGCGTTGGCTATGGAGACCTTCGAGAGGACCATCTTTCTCTGGAGCCTCTCCGCCTCGCTGGCGGCCAGCTTCCCCACCTCGCCCTCAGTCCCCTTGTCGATGACCCTGCAGCAGAGCTCTGAGGAGGCGTTTCCTACGCAGATCATGGTGGGCCTGGCCTTCAGGAGCTGACGGGATACCCCTTTGAGCATCTTCAGGTCGGCCCCCGCAAAACCGTCGAGAGGCTTGAAGGCATCCAACCCCTTGATTGCCAGCCCGATGGCCCCCGTCGTCCTGTCGGCCTTTACCTCCTTGATGGCCTTAAGAGTCTCCTTGGGGTACTTCAACCGCAGCCAAATATGGGGTTCATTCGTATTTATCGCTTTGGCTCTATATGATGGAGAGAGCCCTGCCCACCTTCTCGAACTTCGAAAGGGCGAAGTCGAGGTCCCCGACGGTGTGGCCTGCGGTCACGATGGTCCGAACCCTTGCCTTGTCCTTCGAGACCATGGGATAGACGATGGGCGTGACGAAGACCCCCTCGTCGAAGAGCCCCTGCGCCAGCGCCTGGGCCTTTCCGCTCTCTCCGACGATAACGGGGGTTATCGGGGTCTGGCTGCGGCCGGTGTCGAAACCCAGCTGCCGGAGACCCTTCTTGAAGTAGTCGGTGTTCCCCCACAACCTCTCGAAGAGCTCCGGATGCCTCTGCACGTAGCGGACAGCAGCGAGGTTGGCCGCGGCGACGGCGGGGGGGTGCGAGCCCGAAAGGAGGAACGGTCTTGCCTTGTTGAAGAGGTAGTCGCAAAGGAACCTGCTGCCGGCTACGTACCCGCCGACGCAGCCGAAGGCCTTGGAGAAGGTCCCCATCTCCACGTCGACCTTCCCCTGAAGCTTGAAATGGTTCACCGCGCCTCGCCCCAGCTCGCCCAGGACGCCTTCGCCATGGGCGTCATCGACGTAGGTCATGGAGGAGCTAATCTCAGCCAGCTTGACGATGTCGGGTAACGGCGCGATGTCGCCGTCCATGCTGAAGACAGCGTCCGTCACGATTAGCACCCGCCGAAAGGACCGCGTCCCTTCGAGGGCCTCCCGAAGTGAATCCATGTCGCAGTGTTTGTAGACCTTCCGCTCAGCCTTGCTCATCCGGATGCCGTCTATGATGCTGCCGTGGTTGAGTTCGTCGCTTACGGCGACGTCGCCTTCGCCGATGAGGGAAGGGATGACCCCGAGGTTAGTCGTGAAGCCGCTCTGGAACGTAATCGTCGCCGGGGCCTCCTTGAACTTCGCCAGCTCCTCTTCGAGCTGAACATGGAGGCTCATGGTCCCAGAAATGACCCTGACGGCACCGGAGCCGACGCCGAATTCAGCCACGGCCTTGATGGCTTCCAGCTTCAGCTCTGGGTTATTGGCCAAGTTGAGGTAGTTGTTGCTGCAGAGCAAGAGCTCCTTCCTGCCATCGACGGTGACCCATGTATCGGATGGGCTCTCCAGAACGCGCTTCCTCCACAGGAGGTCTCCAGCAGCCATCTGATCCAGTTCCGCCTTTGCGATTAGATCGACGTCGTCCTGACGAGGGCTAGACATTGGGAGAGTCAACCCAGGAGAGATATTTATCGTTAATCGGCGACGCTCGCAGGGCTGGCGTTCTTGTAAAAACTATAAATGTGAACCCCCGTTCCTCCAAATCGGCATGAAGGCCGTAGTCAAGGCCAGGCCTGCGTACGGCGCCGATTTCTTGGATGCGCCCGAACCTTTCATCAACAAGCACGAAGTTCTGGTGAAGGTTCGCGCGACCAGCATCTGCGGGACCGATGTCCACATCTATGATTGGAACGAATGGGCTGCAGCGAGAGTCAAGCCTCCATTGGTCTTTGGACACGAGTTCGCAGGTGAAGTCGTGGAGGTGGGGAAGGATGTGAAGGGGCTTGTCGTCGGGGACAGCGTTTCCGGCGAGACCCACATACCATGCCAGAGGTGCGAGCAGTGCAGGACCGGGAACTACCATATCTGCGAGAACGTCCTTCTGAGGGGAGTCGACGTTCAGGGATGCTTCGCTGAGTTCGTCGCCCTGGACGAGGCGACCGCCTGGCGCAACGACAAGAGCATCTCCTTTGAGGTGGCTTCGGCGCAGGAGCCGCTGGGCAACGCTGTCCATACGGTGTTCAGCGGGGGCGGGGTCGAAGGGAAGACAGTGGCCATCTTCGGCTGCGGACCCATCGGTATCGCTTCGGCGGCCCTCTGCAAGGAGTCCGGAGCTGAGAAAATATTCGCCGTGGACATTTCGGACTACAGGCTGAAGCTTGCCCTGGAGTTCGGAGCGACGCACTCCATCAACGCGAAGGCGTCCGACCCCGTCAAGGAGATAATGCGCCAGACCAACGGGCGCGGCGTCGACGTGTTCCTCGAGATGGCCGGCACGGCGGACACCATCAAGCAGGGCCTGAAAGTCCTCCGCTCGGGTGGAAGGGCCTCGATGCTGGGGCTCCCATCAGAGGCCCGTAGAGATCGATTTCTCGAACGACATCGTCTTGAAGATGGTGAACATGCAGGGCATCTACGGGCGAAGGCTCTATTCGACGTGGTACACCGTGGCGTCGTATCTAAGGTCGGGTAGGATAGACCTCTCCAAGCTCATCACCCACCGGTTCAAACTCGGTGAGTACCAGAAGGCATTCGACCTGATGAAATCGGGACAGAGCGGGAAGATTGTCATGACGCCCTGAACGCAGGCTCGTCTCAATCATCATCCGTTCTCATTCCGAAATCGACGAGCTTCAGAGGTCAAATCGAGGCGACCCTTTTGCACTCGACCCTAGACCTCACCGCATAAGAACCGACGTCGGGCTTTCGTATCTGGGAACTCGGCCTGGCCGTCTTGAATTGCGCCCGCGATGCCTCTCGGCCGGACCGGGCTCGCCTATTATTCCTCCTGCTTCGGCTCACGGCGGATTCGTCGTGCCCGAGGTCAGGAGCACTCTACCCTGGAAGGTCGTAGCCTTCGTAGAGCGCCGAGCTGTCGTCCACGAACACGTCCTTGAGACAATCGCGAGCCAGCGCCTTCATCTCCTCGTCGAAGAACTTGGAATGCTTGACCAGCGTTTCGAAGGCGTGTAACTTCTCCTCCTCTGAAAGGCTGACGAAGTACTCCTTCACTTTCGGCTCATCCATCTCCAGAATCTCTCTTATGCCAACCAATTCGGATGCCCTGGCCTTGCCCCCTCATGTCTCCTTACACATATAAAACGATACTGGGGGGCATCCAGACTCCGTCGGCGTCAGCGGACCAACGTCGCCGGGTGGGTATTCCAGTGCGCCCTGGTGCATAAACCTCAAATAACCTCGGCGACAACACTATTCTGAGTCAATATGTCCAAGATAACTGACCTTCTCAACAAAGCCGCGGCTGGCGAACTGCAGGCCGTGATTCAGTACATGTGGCAGCATGTCAT
Organism: uncultured Nitrososphaerota archaeon; assembly: GCA_963842885.1. GTDB lineage: Archaea > Thermoproteota > Nitrososphaeria > Conexivisphaerales > DTJL01 > DATKKG01. Next base: position 447,472 of record CAWJIE010000005.1, read on the forward strand.
GGTCAGAGGCCTCACGAGCCCTCAGGTGGCGGATGTCTTGAGGAGCACGGCCATCGAAGAGATGAAACACTACGAGAAGATAGCTGAGAGGTTGGACTACTTGGGCGCAGTGCCCACCACCCAGCCTGACCCTATAGTTCGCAGCAAGAGCACGAAGGCCATGCTCGAAGGACGATATCAAGGCTGAGGAGGACGCCATCATACTCTACAAGCGCATTCTTGAGGTCTCGATGAAAGAGAAGGATTACGCGACGTACGAGCTCTTCGAGGACATCGAGGCCGACGAAGAAGAGCACCACCACGCGTTCCTCACCCTGATGGAGTAGGTCCGCCGCCCAAGAGCACCTCACCCCAGAGCGGACATCGCGCCAACCGGTGCCTGTCAGTACGACCTGAGCGTCGACCTCCTAGGCATCGGCCTCGATCGTGCTGCGATGAGCACGCTCATGGGGCCATATGAGGCGCCTCTCCCAGGGCTGTGCAAGGTTGAGGGGCATCCTTATGTGCGGGGGTTGTCCCCCAAGGACGACATGGTCACGCCCTACGCCGACGAATCGGCCTTGGCGTCGACGTCCTGGGTAGAAGAGCACCTCCGCGACGTCGATGTTAGGGTCGTGGAGGTCGACTACGACCCTGTGTCCAACTACTTCCTTGGCCACGTGCCTGGCGCCGTGCTGTTGGACTGGCGCAGGAATTTCAACGATCCTCTGTTGAGAGATGTGGTAGGGAGGGCCGGTTTCGAGAAGGTTATGGGTGACGCGGGCGTGAACAACGAGAGGACTCTAGTCCTCTACGGCGACTTCAACAACTGGTTCGCCGCCTTCGCGTTCTGGGTCTGCAGCTACTACGGCCTCAAAAACGTTAAGCTGCATGAACGGGGGCAGGAAGAAGTGGCTCATGGAGGACAGGCCCTTGACGAAGGAAGTCCCCAGCTTCATTCCCGAGCCCTTCCATGCGGCTTCCCCAGACGAATCCTGCAGGGTCTACATGCCACAGGTCCGGGAATCGCTCCATGTCGTGGGGAAGGTGCTGGTCGACGTAAGAAGTACAAGGGAGTTCTCGGGCGAAGTGCTGGCCCCGCCCGAATACCCGACCGAACTCGCTCAGAGGGGAGGTCACATCCCAGGCGCTGTCAACGTCCCCTGGAACTCCGTAATCAAGGACGATGGGACGTTCAAGTCCGTGGAGGAGCTGAAGGCGCTCCTTGAACCGAACGGTGTGACTCCGGATAAGGACGTCATCACGTATTGCAGGATCGGTGAAAGGTCATCGCATCTGTGGTTTGTCCTCAAGCACCTCCTCGGGTTCTCCAACGTCAGGAATTACGACGGCTCCTGGGCGGAATGGGGAAACGTAGTCAAGAATCCGATCGAAAGATGACCGTCCCGAGGATGATGGTGCGGAGGCACGGCTGCGGAGCCTCGACGGGGCCTCTGCTGGCAGCTGAAGACCAGCTCATGCGGACGGTCCGATTCCGAGTCAGAACCACTTTATGTAGCTCACGTCACGGGCCGCAATGATGGCGGATATCGCGGTCATAACGAATAGCACGAGCAGGGAGACGATTATGCCGGGGTTCAGAGAAATGACTACGATCGCCGTCACGAAGTTCAGGGAAAAGAACATCATCAGGAAGTACTTGACGAACCGGAGGGCTCTTCTCTTGTTCAATGGTTCCACACGCAGCCTGTCGATGGCATCGCATGCCCTTCAAAGCTTTTAGACCTTTTCGCTCCGGTCCTCACGACGGCCGTGGGTTTGGCGAGGCGGTGCCCTCCAAGACGCGCCTCGACAGCCAGCTCTCCTCCATTTGTGCCATATCTCCCGGAGGGTCGTTATAACGACCCATGGATAGACCCCTGAGGTCCGATCCGCCCTCGAGCATCTTTCACGCATGATGAGGGGGCTCTCTCCCTACCTCGGCGAATGGATGGCCATAGTGGACTTCAAGATCGTTTGACATGGCGAGAACCAGGAGGTGGTAATGAACGAAGCGAGGGCGGCCCATCCCGGGGTCGTGTCGCTCCTGATGAGGTTTCCCACCGTGACGATCATCCTCTCCAGGGATCCGATGAGCCCATTCAGGAGGACATAAGGACACCACCGGCGGGCATCGGCCTCTTCTGAGGAGCTATATGGGCTGGCGTTTATCGGTTGGCAGACCCTTAACGGCCCTCCAGTAGCAGTGCTTGTTTTTTCCCGTGCGGCCGTCCTTCCTGTGCCTGAACTCCCAGTAGAAATACGGGCCGCCTTCAGGGTTCTTCCCGGTACGTACAGTCAGATAGGGCCTCCACGACGCTCGCCCGCACTTCGGACACTTCACTAGGTCCCCCTTCTCCTCGAGTTCCATTCTGAAACCGTCCTTCTCCAACACCTGCAACAACCGGCTCCACGCTCAACACCTTGCTTCTGTGCCCTAGCCCTTAGTGTTGCTGCACTAATCGGGTTGACAAGCGAGCCTAACAGGATTAACTGGAAACGGCTTGCATGCCAACGAGCGCGCTCAACACCCAAGGAGGGGGCGGGGGGATGCCCAAGCAGGGCATCCACCACGTCGCGGTTGCAGCATCGCGCGCAACACTAGTGCAGCTTCCTTCCACCGAGGAAAGGGATTTTAACCGAAGGAGGGGACTCCATGACGATTTGCCAGCCAACGTGGTCAGGATCCCTTTCGATGAGGCTGTCACAAGGCTGACTTCTGTTCTGAGGGTGCGGAAGCCCAAGGACATCCCCGTGATTGATGCCCTCGGATGTTCCCTCTCCAGCAACATTGTCGCCGACTGGCACCTCCCCAGGTTCGATGTCAGTCACATGGACGGTTACGCGGTCAGGTCCGCGGATCTTGCAGGCGCTTCTAAGGAGTCTCCTGTCGTGCTCAGAGTCGAGGGGATGTCGCGCCCCGACGGCATGGGGCCATCTGCGCTTGAAGCCAAAACATGCGTGCGTGTGTTAACCGGAGGCCGCATTCCCTTTGGGTCCGACGCTGTGGTCGCCCAGGAGGCCGTCCAGAGAAACGGGGACAGGGTGTGTTTCAGTGAAAGGGTCGAGCCGAGGTCGTACATCCACGGCGCTGGCTCGGACGTCCGGGAAGGCACGCTGCTCTTTCGCCGAGGCCATGTTCTCAATGCCCGTGACGTCAGCTTCCTTCTGGCCTTCGGGCTGGCCTCCATTTCAGTTGGGCCCAGGTTCAGGGTCGGCGTGTTCGCCTCTGGCAGCGAGCTCATAGAAGGTGTCACCGGGCCCGTCGAGGGGAAGGTCGTCGAGACCAACAGGATGGTCCTGACCGAGGTTATCCATGCGTGCGGGTTCCTCGTCGAAGACCTAGGCTTATCGAAGGACGACACCGAGGAGATAGCTTCGCATCTAAGGAAGGGACTTGGTCGCTGCGATGTCATCCTGACCACTGGCGGATCCTCAGTAAGCGAAGCTGATCTTGTTCCGGATGCGCTGAGGCTGCTGGGTGGGGTTGAAGTCTTCCATGGTCTTCTTCTAAGACCTTCTCGGACCCTCGGGGCATTCCTCCTTGGAGACGTGCCGGTGTTCTTGCTTTCTGGCCTGATTCAGGGAGCTGTGAGCGCGTTTTTCAACATGGTTTACCCCGCCCTCAGGTATATGGATGGCCAGGGTTGGGAGCTCCTTCCTGGTGTCAAGGCTGTCCTCTCCAAGGGCCTGGACAAGCGCGAGGGAGACAAGTTCAGGCTTGTGACGTGGGTGCGCCTAACCGCAGAACAGGGAAGGCTGATGGCCGAGCCCGTCATGTCGGCGAGCACGTCACGCTTTGTGCTCACCAAGATGAACGGCTTCCTGGTCGGGGACCCGGGGCAGTCGTTCAAGGAGGGAGACTTGGTCGATGTAAAGCTGCCCCGTGGGTTCGGGTTGGAGGACGCGCTGGGCGGCCGCTAACGTCGCAGTCATCTTCAGAACCATATCCAAGGACCCATTCGGGCCGCATAAGAGCATGATGTCTCGGGCAAATGACCTCTTCACAGGGTCGTCATCTGGGCATCAGCCAGCTGGAGGCCAGCCCGCATGCATGATGGGCGTTCAGAAACGCTTTTATCGGGTGTCTAGGGCATAGACGCAAGAAACTATCAATGCCATATTGTGTGAAGTGTGGAAGACAGATTGGTGACGAGGTGGTTTACTGTCCAAGCTGCGGGACGCCTGTGGCCGGGAAGGCCGCTCCTTTCGGCGCAGCTGCAGGGCAGCCGTTCGGGTCGAAGCCTGTCAGCGGCATCGACGCCCTTACCAAAGACCAAGCGGTCCAGGGCTATTGGGTGAGGAGGCTAATCGCATTCCTAATCGACGCGGTGGTGGTCAGCATCGCGTTCGGGATTCTCGCCGCCATCCTAGTGGTCCCTTCGGTCATAACTGGCCTAATGTCTGGCAATGTCTTCAACATTGGCGCTGTCTTCGGAGCGAGCGCATACTCCTTCCTCAACAGCGTCATCCTCGTTCTCTACTTCAGCTTGGCCGAGAGTATCTACGGGACCACCCTGGGCAAGAGCGTCATGAGCCTGAAGGTGACGACACTTGAAGGCAGGATGCCAACTCTGGAGCAGGCCCTCATCCGGAACGCCAGCAAGATCAACTGGATTCTCCTCCTCCTCGACGTCATCTTCGGGCTGGCCACACAGACTGAATACAGGCAGAAGTTAGGCGACAAATACGCAAGGACGATCGTCGTGAGCCGCTAGGTCAGCTCAGTGAAACTGGGCAGCGCCGGGGGCGTCTCGTGCCCTCACCTTGGGTCATAGCATTCATATGGCTTCCCACCGTTGATGTGCTCGACCGCCTTCTCAACGATGGCGTCGGACACCTCGATCCACTTGTGGTTCCAGTCCAGATCTGATACGGACATCACGGGTCTGCCCATTTCGTTGAGGGCGATGAACCAGAGTGGCCTGCCGAAGAAGGGCTTCACTATCCTGACCTCCCACTTATGGCACTTTAGGCGCGCGCCGTTCTCTTCAAAGAAACGGCAGGAGCGGCAGTACCTGGACAGCCATATGATGTCCCTCTGAGGTCTGTGGACCTTCGTCACCTCTTCGAGGATCCTTTCGTTCTCCTTCTTCGCGAGGTCCAACAGGCGTTGCTTGCCTTCATCGGTCTTCAGGTAGTAGTCGAGGTTCTTGGTTACCTCTTCGACCCATTCTGGCTTCTCTGGGGGCTCTTCAGAGGTTTCCAAGTCCGATCGACTTCAACGGTCGCCACATAATTAAACGTATCACGCTCTCATTTTCTTCTTTGGCCGACGCGGAACGAGGCGGAACCTCGCCCGCCTTGCAGGGTCTTCATTTAAACAGTTATTAAGGAAAACACGAAAGATTACGCAACGTGGAGAAGGGAGACCCTAAGCTCCCCACGAGGGTTCTCAGAGTCGACCCCTTGAACCCCGAGGTTGGGCCCATCCGCATAGCGGCTGAGTATATACGCCGAGGCGAAATCGTCGCCTTCCCCACCGAGACGGTCTACGGTCTTGGCGCTGACGCCACCAGCGACTCCGCCGTGCGTAAGGTCTTTGAGGCGAAGGGGCGCCCGGGAGACAATCCGGTCATCGTGCACATAGCTTCGATGGAGCAGCTGAGGACGGTAGCCAGGGTGGTCGACAAGAGGGCTTATGCCCTGGCCGACGTTTACTGGCCGGGTCCGCTCACTATGATATTCTCGAAGTCCGATCAGGTGTCATGCGAGGCCACCGGGCATCGGGACACCGTGGCCGTTAGGATGCCCGCCCATCCAGTCGCGCTCTCTCTCATCATGATGTCCAGGCGGCCGATCGCGGCACCGAGCGCCAACCTCTCGGGACGACCGAGTCCCACCTTGGCCGAGCACGTGCTTGGCGATCTCGGGGGGAAGATACCTCTAATCTTGGACGGCGGTGAAACGGCCTTCGGCGTCGAGTCCACCGTACTGAACCTGGCCTCCGACCCACCTACGGTCCTCAGGCCGGGTCCTATCACATTGGACGAGCTGGCCGGTGTCATCGGAGAGGTGAAGGTCGTCACGGTGAAGCCAGAGGACGGCGAAGTCATCCCCGAGGCGCCGGGGATGAAGTATCCGCATTATGCACCCAAGGCGCCCTTGGTGCTCGTGCTGGGGACGCCTAACGGAATGGTGGACAGGATATCCGCCCTGGGGCGCGAAGAGCAGGCGAAGGGGCTGAAGGTGGGAGTGCTGGCGACCGAGGAGACGAAGAGGATGTATCCCAAGGATTGGACGGTGATCTCGGTGGGGACGAGGTTTAACCCCTACTCCATCGCCCACAACCTGTACGTGACGCTCCGTGAGTTCGATCACTCCAAGGTGGACAAGATATACGCTGAAGGCTTTGAGGAGAAGGGAATCCTGCTTACGGTGATGAACCGGCTTCGCAAGGCTGCCGTGCAGGTCATCGACAGCAAGTGAGTTACTCATTTCCTGAGTTCCGCCTTCGTCGCCGAAAAGTCAGAAAACAGTTTAGCGGATCGACGCGTCGAGCACGTTGATTGCCTTGCCGCCGGCTGCCCTGATTGTTTTCGGGCAGTTTTTGGAGGCGGGTCTGGTCAATGCGGTGATTTTGGCCTACCTCCGTTTATCTAGCAGGGGAGGCTACGTGGGGGTCCTCTACTGGAGGGTTCGGGCCTGAACGAACTGGACAACGCTCTCCTACTGCTCCTGGCCAAGTCCGACAATCCCGAGGGCTTCGAAACTTGCGGGTACAACGCTCTTCTGTACCTGGCCGGTAGGGCCGTCAAGGTGGGCGTCAGGATCATTCGCGGCACTCTCGAGGGGCTGGTGAACCTTGAACTGACGCCTCTTGCGAGAAAGGAGAACCTCTTCGCCATCGTCTGCAGGTATCGTGATGCTAGGTCCGAGATAAAGCCCACCAGGGAGTCCTATAGCACGCAGCCTTGACTGGGCATCATCAATGCGGGCACGGACGAAGGAAACGAAGACCAGAGACCGGCCTCTCGGCATCGTTGCAACCTTGTAAACGTAAATAAGACCGACTTGCCGCAGTTTTATAGCTTGGCGCGGACGAAGCTGCGTTTCACTTTGAACGGGAACAAGGTCGCCATCTCCGCCCCCCCAGCGAAGACGCTTCTGAGACTCTTGCGTGAGGACTTCGGCCTCACTGGCGCCAAGCCTGGCTGTGAGGCGGGCGAATGCGGCGCATGCACGGTCCTCTTGGACGGCCTCCCTGTGACGTCGTGCATGGTGCTCGCTTCCCAGGTGGAGGGACGGGTTGTGACCACGGTCGAAGGGCTGGAGAGGTCGGGCGAGCTCGACGCGATCAGGCGGTCGTTCGCGTCCGAAGGGGCGGTTCAGTGCGGCTATTGCATACCCGGCTTCGTCGTGACTTCATATGCCGTTATCAAGTCGAACGAGCTCGGTGGCTTTGCTTCGCTCAGAAAGGAGCTGGAAGGGAACATCTGCCGCTGCGGAGGGTATCCGAAGATCATGTCGGCCGTCCGGAAGGCGGCCAACGCCTCTGAAGAGAGGAGGAAATCTTGAGATACTCGCAAATAGGGGTCAGCTCCCCACGGAGCCTCGGCCAAGCGCTCGAGCTCCTTGCCTAGACGTGGCGAAGAATTGCGGGTCATATCGGGGGGCACGGACGTCACCGTCTACCTGAAGGATGGCATCCTCAAGGAATCTTGCCTTCTGAATTTGAGCAGGCTGAAGGAGTTGGATTACATTCGCGACGAGGGCGGATTCTGTCGCGATAGGCGCGCGTGTCACGTTCTCCGGGTTGGTGCGGAGCCGAATCGTCCGGCGCTGGGCGCCTCTTCTGTCAGAGGCCGCCGTCGAAGTGGGCTCCCTCCAGATACGAAACCTCGCGACGCTGGCGGGGAATATTTGCAACGCCTCTCCTGCGGCGGATTCTCTGCCGCCTCTGTACGTCCAAGGCGCGACCGTCGTCCTGACTAGCGCCGAAGGGAAGCGGGAGCTAACGATGGAGGAGTTCGTGTTGGGTCCCAGGAGGACGGCGCGGAGGCCTGGGGAGCTACTTACAGAGGTCAGGGTCCCCAAGATGGCGTCTGACTCTCGCTACTTCTTCAAGAAGCTGGGATTGAGGAGTTCTCAGGCTATTTCGGTGGTTAGCGTTGCGGCCTCTTGGAAAAGGAGGAATGCGAAGATTGCGCTCGGTGCTGTCGCTCCAACTGTCGTGCGTGCGAGGCAAGCTGAAGCGTTTGTATCTAGATATGGTTTGAGTTTGAAGAGCATTGACGAAGTGTGCTTCCTAGTGTCGAAGGCCGCCTCCCCCATAGACGACCTCAGAGGGTCAAAGGGTTACAGGCTGGAGGCAATCAGGGCGCTTTCGTTTGAGGGCTTCTATGAACAGCTCGCAGGAGCGGGGATTGATGCGTGTAAAGCTTGAACTGGGGGGTCCCCTCCGCGAGGAGAAGGGCCAGTGGCATTCGCTCAGGCTGTCAGTCGGTTCGACTGTCAGCGATGCCCTTCGCAAGGTCGGAGTGACCGAGGAGCTCTACATCGTCGTGATGAGGAACGCGAAGAGGGTGGAGCTTTCCGAAGTCCTCGCCGAGGGGGACGTCTTAGTGGCTTTTCCACCGGTCGGAGGGGGTTGAGTCTGAAGACGGACAAGAAGTGGATATCACGTTCCCTTCCCCGCATAGACGGCGAGGGGAAGGTGGACGGGTCCGTCAATTTCTTCTCGGATCTCTATCCGCCCGGTTGCCTTTACGCCAAGACCGTGCGTTCTCCTTTGGCCAGGGCAAGATTGACCGGTATCGACACCTCCAAGGCCGAGGCATCGCCGGGAGTGCGTTGCGTTGTGACGCATAGAGACATCCAGGGACTGAACGGCTACGGCGTCTTCTTTACTGACGCGCCGGTCCTCTGCTTTTCCGGCGTCAACTACGTGGGAGATCCCGTAGCGCTCGTCGCGGCAGACTCCGAAGATGCGGCGGCCAGAGCCGCGGAGCTGGTCGAAGTGGGCTACGAGGAGCTCCCAGCAGTCCGTAGTATAGAAGAGGCCTTAGAGCCGGGGGCCCCGGCCTTGCATCCAGAAGGCAACGTCGCACGTAGCAACGTAATCAGGAGGGGGAGGTTCGAAAAGGCCGTCAAGGAGGCTCGCCATGTGCTGCGGGGCTTTTATGAGACGCAGAAGCAGAAGCATATGTTCATAGAGCCTGAGGCGGGGCTCGGCTACGTGGACGGCGGTGGAGTCGTGAACCTCTTCGTCGGGGGCCAGAGCCCGTTCAGGGACGTTCTCCAGGTGGCGAGGAGCTTGGGGTTACCGAAGGAGAAGGTGAGGGTGGTGAGTTTTCCCATCGGAGGCGCTTTCGGTGGCAAGGACGAGGTCACGGTGCAGATACACCTCGCTCTCCTCGCCCTGAAGTCTCGGAGACCTGTGAAGCTCATGTGGAGCAGGGAGGAGTCGGGAGCAGCAGGCTTCATGCGGCATGCCTTCAAGCTGGAAATGGAGACGGGCTTTGACAGGGATGGCAAGATAGTCGCGAACCGTGCGAAGATTCTTGCGGACACCGGACCCTACCGTTCCTTCGGGCCGGCCGTCCTCGACGTGGCCATGGAGACCGTCAACGGACCCTATTTGGTGCCCAACTTCATCATCGATGCGAAGCTGGTCAGGACCAACAACGGCCTCTCAGGGGCTTTCAGGGGTTTCGGCGCCCCCCAGTCGAACTTCGCCATCGAAGGGCAGATGAGCGCGGCTGCCGAACAGTTCGGTTTCGACAAGGCCGAAGTGAGGAAGAGGAACCTGTGGAAGGAAGGAAAGGAGGGCAACTTCGGGAAAAAGCTCGTGGACTGCGACGGTCTCGCGGAGTGTCTGAGGCGTGCATCCTCTTCTCAGTTGTGGAAGTCCAGGGGGAGCCTGAGGTCTAGTAGGCCATGGCTCAAGAGAGGTGTAGGTCTATCCCTAGCCGTGAAGGGTATGGGGTTCGGAACCCTTCCAGACTACCCGTCAGCGGCCGTCGAAGTCGACCCCCGGGGTCAGGTCACAGTTGGGTTCTCCAACCCAGACTATGGGCAGGGGCTGGTGACGACGAACATGCAGATAGTTGCGGAAAGGTTGGCTGTCCCTTTGACCTCGGTGCACGTCATCGACGCCGACTCTGGGATGGTGCCCGATACCGGGAGCAGCAGCGCTTCACGAAGCACCTACACTTCGGGAAACGCCCTTCTGAAGGCCTGCGAGGTGGCCATCTCCGTGCTGAGGGTTGAGGCGGCATCAGAGCTCGGGCTCGGCGTGGATGAGCTTACTTATAGCAACGGAAAGTTCATGGGCAAGGGCAGGGAGAAAGACATCTTCAGGCTCGCCAAGTCGATGAGGTTAAGAGGTCTCTCCACCAGATTCGTTGGGACCTTCGAAGTTCCGCGCCACATGTCCACAGTGAAAGGATCTTTGGAGATACCACACTTGATCTACAACTTCGCGGCACTCGTGGGCGAAGTTGAGGTAAACACTCTCACTGGCAAGGTGGCGGCTAAGAGATTCATGTTCTTCCCTGACATAGGGAGGGTCCTCAATCCCGTCCTGGCTTCCGCTCAGTGCGACGGAGGCATTACGCAGGGGCTAGGCTATGCATTAACCGAAGAGCATGTCTACGTCGAAGGAGTCCCAAAGACGACGAACTTCACCACCTACCTCGTGCCCTGTTCTACGGATTCCCCCGAAGAGATATACACCGAATTCATTACGTCCTGCCTGGACTCGGGTCCGTTCGGAGCCAAGGGCGTGGGTGAGATACCTATCATCCCTGTGGCGAGCTGCGTGGCTGATGCCGTTTCAGATGCTACCGGGACAAGAATATCTTCCATACCGCTCAAACCCGAAAAAGTCTTGGCCGCGCTGTCCAGGCAAGCCTCTGAACGCAAGTCGGAACGATGGCCTTGACGGGTCTTGCATGCCAAGCGTGGGTTCGAATAGCGTAGCGATTTTGGTCGACTTGAGCCCGTCAGAGCAGTTCTAGGTCCGAAACCGTTGCTCGGTCTTCTACGGGCGACGGCCCCGTCTATTTGTAATCTTTTTCGAGTTCGAGTTCTTTGGCGGCTCTTGCGAAGTCTTCTTGATAGTCTATGTCCAAGAGCGCTCGCTGCGAGGCCGTCTCGACGTAGGTCGTGGTCTCCCTGTATTTCTGGACGACCTCTTTCATCCCGCGCCTCTCTTCGGATATCTCCATCAGATCGTCAAAGGTAGAGTCGTTGAAGAGGATGGGGTGGCCGCTCCTCCCCTTATATGCAGCCACTACGATATCATTTTTTGATCTCGCGAACTCGGCTAGGACGATGTCATAGAGACGCGGCTCAGTGAAAGCCATGTCACCGGGGGAGATCACGATCGCCCTCGCCCTGTCCTTCAGGTATCCCACTCCCGCGCGAATAGATGTGCTCATCCCCTGGAAGTACTCAAGATTGTGCACTTCTTCGAATCGCAAAGCGGAAAGCGCTTCAAGGACTCTCTCTCTTTCGTGGCCCGTCACGACGACGGTGTACTTGAGGCCCGCTTTCTGCCCGGCGAGGACAACGCGTGCGACGATTGGCACTCCGTCGATTAGTTCGATGAGCTTGTTGCGCCCGAAACGGGTGCTAAGACCAGCCGCGAGGACCATCAAATAGATGGGCTTCAAGCGTAGCCTCTGTTCAAGACTAGACGTATATTAATATGCGTGGCCTGCTCGGATCTCTGTGGTTCATCTCCCTCATTGACTTTCTCTCCTCCACCTACAGGAAAGGTTATGCATTGGTGGTGGGGAGGCCTTCGAACTTCTCATGGCTGGTACCGGAATCCGTGGCGGGAAGTGGATTCCCTAGCGGACATAGAGCCTTTCGCTGGCTTAATGGGAAGGGAATCAGCGTGGTCTTGAGCCTGACAGACGAGACGATCGACGACCGGTACGCTGGAAAGATAGGCATTAAGGTCTACAGGCTGCCGATGGTTAACATGGAAGCTGCCGACCCCGAAGCTCTCGATCACGCGGTTGACCTTATGGTGGAGTCGGGCGACAGGAAGGTTCTCGTTCACTGTCTTGCAGGCATGGGCAGGACTGGCATGGTCCTTGCTGCCTATCTGATCAAGGAAAAGGGGATGAGCACCGATGAAGCGATTAGTGAAGTCAAGAGACTGAGACCTGGGTCTCTCAGAAGGCGCGTCCAGCAGAAGGCGATGCGTGACTACGAAACCTACCTACTCAAAGTCCGAGGCAACAAGGCGTCCTCCTAGTTGCACCAGGCCCTGCCTTCGCATTTCCTCAAGAAGGAAAAGCGCGTCCCTGTGATGTATCGCGGTCTTGGCGGCGACCGCTTTAACCGCTTCATGGAGGTCCTTCCCTTTTACGGCGAGGCCAGCCTCTTCGATTGCCCGGTGGTCTCTATTCCGTCTGGCGACGGCCTCGTTGCGGGGCCACCTTGTCTCCTCCACCTCCCCATCCGTCGAGACGAATATCCTTCTGGCGGTTTCGCCGTCTCCGATGGAGCCGACGTAGCTGGCGTAGCTGTGCCTCCTGACGTCCCATATAGCGTCGAACTCATGGGAGGCGTAGGCTGCGGTCACTTGGCCAACGATGATGTCGTGGTCGCCCGCCTCCAAAGATGAAACCAGCTTGCATTCCACCACCGCGTCGGCTTCCCGTATGATTCTCACGCCCGACGTCCTTCCTGCGCCGATGTGGAGGCCGCTCAGGTCCAGCTTGTTGCGCAGGTACCTCTTGGACACGTCCCCGATGAACGCCATCTGCTGGACATAGCGGAAAGGAAGCTTGTTGACGGCGAAGGACTTGCTCTTCCGGATTAAGGAGTATGAGTACCGCTCCGGCGAAATGGCGACGCCCACCCTGGGGGGGTTGAGAGAGACCGGCGTGACCCACACGACCGAGAGGGCGTCTTCGTCCTTCCCCAAGGCCGCGGATATGACATAGACGGGAGCCGGGTAGAAGAGCCGGTAGACTTGGTCCTCGGGCACGTCCCTGTAGCGAGACATAATATGTCAAAGGTGGCTCCACCCTCCAGCCGAGATAAGGGTTTCTTAACGCGGTACAATAGACAAGGTTAATTTGGCTATGCCGCTATTAGGATAACGTGTTGAGGAACAGGCTTATCGAAGCCTCTAGAACTCGAGGCCGGGTGTCCGTGAACCTCATCGCTGTCGTTATGGGTGGAGGCATCGTTATGACGTTGATCGGCGGCGATTTCCCTCATGTCGGCGCAGTGGCCCTTGCAGAACCTCGCCCCAGCGGGGTCGACAGGGGGAAGACGAGCAGCTCCGTGTCGGTACTGGTTCGACTGGGGCACAAGGAGGACGAGCTGGCAAAGAGGCTGGCCGGAGATGTTGCTGCTTCGTTGAACCTACCGGTCGTCCTCTCAGCGGGCATTCATATCGACCACGCCAGCGCCCAGGAAATCCATGATGCCGAGCTCCTGGCTGGCGCTCTGGTTGAGGATTCAGTTCCGAGGATCAGGAAGCTGCTGGAAGGCGTTCTTCTTAGAAGGAGGCGTCCGCCTCGGTCGCCTTCTTGAAATCGAATGTGCCGTTCTTCATAGTGAGCTCGTACATGTCGTTCACTTCGAACCTGATGCCAAGGAGGTCGTATTCGTCTTCGGACAGGATTACCGTGAGCTTCGGAAGGATAAGGTCTCTCGCCTGTGGCATCATCACGCCGAGGCTCTGCATCTGGCTGAGGATTCCCTGAACCATCTGAGCTTCTTCACCGTATTGGGCACCGGACCTCTGTCCTTGCCGGCGTCGGACTTCGACGAGCTCTACTTGTTTGCCTGGCTTGCCCGTCTCCATGTCGGTGTGGCTGCTTACTCTATTGACCTTGACTAGAACCATCGCGGGCGATTTCTCACCGGACGATGCCTTAAGTCTTTCTCACATACGCCTTGAAATAGTGCGGCGGAAGCTCTCGAGATCCTCGCGCTTGACAATCCTCGCATACGGGTCAAGACCGGCCCCTGAAATGCCAATCGCTATCGCTTCAGTGTTAGTGAAGACCCCCGGGGTGCCATTCCTATCGATCACTATAATACCCCCAGTGTTGTCCCCGAAGAGCCTCCCCATCTCCTGTACGGCCTTCTTTGCGGCCAAAGGCGCCGGGTTCTTCGACGCAATTAAGCCAACGGCCCTAAGACAGAGGCCACACTTAATGATCATTTCTCCGACGCCCGTGGCCGACGCCGCACCAACATTCCCCATGGCATAGTAACCCGCCCCGGCGATTGGAGAATCGCCCATCCGGCCCGGCAGCTTGAATTGCATACCGCCGGTGCTTGTGGCGGCAGCTAGGCCCCCGTCCTGGTCCAAGGCGACGGCTCCCACGGTGTCGGATGGTGCGGCGGCCCTCAGGTAGTTGCGATCCAGTCTCCCAATCCACCCCTGCTGCGACGAAGAGAGGTAGGACCTCCAACCCTGTTGGAAGGCCTCCGCCTTCTCTTTGGTGGGTAAGAACTTCTCCCTCAGGCCATAGGCTTCGGCTAGCTTCTCGGCACCAGTAGAGACCAAGATGACGTGAGCGGTCTTCTCCATTACTATCCTAGCTAGTTCGACGGGGTGGGGGACGTCTCGGACGCACCCGACTCCGCCAGCGAGCAGCCTCTCACCGTCCATGATCCCCGCATCTAGCTCGATGTAACCTTCATAGTTAAGCGCGGCTCCCCTTCCAGCGTTAAGGACGCCCGAATCCTCCATCACCCTGACGGCGGCGACGACAGCATCGACAGCACTGCCCTTCCTGAGGGTCGAAGCCCCGGTCTCCGCCGCGTCTTCAAGAACCTTCCTGGCTTCTAGTGCAGCTCCTTCGTTCAAAGTCCAACGGCCGGCACCCCCTTGAACCACCATTTTGCCGTTCAAGTTTCTGCAGAACTCCAGGCGGAGGCTCCAAGCTACCTCTTCTTAAAAGCATGGGGGAAGATGGAGGAGGACTCCGACCGGTCTACTTCCGCCTGAGTCCCTGCCGGATGATCTCCTCGATAAGTCGGCTTCTGTTAGCGGTGACCAGCTGGCCAGCCCTGACCTGGTCCGCCTGATGGCGACGAACGAGCTTGTCAAGATCCTGCAGAAGGTCTTCAGACAGGGTGATAGTCACCTTGGATTTCTTCATAACATAAGATGGTATGATAGTATGATATAGCCTTTGTGCAAATAGACCATGATGTCCCGATACAACAAGATGACGGTCATGGCCGCTCAGGCAGGCCGTCGTCGGCGAGTTGCCTAGCATGTCGATTGGGTCCGAGTTGCACGTCCAAGCTAATGCGCTGCAGATATCGAACAAGATATCGTGTAAGATAGAGCCTAGGACCAAGCTATGCGTTTTCCTGTTCGATGCCGGCCGAGTCGCCATAGCCGCATCCGCAGGCCATCGTGTTCGTGAGCACGAAGTGCTTGTCTTCGCCCTCTATAACAAGGTCGATCTCCGCTTGTTCAAGGACCTCCGCGGTCCGCTTGTCTGTCGGGACAAAGACATCTCTTCCGTTGAAGATCAAGTCACCTCCGGGGACTTTGTCGACTAGGAACATGCAAAGTGCTAGGTTTACTTGGTCCGCCTGTTGCATGGAGAAACAGATTGCCTCGTACTTGCTTTCAGATAGCATTCCCTTAAATTTGTCTGTTTTTGCTTTATTAAGTGTAATAAGTGTAATACTTACGAAGTTTGAGTTCGATTTGGTTTGATGTTAACTTTGTTTATTTTTTTGTTCTGTGATATTGTGTGCTTCCTAGTGCCCGAACCGAACGTCTCAAATAGCGCCAAAGCTCGCAATTCACCGGCCGAGATGGCTTGAGGAGGAAAATCCGCGACTACGAAAGAGACCTTTGGGCACTGTTCTGGAGTTATTCCAATAGCGGCGAATTCAGCGAGATCCGGACTTACCTCCTCCAGCGCAGTGGACTCCCCGGGCCCAGGGGAAACCTCGAGCTAGCAACTGCCTTCGGGAACGTCATTCAAAGAGGTGTCGTCTCTGGTGCCCTCGATTCCAAGGAACTCCTCTCGCTCTGTCAGAGCCTGTGCCAGATACCTCCCGCACTGGCACCCACAAACGATCCCAAGGAGTTCTTGGTGCTCTGCGGAACATGCGGGCTGGGAGCCCTCGGGACCGTGGCAGCAGATTTCCAAGCCGTCGCTTCCAGTCTGAGCTCCTTAGCCGGCGACCTAAGATGGAGAACTAGGGAGGGGGTTGCCATGGCCCTTCAGCGGATGATCGACGCAAAGCCAAAACAGACCCTAATGCTACTCGCCCAGTGGGTTGAAGTAAATGACCCCCTTCTCCTTCGAGCCGTCGTCGCGGGGGTGGCGGAGCCGAGGCTCCTCCGCAACGACGATGTAGCCCGGTCCGCCCTCGGGCTTCACCGGAGGATTTTCGAGAGGCTTTCGGAACTTGACCGCGAAGGCGACGACTTCAAGGCTCTAAGGAAGAGCCTCGGCTACTCTCTGAGCGTAGTCGTGGCTTCTTCGCCTAGGGAGGGCTTTGCTTTGATGAATGAGTTGGCTAGGAATGAGGATCATGATGTTATCTGGATAGTGAGAGAGAATTTGACGAAAAAGAGACTGGCGAAGTGCTTGGATAATTTGGATACTGTGAAGAAGATACTTTCAAGTAAGCAGGTTTAGCCGTTGCATTGTGAAGTGTCTTCTACGTGTCTGGTCTCTTGTATATTGATTCTTTTGTGTTAATTTATTGAATTGGGTTTTGTTTATAGAGAAGGGTTGGTTGTGTGTGCTTCCTAGTAGGAGGCTGGGCAGGGTGGCTCTGAGCTGCCTTGGTGTTGTCCATTAGAAGCGTTCTCGACCCAGCAGTCTGGGCAATCAAGCTCGGGTATTTGTCAAGCATGCAATGGGGATGCTTTAGGTGTTGAGCGCGATTTAGCCTGTCATCAGGGGGACCCGGTAATCGGCGGCGTGCCTACGGGTCATCAGTCGGCGTGGACAACTTTATGTATCCAAGAAACGTGGTGTTGTCCGTGCCGCGACAGAATCTGATCAGGTGCCCTAAGTGCGATAGGCTGGCTTGGAACCCTGATATCGCTATCAGGACCGGTAAGAACCCCGAGAAGAAGTACAGCTACTACAGATACAGGCACCCTCTCGACAGGCGGACCGGCCGCAACAAAACGTGCTACGTCCCGGTCGTCAAGCCCGACCCCAACCACTAGGAAGCACCCCATCAAACCAACAACTGCTCTCAACACTCTTAACAATAAGAATTCGAATTTACATAAAAAGATTCTCCCTTATCAATATAACGTATCATTTCCCTCGAAACGCATCAGCCTTACGCAACAAAATCTTTATGTTTTCATAAATAGTTGCTCTCATAGCCTCTTCCAAGGTCATCCAAACGAAATCCCGGTGTTCATTCGAAATCTTCACGTTGACGCTGTCAGTATAACCCAGGTAATATCGTACAGATTTATGAACCTTAGCTCCCCCTGGCCGCAAGTAGAAGTAAGTAATTTTCTCCGCGAACCCGTCGACGAGCTTTATGTCAGGGAGGCCCGTTTCCTCCCTTGCTTCTCGGACCGCCGCGTTCAGCTCCGACTCACCAATTTCGATGTTGCCCTTGGGAAAGTCATACTTCGACTTGTCGTTTCTCAGCAATAGGTACTTGGTGACTCCATCCTGGGTATGGAAGACTACTACCCCAGCCGAACGCTCTTCGAGCAATGGTCGAACAGCCAGATAGTACCGGAATAGAACCTGACGCCGCTTTAAGCATAGTGTACAGGAAACGAAGCGTGGACTCCCCTACCGCCCGTCGTCAAACTCGCTGGATGCCATGCTCAGCGCCTCCGCTTCTTGTCCTTTTTCACCAGTGTTCGATCTTCGCCATCCAGGGGCTTGACGTCGATCCTCATGCCCAGAGACTCCTCGAGGCTCATTATGTTCTCCCCCTTCCTCCCGATGAGCCTAGGGATGGTCTCCCGGCCCACCCTGACGACGACCTTGTTGCCAGATAGCAGGTCGACTTCTGCGTTGGGGTCGTACTCCTTCATCCTCGAAGCTATCTTGTCGAGGGCGAGCTTCTCCACGCCGGACGCCCTTTTCTTGGCGCCCTCGTCTTGGGTGATGGGGACTATCACGTTCTCTTCGCCGAAGGTGTATATTTCATGCGTGAGCCTCCCCGTTTCAAAGTCCCTGACCTCGACCAGGGGCCTGGCCAGGTCCTCCTCCACCATGCCCGTCGGGGTCCTGACGACAAGGTTCAGATCCAGTACGGCTTGGATCTTCCCGGCCTTGACGAAGATGATCGTGTCGATGATGTGAGGTATCATCCCGAGCTCCACGCGTCCAATGAAGCGCTGGACTGCGTCGACGGGCCCGCTGGCGTGGACCACCCCCACCATGCCCACCCCCGCCAGCCTCATGTCGGCGAAAACGGTGAAGTCGGAGGTCTTCCTCACTTCGTCATATATCGTGAAGTCGGGCCGGACGAGCAAGAGGATCTCCGCGGACTTCTCAAACTCGCCCTCCAGGGCGCCATACTGGGTGATAGCCGGTGGCACCTGAAGGTCCCTCGGGGACTCGAACGTCTTGACGATCTTCCCCTGCCTCATGTAGTACTCCGCGATACTCGAAGCCAATGTGCTCTTGCCGGACCCAGGGGGCCCTGCGATGATGACGCCTTCGGCCTTGTGGGCGAGCCTCTCCATGAGCTTCTCGGAGAGATTGTAGTCCTCCAGCGTAAGCTTCACTATGGGTCGGACGATCGTTATCTCCACACCGTCGCTGAAGGGGGGCCTCGCCACCGCAATCCTGAAGTTCCCCAGCTGAGTAGACGCTGGCCCCGCTCATCTTGAGTTCCTGGAAGGCGTCCCTGCTGACCCTGGAGGCCTCATGTATCTCGGTCTCAATCTCCTCCAGCTCCTCCCTGGTGAGGGGCTTCTCCCCTATCTTCACCAGCTCAAAGGCCCCTGGCCCGCCTCTCTTTGCCATGGGCACGACGTCCTCCTTCAGATGGACGCTGAGGGTCTTGGAGTCGAAATAGCTCTCGAACTTCAGGTCCTTGGTCTTTATTGCCGGGCCGGAGATGCTTCACCTTCACTCCCTCGGCCTCGGCCGTCAGATAGAGGACGTAGTCGGCGGTGTAAAGGGTCCCGTTCACTTCACGGGCGACGTCCCGGATCATCCCGTCAATCCTTCCCTTCTTCGCCAACCTGATGTCGTCGAAGGAGGGCTTGGGACCGTAGAAGTAGAGCCTGTAGCCCTTTGACTCGCAGAAAAGGCGGATCTTCTTGAGCTCTGCCAGACCTATGAAACCCACGTTCACGTTTCTTGAAGCCTGTGCTTGAAGTTCGTCGAGGGCGGCGTAAGGGACGCAGACTTCGACGTCCTTTATCTCTCCGCTCTCAAGCGAGCGCCAGAAAATACCATCTATGATGGCGCTCGTATCCAGTACGGCAGTATCTGTCATATGTTTTCTTCAAGTCTGACGTGAAAGTTCTGTGTATAATACCTTTCTGTCCGCTTTAGGACTCTGGTCCTCTTTCAGCCCCGTTCACTCTTAGGTGTGGCCTGCGGAAGGAGGCAGGCCAGTAAGGTCGTCAGGAGGTACGCCTTGGAATCCGAGAAAGTCATCGAAATGGAGGAATCTGAAATCAGATTGGCGCTCGAAGCGACATGCATCCTTGCTTGGAACTAGAGGCCGATGATTACGTCCAAGGCTAGCACGCTGAACAGGAGGGCGAGGTAGGGGCCGGTGAACTTGAACAGGTCCCAGGCCATCTTCTCGGTGGGCTCCTTGATGAGCCAAAGGCTCATAGCCAGAAGAACGATGCTGAGCACCGAACCCACGACGGCAGCGGATACACCGAACGGAGAACCCGGGAGGAATGGAAGGATGGCCGTGAACGCGGCAAGGAGGATTGACGTGTACGCTATGCAGCGTATTCCGGTCTTGACACCGAGGGACACGGGGAGCATGGGTATGTCGGCCCTGCCGTAGTCGTCCTTGAACCTGACGGCGAGGCTCCAGATGTGCACTGGAGTCCACAGGACCACCAGGGCCGCCAGGACAATCGACGTCCAGTCGACGAACCCTTTGATGGCGACGTACCCCACGAAGGCTGGAATCCCGCCGCTTGGAGCCCCAAGGATGATGTTCCAGGCGGTCTTCCTCTTCGTTAGGAGGTTGTAGACAACGATGTTGTCGATGAGTCCCAATCCGAGGTAGACCGGGAGGAGCGCGCCCATGGGAAATGAGAGGACCAGTCCGGCGACGATGAGCCCACCGCCGTATACCAGAGCGTTTCTGGCCGGCATGGTGTTCCTCGGAAGCGGGCGCTGCTGGGTCCTGTGCATCAAGGCGTCGATATCCCTGTCAATGAAGTTCGTGACCGAACGGGCGCCGGCTGAGCAGAGTGCCGTCGCAAGGGTGATGGCCACGACCTGCAGGGGCTTGTTCATTCCACCCGCTACCAGGGCAGACGTCGCCGCAGTGAAGGCGAGCAGGTAGACGATGTTCGGATTTGTGAGCTGTACGTAGTCGCGAATCAAGCCTTGGCCTCCAGAAGGGTCGTCCCAAGAACTATGTGCCATTCTATATAACAATTGTGAACGACTATGCTCCTGTTCGTCGAGCTTCCGAATCCGAATGACTTCCGAGAGGGTATTCCGCGGTCTGGGGAACCATGGTGCATTGCACTTCAAATACGCCGACGCAGCGGGAGATTCCTCCGACTTGGGAAGGGAAAAACTATATGGCGACCCCCACTTTCTGTCACTACGGCGATGAAGCGAGCTGGTATTTCTGACCCATGATGAATGACATCAGTGCTGAGCCAATCAACGCCCTCGTTCCAAAGCATAAATGACACATAGGGAGGATATTTTCGTTTGCGGCTGTTTCAATCAGTGGCATTGGGCCTGATGCTCGCCACATCATTCGGCCTCTTGTAGGTCCTTACTGCGATGATGGCAATCTCGACGGCTCTCCTCATCACCTATGGGGCACGGATCATCAACCTGTTCTTGGCCTGATTGTGGGATTCACAGGGTTTTTCTAGGGCGCTGGTTCCCGGACAGGGCAGGAGCGGTGAGGCGAAGCTGAAGGTCGTTCGTCTTTGGTCGAGCCCCGAGCCCGAAAGGCTCATCGGACTGGCCATGCGTAGATGCTATACGACGAAGGTCTGGGAGGAGCTGCTGCAGGATGTCCAGACCGCCGGCTATCCAGAGTACCTCACCGAAAGTGCATTCAGACGGCTTGAGTTCGACGTATACGAGCATGTGAGAATGCTGTTCACCGTCCTCGCTGTCCCATCCGAGATGCTCTCCCTGCTCCAGACGCACCCTCAAGTCGTCTCCAGCAAGCTCTCCGAAGGTAGCTTCCTCGTCAGCATGAACCTCCGGACTCTTACCGAGATGAGCCGAAAGCTGAACTGCGTCGGTTGGGAGTGTGGGGAATTCTCGCGGCTCCTCGCCGAAGTCTCCCCCACGGTTTCCGCCTGCTTGAAGTTCGACGGTAAGGAGAGGCGATCCGAAGGCGAGAAGCCAGGCAGCACTGGCACTTCAGAGGCGGACTTCAGGGTAATCCTTGTTCAGCAGCTGACCCAGGCAGATGTGGGGGAGCTTGCAAGAGCGGACTTGCCACCCAAGGAGCTGGTCAAACACGCCTTTGCCACGGTCGAGGTGGAAGGGATCTCCAGGGCATGCTCCCATCAGCTGGTTCGCCACAGGCTCTTCAGCTACTCCCAGGAAAGCCAGCGCTTCTCCGACGCCGTGAACGAGACAGGGGTCCTCCCTCCCAGCCTTTCGGCAGACGACCGGGCTTTGGCCATCTTCAGCCAGCACATGGAGGCCAGTCGCAGGGCTTACTCAAAGTTGAGAGAACTGGGGATAAAGAAGGAGGACGCCAGGTTCGTCCTTCCGACCGCGCTCAAGACGAAGATATTGATGACGGCCTCCCTTTACGAGATACTCCACGCGTCCTTCTACCGCAGCAGCTTCAGCGAGGTAGGTAACAAGGCCCAGTGGGAGATCAACCGGCTATTTACGAGCCTCTACGCCGAGCTGAGGAGACGGGACCCGGGGCTCCCTGAAAGGATTTCTGAGACGTAACCACGGAGCTAGTATAGATCAATAGGTGCAAAGGTCAAGGATTATCTTACTCGATATCGAGTAAGATACGGGTAGAAATTTGGACCGAGAGTGATTTCTCCCAGCTGGTGGACGCAAGCGGGCTCATGATTGTCTTCGGCAAGGCGTGCCACATCCACAGGTTTTAGTCGCCAGTCAAGAGCCCTCCCGAAGAATGAGCACCAGGCTCAGCGACCGCCCAAAGTAAAGGCCACGCCCTCCACCCACAGGTGGCTGTGAAGGGTCCGGGCCACGCCTTCCTGTCTTATCGCCTTTCGCCCAAGGAGACGCTTCAGCTCGTCGAAGTCCGAAGTCACCACGACCGCCCTTCCCCCCTCCTTGAGCACGTTCGGGAGGTTGTCGACGAACCTGGCATAGAGGAGCGCCATCCGGTTCAGCTTGGCACCCCTCACGCCGAAGGGAGGGTTGGTCACGATGACATCGGCCTTGTGCGGCAGGACGGTCTTCGTGCAGTCGCCGAGGACCACGCTCACATCCCGGAGGCCGGCGGCCTCCAGGTTCCTCCTGCATCCCTTAAGGTGGACGGAGTTGATCTCAGAGCCCAGTATGGAGCTGAACCCCGGCATCACCGGCTTCGCAGGGGCGGCGGCCTCCTCGGCCATCGGGTCGAAGTCAACAAAACCTCTGTACCTATAGTCTCTCTTCCCATGGGTCGGCTGCGACTTGGACATCTGCGCCGCTTCGATGAGGATGGTTCCTCCTCCACAGAACGGGTCGTAGAGGATCCCTCCCCTGGGTTTGGCCATGAGAAGGAGCGAAGCGGCCAGCGTTGGTCGGATGCCTGAAGGGTGGTTGTACACCCTGTATTCCCTGAAGTTCAGAGACTCCCCCGTCGTGTCAGCATAGAGCGAAGCCGTCTCACCCTCGACGCACAGGTACAGGTGGGCGTCGGACCTCCCCCTTGCCAGCCTCGCGCCGCCCCGCGAACCGAACGCTCTGGGAAGGAAGGATGAAAGCTGGGTGATCCAGCGGGAACGGACCCTGGTGACGAATTCGTCGGCATCCAACGTGACCCCGGAGACGTGCCCAAGCAGGCCGAAGTCGCATCCGGAAAGGAGCTCGCCGACGACGTCAGCCTCTCGCTGAGGCTGGAGCTGGCGATCTGGACCATGACGCGGTCGAAGGTCCTCCCAAATCGGTTCAGAGTGTAGATGAGCTCGAACGGGCCGTTGAGCGTGATGGAGCCGCTGCCCTTCCCCTCGACACGTTCCACCAAGGGAGACGAGCTCGTCGGCGCAGAACGCTTCGAATCCTTCGTGACAGGAGACTCTGAACCGCAACCTCGGATTGAGCGTCGAATCCCTCGTCTTAAAAACTTGCAAAGGCCGACCACCGCTTCACAGTACTGCTCCAGCGGCCAAGCTCCTCGTTAAGGAGCATCAGCCTTAAATATGGAAATTACCACTTCCTGCGCAGGTATTTGCAAATGGCTCGCGCAGTCGACTATAAGCCGAAGCCCATCGACCAAGACTTCCTCAAGAAACCGGAGGAATTCCCTGTGACCGGCGAGCATGCCGGCCACAAGATCAGGGCCGAAGGCAAGGAAAGGCTGGACAACGAAGGCAAGCCCAATCCGACGCGCCTGGGAATCCACGGCACCGCCGTTGGCGTAGATTGGGAGGCCTGCGTAGCCGATGGAGCCTGCATGGACGTTTGCCCAGTGAACGTGTTCGAGTGGCTTCTCGCCCCCGGCAAATCGGGAACGGGCAACGACAAGCTTGTGGAGCAGGGGAGCGACGAGTACAACAAGTACAGAACGGACAAGTGCGACCCCATAAGAGAGGCCGACTGCATCTTCTGTCACGCGTGCGAGACTGCATGCCCCACTGCAGCCATCAAGATCACCGAAGCGTCGTAAGCTCGCCGAAATGTCCTCTTCCGTCGGTCGTAGCGTGAGCTTTTCCCTCTCCGACGTCGCGCCAAAGCTTATAGAACAGGATGCTCGCGCACGGTTCGAGTATAGAATTTGGACGCCCTTGAAGCCGTTCTAAGCCGAATAGAGGTCAGGGACTTCGCACCCACTCCCGTGCCGCGCGATGTACAAATCAAGGTCCTCGAGGCGGCAAGGATGGCCCCCAGTGCCTACAACAAACAACTGTGGCACTTCATCCTCATCGACGACAGGAAACTCCTGACCGACTTGGGGAAGATTTCGACCACAGGGCCCTACATCAAGGACGCCGCGTTCGCCGTTGCTGTGCTCGTCGACAAGACGTATCCGCAGTCTAGCATGGACTCCGATAAGATGCATCCAGGGCATGATGATCGCCGCATGGGGGTTAGGTCTGGGGTAATGCTATGTTGGGGGCATCGACAGAGAGAAAGCCAAGGAGATATTGAAGGCGCCAGCGAAGCTTTACGTCGCCTCCATCATCCCGTTCGGATACCCGGCGAAGGCTCTAGAAGGGAAGAAGAGCAGAAAACCTCTGTCGGAGGTAGCGTCCCTCAACACCTACGGTAACAAGATCCTTCACTAGTCGTTTCAGAACATCCGATAAGCGTCGCCATGCGGCCAAACCGAGCCCATCTGAGCACTTTTCGGTACGGAATGCGTCCACCGAGGGACCGTTGGGACTGGCGGTGAAGAACTATCCACTCTGGACGAGCCGGCAGGAATTATCCATTCTAGGAAACCAAGAAGAACCCCGTTCAATAATTTGACTGAGTCAATATCGCACGGATTGTGCTCAACACCCAAAGAGTCTCCATTACCTGCCAGGGGCTACTGCACGCATGGTTCCCCGCTAAGCCTGAACTCAGGGAAGTTGTCCACTGTGCAACAACACCGCCGGCATCGCCAACTGATGTTTTAATACTAGGCGAATCGTCTTTCGACTCATGCCCATCGTCGAATTCCAGCATCGTAAGCCCATCCTGAGCAGAGACTGCTGGGTCGCTCATTCCGCGCTGCTGATTGGCGACGTGTCTCTCGCTTCAGGGAGCAGCGTCTGGTTCAACGCGGTCCTTCGCGGGGACAACGCCTCGATAAAGGTCGGCAACGACAGCAACATCCAAGAAGGGGTGGTCGTCCATCCTGACCGGAGTGCGGCCTTCATAGGCCAGAGGGTCACTGTCGGCCATCACGCCTCCCTGGAGGGGGTCTACATCGACGACGAAGTCCTCATAGGGATTGGTGCCCTGGTCCTGGAGGACACAAGGGTGGGGAA
Source organism: uncultured Nitrososphaerota archaeon (assembly GCA_963842885.1). Lineage (GTDB taxonomy): Archaea > Thermoproteota > Nitrososphaeria > Conexivisphaerales > DTJL01 > DATKKG01. The sequence goes on from CAWJIE010000005.1 coordinate 472,694, forward strand.
AGGCAGCCTTGTCGCCGCCGGAAGCGTGGTTCCGTCAGGCCTCTCCATTCCGCCAGGTAGCCTCGTGATGGGCAACCCGGCGAGGATTGTCGGTGAGGTGGAGCCGAAACACCTCAAGCTCATCCAGGAAGGCTGGCATCATTACACCGAGCTTAAGGAGGAATACAGACAGATCCCCTCCTTCGACATCAAGAAGACATAGGCGGTGACGCAATGAGAGCGTCATGCCCCAATCGACTTATACCCGCTGACGGTTGCCCCCAGTAGGCTGAATTGAGCACTAAGCGCGGCGTCGAAGGGGTATTCAGGAGCTTCACTCCGGCGATAGTGGAGCTGCTCATAGAGGGGAACATCCTGAAGCCCACGCCGCCTCAGGTGGAGGCCATCCCCCTGATCTCCTCTGGCAGGAACACTTTGGTCGTCTCCCCAACGGGATCCGGCAAGACGGAGGCCGCCATCCTCCCCATCCTGGATATAATGGTGAGGGGCTCGGTGCAGTCGAAACGGGGGGTCCTCCTCCTCTTCATCACCCCGCTGAGGGCTCTCAACCGTGACCTCCTCGACAGGATGACGCGCTGGTGCAAGACCCTCGACATTCGGCTGGCCGTAAGGCACGGAGACACGGAAACCGCGGAAAGGAGGACGCAGACCATGGCGCCCCCGCACGTCCTCATCACCACGCCGGAGACCCTGGAGGTCCTCCTCGTCGCTAAGGTATTCAGGGAGCACCTTAGGAGCCTGCGTTGGGTCGTGGTGGACGAAATACACGAGCTCGCCACCGACAAGCGGGGCACGCAGCTGGCCGTCGCCCTGGAGCGCCTAAGAAGGCTCACGGATGCGGACTTCCAGCGCATCGGATTGTCCGCCACCGTCGGCGATCCCGAGAAGGTCGCCAACTTCCTTGTGGGCCCAGGTAGGGAATGCTCCGTCGTCAAGACGCCGGTGGCCAAGCTTTTCAAGTTCGAGGTCCTCTACCCGGAGGCGAGCAAACAGGACTCGGCCATGGCTGACAAGATGATGAGCCACCCGGACGTGACCGCCAGGCTGAGGACCATGCTGCGCCTCATCGAAGAAGGGCCCCTCCTCATCTTCACCAACACCAGGACCGAAGCTGAAATCCTGACAAGCCGGCTCAGGCAGTGGAGTCCCCGCATAGCGATAGCCGTCCACCACGGGAGCCTCTCTCGGGCCTCCAGGTCAAAGGCTGAAGAGGACCTGAAGTCGGGCCGATTAAAGGCCGTTGTATGCACCAGCAGCCTCGAGCTGGGCATTGACGTGGGCCTGTTGAACCTCGTCATCCAATATAACTCTCCGAGACAGGTCGTTCGGCTCATACAGCGTGCTGGGCGGAGCGGCCACACTCTGGAGAGGACCAGCAGGTGCGTAGTCATCTGCCAGGACGCCGACGACGCCCTAGAGGCTGCGGTGGTAGGGAGGAGGGCGAAGGAGGAGCTTCTCGAAGAACCCGTCATCCCCATGCTGTGCAGCGACGTGCTGGTGCAGCAGCTCTCTGGCCTGCTCATCGAATCCGGCAGGCTGGAGACGAGCGATGCACTTTCCCTATTCAGGAGGAGCTTTCCATTCACCCAGCTGAACGAGCGCGACATCAGGGAGGCCGTCGACTACATGGCGATGCTCAAGCCTCGTCTGGCAAGGGCTGCGGGGGATGACATCGCCCGACCTTCGGACAACCGCGGCCTTTTCACGTATTATTTCGACAACCTCACCATGATCCCTGAGCACCGGCAGTACCCCGTCATCACCGAAAAGAAGGAGGCGGTGGGGCTCCTCGACGAGGAGTTCGTGTCGGAGCACGGCGAGATAGGGAAGAAGTTCATCCTCAGGGGGAGCGTCTGGAGGATAAACCAGGTTTACAACTCCAAGGTCTTTGTCGAGGAAGACGACGACCCGATGGGAGCCATCCCGAGCTGGGTGGGCGAAGAGATACCCGTGCCCACCGAGGTCGCAATGGAGGTCGGGAGCCTCAGGGGCCTGGCCCCGAGAGCCGAGTCGGAGGGGAAGCACCTCTCTGCGCTCTGCGAGGAGCTGGCCGCCCGGTACCCCATGAGGGAGGAGGGGTTCAAGAGATCCCTCTCCTCCGCCGTCCAGCAGCTGAAGATGGGTCTGGCTCTTCCGTCAGACTTCACGATCACGGTCGAACAGTGGAAGGAGCTCGTCATCATAGTGACCCACAGGGGGCTCAAGGCGAACAGGACGCTGGGTCGACTGCTTTCATACAGATGCTCTTCGGTCCTGGGGAAGCCCGTCAGCGTCAACCAGGACGCATACAGGATATTCCTGGAGGGCAAGACGCTCACCTGCGAATCCGTCAAGGACGCCCTCGGCTATCTGGCAGAGAGCGACCTCGTGTCCTATGTGACCGCCGCCTGCGAAGACACGGGCCTCTTCCGGAGGAGGTTTGTCCACGTCGCTCGTAAGATGGGCGTCCTCTCGAGAGACGCAGAGCTAACGAGCTCCCTGGTCAAGCAGCTCGTCGAGACCTACAAGGGCTCCCTCCCGTACAGAGAGGCCTGGAGGACCTTCCTCCAAGAGGACTTGGATTCGAGAGAGACCAGCGCCCTCCTCGCAGGGCTCGCCTCAGGCAGGATCGCCGTCGAGCTGCTGGGCCGGCTGGCTGAGCCCAGCCCCATCGCCATGATAGGGCTCGAAGAGATGTCCCGCAAGGGCGAGGTGATGGATCCGGCAAAGATGAAGCGGCTCCTCCTCGAGTCGGCCAGGTCCAGGGTGCTCAACGGAAGGACCATCCTCGTCTGTCCCAACTGTTGGAACTACGTCGAAGAGAAGTACGTCGTCGACCTTCCCGAAAGGATCTCCTGCCCCCTGTGCAAATCCGACAGGGTGGCATCGTCCTACCGCGAACTTGAAGAGATGCAGGACCTGGCCAGAAAGGTGCGGAGCCGCACGAGCCTCTCCAGAGGGACGCTGAGACACAAGAAGGAACTGGAGGGAAGCTCGCGCCTAAATTCGACCTTCGGATCCATGGGAGTAAAGGCCCAGGTCTTCAACGTCGCCCTCGCACGGCTGGCCGAGATGCTCGCCAGGGCCCCAGGGAACGAAGACGACCTCCTCCTCGCTCTGATGGAGGAGGAGAGGAAGACGTACTTGAAGCGCTTCGTGGGCTCTAGGTAGAAGGTTGTGAGGCGTCTATGCGCTTCGAAAGTATGGAGGTGAGGAGCTCGTCCCTGTCTATCTCCACGCGGCTCCTCCACCCGACCCGGATGAAGTCGCCATCTTCCTCCAGGTAGCCCAGGCGCACGAGCTTGTTCATGATCTGCTGAACGCGCCACGCTGGAAGCTTCTCCTTGATGGTGTCCTCAAGGAGGCGCTTGGGGGCCGAGCCCGCACGCACGAAGAGCTGGCTCAAGAGGATGGCCAGGCTCGCCGCCTCCTCCATCCTGAGCCATCCGCCAAGCTCCCTGTCCTTCAGGGGCGCCTTGGTCACCAGCACGTAGCGGGCCTTGTCCGGATCCTTCTCGTCTTCCTCGTCGGGCACCGCGACGAGCTTCAGGCCGAATTCCGAGGCCAAAGAGTCCGTCAGCTTGAGGACGTCAAGGTAGCTCCTCCCGAGGAGGCGCTTGAGCTCCCAACCTTTGAGACCAGGCTGGAAGTGGCGCTGGTAGAGCAGTGTCGTAAGGCCCTTCAGGGCCTTCTCTTTGAGCTCTTGCGTGTCCTTGTTCTGTTCTTGTGTCACCCATCTCACCCCAATGAAATCGCAACGGACCTGTCTACTTTGCCCTCCGCAGGCGTTATGAGATAGTCCGAAGTGGACGGGTCGTAGCGGAGGGCGAACGCTCCCCTCATGCACAGGTGGGCAAGAGAGTAGGTCTCCTTGAGCTTCTCCGCCCCCTGGAAGCCGCCCGCGAACTCCTTGAAGAGAAGAGGACCTTCGGCAAGCCTCCGGCTGACCCTGAGGAATGTGGACCGGAGGCACTTTTCAAGCTCCTCGGGGTCCATCCTTATGGATTCATAGGCGGTCCCTTCGTCCGCTGGTCCCAGCGGCCCCAGCCGGCCTAAAGAACCCCACCCGTAGAGCTGCACCCAGTAATCGGCGGCCTCGAGCAGCCTCGAGGTGGGCATCAGCTTCGCAGCGGCCGGGGGATGGTGCGCCTCCCCCAATGCCCCCGCTATGTCCGAGACGCTGAGAGACATCAGCTTGGAGATGAGAAGGCCCGGGTCCACCTGGAAGGTCGTCAATTGGAAGGTGAGCCATTCGTCCTGCAGGCCGACGACCTTGCTGACCGCGTTGATGGCCTGGGCGTCGGCGAGGAGGTCTTGCCTCTCCAGCTCCTTGAGGCCCTTCTTTAGCCTCCTCAGTATGGGCTTGACCTCCACCATGAAGGGATCTCCTCCCTGGTCCTTGAGGTCCTCAGGGAGCGAAGCCACCCTGAGCCTGTACTCCTTCGCGTCACTCGACTTTGCTGACACCCTTGGCCACCTTGATCTGCGAAGCCGTAGCCACCTTCTGGACCATTATGTAGTGAGCAGACTCGTCATAGAAAGCCGGCGAGCCGGGCGTTATGACCAGATACTGCACCGACCTGTCCGCCTTGAAATAGTCGTGGATGGCCCTGATGAAAGTCTCGCGGCTGGACGGGTCCATGTGGACGTCGAACTCGTCCACGGCCCTGAACGGCGAGATGATGTGCTCTTGGAGGGCGAACAGGAAAGCGGTAACGGCCGAGCTCCGCTCGCCTCCGCTCTGTGTGTACGCGTCCAGCGGGACCAAGTCCTGTCCCCTGAAGGCCACTTGGAGCTCGAGGCCCGCCCTGAGGGGGTCATCCTCCCCAACTACCCTCACCCTTCCGCTACCGCCGATCAGGGACAGCATCTTGCCGTAGCTTTCGTTGACCCCGGAGATGAGTTCGTCCAGCTGCTTGCGCCAGACCTTGAACCTCTCGTTGACCTCCTCCAGGGTGGCCTCCTTGTTCTCCTTCAACTCGTCCAGCTTCCCGGAGAGATCCTGTATCCTGATCTGGAAATCGCGATAAATCTGCTCGGCCTCCTGGGGGATGTCGCCCAGCTGGACTAGCTGCGCTTCGTCCACCTTGATGGCAAGCTGGATGTCGCCCAGGCTCCTCGTAGAGGTCACTCTGAGGCCAAGGGCTTCCGCGGCCGACTTCGCCGCCACCAGCTCTTCTTGCGACGAAACCTGCAAACCTTCAAGGGTCTTCAGCTCCCTCTTCTTCTCCTTGAGGCGATAGTCCAAGACAGCGACCTTCTCTCTTGACACGGCGTATGCCTCTACCTTGGCGGGGAATCCCGAGCTCTCCGCACCCAGCCCTCTTTCGACGGAGGAGATCTCGTCCTCCAGCGTCTTGACTCTTCCCTGTCCAGAGCTCAACACCTTCTCTACCTCTTCGGCAAGGTCCTTCGAAGCGTCCTGCAGCGCTGCCTTCAAAGAGCCGTAGGACGAAGAATCATGCTGAATCGTTAGCAGGTCACCTCGCAGCCTGGACAGGCTCCTCTCTCCCTTGAGCAGCGATTCTAGGGCTTCGGTGATGGCCTTGGCTCGTTCCTGAACGTCTCCCTGCCCTTCCCCCAGCTTCGTCGTCATCTCAGCGATCGTCGATTCGGCCTCCCTGATGCGCTGGGCGATGGAGGTAAGCTTCTCCTCCTCTCTAGAGACCCTGCACCACACCTCTTCAAGCCTGAACCTGGTGAGCTCTTCGCGTAGACCCTGGATTTTCACACTCTTTTCATAGTTCTCCTGCCAGCGAGCCAACGTGGTCTTCGCAGTCTCCAGCTCCTTCTTCTTCTCCTCTTCCTCGGTCAGAATGGAATCGAGCCTGCCTTTGGCCTCCAGCAGGCTCGCCCTGTACGAGGCCAATCCGGCGGCATCCTCGACAAGGGCCAGCTTCTCTTCAGGCCTGACGACACTGAATGTGTCTCCAAGGCCTTGATGCATCATTATGAGCATGTTGTCCGGGTTGAGGCCGAGCTTGCCCAGCGTTTCGACGACCGCCTGCTTGTCAGCCTCCTTGAAATCGATCTCGAACCAGTATGTGCCATCCTTCCGGATGTACCTCGAGAGGTGAATCGTGTCGGCCCTGTAAGGGAGGGGCCTTTTGCCATTGACGGGAGAGTTATCAAGGAGAAGCGTAACCCTGGAAATGTCCCTGCCTCTCTTGACCAGGTCGCTGAGCTTCCTCGACCTCTCGGTCGAGGCTTGGCCCAAAGCGACAGATATGCCAATCAGAATGCTTGACTTCCCCGCGCCATTTGGGCCCATGACTACGTTGAGGCCAGGCTTGAGCATGACTCGGCCATAGTCGTAGCTAAGGAAGTTCTCGAGGATGACCTCCTTGATGAATGCCCGGCCCTCCCCTTTCTCCAACGCCGCCTATCCGCTAAGAAGACAGGTAATAAACCGTTTGCCATCCTACTTAGTTGACAACCGCCTAGATGTGGCTGACCGACACTAGGAAGCACACACCAAAACAACTCCAAAATTCAACAACAACTATGCGAATGGAACCCAGAGCAAGAGAAGCTAACAGAACTCATGAAGCGGTAGAAAGAAGCACAAATGCCGACCCTAACCATAAGGCCCCAGTGCCCAAGAAACAAGACGGCCGCCGCACCTGTCGGCTCTCTCAACTTGGAGAGTTTTCAATCTTTTTCGCGAACGACTCCAACTCATCTGCTGTGGGGCTTCCTCTCGTGTCTCTGTGTGTCGCCTTGAAGCTCCCCGCATAGTTGGCGAGCATCAGGGAGTCCTCCGGCGAGCGACCCAAGACGATCTGGACGGCGAAGCAGCCAATAAAGGCGTCGCCGCAGCCCACGGTGTTCACCGCTTTCATGCCCAGGGCGGAGAGGTCCACCCCAGCCACCTCCTCCTCGATGCCGGGTCCCAGCATGATTGCTCCGTTCCTCCCTCTCGTCACCACTAGCTTCAACTCCTCCTGGAAATTGCTGAGCTCCCGGTATGCGGCCGCTAGCGTCGAAGCCCCGGCCAAGTTCATGACCTCGGCCTCGTTGAGTACAAGGTAGTCTACGTACTTCAGCAGCTTGGTCACGGCCGCAGCCCCCTTGAGGGTGCGCACGCCGGGCGCCCACAGCCGCGGGATAGGACGCCTCGACGCGGTCCAAAGGAGGGCATGAGTGAAGTCCAACGGCGTGTCCATCACTACCAAGAAGCGTATCGTGTTGAGGACCTGTTTGACGCCCGGACTCTCAAGGAGGGTTGGCTTCAGGGAGGCGTTCGCTCCGAAGTAGGTGTTGATGGCGTTCTGGCCCCCGTCATCTATGAGGATGTATGCTTGGCCGGACTCCACGTTCTTGAGCCTGACCAAGCCTCGCACGTCCACCCGCTCCTTCTTGAAGATGTCAAGCTGCCAGTCGCCCACGGCGTCCGCACCGAGGGCTCCGATAACGCCGCTGGTGGCTGGCTTCAGTAGCCGCGCCATCGCCACCGCGACGTTCGCGGCCTTCCCACCGGGGACGCGGGTTATGCTCTTCACAGGCATCTCCTCCCCGCCCGCGGGGATCCTTTCTAGGAAAAGGTTGACGTCCGCGTTGATCGCCCCGGCAGCTGCGGCAAGAGGGCCGTAGTCCTTCAAACCGTTGTCCTTAGCCTATCGAAACGATTTAAACCATTCTGGCGTGCCGAATCATGGGTTCGATGCCCAAATCACAATTCCCCGTCCTTAGGCTGTCTTAGGTCGCAGCTTTGGTGTCCCCCGAGCCTACTTCTTCAGCAGCGCTTCTGTGGACTCCTTCTTGATCCATCTGATGCTTCCACTGATGTTGATCTGGACTGGGCAAATCTCGTTGCACGCGTCGCATTCAAGGCAGTAGTAGGTCAGAGGCTCAGCGGCGTCCCTCCCCTCAGTTATCGCCGTCCAAAGCAGACCCACGGCGGCTGTGTATGTGGGGCCTCCCCAGGTAGGGCCGTCGACTGAAAAAGTCGGGCACACCAGCTGGCACGCTCCGCACCTTATGCAGCGGAGGGCGTCCCACAACGGCGTCTTCAGAGCTTCGAGCCTGCCGTTGTTCACAAGCACGACATGCATCTCCTTCGAGCCCTGGGCGGGCCTCACGAGCGTCTTCTCGATGTCTCGAGTGCCGCTAGGGCCCGCGGAGAGGTTGACGTAAGTGGGGACGGGCGAGCCTCCGTAGTACCCCTGCAGGAGGGCCGTTTTCACCGCGTCCAGAGTCGTGGGGACAACCTTTTCGATTCCACCGACCACGATGTTCACCGGAGGAATCGCCCCAGTCAGGCGAACGTTCGCCTCGTTCTCCACGGTCACCACGGTCCCGTCGGCCGCCGAGATAGCGTTAATCCCCGTCATGCCCACCTGCGCTGTGAGGAGCTTAGTGCGGAGGAACTCTCTTGCTGCCGCCACCATGGCGGGGAGATCGTTGGGGTCGAACGTCTTACCGAACTTCTCCTTGAAGATCTCGGCGACGGCTTCTCTAGGAACGTGCAGGGCCGGCGAAATCATATGGGCCGGCTTCTCGCCCCTGAATTGGATGATGAGCTCTCCCAAGTCCGTCTCCCAGACCTCGTTACCCTTCTCCTGGAGAAAGTGTCGGATGCCGATCTCTTCTGTGACCATGCTCTTGGACTTGACGACGATCTTGCCCGTGCCCACGAGCTTGGAGATGATGTCCAAAGCGTCCTGCTTAGTGTTCGCGTAGTAGGCGGCGACGCCGTTGGCCTGGAGGGCCTCCATCGCCTGCCTGTAAAGCTCCTCCATGTGCTTGACGTCGTAGTCCTTGATTGACTTGACCTCAGTGCGGAGCTGAACGACGTCGGCTCTATCCTTGACCTTGTCGTAGTTGCTGACGTAGCTATCCATGCCCCTCTTGATGCCCGTTCGCATCGCCTTGTCTCCGAGGGCCTCGTACATCTCCCTCTTGACTTCGAGGAAAGTCTTTGCCAACCTATGATCACCTTAGAACCTCCAGCAGGTCGAGCGTCTGAAGCCCGGTCTTTGCCTCCACCCTTGTGAAGTTCGCCAGACAGATGGGGCAGGCCAAGATGGCCTTGTCGGCCATCTGTTTCAGCTCGGCTGCCCTCTTGATGGTGATTTCGTTCGAAACCTTTGGCGCGATGTTCTCGATGGGCCCGCCGCAGCAGAAGGTGAAGTTGCGCGTCCTGACAGGCTCGGCGACTTCAGCGCCGGCCTGCTCCAGCATGGCCCTGGAGTTCTTCCAAAGGCCCAGCTTCCTGGCCAGAAGGCAGGGGTCGTGAATCGTGAACTTCTGCCCCTCAAGGGAGTCCTTCGAGACGGCGACGGCTGGGTCGACCACCTCAAGATAGTGCTTGACTTCGATGTCGTAGCCTTTGATGATCTCCGGGTAGAGCAGTTTGAGGGCCACCGTGGAATGAGGGTCCATGGTTATGACCTTCTTGACGCCATGCTTCTTGAACCTCGCATACACCTCGCGGGCTTGCTCTTCGAAAACCCAGTCGATGCCCATGTCGTGGAAGAGCACGCCGGAGTAGAGCTCGTCAGAGCCCAGGTAGCTCACTTCCACGCCGCTCCTCTTCAGTAAGAAGACGACGTTCGTGATTATCTGGCTGAAGCGCTTCTTGTCGCCGGCGGTCAAGGCAGCATACGCCGAAGTGACATCGAGCCCGATGCTGCTCAAGGCTCTGAAGACCCTAAAGCCGGCGCCTCCGACGCTGGACGACTCCAACCGGTCGAGGCCCGCAACAAACGCATTGATGAACGGGACCATCTGATAGAGACCTCCCGTGTAGATGATCGTCCCCGTGTCGGTCGGAAGATTGAGGCCCTCCGACCAGGCCGTGAATTCGGACGTCTTGAGGCCTACGGGGTTGGTCGTCTTCTTCCAGTTGTCTATGAGCGTGTTGAAAACGTCTTTCCTGTCCAGCAAGATGGGCACTGATGCCCTGAGCCAGATTTAAAAGTATTGGGAAGCTGTGTGCGCAAGCGTAGCGCTACTTGACCCTCCTCTGGTGCCTCGCTTCGTAGAGGAAGAGGTCCCTGAAGCTTTCATCCAGCTTCTTGTGGTCCAGCTTCTCGTATGTCTCGATGCTGCCGACGTCCAGCCAGTAGTCCTTGGTCAGGAAGACGTTCACCTTCTTCTTGGCCTCAATCATGCTGGGGATGAGCTGCCCCATGATGTCCAGCTCACTCGTGCCCTTGGAGATCTCCTCGAGCGCAACGAGGGAGTCGCCCTTGAGAGCAGAGTATCCCTATCCCGACGTCGATGTCGATGACGGGCTTCTCCTCCATCTTGACAAGACGGCCACCCTTCACCTTGGCGACGCCCACCGGAAGCTTGTAGCCCTGCGCCACCGCCAGCGTGGCGTCAGAGCCGGAGGAGGCGTGCTGGCTCAGCATCCGTTTCAGGTCCATCCGCGTCAGTATGTCCCCGTAGTAGACGAGAAGCTGGTCGTCCTCGTTCAAGACTCCCTGCCGGTAGGCGTTGAGGACGGCGCCGCCGTTGCCCTTCAGCGATGGGTCATCGGCGACGTAGGAAAGCTCCATGGAGACAGGAGCTCCAGATTTGAAGTAGTTCTGGATCTGCTCCGCTTTGTAGCTGGCAAGGAGGACTGCCCTGTCGATGCCGTTGTACTTCAGCGAGCGCAGGATGTACTCCAGGATGGGCTTCTGCCTCTCGCCCACCGGGAGCATGGTCTTCTGGAAGTAGTACGTGAGCGGCCTGAGACGACTTCCCAGGCCTCCGCAAAGGACCACCGCCTTCACGCTGCCCATGGCTGGGCTCATAAGGACGGAGGCGTTAAAAGAGTTGTGCCTGCCTAGCCGCAACGGAGCAGGGAACACGCTGGGGAGACACGGTGCAAAGAAACGACGCGCCGGTTGGCGGCCCTAGACTATGGGCGGGCCCACCTTGAAGTGCTCTGCCTTCTGCAAGAGCTCGGCCGGAACCTTCTGGCTCCCTACGTAGGCTGCGAACTTCTTCTTGATGAAGTTCTCCCACAGGTCCCTGTCCAGGTAGAAGACCCTCGCTCCGCCCAGCTCCGTCTGGAACTCGGGGTACGGCCTGGCCTTGTGCGCCCACTGCAGGCCGATGACGCGGTACCCGTTGTAGCTCTCGAAGCAGGCCTCCCAGGACTCCGCGCCCAGATAGTCGAAGGCATACTCGGCCTTCGCGAAGTAGAGGGCTGGACCCGAGTCGGTCCCTCGCATGAAACTCATCGTATGGAGGCTGTAGGCGACCTTCTCGTTGAACATCCTGGCGTTGGCCAGGCCGGCGAGCTGGCCGTCTATGATGCCGACAAGGCTGTACGCGTCCTTGATCCGATGCACCTTCTGGGAGAGCACCTCGCCGTAGGTCCTCACGCCGACGATGTCGTAGAAGTCCTTCGGGATGAACATGTAGGGCTTGATGGCTTCGAGCACCTGGTCGTACTCGTCTTCCCTGAGCGACCTCACGACCATCTGCTGGCCACCCCTGAGCGTAACGACCTTGGGCTTCCAAGGTCTCTCTGTCATGGCCTTCATTTCCGGAACGCCACATCGAAGCACCGGCTCCATGTCCTCCACCTTCAGCTTGTGCTCCAGATAGGAGACGGCCTCCGGGGGCTGGTAATAGGACGAACTCATTTCGGTTACCCTGTTTGTGCGCTTAATGCGAGTTGATATAAATATTTCCGTGCAGAAAATGCAGGATTGGCCGCGGTGGATGCGTCGCGCCCTAGACTTATTAAAGAGAAAGGCGGTGCAGTTGTGTAAGTCATTTGACGGCTCATCCTCTCAAGACGACTAGGAAGGAGAAGAGAGTGAAGGTCCTCGTAACCAAGGTGGGGCTGGACGGCCACGACAGGGGACTCAAGGTCGTGGCTAAGGGGCTCGCCGACGCTGGTCTGGAGGTCGTCTACCTGGGCGTCCACCAGACGGTGGCCAACGTCGTCGCGACGGCAATCCAGGAGGACGTGGACGTCATCGCAGTGAGCATACTCTCCGGCTCCCATCTGGAGCTAGGCGCCGACCTCGTCAGGGCGATGAAGGCAAAGGGCCTCGACCGGCCATTGGTGTTCGGAGGGGTCATACCCAAGGCGGACGTCGAGCCCCTGACGAAGCTCGGCGTATTCGCCGTCTACGGGCCCGGGACTTCGCTAGCCTCCATAGCCCAGGCCGTGAAAGACGCTTCGGAGGCGAAGAGCTGAATGGCCGTCTCACCAACGAAGTTGGACCACATAGGGATAGCGGTAAGGAGCGTCGACGAAGCCTGCAAGTTCTACCAGGAGACGATGGGGCTTCAGCTCGTGAAGAAGGAGACCGTTGAAGAGGAGAAGGTCCGCATCGCCATGTTCAAGGTGGGCGAGAGCTATGTGGAGCTGCTGGAGCCGACATCTCCCGACAGCAGCATCGCGAAGTTCATCGAGAAGAGGGGTGAAGGGGTTCATCACGTCGCCCTCGGATACGACGACGTCAAGGAGGCCCAGGAGTTCTGCAAGCTCAAGGGCGCAGTTATGATTCACCCCGAGCCAGAAGACTTGAAGGGAGACAGGATCATCAACTTCATCCATCCCAGGTCGACCCATGGCGTCCTCCTGGAGATCGTCAAGAGGTATGGTGACTGAAGCGATGAAAGGGACAGAACGTTCCGGGCGTAGGAGGAAGGCCGACGGGCGCCACCTCATCGGTTTGGCCAAGTGGGAGTCGGAGGTCCTGTCGCCCTACCTGGCAGCCTCTCCGGAAAGGGCGACCCAGTTCCTTTCGGAGGACGGCGTCCCCGTACAGCGGCTGGGCACCCCCTCTCAACTGGAGGAGGAGGGGTGGAGCTACGAGTCCTCGTTGGGATTCCCTGGCAGCTACCCGTTCACTCGGGGAGTGTACCCTACAATGTATAGGGGCCGCCAGTGGACGATAAGGCAGTACGCTGGCTTCGGGTCGGCCGAGGACACCAACAGACGGTACAGATACCTCCTGAAGACCGGCCAGACGGGGCTCAGCGTGGCCTTCGACCTCCCCACGCAGCTGGGACTGGACCCAGACCACGAACTCGCCTTCTATGAAGTCGGCAAGGTGGGGGTCTCCCTCTCCAACCTCCGCGAAATGGAGATGGTCTTCCAACTCAATCCCCCTGAGCAAGGTGTCGACTTCGATGACCATCAACGCCACCGCCATGGAGCTTCTGGCGCTCTACGCCGCTGCCGCCGAAGCCCAGTCCGTGGACCCCTCTACCCTTCGCGGCACCGTGCAGAACGATATCCTGAAGGAGTACGTAGCCAGGAACAACTTCATCTATCCGCCCGGCCCTTCGATGCGCTACTCCACCGACATCATAATGCACTGCACGAAGGCCATGCCACAGTGGAACTCGATAAGCATTAGCGGATATCACTTCGAGGAGGCCGGCGCCACACCGTCCCAGGAGGTGGGATTCACGTTGGCCGACGGCATCGAATACACGCGAGCCGTCGTGGAGAGGGGGATACGCATCGACGAGTTCGCGCCACGCCTCTCCTTCTTCTTCGCCTCTAGGACGAACCTCCTGGAGCAGGTGGCCAAGTTCAGAGCTGCCAGGAGGATGTGGGCGAAGATCATGAAGGAGAGGTTCGGGGCCAAGGACCAGAAGTCGCAGATGCTGAGGTTCCATGCCCAGACGGCAGGAGTCACGATGACGGCCCAGCAGCCGGAGGTGAACATAATACGGACGACGCTTCAGGCCCTGGCTGCTACGCTCGGCGGGGCTCAGTCGCTTCACGTCAACTCGTACGACGAGGCCATCTCCCTGCCCACCGAATCGGCCGTGAAACTTTCGGTTAGGGTGCAGCAGGCCCTGATGCTGGAATCCGGTATCTCGGACTCGGTAGACCCGCTCGGCGGCTCCTACCTTCTAGAGGAGTTGACCGACTCCATCGAAGAAAGGGCTTGGAAGATAGTCGACGACGTAGAGAAGATGGGAGGGATGGTCAAGGCTATCGAAAGGGCCTACCCCCAGCGCGAAATCGCAAGCAGCGCGTACGAATACCAGCTGGGTGTAGAGAAGGGTCGGATCCCCATCATCGGGGTCAACACCATCAAGGAGGATAGCGACGCCAAGCTCGAACCGCTAAGGGTGGACCCGACCTCGCGAAACAGGGTGATAGAGAGGGTCAAGGAGTACAGGGAGACGAGAGACCGGCCATCCTCTAAGGCCTCCCTCGGAAAGCTGGAGAGGGCGGCGTCATCTGACGCTAACCTCTTCCCCTACGTGCAGGACTGCATAAAGTCCAGATGCACGGTGGGCGAGATCAGCGGTACCCTCAGGGAAGTCTGGGGGGAGTGGACCCAGTAGGGCTCAGAACCCCATCGACTTGGACATCTTTGCGGCGAGGGAACCATGGTCTATCAGGTCCAAGATGGTGGAGGACGCCAAGACCATGCCCACCGACATGTCCAAGCCGGAGGAGTGGCCTCTGGCGACGACGTCCTGTAGGGAAAGTATGTAGGCATCGCCTTCACCCCTCAGGAACGAAGAGACCACCGACTCGACGTCTTCGTCCATTAGCCCATGCTGCATGTAGTCAAGGAGCTTGGCGCTGGCCCAGCTGGTCCTCTTCTGAGCCTCTGCGGCGTCTACTAGGAGCTGGCTCCGCCCCAGGAGCCTGTTCCCCGCGTTGTACATGCAGAGGAAGCCGGCCACGAAGTCGTCGAACGAGGGCGTGAAGCCCGAACCGAGACCCAAGAGACCATAGGCTCTTCCCAGGAAGGAGGCTTCGTCGAATGGTGAAGAGGGGAGGAAAACGGTGTTGATGAACGACCGATAGGTCTCGAACGCCCTGCCGTTAGCATCCAGGATGCTCTCCGGGAGGTTGAAGACCCTGAGAAGTGCGGCCGCGGCCGGCAGCTTCTCCCTCAGACTCGCTATGGAATCCTTGCTACTCCTCTCCGGCCTCACAGAATTGGCAAAGATCCGGTCCGAAAGGAGGAGCTCCACCTGGCCCAGGGAGAGCATGCCGGAATCGAAGGTCGCAGGCTCCCCCAGCCTGAATGTCTTCTGGAAGTCTGGTCCCCCAGGTTCCACGTTGATGTTAACTGGGCTCCTCACCTCCTTGCGCGTGACGTTGATCAGGTCTGAGGATGACGTTTTCAAGTAGACGGAGTTGGGGAAGACGTTGGCCACGACCGGAGAGGCAGCGTCCGCTCTGATCCATTCGAATGCCTTCTCACCTGTGCTCCAGCCGGTAAGAGTAACGGACAACCTTGCCCTTAGAGGGCGTACTTCTCTGCGTATCCTTTAAGGGCTTTCTTGAACATCTCCATAGGGAAGACCACGAGCCCAGCTCCCACCTGACCCACGCCCGCCTCCCTGCTGGCGACGCCGGTGTTGATGTTGGGGGTGATTCCGGTCTTAACGACCTTCCTGATGTCGACGCCTGTAGGCGTCCCCGCGAAGTCGAGGTTGGGGATCAGGAAGTACTTGTGTCGGGCGTAGGTTATCTCGTACATCTTTCTGGTGATCTCGAATGCTGCTGCGACGCTGCCGCCAACCCATGAGACGATGGCGGGCGCTGTGGCCATGGCAAAGCCTCCGAACCCCGCCGTCTCGGTGATCGAGCTGTCTCCCAAGTCAGGGTTGGAGTCCTTCGCCGTGAAGCCGGGGAACCAGAGGCCGTTGACCATTGAGGCCGGTGCAGTGAACCAATCTCCGCCGAGGCCGCTCACCCTAATGCCGATGTCGGTCCCGTTGCGTGCCATGGTGGTTACGATAGTGCTATACTTGACGCCGTGGGCGGCCATCGTCATGGCCTTGGCAGCAGCCATGCCCAGGTTGAGCACCGTGAAGTTGTTGGCGTTCATGAAGGAGAACGCCTCCTTCAGCTCCCTTCTCTCCCTCCCCGAAGCGACTAGGAAGGGCGAAAGCTCCTTGACGAAGAGACTTGTGGTGGCGACATACCTGTTGTGGCAGTCGTCTCCCATCGTGAGCCCTTGGGTGATTAGTGGCTTGAAGGCAAATCCGGGCTTCTCCTTCTTCAGCTCCTTCAGCCCGTCGAGGAGGGTCGGAGCGAAGCTGGTCTCGATGTACGAGAGCCTCTTCATGACCTCTTCGTTGTAAGCGCCGTAGCGAAGGACCTTCCCGATCCCTTCGTTGAAGTTGCTGTAGGACTTCAGGCCGAACTTCCTGTCAGTCACTTCGAAGACCGGCATCCTGGGCGAAATTATCCCCGCCATGGGGCCGACGGCATCGTGGTGGTGGCAGGGCTCGAACTGGACACCCCCGCCCTTGACGAGCCTTTCGGCTTCAGCCGCATCCTTCGCCCAACCCTCGTAGATGCAGGCCCCCAGGACCGCCCCCTTGACGGGTCCCGACATCCTCTCCCAGGAGATTGGCGGCCCCGCGTGCAGGAGGAGATGGTCCTTCATCCCGGGGATAACCTTGAGGGCCGGGGCGACGTCGGTCCAGTAGGGCTCGGACTCCATCATCCGATCCACCGCGGTCTGATTCGCCTTCTCGACCTCGTCTTTCATGTTGATAGAAGAGCTCAAACGGCGCACCGAAAATGGCTTTTCGCCCTCTCGATATAAAAGCGTTGCTCAGTCGTGGGCATTGTCGGACCAAATGACCGATTGCATATATAGCGTGCTGCATTAGTTGCACAGAATGCGAAAGGCGCAAAGCAATGAAACACAGGCAAACCGTACGCAAACAGTTTAAATGGAACCATCAGACTTAGAGATTCTGCAGGTTCGTAGAATGACTTCTGTCAAGAACGTGGTAAGGGCCAACTTCTACAAGGATTCTCTTCAGCTCATGCAGCTTTCAGAGGACGCGAAGAAGCTCCCGGGGGTGAAGGACGCCGCCGTCGTCATGGGGACCACCACCAACAAGGAGCTCCTGGAGCGCCTTGGCCTCCTAGCGAAGGAGGGAAGAGAGGCCTCCGAAAGCGATATGCTCATCGCGGTCCTGACCGAGGACGCAGCTCGACTCGACGGGGCCATCAAGGAAGTGGAAGAACTCCTCACCAGGCCAGCTGCAGTGAAGACCGAGGCCTTCAGCAGCGTCGAGGACGCCATGAAGGCGATGCCCGACGCCAACTTCGCTGTCGTCTCAGTACCTGGCGAATATGCCCGGGAAGTGGTCAAGAAGCTCCTTGACAGGGGAATCCATGTCCACCTCTTCAGTGACCATGTTCCGCATGAGGACGAGACCTACCTGAAGGAGTACGCGAGTGAAAGGGGCCTCTTCGTCCTCGGCCCGGGCGCGGGCACCTCCATCATCGGTGGGAAGGCCATCGCCTTCGCCAACGTCGTGAACAGGGGGGCCGTCGGAATCGCCGCAGCGGCCGGCACCGGGTTGCAGGAGGTCAGCGTGCTGGTCAGCAGGGCTGGAAGCGGCATCTCTGAGGGCCTGGGTATCGGAGGAGGAGACGTCAAGGCTTACGTCGGAGGCATCATGGCCATGGATGCCATCAAGGCCCTTGAGGCCGACCCGGACACCAGGGTCATATGCCTGGTGAGCAAGCCGCCCAGCCCGGAGACCCTGGACAAGATAATGGCCTTCATAGAAACCCAGACCAAGAAGAAGTACGTCATCTGCTTCCTGGGGAAGAAGAAGTACGAGGTCAAGGACTCCCTTAAAGGGAGGATCTTCTCGACGAAGTCCCTACACGTCGCCTCCGCACAGGCCATCAGATTCGCCGAAGGAGGCAGGGCCGAGGAGATGATATCGAAGATCTCCATGTCCCCCGCCGAGGTCGAGAAGCTGGCGAAGGACATGTCAGCTCCTCTCAAGGTCGATCAGAGATTCGTCCGCGGCCTCTACACCGGAGGGACCCTTACCTTCGAAACGATGCTCCTTCTCACTGAGCTCTTCGGCGGCGTCCATTCGAACGCTCCTCTAGACGACAAGTTCAAGCTTCAGGACAGCTACAAGAGCGAAGGCCACACTCTGGTCGACCTGGGCGAAGAGGAGTTCACCGCTGGCAGGGCGCACCCCATGATCGACCCGACCGTTAGGAAGCTGCGGCTCGTCGACGAGGCGAAGGACAGGTCCGTGGCGGTCATTATCATGGACGTCGTGCTGGGATACGGATCCAACCGGGACCCGGCCGGGGCCATGATACCTTCGATAAGGGAGGCGAAGGCTATCGCCAAGGCTGACGGGAGGGAGCTTCCCATTCTGGCGCACGTGTGCGGAACCGACCAAGACCCGCAGCCGTTGAAAGAGCAGGAGGGGAAGCTGAAGAAGGAAGGGGTGATCGTGCTACCCACGAACGCCCTTATGGCCGTCGTCGCAGCGTTGGTGGCGACCAGGGGCCAGGTGAGGGAGGACCTGAAGGTGCAGATGATGAGGGAGTACTTGGGAGAATAGGTGACAGAGATGTCTCAGAGCGCAAAGAAGCTGTTCGAGTCGGAGCTCAAGGTGATCAACGTCGGCCTGGAGATCTTCCACGATGACCTCGCCGCACAGTCGGTCAAGGTGGTGCAGGTGAACTTCACGCCCCCTGCTAAGATCGAGAAGGAATACGAGGACATCCTTTCCAAGCTGATGTAGGCCTGCCTCGGACGATTCTATCTGCCGACATGGGGCGTCCAGACTCGGCCCTGAAGCCTCAAGAATGCGAAAAAACTTCGGGACGCGCGAGATCGCTCTCGCGCGCCTTGGTGGGACCTACTTCTTGTAGTACTTCCGCGCGTCCTTCACGGCCTCGACGATCTGGTAGTACGTCCCGCAGCGGCAGATGCATCCGCTCAGGTACTCTTTGATCTCTTCTTCGGTGGCATCGGGGTTCGTCTCCAGGAGGTGGTGGGCTGTCAGGACAAAGGCGGGTGTGCAGAAGCCGCACTGCAGGGCACCATGGTCGACGAATGACTTCTGCAGGGGCGACAGCAGCTCCTCACCCGCGAGGCCCTCGGCCGTCACTATGTCGCTGCCGTCAGCGTCCACTCCCAACACCAGGCACGTCTTGACAGGCTTGTTGTTGACGAGGGCGGTGCACAGGCCGCATTCCCCCCTCCAGCAGGCCGCCTTGACGCTCTTGACTCCCATCCTGTCTCGTAGGACGTCCAGGAGGAGCTCATTGTCCTCGATGGTCGCCCTCCTCTTCGTGCCGTTGACCGTGTACGAAATCTTGTGTGTCAAGGCTATCACGCCTCCAGTATCTCCTTCAGGACTGCCGCCGTCTGCACTTTCACAAGGTGCTTCCGGTACTCCGCGGTCCCAAGCACGTCGGTGACGGTCTCAACGGTCGCGTCAACGACCTTCAACGCCTCGCTGATGAGCTCTCCCACAGGCCTGTCCTGCTTGAAGACCTTCTCAGCTTCGAAGGCCTCAATGGGCATCAGATTGATGGCCCCATAGGCCAGCTTGACCATCCTCCTGGCTGGGTCGTTCCTGTTGACGACGAGGGCGCCAACGCTAGCGATGCTGAACTCCGTCCCCTTTGAGAACTTCAGGTAGCGGCTCACCGTGCCAGGCGCGGGCTCCGGGACGTGAACTGACCGGGCCAGCTCGTTAGGCTGCAGCGCGGTCTCCGCCGTGCCGATGATGAAGTCCTTGACCTTCACCCTCCTTTCGCCCTTCAGGGAGGAGATCACGACCTCCGCGTCGAAGAGGATCAGAGGAGGAGGGCTGTCAATCCATGGAATCGCTTCGCAGAGGTCACCCAATAGCGTGGAGCGGTTCCTGAGGTTGGGGTCGCTGAGGTTCTTCACTGCGTCGTGGAGCGCAGTATACTTCTCCTTCAGGACCGGAAGATCGAGGAGCTCGGAGAGGGTCACAGCCGCACCTATGCTCAGGCCCTTCCCCCTTTCGGCCGACAACTCGCGAAGCTCGGGTATCCCCTTTATGTCGAGGACGTATTTGCAGTCGATAAGGCGCTCCTTCATGAATGCCAGGAGGCCCACGCCTCCCGCCATGACCTTGGTGTCCTCTCCCTTTTCGTCGAGAAACTCCAGGGCCTCCGTGAGCGTCTTAGGCTTCACATACTCGAACTCCGGAATGGTAAAGTAGGGAGACCCGAAGCTCAAGAAGACACCCCCTTGGCCTTGTACGAAAGGAACTTCTCCGTGGCTTCCTCGATGAGTTCAGGCCTCTGAGCCTTTATCGCCTGCCAGACGTTCTCTGAATTCATCGGAAGGGTCTCCATCCTGACGCCTATCGAATCGAAGATGGCGTTGGCGATGGCCGGCGCGGTGGCGATCATCACCATCTCACCTATCCCGCGGGCTCCCAGAGGTCCGTCGGACTGCGGCGTCTCTACGCAGTACTTGTCGATAGCGTCGGGGATATCCTTGCATCGTGGGACGTAATAGTTCGTGAAGTTGGGATTCATCACCCATCCCTGCTCGTCGAACTTCAGGCCTTCATAGAGGGCCACTCCCTGCCCCATTATGAAGCCCCCGTCCATCTGCCCGTCCAACATGAGCTTGTTGATGATCTTTCCCACGTCGTAGACCTGCACACCCTTCAGGATGCGGATTTCACCCGTCAGCAGGTCCAGCTCGATCTCCACCCCTGTTCCTCCGAACGTGTGGAAGATCGTGGGGACGCCTTGCCCCGTGTCGGGGTCAAGGTAGGAATTCAGGATTGACATGAAGGTGCCCTTCCCGACGATGGGCCCTCCGATGGCGTTGCCGTTGGGGTAGGTGTAGCCCAGCACGAAGTCACTAAGAGGAGCGCTGATCCATGGCCTGGCGCGGACGAACACCTTGCCGTCTCCGAACATGACGTCATCGGCGGGGACCCGGAACACCTGGAGAGCGACGTCGGTGATCTGCCT
This sequence comes from uncultured Nitrososphaerota archaeon, assembly GCA_963842885.1. Classification (GTDB taxonomy): domain Archaea; phylum Thermoproteota; class Nitrososphaeria; order Conexivisphaerales; family DTJL01; genus DATKKG01. The sequence goes on from CAWJIE010000005.1 coordinate 493,365, forward strand.
CTTGGCGTCCTTTATCGCGTTCAGAAGGGAGTTGGCGTCAGTGAAAAGCCCCCTGCTCCCCACCGTCTGCCAAGTATACGGCACGCTGTCCGTGCTGCGCAGGTTGGAGACCCTCACCTTCTCCAACGGGAGGCCGAACTCCTCGGCCGCTATCATGCACAGAGAGGTGGTGGTTCCCTGCCCGAAGCTGCCCGTCCCTATCATTATGTCGATGCTCGTGTCCTCGTTGAACTTGAGTAGGGCCGAAGCGGCCGCGTTGGGAGGCTGCGAAGGCCCCTTCAGGCTCAATGCGAAGCCCTTTGCCCTGACCTTCCAGGGCTCCTTGGGCTGCTCCTCCTTGTCGAAGTACTTTAGGCCGTCCACCACGGTCCTCAGAACCTTCTCGGGGTCGCCCGCGTCCAGCCTGATCTTCTCGCCGGTGGCAGTCGTCGACTCTCCTGGCTTCGCGATGTTGAGAAGTCTCATCTTGAACGGGTCGAGGCCCAGTTTCTTGGCGGCGTGGTCGATTATCTGCTCCAGCGCCCAGTGGCTCTCGGGATAGCCGAAGCCCCTCATCGCCGTGGTGCAGACCTTGTTCGTGTACACTGCCAGCGAGAGGATGTGGACGTTGTGGATCTCGTAAGACCCCTCGCCAGAGTACCCGGCCGTCCTCGAAACGTTCACCGTGTAGTCCGCGTAACCACCGGCGTCCATGACGAACTTGGCGTCGTAAGCCGTGATGGTGCCGTCCTTCTTGAAACCCGCCTTCACATGAGCATAGAAGGCCTCCCTGACAGCCGCGGAGGCGAACTGATCGCGCCTCGAGAGGATGAGCTTGACTGGCCTGTTCCCCGCTTTCTTCGACAACATGGCGACAAGAGCCTCCCAACCCAGGCCCGCCTTCCCACCGAAACCGCCGCCAACGAACGGCACGCGGATTATGATGTTGTTGACGGGGATGCCGAGAGAGAGGGCCATGAGGTACCTGGTGGCGAAGGCCGACTGGGCGCTCGTCCAGACCTCTATGGTGCCGTCCTTGTGGTAGTCAGCGATGACCACCTGGGTCTCCATGAATCCATGGCTGACGTAGGGCATCTTGAAGTCCTCCTCAAGGACGAGGTCGGCCTCCTTGAAGCCCACGCCGACGTCCCCGTGCTTCAGTTCGAAGCTATTGGCGATGTTCGTCCCGGGGAGAGGCTTGAAGGCGGGCATGATCCGGTATTCGCCCAGCTTCTCATGGAGCAGGGTTGCGTTGGGCTTCATGGCTTCCTCCACCGTGAAGACGGTGGGGAGGAGTTCGTATTCCACGTCGACCTTCTCCGCCGCCTCCTCGGCCGACCGCATGGATTCGGCTATCACGGCGGCCACCGGATGCCCGACCCACCTGACCTTGTCGATGGCAAGGATGTCCCTGTCCCCTACGTAGATGCCAAGCCTGAAGGGGAAGTCCTGGCCGGTGGCTATGGCCACCACCCCAGGCACCTTCGACGCTTCTGAGGTGTCTATCTTCACGATCTTGGCATGCGCGACATTGCTAACGACGAGTTTCGCGTAAAGCATCCCCGGCAGCTCCATGTCGAAGGTGTAGACGGCCGTGCCGGTCACCTTCAGATGGGAGTCAAGCTGGGGAATGGATTTACCTATGTATCTTGCTGTCAAAAACTTCGCCTAGACGAAGGGTAGGACAATATTAAACAGAATAAAAACGTATCGTCTCGTCGTGGGCTGCCGGGTAGGCCGATGCCAAGACGAGACAGAGTTGTGCACCGACGCGAGGGCTCATGATGACAGATGCGGAGGAGTTGCCTATGAGAGCTTGGTCTGGACGCAGGAGAAGATCTGGTCCACCATCTTCTTAGCGGCACCCTCCACCATCGGAGCAGCGAGGCTTCCCAGAGGGCCGCTGACCTTGGCCTCGGAAGTGTACTCGATTTGAGACCCGCCGGCAGCGGCGTCCTTGAGGTCGATCAGGACATCCGCGTTGAAGGAGCTGGCGGCCCCCGAGCCCGATATCAAGAGCTTCGCGTGGTAGTTGACCTTATCGTTCTCAGCAATCACGCAAGTCACGGCGAACGTGCCTCTGATGAAGCCGACGCCGGCCTTAATCCGAGCCTTTATGGTGTTGCCATCGATGCGGCTCTCCTGCAGGCCAGGGAGGCACGTCACGATCTTCTCAGGGGTGGAGACGAAGTCCCACGTCTTGATCTTGTCCGACGGCACGATGAAACTGCCCTTGATAAGCATGAGATATCGGCTTCTCGAAAGAAGTATTTCCGTATTTAAGCCTTCCCGCTACCTTAAGGTGGGAGAGCGCCTCACATCGACGAAGGCGGCCGGGAAGACGCTCTAGCCAACAAATGAAAAAACCAGAAAAAACTGATGCGATCTACTTGTTGTAGTCGAAGGCAACGACTCTTGCGAAGGCAGCCTCTCCGCCCTTGAATAGGAATGGGAAGCAGCCGATTGTAGTGCGGACCGCCTTCTTTCCACCCAAGACTTCCTCGATCTGGCCGCCCAGGTTCTCCATGTGTATGCAATCGCGCGGGAAGAGGATGTTGTGCGTGACCTGGTAGTCCTCCGGAGGGAAGAGCTTGGCCAGGTTCTGCTCGCCGAACTTCGCAGCGGCAGCCGCCCTGACCTTGTCGCTCACTCTTGGCAGGAACCTTCCGATTGGTAGGTTCATCGGGTGGTCCGTCGAAACGGCGTCCAGTCCCCAGATGTGTATCTTCTTCCTGAGGAGGTATTCGCAGAAGGACCTCGTCGGGCCTGGGTGCATGTGGATGTAGCGCTCTTCGTCAGCTGTGCCTTCGGGCTTCGGCTTCTGATACCAGGCGTACTTGCTCCAGCCGGTATAGAGCACAAGGATGTCTCCGTCCTTGACTCCGCCGGCTGCCTTGGCGTTCCTCTCGACGATCTCCTCGGTGTAGATCCCGAGGTCACCCACTTCGCTGACATCGACGATAATGCCCGGGCCGTAGAGCCACTCGAGTGGTATCTGGTCGATGGTCTTTCCGTTCGTCACGAAGTGCAGCGGGGCGTCAAGGTGCGTTCCTATGTGCATCGCAGTCTGGATGTACTGCGCGTTTACGCCGTGCTCCGGCTTCCTCTTGATGAACTTTACTTCGAAGGGAGGGTAGAGGGGCCAGAAGGGCGTTTCCTGGTTCAGAGGTTGTGACAGATCATAAAGCTTCGTCATGCCCGTATCTCCATGAGATGGCACAGGATCGTAAACATATAAGCATTGCTTCGATATGCTGCCTGCACAAAATGCAATTCTAGTGCCTATTCATGCATATCTTGCGCCGAACCTCTTACCGCTTGCGCGAGGTCCTCAGGCGGGCCGTATGCCTCTGGAACGTGATGGGCCATGTCCGTCAGGACAGTTCCTTCACGGCCACTCTGAGTTTCCGCTTGGACAGTCTCGAGAGCAACTGGCGAGTCCGCCTTCCTTTCCGTCTTAGTCCTTCTCCTTTTCCGTCCTTCGCATCTGGCACAACTTACCCAAACTTTCCCACCCCACTGCCTTTTACGGCTTTTTTCGCGCGATTTGAGAACCTCCTGGCGACGAGCTGTTGATTTCTTCTGCTGGTCTGCAGGCTGTTTTACGTCCTTTGGGTGCCTATCTTGAGCTACTACATGCGGTTTCTAAAGCCGTAAAATGCCGTAAAGATGCCGTAATGGAAAAAGGCCGCAATGCCGTAATGCCGTAAAGGTCCAAAGGCTTTGTATCACCACTTCAAGTGGTAATACACAGTGGCCATTGTCCAACACAACGCCATCGCCGACGGGCGACAAGGAAAGCGAAACCCGAACAGAAGGGAGCACGACATCTCCTAAAGCCGTAATGCCAGCGTCTAAACGCCGTAATTCCCCCGCCGAACAAGGCAGCAAAGCCGTAATTACGGCCTCTGGACCCCCTGAACCCAAGATTACGGCCTCTGAAAATGCCGTAATGTCAGGGTCTAAACGCCGTACGGCCCCGCCCAAGCAAGGTTCTACACCCAAGGCTACGCCCTCTACACCCTCCTCCACACCCTCATCACCTCACCCTGCACAAGCCGCCAGCACCCTAGACCAGGGGCCGACGCATCCCCAGAAAGCAGCCCGACGCTTGGTGACGCCTCCCCGACGACTCCTCAGGTGCCGACGCCTCCAATTACGCAGACATGGATGAGGATGACCCAGGGACGAAAGAGAAATCCTTAGGAACGTTCAGAGGCCTGTGTCCTGGGGTTGTTCCAGAACCACTGCATCCTGGGCGGTTCGATGTCCTCCTGCCAGAGCAGGGCGATCAGTTCGCCCATGTGGTATAACTGTTCCGTGGATGACTGCAACAAACACTCCTCGACCGAAAGGTCAAAGGACCCGGAATGAACCGTGAAGTTCACCCGCCTTCCTAGCTCGTTCTCGTCTGTCCTCTCGATGTAGGCATTGGTCTTCTTCTCGACCTCATCGAGGTGCTCTCTGATCATCAAAATGTCCTTGTACTCCTCCCAGTCGCGCTCCCTCTTGTATCCAGGGACCTTGAGGTGATCTGGCCGCTGACGACCTCCCAGGGCAAGCTTGCCAGCTTCTCCAGAAATGCCCGTCTCACCGTTGAGGAGTACTGGTGGAGTTCACTGATTGTGAACATATATAACGAGTCTCCAGTCAAGAGATAAAACCGTTTGCCTTGATTCAACTCGTCGCCTCTGGTTCTGGCGGAACCTGGTTCTCGAACTCACCCATTGCATGAAGAAAGAGCCCTTGAGAACGTGCGATTTTGGTCAAACATCTTACACAGATGACATGGAAACTGCATAATGCCTTAATCCCCGTGTTAACTCAGGATTCTCTCTGTAACCTGCGAATCCGACAATACTGAGGTCTCGTTGAGCAACATATACAGGCCCATTATGCGTATTGTTGCAGTAATTTCTGGACGACAAAAGCTTATATAAGCCGCGCCTGCAAATGAGAAAAGGCGAATTCTATTGGCTACGGAAACAGAAATCAAACCTGAAGGTTACGTAGAAAATCAAGCGCTACTCCCCGTGAAGATGAGCGACAGGACCTACGGCCTTAGGACCTTCTCCTTCATGATGTTCGGCCTGAACACTTGCATCCCCATGTTCTTCCTAGGATCGATTTCATATGGACTCGGGCTGAGCCCGTTCGAGATGGTCATGGCCGCGTTCCTGGGCAACTTCTTCGCCGTGTTAGCCATGCTCCTTAACTCCCACGCGGGCGTTAAGTATGGCATCCCCTACCCAGTACAGGCCCGTGAAGCGTTCGGCTTCCTGGGACAATATATCCCGACTCTGTTCAGGGGAATCGTAGGAGCTGGCTGGTTCGGAATCGAGATCTTCGCCGGCTCGTTGGCCCTCACCGACATCATCCTCTATGCTATCGGCGTCAGCAACCCCTCTGCAACGGCGTATACATATGTGACCATATTCATCGTCCTCTATCTCATCGCAGCCTACTTTACCCTAGGCGCAGGCCTGAAGGGCATCGGAATCGTCGCCGACTACGGCGGCCCCCTGATGCTCCTCTACTTCGTCTGGCTGGTCTACTTCATCAGCACCCAACCCTCTTCCACTGTATTCAAAATCCCCGTCGGCGTTGGGTTCGCCAGCGCCAGTTTCGCTACGATGCTGGGCATCCAGACGAACTGGTGGGCGACCATGGCAATCAACATCTCCGACCTCTCCAGAGGTGCGAAGAAGTACAGCTCCGTGATAGTCGGATCGATGCTGGGCATCGTGATCGGGCAGATCGTCGGAACATCGTGCGGGTACTACCTATCGGCTTTCACCGGCTATATCCTGCCGCAGGACATCATCCTGCACTTTGCACCTGGAGCAATCGCAATCATCCTCGGTCTGTTCTTCGCGTTCCTGGCGCCGTTTTCAACGGACGTCACAGCTAACATGCCCGCTCTGACCAACATCTTCACCTCCATCTTCAAGCTGAAGTGGAAGTTGGGTGTGCTGGCCGCATGCATAGTCGGCTTCTTCGTAACGCCGTGGTGGATGGTCGTGACCGCAGCGAACGCCACCCAAGCTGCTACGAACGCCGGCAACTACCTGGGTTATGTGCAGAACTTCGCAGGTGCTTACGGACTCATCCTCGGACCTATCGCGGGCATTCTGATCGCCAGCTACTGGATCATGCGGAAGTCGAACCTCGACATGAAGCGGTTGTACACCAAGGGCCAAGGAGGCTACTGGTACCACGGAGGCGTCAGGTACTCGGGAATCATCGCACTGTTCGCTGCTATCATTCTCAACTACGTCCTCGCTTACGCCCTACCCAACGTGGTAGGGATAGGCGTAACGTCGACCAAGTTCTACTCAGTCTCGTTTGCTACACCTGGACAGCTCGCATGGTATACCGGTGTGATCATGGGCTTCGTACTGATGCTGGTCCTGAACGCTGTGACCAAGGAAAACTAGACCGTCCCCTTTCAATACTCAGAACTTTTTTGTTTATTCGTCCTGCTTAGCGTCAGCAAGGACCCTCCGAGGCGCTGGCCGAAGCGCCAGGTCGGGCAAGGGTTAAAAGCGACTTTCCCCCACGAGAGCGAGACCTTCATGGAGGAGCTGATGAAGTGCACCTTCAAGTGTTGGAAGAACGGCGAATTCAAGACCTTCCGGGTGATCCACGCCACGGTCTTCTACGACGCTGACAGGGACTGGATCGTAACCAAGGTCGGCAAGTCGGTGAAGAGCTCTTACAAGCTCTCCAACGTCACCGATGTCCAGCAAGCTTACTGGGGGACCTACCTTCCCCACCACATGGTTACCGTCTGGATGACCGACGACGACGGTAACCACTTCCAGTTCGACTACGACGGATGGAACGCCCCGAAGGTATATCTGAGGATGAAGGCATTGGCAGAGGCCTCCAGCCCGCACCTGCGGGCTCGCCCCAAAGTGCTCGCCCTCCTGGAATCCAATGAGAGCGTCCCCCTCAAGGAAGTGCTCGAACGCCTCCCCGAAAGGGAAGCGAGAAAGGGGATCGACGCCGCTCGCGAGGTCGTGCAGCATCTAATCGAAACCAACGCGGTGATAGGCCACATCCAAGGGGACCTGTTCGTCCGCGAAGGCGTCGCGGAGGGCGGCTTTCAAGACGCTGCCGCTGGGCCCGGTCGGGAATGATCTCGCGGCCGCGAGGCCTCCAATCTCCGGCCTCGACGTGACGGCAAACTTAAGAGGGCGTCCGACTGAAACACGCCCGTTCACATTGCCAGAGCCATCAGATCATGGGGACCCATTCTCGGACCTGCGGGAGCTCCGTGCCGGCGTGGAAAAGCTCACGACAGGTGAAAAGGCCTCATCGCAGCATGCCAAGGGGAAGCTGACGGCGAGGGAGAGGATCAACCTCCTGGCCGACGAAGGTTCGTTCGTGGAGCTCGATGCCTTCAAGATGCCCTTCGGGGAGGAGTTCGCGAAGGGGAAGACTAACATGCTGGGCGACGGCCTGGTGATGGGCTACTGCTCGATAGACGGGAGGACTGTAGTGGCCTTCGCCGAGGACTTCACGTACATGGGAGGCTCCATGGGACGGACTCACCTTGAGAAGATCGCCAAGGCCATCGCCCTCGCGATGGAGATGAACGTGCCCGTCGTGGGGCTCTACGATTCTGGAGGCGCCAGGATCCAGGAAGGGGTGCAGTCTCTCGCCGAGATGGGTGCGATGTTCTACAACAACGTCATGGCTTCGGGGGTAATCCCCCAGATAGCCGTCGTCATGGGGCCCTCTGCGGGAGGGGCCTGCTACAGCCCCGCCCTCAACGACTTCGTCATAATGGTGGAGAAGACGTCATACATGTTCATCACCGGCCCCAAAGTGGTCAAGAGCGTAACTGGCGAAGACATCGACTCAGACGGCCTGGGAGGGCCCAAGGTCCATGCCTCGGGCAGCGGCGTAGCTACCTTCTCTGCCGCAAGCGACGCGGACGCCTTGAAGCTCGTTAAGAACCATCCTGTCCTACCTTCCCTCCAGTCACCTGGTGTCACCGCCCGTCTCTTCATCACAGCTAGAGGCGGGTGCCACGGACGCGTCGGTGAACGGCCTCATACCGCTGAACCCGAAGAAGTCCTACGACGTGAGACGTTTGGTCAGGGCCATCTTCGACAGGGACAGCTTCTTCGAAGTTGCGCCCGGCTACGCGAGGAATGGAGTGGTAGGGTTCGCCCGCCTGCTGGGGAGAGCCGTGGGTATCGTGGCGACTCAGCCCATGGTCCTGGGAGGCGTATTGGACATAGACGTCTCGGACAAGATATCTCGCTTCGTCAGACTCTGCGACTCTTTCAACCTCCCACTGATCACGTTCGTCGACACTCCTGGTTACATGCCCGGAAGGGCACAGGAGCACGGAGGCATCATCCGCCATGGCGCCAAGGTAATCTATGCTTACAGCGAGGCTACCGTTCCCAAGATCACCATCGTCGTGAGGAAAGCGTACGGAGGCGCCTACATCGCCCTCTGCAGCAAGAAGCTTGGTGCGGACCTGGTCCTGGCCTATCCAACCGCGGAGATCGCCGTGATGGGAGCCGAAGGAGGCATCGAAATCATAAGGAAGAGAGAGCTGGAGGCCGTCCCCCCGGAGGGGAAGGAGGAGGCGTTCGCCAGGATGGTGGAGGAGTACCGCGGCGAATACATGAACCCGTACATCTCAGCGGCCAAAGGCTATGTGGACACCGTCATCGAGCCGGCTGCCACGAGGGAATCGCTGGCTTCGGCCCTCGGAAGGCTGACCGCCAACAAGAGGAGGAAGAACGCCAAGCCTCGGGGTGTCCACGGAAACATCCCGCTTTAGCCTCGAAGCTCATAAACCTCTGGCAAGCGAATCTAGGGAGAGGAAGTGACCGTAAGATTTAGGACGACCTCTGCTATGTCGGCGGCGTATTCTGCCCACCTCCTCAAGTCTTCGGCGACCAGCCTACACGTCGTTTCGTCGCTGCTCTTCTTCTCAGAGATGCGGGCCAGGACCTTGGCGTCCAGCTTCCTGCACCTGCTGACAACGGCGAAGACCCCCTCGGCCATGGAATAATCGCGCTTGAACAGGGCCGCCAGGCTGTCATCCAACGCCTGGGCGTCTAACGCCTTGAATTCGGCGAGGTCTGCAAGGGTCAGGCTGTCCAGCTTTCTGTCCATCGAGACAATCGTGCTGGCTATCTTAGTCGCGTGGTCCGCCATCCTTTCGACGGACTTGACGACGACCCTATAGCCCAGGCAATCTACAGGGCTTGAGAGGCCGATCTCCTTCATCACAAGCTGACTCCTGACGGCGCCTACAAGCTGCCGAATCACGTAGAGGCTGAACCTATCCACCTCGTCGTCAGCCCTCAACACGGAATCGGCGAGGCTCTTGTCTAGCGTTTCAACAGCCCTGAACGCATCCCTGAGCATGAATCCGGTAATGACGGACATCCTCCTAAGGGCGTCCTCGACTGGAAGCTCGGGCAGGCTCATTAGGACTTGGAGGGTCATGCTGTCAGAGGATTCGGAGATTATCTCGGTGCCCACGAAACGAGTCCTGATGAGCTCCTTGACGGCTTCCCTCTGAACCATCGTTACGCCGCCGCTGGCCACCAGCCTGACGGTGTTGTAGCCGCTCAGGTAAAGGGAGACAAGCCTCCTCGTCAGAGCGTCGTTGTCTAGGTCTCCCGGCACTTTCATGACGGCTTCCAAAGGTTCATCCCCGCGGGCCAAGGACTTCGGGCTGATGCGAAGCGAGCCGTCAACCTGAGGGATGAGGACCAGGGAGTCGCCCTGATGGATGTTTTGTTTGATGACCCACTTCTTGGGCAAGTTGACAATATAGGACGCGCGACCTGTAAACTGCACCTTACGTATCTCTTCCTCGGAATCCACGGTCGTGCGTACTCGACGCCCGTATTAAAGGGCCATGGCAAGATATCTATATTCATCACGTTTGCAATATAGTCAATATGCGCCTTGTCTATATATTGCATGAAAGCCTGTAGGCGTCAGAGAAGGACTTGAATCATATTAGAAAGAGGAGTGCCATCAGCCGAATCGTGGTTGTTGGCATTGTAATATTGCTCGCAGTGGCGGCACTAGGGATCTATGAAGTATACGACAGCGGGAAGAAGGCCACCACAGTAGTACCAGCGACGCTCAACGGAGCCGGCGGGACCCTCATCAACCCCTTAATGCAGCTCTGGACGTACGCCTACGGACAAGCCTATCCCGGCATCAATGTCAACTACGCAAGCGTGGGTAGCGGCGCAGGAGTCAAGGCGATCACGGCCGGAACGGTGGACTTCGGCGGGTCCGATGCCCCGTTGACGGCGGCCCAGTACGCGGCTCTGCCGGCTGCCTTGGTGACGATTCCGGAGTCGGCCAGCGCGGTGGTGCCCGCATACAACTTACCTGGAATCGGGAACGGCCTCAACTTCACTGGGCCCATCCTGGCTGAGATATTCCTGGGTAACATTACCATGTGGAACGACCCGGCCCTTCAAGCAATCAACTCGAACGTGACGCTCCCCAACCATGCCATCGTGGTCGTGCACAGGTCCGACGGCAGCGGAACGATGTACGCATTCACGGACTACCTCTCTCAAGTGAGCTCGCAGTGGAAGAGCATTGTGGGGAAGGGTAGCGCTGTGCAATGGCCGGTCGGTTTAGGAGGGAAGGGGAACGAAGGAGTGGCTGGCATCATCGAGAGCAATCAGTATTCGATCGGCCCCCTGGAGATAGCCTATGAGATCATCAACGCAGGGCTCATCTCCTATGGAGCCGTACAGAACGCAGCCGGCACATATGTCCTAGCGAACCTGACGAACATCGCCAACGCCTTGACGGCAGGAGGGTCAGCTGCGCTGCCGGCGGGGAACCAACAATGGACTAACGTTTCGATCATCGATGCCATCGTCAGCAACTCGACGGCCACCAACGCGTACCCCATAACCACACTCACCTACCTCTTGGCATACCAGAATCAGACGAACCAGGCCCAGGGCACGGCTCTTGTGAACTTCCTATGGTGGGTGGTTCACACCGGGCAGGGGGCGGGAGCAAAATACGGCTACGCAGCGCTTTCAGCCAACATAGTTGCCCTCGACGAAGCTACCATAAAGTCGATAACCTACAACGGGCAGGAACTATATCAGGGAGGGTAGATGTCTGCCCTTCATCCGCTGGGTAGTGAAGTAGTTGGATGAGCCGCCAAAGGTACGGCGTGCGTCGCTCACCGGCGACGTCATACTGAAGGGAGTCGTGGCGGCCGCCGCGGCCTTCGTTCTATTTCTTCTCATCCTCATAGCCTACGAACTAATCTCTGGCTCTCGCCTCTCACTGGAGGCGTTCGGCTTTAGTTTCATACTGACCAAGACCTGGGACCCGGTCCATTCTATCTTTGGTGCGCTCCCTTTCATCTACGGAACTCTCTTGACTTCGGCCATCGCCCTCCTAATCGGGCTCCCCATCAGCCTCGGCGTCGCCATCTGCCTTGTCGAGAAGCTGAGGGGCAGAAGAGGGCTTGCATACCTACTCGGGACGATCGTCGAACTGTTGGCGGCCGTTCCTAGTGTGATCTTCGGACTCTGGGGTCTCTTCGTCCTCAGCCCATTGATCCGCGACTACGTGGAGAAGCCCCTCGGCCATTACTTGGGTTCCGTCCCTCTGTTCACGGGGACTCCCTTCGGTCTCGATTTCCTCACCGCGGGCGTCATCCTAGCGATCATGATAATCCCTACGGTCTCCGCAATCTCAAGGAATGTTCTGAACGCCGTTCCCAACAGTCAGCGGGAGGCCATGTATTCTCTCGGGGGCACCGACTGGGAGGTCATCCACAACAGCGTCCTCCCTTACGCGAAATCGGGCCTGTTCGGAGCCACTATCCTGGGCTTGGGGAGGGCCGTGGGCGAAACGATGGCCGTGACCATGGTGATAGGGAACGCTCCCAGGATCTCCGCCTCCTTGTTCTCCCCGGGCTATACCCTCGCTAGCGTGATAGCCAACGAGTTCACCGAAGCGGCCTCTCCGCTCTATGCCTCATCCCTCGTCGAGCTGGGCCTGATGCTCTTCGTCCTTGCGCTTACGATAAACGTCTTCGCGAGGCTTCTCCTCTGGCGTATGACGCGACTCTCGCGCTTCAGGGCATAGGTGGAATTGGATTGGAGAAGCTGAGACTGCCGACGGTCGTGGCGCGCAGGCGCAAGGTTGTCAACCTAATCTTCTCGGCTCTGGTGATTCTGGCAGTGCTCGTCGCGATGATCCCCCTGATCTTCATATTGGGCGAAGTGGTCGCGAGGGGTGCGCCGGTCATCTCTTGGAAGTTCCTGACGAGCCTTCCCACGCCCCCGGAAATCCCCGGTGGCGGGATAGCTAATGCCTTGCTGGGGACCTTCACCATGGTGGGGACAGCGACACTCATCTCTGTCCCTCTAGGCGTCGGCGCGGGCATCTTCTTCTCTGAGTGGCCCGAGTCCAGGCTCTCCTTCCTCTCGAGCTTCCTGAACGATGTGCTGGCCGAATTCCCCTCCATAGTGATCGGGATATTCGTCTACGTCGTCGTTGTCCTCACGACCAAGACCTTCTCCGCGCTGGCCGGCGCCTTAGCCCTTGCAATCATCATGACCCCCATAATCGCGCGGACCACGGAGGAATCCTTGAAACTGGTCCCCAGGACCCTCAGGGAGGGCTCCATGGCGTTAGGCGTGTCAAGGGCCAGGACCATCATCGGCGTGGTCATCAGCACGGGCAGGGCCGGCCTTGCCACGGGCATCCTGCTAGCCATCGCCCGCGCTACGGGAGAGACAGCCCCACTGATACTCACCACCCTTGGGAGCACTTACTACGCCACCAGCCTCATGCAGCCCACTGCCGCACTCCCCCTCCTGATCTACACGTATGCCATCTCGCCGTTTCGGGACTGGCAGGCCGACGCTTGGGGGGCTGCCCTGATTCTGGTACTGCTGATGCTCGCCCTCAATCTACTGACCAAGCTCACCATAGGGAGGAAGTTTGCAGGGGTGAGGGCGGAGATATCAGGTGACGATCATGGAAATGCAGAAAGAGGAGGAGGCTCGACCGGTTGAAGAGAAGGTCGAAATGGGCATCTCGCCTGAGCTTGAAGAGGGAGTTGCGAAGCTCGAAACGAGGAACCTGAGGGCCGGATTTGGAAACTCAGAGGTGTTGAAGGGCATCAGCCTGAGGTTCAGGGAGAAGAGCATAACCGCCATCATGGGCCCATCCGGCTGCGGAAAGACCACGTTCATCAGATGCCTGAACAGGATACATGAACTCACCCCAGGCGCCACTACGTCTGGTCAGGTGCTCCTCGACGGGGAGGACATCTACGCGCCGAACGTGGATTCGGTGGCGATCCGGCGTAAGATAGGGATGATCTTCCAGAAGCCCAACCCGTTCCCTATGATGTCCATCTACGACAACGCCGCGGCCGGCCTCAAGTTGAACGGCATCAGGGACAGGAAAGTGCTCGACGAGGTGGTCGAGCGCAGCTTGAAGATGGCCTTCCTTTGGGACGAGGTCAAGGGGGACCTGAAGAAGTCCGGGGCGGCGCTTTCAGGGGGGCAGCAGCAGAGGCTCTGCATCGCCAGGGCGCTGGCGGTCCAGCCCGAAGTCCTCCTCATGGACGAGCCGGCATCCGCGTTGGATCCCACGGCCACCGCGAAGATCGAGGAGGCGATGGCGGAGCTGAAGAAGGACTACACCATCGTCATAGTGACCCACAACCTCCAGCAGGCGGCCAGGGTCTCCGACTACACCGCCTTCTTCTACCTCGGCGAGCTCATCGAGTACGGTGTTACGACTAGGCTCTTTGAGAACCCCGTGGAGCAGCTCACCGAGAGGTACATCACGGGCAAGTTCGGGTAATCAATGTTGACAAGGCTAATAGATCCAGGACTGGAAAGGCTCAGAAACATGCTGAGGGAGATGGCCTCTCTTTCCGAGCGGTCAGTCGAGACTGCCATCAAGGCCTACACCGAAAGCAAAGCCGTGACGGAGGAGATCTTCGGCTGGTCGGAGCAGCTGAACATACTCCACGGTCAGGCCAGCGACCTCGCAGTCGAGCTGATCGCGCGGTACCAGCCGCTCGCGGGAGATCTCCGTTATGTCGAATCCTGTTTCGAAATCTCCTACGGCTTCTCCAGGCTGGGAAGGTACGCCTACGACGTCGCGCAGATCATCGACGCCTTCGGAGACCTCTCGGATTGTGATAGCGGCGAAGTGGCTCAGATGGGGGAGAAGGTGAAGAAGATGATCTACACCGGCGTGGAGGCGTTCTTCAGCGGGGACACCACAGCCGCCCTTGGATTAAAGCAAATGGATGACGAGGTCGATGAAGCGTACAGGCAACATATCCGCAGGATCGCCGCCAACAAGAAGGGGAACCCCCGATGCATCGTCGCTGTAACGCCTAGCCATAAGGTACCTTGAAAGAATGGCCGACCACGCCTGCTACATCGGCGACACTGTCGTCTATGTGGCCAGCGGCACTAGGACCTCCCTTCGCTAAGGAGCCCCGGTTACGCAGTGGCGCCAGTTAATGGAAGAGCACCGGCACCAAGGTAAGGTAGGCCGCGCTGACTATGGCCGTCGTGATGACCCCAGCGACGTTGGGGCCCATGGCGAAGAGCACTATGTAGTTCTTCTTGTTGAGCTTACTGGCATTAAGCTGGGCTATCTTTGCGCTCGTGGGGACGCAGGACACGGCAGCCGAACCCAGGAGAGGGTTGACCTTCCCCTTAGTGTAGTAGTAGGCGATGATCCCGCCGATGTTGCCACCTATGGCCGACAGCATGAGGGCGGTGATGCCGAGTATCAGAATTAGGTAGATCCTGGAGTCCAGCACGGTCGTCGGAGTCAGGAGCATCCCTAAGACGAATCCTAGGAAGAGGGTGGAGACGCTGAGGATGGTCTCGTCGGCGAGCTTCTTGAAACGTTCGACGCCGCTCTCCTTGATCGCGTTGCCCAGGAAGAAGGCAGCGAACAGAGGTGACGCGACGGGGAAGAGAAGGCTCAGCACTGTGCCCACTATGACCGCGAACAGGAACTTCTCCTGCTGCGAGATCTTGGGCAGCTGCCTGGAATCCATGAAAGTGGCCCTCAGCTTCTCCGGTATCGTCAGCTCGTTGAGCTTTCCCTGGAAGAGGTAGAGGATTGAAAGGTAGATGTAGGCCACGACCGTAATCGGGACGAAGATATCCCTGGCCAGCGAGAGGGAGGTGAAAAGGACCATGGGCCCGTCAGCGCCTCCCACCATTGCTACCGAAGCAGCCTGACCAGGGTTGAGCCCTGCAGCTATGGCGATGGGGAAGGTCAGGACCGTGCCCAGCTCGGCGAAGGCGGCGAGGATCATCGAAGTGAACGGCCTGGCGATGAGGAAGTCGAGGTCAGTGATGGCACCGATGCCGAGGAATACAAGACATGCTATGAGGCCGTTCGTGAACGTCAGAGAGTAGATGGGCTGCAGCCATAACATCGAGTTGGCCTGGCTCGTCTCAAACGTCGCGTTGACGTAGTCCGTAGCGTTCGCCCCTGCAAGAGGGTTGACATGGGGGTTAGATATGCCAGCGAGGAGCGGCGGAAGAGGGTTGATGAAGAAGATGGCCGTGTTAACGAAAAGGAGGCCGATCCCCATGGGTATCATGATGAGGGGCTCGGTTATCCGCTTGTAGCCGGTCCAGACCATGAAGGCCCCCACGGCGATGAGCACGATCCTCACCAGAGAGAACTCAAGCGTGGTCTGGAAGAAGGATAGAAGGCCCGGGAAGAAATTGGCCGGGTTGATGGCTACCAAGGCCTGTCACTTCTTCTCCGGCTGCTTTCCGCCCACGACTCTGTGGATGATCCTGATGACCACGGCCACAACGGCAGACATCGCAAAGAGGATGATGAAGATCAGGCCCGAGGTGTAAAGGGCCATCCCCAGATTGTCCAAGTCCCATCGCCTACTCGATTTTCGCGAGGACCCTGTCCTGCTCCGCGAAGTCGCCGGCCTTGACAAGGATCTCCTTGACGACGCCTGCGGAGTCGGGGAAGACGTCTATCTCCATCTTCATGGATTCGAGGGTAACGACGGATGTGTCCGCCGTCACCTGGTCTCCGACTTTGCAGTTTATGCGAATAACCTTGCCAGGAATGGGCGCAACGACATCGACAATCATTACGTTCGTGGTTGAAATTGCAGACGTATTTAAGCATAACTTGGGCCTACCTGCGTTTCATCTGCCAGGTCGCGACGAACACTGCGACGACTAACAGGCCGAAGGATGCGAAGAACAGGTAGTCCCTGTCGAGACCCGTTAAGACCAGCACAAGATAGTATACAACCACGGGTGTAAAGAAGGCCAGCGACCTAGCGGCACCCAGCCTGGCGAGGTAGAAGCCCAGGAGGACGCCCGCCACGCCGATAAAAAGCTGCGCTGCCAGCCTGACATTATATTCCATCGGGATGTACTGAATGGCGAAGATGTATAGAAAGAGGAGGGCCGCAAGGATGCTGTTGTTCAACGAATCCTGCCATCAATGCGCTCGGCTCATAAGGTTTGCCGGCGGACGCGGAACTCCAGGCCCGACCGTGGCCGGTGAAGGCGGAAAGAGGACTGAGAGGCGGAAGCCTCCGCCTCTCCGGCAGACCTATATCTCGACCTTTTCAGGGACCTTGAATGTCTCGGCGGACGCGAGCACGTCAGTGGGCACGGGGCGCAATCCCAGCCTTTCGGAGAAGAGAGGCTTTACGAAACGCTCCCAGTCGTCCTTTGTGTTGAAGTATATCCTAGAGCCTCCCAGCTCGTGCTGCATCTGGGGGAACGGCTTCTCGTGCTGCGCCAGCTTCAACCCCCAGTAGCGGAAGCCTGTATAGCTTTCGTAGCAGGCGTACCATTCGTTGACCCCCATGAAGTCGAACGCGTACTCCATCTTGGCCACGTACATGAGCGCGCCGATGCCAGCCCCCCTCTTGAATGCCAGGGTGTGGAGGCTGATCGCGGTCTTGTCGTCCCAAAGCCTGAAGTTGGCTATCGCCGCCAGCTGGCCGTTCAGGATGCCGAGGAGGGCGACATGGTCTTTCACGCGGCTCCTGTACCACCCCACGAATTCTGCGTAGACCCTCGGCGCAACGACGTCATAGAAATCGATGGACTTGTCGAAGAGCTTGAGGCAGGTTTGCATGACGAGTGGTGCCTCCTCCTTCTTTGCCCTTCTGACGACCAGCTTGTCGCCCGTCGGAAGCGTCAGATACCTGGCGGGGTACTCCTTCTGCAGGAGCGGCGATTCGAGGCCGCGCAGGATGGGCTCTAGGTCCTCGACGTTGATCTCTACCTTGTTTAGCGTGACGTTCTCCGGAGGTGTCCATTTTGAAGACATAACGCTACATTAGCCGCGAGTTGGCTATAAAACCTTCTCGTCCAAGCTGACCAGGAAGGAATCATCGTCAGACGGACAGGCATCGGGTCACGTCGAGGCCCTTCAGCCGCCGCCCTCGGTCTGCAAGATGTCAATGTTGTCTATCACTATGTCGTTATTACCGTAGAGCATGGTCTTGAGGCCATGGAGGAGGCGTATGCTGTGGCCATTGACCAGCATGACGAAGGAGGGTCGGATCTCCCTTGTGCCGGGGTCGAAGAAAAACTCGGAGAGCTTGTTGCCGCTCTTCGCGTTCAAGATGTCCACCAACTCCTCCACCGTCCCGACGTCTTCCTCAACGGTTATCTCGGGAGTGTCGAGGTAGTCCCTGATGCGGCCGTAAAGCTTGACCGTGATGCCCAACGCGATTCCTGCTCTCGCGCCATGACAAGAGACACTAATAAACGCAGCATGAAACCCCTCACCAGCCCAGGCCGACCGGGGTCCGAAGATGGATCACGTCCCCACTGTGCACCTTCACCGTCCTTCCCTCAGACTCGACTTCGAGTGCACCTCTATCATCAATGCCCGTCGCCCTCCCTTCCAGCACTTTGTCGGAATACAAAACGCGGACTCTCTCTCCGATTGTCGCGCAGCCTGCGCGATACTCTTCGATGATGCCGCTGTATCCATCCCTCTTCGACTTCGCGTATCTCGAGTCGATCCCTCTCAGTATGGTGACAAGAAGGTCGCTCCTGTTCACCATCGCCCCCGAGGCCTCCTTCAACGAAGCGGCCCCATAGCCCCGTCCGTCGACGGAACTCACGTCGTTATTCACGTTGACACCTATCCCAAGCAAAACATAGCGGATTTCGTCGACGGTGGCGGCTATCTCGGCAAGCACCCCGCACACCTTCTTCGCTTGCACGAACACGTCGTTGGGCCATTTGAGCCATGCGTTCGCACCTACCAGAGGCCCGATGGATTCCCTCACGCTCAACGAAGCCATGTAGCTGAAGACCTGGATGAAGTCGGGCGACGCCGTCGGCTTCAGCGCTACGGTGAACCATAGGCCTCCCCTGTCCGACACCCACGGTCGCCCCAGCCTTCCCCTTCCCGCCGACTGGCTCTCCGCTACGACGACAAGACCGTCTTGGAGACCGTCGTCGGCGAAAGTGCGAGCAAGCGCCTGCGTGGATCCTATGCTATCCCTGTAGACTATGGCATGCCCGACGACACACCCTTCGAGCGAAGGAATCAGTTCCCCGGGGTTGAGGAGATCGGCCGGCTCCACGAGGAAGTATCCCTTCCTCGTGGCGGTGATGCTCACCCCCCTACCCTTGAGCTCCTGCACAGCCTTCCACACGGCGACTCGTGACACGCCGAGTGTCCGCGCCATATCTGCGCCCGAGACGACCTCCCCCGCACGAAGCAGGGAGAGAAGCCTGGCGGACACCCTCAGAGAAGACATGTTAACCAACGCCATGGCGCAGGTTAACTATATTAAAGAAACCCCCATGCCGGTTCAGCGATGGCCTCCAGGGCCCAGAGGGTCACCTACTCAGCGCTCTTCGCTGTGCTCATGGTCCTGGGCGCCTATGTTCGCTTACCCTTCGCTCAGGTGCCAGCTACCCTGCAGACGTTCTTCGTTTATCTCGCAGGGCTGATCTTCGACCCGTGGACAGCGGCTGGAAGTCAGGCCCTCTATATCCTCCTGGGGGTCGTGGGGCTTCCTGTCTTCGCCAGCGGTGAAGCCGGGCCGCAGGCGCTCCTAGGTCCCACCGCAGGCTTCCTGTTGGCCTTCCCCCTTGCCGCCCTAGTGGAGTCATTCATCGCAGGAGACGGGAGTAGGTTCAGGGATGCCGTAGCCTTGGCTGCGGGCTTCTTCGTCGTGTTCGGACTGGGAATAACCTACTTCTCCTTGTATTTCGATACGAAAGGCCCAGCTTACGCCTTCGTCCTCTTCCCTCCATTGATGGCGTGGGATGCTGTGAAGGCCGGCTTGGCCTACGTGGTGGGGCGCCGGCTAAGGGTCGCGGTTCGAGGGCGGCCTACTTCTGTGAGACGGTGACCAGGCTTACGACGTCTCTGTCCTGTAGATGGTAGTCGTTGGGGAGCCGGAGCTTAGTCCGGGCGTCGACCGCGTAGAGAAGCCCCTTGGCCAGCTGAGTGTGGACCACCTGGGCCAGGTCGGACACCGTCGCGCCGTCCTTCTCGAGGTAGGCGTCAGGAAGCACGTGGCCATGCTTGTCCGAAAGCTTCTCTGGATCGTAGACTGGGTAGACGACGTTCATTCGCAGGAGCTTGAACACCGCAGTATTGAGGGCGAACTGGACTCCCGTCCGCATGAACTCCCTGAAGACGAGGTTCTGTATGTGCTGTAGGGCCCACCTCTGTCTCTCCGTCATGGCTTTCTCGTTTAGGACGACGAAGCTCTCATCGCCGGGATTGTACTTGATTAGCTTCGACTGCTCGGCCTTCCTGAGGGCAAGCTCGGCCTCGGCGCTGGCTGGCACAGTTATCAGGTCTGGGTTAGCGTCCCTGAGCCTGCGGTAGTTCTTCACCGCGCCAAAAAGGTCCATCTTGTTGGCGACTACAATGGTGGGCTTGGAGACCTCCCTGAGGAAGCCGGTGAACCTCCACAGCTGCTCGCCGTTCCACGAGTTGAACGCAGCGCCGTCGAGCTTCGACAGAAGGAGGGCCTTCGACACGTCGGCATCGGTTACCCTCATCCCCTTCAGAGGTTCGGATATGGCCAGGGGGGCCGGATGGTTCTCCAGGCGCTTGACGATACGGTCCCTGTTGTTCTCGATGATCTTCTGATACCATGACACGAGCTCTCCTTCGATCTCCTCGAAGTCCTTCTGAGGGTCGCCTGTCCCGGGATCAGCTATCTTCCCTTCTTCGTCGATGCTCCCAGAGGAATCGACGACATGGATCAGGGCATCCGACTGAGAGGCGACCGAGAGGAACTGGTTCCCCAGCCCCTTGCCTTCGCTCGCTCCCTTGATGAGCCCGGGGAGATCGACGAGCTCGATTGGGACGTAGCGCCAGCCCTCTATGCACCTCGAGTTGACGGGCGAATCCTGCACGCCCAGCTCCCTGCAGACGCAGAGCGAGACCGTGTACGCGATCCCTATGTTGGGCACCTTAGTCGTGAAGGCATAGTTCGAAACATCCGCCTGCTGAAGAGTCGCGGAGTTGAAGAACGTGGTCTTCCCGGTGTTGGTCTTCCCTATGAGCCCTACCCTGATGTTCATCTAGTCTTACCTCCTCCAATGCCCCATTCTTAAATGAAACTGCCAGAAGAAAAGCCTGTCTACGTTTCGAACGCCTCTCCGAAGGGTTAATAGAACGACTACGCGAACCGTCCAGAACGTCCCTGGTGGCCCAACCTGTTCAGTGACTCCGGTGGCGGAAAGATACACCTGACACCCCGCGGCATCATCGTGGAGGAGTCAGGCATTCGCATCGCCCTCGACCCCAGGGGACCGGTAAAGGCCGACTACGTCTTCATATCCCATGCGCACAGCGATCATGTCCCTTCCTCGGTTCAATCGTCCAAGGTCATCACGTCAAAGGAGACGGCGAGGCTGGTCCGTGAAAAAGGGCTCACGATCACCGATTTCGTGGAGGAGACACCCCTTTTGAAGCTGGTCGACACGGGCCACATCCTCGGAGCCCGGGGCATACTGATAGACGGGAGGATTTTCTACACGGGTGACCTCGCCGGAAGACCCCGGGGTTTCCTCCCGCGGGGCAGGCAGGTGAGCTGCGACGAGCTCATCGTCGAATCAACATATGGCATGCCCGAGTATGTCTTCCCCACCATGGCGGAGATTCTCAACTCTGCCAACAAAGCCATCGCAACGGCGTTCTCCCAGAACAGGCCCGTCGCGCTCATGGGCTACTCCCTGGGCAAGTCCCAGATCCTCTCCTACCTGTTCCAGTCTTGGGACGTCCTCTACACGTACGGAAGCGTGCAGCAGTACAACCTGGCTTACAAGGAACTGGGCGTGGAGATGCCCCCTTCCACCTGGCTTAAGACGCCTCAGGACCTCCTGGGACTGGGGCGAAAGCCGGCGATCATAATCTGCCCCTCCTTCTCATCGAAAGGCCCCTCGGGCGAAGCGCTGAAGATGATTGACGCCGTAACGATCGGGTTCAGCGGGTGGGCCACCGGCTCTGGTTACGCCTATGCCAGCAAGTTGAGCCGTGCCTTTCCTCTCAGTGACCACGCGGACTTCAAGGAGCTCCTCTCTTTCGTTGAGGGGGCTCGACCGACGCAAGGTGCACACTGTCCACGGCTTCACCGATGACTTCGCCTTGCTCCTCAGGACGAAGGGCTACGACGCCAAGCCCCTGGGGCGGCGCCAGCAGTCCTTGACGGAGTTCATGGGCTGAGTGGCGGGATCTCCGCTGACTACAACGTTTAAATTCGCATCGCCACCCATTGAGCACTGAAGAACGATGGTCAAGGTCGCAGTGAACGGCTACGGTGTTATAGGAAGAAGGGTCGCCGATGCCATCAGGCTTCAGAAGGACATGGAGCTCGTAGGCATCGTCAAGCGCACCCCCGACTACCGGGCCTTCGTGGCGCAGGGAAAGGGGATCTCCATCTTCGCCCCCGACGCCGCCGGCAAGAAGAAACTCGAAGACGCTGGCCTTAGGGTCTCAGGGGTAATGGAGGACCTCCTCCGGAACGCGGAGGTGGTGGTGGACGCCTCCCCCGAAGGGAAGGGTGAGGAGAACAAGAAGCTCTACCAGGGAGCCGGAGTGAAGGCCATCTTCCAGGGTGGCGAGGAGCATTCCATATGCGGCATCAGCTTCGTGGCCCAGTGCGATTTCGAGCAGGCCGTCGGGAAGCAGTTCGTGAGAGTCGTCTCATGCAACACGACTGGCCTCTGTCGCACGCTGAAGACCTTAGACGACGCCCTGGGCATCGACGAGGCCCTGGCCACCCTCGTCCGAAGGTCGACTGACCCCGACGATTCATCGAAAGGCCCCATAGACTCCATCGTGCCCGACCCCCTGGAGCTCCCCTCGCATCATGCCGAGGACGTCAAGACCGTCCTTCCCACGATCAACCTCGTGACACTGGCGGTGAAGGTCCCGGCGACCCACATGCACCTCCATGCCCTGGCGCTTCGGGTCAGGAAGAGGGAGCCGGAGGCAGCCCTATCGGCCATCTCGAAGGAGAAGAGGCTCCTCATCGTGGACGGGAAGCGGGGCTTCAAGTCCACCTCAAACGTGGTGGACTACGCCCGGGAGATCGGGAGGATCGCGCAACGACCTCTATGAGACGGCGGTGTGGCGTGAATCGGTCAAAGAGCAGAACGGATGGCTCTTCCTATTCCAGGGTGTCCATCAGGAGGCAATCGTAATCCCGGAGAACATCGACGCCATCCGGGCGGTCATGGCCTCGGGGACTAAGGAGCTCTCGATGGAGGCCACCAACCAGAGCCTAGGAATCGGCAGATGAGTGATTTCACCTCCCGTGTGGAATAGCTTAAAATAACCTCACGTCGGTGTATTCATGGGTAACAAATGAAGAACGGCAGCGAAAGCGCTACCGAGAATGATTTCCTGACGTTGGAGGACCTTTCCCTCGAGGGCAAAACTGTCCTCATCCGGGCCGACATTAACACTCCAGTGGACCCCCAGACGGGGAAGCTCATTGAAAGGATGAGAATCGAAGAAGCGACCATAACGCTGAGGGACCTGTCGAAGTCCAAAGTGGTGCTATGCTCTCATCAGGGTAGGGTGGGGCGGGACGACTACATACCTCTCGACCAGCACGCCTCGGCCCTTTCTGAGACCTTGGGGAAAAAGGTGGAGTTCATCGACGACATTTACGGCCCCTACGCGAGGGAGAGGATCTCCGACCTCAGCAACGGAGAGATCCTCCTGTTGGACAACCTCCGTTTCTCCGCTGAAGAGGCGAATGAGTACCTCCCCGAGCCGGCGGCCAGGACCCAGATCGTGCACAAGTTAAGCCCGAGCTTCGATGCTTTCGTGCTTGACGCGTTTCCGACAGCCCACAGGGCCCACCCATCGGTGGTCGGGTTCCCTCAGCTTCTTCCGACGGCGGGAGGGAGGCTCGTGGTGAAGGAGCTCAAGGCGGTCAACAGGATCCAGCAGATCGCCAAGGGACCTTTCACCGCTGTGTTGGGCGGGTCCAAGGTGACCGACAGGATTGAGGCCATAGGGGCCCTGATAGAGAACAAGAGAGCCGACAAGGTCCTTCTTACGGGCGTTGCCGGTCTAGCGTTCCTCAAGGGCGCCGGGAAGCTGAAGGCCGACCTTGGCCTAGAGAAGGAGGACGCGGTCGTCGAGAAAGCCCTTGAGCTCATGCGCAGTTACCCCGAAGTCTTCGAGCTCCCTGAGGATCTGGCCATCGACAAGGACGGGGAGAGGTACGAGGTCCCGATAGAATCCGTGACGCCGACGGATAAGACTTACGACATAGGAGGAAGGACCATCTCGAGGTACGAGAAGATCATACGCAGCAGCGGAACCGTCTTCATGAGCGGCCCGGCCGGAGCGTTCGAACGGAAGGGCTTCGGCGTGGGGACCGAAGAGCTCCTTAGGATCATGGCGACGTCGTATGGCACCACAATAGTGAGCGGCGGCCACCTGAGCACCGCGCTGAAGCTCTTCAACATCCACTCCTGGATCGACCACGTCAGCTCCGCCGGCGGCGCCCTTATCCTCTATCTTGCAGGCAGAAAGCTCCCCCTCATCGAATCGCTCAGCTACTCGGCGAAACGCTACAGGGCGGCGGGCTACACCAGGAAGTCGAACGCCCCGGGGACTCCGGCGTAAAGTCCGCCACATCTTTACATCCGTTGGAGCCGAAGATGACCAGCCATGATGCTGGAAAAGGCTGTCGGCGACGTCTTGGAGGAGATCGTTGAGGAAGGCCTCAAGGCGGACTGGGACAGCGACCAGCCGTCCGACGGGAAGGGAATATGCTGACCTCTGGGCTTGCTGTTCAGGCTTTCTGAAGGGACTGAGTGGGGTCTTGTGCAAAGAGCAGTCAGGCAGGATGCAATTCTAATAGGAGGAGGTCACATTTGAAAGGATGTTAGCCAATTCGCAGGTAATAACGGCGTTTAACGAAAGGGTCAAAGGCTAATAGCCTTGACTTCACCAGCGTCTCCATGTGGTCGCGTCCTTGGACAACAAGATGAAAGACGAGGCAATCATCGACGCACTGCTCAAGTTGGACAAGCGAGTTAGGTCCGTCGCCGTGATGTCTAACGACCTCGACGTGGTCGCCATGAAGATGCAGTCGGGGACCACTACCTACTCTCCTCCATTCATCGACGAAGTCGTCATCCCCATCATCGCCGGGATGCTCAAACGCCTGACCGAATACGCCGGGGAGTTCGAGCTGTGCCGAATCAGCTACAAGAAGGTGCGCCTGGTGGTGTACAAGCTACACGACGGGTTCCTCGTGGTCTCGGCGGAGCCGACCCTCAATCTGGACCCGCTCTGCGACAGTATCGTCCGCCTTGCGTGAACTCGCCTTCTGCGAGCTCACCTCTGGTTCCTGGCGTCCGCCGCTCTGCCGACCGATAGAAAAGGCTATTAGAATTGAAGCCATCGTCGAGGAATATGGCAGACCCGACTTCGGTAAACGTCCGGTGGGTGGACGGTTTCACATTCATTGCGAGCAATCAGAAGGGTTACTCGGTCCTGATGGATGCCCCCGTGGAGGAAGGAGACATCCCCTTCAGCATGTCTCCGGCACAGACGCTCCTCGCCTCCCTCGGCGGGTGCACAGGCATCGACGTAGTTTCCATAATGAAAAAGATGAGGCAGAAGGTCACTGGGCTTCGGGTGGAAGTGACGGGAGACAGGACACCAGGCTATCCCAAGTACTTCAAGGAGATTCACGTCAAGTACGTGGTGCAGGGGAAAGGGATCGACAAGGCGGCTCTTGAGAGGGCCATCTCCCTGTCTCATGAGAAGTACTGCACCGTCTCGAATACGGTCAGCGGCAGGGCGAAGCTGGACTGGTCCTACGAAATCGTGGAACCTCAGTAGCTCGACCTGTCGCTAAGGTATTTGAACCATAGGTCAAGGCTAGTTCTCCACGTCGATTAAGCCTGCAGTCCCCCAGCTCACTGCTGGATGCACAGACTAGCGAAGAGAATCCAGAAGGAGGCGAAATACGTTCACGAGAAGTCCAGCTTCATGAGTGAAATAGAGTCCGGCTCGAGGCTCAGCGATGCAAGGGACGCGGTCCTGACTCTCAGGGAGAGGCCTAAGGTGGGGAAGCGGCTGGTCAAGGTGGGGGCCGTCCTGGCCCTCTCGCCAGATCCCTTCGGCGACATCCCGGGAGGGGTCTTGATAGCTTCCGGCCTTGCCATGGCGAAGTATCGCGACCAGGCAGGGATAGCCGATATCAAGCCGAACATTAGGAAGATCTTGAAGGAATTCGAATCGGGCTCCCTGTGATACCTGCCGACATGTTTTTCTCCCAGGGCTCTCTCTTGTCACGTCATGCTCAAACTCGGCGCGATGACGGTCAGCTATCTCGAGCACGACTGCTTCAGGATAGAAGCGGAGGGAAAGGTCCTCTACACGGACCCCTTTCAGATAAGTGAGCAGCAGAAGAAGGCCGACTTCGTCACGATCTCCCACGAGCACTCAGACCACATGAGCAAGGCAGACCTCGGCAAGGTGCTGAAGCCGTCCACCGTGGTGGTCGCATCGGAGAGTTGCCGCGGCAAGCTGGATGGAGTTGTGAATGAAGTCCACTACCTGAAGCCTGGAGAGACATACCGCACCGGCGACATTGCTTTCGTTGCATTCCCGGCCTACAACACGAACAAGTTCAGGTCGCCCGGCCACCCCTTCCACCCGAGAGACTACAACGGGGTGGGATTCGTGGTGGAGGTGGGAGGAATCCGAATCTACCACGCTGGCGACACCGACCTGATCAGGGAAATGGAGACGCTGGGCAAGATCGACCTGGCCCTCCTGCCGGTGAGCGGCACCTATGTCATGACAGCCGACGAGGCAATCGAGGCTGCCCGGAAGATTTCACCTGGCTTGGCCGTCCCCATGCACTGGGGCGCCATAGTCGGAGGACATGGCGATGCCGAGAGATTCGTTCGGGGGGTCTCAGCTTTCGGGAAAGCCCAGCTTGAAGAGAAGGAGTAGTAGGGGAATCCCCTCCGAAAGAACAACAGTTGACTTCATCCTTGTTAGTGGCCCTATCTCCCCTACCGCCGGGCTGAGATGCCTCCCGGTCTGCACTCGGCGTGAAATGGGAGAGACAAGTTGCTATCGGAACGACTACTTTGACTGAAAGGCGGAGAGCAGCTTATCGTAGGTGGCTTCCAGATACTCAGGGATGACCTTTGCTTCCCCCAGAATCGGCATGAAATTTGTGTCCCCATCCCAGCGCGGCACGACATGGAAGTGAAGGTGCTCGAAACCAGCACCGGAGGCGCGTCCGACGTTGGCGCCAAGATTGTAGCCGGCTGGCTTCAAGGTCTTCTGAAGGGCTTTCATGGAGAGGCCCACCTGGGCCATCAGTTCCAGTTGTTCATCGGCGCTCAAGTCTCCGGGCTCGAGGACGTGCCTGAAGGGGGCCACCATAATATGGCCGTTGTTGTAAGGGTACCTGTTCATCACAACGAAGGTGTACCGATCCCTTCGGAGGATGAGCGACTCCCGGTCGTCGCGGCTCTGAGGCAGCGTGCAGAAGACGCACCCCTTCGGGCCGCCGCCGATGAACTCCATGCGCCAGGGAGCCCAGATCTTCTTCATCGCGTCGTCTGTCTACCCGTCGCGGGTAGAAAAGGATAGCAACCGGATAGCTCTGGGCCCAGCCTCGGAATCTCCCCGAGCATATGACCTGTCAGTGGAACTCAGAGCCCGGCTTCTTAGCGATGAGCAGCGCCGAAAAGGCGTCCCTCCTGCCGTGCTGGTGGATGGGGGCGCGCATGGTCTTGGTCGTCCCCCTTTCGTCCACCATCTCAATCCGTGCAGATTCAGCGCAGCGCGCCCGTATTCCCCTGGCCAGATAAAAGGCCTTAGACCTGTCGCCTCGTCCGATCCTGACGAGCTTGTCTCTGGACTCCACCTGGAGGACGCCGCAGACCAGGTCCAGGGCCCTCTCCAACGAATCACAGGAGGTAGCGAAGAGGTTGTATCCGCGGTAGAGACAGGCGATGCCGGTGTTCTCCCCCGGGTCAAGGCCCACGATGAAAGTGTCTCGCCGCGACTTCAGAAGGCGAGAAAGGACCCTCGCAGAGTCCATAAACCGGTCCCCGGTGAGTTGTTCGTGCAGGACGCAGTCGCCGCCATAGCCGCGGGGCAGCTCCTGAGCCGTGGTGAGGAGGAGTCGCGTCACCTCCTCCGAGACCTCCCAGGGGAGCTTCGAAGAGTACAGCAGCTCAAGGACGCGGAGAAGCTGAACGAAATCATAATAGGCCCTTCCGTTCACGGTGGCGACGACGACCTCGGGTTCTGCCCTTGCATAGCTCCCTCCTCGGAGTCCCTCCGGCGGTCTGGTTCTCATTTGGTCTTAGCCTGGCTGCTTCCCCTTCGCTTCGCCCTTGCTCTCTTCCTGGTACTGCACCTCGAATTCAAAGGCATCAGACTGGTTGGCCAAGTTGGATAGGAGCTCTCCGAGCATGTTGCCGAGATAGATGTTGTCCACCCAGCCGGCCTTGGGTTTGAATGTGACGACGTACCTGTAGGTGACGCTCAAGACACCAGACCATGGTGCGTTCAAGTTGAAAAGGGTTTTTCGTCGCTTGGCTTGTGCTGGCGGCTGGTCCCGTATGGGCTGTGCGAAGCTGGCGGGCTCATTTCCTCGAGGGCTTGTAGTATGCCGGAGGCTGCAGGCCCGCGCAGTGGACCACTCCCTTCACGCGCCTGAGGAAGGAAGGGCAGGTGAAGCAAACGAGGAAGGTGACTTCGTCGTTGACCATCGGACACTTGACGGCTTCCTTCTTCATCCGACCCATCATCTTGCCGCTGACAACGCCCTTGAGCTGAGACGTCACTTCCTTGGGCACCTTGGAGGGCTTCTCGACGGCGAAGATGGGGACCTCGTACTTGGTTGGGGGAACCGACAACGGCTATCCGGATGGGCAACGGAGAGGAAGGTTATATCGAGTTCGGTTCAGATCTCTTGGTCTTCATCGGCGTGACCTCGGTCAAGCAAATGCTGCAGAGACAGATTCCCGGTGTCCGCGGATTCCACAGTTACACGTTAAAGGCGGCTTGGGCCGATATTGGGGCATGTGCTCAACGCGTTCATCCGGTTCAAGGTGTCCCCATCGATCCTCGGATACCTGCTAGATCGGACTGGGGATAATCCTCGCGGTAATCCTACCGTCGACGCTGGTGGGGCTTCCCGGGCCTGGAAGCTACATCCTCGCCAACTACCAGCTCATCCCCTACGCGCCGCTAGTGCCGCTCATGGGGGTCGCTATCGGCGTTGCGACGGTGTGGTCGGTCAACCGGTCCTCCAGAACTCGAGGATTCTGGGTCATGCTGTCCTCGGGCTTCATCCTGACGCTCGCGTTCTTCTGGATCTCCGTCGCTAAGCCCGGCACCTACGTCCATGGGCTGGGCTTCCCGCTGAGCTGGATCCTCTTCCTCGCCCTCCCCCTCAGGCCGGTCCAAGTGCTAGGGACATCTGTCATAGCCTTCCTCCTTGACTGGACGCTCTGGACGCTCTTCATAGACAGCCTGAGCTTACGTCTCAGAGCAGCGCAGGCTCCGACGGAGGTTCTATCTCGCCGGAAAACCCTCCCGAAATCTTGACAAGTCAAGGAGATTTGATTAAATGTATTACAGTTTGGGTGCGATACGTTAAAGTAAGGCGCGGGAGTAACAATGATTCGTCCGCGCGCTATCTGGTGGCGACGTGACACAGGTCGTTCAAGAGCGCCTGTGCGCAGTCCGGCTTCCTGATCAGAAGTCGGAGGATGTATCCGGCTCGCAAGGCGACCCGTATCATGGGACCACCGGCCCTGGCGCGAAAGCCCGAAAGGCTCTAGGATGGACGGAGAAAGGCGGAAGTGTGCGCCGCGGCGGGGCTCTGCCCCAAAGAGTCGCATGCTGAAGTCTGGAACCGTTCAAACGAAAGCCTCGACGGTGATCGAACTTGGGGTTTTGCGCGCGGGCCGGAACAGTCCCCAGCGTAACGCGTCAGCTTGCTGGACGATCAGAAGGCGGCAGGCTCAACCCAGGTCGATTTCAAATTCGCCGGCCTTAGAGCCCAAGCCCGGCCCGTTGTTCAGAACCTTGACCGACTACCCCGTCTTCTTGTGAAGCCCCACCTCAAGGATACCACCTCTAAGTGGACAGTTCACTGTGTCGCCTTGCAGATTCCGCAGTGCCGCAGCGTACATTCGATGTCCCTGTCCATCCTTGCCTTTGGCACGCGGACTAAACAGTAAGCGGGAGATCGATGAGCTGCACGGAACCGGCGTCCTCCATATCCTTCAGCAATCTCCTCAGGGTCGAGATGTCTAGGCCCTGATATGAGCTCCCTCCGAAGGCCCCAAGCCTGAATATCGCCCTGCCCAGGATCGACAGGGCTACGGTTTCTTCACCCTTCTGAAAGTGAACGTAAGCAGCAGCCAGGAGTATGAGACCCTGGAGCACCTCCCTCTCTGGCACCCCCTTCGGGAGCTTCCTCCACTGGAACTCCAGCTCTTCATGGACCTCCCAGAACCTCTCCTCCGAGTACATGGACTTGGCCAGCTCGACACTCTGCTCGACCGTCCGCTCGCCCTCGATGACGCTCAGATTCCTTACGCTCAGCACCGGCCCGAGTGCCGAGTTGACCGTGCGCACGTCCAATTCGAGATCGTCAGACGAGTCCTCATAGAGATCGAATTCGACTGCCACTCTGGAGACCCTGAAGTTCTCATGGCGCGGAAGCCGACTCCCTGACAGACTCCTCTTCATCTCGGCGATGGAGGCCTGAGATGCCTTCCGGCCTTCGTTCTTCACGCGGACGAGATACCTCAATGCGTCATTCACGTGTCCCATGTCGACCTCGCCGTTGGGCCGTCCGCCCTAGGCCCTCTCATCGGCCGCCCTCGACAACGCCTTGATGCCAGCAGACAAGGCCTCTGGGTCGGTGGTGGGGAGATGACATGCGCGGCTCTGACAGACGTACGCCGCGGCCTTCCCGCCAACGGGGGTCATGGCCGAAAGGAAAGGGGCGACCTCCTCTAGCGAACCATCATCGGGGTCATGGAGCAGGACGACGGCGTTGGGCAGGTACGGCCCGTTCACCCTCTGCAACATCTCGGAGGTGTCTGGGCGTCCCTTCACGCCTGCGAGGACGATCTCGCTGGAGGGCCCGAAGTAGTAGTCAAGGGCGCAGAGGAGCATGGTGTAACCCGACGGCGCCCTTTCCACGGCATCATATGCAGCCTTCACGATGTCAAGCGCGACGTCCTCCAGGCTAGCATCGGATGTGATGCGCCCGAGCCTGAAGAGGACGTAAGAGGCGACCGAGTTCCCAGAGGGGATGGCGCCGTCGTAGAGGGTCATCTGGCGGGCAAGGACTTCTTCGGAGTCGTCGGCCGTGAAGAAGAAGGCTCCGGAAGAGGAGCCCCCAAAGTGGGCGATCATGTCCTTCGCCAGGGATACGGACGCCTTGAGTAAGCCCGCGTCGAACGTGGCCTCGTAGAGCTCGAGCAGCCCCCAGATGACGAAGGAGTAGTCGTCCAACGTGCCCCTTTCAGCAGCCCCGCCCCCCGCGGTGTGCAGCAGTCTCCCGTCTCGTATCATCTTGGAGAGGATCAAGTCGGCGATCTCGCTCCCTTCGTCGGCGTAGTCCTGTCGGCCCAGTACCCGGGATGCTTTCGCCAGGGCGGCCATGAGAAGGCCGTTCCAGTCGGCGAGGACCTTGCCGTCTACCTTGGGACGCTCCCGCCGCTCCCGTGCGGCAAGAAGCTTCGACCTCGCCTCCTCCAATCTCGACAGGAAGGCTTCCGTCGACATCCCCAGCTCAGCCACCCATTCCGAGGCCGGACGCCGCATCTCCAAGACATTCATCCCGGCCATTCCGCTATCCCCGCCGCCGTGGAGGTTTCCCGACTCCTCTATGCCGAAGACCTTCCCGAACAGCTCGGCATCGGGTTCGCCCAAGCAGGATCTGAATTCGTCCGAGGTCCACAGGTAGAACCTGCCCTCCGAGCCCTCGCTGTCGGCGTCCTCTGAAGAGCAGAAGCCTCCCGCGCCAGACTTCATCCGGCAGACAAGGTACTCGACGGTCTCCTCGACGACCTCCGCGAATTCGGCCTTCCGGGTAGCCTGGAAGGCTTCGGCATATGCCATGATCGTCATGGCCTGGTCATAGAGCATCTTCTCGAAGTGAGGAACCCTCCATCTCCTGTCCGTCGAATAGCGATGGAAGCCATGGCCCAGCTGGTCATGGATCCCGCCGGAGCGCATGGAAGAAAGGGACCTCTCGACCATCGCCAGGGCTCGGGCGTCGCCTGTCCTCAGCCAATAGCGCAACAGGAACATGTAGTTATGAAGTGTCGGGAACTTCGGCGCATCGCCGAACCCGCCGTCCTCCTTGTCGAACCTCTCGTTGAGCTCCCCGAAGGCCAGCTTGAAGACGACCTCCTGTGGGTCGCCGGGCACGTTGGCAACCGCGGAAGGGTGGAGGGCTTCGGCCATCTGGTTGCCGGTGTAGAGGAGCTCGCCCCTCTCCTCCCGCCACATCTGCTTCACCTTTGGGATGAGCTGCAACAGGCCCATCCTGCCGAACGCGTCCTGCTTCGGTATGTAGGTCGCAGCCATGAAGGGCTTCTTGTCGGGGGTCATTATGATGGTGAGCGGCCAGCCCCCACTCCCCGTCATCATCTGGGAAACGGACATGTACACCAAGTCTATGTCAGGCCTCTCCTCCCTGTCCACCTTCACGTTGACGAATGCATCGTTCATCATCTGGGCGACCCGGGGGTCCTCAAACGACTCCTCCCTCATCCTATGGCACCAGTGGCAACTGGAGTACCCCACGGAGAGGAAGACTGGCTTGTCCTCGGCCTTGGCCTTCCGGAACGCCTCCTCACCCCACGGGTACCAGTCGACGGGGTTGAACGAGTGCTCCAAAAGGTAGGGACTCTTCTCATTGGCGAGGTGATTCTTGACCTTCTGCTGCGCGGGCCGTTCAGGGGCAGGCATTTGCAGGACACTTCGTGGGAGCCACCGCAGATAATGCTATTGCCAGAAACGGCTTGCCACGATGCG
>CAWJIE010000006.1:0-6184 GCA_963842885.1 uncultured Nitrososphaerota archaeon
AGGCACAGGCCTACGCCCATGTTGAACGTCCGATACATCTCTCGGTCGGATATGCCCCCCTCGCCTCTGAGGAGCTTGAATATCTCAGGCAGGGGAGGGAGCACGATATCGAAGGAAAGCCTTCTCTCTCCTACGAGCCGTGTCAGCTTGGAGAAGGACCCCCCTGTTATGTGGGCGAGACCGTGGACTTCGCAACGCCTGATGGCTTCGAGCGACGGCCTTACGTAAATCGAAGTCGGGGTAAGCAGCGCGTCTCCGAGCGTTGTGCCGAGCGCCCCGATTCGGGCTCTCAGGGATCTGCGGCGCAGGACCTTCCTGGCCAAGGTGTAGCCGTTCGAGTGCAGGCCGGAGCTCTCCACGCCGAGCACGACGTCCCCTTCCCTGATTGCCGACCCATCCATCACTTCGTCTGCCTTGACAACGCCGACGCCCATAGATGCCAGATCGAACCCCCGCCCTGCGCTTCCCTTGATAACGTCACTCAGGATGGCAGTCTCCCCGCCCACGATGGCCACTGACGACCTCCTGGCGCCCTCTACCAAGCCCTTTCCGAGCTCTGCGACAAGGGCCTCGTCCTCCCTTTCGAGGGCGATGTAGTCGAGAATCGCCACAGGTTCAGACCCGAGGCAAATCAAATCGTTGACCGTCATGGCGATGCAGTCAATGCCGACTGTGTCGAACTTCTCCATCTCCTGCGCTACGAGAACCTTGCTGCCGACGCCGTCTGCGTGCAGTGTCAGGGCTCTACCGTTCCCGATGTCTATCACGCCGCCATAGTGTCCGATGGGTAGCAGCGGAGTGCCGAACCTCCCAGACCTGTTCGCGAATGTGGTTGCGAGACTCGCCCC
The DNA here is from genome assembly GCA_963842885.1 of uncultured Nitrososphaerota archaeon. GTDB lineage: Archaea > Thermoproteota > Nitrososphaeria > Conexivisphaerales > DTJL01 > DATKKG01. The sequence continues at coordinate 849 of CAWJIE010000006.1, forward strand.
TAGGGAGCGCTGTAGCTTCCTCACTTTGCGGAGGTCGACCCCTGCTTTTGCGTAGGATTCTCGCGGCAGAACGCCCGCCCCCTAGAGCTTCAGTCCGGTCAGACTCTCGTACACAGCTATGTACCGTTGGCTCGTTTCAGCCACCAGCCAATCGGGAAGCTTAGGGGGGAGCGGGACGCCGGCTCCCGCTTTTCTAGCTCGGTCGAGCTCGGCCTTGTATCCCATCGAGATGAGCCAGTCCCTGATCGGTTGCTTGTCGTAACTCTCCTGGGTCTTTCCGGGCTCGTATTTCGACATGGGCCACATTCTGAATTCGTCTGGGCCGATGGAGTCGCCAAGAAGTATTTCGCCGCCGTGCCTACCGAATTCCAGCTTGATGTCAGCAAGGATAAAGCCGGCGTCTGCCGCCCGAGGCCTTAGGAGTTCGTATACCTGCATGGATGACTGTTTGACTTGGAGCAGCTCCTCGCGGGAGGCCCTGCCCTGGCCGACTATTTCCTCCTCGGTTTTCGGCTCGTCCTTCACCTCGGACTTGGTCTTGTAGGGTCGAAGAAGGGTTCGGGGTCGGAGGGGAGTTATCACCTTCTCGACCGGGACGGAGACCTCTCCCCTTATTCGCTCGGTCCAAGAGGCTCCCGTAGAGATATCCCCTGACGACGCATTCGACCAGGTATCATGGTCATCTTCTTGACGACCATCTGTGTCCCCCTCGATTCTAACCATGTGGTTGGGCACACCGAGCGACTCGAACAGTCGGCCCCGAGCCTACAGAGCACCTCCCCTTCCTCGGGATTGCCGTGGGGAGAATGACGTCGAATGCGGAGACCCTGTCGGTGAAGTGGAAGAGCAGATGACCGGCGTCGACCTCGTAGATGTCCTTCACCTTGCCAGAACGGACGAACCTCCCACGTAGATTCATCTCCACGACTTCCTCACCGTCGCCAGCTTTGCGCTATGGCGCTGTCCCCCAGGGCCAGAATCTCCGCGGCCAGAATGCCCGCGTTCCTTGCGTTGTCGACCCCGACGCAGGCTACAGGGACCCCAGGGGGCATCTGGACGATGGACAGGAGCGAGTCGAGCCCGTTCAACTTGACGTTGACCGGCACCCCAATCACGGGCTTGACGGTCATCGAGGCGATTACACCGGGCAGGTGCGCGGCCAACCCCGCCACGGCGATGAACACCTTGTGCCTCCAGGAATCGAGAAACGTACGCCCTCAGCCCTTCGGGGTTCCGGTGGGCCGAGATGAATTTCACCTCGTAGGATATGCGGAGTTCCGCGAGAACCTTCTCTGCTTCGTTCACCACGGCCTGATCGCTCTTGCTGCCTGCAACGATGGCAACTCTGGGAGATTCAGTCATTGACGCCCCTCCCGAATCTAAGGACCCTTTTCTCCGTTACGAGCATGTCGAGGGACACATCCGACGAAGTGGCCGGAAGCGGGTCGCGGCGCTGGGACTCAAAGGCCAGGCCGGCACTTGCGGCTGCGCCCCTGTGTCTCAGTTCCCTATCAAAGAACCCCTTACCGTAGCCCAGCCTCTGTCCTCTGTCGTCCCATGCGACTACGGGGACGAGGACGAGCTGTGACTCGTTGAGCGGAACGGGCTTCGCATCTGCTGGGGGTTCGAGGACGCCGAAACTCCTTGGCACCAGCCCGTCGAGGGATTCGACCTGGTAGAAGCTGAGCCTGAGTGACGCCGGGTCGCTGCGCGGAACGAGGACCCGCTTCCCCAAGGCCAGGGCCGATTTGAGAATCCCTTTTGTCTGCACCTCGTCGCTTTTCGCTACGTAGCCGGCGATGACCCGCGCAACGGGATTTCAGGAAGCGCAATGACCGTCTCCTGAACTCTGGCGCTCAGGAGCTCGACCTGCTCAGCAGCGAGAGAACGCCTTGCGTCAAGAGCTTCACGTCTGACTTCCCGGCTTCTTAATGGTAGTTCCACTGGAGACACCACGAGGCGGTTCTGCCTATCGGCGGCAATCAGGGTGTTCTTCATGAGCATGATGACCGTCATGGGACCCACTCCTCCGGGCACGGGCGTGATGTGGGAAGCTGTCTTGGAGACCCCTTCGTAATCGACGTCTCCGACGAGCTTCCCGTCGAGGCGATTCATGGCGACGTCTACAACTACGGCACCCTCCTTGACCATGTCGGCCGTCACGCAGAATTGAGGCCTCCTTCCCACCGCTGTGACCAATATGTCGGCCTGTTGTGTCACCGAAGGTTGACCGACTTCGAATGACAGGTTGTTACCGTTGCATCTTCGTTGAGGAAGAGATGGTGAAGGGGTTTTCCGACGAGGTTACTTCGGTTTATGATTACTACCCTCGCTGACCTGATTGGAATCTCGTAGTGGTGCAGCAGCTCCATGATGCCCCGCGGCGTACAAGGAATCAAGTCGGTCCTGCCGTAGACCAGCCTCCCAGTGTTGGTTGTCGTCAGCCCGTCAATGTCCTTCTCAGGGTCGATCCTCTCCAGCATCTTCAGCTCCTCAAAATGTGAAGGGAGAGGGAGTTGGAGCAGTATTCCGTTCACGGTCCTGTCGCCATTCAGTTCTACAATGAGGGACGTTAGCTCCTTCTCGGTGGCCTGCTCGCCGAGGGTGTAGCTTCTCGACTTGATTCCCACACGCTTTGCTGCCTTGTGCTTGCTCGCGACGTAGACCTTCGAGGCCCGGGTCGTTCCCCACCAAGATGGTGGCGAGCGTTAGCTCCGTCCCCGGAGACCTTCAAGCGTTCCGTCTCGACTTTCAGTCGTTCCGCGATGCTCGCAGCGAGGGCCCTACCATCCATCGGTATCGCTGTCATTTGACAACCTTCACTCTTCTTCCCTCAACCCGCAGGCGGCCTTCTGCGAACAGCTTGACAGCGAGCGGGTAGATCCTGTGCTCCTGCCTGAGGATTCTCGAAGAGAGAGAGTCTTCGTCGTCTCCCTCCCTGACCGGGACCGCCTTCTGTAGAATGATCGGTCCCGCGTCAACTTCAGGGACCACGAAGTGGACCGTACACCCCGATACCTTGACCCCGTGGGTCAGGGCCTGCTGCTGTGCACTGACACCGGGGAAGGACGGAAGAAGCGCCGGGTGTATGTTCATGATTCTTCCTGCATAGGTTTCGACGAAAGGTCTCGAGAGTATCTTCATGAAGCCTGCGAGCAGAACGAGGCCACTTCCTGGCTCCACCCCATGGCTGCTGAGAGTCTCGGCCAGCTTGGCGTCGTACTCCTCCCTCGGAATCCCCTTGCTCTCCAAGGCCAGGGCCTCGACTCCGTGGCGCCTGGCGACGAGCAGAGCCCTCGCTTCAGGGTCGTTGCTTATCACCACAACCACCCGGGCCCCCTTGATGTCCCCGCATTCGATGGACCTGAGGATCGCTTCGAGGTTCGAACCCCTACCGGAGACGAGGACGCCGATGCGTAGCAATTCAGACCTTCACCTCTTCTTGCGAGATCAGGGGCGGGCGCACGCCGAGCTTGGAGTAATCACCGGTGACGCATGAGAAGCAAAGGCTGTCGGCCGCCAGGCCTATGGCCTCGCTGAGGCCCTCGATGTCATTGTAGTAGAATTCGTCTACCCCGATTGCCCTGGCGACCTTCTCCGCAGTCCTAGCAGGGACCTCCTCCCCCTGAGCGACCCGATGGGCCAGAAGCTCGCCTCTGCTCGGGAAGTCTATGCCCATGAAGCATGGGTGTCTGATTGCCGGAAACGTAACCACCATCTTGATGCTCTTAGCTCCGGCCTTCCTTAGCGACTTCGCAATTACCCGGGAGCTTGTCCCTCGCACCACGCTATCGTCCAAGACGACGATGTCCTTGCCGTCTATCGCGTCTCGGATGGGAACAATCCTCTTCACCACCTCCTCCCTACCTCCTTGACCAGGCTCGATGAAGCTGCGGATGCTCCCCTTCTTTCTGTACCTGTCTTTCATCAGGCCTTCGTCCATCGGAATGCCGCTCTCCAGCGCGAAGCCCAACGCAGCAGGCCTTGCCGAATCGGGAACTGGAATGACGACGTCGGCCTTCATGCGGAAACGCCTAGCGAGGACTCTGCCGACCCGCTTTCTTGCTTCGTACACGCTGACCCCGTTGAGGCGCGATGCCGGGTGAGCGAAGTAGGTGTACTCAAAGGCACAGCATGCGGTCGGGACCTTCGGAGAGAACCTGAATGATTTCAGCTCTCCATTCGGGGGGCCGAACATGACGACCTCCCCTGGCTCTATGTCCCTCACGAAGTCGGCATCGACGGCTTCGAGAGCGCAAGACTCCGAGGCAGCTATGAAGGTTTTCGATGCTTCGTGCCACCCGAGGGAGAGCGGCCTGTAGCCTCTGGGGTCCCGGGCAGCGAAGACTTCGCCTCCCTTGCCCAGTATGACGAAGCAGTAGGCGCCGAAGACCTCTGATGAAAGCCTCTGGAAAGCCTCGAACATGCTCCCCGTCTCCTTCAGGAAGTGGAGCAGCCTGTAGCCTGCCACGCGCGTGTCGGACTCGCAAGACACACCGAACTCTTCGGTCACCGGTGCGGCGAATTGCGTTGCGTTAACAATGGTGCCGTTGTGGGCGATCGAGAACTCTGGACCTATCTGAATCGGTTGAGCGTTGTCAAGGATAGACTTTCCCTTGGTTGAGTATCTAACGTGGCCTATTCCAGATCTGCCGCGGTATGGGAGGAGCTCCTTCGCGCTCAGCTGCCAGTTCGTGACCAGCCCCATCCTCCGGAAGACAGGCCTCCCCTCGACCGCCACCCCCCACGATTCTTGACCCCTGTGCTGGAGGGCTTCCAGCCCCCGCAGGATCCTGAGGACGACGTCTGAACCCTTCGCCGAATACGCCCCTACTAGCCCACACTTCTCCTTGGCTTCCCTCATCCCATGAGCCTCCCGAGTGGCTTCTCCCAGGCGTCCCTGATTGCGTCGACATCCAAGACAGTGGTGGGTCTGCTGCCGCTGGTGAACTGCAGCGCCCTCGCTCCGGTCTTGCCCACCCGCGAATAGGCGACTCCGGCATTCCTGAGGAGGGTTTCCACAGCAGACCCCTTCGCTGACGAGACGATGAAGCGCCCGTGCGACTCGGAGAAGAGCGCCTCTGTTGGGGAGAGGGTCTCGGAGGAGACCTTGGACATGTCCACGTTCGCTCCCACGCCGTGTCGGACGCACATCTCGGCCATTGCTATAGCGACGCCTCCCTTCGAGCAGTCGTGGACGGCGGCAGCCGCGCCTGACCGAATCAGCGTCAAGACCGCGCCGTAGGTTCGAGAGTCCTTGCAAGCATCGGGAGCAGGTACCACTCCGCCTGACGCTTTCAGGACAGTCTCGTAGTACTCGGAGCCACACAAATAGT
>CAWJIE010000007.1:0-69510 GCA_963842885.1 uncultured Nitrososphaerota archaeon
GCCCAGGTCTTTCTCACGCAGAACGATAGATGCCGATTCTTTTGCGACATCCACGGCGCTCTCGACTGAGATCCCGACGTCAGCGGCGTGGAGAGCCGAGGCATCGTTGATTCCATCTCCCATATACCCTACGACGTTTCCGGCCTTCTTGAACGCGAGAATGATGCGTTCCTTTTGGTTGGGCTCCACCTCCGCGAACACGTCAGTCTGATTCACCCTTCCGAGCAGCGCCTCATCACTCATCTCAAGCAGGTCCGGGCCGGCGACGACTGTTGGATTTGGGAGCCCGACCTGTTGACCGAGGACACCTGCGACCAGTCGGTTGTCTCCTGTTACGATCTTCAGTGAGATTCCGAGGCGTTTCATCTCGCTGATGGTCTCGGCGATGCCAGGCTTGATGGGGTCGAATAAGAGAAGGAATCCCAAGAAGGTCATTCCGACTTCACTATCTTTCGTGATGAGTTTCTCGGCCCCAATGGATTTGTAGGCGATCCCCAGAACTCGAAGACCCTTGCCGCTGTACTCCTCAAAGCGTTGCTGAATCTGCTCTCGCTCCGCGTCGATTCCTACGACCGTCCCCTCGGAAGTCTCAACCAAGGAGCAGGCATCAAGCACATTCTGCAGGGCACCTTTCGTCACCATCAGGTCCTCTCCGTCCTTTGATACCAAGATGCTCAGTCGCTTACGAACAAAATCATACGGGACCTCGTCCAGCTTCTGGTAGCCAGACGCATCAAAATGATGGGCCTGGATCGCTTCGTCAGTCCGAATCGCTTCGTCGATCGGATTCGTGAATCCAGTCTGGTAGAAGGCGTTGAGAAAAGCGTACAGAAGCACTCTTTCGCTTTCGTTTCCTTCAACATCGAGCATGGACTGTATCTTACCGCGCCCTCCGTCAAGGTGCCGGTCTTGTCGGAGCAGAGCACGTTCATGCTGCCGAAGTTCTCAATGGATTCCAGCCGTTTGACTATCACTTTCTGTTGCGCCATCTTTTTCGCTCCCTGAGCGAGGTTGATGCTGATGATCGCCGGGAGCAGTTGCGGAGTCAGTCCCACGGCGAGTGCCATCGAGAAGAGAAGGGATTCCAGCACCGGACGCGCAAAGTACACGTTTATGGCGAAGGTGGCAACCACCAGCACCATCGTGACTTCCATAAGGAGATACCCGAACCGCCGGACGCCATGCTCAAACTCGGTTTCGGGCGGCTTCAGTTTCAACCGCTCGGAGACCTTGCCGAACTCAGTCCTTGATCCGGTTCCAATGACCACTGCCTGCGCGCTGCCACTGACTACGTTGGTACCCATGAACAGACTGTTTGTCCGCTGACTGAGCGATGTTTCGGGCGGTAGAACTCCGGCCGTCTTCTCAGCTGGAAAAGTCTCTCCAGTCAAGGATGCTTCATTAACGAAGAGGTCTTTCGATTCTATGATCAGAGAATCTCCGGGGACAAGGTCTCCGGCGTTGAGGATGACAATGTCTCCAGGCACAATCTCCTCGACCGGGATCTCCTTTTGATTTCCATCGCGAAGCACGGTAGCTTTGGTCTGCACGATCGCGAGCAACTTTTCGACAGCTTTGTTGGCGCCTCGCTCCTGCGAGAACCCGAGGAGGCTGCTTACCAGGATGATCACCAGGATGATGACCGCGTCCACGTGGTCACCAAGGAAGAATGACAACCCCCCTGCAAAGATCAGGATGAGGATAACCGGGCTTTTGAATTGAGCGAGCAGAAGCGTAGGGGCGTCTGATCTCTTCTTGCGCGTCAGAAGATTGGGGCCATATTGTCTGAGCCGTTTTCCCGCTTCATCGTCGGTCAGGCCCTTCGGTGTCGTCTGTAGACGCTCAAGGATATCGGAAGCGGGGACGCTCCAGGAGGATTGTTGACTTTGGCTATCTTGGTCACTCACGAAGATCGCCAGGGAACCGCTCGCTCATCTTTCTTAGGGGATTGGGAGAAAGCGGGCCTATAAGCAGATTGGTTGCCCTTTCGACCAAGGGCCTCCCCAGTAACTCTAATCATGAGGCTATTACATTGGCGATGGCGGCCATAGACTGAAGCCAATCTAGCCGAGGATCATGGCGATGAGCGGCATGCGTCGGAGTGATGCAATTTCTTGAATCCACTCAAGGCTGGCCACAACATACTGACTCTATCTATCCTGCGAAAGTGCCTTAGTGGGGATCTCCATCTGTAATTGTGACGGTCAACCAGCTGCACGGAGGCGTCGTGCCAAAATGTACCACGTTTGGAAACGCGTATATCATTCCTCCGAGTCTCCTCGAATCATGCGAGGACAACCGCCAGCGCACATTCAGCGCACGGATGGCAATCCCCCGGCTGGATACCGCCGTGAATGACCAGGCCCTTCCGGTGGGGCCCAAGGATTCGTCTGCAAGGCGCCGCACGAGAGACTTCAACAATCCTCGGCTGGAGTGGCGGAGGTTGTTCGGCGAGGTCTTCGGGACGTTCTTCCTCGTCGTCGTCGCCGCAGGGGCGGATATGGTAGACGCGGTGAGCCTAGGGGCGGTGGGACGTGTCGCGGCCGTCGTAGCGCCCGGCCTCATGGTGATGGCCGTCATCCTGTTCATGGGCGCGGTCTCTGGAGCTCACCTCAACCCGGCTGTGAGCATCGGATTCGCAGCGCGGGGGGACTTTCCTTGGAAGCGGGTTCCGGGGTACATCGCCGCCCAGCTCCTCGGCGCGACCGTCGCGTGCTTGTTCCTCTCGCTGATGTTTGGCAAAGTCGGGATGCTGGGGGCGACAGAACCGGGGCCGGGGATCTCGGACCTCCAGGCGATGATGATGGAGCTCGTGCTGACGCTCGGGCTGGTGAGCACGATCCTCGGGACGGCTTCCAAAGCGCAGAACGTGGGTCCGCTGGCCGCGCTGGCAGTGGGTGGATACGTCGCGCTTGCGGGGTTGTGGGCGAGCCCGATCAGCGGCGCATCGATGAACCCGGCTCGGTCGTTCGGGCCGGACCTCTTGCTCCTGAACTTCGCTCACTACTGGGTCTACGTAGTGGGTCCGATCGCCGGAGCGTTGTTGGCGGTCGTTGCGGCGTACGTGCTTCGGGGCCCCGGAGGGGACGAGCCCGCGATCCAGGCCGCTCAGGGCCGGCTCGGGAAGTCTCGGCGAGAGCGCATTACCGGGGGTCGCGAAGAATCCCGTCGACGCCGCCGGAATCCTCCCTGGCGCATCGAGGATCAACCGTACGGCTCCCCGAGGGAGGGTGAACGGTCCCGACCCGTCCTGACTTGGGCCAAGAGAGAAGCCGATGAACGTAAATTAGCAAACCAAACCAAATCAGTAAGCCGATTATTGAAAACGAAACGACCAGAGCTAGTCGATACTTGATATCGACATGAGGCGCGCCTGAACACAGCTTCCTGCGTTCCTATCCCGGCCGGAGCACCATAACTCTCTTTCCAGATGGAGACAACGATGAAGGTCCAACGGCCCTTGGGTTGCTGCCCGCTCTACTCGATACTCCAGCCATAGTTGCGGTGGGGGTCCATATGTTTCGGACATCGCCCGCCCAGGCCCGTCGCTGGCGTTCAGAAGCCGGTGAAGCCCGAGTCCATGGCCAGCCTGCGCTCGGGGGAGTCCAGCCGGTATTTGGGAGGAAGCGTAGACTTCTTCCTTCCCTTCTTGCCGCATCGCCCGCGGGCCTTGTGCCTCCTGAGGTCCTTCACGATCTTCCCGCAGACTTCGCAGACCGGCATCGGAGACATGTGCTTCACGGTGTGGTTTAACCTTTGGGCGGAACCGGACCGGCTTGCCCATGCACGCCTTTTGCTCGCACTTCGAGGAGGTCGCAATCATGTCCAGCAGCAACAGATATCCGGACACATTGGAGTCGACTTGCGGATTCGCCACCAACGCCGTTCTTCCTCGGCTCCTGCAGCTCTTCAAGATCCTGCAGACTCGTTTGTCTCTCGCAAGGCTAAAAGCATCGAATCCCGCCATGGTGGGCGTGTGTGATCGTGGAGCTCAGGCGTGACCTCTCCTACTTCGACCTGACGAACATAGTAGTAGGAGCCATTGTGGGCAGCGACATCTACATCGCGTCGGCCATAACCGCCGGCCTGGTGGGCCCCTTTTCGATCGTGGTCTGGGTGATAGCCGGCATCATGGCCATGGTGCTGGCCTTGGTCTTCGCCTACTCCAGCTATTACGTGCCCAAGTTGGGCGGCTCCTTCGCCTACGTCTCGACCGCCTTCAACGATTTCTTCGGCTTCTTGGCAGGATGGAGCATGTGGATCGCCGAGGTCCTCGCCCTCCCCGTCTTCGCGCTGACCTTCGCCAACTACTTGGGTTATTTCGTCCACCTCGACTTCGCCGAATCGCTCCTCGTCAAGGCGCTCTTCCTCTTCGGGCTGACCTTGGTGAACATCGTCGGCGTGAAGGCCGCCGGGAGGGTGAACGATGTCCTCACGATCGCCAAGCTGTCGCCGCTTCTCCTGATGGTGGTCGCAGGTCTGGTTTCGTTCGTATACAACCCGGGCCTCCTCTCAAACTACACCCCCCTGGCTCCCCTGGGGCTGAACAACATCGGCTCCGCCCTCGTGCTGATCTTCTGGGCCTATGTCGGATTCGAGCTGGGCACTCTCCCATCGGCGGAAGTGAAGAACCCGAAGACCACCGTCCCCAAGGCAATAATCACCGGCATGGTGATAGTCATGGCCTTCTACCTCTCCACCAACTTCGTCATCTTCGGGACGGTTAACTGGACCCGGCTCGTCGGGACCTCCGTTCCCTTGGTGCTCGTCGGCTCCGTCCTGCTGGGGCGGTTCGGCGGTGGGATCATGAGCTTGGGGGCGCTGGTCTCCGTCTCCGGCTCAGACGAGTCGGGCATACTGGGGACCGCAAGGCTCTCCTATGCCATGGCCGTGGACGGCCTCTTTCCGAGGTCGTTCGCCAGGATACATCCCAAGTTCAAGACGCCGTACGTGGCGCTGATAGCCCAGGCGGTCGTCGCCCTCGCTCTCTCAACTTACACGCATCTGTCGAGCCTGATTTCGTTCTCGGTCTTCAACCTGGCCTTCTGCTTCCTCCTCGTCTGCCTCGCGTTCTTCCGATTGAAGAAGAAGGGGGAGGGAGGGCTGCGCGGGCAGAACGTGGTGCCCATCCTTGGTGTGGCCATCTGCCTCTACCTGCTCTACTCCACCTCCTCCTTGGACAAGCTCATAGGGACCGCCGTGATCGCGCTCGGAATACCCCTCTACGTCTTCTTCTCGCCGAAGGTCGACATCCACGATTTGAAGGCGGAGCTCGTGTCTGAAGAGGCGATATTGGCCAGAGCTCTCGAAAAGAGGAGCAGATTCCTGGCGAACTTGCTCAGGGGCGCCCATTGGATCATCCAATCGCTCAGGCGTCATCCGGGTTCTCGGCCTGCGCCAACTTGACGACAGGACCGTCCCCGTATGCGGCACCAACGCGGCCTGGGCATCCCACCTCGGGGTCGACCCGTCGAAGGTGAGAGTGATCCACAACGGCATCGACGTCAAGAGGTTCGCCCCGAAGTCCGTTGCTGGGGGGAGAGGCTCACAATCGCTTCGGTGGGTGGGACAATAATGCATAAAGACATCCTAGGCCTCATTCGGGCCATGAAGCACGTCAAGGGGGTCGTGCCCGACATCGTCTGCCTGGTCCACGGCGAAGCACCTGACCTGGACTACGCCAAGCGACGCTTGAACGAGGTCAAGGCTCACGGCGTGGAGGACAATTTCATGTTCAAGGGAGGGACCGACGATTGGCAGACGTCAATCGAGGGAAGATACGAAGGGGCTGTTGCCAGATGAAGGGCCTCTCAAAGGCCATCGTGACGGGAGGGGCCGGGTTCATCGGAAGCCGCCTCGTGGGAGAGCTCCTTCACCAGGGCGTGGAGACCATCGTCTTCGACAACTTCTCGTCGGGCTCGATGGATAATCTCTCCGGGCACAAGGACCACCGGCTGCTGCATGTCGTCACCGGCGACGTACGGAACATGCGCAAGGCGCTCCCCGACCTGCGTGACGTCGACGGCGTCTTTCATCTGGCCGCCATCGGCAGCGTCGCCATCTCCGTGTCGGACCCCGCCCGAGTCAACGACGTGAACGTAAACGGCAGCCTGGAGGTGATGAACTTCTGCGTCGAGAGGGGGGTCAAGAGGATGGTCTTCGCCTCCTCGGCGGCTGTCTACGGTGGTCTCAACGCGGGCATCGCCACCGAAGACCTCGCTTGCGCCCCCTCCTCCCCCTACGGCGCGTCGAAGCTGGCCGTCGAGAGCTACTTGAGCGCGTACCACAGCTCGTACGGGCTGGAGACCGTCGCCTTGAGGTACTTCAACGTATACGGTGCCGGCCAGAAGAACAACGACTACAGCGGCGTCATAACGGTCTTCGCCAACAGCCTTCTTCGCCGCAAGCCCCCCACGGTGTTCGGCGACGGGGAACAGACGCGCGATTTCGTCAGCGTAAGAGACGTCGTCGAGGCCAACAGGCTGGCGATGGCCGCCCCGGCTGCACCAGGGCAGATCTGCAACGTCGCTTCGGGCGTCACGGTCAGCCTTCTCCATCTGCTGGACGTCCTTCGGAGGATTACTGGAGCGACGGACGTCCCTTACAAGTTCGCTCCCGCCCGATCCGGAGACGTCAGGTTCAGCAAGGCCTCCATCGCCAAGGCCCGAGAAATCCTTGGCTACACCCCTAGCGTCCGCATCGAGGAGGGCTTGGTCGAAGTCGTGGATTACCTGAGGCAATACTCGCCCCCTCAAGGAGCCGCTTCCCATCATCCCAGCGTGGGATAGGGTTCTTGTTCATGGGAGCCTCCCTGGGCAGCCAGGACGCTTGGAGACGGTCAGCTGCCCCGCGAGGGGTCTGACCGGCCGACGTCGAAGTCACCCCGCGTAGCCACTCCTTAAATCTGGCTTCTCCCTTCCGCACGCCCATGCCAGAGTTCGTGGTCGTCTCTCGGCTGCTCGTGGACCGGGATAGGCTGACTCCGTTCCGGGACTCTCATCAGGCCTACATGGCGAAGCTGAAGGCCGAAGGCAAACTGCGGATGGCTGGCAGGTTCACCGATGGCCGAGGAGGGATGTACATCCTCTTCGCGGATGGCCTGCCTGCCGCGAAGAAGCTGGCGGACGGCGACCCCTACCATTCGAACGGTCTTAGGGAATACGAACTCCGTGAATGGGAACAGCGCTACTAGGCGGCCCGGCCCTGGCGAGCGCCAGGGGTTTGCGTGTAAGCCGAACAGCCACCGTTCTGTTTATTAACGATTAGAGGCTCTATCGACCCGTCATGAAGGTGGGTGTTCTCACCGGAGGCGGGGACTGTGCCGGTCTCAACGCCGTCATCCGTGCTGTCGTCCGCAGGGCGGACGACTACGGTTACGAAGTCATCGGAATAAGGAGGGGTTGGGCAGGCCTTCTCGAGCCAGACACCCTGCGCCTGACGTACGAAATGGTGGAGGGGACTCTCCCCCTGGGTGGAACACTCTTGCTCACCTCAAGGACCAACCCCTTCTCCACGGAGGGCGGAGCCGGCCGCGTCATGGAGAACGTCAAGAAGCTCGGATTGGGCTGCGTCATCGTCATCGGTGGCGAGGACACCCTGGGCGTCGCACAGAAGCTCTCCGCTCTACGGTTTGAAGACGGTGGGGGTCCCCAAGACCATCGACAACGACCTATCCGCCACCGACGTCACCTTCGGCTTTCACACGGCGGTCGACGTGGCCATGGAGGCCATTGACAGGGTGAAGTCCACCGGCGCGTCCCACGAACGGGTCATGGTGGTGGAGGTCATGGGGAGGGGCGCGGGTTGGATAGCCACATATTCGGGGATAGCGTCGGGTGCGCACGCCATACTCGTGCCCGAGCAACCCTTCGACATGGAGGTTCTGTGCGACAGCCTCAAGGAAAGGGCCAGGAGGGGGAGGAAGTCATCTCTCGTCGTGGTGGCCGAAGGGGCGCAGCCGAAGGAGTGGGCCAAGGCCGCTGATACCGGGCGCCCGGTCGACCAGTTCGGGCATCCGATCCTGGGGGGAGTGGGCCATTTCGTCGCCCAGGAGATCGAAAGGCGGACGGGGCTCGAAACAAGGGAGGTCGTGCTGGGGCACCTCATCAGAGGAGGTTCGCCCAACGCCTTCGACAGGGTTCTGGCCACGAGGTTCGGGGTCGCCGCCGTCGACCTCGTCGAGGCTGGAAAGTTCGGGCAGATGGTGGCCCTCCACGGGAACCGCATAGTGTCCGTGGACATCAAGGAGGCTCTCAAGCCGAAGCTCCTCGACATGGGCCTTCTGGCCGTGGGTCACGAGTTCCAGTGAGCCGCGACCAGTCGGCAGGGCCTTCGGAGGACCCTTATCGTTTATATTGCGGCGTTTGGGATTCCGCAACGCATGACCCCCACTAGAATGGACGTCTTCCTGACCAAGGGCAAGAGCCTCCTCCTGGCCTACGACCAGGGCCTCGAGCACGGGCCGTCGACCGATTTCAACGACCGCAACGTGGACCCGTCGTTGATAATGGAGATGGCCGTGAAGGGGGGGTTCAACGGCATCATATTCCAGAAGGGCCTCGCCGAGCGCTACTATGACGGGAGGGTCCCCCTCATAGTGAAGCTCAACGGGAGGTCGAGCCTCCCCAAGGGCGAGCCCGTGTCGCGCCAGGTCTGCTCGGTCGAACACGCGGTCTCCCTCGGCGCCAAGGCCGTGGGATACACCATCTACCTCGGCAGCTCATTCGAATCCGAGATGTTCGCCGAGTTCGGGCGCATCCAGGAGCAGGCCCACGAGAGAGGCGTCGCCGCCATCGCCTGGGTCTACCCCAGGGGCGCCGCCGTACAGAACGACACCTCGAAGGAGATAGTCTCGTACGCGGCCAGGGCGGCGCTGGAGCTGGGCGCCGACGCGGCCAAGATAAAGTACACCGGGGACAGCCAGAGCTTCTCATGGGCCGTCAGGGCCGCGGGGAAGATGCCCGTCTTCATGTCGGGGGGGCCCAAGGCGCCTGACGACGCCACGTTCCTTTCTCATGTGGCCGGTGCGATGAGAGCGGGCGCGACGGGGCTGGCCGTGGGAAGGAACGTCTGGCAGAACCCGGACCCGCTGGCCATGGCCAAGGCCCTGAAGTCGCTCGTCATCGAGGGGAAGCCCCTCTAGACGAACCAATCCTACCCACGAAGCCCGAACAAGGAAGAAGGTCATCCGTGGGCCTGCCGCGCGGGCTCCTCGATTCCCGCCAGCGGACATGGCGGGCTTGTGTCAGATGGTGTCGGGCTTGTGTCAGATGGTGTCGGGCTTGTGTCAGATGGTGTCGGGCTTGTGTCAGATGGTGTTGGCTGGGGTGTCGCTTTCCTTACCGTCGGGTGTCGGCGGCGTTATGTTGGACAATAGCCACCAGCCATTACCACTTGAAGTGGTGATACAAGGCCTTTGGGTGTCGGCACCCTCCCCGACACCCGACACCCTGGGCCGACACCCTGCCGACACCTTTTGACACCTTAGAACCCTACATGGTCCAGCTAATAGAGGGTTGGTGGGTGTCAGTTCCCAGCCTAACGACGGACAGAAGAATTGGTCTGCTGGTGGTCTGGTGGGCCTCCAGCCGAGCCAAGAAGGGTGTCAAAAGGTGTCGGGCCAGCCTGTTGCCCAGCAGAAGGAATCACCGGCCTGTCGCCAGGCGGACGACAAATCCTCCCCTGGAGGGTGTCATATGGTGTCGCCTTGGCCGCCGCCAAGTCCAGGCGATGGTCCCCTTAGACACTTATCACTCATAAGCCAGCTGAGAACGGCCTCAACTCTTGACTTCCTATTTGTCAGTAGTCGTGCTTCGCCAATGACAGCATCCTCTCTCCAAAAAGCATCTCTAGATACTCATCAAAGGAATGGCCAAGCCTAGCGCGCTGGCTCCCCCTTTCAGGGAGACCGCGGGGAAGCCCCGCCGAAGACCGAAAAGGCCTCCTCCACGGAGGTGCCATCGTGAACCACCGCCCGGACCGCCTTGATCATGGCGACGGGATTCGATGACTGGAAGATGTTCCTCCCCATGTCCACGCCTACCGCCCCCTTCGCTATGGCACTGTGGGCCATCTCGAGCGCCTCCCGCTCGGGGAGCTTCTTACCGCCCGCGATGACGACGGGCACGGGGCAGGAGTCCACCACCTTCTCGAACTCCTCGCAGTAGTACGTCTTCACGACGTGCGCGCCCAGCTCGGCGGCTATCCTGCACGCGAGGCCGAGGTACCGCGCGTCCCGGTTCATCTCCCTGCCCACGGCCGTGACGGCTAGGACGGGCATCCCATATCGCTCCCCTTCGTCGACCAGCCCCGAGAGGTTCAGCAGGGACTGGCGCTCGAACTCGGACCCGACGAAGACGGAGACGGCGACTGCCGATGCGTTGAGCCTGATGGCCTCTTCGATCGAAGTGGTGACCCCTTCGTTGGAGAGCTCCCTGAGCACGCTGGTCCCACCCGAGGCCCTGAGGACGACGGGCACCCGGGCCGAGGGATCGACGGAGGTCCTGAGCACCCCCCTCGTCAGCATCAGGGAGTCGACGTACGGCAGGAGCGGCGTGATGGTCTTCCGAGGGTTCTCCAGGCCCGTCGTCGGACCCTGGAAGTAGCCGTGGTCGACGGCCAACATGACTGTGTGCCTGCTGACGGGATTCATCATACGCGAGAGCCTGTTCTCAAGTCCCCATTCCATGCATCACTCGCTTCCTGTAGGTCTATCAGGCGACCCGGCGAAGTAATAAGTATTGCCGGAGCAAATAGGCTGGTTCTTGTCTTAGATAATTCGTTAATTAACGTTTCCGTTACGGATATATCAACATTAGATTCTGGATGGTAGATGCAAGACACCATGTGGTGTCAGTTTACTAGCATTAAAGTCTCGCTGTACCAAAACCAAATAAGGGCTGTACTGTCAAGGAGAACCTGTGTCTGACTGGTCTGGCATCAAGAACGTGTTGGACCCTACCACGTATACTTTTGTGATATATCCTCCGGTTGCCTTCGTGGTGATCTTTGCCCAGATGAGGACACCTCTGAATCTCGCTTGGATAGTCGTATCAGTAGGTTTGGCTGTTGCTGGGCAGGAGTATCTTCGCAAGGTGAAATGGAAGATCATGGTTAGTATGCCTCCGGAGAAACGGAAGAAGCTGAACATGCGTTCAGTTATGAGATATGCGATGGGGAACTACAGGAAGCAAGTGCCGATAGTCTTAGTATATGTCGCGCAGTTCGTTCTTTCTATGATTGCTTTGTATACAACGGCAAGTATTGTTTTCACTTTGCCTCCTAACGATGTGTATTTGGCACCAGAACTCGTCATGTTCAGTCTGGGGGTTGGCCATCATTGCGCTTTCCCTGTATGTCGGGGCGACGTACCGAAAGGAAGCCAAATCGGAGGGCAAGAAGTTTACCCGTCAAGTTTTCCATAGGTAGGTTGTCTGCTGGACCTGCGAAATGGCGCGGGCCGTTCTAAGCGGAAAATCATAATAGGAGAGCTGACGCAATCCTCCATCATATTGGTCAAGTGCGTCAGTTGCGGGGAGGATATCGGTTGGAATGAGAAGAAGATAGACATGGGTGGTTACGGCTACTATTGCATCGATTGCTTCAAGTGCTACAAGTGCGGGAAGGAGCTGACGAAGGAAACAGCGAACGTGCTGATTCCGGACAAGAGTCTCGTGTGCGCGGATTGTTTGGCAAAGCTGAGGAGTGGAGAGAAGGACTTTTCCGGAGTCCCGGTCCGCGATGCGGACAGGCTGATGTGCAACTACTGTGGGAAGGAAATCAAGCCCAGCGATGAATTCTGTCCTTCATGTGGCGCGCGGAATCTCAATACTCCCGTGGCGTACTCTCCTCCTCCTGCAATGGACCTCCGAGGTTCTGAAGATGAGCGCCCGATGAGGTCCGACGCTAAGGGGATCGGGAAGCAAGTTTCTATTCCCTCAAAGTGGAAGTACTGTCCCGAATGCGGGTGCGAGCTTCCCTATAAGACCGCGAAGTTCTGTCCTGAGTGCGGGTTTGAGCTTTCATCCAAGCCTACGTGATACTCCGCTTCAGGTTCAACTGCAAGTGGTTTGCCTATCCAGATGCAAACGCGTTTAAGCCCGAACGGAGACATTCGACGATATGGCCTCCATGGCGGTCTCGATTGGGGTCTTCGCTCTGGTGGTGATGTTGTTTGTGGCGGGTCTTGCGTTCTGGCAGTATTACACCGTATCGAGTGATAACTCAGAGCTACGGAAGACATTGAACGCCACACAAGTAGACGATGCGCAGCTTCGAGCTCAAGTCAATTCCTTGCAGCAACAGGTCACCTCACTGCAGGCAAAAATCAGTGAGTTGGAGGCGGCGGGAGGTAGCGAGAAGCTGAACATCTCATCGGCCTTTGCTGGTATTTCGGGGGGAACCTGGGAAGTTCAATTGCAAGGCCTTGATAATGGCTCTGCAGCGGCGTCAATCAATCAACTATTGGTCAACGGAGGTCCCGTTGCCGGGGGCTGGAGGGGATGCGTTGGCGATGGCTGTGGGCTTTATTCGAATGTGACCTCGCTCTCGGTGCCTGTTGGTTATTCGTTTACAATCCGATTCAGCTTAAGCACGTCCACCTACTCATCAGGACAGACGGTTGACATTAGGGTCATTACGGCGCAGAGTTCCTATAGGGTGCTGCTTGTCCTTCCTGGTGGCTCTGTGTATAGCGAGAGCATGTCTGTGTACGTGGCAAACGCAACTGCGATTACGTCACCGGCTACCAGCTGGGCCTTGATGATAGCGGGGCGCAACACGGCTCCTTCAAACATATCGCTTAACAAGATTCAGATCAACGGCGTGACTCTTCCAAGTGCGGTCAACGTGTCGGTGAATGGCAATACAACCGGGTCCTTTGTCAACGCTTCAGTGCCGGCAGGCGATACGTTCACGTTAGCCTTGAACTTGACAGCGGCGGGATTTGGCAATCTGACGTTCACGACAGGACAGACGATCGAAGTGACGTTGGTCACTGCCCAAGGTTCCTATCCACTGCAGGTACTGCTTCCTGCGTCGACACAGTATGAGGACCTCCAGGTAAACACAGGATATGCCGTGTCATCCGGCAGCGGAAACTGGGCGGTTGTCATAGGCGGATACAATGCAGGAACTAATGCGGCTACGGTGCAGCAAGTACAGGTGAACGGGCAAATGGTCGGGAGCTTGGGTGGTGCGATGATGATGAGCTCATTGGTCAACGGGGAGATGGTTTCTTATCCGGGCACCGTCATACCTGCCGGGGCTACGTTCAACTACGTCATGACGGTATTTGGCGTGTCTGCCGGACAGACCATTCAAGTTGAGATCGTTACTTTGCAAAGTTCGTATCCTGTGCAAGTACCTACTTCCTGATTCGTATGAGCCGGGATAGGGACATGGGTTCTAGGTCCGAGTTTTCTGTAGCTGCTGGAATGGATTGTGATGCTATCAGGGGTCTTTAGGGAGCTTGTGCGAGAGTTCCAGTTTTGGTTATGTCTCTCCCATTTCTAAGCAAAGAAGCTCCCCATTGCCATGTTTTCCTTTGCAGGAGCGCATAGAGCGCTTTCCCTTCATGGAACCCCCGCTCTGCATTTGTGGACTCGACGAGTCAGCAGCCGAACCCATGTAAGGTCCTGTCGCAGTTGTTTCCCGGTGCTTTGAAACCGTTCCAGAAGCGAACCGACACATTACAGAAAGTGTAGAAACGCAGCAGCTTTGCTAGCGCATCCGGTCGAGAGATGATGCGGCCTACTCCGTCCTCCCCCACTGCTCACGCCAGTATCTCCTCCTCGACCTCCAGAACAGCATTCGGGCCACAAACAGCGCGAGCATGATGACCAATAGAATGATAAGGAATTCTCCCGGAAAGAACCCACCCTTGAGAGCGAAGAAATAGAACAGCACGACGGCGACAATGATACCGATCGGCAGCATGAGCAGAATCCCCAAAGCGCGCGTCCAGGTCGACTGACCCCCTCTACCCGAACCACCGCCTCCGTGCCCTCCTTTGGCACGTTGCTCCCGAATCTGTTTAAGCCGTTCTTCATCCAGATAATACCTGCCGTTCACCTCGACAATAATGCCTGACTGACCAAGTCTTCGGTGCATAGCCTCCTCAAAACGCGGCGGCAGGCCCAGCTCCTGGATGGTCATGGCCTTTTCCGGGCTGTCGGCCCCTCTTTGACGGAACCTCTCAATCAACTCTTGCAGCCGTCGGCGCCCTTCCCCTCGATCTCTGGACATCCGGCTTCCTCTCAGTGTCTTGTTTAAGGTCCTTCTTCTGGGGCTTCAAGTCCCTGCATGATCTTTTCCGCGAGTTCCCTCATGGCGTCGGCCTTGACCATGGTTATGCCGCGGCGGTTTCTGCCAGCCATGACAAAGAGGAGGTCGCCCGGTTTGATGTCGAGTTCCTTTCGGGCCTCAGCAGGGATGACCACCTGTCCTCTGTCGCCTACCCTTGCGGATCCGTAGAGGCGTGTATCTCTTCTTCTTTCAGCCATGCTTACACACTTTTCCTACATTTCCAACTAATATGAAAGTGCACTTAAGAACCTTTCGCCCTTCGCAACGCATGCGGACCGAGCAGCACAGGTGTATAGCGCAGGTCACACATGAGATTTCTGGGACAATCTACAACTTGAATGTTTTAATAAGGAGAGGAGTCGACTCCCTGATATGAAAATTCTGAAGACCGGTGCCATGGCACAGTCTTTCGGCGATGGGCAGGGTGATCGGATGGTTTCTGTGTTGCAGGGAATGGCCCAAGAAATAGCGGGAGGTACGGTTTAATGCCCAATTCTTCAGGAGCGAGCGACCGTCTGATCAAGGTTTCTACTGTCGCAGTATCGCTTGTCTTGATTCTGGTTCTGCTGACGGCCAGGGTGGCATTGGCAGACAGCGTCATCAGCACATTGACGTTGGGCGGCAACCCCGATGGGATGGCGTTCGACTCTACTAACGGGAACATCTACGTGGCGAACTATGGTTCAAACAATGTTTCGGTCATATCGGGATCGAGCAACACTGTGATCGCTAACGTGACGGTGGGCACCGAACCCGACAGGGTCGCCTTCGACCCTGTCAACGGGGAACTCTACGTGGACTGCTACGGTTCAAACAACGTCTACGTCATAGCTGGGTCCAACAACAGCGTGGTCGCCACGATAGCGGTGGGCAACGAACCCGAAGGAAATGCATTCGACTCCGCAAATGGCTACCTCTACGTGGCGAACCACAGTGACAACAACGTCTCCGTCATAGATGGGTCGACCAATACGGTTGTCACGACAGTGGCAGTGGGCAGAGACCCGCACGGAGTCGCATTCGACTCATCCAATGGGTACATCTACGTTACAAACGACGGAGATGGCACGGTCTCCGTCATCTCCGGGTCCAACACTGTAATTGCGACGATTGAGGTGGGCATTCTGCTCAGTCTCCCGGAGGGGATAGCTCTCGACTCGGCCAACGGGGATCTCTATGTGACCATCGGCGCCAATAACACGGTCTCGGTTATTGCTGGGAATAACAATACCGTGCTAGGCAGGGTGGCGGTGGGCTATTACCCCCAGGTGGCCGTGTTCGACTCAGCCAACGGGAACATCTACGTAGCCAACCTCGGAAACGCGACCTCTGCGTCTTTCGGCGAAAATGGCACGGTCTCCGTAATAGCTGGGTCGAACAACACCGTGGTGGCGACTCTCCCGGCGGGCTACGGGCCCGCAGGAATCTCATATGACTCGACCAACGGGGACGTCTACGTGTCGAACTACGGCGATGGGACCGTCACCATAATCGCGACTTCGGGGACACCGGTTCCAGAGTTTCCGGGGGTTGGAGTGTGGGCTGTTGTGATCGCTTCCGTGGCTGCTGCAATGTTACTTAGCAGGAGGTTTCAGGCTTCCAGCGTGAAGGCCCTAAAACCCTCGATTGATTAACGAAAGCTTCCTGAGCCCTTCTCCAGCTCACACGATTTGAGATCATGAATAGAGGAGGAGGTGTTCTCCTCATCACTGCGTTGTCTGCGCCCACGCCGCCGACTTCGACTGGGAGCTAGTCTGCTTGGAATGTGGGGTGTATGTCCTCCTCTACTCGTCGTGCAGGTCCCTCGAAAAGAGGAAGAAGGGACTCCCAGTTGTTAGAAAGGAGGAGAGCGAAAGGAAGTTCGGATTAGGACTCATCGACCTGAGACGTAAGAAGGGATGATCAGTCTTGAGGATATTGATTTCTTTTCCAGCGGCAACAGATAACCAAGAATAGAATGGGCTGCTGGAAATGATATCACATCGAGAAGTTATGGTTGTTTTCTTTAGTAACGCCCTATGTCTTTGGGACATGAAACGATGGGCATTCATTTCAAGAAACACGATGCGGAAAGAGAACGTTGAAAGCAGGCTCCCCTTCACATCTCAATTTGAACCTTGATTGCAGCATCGGAGCCTTAATTACGGAAGTTGGACTCATGATTGGGTGGGAAGGTCGATTTGTATCAGATTTGCAGAACGGTGTCACTGTCGGTAGGTACGGGAGGGCGGAACAAGATGTACAAGGTCGACCTGTTTCTCAATCTTGCTTAAATTGACCGTTTCGATCGTTTCGACGTCCTTGACCCGGCTATTTCCAAGTCGATTGAGGAGCTAAAGGGCGCCTTGAGCCGTCAGGACTCTAATCAGTTGTTTCACGAGAATCCTACGGTGGAAGCTGGGCATATCGCCAGGTTCGTTTGCCACTTTCTCTCCGACTCCTTGGGGCGGTTCTGGCCCGAGGTCGGGTCTATCGCCAGAGCAAGAGTGTGGGAGAGCGCCACTTCCTATGTCGAATATCGAGTCTACGATTGAGGTGGTCTTGCTCTGGCTGAGGAAGATCTGAAAGACGAAGTGAAGGACTACGTCGCAAGACAGCTGGGGTGTCCGCTTGTTGTTGACGAGTCTGACCTTGGTGAAGGGAATAGAATTGACCTCGTTGGTTTCAAGTGGGATGACTCAGGGTTCTTTACCAGTAACCCCGTCCGATATGAAAGGTTCTGCCGCTATTCATCACCAAATCATAGATCTCCTTGGAACAGACGGGACTGAACATTTCGTCGGAATCATACCTCGTTTTTCCATGTACGTCCTCAAACGAGATTCTTCTACTCATTAACCTGAAACCGAGCCGATGGTAGAGTCCGCCGTCAGGATGCTCCTTCAAGTTAGCGCTGAGGCAAGCAATATGGCATCCCCTTCGCCTCAGAATCGCCAATCCTCTCTTCACCATATCTCCCCCCACTCCTTGGTGCCTTTCGGAAGCGGTAACGCACACTCCACCTATCCCACCAAGTAGTATTCTTCTATTCTCAAACAGAGCCTCTCTCTCGAACAACTCGGTCTGTCCTATGATTGTCGCATCGCGGGACGCAAGTATTCTACCAAAACTCTCCGCTATGAAACATTCCTCGATCTCCATTCTACTGACATGGCTAAAGCACTCCCTCTGAAGCTCCACTACCCGCAGGTTCTGAGCCGAGGTAAGCTCTTTGGTTGGAACGAATACTATCCTAGCCAATACGCTGCCTAAAGTAGCATGCAAAGGCGGACATATAGTTCTGACGATGGGAAATCCTCGAGTCTAGCCCGGATATCTGTAGGACTTCCTGCCGGCGGGTGATGGAGGCACCAGCGAGGCTGGGGCGCAATCAGAATAGACACGCGGGTCATCGAAGAATAGACCCGTCAATCAAATATGCGTCTCGTCACCCCTCTCCCGAGGGCAATTGTCTCAAGAAATCCCGGGCCGAATGTATCGCTGCATACTGGACGGCCTCTACTTCAGGGACAAGGAAAAGGCTCTGCTGCACCTGCAGATAGAACACAACTTCGTAAACGTGGACGAGTCCCTCCTCCGGGAGGTCACGTTCGGGCCTGAAATGATGCCACGGCCGCGGCCTCATTTCCAGTAGTCGCAACGGCCATCGCAAAAGCGGCGCGCGTCTGCAATCTCCCTTTCCTCTCACGTTCTCGCCCTTTAATCATCTGCATGGGCCTCCAGTCAGGGCCAGGGTCTCGCCCACGAACCCCAAGGCCGCCCCGATGAAGAGGCCGCCATCGTCGTTCAGGTCGATGATACTGATTCCTTCTCCAGCAGCAACAGATACCCAAGATTGCCATCACAAGGTCTCCTGGATAACGCCCCTTAGACCAATGGCAAATCGTCGAAATGCAGATATAAATCCGAGCCTTCTCTCACTAGTATCAATGGTGAAGTATTGCATCAGTTGTGGGAAGCAGAACGAAGACCAAGCAGTCTTCTGCATAGGGTGCGGACGAAGGTTCCCGGATGAGTCAACTCCTGTTCAACAGGCGGGGAATACTGCCCCTGCTTCGCCCCCGCAGCCCACTTCACTCTTCACCATAGAGAAGGGGCCCGGAGCCCACGAGCATAGCTTCACTGATGCCTATCTCAAGGACCCCGAGGGCAAAGTGCTGTTAGTGGCGAGGAGGGAATCGCTCCTCCACGAGAACTACGCCATAGTGGACGGAGTCGAGGTCGTCAAAGGTCTCATCGAGCATAAGGCACATCTCACCCACTCGGAACTGCGTCTTGAGGATGCTGACCACAACGTTCAGGGGTCCATCCAAGTCAGCTCCATCCGGACAGCGGGGGTTCCCCCCAATTGCTGGATAGAAGATGCCAACGGCAACAGGCAGGGTTCAGTGATGTTCACCAGCGGGCTGCTCGGCTTCTCTGTGGTCAAGCTTGATGGCTCCAGGATCTTCGACGCTTCATTCACCTCCGGACCTGGGCTGAGGCAACTCCTGACCGCGTTGGAGCACAGGGTCTATGAGATCGATCTCGTTGACTCCAGCTTTCCCTTGCCTATGCTTCTGACCGTCGTTCTAGCCATCGAGGGCGTGACTCTGACCACTCGGAGGTAGAGGCTTCGATACCCATCGAGTCAAGTCCAAAACCCATGATTGGCTGACAAGCTCGGTTTTTTTGAGGGAATCGCAAATCCTTTCCAGCACTCATGAAAGATGCCCCTTGGGCCAGCTTCCTCGAGCCTGCCTTCAGCCAGCGGTGTCCTGTCAGCCATCCATGGATTTGAGCTTTGTCTTGTACCTCTCCCTGTTCGTGGACTCGTACTCCTCCCTTCTCGTGAGCATGAACCAGACGATCTTCAGCATCTTGTTGGCCACGGCGACGACGGCCTTCTGGTCGCCCCTCCTCCCCTTCACCCGCTCGTAGAAGGACCTCAGCCTCGGGTCGTGCATCGATGCAGACCTCGCCGCCTCCACCATTATCCATCGGAGCATCTTCGAGCCCTGCTTCGTGATGGCTCCGTGATACTCCACGGAGCCCGATTGGTGGAGCGATGGGGCCAGCCCGGCCCACGACACCAGCTTCTTGTAGTTGGGGAACCTCTTGATGTCCCCTATCTCGGACCTTATGAGGAGGGCAGAGAAGACGTCCACCCCCGTGAGGCTCAGGAGCAGCCTCACGTCCTCGTCCTGTGACGCCCTCTCCGTGATCCTGTCGTCCACCCTGGAGATCTGTTCATTGAGGCTCTCCAGGTGATCCAGGTGGTTGTCCAGCATGAGCCGCTCCATCGGGGGGAGCTCCAGCGTCTTCAGCCACTCCACCCCTCCCTTCCCGAAGAGGTCGGAGAAGTCATGCTTCAGGCCGTTCCTGTCGACCATCGCGTGGACCCTGTTCTTCACCATGGTGCGCACCCTCACGATCGACGCCCTGTGCCTGATGAGCTCCCTCATCTCCCTGACATCCTTGGGAGGGACGTAGCTCTCGGGTATCAGGTCCGCCCTGAGGAGGTGGGCCAGTATCCTGGCGTCCACCCTGTCGCTCTTTATCCTCGCCCATGCGATTGCCTTGGTCTTCGAAGGGGAGGCCAACACGGTCGCGACGTGCATGGAATCGAGCCTCTCGTATATGCTTAGCCAGTATGCCCCCGTCGCCTCCATCACCACCCTGTCGTCCATGGTGAGCGTCGCAGCGAGGGAGGATATCCCTTCGCAGTCGTTTTCGAAGCCGAACTCGTCCACCACGGCCCCGTGCTCGTCCATCATTGAGACCCTGCATTTCGCCTTGCCCACGTCTATTCCCACGTATCTCATTCCACTATTCACTCTCCTTTTTGCAGCTGGCATCGGGCTGCATTCACTCATGCGGGCGCCAGGCCCACTTCCTTAGCAGCTCAGGATTCGCCCAGTCAGCAACACGGTCGCCAGGACCATGCTGAAAATCGGGCTTGCCAGCCCATACGGTATCAGGGGGCGTCTTTCATAAGGTCAGCAATAGATATCCAAATGACTCGTACTGTGGCTCTCATTCGCAGGTCCAAGCCTACCGCAACGTTTGACACAGGATGCTTGGATTCTCTCTTGAGGTCGGTAGAGCTAGCCCAGGAGCGGGGACATGGACTGCAGCAGCGCGTCCTCGAACTGAATGTGGTTGTTGAAGTGGTTGTTGGGGTCCTGGATCAGCACGTACTCCCAGTAGAATTCGAAGAGGCCGAAGGTCACTATCGACAGTATGAGGTAGAGTACAAAGCTCCTGCTGGGGATCCCGTTGTACCTGTTGAAGGTGAAGTTTGTGCCGAGCGCGGAAAGCGCCCGAGAAGCGTCCGCCAGCATCCCGTCCTCCCTCCTTTCATGCCTGAAGAAGTCGCCCGTCAGGAAGTAGAGGATATAGAGGCCGGCGATCACGTCGACGAACGGCACTATCAATAGGATCACCCAGAGCACAGCGCTCTTCTCGGTCTCTTCGATCTGGGCCTGACGCGATGTCGCCTCCATCGAGCCGAGGTATGCCTCGACGTTCGCCCCCTTCCTCGAAGCCGCTTCCCTCAGGGCCACCTGCAGGTCTGCGAAGAACCTCTGCTGCCTCGCGAAGTGCTGGTTGCGCCTCCTGATGAGGAGGTAGATCACGTAGAGGAAGGCCACGGCCAGGGCTAGGATTAAGACAGTGAACACCAACACCGTGGTGCCGGCAAAGAGGCCTGCGACGGGGGGGCTGTAGGTATTGCCGGACTGCAGGGCCGTCAACACCGGGAAGGCGACGAAGAGCACGAGGACCACTTCGGTCAGCGCTAGGAGTTCGACAGCGATGGGAACAAGCATCCACAGAGGGGAGACCCTCGTGTCGGTCATCACCCTCATCTCAGCGTCCTTTCTGAGATTCTGCACAGTGGCGGACAACATATATTCTACAGCCGTATGAAAGTAATAAAGGTTCGCAAGGGGGACCGTTCAGGCAGGGACCAGCTTCCCCGTAAACCGCGCGCAGTTCTTTTGGTCGATGTTATTGATTTCTTCTCCAGCAGCAACAGAACCCCAGTTAGGCGACGGGCACAATAAAGGAGAATCCGAAGCTGGATGCTAATCCTTTGCGATGATGACTTCCGTGGACTTGATGATGACCGAGACCTTGTCGCCCTTCATCAGGCCCAGGTCCTGCGCGGCCTCCTTCGTTATCATCGAGGTTATTGTGAAGGGGTCCTTCACGTCAACCTTCACTACGGCGGCCACCGCCCCCAGCTGGACTGCGGAGACGGTTCCCACGACTTTGTTCCTTGCGCTTATGCTTCATGTCGCATCGACCTCATTCTTTCGCGATATAAGGAACTCCCCAATCCATAGTAAACGCAGGGGATTCCCAAGGGAATTTAACCCCGTCTCCATGAGGCTCGGTCGACATGGCTGGCTCGGATGGATTCGACGCCCTCGTTCAGGAAGCGGCGAAGCTCAGGGGGCATCTCTGCCTCGGCCTCCCCTTGGGGGTAAAGATGGGACTCGAAGGCCTTCGCCTGCTGAAAATGGAGAAGCCGGAGGAGAGGAACCGCCTGATGGTCGTCGTGGAGAACAACAAGTGCCCCGCCGACGGGATTCAGGTGGCGACGGGCTGCAGCGCCGGGAGCAGGAGGCTGAAGGTCCTCGATTACGGGAAGTCGGCGGCCGTCTTCTTCGACGGCGCCACAGGGATGGGGTTCAGGGTGAGGACGAAGAAGGATTTCTCCAGCCGTGCGATGGATTTGGCGATCAAGGACGGGCTCCTCAAGGAGGGTGAGGAGGTCAAGCAGTTCTCGCCCCTAGATAGGAAGATAACCATGAACGCCTTCATGAAGATGACGCCTGCGGAGCTCTTCGACGTCCAGAAGGTCAAGATGGTGGGCGAGGCCCCCTTCCTCCCCAGCCTGACCGAGCCGAGCGCCCTGCTGCTCCAATGCGGCGAGGAGATAATGGACGGGAAGGGAGTAGTGGAGAAGGGCGGGATGCTCTGCGGCTCTTGCGCGCACGAGCCCATACTATGTCTCCGCGTAGCAGCCTTTCTCGGCACTCCGTCCTGTCCGTCGAGCCTGGCGTGACCCTTCATGTCGTCACAGCTGCCAGCCCGATAGGGTAAACACTATAGATTATCAAGAGCTATAGACTCGTCCCCCGGAGGATGACCCATGCCGTTTTCAAAGGTCACCGCAGTCGCGGTGGTTGTGTTGATAGTCTTCGCCGGGATCGGCGGGTATTTCGTAGGCTCCTGCGAGGGGCCAAGAGCACCGTCGACTTCCCCACGACCCGCGTCATCACCGACATGGACATGACCGGTCGCAATGTCACCATTCCCACGACCATCAATCGGGTGCTGACGACCGGCCCGGTGGAGATGGAGCTCGTCTACATGCTCGCCCCAGCCAAGCTGGCCGGATTGAGCTTCACCTACAACGGCGCTCCGACTGCGGGGGAGGCGTTCCCGCCGCTGGTGCCCGACAACATGTCCGGCTTGCCGATGGTCGGAGGCTGGTTCGGCACCCAGACGGGCAACTTTGAGACCTTCATAGGCGAAAGGCCGGACATAATACTGGACGCCCAAGAAGACAACGTGATAAGCATCGCTACTTTGCAGCAGGACTTCGCCAGCATACCGGTGGTCGAGCTCAATTCGACCTGGGCCGACAACGTAACCACCTATGCGGCGGCCATCACCTTCGTGGGCAACCTCTTGGGCGTGCAACAGCAGGCCCAGAGTCCTCGTGAGCTACTATCAATACACGCGATGAACTACGTGAACAATATCACCTCCCAAATCCCGGTCAGCGCCAGGGTGAAGGTGTATTACGCCGAGGGCAGCAACGGGCTCAGCACCGACCCCTTGGGCTCGATGCACACACAGCTCCTGGCCTTCTGCGGAGGCATCAACGTGGCGAATGTCACCCTCCTGCCCGGCTACGGGATGGCCAGCGTCAATCCCGAGCAGATCCTCCCGTGGAACCCCTCCATGATAATCATCGGTCGGGGGAGCCAGGCCAGCCTCTACCAAACGGTCATGTCCAACACCACCTGGAGCAGCATCAGCGCGGTGGTGAATCGAGCAAGGTCTACGTGAGACCGGACAACCCCTTCTCCTGGTTTGACGGCCCGCCGGGCCCGATGCAGATCGTCGGGATGTACTGGATGGTGCACACTCCTCTACCCGGCCCAGACCTCCGGGCTGAACCTCAGCGGCCAGGTGAAGACGTTCTACTCCGAGTTCATGCACTACACTCTCAACAGCACCCAGGTCGCGTCGCTGCTGGCTGGTGGGCCGAGCTAGAGCGCGCAGGCCTACATCGCGCGCCTGGCTGGGGCGACGTCCGGAGGGAGTGGAAACGTTCAAGGGTCGCGTCCGTGCGGGCGTCGCCGCCTGCGGGCAGGCGACCCGAGAGTTCCACTAGCGCCCGCCCTTGGGACTCGTCCCACCGGCAGGCCGGCAGTGGAGGCGCTAGCGACGGCCGCCGGGAAGCCCGAGCTGGAGACCGGCAGACAGAGCCCGGCCGCTCCCGAGAAGGTCAGGAGGGACCTCCATCGGCTTCATGCTGCTCGTCCTGACCGTCGTCTGTCGCCATCGTCTCCCTGGCGATAGGAAGGTACCCGGTTCCGCTCGTGGACGTCGTGAGAATACTTGTGTCCAGGGTGGTCTCGATTCCGCAGGACGTGGCCCGCGATTGAGGACACGGTGGTCATGCAGATAAGGCTCCCCAGGATCCTGGCGGCCCTGCTCGTCGGCGGCAGCCTCTCGATAGCCGGTGCCTCCTTCCAGGGGCTGTTCCGCAACCCTCTCGTCTCACCTGACATCTTGGGGGTGTCTGCGGGCGCGAGCGTCGGCGCCGCCCTTGCCATACTCCTCTACGAGAGCCAACGTAATGATTCAGGTGTGGGCATTCTGCTTCGCTCTGGTGGCCGTGGGGTTGACATATTTCATGAGCAAGCAGGTCAAGGGCAACCCAACCCTCAGCTTGATCTTGGCGGGCATAGCCATCGAGTCGCTCTTCATGGCGTTCCTCTCGCTGGTCAAGTACGTGGCGAACCCCCACAACCAGCTCCCCGCCATCACCTACTGGTTGATGGGGAGCCTGAACGCCGTCACCATGGGCGAGCTGACGGTGGCTGCGGTCCCCATGCTGGGAGGGATAGTCGTCCTGTTGCTCATCCGCTGGAGGATCAACGTGGTGGCCATGGGCGAGGAGGAGGCGATGGCCCTGGGAGTGGACACCAACAAGCTTCGCGCCGTGATCATCGTCTGCTGCACCGTGGTGACCGCTGCGGCGGTGTGCATCAGCGGCACGATAGGCTGGGTGGGCCTCGTCATCCCTCACATCGGCAGGATGCTGGTCGGGCCGAACCACAAGGTGCTGCTCCCGGTATCGGTGTTGCTGGGCGCGTCCTACCTGCTGATCATCGACGACATCGTCCGCACCGCGGCGAGCATCGAAATCCCGATAGGGATCCTCACCGCGATCATCGGCGCCCCGTTCTTCCTGTACCTCCTGAGCAGGGGACGGTGGGGGTGGGCCTAGTGCTGAGGGTGGAGGATGCGGAGTTCTACTACGACGACGCCCACGAAAAGGGCTTCAAGGACGTAAGCTTCTCCCTGAATCGGGGCGAAGTGATGTGCATCCTCGGGCCCAACGGCTGCGGCAAGACGACGCTTCTCAAATGCCTGATCGGGCTGCTCAAGCTGAGCAAAGGTCATGTGTGGTTGGACGGTCAAGAGATCGACAAGCTGGGGCGGCGCGAAGTCGCAAAGGTGGTCGGCTACGTCCCCCAGCTCCATCAGCCGGCATTCCCCTTTTCCGTGCTCGACGCCGTCCTCATAGGCAGGGCGCCTCACCTGAACTTCCTGGAGTCGCCGGGGAGGAAGGACGAAGAGATCGCCGAAATGGCCATCGATGCGATGGGCATCACGGGGCTGAGGGACAGGCCCTACACCCAGCTGAGCGGAGGCGAAATGCAGCTGGTGATCTTCGCCCGCGTCCTCGCGCAGCAGCCCAAGCTGCTTCTGCTGGACGAGCCCACTTCTCATCTGGACTTCGGCAACCAGGTCCGCGTCCTTCACACCGTCGCAGAGCTGGCCTCCACTGGCCTGCCCGTCATCATGACTTCACATTTCCCCGACCACGCCTTCCTCTCGTCCAGCAAGGTGGCGATCATGAAGGACAACAAGTTCTTGGCGGTGGGTTCGCCCGATGAAGTGATCACCGAAGAGAGCATGGAGAGGATATACGGAATCAAGGTCAAGATCCTCGACGTGGAGGCCCCCGTCGCTCGCAGGATTTGCGTGCCCCTTGCGGGCGACGGCGAGAGCTCTCAGGAGAAGGTCGCGCTTTTGGAGAGGTTGACAAATGCAAGAGGAAACTGAGAAGTTCCTGGCGAAGGCCAAAGAGCTCCATGGCGACATCTGCCCTGGGCTGGTCCTGGGCACCAGGCTCGCCTTGGCTGGCATGAGAGCTCTGAGCCTGGACCCCGCCAAGCGCAACCGCGATCTCATCGTCTTCGTGGAGGTCGACCGATGCATGACGGACGCGGTGCAGGCCGTGACCGGCCGCTCCCTGGGGCATCGGAACTTGAAGTATGTCGACTACGGCAAGTTCGCCGCCGTGCTCTACGACAGTTCGTCGCACAGGGCGGTGCGCGTCAGCCCTCGCCGGGAGCGCGAAGAAGGCGTCGGGGACATCATCGAGCATTGGAAGACAGCCCCGGAAGAGGAGCTGGTCAGGATTGAGGAGGTGGAGGTAAGCGTGGAAGCCGACGACCTGCCGGGGAAGCCCCGCTCCAGGGTTCCATGCGGCAAGTGCGGCGAGATCATCTTCGACAACAGGGTCGTCTCCGTGGGCGGGAAACCCCTGTGCCGGGCCTGTGCCGAGGGAGCCTATTATCGCCCAGTGACCAAGGTGAAGGGCGAAACAGGCGGAAGGGGAGCGTTATGATGAAACTGATAGACGACCTCATTGCTTCTGTGCGAGGGCACGAAGCACCTGTCAAGGACGTTCGCGTCGGGGTCTCATGGACGGGCGTCTGGGGGGAATCCTGCGGCCTGTCCAAGACCTACGGCATCCCGGTGGTCCACGGGAACTACACTCGTGACATGGGTCACCTGACCGAGAAGACCACGCTGGAGCTGGCCGAGTACTCCAGGTCCTGGAATCTCGTCGAGGCCAGCATTGGCGTCGCGGCGATCAACTCCATGATCGACTGCGAAAACGCGACCGATGCCAACGCCCAGGAGCTCATCCTGAAGGAGGGGAAGGGCAGGAAGGTGGCAGTCGTCGGCGCCTTTCCATTCAACCCCCAGCTCAGGAAGCTGGCGAAGGAGATGTGGACGTTCGAGCTCGATCCGGCGCTCCTCAACCCGGCCGAGGGGGCCATAATCGACACCGCGGCCGAGTCCATCATCCCCGAGTGCGAGATGGTCATCATCACCGGTTCAGCGCTCATCAACAAGTCCTTGGAAAGGCTGCTGGAGCTCTCCCGTTCGGCCAAGGCGTACACCGTGGTCCTGGGCCCGAGCACCTGCATGAACAGGGTCCTGCTCGACTACGGAGCGGACCTCTTGGGAGGCGTTCAGGTGGTCAAGCCTGAAATGGTGCTCAGGAAGCTGAGCCAGAGCGGCGGCATGCTGGACTCGAAGGTCTGCCCGGGCGAAATCATCCCCAAGGTCCTGGCAAAATGAGCGCGATTACGGACCCCCAGGAATACGACAAGGTCGCCAAGCTCGCCTTCGCCCCCATCTACCCGTACCTCGCCCAGCGAATAAAGGAGAAGTTCGGCATCACCGAGGGCATATGCGTTGACGTGGGCTCGGGACCGGCCTCTCTGGCGATTGCCATGGCACAGCATCACCGACCTGCGAGTGTTCTCACTGGATATCCAAGCTAAGATGGCAGAAGTCGCCCTCAGGAACATCGCCAAGGCTGGCCTTTCGTCGCGCATCAAGACCGTCACCGCCGACGTATGCAGGATGCCGTTCGAGGACAGGCTCGCAGACCTTGTCGTCAGCCGCGGGTCCCTTCCGTTCTGGGAAGACCGTAGAGCCGCCTTCCGCGAAATCTATCGAATTCTGAAGGCAGGGGGAACTGCCTATGTGGGAGGCGGTTTTGGCAGCGAAAAGATAAGGTCCCAGGTCATGAGGGCATTCTCCACGCAGGAGGCCCTGAAGGCCTGCAGAGACAAATTCCTGGAGGGCATGAAGCGGCTCAAATTGTCACCCGAGGAGCTTCAGGCGGACCTGGCGGATGCCTCAGTTCCTGGGACCATTGAGAGGGAGAACTGCGGGCTCTGGGTGCAAATAGTCAAGCCCGGAAGGTAGCCCCGCAGACTTGCGACAGCCGTCATCATCGGTGAGGTTGAAGGCATTGGTTCCTTTTCCAGCAGCAACAGGTATCCAAAAACACAGTGGGACCAGTGCAGGCGGCAGTTTCACCATCCGATTCCGAAGGTTAATGAGAACATCGATCCTATCTGCTCCTAGTCAGACAACCCGAGTAGCTGCAAAGCATCGAGGGTAGTAGGCGTAACTGACCGTGCCAGCCATCCATCATGCGATGATGACGGTCTTCATCCCTTCTCCCCTGACGGCCGTCTGAACCGCCTTGTCGAAGTCGTCTAGGGAGAACCTGTGCGTTATGAGTGACCCGAAGTTGACGCGACGGTCGACCATCATCTCGAGGGCCCTTCTCGTTTCAACGTCGGTGGCCGCATAGCTGGAGATAATTGAGACCTCAGAATTGAAGACGTCGCTGATGTCGTAGTCGAGGACGGAGCCCTTGACGGGGACCCCGAAAAGGCAGACCTTCCCTCCTCGGCGCACCGACTTCAGGGCCTGGACGACTGCCCTCTGGCTTCCCGAAGCGACGATGGCGAGGTCGACCCCTCTCCCTGCCGTGAGGTCTCTCACGGAGGCCGGGACGTCGTCCTTCCCGGCATCGAAGGTGGAATGGACGCCTGGCCTCCCTGCGAACGCGAGCCTGGGTTCGCTCACGTCGCTGACATACACCTTCGCTTTCATCGAGAGGAGGAGCAGGGCGTGCGTCATCCCAACGGGACCCGCCCCCACTACGAGGACCGAATCGTCGGCGCTCACCCCGCACCTGTCGATGGCCCTGATGCAGCAGGCGGCGGGCTCTATCATGCTGGCTTCTTCAAATCCGACGGCCGCCGGTAGCTTCAGGACGCCCCCTCCTTTCACGTTCCACGAAGGCACCCTGAAGAGCTCGCTGAAGCCCCCCGGTTCGATGTTGCTTCCCCTGTACTCCTTGCACATGGTCTCGTTCCCATGGAGGCAGTAGTGACATCGATGGCAGGGGACGTGATGGTGGGGGAAGACCCGGTCTCCCTCCCTGAGATCACCCACATCGCCCAGCGTCGAAGCCACCACGCCGACGGCTTCGTGACCTAGGACGGGCATGGCCGCCGTGTATTCCCCGTGGAGCTTCTCTATGTCGGTCCCGCAGAGGCCGCAGGCTTTCATCGAGACCAAGAGGTCGCCCTCCTTCAGGACAGGGACTGGCACATCCGACAGGGAGGCCCTTGGACTCGCGGCTCCGGGATCCTTCCTTAGGAGCACGGACTTCAATTCATCAGCTTCCGCCAAGCTGTGAACCGACAGGGAGATATAAGCCGTATCGGAGGCCACCCTTCCGCCCTGTGATAACCCATTTTAACCGCCTCCTCCATGCTTGCCCTCGATATCCTTGTTTCCGATGCGACGCGAGAACGTCCGCTCAGTGTACAGGCGCGGCCTCATCGCCATCCTCCTAGTCGCCTCCGTCCTCTTGGTGGGGACCATCGGCATGCACCTCATCGAGGGCTACTCCTACATAGAATCGTTCTACTTTATGTCGATGCTGGCGACGGCGCAGGGGCCTGCCAACACCCCCTCCACGGTGGCAGGGAAACTCTTCGCGTCTCTGATGGCCTTCGTCTCCGTCGGGACAGTGGTCGCGTCGCTCGGTTTCCTCTTCGGGCCGTTCTTCGGGGCCGTGTGGAGGGTGGGCGTTCAGAGGGTCGAAGAGGAGGAAGCCCGGCTGAAGAAGGAAGGCGAGAAGGCCGGAACGAAATCAGACGAGCCACCGGCGAACTAGGCTCTCCGCGCTGGAGCTCGGCGACGCGGACGCAGGTCTCGGGCGACTTCGCGGGGAGCGGAGGGCCTACTTCCTGAAAAGCAGACCGAGCTTCCTGGGCTCTCTCCCTCTCCAGCTTCCCTTGTGGTAGGCGTATGAAGCGAGGAGCGGGAAGGCGAACGCGGCTTCGGCGTACACCATCTGAGTGTCTCCCAGGTCCACCTTCCCCCAGGAATGGGCCTCCTTGAGCGTCGACCCGGAGAGCCCGCCGTCGCGCTCGTCCGCGACGGTGATCTGAACCGCGTACTTGTGCATCTTCGTCTTCCCCGTCAGGATGTCCGCCGCCACCACGACGTCCTGGGCGAAGTTCTTGGGCACGCCGCCTCCGATCATGAGAAGCCCCGTCTCCTTCGCCGCCATCTTGACCTTCGTCAGCTCCAGGAAGTCGCTGGCGGAATCGATTGTGACGTGCTCCTTCCTCCGAAGCTGATGCTCGATGAGGCCGAAGCCTGCGCTGCAGTCGGAGAAGGCCGGGACGAATATGGGGACCTCCTTCTTGTACGCCGCCAGGACCACCGACTCCCTGTTCTTCGCGTTCTTGTCGAGGATACCTCCCCATCTCGCGGATGAACTCCCTGGAGGAGTACGGCCTGGGGGGCAAGGAATCGGCTATCTTCCCCACGGTCTCGTCGCATATCCTGAGGTCGTCCTCGTCGATGTACGTGTCGTAGATTCGGTCGATGTGGAGCTTCTGCAGCTCGTCGTCGTCCACCATCGAGGTGCCGAGATAGTGCTTGAAGCCCAGGCCTTCGAAGAAGTCCTGGTCGACCATGATGGCCCCGGTGGACACGATGGCGTCGACCATGTTGTGCGTGACCATGTCGTACACGACGTTCTTGAGCCCTGCGCTGAAAAGCGAGCCGGCGAGGCAGAGGATGACGGAGCAGTCCCGGTCCGCCAGCATGGAGTCGTAGATCTTGGCGGCGCGGGAAAGCGTGCGCGCCGAGAAGGCCATCTTGGCGTAGTCGTCGATGATCGAAGTCACGTCATGCTTCTTCTTGATGTCGAAGTGCTCGATGGTGGCTCCCAGATGGTCCTTCTTAGTCCTGACGACATACCCGGCCCTCCCCTTCACTGTGCTCATAACTGCACAGCTATTGCCAACTCAATTCTTAACGTTTTCCCCGTGCAATACAGAGCGATTCTCCTACAATCTGCGATGTCAGCTCGCGACAAAATCCCTTAAATAAAACTCGCCATATAGCAGGTGATAATGAACAAAGGCCTTCTGGCTGGAATCGTCATAGTCATCATCATCGTGGCCGTAGGCGGCGTCTACCTTCTCACACAGAAACAGACCCCGAGCAACATGCTCGTGGTCGGAACGAATACGCCGTTTCCACCCTTTGAATACACGCTTACCAACGGCAGTGTGACAGGCTTCGACATGGACGTCATCAGGGCACTGGCCATCAATTCTGGCTACTCTGGCATTACGATTAAGAACCTGGCGAGCTTCGACGACCTCGTCCCCTCCCTTCAGTCTGGGCAGATTGATGTCATCGCGGCCGGGATGACCATCACGGCCGACAGGCAGACTCAGGTGAACTTCACCAACCCGTACTGGGAGGCTGACCAGTCGATACTGGTCCTGAACTCTTCGAGCTTCAGGCCTCAGACCATGGCCGATCTCGCAGGCAAGACGGTGGGCGTGCAATCAGGCACGACAGGCGAGTCACTGGCCGAGCAGTACAACACGACCCTAGGACCAATAAAGTCCTATGACACCTTCCTCCTGGCGGTCCTCGACCTCGTGAACGGCAGGGTCAACGCTGTCATCGTCGACTCCCCCGTCGCCACCGCGTTTACGTCCCAGTACCCCGTGACGGTCTCCTCTACGGTCCCCACCGGAGAGCAGTGGGGCTTCGCAGTCAAGATCGGCAACACAGCACTCCTCAACAAGCTCAACACCGCTCTGGCTTCATTCAAGGGCTCCGCCCAGTGGAATGCGCTGATAACGCAGTACTTCGGTACATCGGGATAGACATAACGGGATGGCAGTGACCGCTCAGCTCGGCCCCTACCTGGGCTATCTGTTATCCGGTTTCTTTTCAACTGCGTTGCTCACGGCCGGGGGGCTGGCCTTGGGCTTCGTCATAGGGATCTCCCTAGCCTTCGCCGAGGTCTACCTGTCCCGCAGGATAGGCGCCGTGGCGTCAGCCATCGAGCAGGTCCTGAGGGGGGTCCCCCTGCTCGTCATGTTCCTTCTCATCTATCTGGGGTCCCCGTCGCTGGGCCTGACGCTCTCTCCGGAGATGGCGGCCATACTCGGGCTGGGCCTTCGCAGCGGGGGTTACCAGTCGCAGATATTCAGGAGCGCACTGGGCAGCATCGGCATTGGTCAGGCTGAGGCAGCCCTGAGCATGGGGATGGGGAAGGTCGAGACGTACAGGGAGATCCTCCTGCCGCAGGCGCTTCGGCTCTCCATCCCTTCGTGGAGCAACGAGTTCACAGTGGTCCTGAAGGACACGAGCCTAGCCTACTCCATTGGCGTCGCCGAGATGATGGAGCGTGCGGCCAACGTCGTCGCCATGACCCTTCAGCCGCTCCAGGTGTACCTCATAGTCGCCGCCGTGTACCTTGTGGCCACGCTCGTCGTCAGCAGGGGCATGAACGTGGTATACGAACGCTTGAAGATACCGGGGCTTGGAGGCGGAGCCTGACGACATCCCCTCTCCTTCGGGTCGAAGATGTCCACAAATCGTTCGGCAAGCTGGAGGTCCTCAAGGGCGTCTCTCTGGCCATCGACAGAGGCCAGACCAAGGTAATCATCGGGCCCAGCGGCGCCGGCAAGAGCACCCTCTTACGCTGCATCAACATGCTGGTGCCACCGGACAGGGGGAGGATCTTCCTGGAGGACCAGGAGATAACCGCCAAGGGGGTGAGGCTCAGCCTGGTGAGGAGCGAGATTGGCTTCGTCTTCCAGCACTTCAATCTGTTCATGCATCTGACTGCCTTGGAGAACGTCCGCCTGGCCCTGGTCAAGGTCAAGAAGCTCAAGCCGGACGAGGCAACTGCGGTGGCCGGACGTGCCCTCCGCAACGTGGGGATAGAGGATGCCCTCTTCAGCCACTTCCCGGCCCACCTCAGCGGAGGGCAGCAGCAGAGGGTCGCCATCGCCCGGAGCGTGGCCATGAACACGAAGATCATCCTGCTGGACGAGCCGACCTCGGCGCTGGACCCCGAGCTGATAGGGGAGGTCCTCCGCGTCATGGAGCAGCTGGCAACGTCCCACACGACCATGCTGGCCGTCACCCATGAGATTGGCTTCGCCAGGAAGGTGGCCGACGAGATAATCTTCATGGACGACGGCCGTGTGCTCGAGGCCGGCCCTCCGGAGGAGCTGTTCTCCCGACCGAAGGAGGAGAGGACCAAGAGGTTCCTTAGCAAGATGGAGGTCCTCTACGGCGGCTCCAAGGGGGAGGGGCGATAGTTGGCCCTAGCGGGCATCTTGGTCCAATACGGGCCGCTCTTCCTGCAGGGCTTCGAGACCACCCTACTGCTTTCCGCTGCCGGTTTCATTATCGGCTTCGCCCTCGGAGCCCCCCTCTCCATCGGGGAGACCTACGGCGCGAGGCCCCTGAAGTGGTTGGCGACGGCCTACGTCGAGGTCATCAGGGGGACCCCCATGCTCGTCCAGCTCTTCATCATCTACTACGCCCTGCCTCAGGTGGGCATCACCTTCAACGCCCTTACGGCCTCCATCTTGGCCCTAGGACTCAACAGCGCTGCCTACCAGGCCGAATACTTCCGGGGCGCGATGAGGTCCGTACCTTCGGGTCAGATGGACGCCGCCCTCTCCCTCGGCATGAGCCGGGCTCTTTCGATCCTTTCAGTGATGTTCCCACAGTCACTCCGGCTGGTCATCCCCGCATGGACGAACGAGATGGTCTACCTGGTCCAGTACTCCTCCATCGCCTACCTCGTGACCGTGGTCGAGCTGACGCGGGTGGGCTCTTTCGTGGGCTCGGTGACCTTCCAGTACGTCACGGTCTACCTAATAATCGCGGCGATATACCTGGCCACGACGCTGGCGATCGTTCGGGCCAGCCGGGTCTTGGAATCGAGATACGCGATACCTGGGCTGAGCGGCCCGAGGTCGCGCGCCCTCTAGGCGCCCCTTCCGGCTCAAGATTCATTGCGCGCCTTGAACTACCACTGGTGGCACCGTCCTGCCGTGTCCTGCATAATCTGTGGGAGGGAGATGTTGAAGATGCACTGCCAGGAGGTGTGCCCCGACTGCGAATTCGAGCTTGACTGTTCCGGACTATGACATTCTGAGGGCGTGGCGACTTTTGTCTTAACATTTTGACGGTTTCGTACAACGACTTTGGTTGATTTTGATATATGTTCAAATGACTCCACCTCTTCTGTGGCCATGTCGATGGAGACGAAGTTATGCCCGGTCTGCGGAAAGGAGATGCACGAAGTGCGATGCGAGGACATCTGCTCCAACTGTGGCTTCAAGGTCGCATGCTCTGACTGACCGCGGGCGCCCCATATCACCATGCAGCCGGCGAGCCTGCGCATATCAAGTGCTAGCGCGACCCATTGTCCGTGGGGGTTCAATACGTGGGTTCGGTCCCAGCTTGGGCCCTTAGCTGGGTCCTAATCCTTAAATCCCGAAGGCCGACGTCGGAGAGATGTGAAGGGACTGCGAGTCGGCATCACTGGGAGCCCTGCCACAGGCAAGAAGACGGTGGGGATGGCCTTGGCCGTCGGGCTCAAGGTCCCATTCTTCAACCTGAATGAAGTCGCCGCTAAGGCCGGTTTCTTGATTCCCGCCAGAGGCGGCGAGCCACGGCTGGACGCGAGGGGCTTCCGCCGGGTCGCCGGGCGCCACCTCCCCGAAGGCGGCTTCGTGATTTCAGGGGTGTTCCTGGCTGAGGCGGTCCCGTCGCGCCTTCTGGACTACGTCGTGGTGCTCAGGTGCAACCCACTGGTGCTCTCTGAAAGGTACGACGAGCGAAGCTATCCGCAGAGGAAGAAGAAGGAGAACCTGACGGCGGAGTTCCTCGACGCCTGCCTCGGCGGAGCCCTCGAGGCCTTCGGCGACAAGGTGAGGGAAGTCGATACAACTGGAAAGGGCCTTCGGACAGTCGTCAAGGAGACCCGGTCCGCTCTTAAGGATGGGAAGGCCGCGTTCGGCAGCGTAGATTGGCTGAGCTTGGTCAGGGGCCCCGAGGACGTCTTTCGTTTCATGGTCTGAGCTTGGGCTTCACTGCTTGGAGATTGAGCATCTCGCAAGGGCGACCATGTTCGTAGCGCCTGAACAGCTATATCGAGTCAAAATGGCTGCTCCGCAGCAGCGGCTTGAACTTGGCCGTCTGCTCCCTCACGGTGTATTGCGAGACGCCGAGAAACTCCGCCACCGTCTTCTGCGTGAAGATCCTCCTCCTGCCTTCCTCCGCGGTAAGGGAGTCCTCGGCCATGTACAGCAACGTCGCCGCGGCAGCCACGGGGTTGTAGCCGGAGAAGGAATCGCGCCCCACGGCGGCCATGATATAGAACGATCTCTTCAGCAGCGCGGCTTCGTACTTGACGGGATTGAGCCGGCACATCTGTATCCCTTCTTTGACGGGCGGGCTCATCATCAAGTTCCTGACGGCGTCCTTCAGGTACTCCTCCACCCTGATCTTGCCGCGTTCCAGCGGCGCGGTGGTGGCTATGGAGATGAGCGACGTCAGCTTCACCTTGTGCCCCATCAACGCCAGGTTATTCGAAACGACCTTCCAGCCGATGGTGTTGCGCCCTACCCGGCGCGCCGCCACTATGACGCAGTAGGCGGCCAGGGTGGGGAGGCCGCCCTTCTTGACGCGTGCCTGCCGCAGCCTGATGGAGGCCATATGCTGGGCGTCGAGCATCGCCTTCCTGGGCAGGTTTATGGATTCGCTCAGCCTCGCCACCATGTCCAGCACGTAGGTCTGGGTCTTCTGCATGGGGCTCCTGAGGCCGAAGTCCGACAGGGTCTTCATGTAGGCTGGGGTGGAGAACTCGAAGTCGAGCCCAGAGTAGCCGCTCAGCGAAGAGGGGCCGCTGGAGCCCAGGAAGCTGCCCAGCTCCACTTCCTTCAGGTCGGTCAGGGTGGCCTCCTTGATGCGAAAGGCCGGTTCCCCGACGTCTACAT
This sequence comes from uncultured Nitrososphaerota archaeon, assembly GCA_963842885.1. Lineage (GTDB taxonomy): Archaea > Thermoproteota > Nitrososphaeria > Conexivisphaerales > DTJL01 > DATKKG01. Next base: position 35,550 of record CAWJIE010000007.1, read on the forward strand.
GGGCGGGCACGGCGCCGCAGCTCCTGCAAACCCATTCGCCTTCATATGAAATCATGTCCCCTCCGCAAACGTCGCAGGCGGACACTCCGCTGGTATATGTCATGGTCGATCCTACCTGCAGTGGCGTCCAGGGGTATTCTCCATGATGGGTTGACAACATGGTCCCAATGGGAGGGGATATGCTGATGCCGCCCCTGGTCGCACGCTGACCCGGGGTCGACGTTCTGCGCTAAACCAACGAGACGCTAGTAACACTTTCAAAATTGAAGCCCCACGCTCCTCGCAGAGCCGCATGGTCAAGTTCATAGGGACGAAAGTGGAGGGTAAGGTCATGCCGTCGAGGGGGTAACCTGAGGATTGGTCAAGATAGTCATCCCTCGCCAGCGGTCGGCGGCGACCGTCGAATGGTTCCTCGCGTCGGGAGCCGCCCTCGTCGCCATCGGATGCGCGATCGTGGCGGCCTACTACTTCTCTCAGACGTTCTGCCCGCCCATCTCCACATCGACGGGGCTCACCTGCACGCTGAGGCGGCGGCGATGGCCCCCAGGGGCGAAATGTGGCTGCTCCTGGCAGGGGTGTTCGGTCTCATCTCGGCTCTCACCTATCCCATGGCACGCTTCGGCGGTGCCTCCTTCATCCGAGGGCGGCTCTACCAGCCCGGCTCGCTCGACGGCGCGGTTGCTCAGGGCTGGAAGGGACGGCTCTTCGTCCCGGCGCTCTTGGTGGCCTACGCTGCGCTGCAGCTGGCTGAGATCTTCCTGGTCCCGGGCGGGAACGCCCCTTACAGCGACCCCCAGGCGTACTACATCCCCGCGGCGCTCGACATCCTGTCGGGTAAGCGCTGCACGACAATCCCCGTCTCCTCCACATGCAACTACGAGCATCCCCCCCTGGACAAGCTCTTTCTCGCGCTCTCCATCAAGGATCTTCGGCAAGAACGTCGTCGGCTACTCCATCTTCCCGCTCCTCTTCGGGGCCGGCACGCTTCTCCTGACGTATGGCATCGCCAAGGCTGTGAGCGGCCAGAGGGTGGCCCGATACGCGGCGTTCTTCCTCTTGATTGACGGAACCTTCCTCGGCTTGTTTCTGCAGGCCTGGACGGACGTCCCCATGGTCTTCTTCGGCCTATTCGCCACCTACGTCTATCTCTCGACCCTCAAGGACCATCCCTACCTGAAGGTCATCCTGGCCGGGTCGCTCCTTGGCCTCTCGATCCTCTCCAAGGAGACCGGTGTGCTCTTCTTCATCGCCATCGTGGGGTACAGCCTTATCGTCTCCCATGACCTGTCGGTGAGGCGTCTGGTCATCCTCCTGGGGACGACCGCCCTGGTCGCCGCCGCCGGCCTCCAGCTCTACGATATGATCTTCACGCCCTTCCCGACGTTCATCGCCCACATCCAGTACATACTGGGCTACAACTCCCTCATAGGGCTCTCCGGATGGCCACAGGAGTCGTGGCTTCCGTTCCTCGGCAGGTCCGTGGTGCCCTTCGCTTGGCTGGTCTTCTACCCGCCCTTCGGCTTCATCTCCACCATGCCGGAGGAGTGGCTCCTCCTGGCCTCGCTGCCCGTGATATCTACTTCGTCGGTTGGAAGATGGAGGCCCTCAGCCAACTCGAGAAGAGGACGATCATGTTCATCTCCGTATGGATGGGCGCGACCTTCGCCCCTTACTTCTTCGCCCAGCTCGTCAGGGCGACCTATCCCTTCTATATGGTACAGATGCTCCCGGCCGCCGTGATCGCGGACGGCTGGATGATGACGAAGTTCACGAGGCCGATGAAGATAGTATTCATCATAGGCTGCCTGGCTTGGCTCTACGTGTTCTTCCCCCTCACGCCCACCGCTGAGCCAGTCCTGGCCTACGTCAGCCGATGGCTGCAGTGCTTGTCCAGCGCCTGCGCGGGCGGGCCCTGACCCAAGGCGCGCTGCTCGGGCGTTCCCTTTAGCCACATCCTGCGGGGAGGCCTGCTCGCAGATTCTCTCCCTTTCTTCAGAACTTCGGAAGACTCTGTCCGCAGCTGGGGCTCCTCTTTCTTCGGTAATTACTTATATACACTGAATCTGAAGCACGTGTGGATTGTCAATAGTACCAGCCCGAAGGTTCATCGAGGAGTTGGGCACCTTCACCGGTCGCAAGGTCCAGGTGGAGACCGTCGACGGAAGGAAGTACGACGGGGTCCTCCTGGGCATCTCGGAGAATCTTTCACTGGTCCTCAGCGGCTTCGAGGGCGGGATGTACAAGGTGGCCCTCAACGGCTCCCAGATAAGGGAGATCAAGCTCGTGGAGAAGCCCTTCGACCTTAAGACCTTGGCAGAGACCATCAACAAGGTCTTCCCAGGGCTGGTCAGGCTCCGAGAGGACATCGGCGCCATCATCGTCATGGACAAGATAAAGGTCACCGAGAGCGGCGTCGTCGAGGGGACGGGCCCCAGCGCCGACAGGGTCCGTCAGGTCTACGACGCCTATCTGTCTACGCTGAAGAAATCAGAGAAGCAGGCCTGACCCGTTGTTCGAGGTTAGGGACACCGACCTCGCCGGCAGGCTTGGAAGGCTCTCCCTCGGCGGGAAGACGCTCGAGACCCCCGCCTTCCTGCCCGTCGTCCATCCAGTGAGGCAGGAGATACCCTGCTCGAAGCTCAAGGAGATGGGCTTCGAAGCCGTGATCACCAACTCCTACATAACCAAGAAGAGGTACGGAGAGGCCGCCATCGAAAGGGGCATCCATTCCATCATCGGCTACGAAGGGATGGTGATGACGGACTCCGGCGGCTACCAGGCGCTGATGTACGGAGGGGTCGACGTCGACCCGGTGGCCATGGCGGAGTACCAGCGCGACATAGGAAGCGACATCGCCGTCATCCTGGACCTCCCCACCGGGTATCCTGCCAGCCGCGGACGCGCGCTCCATACTGTCAGGGAGACGCTCAAGGCGGCCAGGCGGACTCTCCCTTTGCTGTCGTCGAAGCCCCCTCTATGGGTGGGCCCCGTGCAGGGAGGGCAGCACTTCGATCTCGTGAAGAGGTGCGCCAGGGAGATCAGCGCCATGCCGTTCGACGTCTATGCCATAGGCTCGCCCGTCGAGGTGATGAACGGCTACGACTTCGACGTCCTGGCCTCCATCATCCTCGCCGCCAAGGCCGGCCTGCCGCCTGAGACGGCCCGTCCACCTCTTCGGGGCGGCCCACCCACTGACCATCCCCATGGCCATCGCCCTGGGCTGCGACCTCTTCGACTCGGCATCCTACATCCTCTTCGCCAAACAGGACAGGTACATGACGCCCTACGGCGTCCGCCACCTGGCGGAGCTCAGCTACCTCCCCTGCAGCTGTCCCGTATGCTCGACGAACACTCCCGGCTCCATCTCCCTCATGCGGAAGCCGCAGAGGGTCGAGGCCCTGGCCCTCCACAACCTTCACGTCCTGAAGACGGAGGTGGCTTCGTCAAGGCAAGCGATCAAGGAGGGGAGGCTCTGGGAGCTCGTTTCCGCAAAGGCCAGGAGCCATCCCAAGCTACTGGATGCCCTGGCAACGGTCGGCGACAGGAGAGGCAATGTCTGCTGGAGGGGACGCCCGTGACCAAGCCCAAGGCCCTCCTGCTCTTCGACCGCTTCGACTACGGCCGGCCCGAGCTGGTCAGGTTCCGCTCGGACGTCAGGCATCGATGGAGGCCCAAGGAGAAGGCGCTGGTGATCCTTTCCATGTCCAGGGTGAACGAGCGGTTCTTCATCATGGTTCCGAGACTCCTGGAGATGGCTGCGGAGCACGGCTTCTCCATCGCGGTCTTCAGGCCCTTCTACGGTCTGGTCCCCCTTGAGCTCTACTGCGACTATCCCGCCTCTCAGACGGTCATGCCGGCTACCGTCGAAGGCGCTGGTCATCGACAGCTCCCTCGCCGAAGCTCGGGAGCTGGTCAAGAAAGCAGCGCTTCGCCAAGGTGAGCGTCCTGTACGACGACGACAAGGCCCTGGCTTCGAAGCTGGCCCGCCTGTGCGGGGGAAGCCAGGTGAAGGCTCGGCCCGAAGTACGTGGCAGAGCTGAAGAAGCGGGCTCCGGGCCTAGGTGTACATTGAGTCGCCGCTGCGCTTCTCCACGTTGGCCTCCTCCCTGAAGGAGTCCGACTCCATGACCTCCGCGCCCTTCATGAGGGCCGAAGTGTCTATGCTGAAGCCGTAGACGCTGGACATCAGCGAGATCGCGGACGAGGCGGCCCTGGGGTCCGCCCTGTCCGTCGAGGCGTAGGACAGGATGGCGTACGCCGGGAAGTTCATCGCTTCGAAGTAGTTCAGGAGGATGGCGACGGGGCCCACGATGACGTGGTCGTCCTCCAGCACCGTGGAATCGCTGAGCTTCCCGGTCGGCTCGAAGGCCGACGTGTAGACGATCCTGTGCGAAGAGTCGTCCACCTTCAGGGAGGCGTCGAGGCCTCCTATCAGCGCCACCTCCTTGAAGCCGGCTCCGACCGCCCACTGCGCCAGCTCCCTGTAGAACTTGACTTCAAAGTCCCTGTAGAGGGGGACGTCGATCTTGAGGAACACGAGGTTATCCTTCCTGGCCAGCTCGTGAGGCGTGGTGAGCCTCCCTCCCTGCACCGCGGCCACCGGGGCGATGTAGTCGGAATCGATGAACGCGGCCCTTTCGGCCTTCAGCTGCTGGATCATGTACTTGACGGACCAGTAGCCAGTGGCGCCAATGCCGTGGAAACCGGCAATCAGAGTGCACCCGTCAAATCTCGACCCTTTCGGTATTATTTCTAGCAAGCCCATACCCCCATAAGGTTTAAAGACCCTATTGAAAAATGTGGCTATAAGGCTAGTGTAAGAAGATGCAAGTGAGAGTTCTCGGCGCTGCCAACGAAGTGGGCAGGTCCGCCGTCTTCGTCGAGTCGGACGGCACGCGTCTCCTCCTCGACTACGGCGTAAAGCTGGCTCGGGAGCCCGAGTTCCCCATACACGTCCGGCCTAAGGACGTCGACGGCGTGGTGATTTCTCACGCCCACCTCGACCACGTCGGAGCCGCGCCTCTGTTCTACCTCTCAGCGGGGCCCGTCCTGGCCTCGACCGCGGTGACGTTGGAGCTTTCCAAGGTCCTCCTCTACGACTTCCTGAAGATCTCCGGTTCTATCCTCCCATTCGACGGAGATGCCGTCGCCAACATGGCCGACAAGACCCAGCTCGAAGGCTACACCGAGGGTTTCAAGCTCGGCAACCTGAAGGTGGGATTTAGGGACGCCGGGCACATCCCCGGCAGCGCGATAACGACCATCGAAGGCAGCAGGAAGCTCGTCTACACGGGAGACATGAACAGGACACCCACTCAGCTTCTCGCTCCGGCGGATGTGGACGGACTGGAAGCGGACGTCATCATCACCGAGAGCACCTACGCGCAGGCAGATCACCCGGACCGCGTGAAGGAGGAGGAGAGGTTCGTCAAGTACGCCGAGCAGATAGTCAGTGACGGAGGCACACTGCTCGTTCCATCATTCGCCGTGGGCAGGGCCCAGGAGCTGGCCTGCATGCTGTACAGCCACGGCTTCAAGCACAGGGTCTACATGGACGGAATGGCGCTCAAGGCCAACCAGATACTCCTCGAGCATCCCGAATCTGTGAGGGACCCGACGCTTCTCAAGAGAGTCGCTCGGCAAGGTCCAGTTCGTCGAGGACTGGGGCGCGCGCCGCAGGGCCGTGGCCGACGCGTCGGTGATCATTTCGCCCGCCGGGATGCTGGTGGGTGGCTTTTCGACCTTCTACAACAAGTCGGTGGCCAAGAACAAGAGGAATGCCATCGCCATCGTTTCGTTCCAGGTGCCGGGGACGCCCGGCAGGACCCTGCTGGAGAAGAAGGAGGTCAAGCTCGACGGAAAGAGGTACAAGGTGGCAGCCGACGTGCAGAGGTTCGACTTTTCTTCACATCTGGGTATGACCGACTTGTTCAATTTGTTTAAGGAGAAGGTCAAGGGCTCTCCAAAGGTGATAGTGGTCCATGGAGAGCGTGAGAACAGCGAAGAGTTCGCGAAGCGCCTGCGGGGGGAGCTCGGCCTAGACGCCACGTCCCCCGAAGCTGGTGAGACATTTGAAATCTAGAGGTACCATATCCTTCGTGTCCCTCGGCGGGCCGTTCGTGGTGACGGACTTCAAGGGCCTGGAGACGGCTGCCGGGATCTTCGACCTGAAGCCGACCCTCTTCAGAACGCCAGTCCCGCTGGAGGAGGCCGAGCTCAACGCAGCACGGAAGCAATACGACGCAGCGGCGATCCTGAAGAGGCTGGAGGGGCTGGTCAAGGCTAGCGGCTCGAACTTCGTCATCGGCATCACCGAGAAGGACATCTACGTGCAGGGCTCCAACTATGTATTCGGTCTCGCAGACCCCCAGCGATCGGCAGGGGTCGTCAGCCTGGCCAGGCTGAGGGTGAACTCGAACCCCTCCCTCCTGAACGAGAGGATCATGAAGGAGGCCTCGCACGAAATCGGTCACCTTGTCGGGCTGAAACACTGCCCAGAGCCAACCTGCATCATGAGCTTCGCCAACTCGACCTTCGACGTCGACTCGAAGCTTCCCATGCTCTGCAAGGAATGCCTGGCGCAGATAGGCGTGAAGTTTTGAAGATCGGGACATTTCCCATAGTACTCCTGTTCACGTTGGCTGCCCAGCTGGCAGCATTGATCTTCACCTTCCAACTGGTGCAGATCCAGGGCCTGGTGACGTTCACGCCTGTCCAGGGCAGCAGCGGTCCCCTCTTCAACTCCCTCATCTTCCTGGCCTTCCCTGTGGCCGGGAGCCTCCTCTTCCTGAAGTTCTACCGTAGCAGGGTCTTCAAGTACGTCTACGCGCTGGGCGAGGCCATCCTCGTGGCATTCCTCAGCTTTCTGATCCTCGTCCTCTCCGGGATCGACTTCCTTCCCTCGGTGGTCGCCTCCATCACGGCTGGCATCATAGGCTTCATCATTCTGATCTACGGCAAGTCCACCTCCAAGGCCGCCTTCAGCCTCCTCCTCAGCAGCGAGGCCGGCGCCTACCTGGCTTTGGTCTTCACGCCGCCCACGATATACATCATCCTCCTCCTCTTCGCCCTCTACGACTACTACTCCGTCAACAGGGGGCCTCTCAAGAAGGTGGTCGAGCAGGTGCCGTTCGGAGCCCTCAGCGTCGACTTCGGGAACGTGAGCATGGGGCTGGGGGACGAGCTCTTCTACTCGATGATCCCCTCGGCGGCATATCTAATGCGCGGCCCCGTGGCCGCCGCCTTGATGCTGGTCGTGATAGATCGTCGGCGTGGTCGCCACTCTCATGCTCCTATCCAAAAGGAAGGCCCTGCCCGGGCTTACGATCCCTCTGCTGCTGGCTCTGGGCCTCTTCGCCGTTCTGACCTTCGCCTAGGCCTTTATCTCTTTGATGGGCTTGGAGACGTTCTTCAGGAGCTTGTCGGCCTCGGCCTTCTCCGCGACGTATGTGTACAAGAGATGTTTCGTCTTGAGCTTCAGTTTCACCTTTTCGTCGCCTCGGACCACCCTAATCTCGTCGGCCTTCTCGATTAGCTTCTTGAACGACTTCGCATCGTAGATCTGCCTTGGCAACACGAATACCTCGACGCCCATCTCAACAGGAGATAGGATATAAAGGCTTACTGGAGGACGTTCCAGGAGACCTTCGTCTGAAGGATTTGGTTCCCTGCGTTGCCCACGCGCTGCAGGATCCTCAGCGGCATCCCGTTCCTCTCAAGGTAGCCCACGAAGGCCAGGAGCCAGAGGCTCTCGGGGAAGACCTTCGCGGGCTCCGAGACCTCGAAGGTCAGCATCTTCGTCAGGCTATCGTAGCGCACCTTCCCCCTGCCCTCGAGTGAAAGGCTGATCAGCTCGGACCAGGCCGGCAGAGCGGCATCGGGGCTCATGGAGAAGACTTCGCTGGAGATGGTCACTGCCACCCTGTCATAGAACTCCCCAGCCAGCTTCCTGAGCTCGTCTTCGTCCATCCTCTCCATAACGGTCCCGACGAAGGACCTGTACAGGGACGAATCGCCCTTGATGGAGGGAAGCTCGTCGCCGATGTTGAGGTTCATGAGCCGCATGAATTGCGCGAGGTCCACGGCGGAGTCCCAGTACGGGGCGAACAGGGTATGGTCCAGGAAGGCGGCGATCTCCGCGATGGGCAAGAATAGAGCGCTTCCCGTGCTGCTGTTGGTGATGAGCAGGCTGGAGCCGTCAGCAATGAACACGTTCCTCCCTTCCATCACCTGCCCAACCTTGGCCGATATGGGGAGGCCGAGTTGCTCCTGGAGCGGCTCCTGGTCCTTGTACGACACGACCACTTTGATGTCTGCCTCGCTCATGTTCAGCGACGCCAGGGAGTCCCTGCAGTCATGGAGCATGGAGAGGCCCCTGCCGTCGACGAGGGCGTGGAACGAGTACCGGGCTTCAGACACCAACTCGACGACCTTCCGGCCTGCCTCCTCTGACACGTACATGTAGTATTTTCCTTCGGCGAGGCTTCTCCCCCTGAGCGAGCTATTCTTCATCTTGTTGATCTTCGCGATGGCCGTCCTCATGCCCTTCAGCCGGGCCTCCTCCTCGGCCAACGCCTCCTTGAATCCCTCCTCCACGTCTTGGGCACTGCATTTGAGCGGCGTGTCGTAAAGCTTCACGAGGTTCTTCGCGGCGAGGCTCCTCAGAGCGGCATATGACTTCGTCCTCGGTACGGCGGCGCTGAACGCCAGGTCCTTGACCCTGGATGGCCCGTTGCTCAGCAGGGTCAGGTAGAGCTTCGCCTCATATTCGGTGAGCCCGAGCTCCTTCATGGCTCCGATCAACGGCTGGCTGCCTGAGGCTCTCGTCAACTTGAGCCTTCGCTCGGCCGTCGCCCTTAGAAGGAGTCAAGTGCAAAGTTCTTCACAACGTGCTCAACGGCCTGTCACCGTGACCCCTGTCACCGGAGTGACAGGATTCGTGGGTTACAACAGTCATAAAGTGCGCATATGGGCGTCAACTGCCAAGGTGCCTAATAATGTCCGAATTCAGTAAGAAATGGCAGAGTCCCCAGGGCGCCGGCTTTGGGGAGAAAGTAAAGGACGCGGTCAGACCCGCTGGTCCTCTGAAGCCCCGCATCGATCAAGCTGTACGAGGGATACAGATCCAGGTATCGAAGCTCGAGAACACAAGCAACAAGCTGAAGGAGAGGGACGGAGCGCTCTTCACGAAGGTCGTCTCCTCCATCCAGAAGCACGACATGCAGCACGCATCAGTCTACGCCAACGAGCTGAGCGAGATCAGGAAGATGGCAAAGATGGTCACTTCCGCGAGAATCGCGCTCGAGCAGATAATACTCAGGCTCAACACCGCGACGGAGCTTGGTGACATCGTAGTCACCCTGGCCCCCGCCATGGCCGTAATCAAGAGCGTGAAGTCCGGCCTGGTCGGTGTGATGCCTGAAGCTGAGCAGGAGATCGGCGAGATCAACAACGTGCTCAGCAGCATCCTGGTCGACGCCGGACAGCTTGGCGGCTTGACCCTCAACTTCGAGGCTGCTAACGAGGACGCCGAACACATACTCGCAGAGGCGTCCGCGGTGGCGGAGCAGAAGATGAAGGACAAGTTCCCCGACCTGCCAAGCATGACTGGCGAGGCCGGCCAGAGCTTCTCACAATAGACGCACGGAAAGGGTGATGGGCTGACGAAAGGGAGGTCGCCGGGTCTGACCGGCGACCTCTCAAACTTCTTTTTTAGTTCTTGTTTTATTGTCTTAATTTGATTGTTAATCATTTGTGACCATTATGATTCTAAACGAAGATGGCTGTTCGACTAGCGTCATTGGGCATAGCGGAGGCAGGCTGACCTACTTTGAGACTGAACTGGGGTTCCAAGAAGACGGACGAGAACCTCCGTGAGAAGATCTCGGACGCGATAAGGAAGCTGGAGCTTCACAGGAGGGAAGTGGAGACCCTGCGCCACCGCCTCGAGGAGAGGAGAGTGAAGCTCTTCGACATAATTGTCTCCTCGGTGCAGAAGCAGGAGAGGGAAAGGGCCTCGGTCTACGCCAACGAGCATGTGGAAGTGAAGAAGATCATACGCGTGCTCGTGACCTGCGAACTAGCCCTTACCCAGGTGATACTACGTCTGGAAAGCATAAGGGACATCGGGGACGCCATGACCGAGATGGGGCACGCCTTCAAGGTAATCAAGGGCGTCGGCACGGTCCTCAACGGCCTCAGCGCCGACGTGATGAACGTCCAGGAGGACATCCAGAACACGCTCAGCGATACGATGGCCGAGCTGGGCCAGGTGGCGCCCAACCTGAACATCGACGTCAACACGTCCAGCGGCGAAGAGATAGTCGAAGAGGCGATGCGATACCTGGAGAACGAAATCGAGAACAGCGACCTCCCCGAGCCGATCACCGCCGCCCCCGACCCGACGGCCTTCGACAGGGTGAAGAGGACGGCCCTCCTCGCGGCGGGAGAAGGCGACGAGGACCCATTCAAGATCGACATCTTCCAGTCGTCAGGCCACAAGCCGCTGGAGGACGCGGTCGCCGACTACGTCAACTCTCAGGGAGGGAAGCTGAACGTATACGAAGCCGCGGTCGCCCTGAACGCCCCCCTCGACGACGTCGAGAAGACCGTGATCAAGCTCGTCAGGGAAGGTCGCGTCAAGGTGGGCAGCTAGGAAGGGAGTCGCATAGCTCATGAGCGAACAGGCAGCAAAGATGTTGGAGGAGGCCGCCAGCAAGCACGCCAGCGACGCGATCAAGGCCGACAGCGAGGCTCGCTACGGTCAGGCCATAAGCAGCTACCAGAAGGCCATCTCGACTCTGATGCGTCTCGTCCAGCTCTATCCGGAATACAAGCTCAACCAGATGTACCTGCAGCGGGCCATGGCATATCAGGAGAGGATCAAGGCCCTGCAGTCCGCCAGGGGCTTCATGCCCCCCGACGAAGGGGGGATGCCCGATGAGGACACATATTCGTCAGGGGGCGCACCGCCATCCGGCGGGGGCCCCATGGTCGTGGAGAAGATCAAGGCCTCGTATGACGACCTCGTGCTCAAGGAGAAACCCGACGTCAGCATCGAAGACGTCGTTGGCCTGGAGGACGCCAAGCGCGCGTTGAAGGAGGCCATCGTCTTCCCCTGCAAGAGGCCCGACCTGTTTCCCTTGGGCTGGCCAAGAGGGCTGTTGCTCTACGGCCCCCCTGGGTGCGGGAAGACCATGCTGGCGGCGGCCACGGCCGCGGAGATCGAGGGTTCCTTCATGACCGTCGACGCGGCCAGCATCATGAGCAAGTGGCTGGGCGAGGGAGAGAGGAACGTCGCAAAGCTCTTCAACGCGGCGAGGAAGCTGTCCGAGAAGGGCCAGCCTGCGATCATCTTCATCGACGAGGTGGACTCCCTCCTCGGTGTGAGGTCCCAGGAGGTGGGCGGCGAGGTTAGGGTCAGGAACCAGTTCCTGAAGGAGATGGACGGGCTCGCCGACAAGGGCAAGAACATTCAGATGTACATCCTTGCGGCCACGAACAAGCCCTGGGTCCTGGACACGCCATTCCTGAGGCGTTTCCAGAAGAGGATCTACGTCATGCTCCCCGACCCCGCTTCTAGGCGCCACATGTTCGAGCTTTACACCAAGCCACTTTCGATGGACCCCAGCGTCCAGGTGGACGAGCTGGGGCGTCTGGGCGAGAACTATTCGGGGAGCGACATAAAGGACATCTGCCAGTCTGTCCAGCTGCGGGTCGTCAGCGAGCTCTTCGAGAGCGGCCACGGGATGGAACCGGGCAGCCGCACGAGAGCCATATCAATGAACGACTTCAGGGAGGTCTTCAGGACGAGGAAGCCCAGCGTGCCCCAGGAGACCCTGAAGGCATACATAAAGTGGAGCGAGCAGTACAAGGCCCTCTAGGAGCGCTTCCGTTCCAGGGCTATGGGGTCAGCCGCAGCGAATCCCTCGGGTAGAGGACGGCCTCGCGCACGTTGGCGCTTCCGGTGACCTGGGCGACGAATCTTTCGACCCCGAACCCCCAGCCGGCGTGAGGAGGCATTCCCCAATCGTAGACGCGAAGATGGTCCCTGAAGAGCTCCAGATCAAGTCCCTTCTCCTTCAGTCTGTCTTCGAGTATGGACCGTTCTGCGACGCGTTCCCCGCCCGATGCCAGCTCGAGCGGCCCGTGCATTAGGTCGAATGACTCGCTGACCTCGGGTCTTTGGGGATTGGGCTTGATGTAGAAGGGCTTGATGGAGGACGGCCATTCCGTCAGGAAATAGTATCCAGGATGGGCTTCGCCTAGTGCCTTCAGGGAGTCGCCGTCTAGGTCGTCGCCGAAGCTGGCTTTCAAGCCCTTCCCCTGTATTTCTCTGATGGCGTCTTCGTATCTCAGGACGAGGAAGGGAGCCTCGGCAGGTTCGGGCTGGCGTCTCAGGAGCTCGAAATCCGCCTTGCACACCTCAGCCAAGTGCCGGATGCTGTCGGCGGTCAGGTCTTCAACGAGGCCCATGGCGTCCTCCTTCGTGAACAAGGCCGCTTCGGCGTCGAGTCCCAGGAACTCGTTCAAGTGGCGCGTCGTGTGGCTCTTCTCGGCTCTGAAATAAGTCCCCACCTCGTAGACCCTTTCGAGCGACAGGGTGAGCTCCTCTTTGTACAGCTGCGGGCTCTGGGCCAGGCAGGCCTCTCTACCGAAGTAGTCAAAGCCGAAGAGCTCAGCACCTCCTTCGGTGGCGGCCCCGATCATCTTGGGCGTGCGCACCTCAATGAAACCCTTGAGCTCAAGGAACTTCCTTGCGAAGTTCAGAAACTCGGCCTCGATCCTGAATATGGCTGCCGAGCGGGGGTTCCGCAGGTCCAGGGGCCTGGCGTCCAGCCGTGTGTCCAGCGCGGCTTCCACTCGGCCGGTCGGGTCCAGAGGGAGCGGATGGACGGCCTTGGCCAGCAAGACAAAGGAAGTGGTTTCGATTTCGAATCGGGAGATCTTGGAGCGGCTCTCCTTCACTATCCCGGTGACGCTAACGAAGCTCTGCCTCGGAAGCGACCCGGCTTCGGCGAACCTCTGGTCGCCTAGGGACTTCTTGTTGAAGACGGCCTGAAGAACGCCGTGGCTATCTCGAATGGTGAAGAAGACCAGGGAGCCGATTGAACGGAGGTCCTCTATCCACCCTGCCACGGTGACGCTCTTGCCGACGACGCTCTCGTCGATCTGATCAGAGTACCTATCTCTTCTCGGGCCTGTCTTCTCGCTCAAACTTGATGACCAGTTCGATTCCTCTTGTGCCTTTGACTATCCTTTTTACCTTTTCGAGGTTGACCGGGAAGCGCCCCGTCTTCCGCCCGGGGATGATGACCTTCATCGTCTTGCTCCCATCGGGCAGCCAGACGGTGTTCATGGTCATTATGCGTGCGGGGAAAAGGAGGTGTTCGACGTAGCGCCTGTCGTCCGTGTCCAGCTCCGTGAACCAAAGTTTCCTGCCCAGCGTCTCCTCGAGGTTCTTCGTGAACTCCTGGTCTGTCCTGAGGAGGGACATCTCGCCCAGCCCCACCATCAGCACGAGCTCTCCGTCGACTTCGGCGGCCTTGCGAAGGGTTATCTTGTCCAGCAGGGGGAACTTGCCCACGTTCTTCGCGAGCATGTAGGAGACGTCCACGTCGGTCCTAGAGAGCTCTCCGCTCCGGAGTTTCATCTCGCATTTGGGGCACAGAACCCCAACCTTGGCGTCAAAACTACAAATTGGGAGCTTCAAACTTCCGAAACCTCAGAGCTCTGGTAATCTTGCTTGATTTGCTTGTTTAAATATTTTAGGCCACGCCGCTCAAATCGAAGGAAGTCTCCAGGCTAACCACCTTTCTCGAGTCCCTCACCCACGCTGCCGGGGGGCGATTGAATGGCGTATTTCTTAAATACGCTTCGCGGGCCTAGGAGGGCTGAATCTTATGAGACTGCTTGAGTACCAGGCGAAGGAGCTTTTCAGGGAGCACGGCGTCGCTGTGCCGTCGAGTTTCCTTGTCAGGAGCGGCGCCGACCTGGAGGCCGCTGTTGAAAAGGTGGGGATCCCTCTGGTGCTCAAGGCACAGCTCCCAGTGGGGGGAGGGGAAAGGCCGGCGCGATCCTCAAGGTGATGGAGAAGGAAGAGCTCAAGCCTGCGTACGAGAAGCTCTCCTCCTTGGTGATCTCCGGGCTTCAGGTAAAGGAGGTGCTGGCGGAGCAGTTCTTCCCGCACGAAAGGGAGTTCTACTGCAGTTTCTTCCAAAACAGGAGCCAGAGATGCTTCTCCCTCATTGTCACGAAGGAGGGAGGGATAGACGTGGAGGAGGTCAAGGACAGGGAGGTTGTGGACTTCGGCCTCGACGGACCCTCGGATTCAGATTATGAGCGGGCCGTGTCCTACTTCCATCTTTCTGAGGAGGACTCTGCGGCCCTCAAGGGTCTCCTGAAGGCGCTGTACTCTCTCTATCAGGGGGCTGAGGGGGACCTGATCGAAATCAACCCGCTCGCCTTCACGCCAGGCCAGGGGTTCACGGCTCTGGACGCCAAGGTCATCGTGGATGACAACGCGCTTTTCCGCCATCCGGAGCTGCAGAAGTTCATGAGGAAGGATTCTTCGGAAGAGGACGCCGAGAGATACGGCTTCAACTTCGTGTCGCTTGACGGGGATGTGGCCGTGGTGGGCAACGGGGCCGGTCTCGTCTTGGCGACGCTGGACATGATATCGTCCAAGGGGCTGAAGCCGGGATGCTTCCTTGACCTCGGCGGAGGGGCTTCTTCGGACAGGGTCCTGGCAGCTTTGAAGCTCCTGTCGGCGCAGCCCAACCTCCGTGCCATATTCATCAACGTGTTCGGGGGCATAACGAATGGCGTCTCGGTGGCCGAAGGGATCATACTTGCGAAATCCCAGGGCATCCTGACTAAACCACTGGTGCTGCGGCTCAGCGGGGCTGGCGACGTTGAGGCAAGGGAGATGCTGGCCAAAGAAGGGCTGAAGTCGTTCATAGAAGAGCAGGAAGCACTCTCGGCGGCGGGGATGTGGAAGTAGATGAGCCTTCTCAGCAGCTGGCTTTCTGGCGCCGCCAATCCGGCGCAGTCGAAGGTGGCGGTCAGGGGTATAACGGGGAAGTACGGCAGCTTGCACTCACAGCTCATGGCGGAATACGGGACAAAGATTGTGGCTGGCGTGACTCCGGGGAAGGGAGGTCAGTCGGCTGGCGGTGTGCCCGTCTTCGACTCGATGTCTGAAGCCGTCAGGGCGACGGGGGCTGAGGTGAGCATGGTATTCGTGCCCGCTCCGGCATATCTCACTGCAGTGAAGGAGGACTTCGAGGCGGGAATCAGACTCGTGGTGGGAGTGACCGAGAGGGTCCCCGTCAGGGACACCATGGGGACGATCGAGGCCGCGCGCAAGGCGGGGGGTCACATCATAGGGCCGAACACGCCGGGGCTCATCATCCCGGGCAAGACCAAGCTCGGCATCATGCCTGCCCAACCCTTCACGAGCGGCCCGGTGGCGCTCTTCTCCAGAAGCGGCACGCTGACGTACGAAATAGCTGAATACATCAAGCGCAGCGGCTTCGGCGTCTTTGCCGCCCTCGGGATAGGCGGCGACCCCATCGTCTCGACGAACTTCATCGAATGCTTGGAGATGGTGAGGGGGAACCCGGCCGTCCAGGCCGTGGCGATCAACGGCGAGATCGGTGGCGACGCAGAAGAGAAGGTTGCTTCCTACATCGCTGATACGGACTTCCCCAAACCGGTCGTGGCGTACGTAGCAGGAAGGAGTGCGCCGAAGGAGAAGAAGATGGGCCATGCCGGCGCCATCATCTACGGCAAGGCGGGCACCGTGCAGTCGAAGGAGAAGGCGCTCAACGCCGCAGGCGTGCCGGTGGCCAAGATGCCTTGGGAGGTCCCGGAGCTGTTGAGGCAGGTCATCGGGAAGTAGGACATCCGCAAGCCTGCTCGGTCGATCTCTGCCTCCCTAGCAACACTGAAATGGATGGCAGTCGCCGAGCTGGCGAGGGTTCATTTTGCGCGGAATCTTGCGACGGCAGGACAGGGCGCTGGGTGCGCAAGACGCGGAGAGGATGCTCGGATCGTGCGAGTTCGGCGTATTGTCGACGGTGGGCGAAGACGGCTATCCTTACGGTGTCCCCGTCAGCTTCGCGTACAGCGGTGGAGCGATCTACTTTCACTCAGCGAAGGAGGGGCATAAGATCGACAACATCAGGCATGATAAGAGGGTCTCCTTCTGTGTCGTAGGTTTCGCCCATGTGCAGCCCAAGGACTTCACGGCCTCCTTTGAAAGCGCTGTCGCGTTCGGCAGGGCCCACGTCGTCGAAGGGGATGAGAAGAGAAGGGCGCTCCTGGCCATCGCTGTGAAGTATACCGACAGATCGACCCAGGAGATAGAGGGCTTCATCGGTGACGAAGGCGCGAAGGCGACGGTCATGAGGATCGACCTGGAGAGCGTCACGGCAAAGGGGAACCTGCTGCCCTCCAGAGCTTGAGGATTACCTGAAGTGGCCTGGCGAGGCCCTCCCTGAGAACGCCGTCCAGGACGATTGAATCTGATACGCTCAACGCTATATAGCGGTCAATGCCACGCAACGGTTGGAAGTTGACCCCGTCTTCTTCGGGCACGAAGGATGGTGCGGAGTTCCCCACGCCTCCCGGCTCTCGGCCGAGGCTTTCGATCATCATCCCGACTTACAACGAGCGAGACAACCTTTCAGCCCTTCTCGAGAGGATTCAGAAGGCCCTACAGGGGGTCAGCTACGAGGTCATCGTCGTGGATGACAACAGCCCCGACGGCACCTGGCAGGTCGCTGAAGAGGCTTCGGGTAGGTCGTCCGCGGTCGTCTTGGTCAGGAGGCCGGGGAAGATGGGACTGGCGTCGGCTTTCACCGACGGCCTTAGGCGCTCGAGGGGTGAGTTAGTGGGCCTGATGGACGCCGACCTTCAACATCCACCCGAGCTCCTCCCCGAGCTCGTCAGAGCGATCGATGACGGAGCCGACATCGCCGTAGCTAGCAGGTTCGTCAAGGGAGGAGGCGTGGGCTCGTGGTCCGCGTGGAGAAGGCTGGTCAGCTGGGGCGCTCGCCTCCTTGCGACCTTGGCCCTGCCCAAGACAAGCGGCGTGAAGGACACGATGTCTGGCTTCTTCGTCGCCAAGGAAGAGGTCATCTCTGGCATGGAGCTGAGCTCAAGAAGCTTCAAGGTGCTTCTGGAGATGCTGGCCAAGGGCAAGTACGGCAAGGTCGTCGAAGTGCCCTATGTCTTCGAGCCCCGGCGAAAAGGTCGTAGCAAGCTGGGGTCCGGAGAGATGTGGAACTACCTAAAGCATGTCTTCCGTCTCTTCGTTGAGACGAAGAGCTATCAGACGTTTGTCAAGTTCTGCCTCGTGGGGTTGAGCGGAGTCGTGGTCAACGAGGCGATTTTCTGGGCCCTCTCCGTCCGGCTGGGGGTATACTACCTGCTATCCGGGGCCCTCAGCGCTGAGTCGGCCATCGTCAACAACTTCATCTGGAACGACTCCTGGACCTTCCGCGAAAAGGCCGGCGACAGGTCGGCTCGGGCCAGGCTGTCAAGATTCCTGAGATTCAACGTTAACATGGCGGGAGGGGTGCTGATTGGCCTCGTCGTCCTCTATGTTCTTACAACCTTGTTGGGGCTGAACTCACTCATCTCGAACTTGTTCTCTATAGTTGTCTCCATGCTGTGGAACTACGCGGCCAGCACGAAGCTCGTGTGGAACCGATAACCTGATCGTCGTCGCTAGTAGGTTACGATAGATGTTGCGGGGTGCCCCATTTGCAGATGGGTACACTTATCCTATAACTACTGCATGGTTCATGCTTTACGGCTGATCATGAACTGCCCTTGCTTGCCTTTGCTTTGCTTGCCTTCTTCTTTGGCGGGTGGGTTCCTCCACGGAATATACATCCTTTCAAAGTCGCCTACGATAGCTAAGACATGACCACAGTGAGGGCATCTGAGCGTTTTCTCTTTGCTTCCCATAGCCCACTTGAAGCGTCGCACCTATTCTGACTGCGCCGCCGAAGGAAACACTTAAGCGAACGCGATGCCACTTCTCGAAGGATGCGTTATACTTTCGGTGTTGTCCGATGGGCGATGATTGGTGTTGCCGTCGGCGCCACACAGGTCGTAGGCTGGGCTTCGCTCAACCCTCTTCTAACCTCCGCTCCGTCATACGCAGCTGCTTCATGGTATGAAGACGCCGAGGACGCGTTCGTGTTCCTTTCTACCATAGTGTTCCCCTTTGTGGGCGGGTATATCGGGCAAGCTGATTTGGCGGACTTGCGAATGAAGAGGATTCTAGTTTGGACATCCGTAGGTTGCTTGGCTGGAACCATCGCGTCGCTGTTTCTCTTCTCCGTACAAACGTGGCCATTCGGCAATGATTGGAGCGTCGTGTTTTTCATCTCCAATATCGGATACTGGGAGGCCTATGGTCTAATGGGTACGGTCGCGTTCCTCGTTGGAGCAATACTGACCACGCTTGTATATGTCTTGGAAGCGGGGGCATTCGCCTTCGTTGGAGCCGCGACGCAACACATCCTTTGGAAGCGGGGGCATCCGCTTTCCCCTCTACCCGCCAGTTGAACGCTTGTCCCCGTTTGTGGGTTTCCGATTTCATGCCGTTTCTGCCTGCTGACAGCAACGAATAGGTTCGGAGTTATCTCCAGTACACACTGGCGAAAGGTAGAAATAGTATCGTTGAAGGTGCTGATGTAGATACAGTTGCCAATCGCCGACTCGGGGAAGAAGGCCATCGCCATGGAGAGAAGGCTCTACTTCAAGATCTGCATGAGCTGCGGCTCGAAGAACCCGATCGACGCCGTTCGCTGCAGGAAGTGCAAGCGAAGCAACACCCTCCGGGTCAAGAACAGGACGACGGGCCCGAAGAAGTAGCCTGGATTCTGACCTGCCGGAGAAACGCTTTATACGACTGCTCTTGAACCCCATTCTACTGAATGGGCCGGTCGTCTAGCCTGGCCTTGGACGTCGCTCTCACACAGCGAAGATCGGCGGTTCGAATCCGCCCCGGCCCACCAAGTACTTGTTTTGCCAAGATTCAATGCGAATAGGCTCCCGCGGAGGGTCCGAGATCAAGGAGCGTAAGTAACGCCCATCGTCCCAGACATGAAGAGGGCGATCGTTTCCATGTTGAGACCTTGGGCCTCGAGTTGCAGGTGAACCATGGCGACCATTGTGTTCAAGGCCGGACACCGGGCGCCATGATTGGGCTTCATCCGCCGAGCAGGGACGGCCCGAAGACGGGGGGAGTCCGAGAGCCTCTCAATCGGCTTCGGAGTCGGGAACCTGCGTTCTGCGATGTCCGAGCTGAAGGCCAAGGGCTTGAGCTTCTCTCGCGAGGTTGAGGATCAGCCTGCGAACATCGCCTTCTTCACGGACCCCGACTGGAATCGCCTATCTCCCTCAGAGATCGCGCGTTCGGGCTAGCGGCCACTGGAATCGCCACCGGACTGTCTGTTGCTCGAGCAGGCCGGTTCAAGAATAGGGTACTAAGAGATGACCGGGGATTAGGGATGAAGGAGACTGAATTAATCGACCACGCGGACCGAGGCTTCGCTCAGCTTGCTCACCGTAAGGCGGGCCGAGGGATATGCTTCCATCACCCTTGAAGTGATGTGGCGGGTGTCGTCCCTCCATGCAATGCAGTGGACGGCCTCTCCTATCATGTTGTGCGTCGCAGCTATGGCACCCGTCTCCTCCAGCAAAGAACACGCCTTGTCGGCGTCCTTCGATCCCAGACCTGTGTCCAGTGCGAACTTTCGGCTCTCCTTGAGCATCAGAGAGGACGAAGGGTCGGCAAGCACACTCCTCATGACCTTCTCTCCCGCGTCGTTCACCTTCGAGATCAAATCCGGTGAGGTGAGGACGAGCCGCTTCTGCCTTGACGCGAAGGTGAGAGCGATGAGGGAGTACTTCTCGAAGTCCTCCATGAACGCCTCGATCCGACAGATACCCGGTCCTCCTCCCTTGACTATGAGGCCTCCGACTCCAGAGCTCGTGCAGATGGCCCCGACGGTGCCCAGCCCCGTGTGGCAGACAAGATCGGCCTCATGGGCTATGTCGGTCGCGAGCTTGATCGTCGACCGGTGCCCGAGCTCCAGCAGCGCCGCGGTGGAGGCACCGAGCGAGGCGGACGCGCTTGTGCCGAAGCCTGCGCCGATGGGGACCTCCACCCGATGTTCAATCCTGAACCTCTGGGTGGACCCTGTGCGCCGCCGGACGATGTCCAGGACCGTCTGAGTAGTGCTGTTCGCTATGGGCCTGCCGTCGAACAGCACCTCGTCGGTAGGGGAAGCTACCTTCTCGGCCGTGGTGTGCGTGCCCTTGACAAGCTTGAATCCGCCGCCGCGGGCGCCCACGCTCTCAAAGGGTTGAGAGAAGCTTCCATCAGCGTTCACGCCTTCGAACGTGAAAAAGCAGGAGACGGCAGAGGGGACATAGACAGAACGCATACCGTTCATCTCATGATGAAGAGCCGAGATAGTTAAGCCTGTTGTTGCAATGATTGCCCGGCCGCAGGGCGTTGGACCCGGTCGAAGCTGGCGATCCTCGGCGCCAGAGGCGCCACCACCAGCGTTACGGCGATGCCGAGCTCGAAGATCGACATGACGCTAGCCAAGATGGGACCGAAGTGGGGCCAGCTGCTGTAGAAAGCGTCGAAGTAGCCGGTGAGGCTGAGACCTCCGATGACGAAGAAGGGCACGGAGGACAGGATCGATACAGACAGAATTCTCGTAACCGACTCCTTCGCCCAGTAGGGAACTCCATTAGACCAGATTCTGGAGGACGGATTGGTGTACAGTGCGCGCAGGATGACCGGAAGCACGAGGATCATGAAGGGCAGCATGGTGAACTCCCAGAAGAGGGTAAAGCCAGCCAGGCCCATCCAGAACGCAGTGCCCGTGCTGTTCGAGAACGCCAGTAACATGACACCTGCGGCGGATATCAGGTTCCCCACAAGGAGCGAAACCGCCGACCCGACGGTGAACGCGCTCCACGACTTGTAACGGTTCACTATCCAACCGAAAAGCAGGAATCCGACGAAGTTGCCAGGAAGGCCCGCAGCCACGGCCAGTAGGTAGGTAGTCTGGCCCAGTGGGACCAGGAACAGGATATCGCCCACCAGCGACCCGAGACCGGCCCCAACCGCGCCGACCAAAGTGCCAGAGGTGATGGAGAATATGGCGGGCACGACCACGCCGGGCCTGAACTGACCTACGCCCCACGGCGTCCCGATGGGCGCCGTCATCCCGTTCACCACGGCATAGAGCGCCGCGCAGACGGCCATCCTCGCCAGCGCCGAAGCAGCTATGCTCTTGCGTTGCATCGTGGGTTGCCTCTGCCGCTAAAGATTTTAGCGTTGCATACTATTTCTTTATACCAGTATAAAGAGGACGGAACTGGAGACTAGTCGTCCGCCTAGTCCCCTCTCTTGGCCTTGAGGCTGCTGAAGACGGATCCGGGCCGAAGGACGCTGACACCTGCAACGTCGCGGATGACTTCGATGAGCACGACCCAGTCGGGAGCCTCGAGATCCACTTTACGCTTGACCGTGCTGGCGGCTGCCTCTATGAAGCTCTGGGATCGCGTATCGTTGTGCCTCTTCTCTACGGTGACCCTGTAGGAATCCCCTTCTGCGATCCGACCGGACAGGGAGGTCACCTTCTCCTTCACTGCGTCAGGGGTGGCCTCCGTAACCTTCTCCACTGGTATGAACCTGAGCACGAGCCTGACGTTAGACGGCTCGTCCTCTACAAGCGATTTCAGCCTTCCTACGACGCCTACAGGGTCAAGCGAAGTGCGGCCAACCACGAGGCCGATGATGCCGGTCGTCGTGACGGCGGCGCCGGCGTCCCCCAGCTCCCTGAGCAGCGAGACGCATTCGGAGGCGGCTTCTCTTTCGAGCCCCTTGAACGTAGTCACTATGAAATTGAAACTGGAGCCTAAAGTCTCCACACTGTCCCTCTGGCGGAGGTGCCTTATTTCCGGTGCGCTGCAGCTCCCCCCGCTGCCTGACTTGGGCATGGTGCGCAGACCTCCTTCCCCCGGCCTCGTTTCACGCGCGGCAATAAACTTATAAACAGATGCTACTCTGTGGTCGGGACAGTGGTTCTATCTTGAACGGTTTCGATGAGGAGGAAGAGTTCGAAGGAGAGAACGACGACTGGGAAGAAGACACCGACGAGATAGGAGACGAAGACGAAGAGTCCTAAAGCTTCAACTTCGTCACTTACGGTGGTTCTCTTTTGTGTTCTTGGGCGGGCAGCCGTGAGGCTGTGTCAGGGTGGCCATTCTACTGTTCCTGAAAGCCTTAAAGCGCCGGGAGTGACGTGTTTAACGGATACGTTGAAGGAGATATCGCTCCCCGTCTTGGTCATCAATTTCAAGAACTACAGGGAGACCCTCTCCGAGGAGGGCCTGCAGCTTGCCAGGTCGGTCCAGGCTGCCGCCTTGGAGGCCAGAGCCAGCGCGGTCATAGCCCCGTCGCCAGCGATGCTTTCGAGCGTGCTTGCTGAGACCCGCCTCCCCGTCTTCTCTCAGCACGTAGACCCGTCGAAGGCGGAGAACTCGACCGGCTACGTTACGCCGTTCGTCCTGAAGACCCTGGGGTGCGCGGGCTCGATCTTGAACCATAGCGAGCACCGGCTCACGGTCGAGCAGATTCGCGATTCCATAGCGATGCTGAAGGGAAGCTCTCTTCACAGCTTGGTGTGCGCAAGGGACGCGGAGGAAGCGGGTGAGCTCGCTTCATTGGACCCCGACTTCATAGCAGTCGAGCCCCCCGAGCTCATCGGCAGCGGACGCGCCGTTTCAAAGGTCTCGCCGGAGGTGGTGGTCGAATCCGTCAATGCGATCAGGAAGGCGAACCTGCGCACGGTCCCCCTCTGCGGCGCAGGCATCGTGGACGGCGCCGACGTACGCGCCTCTCTCAGACTCGGGGCCAAGGGGGCGCTCGTGTCCAGCGGCGTAGTGAAAAACGCAAACCCCTACGAAAAAGCGTTGGAATTACTGAAGTCCCTCGCTCCATGAGCAGCTAGCTTAGCCCGTTTCAGCCCGATTCTTTGCGCAGGTAGTGATGATACGCTTATAATCTCGATGCAGAGCCAAAAAGGTCGGGACTATTATGTCCGAGAAGATCAATCCATGGCAGGTAGCCCTTGAACAGCTGAAGTCCGCTGTCGATCTTCTGAACGTGGACCGATCGTACTACGAGATCCTCGCAAGGCCGAAGAGGATACTCCAGGTCTCGGTGCCAGTGAAGATGGACAACGGCTCGGTCAAGGTATTCGAGGGCTTTAGAGTGCAGCATTCCGACGCGAGGGGACCCTACAAGGGTGGTATCAGATACCACCCGCAGGTCTCGCTCGATGAGGTCAAGGCTCTCTCGATGTGGATGACTTGGAAGACCGCCGTCGTCGACATCCCGCTGGGTGGCGGCAAGGGTGGGATCATCTGCGACCCCAAGGCCATGTCCGAAGGGGAGGTCGAGCGCATGACCAGGCGCTACGCCTACATGATCAGCGACATCATCGGTCCGTATGTGGACATCCCGGCGCCCGACGTATACACCGAAGCCAAGCACATGGCCTGGATAATGGACACCTATAGCATCCTCAAGGGGCACCTGGAGCCTGGCCTGATCACAGGCAAGCCCATCGCACTGGGCGGAAGCCTGGGTAGGGGACAGGCGACGTCAAGGGGCGTCGTCATTACGGCCGCGGCGGCAGCGAAGAAACTCGGCATCCCGCTGAAGGATGCAAGGGTCACCATACAGGGCTACGGCAACGCAGGCATGAACGCGGCACTTCTGTTTCACGAGGACTACGGTTCCAAGATCATCGCCGTGAGCGATTCGAAGGGTGGAATCCTCAACACGGAAGGACTGAACCCCGTGAAGGTCCAGGAGCACAAGGAGAAGACCGGAAGCGTCATCAACTTCCCAGGTGCGAAGAACATCTCCAACGAAGAGCTCCTCATGACCGAGACCGATGTGCTCGTGCCGGCAGCTCTTGAGAGCGTGTTGACCGGTAGGAACGCGAACGGTGTCAAGACGAAGATAATCGCAGAGGCCGCCAACGGCCCGTGCACGCCCGATGCGGACAAGATATTCCACGAGAAGAAGATCCTCCACATCCCCGACATCCTCGCCAACGCCGGAGGCGTCACCGTGAGCTACTTCGAATGGGTCCAGAACCTTCAGAGGTATGAGTGGACCGAGGCCGAGGTGAACGCCCGCCTCAACGACAAGATGGTGGCCGCCTTCAACGCAGCCTACGACGCGAGCACCAAGTTCAACGTCGAGATGAGGCGCGGCGCGCTCACGCTCGCCGTGCAGAGGGTCATCGACGCGATGAAGTTGCGCGGTCTGTGGCCTTAGCAGATCAGAAGCCGCACTCCTCAAAGCCGTTTTCTGTCTTTATTTCACCCGAGGCGCAGCAGCGAAGCGTCTGCCTGCCGCAAGGCCTCCCTTTCTCAGTTCTCTCGCTTAATCATTGAATGATACTGGCCACGCGTTCATGTCGAGGGGTGGAGCCCCATGCCCGTCGACTTCGGCGTAGAAAACGGCCCTACCCTGAGAGGGGTTTGGGAAGCATGACACTTTGGCATCTCAGACTCAATGGAAGGAGGGCGCTACTCAGGCAGCCCAGGCGGTGCCCGTCGCCGGTTCGCCGCTCCTCTATGGCGCGCCTATCGGATGATCTCCCAACGGCCCTGGTTTGCGTCGAGCTGCTCCTTTGTGTAGCTGTCCATGGGGTGTTCCCTGTCCGGGACCTCGACTTCCTTCTGGACGTCAAAGAGGGCCGTGGAGAAGTATCTCATGGCGTTGTCGTTGTACAGCACGACTATCTTCTTGAGCTCCGGATGGCGCCTGGCTACCTTGAGGGCGGCTAGCGTGTTGGCGCCGGAGCTGATACCCACCAGGAGGCCCTCCTCCTTCATGATCCTCTTGGTCATGGCGATCGCCCCCGCGGATGGCACGGTGACAACGCCGGTCAACATCGCAAGGTCCAGGTTCGCAGGGACGAACCCGTCGCCTATCCCTTCGATGGAGTGCGCGCCCCACCTCCGTTCGGCCAGCAGCGGGGCTTCCGCGGGTTCCGCGGCATACAGCCTGACGTCTGGGGTTCTTCTCTCTCAGGAAGCGCCCTATCCCGGTGATGGCCCCTCCTGTGCCTTGCGTCAGGACGACCGCGTCGACGCCCCCCGCGGTCTGCTCCCAGATCTCGGGCCCCGTGGTCTCGTAGTGGGCTCGAGGGTTGTCAGGGTTGGAGAACTGGTTGGGGAACCAATACCTGGACGGCTCCGCCGCCTTCATCTCTTCGATCTTCTTGAGGCAGAGGTCGACGTCGCTCTCGCCTCCAGGCGTCGTGATCACGTCGCCGCCGAGGGCCTTCATGATCTTCCTCCGCTCGATGCTCATCCCTTCGGGCATCACTATCGTGACCTTGAAACCAAGGGAACGGCCTACGAAGACGCAGGCGATCCCAGCGTTCCCCGTGCTGGATTCGAGAATCTCCATACCGGGCTTGAGCTCCTTCCTCCCTATGGCCGCGGTGATCATCTTGTAGTAGATCCTGTCCTTCAGGCTCCCCGTCGGGTTCGTGAACTCCAGCTTGGCGTAGATGGAGGGCTTCACGCCCTCGGACGTGGGGATCTTGCGAAGCTTGACGAGCGGCGTCCTTCCGATGGCGTCAAGGACGTCATCGAAGGCCTTTCCGTCCTTGTCCCAGGAAACCATGGGCATTCGTTCCTTCGCTGTGCTCCACGCTTATTTATCTCTTTGAATGAAATCGATCGTTGAGGAGCGTAAGCGTCAGGGCCTCTTGCCGGCCTCTACGATGGCCGCCACCAGATCCGAAACGCGGACTCCGACGAGCGTCCCGTCGGAACAGAACAAGGCGCTGGTGATGGCTTGGGCAACCAGCACAGTCTCTGAGCCGGACGCCACGAAGTGCTCTCTCCATCGAGTCAACGAGCCCCTCCGGATACGCGAAGAACTCGCCGGATATCTTGACACTGGAGATGCTCTTGCCCTCACATGAGACGTCGACCGAGTAGAGCTTCCCCCCTTCTTCCTTCCGCGTGACCTTCCCCACCGCCATCACCTGCTCTCCAACCAGGATGGGTCCGAATAGCGCTTCTCCGCGTACATTAGGGCGAATCTATTCTCTTCTTCGGAGAGCGTCCCTTGGTCTAAATCGGCTCCCAGCGCTTTGGAAAAGCCGTCTTCCAGCTTCCGGCATAGTCGGGTCGTGTCGATCTGCACCCCTTCGGCTGCGATGGTCGTGACCCTGTCGGCAGGATCGGCCAGGGCCCTCTCTTCTACCTTAAGCCGGGGGACGTTCAGGACCTTGAAGGCCACGTCCGTGTCCATGACCATGAGGACCGTCCCATGCTGGAGGACGGCTCCATTCCTCCTCACCTGCGCGGAGCCGCTGATCTTCCTGCCTTTCACCACCACGTCATTGATTCGTGAGAATTCGGCTTTCAGCCCGAGCGTCCTAAGCGTCCCGATGACGCCCCCAAGGAGGTATTCGAATGAGGCCACATAGTCGCGACTGGGAAGGTACTCTTCGTTGAGGACCACGCTGTAGGTCACTTCTCCCAGCTCGTCATGGAAGACGCTCCCTCCCCCGCTGATGCGCCGCACGACGTCGATGCCGAGCTCGCGGCAGGCCTCAACGTTCACGGCCTCCTTGAAGGCCTGGAAGCGGCCTATGCTGACGGCCGACGGGCTCCAGGTGTAGAGGCGGAGAGTCGGAGGGGAGCTTCCGGCAGCGACGGCATCCAGGATGGCCTCGTCGGTCCCCATGTTATAGGAGGCGCTGGCCTTGCCGTCGCGGATGAGCCTCCACTTCATAGCGCTTCTCCCCATATTGACCGACGGAAGGTTGTAGAGGGGGCCGTGCGACCCTCTCGGTGTAGAACGGCCTGCTGCAGTCCGGGCATCCGGTCGTAAGATAGGGTTCCTCGCTCTCCCTGATGGAGGCCAGGTCCGGGGATTCCGACGATCCGATCAAGCCTGCCCTCCTTGAATGCGAAGTTGCCGAGTCTCGCGCCCTTCTCGAAAATCAGGTACCTGGCCAGCTGGATACCCCTATACCTTGCCAGGGCTGGCGTCCTGGCCTCGACAATGTTCAGTCCGGGAACCGCCGTGAAGGAATGCAGCGCCACCTTGGCACCCATCTCCTTGAACTCCTGCATGAAACGCACAGCCTCTTCGTCGTTCTCCCCCAGGCCCACGATCAGATAGGTGTAGACGTTCCCTGCCCCGAAGACTTCTAGGGCCTGCCGGATGGCGGCCACATGCTTCTCCCAAGTGTAGAAGCCTTTCCTCCCCTTGTGCTTCTCGAAGAGCTCAGGTGTCGCCGCGTCCATCGGCACTGCAACCTTGTCTGCGCCCTCTCCTTCAATCTCGCGTAGTTCTCCGTACCAACGGGCATGATGGACACCGAAACTGGGAGGGAGCGTTCAAGGGAATCGAGGATCGCGAAGGAATCTTGGAGGAAACCGGGGTAGTTTACCACCTGAAGGCAGGCCCTCCTGAATGCCGCTCCGCGGCCTCTGAGCTTCTTGGTGACGGCCTCCAGGTCGTACGGCTTCCATCTGACCCTCGACAGGTAGTCCGGGGAGCTGGTCGAGGACGAAGCCAGGGTGCAGAAGCTGCAGTCAGCCAAGCACTTCCCCCCGGCGAGAGTGCTGTAGGTCATGAAGATATGCGGTTCTGAGCGGGGCGTCCAGCCTTCCCCTCGATAGCCCGAGCACGACAGCCGTCCCGTCGGAGACACGGACCATCATTAGCCATCTGGAGACGATACCGCTCTATATTAGTTGAGCTTCCCGAGTCTGGGTTGCTTGATTGCTCCCATGGCCGGCTATGATTCGCCGTTGGCCTTCCGAAATGCGAAAGAGAGCAGATGCCGCCAGACTACTGCGTTGGCTGTTGGGACTTCACTAGCTGGACGTACCTAGCCAGGCCGTCTTCGAACGGCGTCTTCGGGGTCCATTCGAGGAGCGCCTTGGCCTTGTCGATGTTGATGCGCACGCCCTTGAAATCGCCGGGCCGCGGTGCCTGATGCTCGACGTTGACCTTCCCCAGCAGCTTGTTGAGGCTGGTGACGATGTCGAGAATAGTCACGAACCGTGCCCCTGCCAGGTTAAAGATCTGGTTCTTCCCCTTCTCCTTAAGGGCGTCCACGTTCCCCTCCGCGAGGTCTTCGACGTGAATGAAGCATCTCCCCTGGCTGCCGTCGCCGAAGAGAGTTATCGCCTCTCCCCTCAGCGCCCTCCTTGCGAAGGCGGAGATGGCCATGTTCCCCCTCATCCTGGGGCCGTAGGGGATGTCATAGCGCAGGATGGTAAATGGCAGCCCGTAGACCTTGTTCCACGCCTGGAGAAGGTGCTCCTGCCCAATCTTGGTCTTGGTGTACACGGAATCGGGAGCAGGAAGCGGATGGTCCTCCGTGACTTCGCCCTCCGCCCTGCCGTACACCCAGGTCGAAGAAGCGAGGACGACCCTCTCCACCTCCTTGGCAGTGGCGGCCTTGAGCAAGTTGACCGTCCCCACTTCGTTCACCTCTACGCAGAGCTCCGGAGACTGCAGTGCGACGTTGACGTCGGCGACGGCGGCGAGGTGCACCACGAAATCCGCGTCCGTCATGGCGTTCAGCAGGTCGTCCTTGTTGAGGAGGTCACCGTTGAACCATTCCACGTCGTCACGGAGAGGCTTGGCCTTGTCGAAGACCCTTACGTCGTATTTTCTCTCCCTCAGCTTGTCGACGATGTGGCTTCCAATGAACCCCGATCCGCCGGTCACTAGGACTGACCAATTTCAAGTCACTCCGCTTCAGGCCAGCGCCTTCTGAATGGTGTCGACAACGTAGTGGGCCTCTTCTTCCTTGAGGGCCGTGAACATGGGAAGCTCCAGCATCCTGGAGCAGACGTCCTCCGCCACGGGGAAGTCGCCGGACCTTACGCCAAGGAGCTTCTGATATATGGGCTGGAGGTGCAGCGGCGGCGAGTAGACCTCTCCTCCGCACTTGACGCCCTTCTCCCTGAGCTTCAGCTTGAAGGCGTCGCGGTCGATGCCCTTCTCCAGCATCGCCGTATACTTGTAGTAGTTGTTTACGCTCTGATCAAAGCGCTTCTGGGGCTTGATGCCAGGAATCTTGGAGAGGCCTTCGTCGTAGATCTCAGCCAGCTTGTTCCTCACCGCGATCATCCACTCAAGGCGCCTCAACTGCGTGATGCCGATGGCGGCACTTATCTCGTTCAGCCTCCAGTTGTATCCCAATTCGACTATCGTGTTGCTGTTGAAGCTCTCCTTCCCCTGGTCCCTCAAGACCCTGCAACGGTTGTCGATTCCGTCATCGTTGGTCGTTATCATCCCGCCCTCCCCCGTGGTCATCACCTTGGTTGGGTAGAAGCTGAATGCGCCGGCGTCGCCGAAGGTCCCGGCCTTCGCGCCCTGAAAGCTAGAGCCGTGGGCGTGAGCCGCGTCCTCCACGAGGAACATCTTGCTGTCCAGTGCGAGCTTGGCAAGCTCGGGCGTGTCGGGTGACACCAGGCCACCTATATGCACCATCAGGATTCCGCGGGTCTTCACGGTCAGTTTCGGGGTGACGGTCTGCAGGTCAAGGGCGAGCGTCTCAGGATTCACGTCGGCCAGGACGGGCCTCCCTCCAGCGAAGAACACTGCCGCTGCTGTTGCGGTGAAAGTGTTAGTGGGGACTATGACCTCGTCTCCCGGCTCAAGCTTGATACTCCTCAACGCGGCCTCGATGGCGCTGGTTCCGGAGTTTACGGCCACGGCGTGCTTGACTCCGTGTAGTTTCGCGTATTCCTCCTCGAACTTCTTGGTGTAGTTTCCGAGCGTGAGCATGCCCGACTTCAGGATGGTCTCGACGTCGGCCTTGATCTGGTCGATGTCCTCCTGAGGGAAGTAGGGCTTGACAGGAGGAATAGAGAAGCTCATGGTTTAGTGGTTCTTTTCGGTTGGTCTATAAGGGTAGCGGCTAGCGTCTCATCTCTATCGTTTCTAGGGCTTCCAAAAAGGCCTCCGAACTCTTCTTCCAGTCGGCCCTCTCCATCACGGTGCTCTTCGCCTTCGCTCCGAGTCGTCCTCTCTCTGACGGGTCCCTGACAAGCTCGAGGATCTCCCGGGAGAGGGCCTCGACGTCCCCCTTCGGGAAGACGAGTCCGTCGTCCCTGTGGCTGACCCATTCCATGTTGCCTGGGATGGAGGAGGCGACCACGGGGAGCCCCAATGCCATCGCCTCAAGGAGGCTGGCTGAGGCTCCGTCGGAGACGGACGTGGTGACATAGATATCGGACGCCGCCGTGTACTGCGCCAGGATCCCCTTCTCTAGCCACCCGAGTAGCCTGAAACTGCTTTGGAGGCCAAGGGACCTCACCAAGGCACAGACGGAGGGCGTAAGTCTCCCTTCCCCCGCCATCGCGAAGATCGTCCGAGGCTCCTCCTTAATGACGAGCGAGGCGGCCTTCACATAGACTTCGGGGGCGTAAACCCATTCGTGGCGCCTGTTCCACATCACCACAACATCATCCTGCCGCGCCTGCAGCTTCAGCCTGTACGCCTCCCTGTCAGCCTTCAGGTCGAAGACCGGCGAGAGGTCCATCCACGGGAACTCCACGATGGAGCTCTTCGGGCAGCCGAGGGAGACGGCTGCCTTGGCCTGCACCTCGCTGTCTAGAAACACCCGCTTGGCATGCTTCAGGGCGCCCACCGCGAAAGCCTTCACCGGGGGGTACCTTGGCTGGATGAGCACATCCGACCCCCACACCATCAGGCCGTACGCTTTGACCATCGAAGCGGCAGCATAGAATCCATATGTCGTAGCCCAGCACGCCAGCACGAGGTCGGGATCGACAGCCCTTACTTCTGCGGCGAAGAATGGAACTCGCAAAGGGGTGAGAGCCAACTGCCGCACGGTGTCATGGCTGCCCATCTCCAGGGGGAAGTCCTCCATCACCCTTACTTTGACGCCGGCCGTCCTCCTGATCCTGTCAGCCCCCGAGGGGCTGAAGGTCGAGAAGATCACTTCGTAGTGTTCCTTCAGGAAGTTGAGGAAGAAGTCGTCGTAGAGGCTCTTCCCATCGTGGAAGTAAAGAAGGCTGCGACCCATTCAACCTCTCCTTCAACGAGCTTGTTCCAGCGCGGAGTATTAAGCGTTCAGCCTACAGGGTCTAGGCTTATATCGTGGAAACCGGCATAGAACTTGCGGTGGAGGTGCGCATGTGCGAACATGACTTCGTCTTCAAGGGCGCGGTCCAGCTCTACCGCCGCGAGGAGCTGGCAGGCGTGGTCGACGTCTTCGGCTGCACCAGGTGCGGGGCCAGCGACATCATAGTAAAGAAGGCCGGCTTCGACCCTCATATCGGCTTCGGCTTCCTCCCGACGGCGCCGGGCCATGAGAGATACGTCCTGATCTGCAGGGCGGGCGAAAAAGTGGACTGGCAGGTCGTCACTCTGGAGGTACCTACCATGTTCGTCCACGACTGCGTCCCCGCCGGGCGTTCGATGGCCGTACGAGTCAAGAAGGACCTCTCCATAGACAGAGACGGCCAGGTGGAGCACGATTTGGTGCCGGTGATGACCAGCGTCAATCGGGCGGTCCTTATAGGCTAGCTGCTCAGCTTCTTGGCGTACTCATAGACGACCTCTTCGTTGTTCTCGGTCTTGATGAAGACGGGCACGTTTTGCTGCCGGATGGTCCCATGTGGCACGAAGAGCCATTCCGACACGGACAGCTGCGGAGTCCTGTCGAGGACCCTGTAGTCAAGGATGAAGGATTCCGCGATGACCATACCGTCGCAGTTCCTTGGAAGGGTGCTGACAAAGTAGCTGTGAAGCTGCTGGAGTGCGGACACCCGGGGCTCAGGTCGCGGCGCTCACATCGAAATGAATCCTGAAGCCGTCGGGGGTCCTTTCCGTCGAGCTGACCTTGACACCGACTATCTCTTTGAGGTTCTTGACGTGCGTCCCCGCGCAGGGTATCGGCTCGAAGCCCTCCACGGTCACCAGTCTAATCTCCTTCTGATCCTGGAGCACGCTGGTCCAGAAGTGGCGAAGGCCCGACAGCTCCTCCGACTTGACTACATCGACCTTGACAGTCCTCCCCTCGGCGATGGCCCCGTTCGCCTCCTTTTCGGCGCGCACTATCATGTCGTCGCGCGGCGGGTCTCCCTGATAGGCCACATAGGCGTCATCGCCAAGCCAGGAGTCCAGCGGCTCGAACGCCCTCCCCGAGACCTTGGCGAGGACTCCGTCGAAGAGGTGGGCCGCTGCATGTCGCCTCATATAGAGGAGCCTCTTCTCCCAGTCGATCTCCTGCCTGCAGGGACCCTCCGACGGCATCCCCGTGCATCTTCCGTAGAGGACGACGTGGTCACCCGACTTCAGCGCCTTCTTCACCTGCATGGTGAAACCGTCGCCCTCCAGCGAACCCGTGTCGCTCGGCTGGCCGCCCCCTTTCGGATGGAAGATGGTGGAGGCAAGGACGAGGTAGTAGTTCGACCCTTGCTCCTTGACGGCGCGGATGACTGTGCCCTCGGCGCTGGCGGAGTACGGCTCCCTCTGGTAGGTGAGTGACGTGGGTGGAAGGCCATCCACGATGTCCGGGAGGTTCACTGGCGCCAGAGCCCCCTGAGACCGTTCAGGAAGGCGTAGCCTTCGGAAAGGACTCTCCGGGCGTTGTTGTAGCTGAGCTTGGACAGGGCCTCCTGGTAAGGGAGCCAGATGAAGCCCTGGTGCTCCTCGGAGATCACTACGCTCTGCGGCCTGGTCTCCATCAGGAAGAACACCACCTCCTTCTCGGCCTGCCTTCCCATCCTCTGGAAGCGGTACTTGATCATCGTCCTGAAACCCTGGAGGACCTTGAGCTGCGAGAGGCCGGTCTCCTCCTTGACTTCGCGCTTGGCCGCCATCAGATCCGTCTCTCCCTGCTGGAGATGGCCCTTGGGGAACTCCCAGTAGCCCTTCCTGTTAATCATCAGAAGGAAGAGCGGCTCTCCCTTTGCGGTCCTGTAGAAGATGATGCCGCCAGCGGATTGCTCCATGGCCGCTTTCTGACTGGACTGGCGCTCCAGCGGATTAAAGCGTTTCTGCCGAAGGAGGTGCTAGTCCCCCAGGAGTTCCTTCAGCTCATTGATCGTCGGAAGTACGGCGGCCGCCTTGTTGTCCAGGAAGACCTTGGCCGTCGCCTCCGGGTTGATCGTGTGCTTGTAGACCCCCACGAACAATACGGAGTCGCCGAAACCCTCAACCTTGGAGCACATCTTGAGGTCCTCCATCGAGTCGCCGACGAATATCAGTCGGCGGTAGCCCTGGAGACCTCCAATGGTCCGCTGCAGGGCGTAGGGGTCCGGCTTGCCCGGCCAGACGTTCAGGCCGTTCGCCTTCCTGCGCTCGTACTCCTGGAAGAGGTCGTCGCTGAACGTCAGGGCGTTGACATCGCAGAAGAACTCCTTGAGTATGTGGCCCATGGTCTTCTCCGCGGCCGGTCGTGTCCTCCCCGTGGTCAACCCCAGACCTACGCTGAATCGCCTCTTCATGTAGACGAGAGTGTCCTTCTTGACGATGAGTGACTCGTTCTCGATGAGGCCCGTCGTCATGTGAAGCGACGGCTTCAGGCCGTATATCCTTTGGTAGAGAGGTGAGCCGAGGTAGAGCTCGTCGAAGAGGCCGGCGATGAGGGATTCGTCCGGCATGCCGGGGAACCTCAGGAGCGCCTTGACTTGCTTAAGGAGCTCCAGCTTGTCCTTCCCCTTGTAGAGCTTCTCGAGCCCGTCGTCGATGGACTTGATCCCTTCTTCGTCCGCGTAGGACACGACGTCCTTGAGACCCTCCAGTACCTCCTGGTCGTCGTAGCCGTCCGTGGCGCATCCGCTCCCCAGCAGCGCTCCAAGTGTCAGTGGCCCATCT
>CAWJIE010000008.1:0-60132 GCA_963842885.1 uncultured Nitrososphaerota archaeon
AAGACTCCACAGCCCCCCTTGAATCCAATCCTAAATAGCAATGTCGCATGTCTTTAATGTATACGCAGGAGTGTCATCAAAGAGGCGGAAGATCTGCTTGCCGTCTTGTTAGGAAAGAATCCACATGCTACCTTGGCAAATGCCAAAGCGTGACATGGTTTGGCTACTTTTCGTTATGGCGCTTGACGGTGTCATATCTTGGGTTCTGATGTAGTGGCTTCATCCGTCCTCCCGGCTCCATGACACCGACGGCGATAACCTATAGACCCAACCCTTTCCTCTTGCGCTCGCGGACGACCTCCTTCGCGTTCCAGAGGGCAAACGTCCTCATTTCGCCCATAGCGCCTTCGATTAGCCGGGCCACAGAGAACCGGCAGCGGGTGCGGGAGCGTCGCCACCACGATGGCCGCCAAGACGGTGGAGGTGACGTTGCCGAGGAAGCGATGGTGCATCCCCTGGCGGTGGAGGACTGGACGTTGACATATCTTGTATGACTTGCAACATTTCACAGCAAGTGATAAACCTTATTAGGACATCGTGACAATAGCTGTAAAGCCCCGATAATACAAGTCCGATTCTAGTGATTCTGAAGAGAGGAGGCGTCAGGATTGCACAAGAAGCAACACAGGGTAAAGCAAGAACCGGTAGGCCCGCCTGACCTTCAGGTGGGAGCCCTCGGTGTCGTCAAGCTTCTGGACGTCCAAGTCGACGGCATCACTTCCCCCAAGCTCCGCCACGTGATAAAGAGGTACGTCAAGAGGACAGGGTTCCGCGACGTGGTCTCTGACCACCTGCCTGGCGAGAGCTACTCAAGCCTTCGACTTGTGGTGCGAGGTCGTCCCGTCCTCCCCGTCAGCTCGGAGCAGCTCGAAAGGACCGTCTATCTCTACGATTCTGTCCTATACCTCCTCGGCAGCAGGATTGGGGGACCGCCTCCCCTCACAACGGCGGCGGACGCGGAGTCCCTGAGACTGTTGCTGGCCAAGGTGGAACCTCACCTGCGTAAGGCGTACTACATCCGACCGCCCGCGGCGTAGCTCGATGCTGGGTACCGTCGACTCCCTCGGAAGACCCCACCGTGAGCTCCTAGGGACCCCCTTCAAGACACGTATGTCAGCAGGCGGGAGGCAGCCGACTCGTGCCTAGCTTTCTCCTCCTAGAGGTGCCTCCACAGGGGATTCGCTGGCAGAAATGGTCTCCTTCTTGCATGGACGCACGAATTATACAGGCGGGCAACAAATGCTGGACCGATGTCGTCAACACCTACACGCGAACGGCCGAACCCCAGCTCTGGGTAAGACCGCGTTTTCACGTTTGGCTGTTCGATCTGGCGTACCATTTGGCCATGTATTCCCTCACCATCCTGTACGTGTTGAACCTCGGGCCTATGGCAGCTATGCCCGCTTTGGACATCCCAAGCCATCGGCTGTGCCCCTTATAGTATGTGGGTAGGACCTGGTCCGCCAGCTTGGTGTAAAGGGCCTCCATATCCTCCGAATCATCAGACTCGGTCAAGGCGTCCCAAGTCGGTCGTCTCCCGATCCCCCATCCATTGACCCCTTCCACGCCGCCTTCAAGCCACCATCCGTCCCACACGCTCAGGTTGAGGACGCCATTCAAGGCGGCCTTCATCCCGCTGGTCCCGCTGGCCTCCAAGGGCCGACGAGGAGTGTTGAGCCAGACATCGCATCCTGACACCATGACCTTCGCTATCTCTATGCTGTAATCCTCTATGAACGCCACCTTGACCTTGTCCGTCTTCATCATCACTTGATTGGCCTGCTCATACATTCGAACCAAGGATTCCTTCCCCGCGTCATCCTTTGGATGAGCCTTCCCAGCGAATACCAATTGAATCCTGCCATGCTCGTCGGCTATCTTGGCAAGTCTGCCAGGATCTCCCAGCACCATGCCGTTCCGCTTGTAGGCGGTTATCCTCTTCGCCAGGCCGATGGTGAGGGGCTCTTCGGAGAAGTCCGCCGTAGACTGGGCGTCAACGAGCGAAACTAGCTTCGCCTTAGCGGAACGGTGCGCCATGGCCAATTCATCGGAAGGTATCTCATATGCGTGCACCAGCAGATGCGGCTCCGCCTCCCACGACGGAATGTACTTGTCGAAGACGCCTTTGATTTCCTCCTGGACCCACCTCCTGTGATAGACACCGTTGGTGACGTGCTCTATGGCGTCGCTGTGCAGGATCCTTCCGGACGTAAACCTATGCTTCAAAGACACGGCGTTGGTAAGGCAACTGTACTTTGTAGCGAGATGTGAAAGGCTGATGGCGTCGCTGCCGGCTTCGGAACCCCAATCCATCCAATAATACTTCTTCAACACATCCCTCACCATCTGCAACGGAAAGGAGTCGTGCCCGCCAGCCACGGGAGTATGTGTGGTGAAGACGCAGCGTCTCCTGACTTCTGCGAGCGATCTGTACTCCTTCAGGAGCTCCACGGTGAGCAGGGCTGCGTGGCTTTCGTTCATCTGATATAGGTCCGCGCTGATATCCAAGGCTTTGAGGGCACGATATCCACCTACGCCCAGAATCAGCTCCTGTATCAGTCTCTCCCTCCCTTCGCTGAGATACAACCTGTCAGTTACGCTCCTGAAGGATGGTGGATTCTCTAGGACATCGGTATCCAGGAATATGACAGGAACGTCCACACGCCCCTTAACGGTGTACTGCCAGAGCTTCAGGCTCATGACGCTGTCCTCCACTTCAAGCCTTACGACAGGGCGGAGGGGGGTCAGCCTTTCCTTGTACAGCCAGCGACACTCTAAATCCTGCTGCTGGCCACTAGGGGAGAGCTTCTGCTTTGTGTAGCCAGCTTTGTATAGCAGAGTCAGGAAGACGGCTGGTATGCCCATATCCGCGAAGGCATAGGCAGTGTCACCCGCCAGTATCCCCAGACCCCCGCTGTATGTGGGGATATCGCTCTCGAGCCCTATTTCCATTACAAAGTAGGCCAAGGTCATAGAACAGTCCTCAGTGAACTCGCTTGGCAACCCCATTCATAGCTATATTCGTTGTGGTTCGATGACCTGCCTATGTTGTCCTGAAATTAGTATCACCCCCTGGTAAGCAGGATTAGAGCCAGGTGGGTATGGAGCAAGGGATACAGATACTTCGTCTACATGAAGCTGGACCCCGTCAAGGTGGAGTGGATCGTCCGACAGAAGGAGGAGGGAGCACTGACGAACAGGACCATAGCCGAGAGCATGCGGGTGTCTCCGACATGGGTGAAGGTCATGTGTAGGCGATACAGGGAGCTGGGCCGGGTCCCCGCGCTGATGAAGCCCGGGAGGGCTAGCGCCCATTTAGGTTCTTGATTCGAGTTCCGGAAGCCGAGGGAGCTACTGGTGGGGTGAAAGCATAGGCTGTGAGCCCGACAGACCGATCAATGAAGAGTGTGAGTCTATGCGTGAACTCGCGGGCTTCTAATCATCATGCCCGTTCCTCCTTCTTCATCATTCCCGAAATAGCGTCTTCAACCGCATCCACAGGCGTGATCCCTTTGCTAGCAGCATAGGCGTCAACCGCTTTCGCTATGTCCTCAGGTATCTCGTAGATCCTGACCCTCTTGAACTCGAGAGCCCTAAGCAAGTCAAGCCAGTCAGGTTCAGGTATCCTGATGCAATTGAAGCCCTTTGTCTTTACTTCGTATGATTCCCAGTAGTATCTACCTGAAGACTGATCCGCATAGGTTAGCGTCAGGGCCGATCTAAGGTACATATGACGACTATCAGTCTGTTTCGACCTCAGCTCTTCCAGCCGATTGAGAGTGGATGGGGAGATCTCTAGGTAGATGGCGCCATGAGCTGTCGCATTAGAATAGAGCAATACTGGTGTCTGAAGGTGCGAAATTCCCAGAATGAAGGGAGGAAGAGGCGCTGCCGTTTCCGTTATCCCGAATGAACTGGTCACCAGCTGTGGTTGAGCATGCTGCGATGACCGTAAAGACTGAGGATAATGAATCTCGATGTTGAATTGTATGATGGGGGAAGGATGGGGACTCGCTGCGATTGCCTGGATGAAATCAGCTTCGCCCATATGTAAGAAAGGCTTGATGGTATCCCTTAAACCTGCCTAATGCAGGCTCTCCCAAATCTCCGTCGGATAAGTGAACCTGCCAAAAATGCTTACACCTCACGAATTGACTCCAATGTCGGGGAAAGCTCTTCTTGAGCCACAGTTGCCAACCGTCAAGCCGAGTCGATGACACAACCGCCATCCACCCAACAACCAGTTGAAGGGAATCCGATTTCTGGTGGCTTTGAGTACCCAAGTGAGGCCGAATCCCCAATAGTGCGGACTCGCGCAGGTCCAAGCCTACGCCCAAGGTTCACAGTTGGTCAGAGTCGCTTCATATAAGAACGTGAAAACCCATTGGACTGTGTGGAGGGAGACTGGTGCGAAAGAGGAACGCAGCAATCATCGCGTGCTTAGCTGCAGCACTGGCCCTGGTTTTCTTCTTGGCACCGATAGTTGCATTACCTATGGTGAATGGCTGCCTAGGCGGAAGCGGGCATGGCTGTACAGTTGCTGGAACGTTCAGAGTCACCAGAGTCGTCTCTCCTAGCGGCGTGCTGTTGGGGTTTG
This sequence comes from uncultured Nitrososphaerota archaeon, assembly GCA_963842885.1. Lineage (GTDB taxonomy): Archaea > Thermoproteota > Nitrososphaeria > Conexivisphaerales > DTJL01 > DATKKG01. The sequence goes on from CAWJIE010000008.1 coordinate 4,598, forward strand.
GCGAAGTCCGATACGAAGCGCAGTATGGGGAGAATTGTCCTTCAGCTGGAATCTGTCTTCCTTACGACAAGACAGGCTTCTTGTTCGCTTGGAACTGTTCCGACTTCGCCCAGTATCTGCATTGACACCCTGGCTTTCTCCAGCTCCAGGCGACCTCGAAGACTAAACATGAAAAGGGTCTCCATTGGTCTAACCTATTGTTTTCAATAACTTAAAGATGAACCAAGTCAGCCCATTCGCAGGTCCGAGCCAGAATCTGAGATGGCCGGTCGGGGCCGTCTTGGTGGTAACTGTCGTCGGATAAGCATCTATATACTCATCATTGGATGATATGAGACAGACGTTGGCCCCTAAGAGAACGACGGTGGCGGTTATAGCGGCGGGCCTGATTGTGGTCGCAGTAGGTGCTCTGTTGTACTTCGGTGGCATATTTGGCGGCGGTCAGAAGTTCTCCGTCAGTGGCTTGCAGATTTCCCATGGTCTCGTTCCTTTCGGAGCAGTCTCTTTCAATCTCACCAACCACAACGGCCTCCCCATTTCGTCTGTCTCCGTTAGTGTGAATCAATCTTTGGCGTCTCCACGCGGCACACCAGTCTCCAGCAGCAATCCGATTTCTCCTAATCAGTCAATGGAGCTTCTGTACGTGATGCAGGAGACCGTGGTCTCAGGCCAGAGTTACCCCGTCCAAATCACGGTCACCTTCGGAGACGGAAGTATGGCCTCCTACTCTGCGACTGTCACCGCTTTGTAGCAACTGGCTCAGAGGACTCCGGCGTTTCAGGGATCGAGTCTCCAGAGTCTTGCGCGATGAGAACGGGGAGTAGCCGCTCCCATGAGATTAGCCTAGCCGGAAAAGGCCAATTCATTTTTGTCTAACAAACAAGTTGGGCAGACTCAAAACTGAATCAAGCCCATTTCCGCAGGTCCAAGCCCACATTATGCAATCGGCCTAAGGTCGGGGTCGTGTGTACGCCTTCATGTCCAGCTCTAGGAAGACTTCGCCCATGGTCCAGTCGCCCATGAACTGCTTGAAATGATGAGCTTCATAGAGTCTCCGAGCATCAGGGCTAGCTGTGGAGGTTTTGAACCCGATAGCCCCTTTCTTGATTGAGTAGGCTATTGCTCTTTTCAGCAGCCTTGAGCCAACGCCTTTGTTGCGGAATTCCGGGTCGACGTAGAAGCTCGTAATGAAAGAGACTGGACCGCCATCGATGATGTCCTCACACATCACGGCATGGATGAACCCTAGGACAGCGTTCTCCCCGTTGGTGGCTACAAGGAGCTCTCCGTTCTCCACCGCTCTCTTAATTGACGCTTCTCGAGGGGTCTTCCAATGCAACCAATCGATTATGCCCGACTCGATAGCCGGGGTATCCTCTAAGGTCGCTCGACGAATCGTGATTCTCTCCGACAAATCCCACTGGTGCCTCCTCAGGTGCCAGATTCAGCTATTGCAATCTACAAAAGGCTTCTCTTTCAGCTAGCCCATTTTTCGCAGGTCCAAGCCTACGCATAACAAGACTAGGTTTGTCTAAGGAGCCACTTCAAGACCTCAAATGAGCGACTAGTTCTGTTTGCCTAGGCTACAGGTTGGCGAAACTTAAACTCCAGAGAAGAGGGCCAAGCCTTACGGGACTCAAACCCACGTTGTGATTTGTCGAGCGACCTAAGTCGAGGGAGTGCCTACGACGAACGCATCGTAAGCGAAGGCCGTCCTTATCACAAGAGCTGAAATCTGGCTCAGTGCAAATGCAGGTTCCATAGAGGAAGTAAGAAACACATCCACGGACAGGCCGATGATTCCTCCTATGACCAACATCCAACCGAAGCGAGTCCGCCTTCGGAGATACAGATAGCCCAGACCAGGTACGACAAAGTTGCAAATCGCCGCCGAGATTCGGCCGTTCCTATCCGAATGGTCGAGGGGAATCATGTCCAAGCGAATTGGTAAGGCACGCTAGGTTATTGGCTCTTCGGATATGTCTCCGTCTTCTCGTAGCCCCAAGACCACCACCGGCTGGTGCTTCAACAAGACCTGGTTTCCCTAAGGAGACACTTCAAGCCCTTCAATAACCGACTAATAGTGTTTGTCTAACCTACAGGTTGGGCAAACTTAAAAACCACTAACGGCAGTGGGCCAGCATTCAGCCCCCGTTCAGTTATTCTATTGTTCCCAATAACATAAAGATGATTAAGTGATGGTCGACCAGGCAACTGTTCCCAAGCTCGTCCAGAGATAGCGGGTCATCAATAGACGATCGGCTTTGTGTATAGCTTATATGGGCGACAATATGAATTACGTGTCTTCGAACCCAACCCTTTTTTAGAACTCATGCCGCAACAATCATCGACATGTTCGCCCGTGGCCCTCCCAAGGTCTACCTGAAGCTGAGGGAGGGCTTGATGGCCGAGAGGGTCTTCGAAGGCCTCACTGGCGCAGGCCTCACCGGCTCTGGCGGCCTTGTCCTAGCGTTGCTCAGCGGAGACGTGCCCCAGGATTCCCGCACGTATTTGGAGATCGCCAGGCTTCTGAGGTACCACCGCGCGGGCAGGGTCGTGAGGATCACCGTGGCGGCCGCTGAGGGAGTCGCCGCGGCGGACTTCGGGGCCTTCGTCACACTCAGGTCCCTCGCCCAGCACGATCGATTCGTCGTCTGGCTGAAGGCCCGGAACAGGTCCGCTGAATACATCATAAGCAGGTCTGGGAAGGTCATTTCAAAAAAGGAGTCAGCGTCGGCAGCTCTGGACCAGTACGCCTAGTAGATCATGAGCTCTTCGGCTTCGAGGAGAGTGTGAAGGTTGTTCACTGCCTTGTAGACTTCCTCTTCCTTCTTTGCTCCTGTGCAGACCAGCTTTCCGCTGGCGAAGAGGAGGATCACCGTCTTGGGCTCCAGCATCCGATGTATCAGGCCGGGGAACTGCTCGGGCTCGTACATGCTGCGCGGAAGGGTGAGCGCCGCCTCCTCCAGCTTGACGCGGCCTCCCAGACTCGCCGAAGCGACGATGTTCTGGATCTCCACTTCGGCCTCGTTCTCCACCTTGATTCCCGATCTCCGGAGCTTCTGGACAACCATCACCACGGCCTTGCGGGATTGCTCTTCGCTCTTTGCTCCTGTGCACACCATCTTGCCGGAGTTGAAGATCAGCGTGGCGGTCTTCGGTGCCTTGAGGCGGAAGACCAGGCCCGGGAACTGCTCCGGGTGATACTCCACATCTGGAAAGAGCCTCGTGATTTCGTTGAGATCGATCTTCTGGTTTACGCTTGCTGAAGCCACTACGTTCTCAATCGATATAAGAGGAGTGGTTTTCGGCATATAAATCGATAATCGCTTTATAAAGCCTGCATATAAACTTTCGATGTCGGGGTTCTGTGACGTCTGCGGTTGCTACCTTCAAAGTCATCTTCGTGTGACAAGTCGGTTGCTGTCACTCGCATCTGAATCAATTCGTCGGCTTTTTCGACAATCCTCAACAACTTCCCTTCATCCGGCACATCCATTCCGTTCTCTCTGTAATAGCTGTAGGCTTGCTCTATCAGTCCTCTGAAGGCTTCGAGTATGTCTTCGTACGCCTTCTTGTATTCCAGTGCCTTCGTATACTCCTGCAGAGCCAGCAGCTTGAGCTGATATTCAGTCATAGGCGGATGGAATCTCCTTTTGCTTCCTCTTGGCCTCATCAATGATGTTTTTGAAAGTGTCTAATGCCTGTTTCTCTTCATTCGAGAGAACTGGTCTCTTGCCAAGCTCTTCGGATAATTCTCCAAGTTTCTGCTCATTGGACTGCATGACGGCGTTGATAGTTGCGGTAAGCTCACTCCTCAACTTCAGCACCTGATAATACAAAGATTCCATCATCATGATTGTCGTGAAGTGACCCATCGCAGCAGCAACCTCTTCATCAAAGAGCTTCATGTCTTCTGGTCTGGGCGTGTTCTGAAGCCCTTTCTCATAGAAATCGAATGTATCTACAAGTGCGTTGAGCAAGTCCCGAAATACCTCTTTGGCGAAATGATCATCGCTGAGCATCTCCAGATGCTTGTTGGAATCGACGATTTGTTTAGATGTAGTCTTTATATCTTGAAGGAACTTGATGCGCTCCGTCAACCACACAGGCTCCTTGCGCGACAAAACCTACTTCTTCCCTTCCTGCTTCTTTATGTAGTCGACAATAGCCTTCTCGACTAACTCTGAAAGCTCCATGTCATTCCTTATGGCAGTTATCTTCGCTTCCTTCCAGAGTGCTGGGTCAACCTTGATTGAGGTAGCTTCCCTCTTGACTTCGGGCATTATACCATCAGACCACTATACCACTGCCCTCCTTATAAGAGTGGTGGTAAACGTTTAAATAACCATAGCACCATACTACTGGTAGTGCAGTAGTATGATGGACAACCGCGCCGAAAGGGGTCGGATGATTGCGGAGACATTCGGACAGGTCAAGAGGCTTGACGAGACGACATACAAGGTTCGCTCTCAGACTTCAAGCGCAATCTACGAAGTGACAGGAACAGAAGCAGGTTGGGAGTGCAATTGCCCTGACTACAGGTTCAGGGCGATAACGTGCAAGCATATCTACGCGGTCAAGTTCTCTTTCGAGTTCAGGAAGGAGGTTCAGAGCGAAAGGGTCGTCGAGCCTGTCTCCGTCGAATCTTGTCTCTTTTGCGGTTCTCAGAAGTTGAAGAAGTCGGGGGTAAGGCACAACGCCAACGGAGACATTCAGAGGTTCGCCTGCCTCGACTGCCACAGGACTTTCAGCCTCAACATAGGCTTCGAAAAGATGAAGCACAACCCGCAGGCGATTACCTCGGCCATGCAACTCTACTTCAGCGGTGCGTCACTGAGGAAGACGGCTGACTCATTGAGGCTCTTGGGTTCGGATGTCTCTTACAAGACCGTCGAGCGATGGATAACGAAATATGTCTCCTTGATGGATGGCTACGTCCAGAAGCTGCAGCCCAAGGTCTCCGACGCTTGGAGGGCTGACGAGATATTCGTCAAGTTCAGCGGGAAGATGGAATATGTCTTCGCGCTGATGGACGATGAGACTCGCTACTGGATCGCCCAACAGGTAGCCTCGACGAAGGGAATCTCCGATGTCAAGCCCATGTTCTACGAAGGCGCGGTTATAGCTGGCAAGAACCCGAAGACGCTCATAACTGATGGAGCGCCTAACTATATAGACGGTGCGAGAGCATTTTGCAAGAACGGACACCCGATAAACCACATAAGGGAGATTCGCCTTACCGGTCAGATACACAACAACAAGATGGAGAGAATGAACGGGGAGATAAGAGACAGGGAGAAGGTAATGCGAGGTTTGAAGGTCGAAGATACTCAAATCCTCGCAGGAGTCCAGCTATTTCACAACTACATCAAGCCACACGAAGCTCTGAATGGGAGAACCCCTGCCGAGGCTGCGGGGATTGTCGTGAAGGGAGAGAACAAGTGGCTGACGCTGATTCAGAATGCAAGTCTGTCTCAGTAAGAACCTCGATTGGTTCTGCCGAGTCCATTCCTGCGTGAAGCAGCGAGGCCATGACGGTTGGCATGAGTGTTTCTGTGGGTTCTCTTGGCGATTTGCGATTTGGTTGTGGCATCAGCGAGGAGGCGCGTTCTTCCTAAGGTCAGGCGGAACGGACGCACCGAGCGCAATACTGGATTGCACAGAGTATATGGGGTCGCCGTCAGGGCCGTAGACACTCGTCTGCCTGACTGATGATATGACAAGCTTCAACTTCAGGAATGTTCCGTCGTTCAGCTTGTATTCGTTCCAAACCTCATTAGCCGTAGCTATGTCCAGTTCTTTAGTCGCCAAAGCCGCAATCTTGTCGTCAGAAGGTAGAGGCTCGGTGGGTTTTCCTCTCAGTTCGGGCGGGGCATAAGAAGCAATCGCATTATGCGTAGCGGTAGCATAAATGGGCTCTCCACTTGGAGCAAATTCATCAGTTCTGATTGCCTTTAACAGCACAACTCGGGCTCTCAATTCCACGTCTTTTTGGTCCTTAAAAGTGTAGGTATTCCATCCTTCTCGGATTATCTCAAAGTTCAAGCGCACTCCTTGAACAAGCCTCTCAGTCCTGTCAGACATTTGGTATCAACCTCTTGATGTCTTCGGCAAGCCCAATATCGAATCCTACGGCCCTATGGTCAATCGAAAGGTATAGCTTGTAATCCGCTCCTACTCTCTCTTCACATAACTTAGCGAGCTTATCGGAAAGAAAGGTGAGCCCAATAATGTCTAATGCTTTTTGTATTTGGAAGTGTATCCCCTTCCCAGGCGTCTCCGCCCAGAGGAGTTCGTTCGGATGGTTCCGTTTCATTCGATCTCGAATGGGAAGGAAGACTGCATAATAGGCTCTACTAATAGCGGTTCTACCTTCCGCCTCGTTGTACGGAGCATTTGAAGCCAAGTTCTTGGCTACTACCAAGAAATCATCCGCATTCATCATTTCAACCTGGCCCTACCAAAAGGCGTATTCCGTTTCGCCGAGGACCATTCTGATTCATTGTCTCTTCGAGCTGATCCCACAGCTTCATGATTTGCTCGTCAGACTTGTCTCTAATCCTAATGTCAATAGCTAACTGCTTCAGTTCTGGGTCGTCGATATCTGAGAGCAATTCTATTTGGGAAAGGTAGTTGACCTCAAGTTGCTCAAGCCTGCTTGCAATGTTCCGATACGCCTCCAACACGACCAATTTGTTCCTATGTTCGGCAAGGTAGTTCCAAACATTAGGGCTCCCAGCGACGTTGTCTAATCGGGGCGCCGTCATCCATTCTGACAGTACGAGTGCTTGAACAGATGTATTCGTAAAAGCACCAAAGGAGTAGCATGCAATACTGTTTTGCGCGAAGAAATACACCGACGTCGTAACGCTAACGATGACGTACTGCCCCTGAGTTCGGGAATCCAGAGTATTGGTAACCCAACTGAATGCGAGAGACTGAGCGGAGGAGAAGAAGAAAGATGTTTCGATACCATTCTCAAGATGAGGCTTCACACTTGGTTCAGTCTGCCAACTGACGGGGACCAAATCATGACCCATCATGCCAAGTTTCTCCCTAACATAGACTTAGGATGGGTTATCAAAGCCACTAAACCTCTCGGGTTTCGCTGCTATATATGTATTGTATCAGCAGGTGCTGGTGCGTTGTCGGTTGTTTGGCTCAAGTCCATCCCTCTGTTGCATTTCGGTTGATGGCTGGATTCTTTCAAATCTGAGGTCACGCTCTTCCCTTGTCAATTCTCGGCCGCTGAGCAGACTGGGGTTCCTTCAACAACTCTGGGTGTTTTCTTCCCAAGACCATAGAGCATACCTTGATTGCCTCATCTGCGGCTTTCATCCCATCTTCCCGTTTCTTTTCGTCAGCAAACAAGGTGGTGAATTCCTCACCAGAAAAGTGAAATAACTTGTTTCTCTTCAGTTGAAGAGGGCGAATCGTTCTATACTCGACGTTGGTTATTACTTTGAGATGTTTGAGCGTGACAATCTTCCAATCGAAACGCACTTGAGACAACAAATCGAAGAACAAGTCTGAAATTGGGTCGGCGGCAGGAAGACGAAAGATATCCCAGACGAACAGGTCAACCAAACCTTCAACATAGCCCCAGCTGGCCAGCATGTATTCTCCAAACAGCCCTTTGCGCCTCAGTTCGAATAAGTCGAGAGCCACTCGAGACTTGGACTCACTCAATTCTCTCCACACTCGCATTCTGTATCAATGTCAGCCACTCATTCTCTGCCTCGGCCTTAATCCCTGCTGCCTCGGCTGGGGTCTTCCCGTCCAACGCCATGTGAGGGCGAATGAAGTTGTGGAAGACCTGCATCCCTGTCAGGATTGCGGTATCTTCGTTCTTCAAACCTCTCATGACCTTCTCCCTGTCTCTAATCTCCCCATTCATCCGTTCCATCTTGTTGTTGTGAACCTTTCCCGTCAGCCTGATTTCCCGAATGTGGGTAACTCTCTGATGCGGAGTTGAGAAAGCCCTTGCTCCGTCGATGTAGTTGGGCGCACCGTCCGTAATCAAGACCCTCGGATTCTTCCCCGCTATCTCTGCACCCTCGAAGAACATGGGCTTGACATCATCAATCCCCTTCTGAGTGGCTACCTGCTGGGCGGTCCAGAAGCGCTTCTGGAGGATCATCGCCTGGACTTGGACTACACCCTCCCTACTGCCTTTTACACCCTTTTTCGGCGGATTTGTCGCCCTCCAGACGACGGACAGGTGATTTCCTTAGCTCGTCACTAGACTGTTTTGAGCTCTCCAATAGGCTGTCCAGAGCCTACATGATGGGGTTCTTAGGGTGTAAAAGGGTGTAATGACGCCGTAAGGCCAGAGTGTAGAAACGCCGTAAGGCATTAGAGCTCCAAAGGCTTTGTATCACCGCTTCAAGTGGCTATGCACGGTGGCTATTGTCCAACATAACACCACCGTTAGAGGACGACAAGGAAAGCGACACCCCCGCAGAAGGGATTAATCCGTCCGAAAACGCCGTAAGGCAAGGCATTACGGCCTCCCAAAACGCCGTAAGGCAAGAGTCAGAACGCCGTAATGCCGATGCACCCCAAGGCTCTACGCCATCTACACCCAAGACTACACCCTCTACACCCCAAGCCACACCCGAGCTGAAAATCCCCCTTCCCCAAGTAAACGGACCGGTTGAGCGCATCGGACCTGAAGAGGGGGAAGACATCTTGAACTTCTACGAGAAGGGAGGCCTGCCGTATGAACTTGATGCGGTCTATGGAAGCGGAAAGGAAAAGAGACTTCAGAGGCTAAAGAAGGAATACGAAGCTGGAGACTGGCCAAGTCGAGGGAGTATGGAAGAAGAAGGAGATAGTCGTCAAGAGAAACGCATCGAAAATGGGCGACCCGACCTAGGTGGCGGCCAAGGCCTCGAGGCAGTTTCGAATTGTTTGGGTTCTGTGTGAGTCAGCCACTCTCACTCCTCTTTCACTTCGGATTCTCGCCCTTCGGAAGGGCTCCTTCAAAGGTGCAAAGGAACCATCGTCTTCATGTGGAATGAAGCCTTAAGTATCGGGGAACAGGACAACCGCTCGTGGCCGAGATAAAGACGCTCTTTCGACACTGCCCCGCCTGCGGAAGGCGTTTTGAGATCAGGCTCGTCAGCAAGAAGCCTGAGGAGACCAGAGAGGAAACGTATGTGGAGAAGCAGGCACGGCCAATTTCTGGAATAGGTAGCGGAGGGATATACGGAGGTAACGTGGGGATGTACGGCGGAATCCCATTAGTGGTCCAGGAAGAGTATCCGGTCACGATCGACGTCACGGAGTTCTCGTACACGTATCGATGCAAGCACTGCGGCCATCAGTGGGCTGAAATGGTCACGGAAGAAGCGAAGAAGTAGATACAGGAGAGCGTACCGGGCAGACGTCAGGGCCTCCATCCGTTTCGCCCTTGCGCCTCAGCCCTGGCTTCGATTCCCTTCTCTCCTTCTTCGGTCGCATGTGCATCAACCTCGAAAGGGCCCCACCGCAGCCTAGGAGTTGAGTCGATGCCTTGTCTTGGGGGGAACCTACTGTATCGACACCTTCAGTTGGAGGAAACTCAAGCGGACGGCGAGGGAGGAGCCGACGCGGAATCCGCGGGCTTGGCCCCTGGACGCCCGGATTCGATGTAGTCCACCGCCAGCAGTGAGATGAGCAGCGCCGCGAGGATGTAGTTGAACGGTTGAGTAACGAAGGTGCCCAGATAGAGCACCACCATCTCCACCCTTCCGACCAGGAGGCTGCTTGTCACGGCGGCCGGGTCTGGATAGCCGTTGTTGTCACCCTTTACGGTGAGGACTATGTTGGACCCGGTTCCCTCGATCTTCACCACCCTGTGAATGACGTCGATGGGGCCATCCCTGTAGACGACGATGTCTCCGACATGGACGGTGGAGATGTTCACAGGCTGCACGACGGCCAGGTCGCCATCGACGATAGTCGGCTGCATGCTGATACCCTGAACCGGGAAGACGACGGAGAAGTAGTTGCCGAAGTTGGCCAGGAGCACGATCACAGCGAAGACGACCACCGCGTCGAAGAGGTACGAATAGGTCCTGCTCCGTCTGGTCGGCATGGGCTCCAGCTACATTGTTGGCCTAGATAAGATATTCTCTCCGTTCAGCTCAGACGCCTAGGCGAGACTTCAAAGAAAGGATAAAGAACGCCGGGCCTGATGGGTTTCGGTGCGTTCTGAGGGCATGTCATCGGCGGTCGTCTCCGGCCTTGCAGTGAAGTGCCCCAACTGCGGCGCCTCCCTGGATTTGTCTCCCGACACGATCGTCTACGTCTGCAGGTACTGCGGGTGGAGCGGCTTCGTCACCAATGAGCAGATCGCCATCGGCGGTGTGCTGCCGCAGGACGTCAGCCTGGTCAAGGCCTCTGTGGAGTCCTTCCTGAAGAAGAGGACCGGCGGCGACTTCACCATCTCTGAGCAGAAGCTGATTATGGCCCCCTTCTGGCTCGTTAGGACCCACAACCACACGAGGTACAACGGGTACCGTAGCGAGACCAGGAGCAGAACCGTCGGCTCAGGCAAGGACCAGCACACGGAGGCCTATGCCGTCTACAGGCCGGTGAAGGGCGTCATCGACGACGACCTCCTCCTACCCCTGTTCGCCAGACGCCATGAGAGGATGTTCGCCCTGGAGAAGGCCGAAGCGGCCGTGCAGGGATCCTCTCCAGTACAGCTCACCCAGGACCAGCTGAAGTCCCTGGCCAAGACTTGCGAGTTCCTCTCCTCCAGCATTGGACTGGACGAGGCGAAAGACTGGGCCGAGACCAAGGTCTCGGACATTCACAGGGCCCAAGTGCAGGCGATGTGCACCAAAGTCTTCGAATGCTATACCGACGTCTCCGTCCTTTCCAGCCAGCTCGTCTTCTACCCTCTCTACTCCGTCCGGTTCCAGGACAAAGGGAGGACGTTCAGGATGCTGTTTGATGCCGCGAGGGGCAGCGTGCTTGAGGCCGAGGTGCCCCTTACCGAAGCCCAGAGGGCAGGCTTCCTCATCGCGGGTTACGGTGCCTCCGCGGCCCTCGCCGGCGCTTCATACGCCGTGGCCTTGCAGTCAGCCCAGGACGCAACGGTCCTGTCGCTGCTGCTGGGCGCCGTCGCCATAGGGCTGGCCGCCTACACTACTCTCATGGCGACTCGGTCGCAACGCGAGGTCGGAGGGAAGCAGCCATGACGACCTCCTATGCCTGTCCCGTCTGCGGCAAGCAGACCGACGTCGCAGAAGGGGAGAAGGCCGTCCACTGCCCGTACTGCAACACCGACTTCCTCACCATGGAGGGGGAGGAGAGGTACGTGATGCCAGCCTACTACAACAGCAGCAGCTGCTTCGAGACCTTCATGCTGTGGGCCAAGAAGCAGGGAGGGTACGACGAAAGCACCCCCCTTCAGCTCCACATGGACTCCGCCATCCTCGACTTCTACCCCTTCTGGGTCATCTCTCTGGAGGGGACGACGACCTTCACGGGCCTCGGGCAGGACGCGGAGTACTCTTGGCCGGACGGCGGCGCCTACCGCCAGATGCGGACCTTCCTCAGACCCGAGCAGGGGACGTTCGACAGGCGCTTCGAGCTGCTCTTCCCCGCGGCCAAGGACTTCCCTCAGGAACTGAAGAGCTACGAGATCCCCGGCCGGGCCAGGAACTACTTCAGCGCGGGCCTGGTCACTGAGGCCGGCGGGATTCTGCACGGCGGTGTGCTGGAAAAGCAGGCGGCCGAGCAGATGGCGAACGACGCCGCCAAGCAGCAGTTCTCATTCCTGATTGACCGGGAGGTGGAGAGGGTGGACGCGAGGAAGGACGCCCTCAACCTGATCGAGTCCTACTACATCTACGTCCCGATATGGACCTTCGGATACAGCTTCAAGGGAAAGGGGTACAAGGCCTTCGTCGACGCCTCTACGGAGCGCGTCATATTCGCGACATACCCTCCGGACATCAGGGAGAGGGCCAGCTTCATGGGCATCGCCCTGCTTCACATCCTGGTCGGTGGGATCGTCGCCTCGCTCCTTTACCTGCAGGGGGCGCCGCTGTCCTACTTGGTCCCGTTCCCCCTCGGCCTTGCGGGGGCGGGGCTGGCATACGCTTATAGGAGCCTCCAACCCACTCGGGGTGGAGAAAGGCTGGAGGAGTAGATAGCTTTGGAATTCAGAGTGTTGTTGGGGGCCATCACGCTTTTCCTTGCTGGCTTCCTGCTGTTCGCGCTGGCGCTGGGCTATGTGGACATCGCAGAGGTGGTCGGGATTGTCCTGTTGGTGGACGGCGCCATCTACGCGGGGCATGGGCTAATGCTGAACGCCGACGTCTCGTCGAAGAGGTTTAGGTTGGTCTGGGGCTCCGTTCTGGCGCTGGTGGGCGTGACCGTCCTAGCTTACCCGACATACGGGAAATCCCTGATAATCTACGTCGTTGGCGCAGCAATGGTTTTAATCGGGCTCTTTGTCCTCTATGGCGAAGCCTATGGAGGCAAGTAGAGATGAGTGACGAGGTTCAGCAGGTTAAGGACCAGATGGGTCTCTTCCAGAAAGTGGCCTCCTACATACCCGGCTATCGGGGGTACAAGGAGAAGGAGGTCCGGAGGGAGACCGACAGGCTGGTCAGGGCCACCGCGTCAGGTTTCATGGCGAAGGCCCTGGACGAGTATCGCCGTCCCCTCGCATTTCTGGTCTTGCCGGCCCCCGACAGGGACTCCGCGGATTCGATAATGGCCCGCCTTGACACCGTCCGTGAGAGGACGGCCAGGGCCGTAGCAGGGTACGCGGGAATCTTCGATGCGGTGAAGGTGCTCGAAGCCGAGGCTCGACAAGATGGTCGAGCTGGACGGCAACCTGGTTCAGGCGGCGCAGGACCTTCTGACCGCCTGCAAGGCAGTGGACGTCCCATCCCCCACCGTCGAAGGGTTCAGGGCTGGCTCCGCCGCGGTCTTGGGAGGCATCCAGAAGATCGAAGGGATACTGGAGGACAGAGAGGCCCTCCTCAAGAACCCGTAGAGGTGTTTGAAGTATGCCACAGGTAATCGAATGGCCGACTCCGGGTGAGAACGACATCGTCTGGAGGTACCCCATCGAGGACATCACCTGGGGTGCCCAGCTGGTGGTAAAGGAGTTCGAAGCGGCGGTCTTCCTGAGGGACGGAAAGGCGTACGACGTCTTCAACGCAGGCAGGCACACGCTTACGACCCAGAACCTCCCCCTCCTGACGAAGCATACTCACGAAGATCTCGGGGTTCAACCAGACCCCCTTCAAGGCGACGGTCATCTACGTCGGGCTGAAGCAGTTCCAGGGGCTCTTCGGGCTTCAGGCGCAGTCCTCCGAGCTGGCGCCCCTGCAGACTCGAGGAAGGTACTACCTTAGGGTGGCCGACCCCAACCTGTTCGTGAACGAGATAGTCGGAGGCCAGTCGGCCTACACGACGGAACAGGTGAGCGAGTACCTGCGCGGCTTCGTCAACGAGAAGATAATCGGCGACCTGAGCCACTATGATCTGGCGACCGTCTACACGCCAGCTGGACGACACCAGCTTCAAGGTCAAGACCTCCATCGGGGACACCTTCAAGCGCGCGGGGCTGGAGCTCATCGACCTGAGGTTCGAAGCCATCGACACTCCGCCGGAGTGGAGGGACAGGATATACTACATCAAGCAGGGCGTCACTGCCGCAGAGACCCTGAGGATGCAGACAGTGAGCAAGGTGGCCGAAGACCTGGGCAAGAGCTCCGGAGGCGGAGCCGCCATCGGAGCCGGAGCCGTGATCCTCCCGCAGATGTTCGGAGCGCAGGGTGGAGTGGGCGGCATGGCCCTGGTCGTGTGCCCCAACTGCAGGAGCCAGGTCCCTGCTAACAGCAAGTTCTGCCCCAACTGCGGCTACGACTTCACTAAGACCGCGTCGCCAGCCCAGCCTCCGTCCGCGCCGCCGCCAGCTGCGACAGGGCCCGCTGACGGGGCATTCTGCACGACGTGCGGGAAGCCTCTGAAGGCCGGCTCGAAGTTCTGCGGTTCCTGCGGCGCGCCCTGCTGAGCGCCTCTCTTCCTCCTTTCTATTTGGCTAATTCAGGCCCAAGCCTGGAACGGGGTCATTCGGCGGCCGTCTGACCGGTCCTATCTATGGCCGGCGGCGATAAATGGTAGGAAAGGTTATTTTCACCTCCGAGAGGGTGATATGACCGTGGAGCTGAGCCAGAAGACCCTTATCGCGCTTCAGGAGCTGGGGCTTACCGACTACGAGGTCAAGGCGTACGTGTCGCTTCTGGAATTCGGGGCGCAGACGGCCGCCGAAGTGAGCAAGCAGTCCACCGTCCCCTACTCTAAGGTCTACGACGTCCTGGGCAGGCTGGAGGCGAAGGGGTGGGTCGAAAGCGACCTGAGCAGGCCGAGCAGGTACTACCCCAAGCCGCCCAACGTGGCGCTGGAGGCATACAAGATGCAGCAGGAGAGCGTCTACGAAGGCTACGAGAAGCTGATAGCCGACGAGCTGGTCCCGATTTACGAGAAGAGAGACATCAAGGAGAGGCCCGAGGTGTGGATAGTCAAGGGAGATGTGAACATCTTCGGCAAGCTCATGGAGGCCATGGACTCCTGTCGCCAGGAGCTGATGATAGCCCTCCCCGGCGAGCTGAAGACCTTCTCCAACGGGGCGGTCTCCATAATCAACACCCTCCTGAACAGGGGAATCTCGGTCTCGGTGCTCCTCTCCGACGAGGAGACGGCCAGGGAGATCAGGACCTCCCTCCCCAGGGCGGAGATCCGCGTCAAGGACGGCATGTTCGGTGGGGGCCTGATCTGCGACGCGAAACAGGTGGTGCTCCTCCTCGGCAGAAGCGGGGAAGGGATGCCCCACATGGCCATCTGGGCAGACCATCCTGGCCTTGCGATGTTCGGCAAGAGCTACTTCGAATCTCTCTGGACCACTTCTAGGGTCTTGATATAGTGTACGCTGGTCGGTCCTTTGGACTTGAACACGTCGCAATTCGACAGCCTAGCTGAGGAGCTTGCTGGGCTTCTCTGCTGGGGCCCGCACGTCCTCAAGGCGTATGCCTTTCTTCTCTCCAAAAGCGGGGAGACCATGAGAGAGGAGTTGACCTTCGAAGTGGGCGCCTCTGAGCAGGAGGTGGGGGAGCTGCGGGGCTCCCTGGACAGGGACGGGCTCATCCTACGCGGCCGGTCGGGTTTCTATCCGGTCCATCCGAGGCTGGGGATCAACAACGTCTATCGGCTGAGCATCGCCAAGGACTCATCCGTTAGGGCAAGGCGTCAGGAGGTGGACTCGCTCACGTCCGTACTCGCCAGCTGCCGAGACAGGGTGGAGGACAGGCGCTTCGCGGAGCCGCTCCAAGGGAGGCGAGACCGACGTCTGAGACCGGCCTTCCAAACGATTAAATGCGCGGAGGTGTCTTCGATATGAGGTTGTCCGAAAGCGGAAGCGCCGAAGAACAGAAGCTGGTCGCCGCCCTCAGGGACGGCCTGGTCTCCCTGTGGAAGGAGGAGTCCGAGCATCATGTGCGCCCTGACGGCGCCTACTATCCGAGCTCGATAGGGAGCTGCCTTCGCAAGCAGTACTACCTCTACACGGTCGAGGAGAAGCCGGACCCTGAGAAGCTGGCCGTCTTCGCCACGGGAAAGGGGGTCCACGTCGCCGTCGCGGAAGCGCTTCGAAAGAGCGGCATCGTGAAGGTCGACGCCGAGGAATACCCCGTCGAGCTGAGGATAAGCGAAGAGGTCCGTCTGACGGGAAGGGTGGACATCCTCCTCGTGGAGCTCGACGGCGCCAAGGTCGTCGTCGAGGTGAAGTCCACCAGTAGGATCCCTGAAACTCCCCACGAAACCCACCTCCTCCAGCTCCAGACCTACCTCCACTCGATGTCTCTCGCCAAGGGTTTCCTTCTCTACCTGGACAAGAGGACGGGCGAGACGCGGGCGTTCCGCGTTGAGAGAGACCCCCTTTCACTACATAAGATCGGGGAACGGGCCATCATCCTGCACGAACATCTGAAGTCGGGGAAGCCTCCGTTCAAGGAGGCGGTCATGGAAAACAGGTTCTGGGAGTGCGACTTCTGCGAATACTACGGCATCTGCTCTCCATTCCTCCTCGAAGGGATGGCGAAGGGCTCCACGGTGGCGGTGTTTGGCCTAGACGGCGTGGTCGTGGACGACCGGAAGAGAGTCGAGTCCGCCCTGACAGAGCTGGGGTTGTCCCTGGGCTTCAACCCTGACGACCTGAAGGGACCACTGAGGGACAGGTTCAACTCCTTCTGCTTCGAGCCATCGCGCCTTCCTCTGGACAGACCACTCCCAGCCGGAATCCAGATGGCGCTCGCGGACAAGAAGGGAGGGGCTTACGTCGTCCTGGTCTCCGAGCGGCCGTCTTCGCTGAGGGATGAGACCGAGTCCGAGCTCAGGCGATTCAAGGTCCCGTTCGACATCCTTCTGCTGGCGCCCCCCGACTACGCGAAGCCCTTCTTCTGGAAACCCGACACGATAAGGCGTCTTCACGACGTCTACAAGGTCAAGCACTTCGTGGATACTTCCTCGTATGCTGCGACAGAAGCGGCGAAACTGGGCATACCCGTGGAGCCTCCGCCGAGTCGCCCAGCTTAAATAAACGCGCGCTCCATCGCAGACCGTGCCTGAAATAGCCCTGATGGCGGGGAGCGGGCTCGAGAAGTCGTTCAAGATAAGCAGGGACATCAAGATCAAGACGCCCTACGGTGTCGTGGCGGCATCGGAGCTGGAGATTTTCGACATCCCAATCATCTTCATGCCGCGCCACGGCCGCGAACACAGCGTTCCACCTCACATGATCAACTATCGCGCCAACATCTACGCGCTCAAGGAGGCCGGCGTGAAGAAGGTCGTCTCAACCAACGCCGTCGGCAGCCTGAGGCCAAGCATCAGGCCCGGCGAGTACATTGTCCCCGACCAACTCCTCGAATTCACCAAGGCCAGGCCTTCGACCTTCTTTGACGGGTCCGACGGTCACGTGGTTCACACGGACGTAACCGAGACGTACTCCCCCGAAGTGAGGAAGGCCCTGATCAGGTCGTTCTCTGGCAGGGAGATGCCCCTCCACAGGAAGGGCGTCTACGTCTGCACCGAAGGCCCCCGCTATGAGACGCCTGCGGAGATTGCCATGTTCAGGAGGCTAGGCGGCGACGTCGTCGGCATGACCGGGTATCCCGAGGCCGTGCTGGCCAAGGAGTTGGGTCTCAAGTACGCGACGATTTGCGTCGTGACCAACTACGGGGCAGGCATGCAGCAGCGGGTCGATCATTCGGAGGTGGTGCGTCTGATGGACAAGGCCATGGAGGATGTCCGTCACTACCTCAAGGACACCGTGCGTCGGCTTTCCAAGTCCGGCTAGCTCGGGCCTCTCTAATCATGAGCGCGCCGGCAACCACAGATCTCTCCCCCATTCATAGTCGCCTCGAAGGGGTAGCAGGATTCCGTCGTAAGACCGAGTATTCATGGCCCTAGTCGCGCCTGAAACGCCACGTCCGATATCATAATTGAATAATATGCAAGTATATACGCAGCCGCCGGCAAACATATTATAAATACTCTAATCGACTATGTTTATATTCTCGAAGAGTGAGATTATAACTTATGTCGGGACTCTCTTGGTGGGACTCACATAAGCAGTCGTTCGTGTACGAACGCATACTGAGCCTGCCTGAGGGGAAGCGCATCTTCGAGTGCATGCAGTGCGGGACCTGCGGCGGCTCCTGTCCGGTGAGTTTCGCGATGGACGTCACTCCGAGGCAGATCATCAACCTCGTGAGGGCAGGAAGGGTGGAGGAGGCTCTGCGCAGCGACACCATCTGGCTGTGCGCATCCTGCTACAACTGCACCGCCCAATGTCCCGCCGGCATCAAGATAACCGACGTCATGTACACGCTGAAGGTGGCCTCCACCGAGCTGGGGATTTATCACAAGAACTCGATGGGCCCCATCTTCGCCAAGACGATGGTGAAGCAGCTCGAAAAGAACGGCCGCATAGCCGAGGTTCAGCTCATACTCGGCGTCGCGGTGCACAAGCTGAGCCTTCTCACCACCTTGAACCCCATCATCTACCTGAAGCTTTTCCGGGCGGGCCGGGTGAAGCTCGTGGGCGAGAAGGTCAAGAACATGGACCAGTTGAAGAAGATGAACGGATGGCTCATAGCTAGCGACTTCTCGCTGGAGGAGAAGGACCGCGTATGAACAGCTACCAGTTCTTCCCTGGTTGCTCCCTCCAGGGGTTCAACACGGCATACTATCGTAGTGCCATCGCCCTCGGTGACCTCATCGGCTACAAGCTTGACGAGATCGAGGACTGGAACTGCTGCGGCGCGACGGCCTACTTCTCCATCTCTGAGGAGAGGACCTTCCTGGCCAACGCCCGCAATCTCGCCATCGCCGAGAAGAAGTCCAACGAGCTCACCGTGGCTTGCGGAGCATGCTTTGCCTCTCTGTCCAAGGCGGCGCAGTACTACAAGGATTCGCGCAAGCTCGCCTTCCTCATGGACAACGCCCTGAAGGAGGTGGGGCTCATGTACGACGGGAAGGTGAAGGTGCGCCACCTCCTCGAAGTCGTATTCAACGAGTACTCCATGGAGGAGATGGCTCGCAAGGTCGTCAGGCCCTTAAAGGGGATCAAGATGGCGCCGTACTACGGCTGCATGATCTTCCGCCCCGTTCCCGCGCCCATCCCCCGGGACGCCCTGGAGCAGCTCATCCGGCTGTCGGGCGGCGACGCCATCGACTTCTGGGCCAAGGACCAGTGCTGCGGCGGCATGCTCGTCAACAACAGGCCAGACGTGGGCCTGCAGTTGGTGAAGGTGCTGCTTTCGGAGATCCAGCAGAAGGGCGCCCAGCTCATTATAACGACCTGCCCGCTCTGCCAGGTCAACCTCGAGCTTTACCAAGGAGCCGTCAACAAGAAGTTCGGCACGGACTTCAAGATCCCGGTCATCTACTTCACGCAGATGCTGGGCTACTCGATGGGCGCGTCTCCGAAGGAGCTCATGCTGGGCAGCGAGCTGCTGAGCAGCCTGCCCGTGCTGCGGAGTGCGGAGTTGACCAAGTCTTGAGAATAGGCGTCTACATCTGCCACTGCGGCACCAACATCGCCGGCGTCGTCGACGTCGGCAAAGTCACCGAGTACGCCGCTACGCTCCCCAACGTCGCCGTGGCCCGCGACTACAAATACATGTGCAGCGAGCCGGGCCAGAACCTGATTCAGGACGACATTCGCCAGTTCAAGCTCGACGGGGTGGTGGTGGCCGCCTGCTCCCCGACCATGCACGAGCCCACGTTCCAGACCGCCGTGTCGAGGGCGGGGATGAACCCATACATGTTCCAGATGGCAAGCATCCGAGAGCACGTCTCATGGGTGACCGTCGACAGTCGTCGAGGCCACAGAGAAGGCCAAGAAGCTGGTCGAGGCCGCCGTCTTCAGGGTGAGCCTCCAGGAGCCCCTCGAGAAGAGGAGGATCCCTGTCAAGCAATCCGTCCTGGTCGTAGGCGGAGGAATAGCCGGCATCGAAGCGGCCCTCAAGTGCGCCGACGCGGGAAAGAAGGTCTACCTGGTCGAGAAGGAGCCCAGCATCGGCGGCCACATGGCAATGTTCGACAAGACCTTCCCAACGCTGGACTGCTCGCAGTGCATACTCACACCGAAGATGGTGGAGGTCGTCCGCAACGAGAACATCGAGCTGCTCGACTACTCCGAAGTCAAGGAGATCTCCGGCCACGTTGGCGACTTCAAGGTCTCGGTCGTCAGGAAGCCCAGGTACGTGGACTCGTCAAAGTGTACGGGCTGCGCGATCTGCTCCACCAAGTGCCCTGGGAAGGCCCCCGACGAGTTCAACCTGGGCATGACCAAGAGGAAGGCCATCTACATCCCGTTCCCTCAGGCCGTACCGCTCAAGGCCGTCATAGACAGGGAGTCCTGCCTCTACTTCCAGAAGAACATCTGCAAGGTCTGCGTCAAGTTCTGCACCGCGGGTGCCGTGGACTTCGACCAGAAGCCGGAGGAGCTCGAGCTAGACGTGGGCGCCGTCATACTCGCCACAGGATTCAAGCCCTTCGACGCGAAGAGGGTCCCTGAATACGGATACGGGAAGTTCCCCAACGTCATCACCTCCCTTGAATTCGAGAGGATGACCTCCTCTTCCGGGCCCACCGGCGGCAAGCTCGTCCTCAAGGATGGCAGGGAGCCCGAAAGCGTGGCCATCATCCACTGCGTAGGGAGCAGGAACGTCAACCACAACGTCTACTGCTCTAAGATATGCTGCATGCAGAGCCTCAAGCACGCCCATCTCCTCAAGGAGCACATCCCCGGAGTCGCCGTCTACGAATTCTTCATCGACATGAGGGCGGCAGGGAAGGGCTACGAGGAGTTCTACAAGCGCGTAATGGGCGAGGGGACGATAATGATCAGGGGAAGACCGGCGTACGTCACCGACGTCCCGTCCAAGCCCGAGGAGAAGGGGAAACTGGTCCTCGTGGCAGAGGACACGATCCTTTCATCGATCATGCGCTATCCAGTCGACATGGTGATCCTGAGCATCGGCCTCGAGGCCGGCGAAGACGCGAAGGAGCTGGCCCACGCCTTCACCTGTTCTCGGACAGGCGACGGCTTCTTCTTGGAGAAGCATCCCAAGCTGGCCCCTGTCTCGACCCCGACCGCAGGAGTGTTCATCGCCGGAGCCTGCCAGGGCCCTAAGGACATCCCCGACTCCGTCGCCCAGGCGGGCGCCGCCGCCGCCGAAGCCCTGGCCATGATGGGGAAGGGATACTTCGAACTCGAGCCGTACGTGGCCCGGGTGAACGAAGACCTGTGCTCAGGCTGCGGCATATGCCTGAACCTCTGCCCCTACAACGCACTGGAGCGCGTCGCCGAGACGGGGCTGACGAAGGTCGTGGAGGCCCTGTGCCAGGGTTGCGGCGCCTGCGTCGCCGCCTGCCCGGCCAACGCCCTGGACCTTGACGGTTACAAGACGAAACAGGTCGCTGCGGAGCTGGAGGGGATCCTCGCTTGAGCGAGCAGCCGAAGGTCAAGATCGTGGCCCTCCTCTGCCGCTGGTGCTCCTACGCGGGGGCGGATCTCGCGGGCGTAAGCAGGACGAAGTATTCGCCAAACGTCCTCGCCATTAAGGTGCTCTGCAGCGCGAGGATGGACCCCCAACTGGTGCTGAAGGCGTTCTCCGAGGGGGCCGACGGCGTCCTCTTGGCGGGCTGCCATCCCGGGGACTGCCATTACCTGAAGGGGAATTACAAGGCCCTGAGGAGGTTCGGCCTCTTGAAGAAGTTCGTCGCCCAGATGGGGATCGAGGACGAAAGGCTGAGGCTCGAATGGATATCCGCCAGCGAAGGGAGCCGCTATGCCGAGGTCGTCAACGACATGACGTCGAAGGTGGCCCGGCTAGGTCCCTTGAACTGGATGAGGGAGATACAGATTGAAGCCTAAGGTCGTCGCAAAGCCGAAGGTGGCCATAGCTCTGGGCGCCACCTGTTCCGGCTGCGACTATTCGTTGCTTGACCTGGGCGCCGGCCTCCTGGACGTGACGGACAGCGTGGAGATCGTCTATTGGCCCACCGCGATAGACTCCAAGCTCGAGGACCTCCAGGCCATCCCCGACGGAGGGGTCGACCTGATCCTGTTCGATGGTGCCGTCGTCAACGAGGACAACTTGGAGATGGCGCGCCTATGCAGGAGGAAGGCCAAGATGCTGGCGGCCTTCGGAAGCTGCGGCGCCTACGGCGGCATCCCGGGCCTCATCAACACCGGCAGCCCGAAGAAGATCCTCCTCGAGGTGTACCAGGACCTGCCGTCGCGATCCGACAAGGCCGAGCCTCTCCGCTTCGAAGGGGAGGATGCCCTTCCCAAGATGCTGGGACAGGCTTACGCGCTGGACCAGGTGGTAGACGTCGACGTCTACCTCCCCGGTTGCCCCCCTCCTCTCAAGCTAGTCGCGAACCTCTTCACCGACGTCCTGGCCGGGAAGGAGATCCCCAAGGGGACCTACTACGCCTCGAACAGGGCCGTCTGCTACGAGTGCAAGAGGGTTAAGGAGAACAAGGACATAGTCGCCCTCCACCGTTACCATGAGATACAGCCTGACGCGACGCGCTGCCTCCTTGAGCAGGGTATCGTATGCCTCGGTCCCGCTACGAGGGGAGGCTGCGACGCCGTGTGTTGCACACAGAACCAGCCGTGCAGGGGCTGTCTGGGGCCGCTCCCTAACTCGGTCGACAGCGGCTCGGAGATGATGTCCGCCCTCGCATCGGTCATGTCGCTCGACGACGAGAACAAGGATGCCGACTATACTGGCATCTTCGACGGGCTCAACGATACGCTCGGCTCGTTCTACATGTTCACATTGCCTAAGAGCATACTGGGAAGGAGGAAGGTGGACCAAGGTTGAAGAGGATAGTCATCAACCCGGCGACGAGGCTGGAGGGCCACGCCAAGATAGCCATAATCATGGACGACAAGGGAGAGGTGCAGGACGCGCTCTTCCAGACGGTCGAATTCAAAGGCTTCGAGGGCTTCTGCCTGGGTCGGAACGCCGAGGAGCTTCCCGTCATCACCAGCAGGATATGTGGCGTCTGCCCCTGGGCCCACCACATGGCTTCGGTCAAGGCCACTGATGCCCTATTCAGCGCGCCTCCGCCGCCCACCGCGCTCAAGGTCAGGGAGCTGGCATACAACGCCTTCATGGTACACGACCATTCGGCCGTCTTCTATGCGCTGGCGGCCCCCGACCTGCTCCTGGACCCGGACACGCCCAGGGCTCAGAGGAACATTCTCGAGCTCGTGAAGAGGATCGGAAGGGACACGGGCGCGAAGGTCCTCACCCTAAGGAAGGCCGCCGCGGACATCCTCACCATCGTCGGAGGGAGGGCCACGCATCCAATATTCGGCTGCCCCGGTGGCATCTCAAGAGGTCTGACGCCAGAGGACATCGCCAACATCAAGGAGAGGAGCCGCCAGCTGGTCGACCTGGCGGAGCTGACCAACAAGGTCTTCGAAGACAGCGTGGCGAGCAAGAAGGAGTTCGTGGACCTCTTCAACACCGATGCCTTCGTCAACAGGTCCTACTACGCTTCGCTGGTGGGCAGGGACGGGCGCATCAGCTTCCTCGACGGAGACGTCAGGGTGATAAGACCCGACGGCTCGACGTTCGAGGAGTTCAAGCCCGAGTCCTACCTCGATCACTTCGAGGAGGCCTCCCTCCCCTGGACCTACATGAAGTTCCCATATCTGAAGAATGTGGGCTGGAAGGGCCTCCGTGAGGGCGAGGACAGCGGGGTCTACAGGGTGGGGCCGCTGGCACGGTTCAACGTAGCCAAAGGGTTCTCCACGCCGAAGGCACAGGGTAAGTTCGAGCTATTCAAGGAGACCCTGGGCAGCCCCGCGCACCAGACGCTGGCGTACCAATGGGCCAGGGTCATCGAGATCCTTCACGCCGCCGAAAGGGTGACCGAGCTGGCGGACGACGCAGAGCTGGGCGGAAAGGAGATCAGGTCCCCGCTGGGAAAGATCGGCGAAGGGGTGGGTGTCGTGGAGGCCCCCAGGGGGCTCTTGATCCACCACTACAAGGCCGACGAGCGCGGGGTCGTTACTTTCGTCAACCTCATCGTCCCCTCCACGCACAACAACTCCGGCATCTGCCTGTCCGTCAAGAAGGCAGCACAGCATCTCATCAAGGGGACGGAGATCCCCGAGCCAGTGTTCAACCGCGTGGAGATGCTCTACAGGGCCTATGACCCATGCCTCGCCTGCGGGACCCACAGCCTCCCGGGCTCCATGCCTATGAAGTTCGAGCTCTATGACTCCTCGGGAAGGCTCTTGAAGGCCGAGGCCAGAGGCCTCTAGGCGGCCTTGACCCACAAGCTAGCCGTGGCATGCCTCGGAAACCCCATACTAGGCGACGACGCTTTCGGTCTGCTCGTAGCCAAAGAGCTGGAGGGCATGGCCGGAGCCGACGTGCTTAGCCTGGAGGGAGGGGGGCTGGACGTGGCTCTGAAGCTCATCCCCTACTCCCAGGTTTTGGTCATCGACGCCATCGAGACGGCCGACGGCAAGGTCGGCGAAATCGTCTCACTCACCGTCGACGAGCTTGCCTCCCTGAAGGGGCTCGAAGGACACGCCCTGAGCCTCGCCCAAGCCCTGGAGGCCCTCCGGCTCCTTTCCGGGGACGGCCCCCGCACCGTGGAGATTCTGGCCTGCAGGATAAGGCCAGTCGAGGCATACGGAGAGGCTATCAGCCCGGCGGTACGGTCTGCGGTCCGCCGCTGCGCCAAGATGGCAAGAAGCTGGGTCCTGAAGAGGGTGCCGCGAAACCTTTAGCTAAAGCCTCCACAATCCCGTCTCCGATGTGAGAGTCGAGGGGAAAGTCCTAATCCTTGGCTGCGGGAACGTCCTTCTCGGCGACGACGGCTTCGGCCCTGCTGTAGCCGCCCGATGCCGCCGCTTCAAGCTCGGCGACTCCATCGTTGCGCTGGACGTAGGCACTCAGCTGAGCCCTTTGACGATGGATCTCCTCTATGGCGATGAGAAACCCATCGGCTTGATAATCTTGGACGCTGCCGACGGCGGACGCAGACCGGGCGACGTCTTTCGGGTTTCCCTCGACGACCTCGGTAGGAGGAAGACGGACACGTTCGGCCTCCACGACTTCCCATCCGTCTCCGTGTTCAAGGAACTCGAGATGTCGAAAGGGACCAGGACCGAGATAATAGCCTGCCAGCCTGCGCTGGGGATGGACATTGTCGGGATCGGTCTGTCGAAGGAGGTGAGAGAGGCCATCCCGAAAGCGGCAAAGATGGCTGTGATTAGGGCACGTCAGATGGCCCGCGTGGACTAGGCTCTGAAGGCGCATCTCTGGCCTCCGTAACCCTATAATCGGCTTATTAGGCTGTTTATAACCTGCTCCGTCGCGGCACATGGCTGGGCGAGGAGGCAATTGGACAAGGAGATCAAAGCAGCGTCTGATTCGAACTCCACCAAGGTCCTGGCCGAGGCCCTGGTCATGATAGCCCTATCCGCGGGGCTGTACATGTTCAAGATCTTCACGTCCCCGGAGGGTGGCTCCATCACGCTTGGCTCGATGACTCCCATCTTCGTCCTCGCCTATAGGAGGGGGGTCAAGGTGGGCATGCTTGCGGGCGCATGCCTTGGGCTCATAGTACTCGTCATCGAGCCCTTCGTGTACAACCCCATCCAGTTCATCCTGGACTATCCTCTGCCTTTCGCTCTGCTGGGGGTGGCGGGCTTCTTCGGGAGGTGGCCCATACTGGGCGTGGGAGCGGGCATTGGAGCGCGTTTCGTCTGCCATTTCATCTCAGGCTCACTCTACTTCTGCTCCTACATGACGCCCGGGTTCACCAGCTGTCCGGTCTACTCCGCCGTCTACAACGCGAGCTACCTGATCCCGGAGTTCCTGATCAGCGCCGTGATCGTGTTCTTCCTCGCAAAAAGGAATATACTCTCGGTGAGCACTTGAGCGGCTGGGGGACAGGGCGCGACAGCGAGAGATCACCGTCAAGATTTGGATGTGGGCTATGGCAAGCCGTCCGAAGCGACCATGGAGGAGATCCTCAAGCACCTCGGGTCCAAGGCCGCCGACCTCATCGTCCCCCCCGCCAGAGGGTTCGACAACGGCGTACTCAGACTGGGCAGCGGCCGGGTGCTGGTTTTCACCGCGGACCCCATCTCCTTCATCCCATCCATTGGAGCTAGGCTATCGGCCTGGCTGAGCATCCACCATCTGGCCTCGGACCTAGCCACGAGCGGGGTCCTCCCCAGATACGCCGTCGTCGACTACAACCTCCCCGTCGACTTCAGCGACAGTAGCCTCAGAGCCTACACCGTCGCCTTCGGACGCGAATGTAGGAAGCTCGGCGTCTCCGTCATAGGGGGGCATACCGGGCGATATCCCGGCTGCGGGCTCAGCATCATCGGCGGGGCCGTCCTCTTTGCGGAGGCAGATCGGTCAGGATTCGTCACCCCCGCGATGGCCGCGGCGGGGGATAGGGTTGTCGTCACCAAAGGTCCAGCCCTCGAAGCCACATCCGTCTTGGCACACTCCTTCCCGCTCAAGGTTCAGGAGGCGTTGGGGCAAAGGATCCTCTCCAAGGCGAAGGGGAGGCTCCTTCAATGCTCGACCCTTGCCGATTCGTTGGTCGCCGCTTCGGTGGGCATCCGGCTCGATGGTGTCACCTCCATGCACGACTCCAGCGAGGGCGGAGTCGTGACGGCGCTAAGTGAGCTGGCGACCGCATCCGGCAAGGAAATCGCTGCTGACCTCAGACTGATCCCGGTGCCCGAGGACGTTGGAAGGGTGTGTTCCCTGTTCGGCCTCAATCCGTTCGAAACGCTCAGCGAAGGGACTCTCGTCGTCACCTGCCGCCCGACGAAGGTGGCCAAGCTCGTCAGGGCCCTGGGAAAGAACGGGACCGAGTGCTTTGAGGTGGGAGAGGTGCGCGAAGGAAGTGTCCGCAACCTAGGGGCCAAGGGGGGCGTAAGGCTGTCTCCGCGGACGCCGCCCTACGAGAAGTACTGGGACGTCTACGCTCAAGGCATCGAGGAAGGATGGCGCTAGGCCTGCGGCGACTCCGGAGAGAGCCGCTTCGCCATGTAGGGTCCCTTCCTGGAGTACCCCAGCTTGGCGTAGTACTCCCTCGTCCCCACCGCGCTTGTCACTATCATCTCTTCCAATCCGAGCTCTGACTTCGCGATCCTCTCTGCCTCTGCCATCAGCCTGGCGCCGTAGCCGCGGTGCTGCCAGCCGTCGGGCGTCCTCCGACCTACGTCCACCAGCCTACCGTAGACCCTAAGCTCCCTGATGACCGCGGAGGAAGGGCCGATCTCAGGCCTGACCACGTCCGGACTCGGAAGCCTCATGCGCGCAAAGCCGGCGATGGTCTCGTCCTCGTCCACATAGGACAAGAAGAACTCCTCTCCACCTGACGCGCCATACCGCATGACGTCCAACCTGAAGGCCTGGGAGCTTCTGGGAGAGACGGATCTGATCCCCACTTCACGGCATCTGATGCAACGGCACCTCTTGCCCTGCTCATGAAGCCTCTGGCGGGCCAACTCCCGAAGGTTGCTCGCCTTCACCCCGCCTTCGATTAAGTACGCGGGGATGTCTCTCTGCACTCTCATTATCCTGACCCAAGGAGGGGTCATCTCCTTCACCTTCGCCACCAGCTCCACGGTTTCATCCAGGGTGTAGGGGACGTACCTTCCTTCCTCGTAGACACGAAAGAGAGGGGCGGATCTCACCACCAGCGTGGGGTATATCTTCAGCATGTCGGGCTTGAACCTTTCGTCCTCGAAGAGCGTCCGGAACGACCGCAGGTCCTTCTCGACCGACGAGCCCGGCAAGCCGGGCATCATGTGGGCGACGACCTTAAGCCCAGCGTCCTTCGCGATCTTGAAGGCATCCACCGTCTGACCGACCTCGTGGCCCCTGTTTACGTAGCGGAGGACTCCGTCGTCAAGGATCTGCACCCCTATCTCCACCCTGGTGGCGCCGTAGCCGAGAAGGAGATCCACCTCCCTCCTCCCGAGACAGTCAGGCCTGGTCTCGAAGGTCAGGCCAACGCACCTCCTGGCCGCGGTTTCGTTGGCCCTGACGGCATCCTCCAGTGAAGGAGAACGGGCCCCGTTGAGCCCTTCGTAGAGGCCCTTGACGAAACCCTCCTGATAGACGGGGTCGAAGCTCAAGAAGGTCCCACCCATGACGACGAGTTCGGCCTTTCCGGTGCTGTGGCCAATCTCCTCCAGCTGCTCCAGCCGGTTCCTCACTTCACGGAACGAGTCATAGTCGTTCTGGGACCCCCTGAGGGCCGCCGGCTCCTTCCCCGTGTAGGACTTCGGCGAGCCAAAGGCGACTCCCCCCGGGCAGTACATGCATTTGGCCTGGGGAGGGCAGGGCGCGGGGCTCGACATGGCGGCGATGACGGCGACACCTGAAAGGTTGCGTGCGGCCTTGATCGTGAGAAGCTTACGCAAAGGCCCGTCCTCGGGCCCAAGGTGTCTCATAAGATCCGAGTTGCGGGGTATCGAGGGGCTCCCCTGCTTCGAAGCCGCACGCTGCTTGATGAGCTGGACATCCTTCGACGAGGGGCTGTCCAACCTCCTGAGTTCCTCCACCGCCATCTCTGCGGCCATCTCCACCCTCTCATGCGATCGCGGCTCCTGCAATGTCCTCCGTAATGACGCGCACGGCTCTATATGAGTCTCCCTGAGGCAACTTGAAGAAGGTATATCTCGGCCGTATCAGAACCACCTGACGGATTGACGAGGCTGGCCGACGGCGTGCACTACCTCGGGACGGTGGGGAAGCCCGAGGTGCTTTCGACATACCTCGTGGGGGAGGGCAGCGAGTACGCCCTCCTCGAGCCCGGGCCGTCGAACACGGTCGAAGAGACCCTCTCCCTCGTCCGGTCTTCAGGGGTCTCCCTGGATTCGATCAGGCACCTCGTCGTGACTCATGTCCACCTCGACCACGCGGGCGGGGCATGGAAGATGATCGACCGCCTCCCCAATGCCGATGTGGTCGTCTACAAGGGAGGCGCCAAACACATCGCCGACCCACAGAGGTTGTCGCAGGGGGCCGAAATGGTGCTGGGGCCCCTATACAAGCTCTGGGGGGAGATGAAGGCCCTGCCGGCTGACCGGATCAGGGAGGTCGTGGACGGCGAGATCCTGCCGGTCGGGGGCCACCACTTGAAGGTCATCTACACTCCCGGCCACTCGCCCTTCCACATGTCCGTGATGGACCTCGAGAGCCTCTCGCTCTTCACTGGAGACGCCGTCGGCATGTACGTCGGCGAGAAGGAGGCCTTGTGGCCCAACAGCCCCCTTCCCTCGTTCCGATACGAGGACTCCATGGAGACCATCGGCGGCCTCGAATCGGAGTCCCCTCGCAGGCTCCTCATTCCGCACTATGAGCCTCAGTCCGACGTCGCCCACCTGTTCGACCTCAACAGGAGGACGTATCAGGCGTGGCATGACCTCCTGGAGAGAGAGCCCCCTGAGAAGAGCCTGCGCGAGGTCGTGGACGACCTTCTGGGTTCCAGCGCCTCGTACAGCTGGATTCTCGCCGACGAGCTCGCAAGGTGGGTCATCACGATGCACGCCACCGGGTTCCGGCAGTACTTCCTCGACCGCAGGCCTCCTCGGTCGACGCCCTCTGACAGGCTTCCTGGGGCCCGAAGGGAGTAGGCTTAAAAGGCCATGGAACAAGGGTAATTGGTCGCATTGTTCCGAGTAGTTTCGCTGGATTTCTCTGGCACGCTAGTCAGCCCCGACCTCATGGACTACTTCTGGTTGGACCTCGTTCCGCTGCTGTACTCCGAGCGGCAAGGGATCTGGCTTTCCGAGGCCAAGGACGAAGTCTATGCGGCCTACGAAGATGTCGGAAAGGACGAGCTGCGATGGTACGTCCCCGACTATTGGTTCAAGAGGTTCGGCATTGCCGATCAGTTGGACCAGGCGCTGGGCGAAGCGCGGAGCCGGATGCGGGTGTACCCGGATGTTGCCTCCTTGCAGGCGCTCGCGGAGAAGTACCGCCTGTTCGTCTGCAGTAACATGACCGACGACTTCCTGAAGGTCCTGACCCCGAATCTGGGCATCGATGCCGAGGGCTACTTCTCGGCGGTTTCAGCCTTCTCTCTGACCACGAAGAGGAAGGAGTTCTATTCAAAGGTCGCTGAGGCGCTCGAGGTCGACCCGTCGGAGATGGTCCACGTGGGAGACGACCTGAAGGCGGACTTCGAAGCGCCCATCGAGGCCGGATGGCGGGCGATCTTCCTTGACCGCCAGCGCCACCATCCTGACATCTCCCCCTCCATCACGAATCTGAGCGCTCTTCCTTCCGCGCTCGAGCGCCTTGTGATTTCAGAGCCAGTCCGCTAGCCGAACCCATATATGGGCGGCCAGATGAAAGGGTGCCGTCGAGAGTGACCCTCTGTGGTGTCGTTCAATGACGCAGCCTACGGTCTGGTGCTTTTCGGCTCCATCGTCGCCGTGCTATTCCTCTCGAAGCTGATCAAGAACCCTTACGTCTCCAGGAAGTCGATTCACATGTGGGTAGGCGTGGTCATCGTGGCCATCCCCTTCCTCCTCAAGGACCCGGCGGTGGTAGGCGTCTTGGCCCTCCTACTCACGATCTTCACGATGATCCCGCACATGCGCAGCAAGGAGATCCCCTGGTTCCAGTTCAAGGAGAACTACGGTGAGGTGTATTTCGCGGCCCTGACGACGCTCCTCCTCACTGCTTCATGGCACTATGACGTCTGGCTGGCCGTGACGGCCCTGCTGTTCATGGCCTGGGGCGACGGGGTGACCGGTATCGTAAGGAACTACGTGTACAAGAGGAGGTACAAGGGCATCGCGGGAACCTACGCCATGATCGCGGTCTCTGTTCCTGTGGGCTTCATCGTATATGGGTGGAGCCACGGCTGGGCAAACGGTTGGATAGGCATCGTCGGGGCGCTGGTCGCCAGCTATGTTGAGAAGCTGGACGTCATGGACGACAACGTCTCCATCCCGGTCTTCGGCTACGCAGTGATGTTCGTCCTCCAAAGCCTCCTTGGCGTTTCAGCCGTGGTTTAGGAACTGACGCCACCCTTATTATGAAACTGACTTCTCTTGTCTTTCACTTGTCTGCCAAAGCGTCAAGGATCCTGGACGCAAGAGGCCTTTCCTGCCCCATTCCGGTGTTTGAAGTGAACAAGAACATCGGGCAGATCGAGCATGGGGGAGACGTTGGAGGTCTTCGCTACGGATCCGGCGGCCGCACCTGACATCAAGGCGTGGGCGGAGCGTCGCGGACACCTCTTCCTGGTGGCCGAACCAAAGAACGGATGCACGAGAATAGTGGTGAAGAGGAACAAGTAGGGATCCTCCTCCTAGGAGGAGGTCTCCTGCTCGGGTATCTTCTTCAGCTTGACCACCGGCCCCACGGCCACGAAGACGATGGCGACTCCTGACAAGGCCGCCTCCACGAGGATGGTGCTCTGAAGCCCTATGAACTCCCCCAGGATGCTCCCGACGAACAGCCCGAGGGTGGGGAAGGGAAGGAACGTCAGCCCGATGAAGACCCCGATCTGGAACGGATTGGCGGCGAAGAGCTTGATGGCTATGGTGGGGATGGCTATCCTCGACACTTGTGTCAGGAACTGGCTGAATGTGTCGCCGGTCCAGAACTTCAGGAAGTCGCGGTGGTGCTAGAGCTTCCCCTGCAGACGCAAGTTGCACCCACAGTCTCCGGTGGGCTATCTGAATCTTGGTCATAGCCGGCCATGGCGTGCTCTACGTAAGAAACAGTAGCCCGGACCGACCGGAGCAGAGAGCACTCTACGCCGACTGACGTGGAGGTGGGGGTGGGACTTCCCGCCGCCCTGTGCCCGGAGGCCAGGCGCGGCTCTTGAACCCACGTGGACTCGCTCTGCAGGCGAGTTCGTAACCGCTCCGACACCCCACCTGCGGTGCAACCCTACGCATAGCAAGCTAATTAAAAGTTGCGTGATAGTCCGGAAACGGGCTCTACTTCATCCTGTTTACGTCCTTGATGAACTTCACTATGGCGGAGTAGTCCCTGTCGCCATATCCCATGTTGTAGGCGCCCAGGTAGCTGCTCCTTACCTGCTGAAGGAGCGGCAGGAAGACCTTCATCTCCTCCGCCGTCTGGTCCGTCAGGTCCAGGTCCTTGAGCATGTGCCGGAGGTAGAGGGTGGGCTCCAGGCTATCCTTGACCATTTTCATTGCCTTGATCTCGCTGAAGCTCGTCTTGAACCCGGTTGAGTTGACTATCTGCACGAACAGGGAGGGGTCCAGGCCCGCCTTCTCGACGAGGACAGACCCTTCCGCCATGGACTGGGCATAGCTGGCCGTCAGGTGGTTGAGGGCCAGCTTGATGTACATCGCGCCGGGGACCGGGCCGATGTAGAAGACCTTCGAGGCGAACGTCTTGAGGATGTCCAGGTTCTCCTCGTAGCGAGTCCTGTCGCCGGAGACGAGGGCGACGAGCTCCCCCGTCTTGGCCTGGATGGGCCCGCCGACCAGGGGGACCTCGAGGTAGTTGATGTTCTTCCTGCGCAGCTTCTCCATTATCCTCTTCGACGTCGAGGGGAGGATGTCGCTGCAGTTGATGATGGTCTTCCCCGCCGCGATTCTTTCGTACATACCCTGAGAGGAGAACATCACGTCCTCCACAGCCGTCGTATCGGACACGGCGATGACGATCGAGTCGGCCAACTCGGCGACGTCTCGCTGCGAACTGACCATCTCCGCCTTACCTCTGAGAGCGTCCTGCTTGGCCTTGGTCCTGTTATAGGCCACGAGAGAGAAGCCCGACTGCACGATCCTTCCCGCGATGGGCAGGCCCATGTTTCCAAGGCCAATCAAACCTACTTTCCTCAAAAAACGTACACCTCGAAAAGGTATATCCGGTCCATCATAAATGAGTTTCGTAGGTCGAAGAGCCTGCTCGCTCTAAACCTCGCCTTCGTCCAGATCAGGAGGACCTCCATAAGGAGAGGCATCCCGGACAGCAAGTCTAACTGTTGGAGAGCTGCCCGGTGAGCTGGGACATCTTCTCCAGGCGCCTGTAGTTGGCGTCCACTTCCCTCTTCAGGCTCTCCAGCTGAGACGCCCCCTCGGGCTTGAGCAGGTGAGAGTAGCGGCCCTGGGCCTTGAGGTAGTCCTCCACGGGCTTGGGGTTGGTCACCGGCACCGTGATCCTGTACACCCCGTCCTCCACTTCGTAGATGGGGAAGAACCGCGTCTCCACAGCCAGCTTGGACAGCTTCAGCGTCTTGGCCGCATCGAACCTCCATCCCCTGGTGCAGGGCGCGAGCACGTGTATGAAGGTAGGGCCGTCCTTCGACAAGGCCTTCCTTACCTTGTTCATCAGGTCCTTCCAGTTGGAAATGGAGGCCGTGGCTGCGAAGGGGACGTGATGCGCCACCACGATCGACACGAGGTCCTTCTTCGTCTCGGCCTTGCCGACCCTCGCCGAGCCCACCGGAGACGTGGTGGTCCAGGCGCCCCTGGGCGTCCCTCCCGACCTCTGTATCCCAGTGTTCATGTATGCTTCGTTGTCGTAGCACACGTAGAGGAACCTGTGTCCTCTTTCGATAGCGCCAGAAAGCGCCTGCAGTCCGATGTCGTAGGTCCCTCCGTCGCCGCCGAACACGATGATCGGATGCTCCTGCCCCTCTCCGCGCCTGGCGAGGGCCTTGAAACCGGCTTCCACCCCGGAGGCAACCGCTGCGGCGTTCTCGAAGGCGGAGTGGATCCACGGCCTGTTCCAGGCCGAATAGGGGTAGAGGGCGGTGGAGACCTCGAGGCAACCCGTGGCGTTAGCCACGACGGCGTCCTTGGGCGCCGCAAGGAGGACCTGACGAACCACGATGGAGGCGCCGCATCCGGGACAGAGGCGGTGGCCCGGCGCGAGGGGCTCGTCCATGGTGAGCTCCTTCAAGCCCTTGATGGGCTCGTACATTCTAGGCCTTCACCCCATACATCACCGGCTCGGCGCTAAACGAACTGGCATGCTCGGTCATGGCGAAGACCTTTTTCGCATCCACGAGCGAGAAGTCCCTCCCGCCTATCCCGTAGACGACGCTCAAGACCGGAGGGTTCATCCCAGCCCCCTTCAGGGCGGACTTGACGTCCTCGGCCAGTGGACCCGATGGCGCGCCGGGGCTCAGGCTCCTGTCCATTACGGCAACCGCCTTCGCCCCTTTCAAGTGGCGGACGACCTCCAGGATTGGGAAGGGCCTGTAGAGCTTGACGGCGAGGACACCGAAGTTCCCGCCTTCGCGGTTCAACACCCGCGCGGCGGCCCTCATGGTGCCTGAGGTGCAGCCGTTGACCACGACGACGTAGTCCGCGACCTCCGTGTTGAAGGCCGACACCGCCCCGTACTTCCTACCGCTGATGGCTTCATATTCGGTCTCCACTTCGTCGAAGACGGAGAGCGCCTTCTTCATCGCCTCCAGCTGCTGAATCTTGAATTCGTAGTAGTTCTCGTGGGTGGCGATTGCGCCGAAGGTGGACGGGTCAGCAGGGTCCAGCTTCCTCTTGAACTTGGGCCTTCCTACGAAGCCCTTCACAGACTCGTCGCTCAGGGGGCGGACACGCTCGACGTCATGTGAGAGGATGAAGCCTTCGAAGTTTATGGTGGAGGGAAGCATGACCCTGGGGTCTTCGGAGAGCCTGAACAGCTGGATGGTCCTGTCGTAGATCTCTTCCACATTCTCGGCGTAGACCTGGATCCATCCGGAATCTCTGGAACCCATCATGTCTCCGTGGTCAGCGTTCAAGACCAAGGGAGCGCTCAACGCCCTGTTCGCGACGGCCATCACCACGGGCAGCCTCATGCCGGCCACGTTGTAGAGCATCTCATGCATCAGGGCCAGCCCTTGGCTGGAGGTGGCCGTGAAGACCCTCGCTCCCGTCGCTGAGGCCCCGAGGCAGGCTGACATGGCGCTATGCTCGGACTCGACGGCGACGAATTCCCCGCCGAACTCGCCGTTGGCCACGAACTCGGCAAGTTTCTCCACGATTATGGTCTGCGGCGTAATGGGGTAGGCCGCCACGACGTCGACGTCACACTGCTTGACGGCCTCGGCCACGGCTTCGTCGCCGACCATGGCGACCGCCTTCAGGGTCTGGGCCTCCGTCATGGCTCTTTCACCATGGTCACGGCCCTGACCGGGCATTCGGATTCGCAGATTCCGCATCCCTTGCAGTGTTCGTAGTCGATGGTGACCTTTGCCCCTTCATGCCTGACGATGGCAGGCTCGGGGCAGTATATCCAGCAAAGGAGGCAGTTGGTGCACTTGGCTTCGTCAATGACCGGCCTGGTCACCCTCCAGCCCCTGGTATCATACTTAGCTGAGGTGCCTCCCTGGATGATGCCCGCTTCATTCAG
Organism: uncultured Nitrososphaerota archaeon; assembly: GCA_963842885.1. GTDB lineage: Archaea > Thermoproteota > Nitrososphaeria > Conexivisphaerales > DTJL01 > DATKKG01. The sequence continues at coordinate 39,550 of CAWJIE010000008.1, forward strand.
CTCCTTCCAACTCAACCCGATTTCACTCCCTCATAGCCGAGCCGCAGCGCCTCGGCGTTGCTGGCCCCGACGTTCCCCTTGAACCTCTCGCCTAGGACCTTCTCCATCGACTCGATGGAGACGATGCCGGTGGCCTTGACCAGCGCACCGAGCATCGGCGTGTTGGGGATGTCCTTGCCCAGGGTCTTCAACGCGACCCCCGTCGCGTCAACGCAGAAGGCCTTCACGCCCTCTTCGAGGCCGAGCTTGGCCCTGATGTCGGCGGGCGACCCTTCGAAATTGCAGAGGAAGGAGCCCGTCTTCGCCAGTCCCGAAACCGTGCTCTTCAAGGTCGCCATCGAACGGTCCACGACGACGACCAAGTCGGGGCTGTAGATGAACGAGTGAATCTCTATGGGCTCGTCGCTGAGGCGTGCATAGGCGGCGATGGGGGCCCCCGACCTCTCGGCGCCGAATTCAGGGAACGCCTGGACGTACTTTCCTTCGAGGATGGCGGCCTCGGCGATGAGCCTGGCCGCGGAAACGACGCCCTGGCCACCCCTGCCGTGCAACCTCACTTCGAGCATCAAATCCGGCTCACCCGTTGGGTCGCACCTACGTTCAGATGAATCATTTGCACCCTCAGAATCCGGGTAAACTGATAAGGCTTTCTAGGACTCTCTGACGATCCAGACCCCTCCCCCAGTGGCACGCTGTGCGGCCCAGCGTACCGAGCCGCCGCTGGGCGTGAAATGGATCGAAAGAGTAAGTCCCTAGGCGATTGTATAGTAGATTTTGTTCAGGCTTGGCTCCACCTTTGCCAGCATCTGCCTGAGAAGCTCGGGGTCGGCCTTCGAGGCGTGCGGCACGTAGCCCAGCTTGTTGTGCGTAAGGGCCTGAAGCACAGACTCCTGGAGGTACTCAAGCTTGGAGAGTTGCTCCTGGGTTATGGGGGTCGACGTGTGGCCGTGAGCCAGGAGCTTCAGTGTGAACGGGCTGGCGTCCGAGACATGCTCGACCTTGAGGGTATTGAACCCAATCCTCTTGAGGTATCTCTTGATCACGTGCCTCATCCTCGTGGGCACTATTCCATTCACCTGAACGTCGAGCAACTTGACCCACCCCGTCATGCCCAATACGGGTGATACCAGTCGGCTCGACTGCGGCACCAGAATCTGGTTTTCCTGCAACTCATAACGCCGTTATCCTATACCAACGACCTGTATTTATTCCTTTCTAATAGTGATTCCTACTAGCGTCTCCTTGCTGTGGGCCCCGACATGGCGCCATACTCGGTTGTTTCTCCTGCCATCGGCTTAGCGACCCCAGGCAAGACCACGCACTCAGGAATCCGTCTTCCGGCGACTGTCTTATAAGGAGGAGCAGGCATCAAGATAACGCACTGATAACGGGGAGTGAGAGAGTTTGGTCCTTATTGACCGGTTCGACAGGCCCGTGACCTCATTGAGGATCGCGGTCACTCCCGAGTGCAACTTCGACTGCGTCTTCTGTCACAACGAGGGATTCGTGGGCCATGCGAAGGATCTCCTCACCGCTACGGAGATCTCCCGGGTATCTTCCATCCTGATGCAATTCGGGGTCCGGAAGATAAAGCTCACCGGAGGCGAGCCCATGACCAGGCACGACATCCTGGAGATAACCCAGAAGCTGGGCGTCCTACATCCCGACGACCTCGCCATGACCACTAACGGCACTCGGATTGAGCGCATGGCGGCTCAGCTCAAGGATGCCGGCATGAAGCGGTTGAACGTCAGCCTTCACAGCCTGAAGGAGGAGCGCTTCAGATGGATCACCACGAACGTGAGATTCCAGGAGACCCTCCAGGCCATCAGGGCCTCTATCGACGCGGGCCTGACGCCTGTGAAGCTCAACATGGTGCTGCTCAGAGACTACAACACGGACGAAGTCTGGGACATGGTCGACTACGCCGGGTCGCTGGGCGGCAATGACGTCGCCATCGTTCAGCTCATCGAACTGGTCCCCGTCGACGTGGAGTTCTACCGCCGCTTCCATTACGACCCAGCGGCCATAGAGGCGGAGCTCAAAGAGGAGGCCGTCTCCGTCAAGGTCAGGGACCTCCAGAACAGGCCTCAGTACACCCTCCCCAGCGGCGTGAAGGTGGAGATAGTGAAGCCCGTCCACAACGTCAGCTTCTGCACCGCCAACAACCGGATGAGGATCACCCACGACGGGAAGTTCCGCCCCTGCCTGATGCGAGACGACAACATGGTGGACTTCCTGAAGGTCCTCAGGGACGGCAGCTCGGACGAAGCGATAGCCGCTCAGTTCGTCAAGAGCGTCTGGCTCAGGGAACCCTACTACAAGCTCCCCGAGGTCAAGCCCGCCCCGACCATCACGATGAAATGACCGGAGCCGCAGATGGCACTTCTTCGAGTCTTCGCTAACGATTTATATAATTATCACGGCCTCGATAATGCCGGTGCACATTAGATGCCTTTTGTCCAAGGCGAATTCGTCTGGATGGATGGCACGTTCGTCCCCTGGAAGGATGCGAACGTCCATGTGTTGTCTCATGCTCTCCATTACGGCACGGCCGCCTTCGAGGGCATCAGGGCCTATCCGTCGGGCCAGCAGATGTATGTGTTCAGGCTTCCGGAACACATCAGGAGGCTCGCGAACAGCTGCAAGATCTTCGGCTTCGACCTCAAGTACTCCGTGGCCGAGCTGACAAAAGTGACCGTCGAGACCGTCAGGAAGAACAACCTCCACGGCAAGTGCTACATCAGGCCTCTCGTCTACGTCGGATTCGGGGGGATAGGGATTAACTTCACGGGCTTCCCCATACAGGCGGCAGTCCTGGCCTTCCCCTACGAGAAGTACTTCAAGGGCGAGGGGGTCGCCGCCATGGTGTCCAGTTGGAGGAGAACCTCCGATCAGACGGGCTCCCCCCTTGCGAAGATAAGCGGGCAGTACACCAACTCCGTGCTGGGGAAGATGGAGGCCGTCAAGCATGGCTTCGACGAGTGCATCATGCTGGACCTGAACGGCAAGATCAGCGAGGGCTCAGGCGAGAACCTGTTCCTGGTCAAGGACGGGAAGCTGGTCACGCCCACGCTTTCTTCCTCCATCCTCGGCGGGATCACGAGGGTCTCCGCCATCAGGCTGGCCGCCGACATGGGCATCGACACTGTGGAGAGGGACGTCTCGCGCTCGGAGCTCTATGTGGCCGACGAGGCATTCTTCTCTGGCACCGCCGCGGAGATCACCCCGATAACTTCCGTGGATGGCAAACAGGTGGGCGACGGGAAGGTGGGCCCGATAACCAGCAGCGTGCGTTCCGCCTTCATGAAGGCCGTGGCGGGAGAGGACCCCCGTTACATGTCCTGGCTTACCCCCGTCTATTGAGCGGATGGTTTAAGCGGCGGCAGCCACGACTGCCACTTGAGAGCTGATCCCCAGTGACACCTGTTGAGAAGAAGCTCAGGCTGGAGCTGTCCAAGGAGGCCAGGCGCATAGGCGACCTTGGCCTCTGCGAAGGAAGGGAGGGGAACATCAGCGCGCGCATGGGCGAAGTCATGCTCGTCAAGGCAACGGGCCAGTTCCTCTCGGACGCCACCCCGAAGGACTTCGTCAAGGTCAAGCTCGCCAGTCGGGGTGCCGAGTGGAAGCGGGAGCCAAGCATCGAGGTGAACATGCACCGTCTAGTGTACGCCAATAGGCCCGACGTCAACGCCGTCGTGCACACCCATCCTCCCTTTGTGACTGCGTTCTGTGTCGCGGGCCTTCGCCTTGAACCGGTGACCACAGAAGCCCTCTTCTACTTCCCGAAGGGGATTGACCTCCTCCCGCAGGAGGAGCCCGGAAGCCTCAAGTTGGCCGATGCGGTGTCGGAGAAGATGAAAGAGGGGGTTGACTCCCTTCTTCTTGAGAGGCACGGCTTGGTGACCTTAGGCCCCAGCCTGCATGACGCGATTCAGCTGAGCATTGCCGCCGAGAGGACGGCCCAGGTGGCCATCCTGAGCAGGCTTCTCAGAAGCTAGAGTCGGGCGGGCGCACGTAGCAGCTCCTGCAACGTGGTTCATAGAGCTCCTTACCTCCGACCACGACTTGGGCGCCGAAGATCTCCCTGCCTTCAGAGGTTCTCTGGGTGAAATACGCATCGTTTCCGCACTTGACGCACACAGCGGAGAGGCTATGTATCACGTCGGCCCTGGCGAGCAGCTCCATGGCGTTGCCGAAAGGCTCCCCCGTGTGGTCCCTGTTCAGCACGGAGACGTACACCCGCTTTCCCAAATAGGACATCCCCTCGAGCTGCCTGGGAAGCTCCACTTTCGTGGGCCAGAACTGTGCCTCGTCCACACCGATGACGTCCACACCTGCGCTCATGTCCGCGATGAGCTTCACTCCAGCCTTCGTGATGGGGACGACCTTGGCAGGGAGCTTGAGCCCCTTATGCGTCACCACCTCCGAAGGGCTGTAGCGGGCGTCGATCTGAGGCTTGAAGAGCTCTATCTTCCTGCCGGCGATGAGCTCCCTTTCAAGGAGCTCCAGGAGGCGCGAGGTCTTGCCCGAGAACATCGGGCCGTCGATGACTACGAGCTGACCGGAGGCCAATGAACCAACAATCTCCAGGCTAACTATGCCTTGACATGACCTCGCCCGTGCGTGCCTATTATACGTTTGACCAACGCGTGAGTCCACCGCCGCCGATCTTCGAATTCTGACGCATGAGGCGACGAAAAACCTTATTACCTGATTGATATACGCTTTGGATTGCGAGCGTTCTGGAATGCCAGGGGCCAAGAAGTCATCTGCGATTAAGGAAGCGCAAGGCACTGGCACTGCGGCACCCTCTAGGGCCGCATCTCAGGTAAAGAAGCCCAAGGCGTCCAAGGTCGTAAAGGCCCCGAAGGCGCCCAAGCCGACGCCCGCGAAGAAGGTCCCCAAGGCAAAGGTGGTCAAGGGCGTTCTGGCAACCGCGGGCCAGCTCAAGCCTGGACCTTCGAAGAAGCGCCTGCCCGTCGAGCTCCTCTCCGGTCTAATCGGGCCCGACCATCTGACGCGTTTTGAGCTGGCCAGGATCCTGGGCGCAAGGGCGCTTCAGCTTTCATTCGGGGCACCACCTCTGATCGAAATCTCCTCCGAGCTGGTCGACGCCATGAGCATCGCCAGGGCAGAGCTGGAGAGCAAGGCCATCCCCATCTCCATAAGGAGGACGCTTCCCTCCGGAGAGTTTCAGAACATACCCATCGCAGACCTGCTCTAGCGCCTGGATTTCGCGGACAGGCGGATGCGGAATGTTTAGGTTCTCTCGAGATGCCACACGGTCCCGGGAATGGAGGCCCTGCAGGCCTCCCCCGAGGCGGACGAAAAAAGTATTAATACCGAGAGAGGCCCACTTCGTTTCATTCGGTGCAAGTGAATGCCGAGAAGCGCTACTAAACCCAAGTCCACGAAGAAGGCGACCCCGAAGCCCCGACGCAAGAGCAAGCCTTTGCAGCCCAAAGCAGACACGGCGGCGGAAGGGGCCCTGCAGACCGAAATCACCCAGACCATGCCCACCGCTATCCAGGCCCTGCCTGAAGTGATCGAGCCTACAGCGGAGACGGTGGAGGTCAGACCGGAGGAAGCCAGGCCTGAGATCGCGCCCGAGGAGGCGCCGCCTGCCCAGCCGGAGGTCGTGCCCGAGCTGGCGCTTGCCCCTCAGCCAGTCGTGCCCGTCGTCGAAATGGTAGAAGCGCCTCCCGCCACAGAGCCTCCCACAACCCTTCCGCCCGAGCCTTCTGGGAGCGAGGCCGAACAAGAGGAGCCAGGCGAAACGGCCATAGGCGAGGAGCTACCGCCCAGGCTGAGCGTTCCGCCGAATCACATGTTCATTGGGAAGAAGCCGGTCATGGGCTACGCTCTTTCCGCCGTGATGCAGCTCACTCAGTACGAGGAGGTTGTGCTCAGGGCAAGGGGGAAGGCCATCTCAAGGGCAGTCGACGTGGCCGAGGTTATAATGCACAGGCTGGGCAAGGGCCAGTTCGTCGCTCGATACATCAAGATAGACACGGATATCGTGGGAGAGGGCGCTGAGAAGCGCAACGTCTCGACGATAGAGATAGGCGTGGGCAGGAGAACTTGATGCGGGCCTCGCCGTCGCTGCCCTCTATGAAATGAACGGATAGCTCCGACTGTCGAAGTCCCGTACGATCTCAACGTCACCCTCCGGGGTCCCAGAGTAATGCAGGGAACCCAGGTACGGGAAGATCTCGGTCAAGGGAGTCCGGATGAGCACCGACGCCGGATGGCCACCCCCCAGCATCCGCGTCGCCACCTCCTCGCTGGTCTTCCTCACCTGAGCCTCGTCCATGAACCCCAGCGAGTGAAGGTACTCGTGGAGGAGCAGCATGTAGAGAAAGGAGCTGACGATTTCGGGAGGCTCGGCGCGTCGCACCCTTTCGAGGAGCTCCTTGTTCAGTACGATCATGTTCGAGCCGACGACGTGGTAGGCGCCTATTCCGGAGGAAAGACTGGAGAGTCCCAGAGTCAGCCCTGCGCGGTGGAGACCCAATACCTCCTCGACGTGGGCCTTGACTATGGAGAAGACTTCGTCGTAGTTGTTCGCTCCTCCGAGCTTCGAGGCCTGCCCGTCTGACGCGTTCATAACTCTCCCCTTGACGCTCGCGCTGTGGGGCTATATGAGTTGTCCAACAATTCGTTGCAGACCTTCCCCATCAACGACCGCATCTTCGGCTCGCTAAAGACGCAGTTCTCCAGGTACACCGTCCGGCACTTCAGCCCAGAGTCGCCAAACATCATGGCGACCCTCTTCCCAGCCCCGGTCTCGAGCTTGCGCGCGCCTGCGTAGAAGGCGATACCAGGTTCTTTGGTGGCCCGAGTATTCATAAAAGAATATTCTGAGCAATGCATAATTCTTATATCGAAGGCCGGTCGGGGATTGAAGCCATGTATGAGCTGGCGGACTTGCAAAGAATGCGCAGGTCGCTCGGCCTGACTCAGTCGGAGCTGGCCTCACTTTCCGGTGTGAGCCAGTCCCTCATCGCGAAGATTGAGGCTGGCAGGGTGGACCCTTCGTACAATCGGGCCAAGAGGATATTCGAGATCCTGGAGTCGCACCAGCGGAAGGGCTGGACCCGTGCCTCCGACGTCATGGTAAAGGAGGTCATCACCGCGAGACCGGAGTCTTCTGTCGGCGACGCGGTGAAGGTCATGAACAAGATGGCCATCAGCCAGCTTCCCATCGTCAGCGGCAATGAAGTCGTCGGCTCCCTGTCCGAGAAGATCCTGGTCGAGAGGATCGCCAAGGGGTCTGGCATTGAGGACATGATGAAGCAGCAAGTCAGGGACATCATGGACCAGGCCTTCCCCTCCGTTAGCCAGGACTCGCCGCTCGACATGGTGGCTAAGATGTTGAACTACACGGGGGCGGTCCTCATCTATCAGGGAGGGAGGATGGCCGGCATCATCACGCGCTCCGACCTTCTCAAGAAGAGAGCTGAGGAGCGATAGCAGTCATGACGAATGTATTGACCGTTGAAAGGGACTCGGCGACGTCGGTGGAGAAGCATCCCACCGAATTCGTCGAGAGAAAGGGCAAGGGGCATCCAGACACCATCTGCGACAGGGCGGCCGAGGAGCTCAGCATCGCCTTGAGCAAGTACTACATGGAGGACTGCGGGCACATACTTCATCATAACCTGGACAAGTGCGTCCTCGTGGGCGGCCAGTCAGATGCGAGGTTCGGTGGCGGGGAGGTGTTGGAGCCTATCTACCTCCTCCTAGTCGGGCGGGCCACCGTCAACGGGAATGGTGCCCTGAAGAAGCCGGTCCCCCTGGGCACGCTCGTCCAAAGGACGACCAAGGGCTGGATGAAGGAATCCTTCCCGACCCTCGACGTGGAGACCCAGCTGATAGTCGACTACCGCATCAAGCAGGGAAGCTCCGACCTCGTCGGCAACTATAACGCGTCCCACATCCCCAGAAGCAACGACACCAGCTTCGGCGTCGCCTTCGCCCCTATGTCGGAGACGGAGACGTTGGTGTACGAGACCGAGCAGCTCCTCAACTCGACGAAGTTCAAGAATGAGTTCCCGGCCGTCGGGGCCGACGTCAAGGTGATGGGCTTGCGGCGCGGGGAAACGATCAAGCTGACCGTCGCAGCCGCCATCGTCTCAAAGGAGGTGGACAACGCAGCCGACTATCTGGCCGTGAAGAATGAGGTCGTGGGGAAGATTAAGGAGCATTCGGCCGGTTTCACCAATCGCGAGGTGCTCGTGGATCTCAACGCCGCCGACGATGCCTCTAGGGGGGTGTTCTACCTCACGGTCACCGGTCTCAGCGCCGAGCAGGGCGACGACGGCCAGGTGGGACGAGGGAACAGGGCCAACGGTCTCATAACGCCCTTCCGGCCCATGACCCTGGAGGCGACCACTGGCAAGAACCCGACCAGCCATGTAGGGAAGATCTACCAGGTGGCGTCACGCCAGGTGGTTGACAGGATAGTCGAGGAGCTCCCGGACCTTGAGCAGGTGTACTGCTACATGCTCAGCCAGATAGGGAAGCCAGTGAACGAGCCCCAGTGTGTCCATGTCCGCGCGTTCGGGTCCGTTGGCGAAGACAGGGTGAGACGCGTCGCCGAACCCATCGTGGAGCAAGCCCTAAAAGACATCCCCAATCTCTGGGAAGGGTCTAGTGCAGGGGAAGTTCAGGCTGTACTAGGCCGCCGAGCAGTTCGGCATTTGATGGCACGCCGGCGATGCGGCGTGCCTTCGTGCTATTTTGGTGATAGCCTATTATACGTCGAGCCTGAAACCTTTCAGCATCGGCAGTGGTCTCGATGAGGTATAGATTGATGGACATACTGGCCTGCCCCATCTGCAAGGCCTTCCCGCTGGAGCTCCTGGTCTTAGACGCGACCAAGGGGGAACAGAAGCACAGAGACAAGGTGGGATGCGAGCTCTACTGCGTCTACAACGGCGGTACCATAGACCACATGGTCAAGACTGAGCTCGTTAAGGACTGTGAGATTTGCTTCAGCTATGACCTCAGAGAGGCCCTCCTGACGTGCAAGAAGTGCGGGCGCTGGTACCCCGTCATGGACAGCATCCCCCACATGCTTCCCGATGACCTGAGGAAGGAGGTCGAGGACAAGCAGTTCCTAGTCAAGCATGCGGAAAAGATACCTGAACGAGTGAAGAAGGAAGGCCTTCCCTTTCACCTTTGACCGAGCTTCGCTTCTATCGCGCGTAGGAGCTTCAGGTTGCCCGCCGCGACGTAGTTCAACCTGACGCTTCCGTCCAGCGGGATTGAACCCAGCTCCGGCGGCTCGATGTCCACGACTCCTCCAGCCTCGCGGACGAGGAAGATTGACGGAAGGCAGTCGAAGCTCCTCAGGTCGGCGAACGGTGCGACGAAGGCGTCCAGCCTCCCGCAGGCGACGCAAGCCGTCTCCAGGGCGGCTGTGCTGAGTATCCTCGGGTACTTCGTGGCCGCCATCAGGGAGGTGAGGCCGGCCAGCCTGTTTCCGGGGACCATGTACGCCTTGGAGTCAAACGCCATCACGGTCTCCTTGAGCCCCTTGATTGTGCTAGGCCGCGCCAGCCTCCAGTCCTCATAGACCGCGCCCTTCCTGCCCCAAATCATCCTCCTCCTGACGTGGTCGATCACCCCTGCGGCGAAGATGTCAGAGAAGAGAGGCCCTTCGGCCAGGGCAATGGAAGTGGAGTAGACAGACACGTCCCTCTTGGCGTTCGTGCTGCCGTCGACGGGGTCCATCAGCAGCGTCAACTTCGCCGAGCGGGAGGTGATGATGCCCCGCTCCTCCGAAATCACGGTCACCGGAGGGAGCCGGGCGGCCGCCAGCTGGAGCACCCGCTCTTCTACGGAGCTGTCTATTCCGTAGGTCATGTCTCCAAAGGAGCCCCTTCCCAGAGGCGTCCCTGCCGTGCCTTTCCTCGTCGTCTCCACCACCGCGTCGTTGGCCGCGAGAAGGGCGTCTCTGACGAACTGGAGGTAGAACTGGATCGTCAATCCGAGTTACGAAAGGAGGCATGGCCGGCCCTCTTTAAAGGGTATGCTGGCCTCTGCGTTGTTTGAGTGTGATCGTGGCATTGGCCAGGCTCACGAGCTCGAGCCCCTCCTCAAGATCAGCCGTCTCCACCACGGAGGACCTCCTCTGCCTGGCTGTTCCCAGGGCAAGCTCCTCGACCGCGTTCCCCAGCCTCGAGCCGAAGCCCGAGAGGAACTTCGGCGCCTTGAACTTCTTGAGTTGTTCGGTCATGGCATCAGGGAGCTCCGTCTCCATCACTTCGGACCCCAGTGTGGCCTGCAGGGCTCCCTTGGCCTCCTGCGCCGACGGCATGCCGGTTTCGACCGCTGCGTCGAGGGCCCTCTTGTCGGAGGCCTGAGGCATCCTTATGGCTAGGTCGATGAGGCCCATGAAGTCGGGGTCCAGGATCGGGGCATCCAGCTTGTCGGGCATCCAAAGGTTGAAGATGAATCTCGCCCTGACGTTGACCTCGGTCCTCTTGTTGTCATAGATGATCTTCGTCCTCCGTGTGGCTAGCAGGTCGAGGAGGATACGCCTCTCTTCTGGCGTGGCCTTCTCGAAATCGTCGATTATGACGACGCCGCCGTTCCCATTCAGCGCGATCTGCTCCTGCATCTCCCCTGGGGTGTTCCCCCCGCACAGGACATGGGCCGAAACCGGCGTGAATTCGTCCAGGAAGCTCCTCGTGAGGCTCCTGTTGTATGCCTCCTTGTCCCACAGCACCATCATGTTCAACCTGTCACTGGACAGCATCTTCAGGTAGATCCTGCTCAGGAGCCTCAGCCCGTCGAGCGATTTCGTCCTCTCCTCGAGTTCCCCCATGAAGGTGTCGAGGGGCCATCGGGCCTCGCTCATCGGGGCCTCGCTGAGGACGGTCGCAGTCCTGACCTTCAACGCGCTCCTCAACTGCAATGCGTTGTTGCGGTACTCCATCCACTGGGCCATCCCGAACTTCATCTGCTCAGGCTTCAGCCTGAAAAGCACCTCGTAAGCGTCCTGCCTCTCCCTCAGCTCTACGTCCACGTAGAGGTCGTAGATCCCGAGCCTGCCTTCGAGGGCGTTCCTCGACGCGAGCCCGTCGTACGTCTTCTGGCAGGTCACTCGTATCGCGCCGGGGGTGACGTCCACCGATGTCACGATTTCATCGGCCACGACGGCCCTGGCGTAGAGGACCCATGTGGAGAACGGCTCCCCCAATATCCGAAATCGCGGGTCGTACGGGTCGGTCCTCGCAAGGTCGGCCATGGTCCTCACGCCTTGCTCCTCCAGGAGCCTTCTGGAAAGGGACCCGAGTCCCGGCACTCTGAGCGGGGTGGAGGATCCGGTACCGTCGGCCTGGGTGTTGCCCATTTAGAGCGCCTTACATCGAGATGTCGATAGGGGGTTTAGAGACCCGGAGTCTTGAGAAGTTCACATCGGGGTCAAGCCGGTTTCAGATTCTGAGGAAGATCTTCTTCCCATCCAGGTCGGACTCGGTCCACCCATCTCCCTGAGGGGCCTCCTCAGACACGTCCACCTCTCTGACCCTGACCAGGAAGAGGAGCTCCTCCTTCCTCTTGGTGAGGAGCTCCGCCGTGGCCCTGTCGAGGCCCCTTATGGCCGCCACGGGGAGGACGTCGGTGGGGACGTAGCCGCGCTCCTTCCTGAGCGCCTGGAGGCGCCGAGCGACGTCACGGACCACTCCTTCCGCCGTCAGCTCTTCGTCCCTCGTCGAGTCCAGAGCCACGAAGTTGTCGCCGAGGCTCCCTACGGCGAAACCCTCTTGCGGTCCGACTTCAAACTCCAGCTCCTTCCTGTCGAAGGTGTATTCGCGGGTCCCGACGGAGACGCCGACGTGACCCTTCTCTCGAGCCTCAGACCAGAGGGACCACGGGTCGGTGGCTTTTACGGCGGCTACCACGGAGTTGAAATCCTGCTTCAGCCTCTTGCCGGCGACGGCCGTGTCTAGCTTGGCCCTGAGTGTGATCGGGAGCTCCTTCGCGGGCTTGAACTCCATCCTGCGCACGTTGGCGACCTCCGCCAGCAGCTTCTCCGCGGGCGGAGATAGCCTCCTCTCCGCTGAATAGAAGCCTCTCCCAAGAGGCCATCTGCGCTTCACCTTCGCGTTCATCCTCGCCGAGTTGGCGAGGGACACGAGCTCCCACATTCTGTCATACTCCTCCTCCAACGCCGTGTCGATGAGCCCTCCATCCGGCGTCGGTTTCCGCTCCAGTATGATGCTCCGCCCTCCCTTGGAGAAGACGGCGTTGAAGAGGAAGTCCGACAGGAACGGCACGTATGGATGCATAAGAAGATCCAGAGTCCTCAGGGCTTGCGCCAGGACCGTGTAGATCACCAGCCTCCTCCCCTTGGTCTCGGGAAGGTCGTCCCAGAGCTCGCCCCTCGTGAGCGGGACGTACTCTTGGCTCAATACTTCGATTATGAAGGAATCGAAGGCCCTGGTCGCTTCGTTGAACCTCCTGTCCCTGTAGGCTTCGTCGACGACGGCCACCAGCCGCTCGAGCTTCGAAAGCAGCCAACGATCCTGCGGCTCCAGCTGCCCCTTGTCCCGGAGCCCCTTCAAGGCGGAGGCGTCCCAGACGAAGCCGTCATACCTGCTGTTGGTCCGATAGTAAAGGTGGAGGTGGTAGAGCGTGTTGAGGACCTGGAAAGGCCTTCCGTACATCTCCTTGACGTCGAAGTTCACCGAGTCGATGGGTGTCCCCTTCCACAGGAGGTAGAGACGCACAAGGTCTGCCGAGTGCTCAGAGAACAGCTTGCTGGCCTCCAGGGTGTTTCCCTTGCTCTTGCTCATCTTCTCCCCCTTCTCGTCAAGGACATGGCCTTGGAACAGGAAGGCCTTGTAGGGTGCGAGCGGCTTCCCTGACAGGATGACGTTCTCCACGAGCAATGTGTACGCCCATCCCCTCGTCTGATCTATCCCCTCTGTGAGGAATGGAACCGGCACGAGATGGGCGTACTCTTCGTCGCTCTGCCCTGCGTAGGGGGCGGCGCCGCTGTTGTGCCAGGTGTCCAGGACAAAGGGCTCACGAAAGGCCCTGCCCCCGCACTTCGTGCACCTGACGACCACCCTGTCTATCCAGGGCCTGTGGAGCTCGAACCCAGGGCCGTCGGGGAGCTCCAGGGCAGCCTCCAGGATGGCCTTGCGGCTGAACAGCGCCGTCTTTTCCCCACACACGCTGCAGGCCCAAAGCGGAAGTGGCGCGCCCCAGATCCTTTCCCTTGTAATGTTCCACGGCCGGGCCTCCTTGATGATTTCGAGAAACCGGTTCCTGGGCCCTTCGTAGAAGTACTCCACCTTCTCGGCCGCCTCGACGGTCTTCTCCACGATCCTGTCGACCCAGTAGAAGTACTCCCTTCTGAGCATGTAGACGAGCTTGTGATGTGACCTCCAGCAGGTGGGATATTCATGCCCGATCTTGGAATAGCCAACCACCAGTCCCTTCTCCCTTAGGGAGGAGACCACGGCCTCGTCGGTGTCTCTGACGAAGGATCCGCCGAAGCTCCCCGCGTCGTCGGTGAACCTGACCTCGTCGTCGATGGGGTTGAAGATGGGCAGCTTCCTCCTGGAGGCGACCTCAAAGTCCTCCTCGCCGTTAGCCGGGGCCATGTGCACCACGCCGGACCCGGTGGTGGGGTCCACGAAGTCTTCGGCAACCACCATGTGGACCTTCCCTTCGGCAGCGAGGCGCGCCTGACCAGGCACGAGGTCCCCCAGGGGAGGGACATAGCGAAGCCCCTCCAACTCCGAACCCTTTACGGTCTTGAGCTTGGTCGCTCCCTCAATCTTCAGGGTGGAGATGACGTCTTCGAAGCGGGCGTCACCGATTATCCATGTCTCGTCGCCCACCCTGACGTAGGAGTAGTCGGCTTCGGGGTGTACGCCGATGAGCTCGTCCGTGATTACGGTGAACGGCATCGTGGTCCACACAACGAGGTAGAGATCTTGATGCTCCACCTTCGCCTTGTAGTAGAGCGACGGGTCCGTGACGGTCTCGTATCCGTCGGCCACCTCCCTGTTGCTCAAGGAGGTCTGGCAACTGGGGCAGTAGGCCACCACCCTGTGACCTTCGCCCAGGAGCCCCCCGTGGTACGCGGCCTCAAGGATCTTCCACTCCCTTTCGATGTATTCGTCCCTGTAGGTCCAATAACCGTCGTAGTCGAGGAGCAGGCCGATGTAGGAATCTGCGGCCAGCCATGACTTGACGTACTTCTTCACTATCTCCTTGCAGGCGGCTACCAGTTTCTCCTCCCCGATGACCTTCAGGTTCTCGGTCTTGTTCCCCTTGAGGCCCAGCTCCTTCTCTGCCTGGAGTTCAACCGGGAGGCCCTGCGTGTCCCACCCGGACCTGAACAACACGAAGTTCCCATCCATCGTCTCGTGGCGATACCAGAGGTCCTTGAATATCCTCCCTCTTACGTGGCCGATGTGCGGTTCCCCATTCAAAGTGGGTGGTCCCTCCACGAACCCCATGACGTCGGCACCACGCCTGGCCTCGGCTATCTGCCTCCGGACATCTGTCGCGTGCCAAAACCCCCTAACCGCCTCCTCGATCTCTTTGGGCTCAAACCGCTGCCCAAGGACGAAATCCGGCCCATTCTTGTCGGAGGAACCCTTGCTCACTATTCGACCCTCTCGTTGACTCATTCTTCTGTCTGTAACCCCCTTTAAAGCGTTGCCTTGGGGTTCGAGGAGGCTCTCCCAAAACGAAACGCACCTTTTTAACCACCTTTCAACGTATATATCTGGCATGAGACTGGTCGTCGCCATAACGGGCGCCAGTGGCGTGGTCTACGGCGTGCGCCTGCTGGAGGAGCTGAAGAAGTCAGGGGTGGAGACCCATGCCATCGTCTCCAACGCCGCCTACCTGACAATGAAATATGAGACGAAGTACACGCCTGAATACATTTCTGGGCTCCCCACTCGCCTCTACAAGGAGGAGGAGCTGGAGGCGCCTGTCGCAAGCGGCTCCTTCCTGACCGACGGAATGGTGATCGCTCCGTGCAGCATGAAGACGCTCTCTGGGATCGCCTACGGCTTCGAGAACACTCTTGTCATAAGGGCGGCCATGGTGACCCTTAAGGAGAGGAGGCCTCTCCTCCTGCTCATCCGTGAGACGCCGCTTTCCTCAATCCAGATCGAAAGCATGCTGCGCTGTTCCCAGGCAGGAGCGGTCGTGATGCCCGCGTCTCCCTCCTTCTACAATGACCCCAAGGACGTCTCCGCGATGGTGGACCAGATGGTGGGGCGGGTCCTCGACTCACTAAGGGTACCACATTCCCTGGGCAAGCGGTGGAGCGGCGCTTCGCTGCGGGGGTGATCCCGGCGCTGCCAGTCCGGCTCGCATTCATTTCGGACATCCATGGCAACCTGGAGGCCCTCAGGGCCGTAGCTCCCCTGATAGATGGGCTCCCCACCTACTGCTGCGGCGACGTCGTCGGATATGGCGCCAACCCCAACGAGGTCGTGGAATGGGTCAGGCAGAACTGCGCCGGCTGCGTGATGGGCAACCACGACCAGGCCGTGGTCACGGGTGACACCGGCTGGTTCAACCCCACTGCAGCCAAGGCCATCAGGTGGACCAAGGAGAGGATGAGCGAGGCCAACCTTCGATACCTCGCCTCCCTCCCGACATCCTTCCGCCTTCAGCCTGAGGGGAAGCGTTTCCTCATCGTCCACGGCAGTCCCGAGGACCCCCTTCATGAGTACGTCCACACGACCACGCACCAGGACCTCTTCGAGCACTATCTTACGAAGCATGAAGCCGACGTGCTGGTCCTGGGGCACACCCACTACCCCTTCGAGGCGAAGACGCCGCTTGGCACCGTCTTCAACCCCGGGAGCGTGGGCCAGCCCCGGCATGGCATCCCCGGGGCCTTCTTCGCCATCGTCGATCTGGAAGGCGGAGCTGTGAACGTGGAGCTTCTCAGGGCCACATATGACATATCCTCGGCGGCTTCCAAGATTTACGCAGCGGGGCTCCCACGAGCCCTGGGCGAGCGCCTCTACGAAGGCCTCTGACCGTTCCCCAGAACGAAGAGCTTCCCCGGCGGGAACTTCGACCTGTCGAGCAGGCCGCGGGCGTCAAAGGTGATCGGCTCCGTACGGGTCAACCTCTTCAGCTGGCCGTAGTCCAGCTCCCGATATGCCCTGTGGTCGGTGGCGATGATGACGAGACCGCAGCCTTCAAGGGCGGTGGCCAGGTCCGAGGTGACCGGGAAGCCCCCGGCTTCCGCCTTCTTGACGAAGGGGTCATGAACCCTGACCTTGCACCTCCCCTTCTTGAGCTCCTTCAGGAGGTCATATGTCGGGCTCAGCCTGTCGTCGGCGACGTCACCCCTGAACGCCAGCCCGAGGACCGCCACGTCCCTGGGCGAGTCGCCGAGCAGCGACAGGGCCCGCTTGGCCACCAGCGCGGGCATGGAGCCGTTGAGCTTCCTGGCCTCCTCGGTGAGCGCGGCCTTCGACCTTCGCTTCCTCGCGGCGCCGACCACGAAGACCGGGTAGACGGGGATGCACGCCCCACCCACGCCGAGGCCAGGCCTGTGGAGGTGGTTGAAAGGCTGGCTGTTGGAGGCCCTCTGCACCTCCCAGAAGTCCACGCCCAGTTTCTCGCAGACGAGGGCCAGCTCATTGGCGAGGGCTATGTTCACGTCTCTGTAGACCCCCTCGAAGAGCTTCTCAAGCTCTGCCCCTTCGAGGCTGGACATCTCCAGCACGCCCTTCTTCGCTACGCATGAATAGAACGTCGAGACGGCCTTCAGGCTCTTCGGTCCGAAGCCGGCGACGACCTTGGGGTAGTTCTCCTCCAGGTCCTTGAGGGAGCGACCTTCGAAGATCCTCTCAGGAGAGTAGGCCAGTGCGAAGTCCCTCTCCACCTTCATGCCCTTCCCCCCTTCGAGTATGGGGAGGACGACTTCCCGGCAGGTGCCCGGAGGCACGCTGGTCTCGAGGATGGAGAGGCTTCCCTTCTGCATCCTGGACGCTATCTCCCCGAAGACCGTGACGACGCTCGAGAGGTCCGCGACGCCTTCGCGCAGGCCGACGGGGACGGCTACGATGTTGACGTCGGCCATGGCGGCCGCCTGCGAAGGGCTCGTGCGTGACGACGAACCTCCTGGACGCGAAGCCCTCCCTGAAGGTCTCATCGACGAATGGCTCGTCCGGGAAGAGCTCCTTCCCCTGGGCGATGGTGTCCACCCTCTTCCTGTCGATGTCGGCCAGGACCACCTTGGCGCCAGCCCTCAGCCATGCTGCCGCGATGGTGACGCCCACGCGCCCTGCGCCGTAGACTGCGACGTGGACTTTCCCGCTCCGGACTGCCCCCGCGATGTTCTCGCTGTGCCTTCGAGGATGTTCAAGCGCGCGTGCACACATCAACAGACTCTCGAAGGCCGTCTAAAAAGCATTCGAGGGGGCTACCTTCTCAGGAGCGCCGCCCTTTCGGCCAGCAGTCTTGCGACGACCTCGTCTCCCCCGATCACAGACTCCCTCTCTTCTGGCCTGATCCTGGCAGCCGCCTTCCTCCCGGGCCCTTTGCGCAAGAAGGGCTTGAGCCTGACGAGGCTCGAGATGGCCGCCAACCCCCTGCGCACCTCCTCCTCCCCTCCGAATACGACGAGGAGAGAATCGGCGCCGGGCCTGTGAGCCCGCGGCCCTGACCGCCACCGAGATCTGTCTGGTCCCCGCCACCCTGAGAAGGAAGTCCACTTCGGCCCTGTCGGCCAGGAGCTGCGATGAACCCCTCAGCTCCTCGGTTTGCTTGAGGGTCAGGAGTATGTGCATCCTCCCGCCCACGGCAGAGAGGTCAAGGGTCTGGACGGAAGCACCGGGGGCCGCCTTCCTGAAGGCCTTGAGCTGACTCGCCGGGTCGTCTCCGGACCGGTAGGATTTCATCTCGACATATGTCCCCGGGCCGACGCGCTCCATCACTGTCCACCTCCATGGGCGAAGGGGAACACGATGACCTCGTCTCCGTCGTGAAGTCGCGTCGCCAGTCCCTCCTTCGCGGAGACATCGGCTCCGCCTACGATGATGCTCAGCTCCTTCCTCGTCGCCATCTCATTCAGCTCCTCTGGAAGCAGCCTCAGCAGCTCCTCCACAGAGGCCCCTTCTTCGATGTCGATCTCTTGCGAATCCTCCATGAAGCCTCTTCGCCACGCCCAGCGCCCTGACCTTGATCAACTGCCCTTCTCTTCCCGCACGTAGTGGTAGAGGGGCTCTTCGTAGATGCGACCCATGTATTCCGAGCCCGCTCGCATGTGTCACTATCCGGCTCTCGGCCACGAGGGAGGCCAGCCTTCGGTTCGCTTCTTCGACTGACAGCCCCCTCTCCATCAGCCACCTCAGAGGAAAGGACACGCCGACGGGTCGGGCGGGGATGAGGTGCCGCGTGGACTTCGGCGGGAGGAGGTTGCGGCTCAGGCCGCTTTCCACGACGTCGGCCTTGGAAGGCGAAGGCGGAAAGAAGACGAAGGCTCCGGCCTCGATGAGCCTCTCCGCCTCTCCCTCCGCCACTATCCTTGGCCTGATGCCGCTCCGGAGGGCCGTCTCGTCGAAGACCTTGACGAGCTCGATGCTCTCCCTGACGCTGACGAAAGGCATCAGCGACTTGAAGGACATTCCAGCCGCGAAAAGCGCGACAGGCGTCCGATGCCCCTCCACTTCGGACATCGCTTCGGCGCGGCTCACCCTGGTGAGGTCCAGCCTGACCTTCAGGTCCTCCAGGAGGGGGTTGCTGACCCCTTCGTACGCGCGGAGCCACCTTCCAAGCTTGATGGCGGCGTTGTCGTAGTCCACCCGGCAAACCAGGATCTTCGAGGCGCCCAATCGCCTTCAGCGCCTCGACCCGATGCATCCCGTCGAGGGCCACCCCGGTCTTGTCGTCCACTATGACGGGGTCCAGCTGGGCACGCGAGCGCTTCAACGAATCCTGTATGGCGCGCAGCACGTCCGCTATGACCTGTTCGTGCGGGAGAACCTCCTCGATGGGCTCCACGGACAAGACGAGAGTGATGTCACGATGCCTTATGGTGAGGGAGGGTTTCAATTGGACGGGCCACTTACTGCCGCTGCAGCCTCGGCGGGGGCCGGCGGCTGCTCCTCCGATTCTGCGTTGACAGGTTCAGGCTCCTCCTTGGACTCGAGCTTGTAGTAGTGTGTGATGTACCCGATCACCTTGTTCTTCAGCTGCTTTGTGCTGAAGTGCGAGACATCTTCGACGACCTTCTTGTTGCTCTCGTAGTCGGCAGAAAACTTCCCCGGGTGTTCCTTCATGAGGAACTGGGCGATTCGTCTGACTCTGTCCAAACGCTGAACGCGCTCTCGACGTCTGTGTCAAACGGCTATTATAAAAGCCCTACCGTTTTCGCCTGCCTTTCTGCTCGTTCTTCATCGGGGCGGGGTGGCGATGGGTCTGCCCAGGTATGAGGAGGCGTTTTCCTCGATCGACCGTTCAAATTGGCGGAGATCGACTTCCTTCAAGCTCGCGGCGCGGAAGTAGACGCTTCCTATCATCATCGGCCATGACTCCCGTGATTCGAAGCAGGCCCCGTACCTCACGGGGCTGTCCGTCTCCAGGAGGAGCCTGTCGATGCGGGTGGCCAGGAGCAGCCTCTCCATCTTCTTGGAATACACCACAGGCGGGCCGAACGATACGAAATAGCCCCTGTCCATGCTCTCCTCCAGCTCCTGCTCCGTGCCTTGGAACCAGTGGAGGAGGACTCTCAGGTCGAACCCCGACAGGTCCTCCAAGGCCTCCCGGAGCCTCCCCCTCGTGTGTACGGACACCGGCTTCTTCCACCGGCTCGCGAGCTCCAGCTGAGCGACGAATTCCTTCCTGGACACCTCCAGGGCGATCCTCTGGTCGAGGCCGATCTCTCCTACCCCGTCCAAGTCGGAGGCGTGCGATTCGAACCAGCTGACGAAGGAGTCAAGGTCATGGCTCGGATTCGTGGGATGGAGGCCGGCGAAGAGAACCGAAAGGGCTCGGTTGCGCATGGCGAACTCGAAAGTGGGGAGGAGGTCGTCCATCCCCGTCGAGTTGTAGAAGACCACGACTCCCGGCGTCGTCGCCTCCCAGCCTGCCGCGGGGGCGGGGCCGATGTGGGCATGGGCGTCCACGAGGATCCCTGGCGGGTCCTCTGCGCCGGTGGAGGCGATTCTGGTGGGCATGGCGGCCTACAAACCTTAAAATGCCTCGGATTATATGTTTTGGCTCGTATTCGTGGTGTTTTGCATTGAGTGAAGTCGAATTCGGTTCGGCCGCCGTGTACAGGATCCTGAAGAAGGCGGGGGCGGACAGGATAAGCGACGACGCCGTGGAGGAATTCAAGTCCTCCCTCGACGACATCGGCGTTCGCATAGGTCAGAAGGCCGTGGAGCTGGCCCTGCATGCGGGGCGCAAGACCATCAAGGCTGCCGACGTGAAGCTTGCCGTCAAGAACTTCCTGGAGTAGCGGCAGCGGGCTTCTCCGACCTGAAGGTCAGCGAACGCAAGGGCACGCCGACCTCAGTCTTTCGAGCGGAAGTCCCCGGCTGCTGCGTAAGCTGACCCTATCAGCAAAGC
>CAWJIE010000009.1:0-17219 GCA_963842885.1 uncultured Nitrososphaerota archaeon
GCATCGCCTCCTCCAGTGTTCCACGCGGTTCCCGACGGGCCCGACTAGCGTCTGACTTTTCTGTCCGTAACCGTCATAGAACATCTCCTTTTCTCCGGCGAGCGCAATCCGCCGAGCTTTGTCTTCAAGAGCTCTTTCGTCCAATTAACAAATTGTCCTCAACAACATAAAGATGAGTAGACAGCCCATTTCGCAGGTCCAAGCCCACGTCCGAACTCTTCTGGACACCGAGCTATGCCAGCTTCTTGGCCGTATCTCCGGCTGTGGCTTCCTGATGAACAGTCGTGGCAGACCTCCATTGGACGAGCTCCTTCTCGTCTGTCAGTGCCTTGAAGACGACTTCCGGCGGAGCATCGACCACTACGGCCTTCCTGATCTCACCTTCGATCATCTTCCCCTCGCCTCCTTCTTGTTTTCCACGTGTTCCTTCAGGCGGGTGAGTTTATCGTTCCAGAAGATGTCGAAGAACTCGATCATCTCCGACATCTTTTCCTTGTTGACCGAATAGAACCTGTTCTGGCCCACCTTGCGCTCGCTGACGAGGCCGGCGTCCTTCAGGACCCTCAAGTGCGTCGACACGGCAGGGAGCGTGAATTCGAAGCTCTTGGCCATCTCGGTCGGCGTCTTCTCGCCGTCCTTCAGCAGGAGCAGCATCTGTCTTCGGTTGTCGTCGGCCATTGCCTTCCAGGAACTGCCCATAACAGTGTAATACTTCAATATCTATTTAAGTATAGGACGCCTTCAGTGTGGTGTGCACCGTCAATGAACCCATCCGAACTTATTGACAGGCAAATCGCAGACCTTACGGACTGGCGCGGCAAAATGCTTGCCAATCTTCGCAAAGTCATTCATGATGCTGATCCCGAGATAATCGAGGAATGGAAATGGATGGGCACTCTGTGTTGGTCTCACGATGGACTAATCTGCGTGGCCAACGCTCACAAGGATAAGGTAAAACTGACCTTTTCTCAGGGCGCAAGCCTTCCAGATCCGGACAAGCTCTTCAACGCCGGCCTTGAAGGCAATAGATGGCGAGCGATTGATTTCCACGAGGGTGACAGAATTGATGAGCGCGCTCTGAAAAATATCATCCGTGCTGCCGTGGCTCACAATCGTGCTGGGCGGAAGGGGAAAACCCCGGCAGATGCTCGCGGGATTCGGGGTAAAGCACACAACGAATAGAAGGCCACTCTTGGCAATCCCAGCACGCTTTCTCTAAGCTTTTCTTGGCGGCTGGAGCAGCCCGAAAGCGTTTCCATCTGGGTCGCTGAAGGTGGCGAGGATGCCCCAAGGATATTCGTCTGGCCGAGCCTGATCGAACTTTACGCCACGTGATTTGGGCTCTTCGAAATCTTTGCGGCAGTCGCTGGTCCGCAACGTCCAGCTTGGGTTGCTCCCGGGTTGCCATCGATTTTGGGGCGCCTTTGGATCTGGATAGGAACCGGCTTGGAACAAGCTGATTTCGATGTCTTGCCCTTTGGGTACGACGGTCACCCACCTTCGTTTCCTGGAGGCGTTAAGTCAGTTCGCTTTTCGAAGCCGAGCACCCGCGTGTAAAAGTCGAGGGCTCTGGCTTCAGCATCTTCTGGTCGATTGAATTCTCCTCGTGGGGCTCACAACTCACGGCTGGGTACAACGTCTACGTTACGCTCCTGGGCTACGGGCAGTGCATCACGATACTCGCTGGTATCCTCTTCCTATACTCACGGTTCAGGATGAGAGGCTCCATGAAGTCCAAGGGTATCGAGCATTTAACAGAACCAGAAACGCCACGCGTAACTTAAAGACTTATAATATTGTTTCTTGCCTATGGTTGCGCAGAAGAACATGAAGTTCGTAGCTCTGTTATCATTGTTACTACTGGCCGGCGCTCTTTTCATCGTCCCCGCTCATGCTCAGACCACTTCAACGGGCTTTGACGAGAAAAGCGCCAACTACCTGTCGGCCGCGATCGCGTTCGCCGGCTCGGCTATCGCTGCTGGATGGGCTATCAGCAAGGCTGGTTCTGCCGGTCTCGCTGGTTCGGCTGAGAGGCCTGAGATTAGGACAACAGCCATCATCATCTCTGCTCTTGGCGAAGCGCTCGCGATCTACGGGATTGTAGTTGCGCTGCTGATACTCGGCAAGGTTTAGGCTATCCAGTTCGCCAGCAGTTTCTTTGTAAGTCTGTCCGCTGCCACCAGCGATAGCGCCAGACCCAGCACCGAGAGGCCGATCGGAAGTGCGGGATCGTTTTCCAATGAGCCACCGACAACGAGAATGCCAACGAAGAGGCCACCCAGGGCGCCGACCGCCACGAGGACGCCTATCACGAGAGTGAAGACGAGCACCTTCCTCTGCTGCTCGGCCCTCTTCTTCTTGGTCGCTTCATCCTGGTCGTCCAATGCCCCTTCCTCCGCTCGCTCGGCGGAAGTAGGGACACACTGCTCGATAAGCTTTAATTACACCGAGCGGCTCGGCAATTCGGAGATACGGTATGCTCGCCAGCCCGATGCTCTTGGAGGGTTCCGAATGGGTCATCGTGGTCGTAATCATCGGAGCGCTGCTGATCTTCGGCCCGGATAAGATTCCGCAGATCGCCAAGCAGGTGGGAAGGGCGAGGGCGGAGTTTGACAAGGCGTCCAATGAAGCCAAGACGATGATGGACACGGCCATGAAGAGCATCGACGAGGAAGCATCGGAGGCTACGAAATCGCTGAGCGCAACCGCCAACGACATGAAGGCTTCCTTGGAAGGCACGGCCAACGAGATGAAGTCCTCCCTTGACTCAGTGGTCAGCTCCGTTCGGGCTCCGGCGTCTGCTCTAACCGCCAGCGCTGCCCCAGGCATCCCTCCCAGCTCACCTGCCCCGACCCCAGCCGTGGTCGAGCCTCAGGCTGCTGCGCCCGCATCTCAGGCTGCTGCGCCCGCACCGACGGCGAGCGAAGTGGACACTGACGCACTCCTGAAATTGGCTCACCGCATGGGCATTGTGACCGACGGAAAGACGAGGGACGAGATATCGGAGGAGATATTCTCGAAGTCCGGCTCACAGGCCAAGACCTAGTGCGCCTGTCACTTTTCGCGACCTCTTCGTCTCTTTCTGAATGAGTTAATTCTTATAATAGTATGACTGGGCTACAGTCGTCGGAGAGCTGGGTCTCCTCAGGTGGTGTGTGACAGGTGAGCAATCCAAATGATAGGTCGATGCCCATATGGGACCACATCACCGAGCTAATCAAACGGATGAAGGTGGTCATAATAACCTTCATCGTGTCCACCCTCGTCGCGTTGGCGGTGCCCATCGACCTTAGCTTCTTGAAGAACACCGCGTTCTACAGGACGCCCGCAACCTGGCTCCTCGGCCTGATTAACGAGTACGAAAGGCCCAAGCAACTCATACTCATCAGCGGAGAGATAACGGCGCCCCTCGAGCTCTGGGTCATCGCCGCCTGCCTGATGGGCGCCATCGTCACCGCGCCCGTCTTCGCCTTCGAGCTGTACCGCTTCATCGATCCCGCGCTCTACCCGGACGAAAGGAAGGCGGTGTACCCGGTCATCACAGCCTTCACCGTGCTCTTCCTGACAGGCCTCCTCTTCGGTTGGTTCGTCTTGATCCCGTTCATGTTCTGGGGCCTGCTACCGTTCTTCGGGTTCGTGGATGCACAGCCGGTCATCTTCGTCATGGACTTCTACACCCTAGTGTTGATCTTCCTGGCGAATAACCGGGATCTCGTTCACCCTGCCGGTGTTCTTCGTTCTGCTCGTGAGGTTCCACATACTTCATACTTCGATAATCACCAAGCACAGGAGGTACTACTACGCTGCGCTCTACATAGTGGCCGCTTTGATCACGCCTGACGGCGGCGTCTGGGCCGACCTTGCCCTCTTCCTCCCTCTTGCTGCGCTCACCGAGATAGCGATCCTGGTATCAAAGCGGTACGAGAAGCCCGAGAAGCAGGAGAGGAAAGCCGGTCGAAGCGCCTCCCCCGAGGCCGCTCCGGTCCTGCCCACCAAGTGCAAGTACTGCGGCCAAGGCCTCGTCAAGGGCAATCCGTTCTGCCCCAACTGCAAACGCAGCCAGGTATAGCAGACTTCATCCGAAGGGCTTCAGGATCTCCAGGGTCTCCCTAAGCCCAGGGTCCACCCCGGTGAGCTCCTGGTGCCTCTTGAAGAACAGGAAGATCCTGATCATGGGGCCCAGCGTGTTGAAGATGGTCGCCGTGTGGTGCATCTTCTTCAGGATGAAATCGTATGCGTCGTCATAGACGCTGAACTTCTTCTTGACCTCCCTTTCGTAGTGCCTCAAGGTCATCCAGGTTGTCCGCCAGTAGCTTGGCGCAGATCATGCTCGGGAGTATCCCTTCCCCAAGGATGGGGAAGACGGTGCCGACGGCCTCCCCCACCCCCACGACGTTCCCCCTCCTGAAGGGAGTCACGGCCTTCGGAGAGGCCACCCGGATGGGCTTGCCCATCTTCCTCAAGACGTGGTCGGCGGGGTAGTGGTCGAAGAACGTCTTCACCCTAGCTTCATGGTGTTTGACCGCGTCGCCGGCGCCGACGTAGGCTTCTCCGTCCCTGAGCGGGAAGTACCACAGGTAGCCCGTGTAGCTGTCGAACGGCTCCACGTAGAAGTCGTCGAAGGGCATCTTGTCGTATTTCACTTGGTACTGGACGCAGGGGATCACCATGTCCTTCCCCGTGTCGGCCGGCCCGACGATCCTCCTGTAGGGGCCGGTCGCGTCGATGACCATGTCATACTTGGCCTCCAGGTCGCCCGGCCTGACGTAGGTCCCAAAGTGGACGTTGGCGCCTTCGGCCATGTCCAGGATGAGCCTGGGCTTGTCGAAGGTGGAGAGTTGGGGCGCCCTCATCAGCGTGATTTTGTCGTGGGCGTAGACGTAGATCTTCTTCCCCCTGTGGAAGAGGTAGTCGTCGTAGTTGAGCCCGATGTCCTTCAAGGAGGGGCTTGATCCCGGCGTATCCCGTCCCCCAGGCGCATGTGCTGGAGAACCGCTCCCGCGTCTGACCCTCGAAGACCTCCACTTCATGCTTCTGGCGAAGGAGGGCCGCGAGGTAGCTGCCGGAGGGACCCAGACCCGCTATGGCGATCCTCAATCAGGCCACTCCTCCCTTCGATGTGAGCTTCGAAAAGGGGCCCATTATATATATTATCATATCGCGCGTTCTATCCCTGATAAATTTAAATGGCCGTCCAGATGACCACACGTGAGAGCTGCGGGGGTCATCTGCGAGCTTGTTTGGCGCTGACCAAGGCCTTTACTGGTTCATCGTCTTCGCAGTGCTCGCCCTCGTATCGGGGCTCCTGTTCCTGATCATACCGATGGTCTTCGCGCCGCGCAACCGGAGCGCCCTGAAGGAGGAGAGCTTCGAAGCCGGCCAGCTCCCTCCGGGGGCCAAGAGGATCAGGTTCGCCCTCCAGTACTACGCCTACCTGCTTCTCTTCTTGGTCTTCGACGTCACCATCATGATTCTCTTCGTGTGGGGCTACGCCTTCTTCTCGGCGGGCCGGTATGGCTTCGTCTACCCCCTGATCCTGCTCCTCGTCCTCATCCCCCCTCTGATTTACACGGTGAAGCTCTCCAAGGCAGTGGACATGTGGTAGAGATGGCTGAGACACCGCGTGGAGACTTCCTGAAGACCTTCCTCGTCTTCGCCTCCATCGCTATGGTCGCAGCCGTCGCCGTGCTCCTCTCGTTGATATACCAGCCCCTCCTCTCGATCCTTTCCTACATCTTCAAGAGCCCTTCCAGGCTGCTCGTGGATCCGCTGTTCAAGACCCTGGTCTTCCCGGGGCTCGTCTATGCCGGCCTTGTGGCGTACGTCGCCATCTGGGGCGAAAGGAAGTTCGCGGCCAAGGTGCAGAACAGGGTGGGACCGCTCTACGCCGGCGCCCTCCCCGAAGGGATACTGCAGAACATCGCTGACCTGCTCAAGATCCTCTTCAAGGAGATCATCATACCGCGGGAGACGGACAAGCCCATCTTCATCATGGCCCCCGTGGCGGCTTTCGTCATAGGGGCCCTCCCGGTCGTCCTGGTGCCCTATTCGCCCACCTACGTCATCTTCGACTTCCCCCTCAGCCTCCTCCTGTTCTTCGTCTTCACGGCCTTCTACCCCCTGGTCCTCCTCCTGGCTGGCTGGAGCAGCAACAACAAGTTCTCCTTCATCGGGAGCCTTCGCGCCCTCTACCAGCAGGCGTCCTACGAGGTGCCGCTCTTCCTGGCCGCCCTGGCGCCGGTCATGCTGGCTGGCTCCTTCCGTCTGATCGACATCGGCAACGCCCAGAGCGGGTTCTGGTACGTGCTCGTCGCCCCCATCTCCGCGATCGTCTTCTTCACCGCTCTGCTGGCCGAGCTGGAGAAGTTCCCCTTCGATATACCCGAGGCCGACAGCGAGCTAGTGGCGGGCTGGCTGACGGAGTACTCGGGTGTCCCCTACCTCCTCTACCAGTTCGCAGCCTACATCAAGATGGTGGCCTACGCGGGGCTCTTCGTCGTCCTGTTCCTCGGCGGCTGGAGCGGCTTCTCCTTCCTCCCCGGCGAGTGGTGGATGGTGATCAAGGTGGCCCTGGTCGTGCTCGTAATCATCTCCACCCGGGCCTTCTTCCCTAGGATAAGGATCGACCAGCTTCTCAGCGCCGGCTGGACCAAGCTCATCCCGCTGGCCGTGCTCAACATAGTGCTCCTGGTCCTGCTTCAGTACGTCGGCCTCCTGGCGTTTCTCAGGTGACATGAATTGGACTACCTCCTCCCCCTGATAATCCTCGCATTCACCTCTCTGATGGCGCTGCTGGCGCTGGAGAGCAAGTCGCTGGTGTACGGCGCCATCTCCCTCGGCGGGTTCTTCCTCGGCCTTTCGATCTTCTTCTTCTATCTGAACCTCTTCTATCTCGCCATCTTCCAGCTCCTGGTCTACGTGGGGGCCGTCTCCGTGCTGATCCTCTTCGCCGTCATGGTCATCGGCGAGCCTTCGAAGGCCCCCTCCCGGAGGGCGATTCAGCGGGTTCGGCTTCCTCGGAGGCCTGCTCCTGGCCCTGGCCGCGGACTTCATGGGGCTCGTCCTGATCTTCTCCTTCCTCAACGTCACGCTAGACCCCATATTCCAGTCCCTCCTGTACGTCGGCCCCATCGTCGTGTTCTTCGCGTTCGTCATCCTGTTCCTCGGTGAGCCGAAGGAGAGGAGCCGTTACAGGTTCAAGGCCTTCGGGGTCCTCGGGGCGTCTCTGGTCTTCGCGAGCTTCATCGGCGTGCTTTCGTACCTGGGCTCCCTTCCCACGTTCTCCGGAAACGTGGCCTTCAACATCGTGGACCTCGCCGATAGCCTCCTAAACGACTACGGTCTCCTGATCGTGGTCCTGGGGCTTCTCCTGGCCGCCGCCGCCTTCGGGGCCGTCGCCCTGGCAAAGAAGGAGGCTGAGGAACGAGTGAACGAGCTGCAGTTCTTCATCGCCGCTTCGGCGCTCTTCTTCGCCATTGGCGTGTACGGCCTCCTTTCCAAGAAGAGCGCCATCAGGATCCTCTTCTCCATCGAGATAATCATCAACGCCGCCAGCCTGAACATCGCCGCCTTCGCGCGGTTCTCCCCCTACAACCTTGGATCGGCGCAGTCCATCACCATCTTCATCATAGCCCTCGCCGCCGCCGAAGCAGCCGCAGGCCTGGCCCTGATCATAGAGGCCTTCCGAATCAGGGGCAAGGTCGACGTCAACGAAATGGACGAGCTCAAGGGATAGGTGGAGAGAGATGGACTTCTGGCTCCTGTTGGCAGTATTCCTCCCGGTGCTCGGCGCGGTGGCCGCCTCCTTATCGAAGGAGAGGAGGGAGGCCGTCTCCATTTCGGCGATCACCACCGGCATCTCGCTGCTGTTCCTCTGCGTCGCGGCATGGTCGGGCGGCGTGTTCTCCTCAGGAGGCTCGACCTATTCGGAGCTCTACAACTGGGCGCCACTCGGCAAGGCAGGGTTCAGGCTCGACGGGCTGAGCCTCCCCTTCGCCCTCATAATCGGGGTGCTGTCGTTCGTCATAACCTTCTATTCTTCGCCCTACATGGCCCACAAGTTCCATGAGGACGGCTCCGAGAAGTGGGGCCTCTTCTTCACGCTCTACCAGCTCTACTTCTCCGGGATGTTGGGCGCCGTCCTGGCCACCAACCTGATCGAGTTCTACATCTTCTTCGAGCTCATGCTGATCCCCTCGTACTTCCTCATCGCCGAATTCGGGTACGGAGAGAAGGGAAGGATCTCCTTCATGTACTTCATCTGGACCCACTTCGGCGCCCTCGTCATGCTGGCCGGGCTCATCTACCTCGGGTTTTCAGCTGGCTCCTTCGACCTGTCGGTCCTGTCGACCCAGGCGGGCCTTCTGCCGGTGGCGGTCCAGCTATTCGTGTCGGTTGCCCTCTCCGTCGGCCTCTCCGTCAAGATGGCCGCCTTCGGCCTCCACGTCTGGCTGCCGCACGCGCACGCCGAGGCACCCACGCCCATCAGTGCCCTGCTCTCCCCCGCGATGATAGGAATCGGGGGATACGCCCTCCTCCGGTTCATGGTCACTCTGCTTCCTTCCGGCTACTCCATCGTCTCACCCTACCTGCTGTTCTGGGGCTTCATCACAATCCTCTACGGCGGGCTCATGGCCCTCGCGCAGGACGACATCAAGCGGCTCCTGGCCTACTCCAGCATCAGCCAGATGGGCTACATCTTGGTGGGCATAGCGTCCGCCAACGTGCTGGGCTACGGAGGCGCCACACTGCAGTACGTCGCCCATGGCCTGGGGAAGGGGACGCTCTTCATGGTGGCCGGCGTGCTCATCATGCAGACGGGCACGCGTTCGATAGGCAAGCTGGGCGGGCTCGCAAAGAGGATGCCGTTGACGGCCACCCTAGCTCTCATCGGCTTCCTCACCATAATGGGCGTCCCACCGACCGCCGGGTTCATCTCCGAGTTCTTCGTGTTTCAGGGAGCCTTCTCTACGGCCAGCCCTCGGCGGCTCCACCCTCAGGTTCGCCATAACCTTCCTCGCGATGCTCGCCTCCCTCCTCACCTTCGGCTACGCCCTCTGGACCATGAAGCGCATCTTCTTCGGGAAGCTCCCCGAATCCCTCTCTGGCGCCAGGGACCCTTCGATGATGGCTCTGGCTCCGATGTTCGTCCTCTGCATTCTCTCCATCATCATAGGGATCTACCCCTTCCTCCTCGACCGGGCCGTGGAGTTCCTTCGCATCGCCCTGGGAGGTGCCTAGATGGTGGACAGCGGCGTCTTCGCATGGCTCGTATGGATACTCCCCATGGCTGGTGCCCTCCTCACCCCGCTCTTCGCCAGGCTGGGGCACAAGGTCAGGGACTACGCCGCGGTCTCCTTCGCCCTGCTCTCCGCCCTGGCCTCGACGTCTCTCCTCCCGGTGCTGCTCGGCGGCCACATAGTCGACAGCCAGGTCCCCTGGTTCCTCGGCCTCGACGCCGGAGTCCTGGCCGACCCCCTCAGCGTCCTCATCGGGACCGTGGTCTCCTGGGTCTGCTTCTTGATTATGGTCTACAGCCTGGACTACATGCACGGTGACGAAGGCCTCACGCGCTATTGGTTCTTCATGAACCTTTTCATCGGGAGCATGCAGCTCATCATCTTCTCCGACAACCTCCTCCAGCTGTTCTTCGGTTGGGAGGGCGTGGGTCTCTGCAGCTACGCACTCATCGGATTCTGGTACACCGACGAGAAGTCCCGTTGGGTGGGCACCGAAGGCGACACCGCCCTGGGTCAGCCTCAGGCCTACTCCCCCACTCACGCCGGGATGAAGGCATTCATCACCACGAGGGTCGGCGACATCTTCACCTTGGTGGGCATCTTCATCATCTACGCCTACGCGGGCACCTTCCAGTACCTCCGCCTTTCGGCTGACACTTCGTGGGCGTCGGCCATGCACGCGTCAGGTCTGCTTCTCCCCACCATGCTCCTCCTCCTCGGGGGCGCCATCGGGAAGTCCGCGCAGTTCCCACTCCATGAATGGCTCCCCGACGCCATGGCTGGCCCCACATCGGTCTCCGCATTGATCCATGCCGCCACGATGGTCAAGGCCGGCGTCTACTTCGTCGCGAGGCTGGCGCCCATCTTCTTCATCCTCCCCTTCGCTGAGAAGGGTGACTTCTTCACGGCCGTCGCCCTCATCGGAGGGTTCACTGCGTTCCTGGCGGCCTCCCAGGCGCTGGTCAACAAGGAACTGAAGAAGGTGCTGGCGTACAGCACGGTCTCCCAGATCGGCTACATGATGCTGGCGATTGGAGTCGCCGGCCTGTCGACCAGCTTTCTCGAAGGCTACGTCGCCTCCATCTTTCAACTCTTGTCGCACATGCTCTTCAAGGCTGGTCTCTTCATGGCTGCCGGCGTCCTCATCCACGTCACGGAGACAAAGTACATGAACGAGATGGGTGGGCTCAAGACCAATGTTCGGCGCACCTTTTTCGCGTTCATCATACTGGCCCTTGCCCTCGCGGGCATGCCGCCGCTGAGCGGTTTCTGGAGCAAGGACTCCATCTTCGCAGCCGCCCTAGGGGCCCCGGCCAGCCTGGTCACGGAATCCGTCTACCTTGCCGCCAGCGTCACCGCTCTGATCACCGCCTTCTATAGCATCAGGATGGTGGGTATGATCTTCTTTGGCCCCGGCAGGGAGGAAGGTGAGCACCTCCATGACTCCCGCCTCCTGGAGTTCTCCACCTATGGGATACTAGCAGCTGCTACGCTCGCCATCGGCTTCGTCGGCCCCCTGTTCGAGAACTCCCTGTTCTCGGCGCTCAGCTCCTACGTCGGCGCCTTCGGGTTGGTCGAGAGCGGAGCCTTCGTGTTCAACCTCTCGGCCGTGGCGACCTCCCTCACGGTCTTCCTCGTCGGCGCCTTCCTTGCCTATCCGTTCTATGTTTCACGGAGGATGAGCTCAGACAGGCTCATCTCGGGGAGCCCCTTCCTCCAGGGCATCTACAACTTCCTTTGGCACAGATGGTACCTCGACGCCATCTACTACAAACTCTTCGTCAACCCCGTCATGAGCGCCTCGCTCTGGGGCTACCGGGTCATCGAGCAGGGCTTCTTCGACAGGATCAACGGAGGCGTGGCCGTCGGCGCCCGAAGCGTATCTACCGCCGGCGACTGGTTCGACCGACACATCATCGACGGGTTCGTCAACGGAGTGGGACGCGTCGCGGGCGGCTTCTCCTCCCGCTTACGGAAGCTCCAGACGGGGGTCGCCGAGTCCTACCTCTTCTTCATCCTGATAGGTCTGATCCTGTTGCTGCTCCTGCTGACCTTCTACACTGGAGGCGTGCCATAGGTTGGCGATCCCCATCCTCAGCCTGATGATCTTCCTGCCGGGAGTCGGAGGGCTGATCGTCTACCTTGCGGGACGAATGGTCACCAGGGCTGCGAAGTATCTCGCCCTCTCCATCACCCTCGTCGAAGGGGTGCTGGCCTTCGTCGCCTACTTCACCGTCTTCACTGCAGAAGGACCGTTCGGCATCTCATCCTTCGTCCTCCAGGAGCAGTACCCGTGGATAGGCTCTCTCGTCACATATCATGTGGGCATAGACGGGCTAAGCGGGCCCCTCATTCTCATGTCCGTCCTCCTCACCGCCTTGGCCACGGCAGGCTCCTTCTTCGAGATCAAGGAGAAAGAGTCCTCCTACTACGCCCTGATGATGTTCTTCCTCGCCTCCGCGGTGGGGGTCTTCGCCTCCTTGAACCTAATACTGTTCTACTTCTTCTGGGAGGCCTCGTTCATCCCCATGTTCTTCTTCATCGGCATATGGGGAGGACCCAACAGGAAGTACGCCTCCGTCAAGTTCCTCCTCTTCACATACTCGGGCAGCGTCGCGATGCTGCTGGGCTTCCTCCTCCTCTACTTCATGACCCCCGGACAGTCCTTCGACCTCGTGTCCCTCCTTAATTCGAGCATCCCCGGCTGGCTCCAGGCCGGCGCCTCCGCCCTCACCTTCCTGGGCTTCGGGGTCAAGCTCCCGGTCTTCCCCCTGCACACCTGGCTCCCTGACGCCCACGTTGAGGCTCCCTCCCCCATCAGCGTGCTCCTGGCGGGCATCCTTCTCAAGATGGGAGGGTATGGCTTCCTCAGGTTCAACCTCGAGCTCTTCAGATCGGCCGCCTTCCAGTACGCCTGGGTCTACATCGCCATCGGTCTGATCACCATGTTCTATGGTGCCATCGTTGCCCTGATGCAGAAGGACTTCAAGCGGATGGTGGCACTGACCTCCATCAACCACATGGGCTTCGTCCTCCTCGGGGCGTTCGCCGGCCTCGCGGCTGGCTCCGTCAGCTTCGGCATATCTGGGGCGGTCTTCCAGATGTTCAACCATGCCTTCGCCATCGGCGCCCTCTTCATGCTGGCCGGCTTCATCGAGCATGGAACAGGGACCAGGGACCTCACGGTCGTTCGCGGCCTGCGCAGCGTGACCCCCAGGATGGGTGTCATGCTGATACTGGCGGCCCTGGCGGGGATGGGTGCCCCCTTGTTCAGCAGCTTCCTCAGCGAATTCATGGTCCTCCTGAGCGGCATCACCTACAGCCCCTATCTCTGGGTCGCGGTCCTCGTCCCCGGCATAACTGCTGCGTACCTCCTTTGGATGCTCTGGCGGGCGGTCCTCAGCGGACCGACGCCGGGTTCCGAGTATCACGACATCTCCAGGAAGGAGGTACTCTACCTCGCCCTCTTCCTGATCCCCCTGGTCGTGCTTCTACTCGTCCCGGGCCTCCTTCTCTCCCCCATATCACAGTTCACGAAGGCGGTGTTTGGAGGCTAGATTGGATTGCTGATCACCATAGCCACGCTCGCAATACCCGCCCTCCTGATACCTGTGTTGGCAGCGCTGGGCATGAAGCAGAAGCGGTTCCCCGAGATCGTCACCGTGGTGGCCCTATTCCTCGCCATGCTCCAGCTCCCATTCGTGCTTCTATCTAGCTCCTTCCCCAACACTCAATCCTGGATCTGGTCCTACCCGCACAACCTCCTAAGCTTCGACGGCATTTCGTTCGTCTTCAGCGTCACGGTGATCCTCGTCGCCATGATGGTGGCGATCGCCTCCTCCACCATGCTGGATGGAGACGAAAACAAGCCAGTCTACTACTCCCTCCTCCTCTTCGCCACGATAGGAATGATCCTTGTCTCTTCGACGGCGGACCTGATCTTCCTCCTGATCTCATGGGAGCTCATGACCGTCCCCAGCTTCCTGCTCGTTGCGCTGAAGAAGCGGGACCCCAAGGCCAACGAAGCTGCCATCAAGTTCTTCCTGGCGGCGGCCCTCTCCTCCGCCCTGATCCTCTACGGGATCTCCCTCTTCTACGGAGTGACCGGGTCGACCTCGCTCTACGCGCTCCAGAGCAGCCTGGCCAGCCTCCCGCCGTCGGGCTCCTCCATCATACTCCTGGCGACGGCCTTCCTTCTGGGAGGCTTCGCCGTGAAAATGGCCCTGGTGCCCTTCCACTTCTGGCTTCCGGACACTCTCGAGGGAGCGTATCCCCCAGTCGCCGCCTTGCTGGCAGCCGGCTCCAAGAAGGCGGGCTTCGCGGCCGCGCTCAGGGTCGTCGTCCTGCTCGTCCTGGTGAGCCGCTTCGCCTCGGTCTCCCCCTCATGGCAGCTGGCACTTGGCATCATGGCCGCCATCACCATGACCTGGGGGAACGTCGCCGCCCTGACGCAGAAGAGCCTCCCACGGCTCCTCGCCTACTCCAGCATAGCCCAGGCCGGTTACATGATGATCGGTCTGGCCGTGCAGGGGACCAGCGGCGCTCTGTTCGGCCTGATCGGTCTCCTCCTCGCCGTCCTGTTTCACGCCGTGATGAAGGGTAGCGCCTTCATCTCGCTGAGAAACATAGGCACTTCGATGGACGACGTGGTGGGCCTCTACAAGAAGGCGCCCCTGATGGCCCTCGGCTTCGCCGTTTCTCTCTTCGCGTTGGCCGGACTGCCTCCTCTCAACGGCTTCTGGAGCAAGCTGTTCCTGTTCATGGGCGCCGTCCAGGGAGGCATGGCGTGGTTGGCCGCAATCGCCCTGGTCAACAGCGCCGTCGCCCTGGGATACTACAGCTACGTCGCCAAGAAGATGTTCTTCGACGACCCGCTGACTCCGGGCCCCGCCGTCCAGCAGCCGGACGTCCTCGCCGTCACCCTCTTCGCCCTGGTGTTCATAATAGCGACCGGCCTCTATCCTGAACCTTTGATTCGGCTGATAACCCTGGTGGCCCCGTAGCTCTCAGAAGTACTCGACGACCAGCTTCTCCAGCTTCTCTAGGCTCGCAGAAGCCGGCAGCCCGCGCAGTATCGCCAAGGCGGAGCTTCCATACTCGTCGGCGGCTGCCTCCACCTTCTTGATCCTGTCCTCACCCGTCACTTCCAGGGAGTTGATGAGCTCCCCTGGCTTCTCGATGTCAGCCAAGTCATCCCTCAGCTGATAGGCCATCCCCAGCTTCATTCCGAACTCGCTCACCGTAGGAGCCAGCTGTTTCCTGGCAGAAAGCGCCGCGCCGACCGTAGCGGACGCCCTGAAGAGGGAGGCGGTCTTGAGCTCAAGGACCTCGATGTAGTTCTGCCATGACACGCCTGAAGGGTTCCGGGTCAACCTGCCCTCCATCTCCTCCCCGGCCGACATCTCTACGGCCGCCCTAGACAACTCGCGGCCGACAGCCCTCTCGTCATAGAGGGAGGCCACTTCGAGGATGACGCCAAGGACGAAGTCGGCGGACAGAAGGGCCGAGTCGACGCCGAACATCTGATAGTATGGCGGCTTCTCGCGGCGCACTGACTCCTTGTCGATGATGTCGTCGTGAATCAGCGAAACCGTATGGAGAAGCTCGATGGCTGAAGTCGCAAGGATCGGGTCCTCGGCACCCGCCCCGAGCGCTTCGTTCACCAGGAGGACGACCAGCGGTCTCAACCTCTTCCCTCCCTGCAACGAATATGCCATCGGATCGTGGAGAGGATGGGTCGAGTGCTTCATCATGAGCTGTTTCAAGCCTGCGTCGATCCTTTCGATGTAGGCTTTATGCTCCTTCAGAAATCGCACTTCCTGACTTATCGCTTCTTCAACCAAAGCTGGAATCTGGCTCCGAGGACCTGGCTTGCCTGTCTCAGAGTAACTTGGCCTCCAGTATTTATAATGTTCCGGCAGTTCTTATGCATCTCCTCTCAATGCTCCTCTGCCGACGCTTCTCCGAAAGACACAAGCAGGGAGCTGTCTCCGACCTCGCCTCCCGCTTGAGTCCCGGTTGGCCGGGCGAGGTTCGACAACCCTACGGAGACACGATTCCCAGGCTCTCGTTCAGCTTACCAATTCTTATATTAGTGGTCTGTTATACTTCATATGGCATGCGGCCGCCATGCGAGGTTGTCATCAAGTACGTTCTCCCTGCATTCCGCTGCAGCGTCGCTCGTTCTCTTGTGACCGAATACGGTTTCACACAGGTGAAGACAGCTTCGGCTCTAGGGACGACCCAGGCGGCAATCAGCTACTATCTGGGCGAGCGCAGAGGCAGCAGGATCAGAGGTTTCGAGGAGAACGAGCTGGTGAGGTCAGCCGCTGTCGACGTCGCGAAAGAATTGGCGACGGGTCAGCTCGGGAATGTCGACGCGACAGCCAAGTTCTGCCAGCTCTGCTCCAAGCTGCGCTCGACTGACGCCTTCTGCCAGTTCCACAGGTCGGTCGAAGAGGTGGACCCGGGATGCAACACATGCAAGGTAACAGGCTGCTAGTGTAACCCACATGCGCCGAAGACCGATCCCCTTCAAGTTCAAAGTCCTGAGGCCTGAGCCAGACAGGGAGTTGATCTGCCTTCCGAAGCTGGGTGAATCCGATCTGGGAGAGCTTGTTTCTCGATTGAAAGGGCTGGGCTTCCACGAGCCCAAGGTCATCAACGATTGGCCAAAGGTTCTGAGGATCGCCGGGGAATCGGCCATCCTTAGACTCATGCCCCGGGGACTATTGATGGGCCCGCTGGGGACCTTTGAGCGTCTCGGCCCGTCGCTCGATATCCGCCTCCGCCACGAGCCCGCGGTTCAACTTCCCTTGTCCTGGGTCGACAACGACTACCAGAGCTTGGTTCCGATCGAAGGCGGGCTACTCCTCCACGTCAGGGGTAGGCACACGCCTTCGCCGAGACGGTTCTCGGCCGAGGTCTCCAAGATGGGCTCCGCGCTATCGGCGGACGAAGCTCTGATGATACTGGCCACCGTCGAAGCGTGCGGACCCGAGACCATCGAGCTCCTTGCCACCGGTCCCGGCACCTCGGTCGACCTGTCGCAGCCAATCCGCCTCGAAGGCAAGGGCTTCCTCCATCACATAGAACTGAAGGAGGAGGCGTTCCTCTCGACGGCTGATGAGCTCCTGAAGCGGAGCCTCGACGGTGTCTGCCCATTTTCACCCCTCCCCGACTCTACGGTCATACTGAAAGGCGCGTCTCTCCCCTCCACTTCGAAGGGGCTTGAAGACGTCGTGGCGACCCTGGAGAACTGGGTTTCAGACATCAGCTACTTTGCCACGTCCCTCAGGCAAAGCTGAACGACGACAAGTTCCCTTCACTGGCGAAGTCTCACACCGAATGCTTTAAAGAGCGAAATCGTAACCTTCGTGTCGGCGCTGCGGTGGTGTAGCCCGGATAAGCATAGCGGCCTTTCGAGCCGCTGATCGCGGGTCCAAATCCCGCCCGCAGCACTAGCACTTCAGGTCTAGTGCCCTTACTGCCGAGAAAGTCCGCTTATAAGCAAACCCGCACGGTATGTGTCATGCCCGTCAGGACAGACATCCACAGGTACTCGGCGCGCCTTGAAGTAGCATTACGAGGCCTGGAGAAAGCATCGATACCGGTTGAAGACAAGCTGTCGATCAGGGAATTCAGCGAGGTGCTGAGGTCAGAGGGCCTGAACCTCGGGCGCGTAGCCAAGTACGTCTATCACATGAAGACCGTCGCGGGGAAGCTGAGCGAATCGGGCACGACTCTGAACGGCGCCGATCCAAGCTCCCTGAAGGGCTTCATGCGATGGGTCAACGAATCTGGCGTCTACAGGCCTTACACCAAGAGGGATTTCATCGTCGTAATGAAACGCTTCTACCAGTGGCTCAGGGCGCCCCCGGACGAGTATTCGAGCTGGCGAAAGAAGCACACCTACCCGCCGGAGGTGGACGACTTCTCATCCACCATCAAGCTGAACGAGAGGGTGCTGCCCGACGACCT
>CAWJIE010000010.1:0-23298 GCA_963842885.1 uncultured Nitrososphaerota archaeon
TCCCTGAGTCCTGTGAGCGAAGAGCAGTTCCGAATCTGGGCGAGGGGGAGGGGACCTCACGCCCCCCTGGCGGTGAAGGGGCACACCTTCTCCTTTGCGAAGGAGAACATAGTCAAGGTGGACGGCGGACTGTTCGTGTACGAAGAGGCCCTGGAGCTGGTCAGGCTGCTCAACTCCTCGAACCCCTTCGACCACCTGAGCGCCACCGTCACCATATGGGAGAGAAGTGGCGTCCTTAGGCTCCTGGTACTTGCCCTGATAGCCGCTCTCGTCATCGCCGTGATCGCGTTAGCTTGAAGCTGGTCAACTCCGAGCCCATCCTCCTGGACCCTACCTGCTGAACCCAACCCCTTCGGCGACGACCCTGCAGCCGAGAGAATTGCCAGGATACTAGAGGAGAAGTTCGGTTTCGGGTTCGATGGGTCGCCGCCAGGGCAGGCGTGCAGCCCGATGTCTGTGCTCCCAACGCTTAATAGCATGAAATCCAACTTCATGTCGAAGCGCTCGGGGCGTGTCCGACTCCCTCGGTAAGTCAAGAGATCGTTCCTTCCACGGTTCCGAGCCAGCTCCCTCCGCCCATGACGCCGGCTGCAAGCACCTGAGGGTCCGCGGCGAGAAGGTGGCGGACGGCAACTTCATCGTCGTGCGCACCTACTGCACGGACTGCGGCAAGCTCCTGGATGAGGAGAGGCTCCTCCAGGGCCCTGAGCTCCGGCGCTGTCCGGTCGACCCGAGGCTCGACCGGTGCGTCACCGGATGCCCGGTGGAGGAGGGCTCGCCGGACGCCTTCGAACACCCTTGCCTCCCCGTCATATGGGCGATCGAGGAGGCGGGCGACAAGCCCCGGCTCTTTCGCCCCGAACCCACCCCTTGATACGAGCCCGCGGGCGCGAGGCGAGCAAGATTAAACTAAGACGGGAGGCCGCCGCAATCCGTCTTGAATCAAGGAGAGCTGGTCTGCACCGGCCTGACGAAGGTCTACGGCGGTTCCGGGGGCAGGAGGGCCCTCGACTCGGTGACCCTGACCGTCCCTTCTCACGGGATATTCACGCTGATCGGGAAGAACGGGGCCGGGAAGACCACCCTCGTCCGCATACTCGCGACCCAGCTTGAGCCGACCCTGGGCTCGGCCTCCATCAACGGGATCGACGTCGTGAAGGAAGCGAGGAAGCTGAGGGAGAGGATAGCGATAATCCCCCAGGAGGCCAGGGCGATACCCTGGCTGACGCCCCTGCAGACGGTCGTGGCCTACCTGCTCTGGAGGGGGTTCGGCTACGGAGAGGCGAAGAGCAGAGCCGAGGAGGCCCTCGCCAAGGCGGGGGTCGCGCAGTACGCCGGGACGGTGACCAGGAAGCTCTCCGGAGGGCTCAAGAGGAAGGTGATGGTGGCGACGGTGCTGGCCGCGGACGCGGAGATCACCTTCCTTGACGAGCCGACGACGGGGCTGGACCCGATCTCCCGCAGGGAGCTGTGGAAGTCCCTCGACGAGATAGCCAAGGACCGCTTCCTCATACTGACGACCCACTACCTGGAGGAGGCGGAGCATCTGGCGAACACGATAGGGGTCCTCGACCAGGGGAGGCTGGTCGGGCTCGGCTCCCTGGACTACCTGAGGAGCCTGGTGAAGTACGAGTACAGCATCAGGTTCCCGACGATGGAGGAGACCCCCTCCGTCGAGGGAGGGGTCGTCACCTCGGGGACGGACGGACAGACGCAGATCCTGACCGGCGAGCGGGAGGCCTACAGGTTGTCGAGGGAGCTGCTGGAGAGGGGGGCGAAGTTCTCCATAAACCGGATTTCGTTGGACGGTATCTTCTTCAGCCTGGTGGGCTCCGTCGTCGACGAGGGGGAGCAAGAATGAAGCGGAGCGCGGGCGGCCAGGTGTTCGCGGCCGTCCTGGTCAACGCCGTGTACGCGATGAAGAACTACCCCGTGGTCCTCCTCAACACCGTGCTTTCGCCGCTCTCCTTTCTCCTCGTGATATTCTTCGTCAGCAGGGGGGCGCTCATCGGAGAGGCCATCGAGGGGGCGTTCATAATGAGCATGTTCTCGAGCGGGATGGGACTGCAGGCCGACCTCTCGCACCTGAAGAACGACTTCAAGCTGCAGGAGATGGTGGTGAGCTCGCCCACTACTCCGGCGGTGTACGTCGCCGGGATGGCCCTTTCCGAGCTCGTGTATTCGCTCCCCGCCCTGGCCGTGCTGACGGTGCTCGCCGCCGTCTTCCTCCATCCCAGCCTCATCGAGGCCGTCTCGCTCCTCGGGGTCATGCTGCTGATGTTCCTGGCGTCCGTCACGCTGGGCTTCACTCTCTCCACCTTCTCCAGTGACATAATGCAGAGCTTCGCGATGTCCAGGCTCATCTCCACGCTGTTCTCCACCCTGCCCCCCGTCTACTACCCCATCACCTACATCCCCCTTCCCTACAGGTACCTGGCATATCTTTCGCCCACCACCTACGCTGCGGGGATAGCTCAGAGCGCGACAGGCTTCCTCCGGTTGGCTCCCGCGGCGCTGCTGGCGGACTGGGCGGTGCTGATAGGGGTGACCCTTTGCCTGGCCCTTGTGGCGGCGAAGAAGGCCAGATGGAGAGAGGTCTGAAACCAGGAAGGGAGCTATTCCGGCCCAGTATGCCCACGGGGCTGGGCAGGCTCCTGAGGTCGGCTCCGCGATGCTAACCTTATAGGAACGTACGAAGCATGTATTACCCGTGCGCTTCGGCGATGCCAGGATCAAGGTGGCCGCATATCACTAGTGGCCTCCGTAGTCCTGGTGGTGATCAAGCTGGGCGCGTACCTCGCCACCGGCTCCCTGAGTGTGATGGCTGAGTTCCTCCACTCTTCGTTGGATTTCTTTGCCACACTGGTGACCTTGTCGGCGGTGTCATATGCCGCGAAGCCTCCTGACATCGGCCATCACTACGGCCACGGCAAGGCCGAGAACCTGGGCGGCCTGGTGGGGGCGATCATGATCATGGCCACCAGCCTTTGGATCCTCTACGAAGGGATCGACCGGCTGATACATTCCGTCGCCTTCACGCCTTCGCTCGCAGCCGTCGCTGTAATGGCCGTTTCGATGGTGGTCGACTATCAGAGGTCCAAGGTGCTCTTCCGAGCCGCGAAAAGGTATCACAGCCAGGCGCTCGAAGCTGACGCCCTTCACTTCTCCAGTGACCTGATTAGCGCCGGCTCCGTATTGGCAGTCGTAGCGGTGGGTTTGGCCCTTCCACTTGTGACGAGCGTGCCCGAGTTCGTTCTGGTAATCTTGGACGTCGGCGTTGCGGCCTTCGTGTCAGCATGGTTCGCATGGCAGGGTTATCACTTGTCCATGCGCGCCATCTCCGAACTCCTCGACAAGGCCCCCGTCGAGGTGGTGGCCGAAGCCGAAAGGATTGCTCGGCGCACTGACGGCGTCCTCTCGGTCAAGGACGTCAGGTCCAGGCGCAGCGGCTCGAGGGTCTTCATGGACATGTCAGTGGTGGTGGCGGAGGGGACGGAGATCAAGGGGCTCATGAAACTGCCTCAATGGTGGAGAGGGCGGTGAAGGAGGGCTTGGGCGACGTCGATTTGGTCATACACATTGAGCCGGCCTCCCACGACGGGCTCAAGAAGGCCATAACGGCCGAGGCCTCCAGGGTCCCGGGCGTCAGGGGGGTCCATTCGGTCATGGTCTCCGAGGCCAAGGGACGCTACAACGTGCGGCTCCATGTCGGCGTCGACCCGAAGGAGACGGTGGAGGAGGCGCATGCGGTGACCGATGAGACGGAGAGGAGGATCAAAGACACGAACCCCTCCATCTCCACAGTCGTCGTGCACGCCGAGCCCCTGAAGCCAGTCGTCACCTACGACGTGGTCGAGGCCGTCAAGTCCTTCTTGAGCGGGTCCCCGACGCTCAAGGTGGCTGGG
This sequence comes from uncultured Nitrososphaerota archaeon, assembly GCA_963842885.1. Taxonomy (GTDB): domain Archaea; phylum Thermoproteota; class Nitrososphaeria; order Conexivisphaerales; family DTJL01; genus DATKKG01. The sequence goes on from CAWJIE010000010.1 coordinate 3,906, forward strand.
GTGTCGGTGGAGACCATCGGCGAAGTGACCTACGTGGACATCAGCTGCGTCGCCCAAGCCTCAGCGCAACTCGCCGACGCCCATGACTCGGTCACCCTACTCGAAGACCATGTGAGGGAACTTCTGGGAGGGAATGTCTACGTCACCGTACACGTGGAGCCCCACAGTGCATCACGTCCTGCCTAAATCGCGCTCGGCCTAGACATTACTTGATGGACCCTCGACTCCAGTCCGTGCTCAGCAGGATGTACCCCAGCTGCACTCACCGGGAGATCGAGTCGCTGGGCTGGAGGCCAGGGTACAACAGCGCCCAGGTGGTCAGGAAGACGGTGAGCGAAATACTGGATGGGGAACAGCCGCCTCATCATCGGCGAGAGGTAGTTCTGCCAGCTATCTGACTCAGTATGCCCGCTTTGTTTCGCGGGCTCTTCATGTTCCTGCGCCTGTAGCTGAAGCCGACCGACATCAGCACGGACAGCGCCATGAGTGCGGCCAAGGCGATCTGCCCCACTGAGATGGCCTCCAGGGCCAGGCGCGAGAATCCGTAGCGGACGAGCCCTCCCAGCTCCGGCGTCCCCGCCGCCAGCCACGTCAGGGAGCTTATCGACAGAAGAGGGACGACCATCAGGAGGTTGGACCTCCCTCCATCCAGGAGCCTCCTGAGGTCTCCCGAGCGCCACATCATGGCCAGCATCAGGGAGAAGGAGCCGAACTCGATCAGGGAGTCCGCCGCCGACGGCATCCCCAGCCGCAGCCCCACCGTGACTGAAGCCAGCGGAAGGAGGAGGGGTACGCTGTTGGCCAGGAAGTCCCCCACCAGCACGTGCTGGAGCACGCCGACGACGTAGGGGAGGGAGTCCCTCCTCCACCACACGACGACGGCCGCCATCGGGAGGAGGAGGGGCAGGGAGTGGGTGTAGGTGTGGTGGACGAGCCCGAGCCCTGCGAAGAAGATGTCGAAGTCCGGGAGGATCCCCGCCAGGAACGCCAGCCACAGGATGAGCTTCTGGTGCCTCCACTTGGCCACCGCCGAGGCGAAGATGTAGCCCAGCGCCACGTGGCCGAGGAGGTACAAGTGCAGGGGGTTGGCCACTGGGGGGATTAAAGCTTGACAGCGGCGCATTCACCTCCGGTTTGAGACCCATTGCCGGGGAGATGGCGCGATGATCTCGGAGAGAGGGACGGCGACGGCCACGCCGCGGAGAGGACGGCGGGATGATAGAGGAGCGAATGCTGCCTCTTCCTACCTACCGACCCATTTGAGGAGAGACCATTCGGTCTCCGGGCGAGAGCCATTGCCTTTATATATCTTAGTTACCAAATAGGTAACTGTGTCAGAGCCCGTGCCCGCCTATGCCCAGGAAGCGTACGCCATACTGCGGAACCGCTTTGCCGGGGGGAGCTTCCCTGCGGACTACCTGTCGTGGTTCATATCGATAGGCATGGCCAAGAAGACACTGTTCGTGCTGGAGCACGCGGGGTGGATCAGAAGGGAGAGCAGGGGGAGCTACGTCTGCGTGAACGCCGACGACGTGTTCAGCTCCCTGCTGGAATACAGGGTCCCGAGGCTGCTCCAGGGGTCGGGGATGAAGTACGCCTACGCCGGCGCGAGCGCCGTCGAGGTCTGGACTGACTTCAGCTACGTCCAGAGGAGCTGGGAGCACTCCCCCTACTACGTGAAGGTGATGGAGGGAGACCTGAAGAAGTGGGTCTCACTCTTCAGGGCCCACAGGATAAAGGCGTGGGTCCTGAAGCCGGAGGCCGCTCTGGGGGAGTCCGTGACCCTGGAGCCGGAGAAGCGGTTGAGCCCCGACACCTACGGCGGCCTCCCCGTGGAGGCCCTGGGCGAAGTGGTCCGCTACTGCGAGGAACACGTGGAGGCCTTCGAATATCCCCTTGCGTACCTGGCGGCCAAGTTCAAGGTGAAGCCCAGGGTTGAGATAGACGGGCGCGTGCTGAATGAGGCGGCGAAAGCGGTCGCATGATGAAAGGCAGAGAGGGCGCCGTCTTCGAGGCCCTGGCCAGGCTTCCGAAGGCCGGCCTCGTCCTGATCGGAGGCTACGCCGTGAACGCGTACGTCCCCCCGAGGTTCTCGATCGACTGCGATGTGGTCGTGCTGGGCAGCACGAAGGAGGTGGAGGAGGCGCTTCGAAAGGACGGGTTCATGGAGGCTGAGTCCGGCGACACCCCGCACGGAAGATACGTGCGATACGAGAAGAGGGAGGAGGGGGTCTCGTTCGACCTCCTGGTGAACTCGGTGCTCGACCGCGGCACCAACGTAGTCTTTGAAGCTTCCCTCTTCGAGAAGTACTCTGCGGAGCGAACGACGACCGGAAGGTCGGTCTCCCTTCGGACCACGATGAGGATAGCCGACCCCGAGCTCCTGTTCGTCATGAAGTTCGTCACCGGGAGGAGGCAGGACGTCAGGGACATCTTCATGCTTGCCAGCACTCCCCTAAATTGGGACATGGTCGAGCACCTGGCGTTGACCAAGTGCGGCAGAGGCATCGTGAAGGAAAGGAGCGAGATGATCAGGAGGAGCATCTCGTCGTCGGAGTACAGGGACAGCCTTCAGGGCCCATACGGGAAGATCCCGGACGACAGGTTCGAGATGTGCAGGAGCGGCCTCCTTTCATTTCTCGACAGAGTGTCAGATGGAGGATAGCCTGACGCTGCTGCGGGGCAGGCCGGTGGAGGTGACTTTGCCAAGGAAGAGGCGGTGCATCCCCCTGGCCGTGGAGATTCACAGGTGGGCGTCGGTTCCAATGGCGCCCAGCCTACCGGCTTGCCTCCAGCGCCTCGAGGAGGGAGCCGACGCCAGCGCTTTCGGCCCGTCTCAAGAGGTACTCCCTGTCCAACGAGCCGTTGAGCTTCTCGAGCACCCCCTTGGCGTCCTTTTCATCCTGGACCCCCCTGTCCCTCCTCGCCAGCTTGTTCACCACGAAGTCCTCCGGGGATATGACCCAGACCGGGAGTCCTCCTATCTCCTGCCTGGTCCTCCTCGATAGCGTTTCGGCGTCCCAGGTCACGCCGTCTGGCCTGGCCCAGAACCCCACTTCGAGCTCCTTGTCTCCGACCCTGAACACGCTCACCCCGTCGTGGAACGAGCCGACGGAATGGACGAAGCCGGCAGCTTGGGCTGCGGAGGAGAAGGCCGCGAACTCCTCTTCCGTCCTGACGGCGACGGCGATGTCGATATCCAGGGTGGTGCGGACGGCGCCGTAGAAGGGGAGGGCGTACCCTCCCACCACCATGTAGTCGAACCCTCCTCCCTCTAGGAAGGTGACGACCTTCCTCAGCGTGTCAACTATGGCGGAGGGCGATTCCGTTCAGCTCCAAGAACAGGTCCGAGGTTGAGACGCCGGCCGCTGAGAGCCTCCTGGCATATCTCGCGTCCGAGGCCGCCCTGTGGAGGTCGGCGGGGTTGGCTCTCAGCTCCATGAGCTCCATGCGGGAATGCGCCGCCAGGTACTCTCGACCAAGGGAGGTGGGCCTGGGCACGCGCCTGGGCCTCCCCCTGACCCTCCTGACCCCGGGCCTCGGCTGGAGGAGACCGTGGTCCTCCATCTCGGCCTGCAGGGCTATGACCCTCGAAGGAGCCAGGCGCAGGGCCTTGGCGAGCTGGCGCACCCCTAGGGGCCCCTCGAGGAGGGCCTTCAGGATTCTCGCCTTGTCGTCCGCCAGATTATGTTTCCGATTGGGAAACATACTACCCTTCCCTGGCCCTCCCAGAGCTAATAAGCATTTCTGTACTGGTGCGCCTTCGGTTGATGGTGGCCGTTGATGGCGTGTCGGCATCATACCCGTGAACGTGCAGGCGCTGAAGTCCGTCGGGCAGAGGTTCGTTTCTAACGGATACCCTGGTCATGCTTTTGCGCTGAGCGGACCACGATGCAGTATTCCCTAGGCTGCTTCCGGGGCCGATAAACCCAGAAGAAACTTGCGTGCCACCTCGCGGTTTCCCGGTCTCCTTCCTTTGACCACATCCACGGCCCAATCTATCGCCGATTTATTCAAATCGCGCTGCTGCTGGGCGGCCTGGGCCTCTTCGACGGAGTCGTGGACTTGGCCCTTGGGTACTAACCGGGATAGGAGCATAACATGTTATGCTCAAGTGCAAGGGAGTCCGGTGGGCCTGAGCGGGCTCGGTGGGGCTCGCCTATTATTCTTAGCGGCTCCATCTGATTCATAGGCCGGAATCGACATTCTCCTCCAAGGACCAGAGTCTCAGCGGCTCCGGCGTCTGAAGAATATGGCGCCGAGTACCACGAGGATGACTGCGGTCCCGCCGACAAGAGCCATTTCCAGCGTCGTGGCGGCCTGCCAAGGAGTTTTGGTGCTGCTGGAGGTTGAGCTTGTCGTCGTGGTGCTGCTGCTCGATGTTGTGGTCGTGGTAGTCGTGGAAACTTCCAAGACGTACCCTGCTTCGAGTGTAGAATTGGCTGACAATTCTAGGGTCCTCGTGCGCGACGTCACTCCATCTCCCCATGTTGAGAAGCCTAGGGTGCTGCCATTTGTTAGTTTCACCGTCTGTGGGAGCGCGAATCTGTAGTTGGCGACGTACCCAAGCGGAAGGGTGACGCTGCCACTCTGTCCGACGCTGAAGCTCGTTCCATTGATTTGGAACGTAGTTGATGCTGGGAGGTTTGTATTCAGCGTCAGATAGAACGTTGTAAGCCAACCATTAGGTTGCATTATCGGATCGTTGTCCTGAACAAAGCCGGGAATTACAAATGGGGTGTCCCCGATCCCATCCAAGTTGGCGTCCGTTCCGTTGTAGGAACTCCAGTAATTCCCTTGTCCGTTATAATCCCAGGTGTTTGGGATGCCGCCGTTGCTTCCAACGGGCAACTCCCCAGGAAATACGGAATCGTTAATGAAATTGTTGTGGTAGACGAGGTCACCCCCACACTGATTGAACCATATGCCACTGAACGAGTTAGAGATCGTGTTGTTTACAATCAGGCTATCAAAAACATTCGACACTTGGATCGGACCGTGACTGTCTGAAACGATATTCCCGGCAACTGTTGCATTAACGTGAACACCTATACCAGCATTCCAAGCGCCAACCACTATATTGCCGGAGACAAGTGTATAGGGATTCGACGCTGGACAGGTGTTTACATAGATACCACCACTAATCGGATACAAGACTGTGTTTCCGGAAACTACCACGCTTCCAGAGTTCTCTTGCGAGCAACCCGTTCTGATTCCCGCGTAGTCGTACGAAAGAGAATTGTTCACAATCGTCACATAGTTTGCACTGGCTATTGTTATCCCGTAACCTTGTTGAGAATCTGAAATGATGCTGTTCTCTACTGTTATGTTATTTGCGTTTAGATCCTGAATTGAGACTCCATCCAACGTGCTATTGATTATCACAAGCGACGAAGTGGAGGAAGTATCGACATAATCGTATCCCTGAACCGTAGCCAGCATCGAGAATTTTGCTGTTCTCGATTTCTATCGTCGAGTTTGCGCACCCGCAACCCAAACTCACCTGGCCTTCGCTGCCTAGAATCAACGTGCTGTTTACAATCGTCAAGTTTTCTTGCATATTTGGGAGGTGGCCTGAATCCATCTCGCACGACCTGATTCACTATTACGTTCCCCGGCACCACAGCTGGTTCTGAGGTTATGGGGAATGTGACGAATTGGGGTTTCGTAATCGGTACTTGATAGATAGTAAATGGAGTCTGCTCGGAGTAGAGCTCCGTACCGTTGGGAGGTATGCTCGTCCGACTGTAAGTGGCACTGCCTACAAAGCAAGAAGGAGAGTTAGTAGCCGCAGCTGTTGAGAGTTGCTGGCGTGTAGTAGCTCCAATAGTTACCGATCGTGCCAAGAGACCACGAATTATTCCCATTGTCGGAGGGACCTCCTACCGGTGGGCTCAAGTCATAGAAAGTTATTTTGATAAATATGATTCAAGGATGACCCTTCTATCACGATGCTGTAAGAGGCGCCAACTTGGTTGTCGTATATGGTGCCGTTGTCAGAAGAGTCGTAGATCAAGATGCCTTGAAGAGCGCCCGATAGGTCATTGCCTGCGACGACATCATTACTGGATGATGAGAGATATAGGGCTACCTCGCCGTCTTGACTCATGGTAATGTTGTTGTTGAGGATGGTGCTGTTTGAAGTGTGGTCAACCTGTATTCCTAACGCCACAACCTGAAATACTGTTGTTCGCTACCACGCTACCGTGTGCAAGCCCTAACGTTATGGCTGCAGTACCATAAGCAGTTATCGTGTTAGATTCGATGGTTGAGTCGACAGCATGTCCGCCGGTGTTGATTCCAGCTTCACCGCCAACTAGAATATTGTCTGAAACAGTGTTATTGTCAGAACCCCCCAGAACCACAGCAATATTTTTTGCGGTTATATTATTGTGAGTTATTATGTTACTATAGGAAGAATCTGAAGAAAAGGCCATCGCACCGGCTTTGCGGCCCAAAGGCTTCCGTCCAAGAAGCAGGATTTGACAGCGTAGGCACTCCCGGAAGATTTTCAGTCAGAAGTGTATTGTATTCGATTAGCGAATTATTGGCATTTCCTAGAGAAACAATCCATAGTTGGAGGTTAGCTGTAGCATTCTGTTCAAATGTATTGTTGATAATCAAATCATTCGAGCTGTCGAAGAGTCCAAATGCGGAATAGTCGTTGGACTGAAACGTGTTGCCTTTTACGGTTACACTAGAGCCGCCGACTATCAAACCAATGGCATTTTGAGAGAACAGATTGTTTTCGATCAGGGCGTTATCTGTTTCCACGACCATGCCAGCAGTAATGACGGTGAATTGGTGATTTTCTTCACCACAGGGAAGGCAATTGAACAGATTGTTCGACACTTGGACGCTACCACACGATCCAACTCCGTGCACTTGACTGTTCTCCATTACAAAGTTGTTTCCGTTCACAACAAATGTGTACCTGTTAGCCAAGTTTCCAGCTGTGATGTTGCTGTTGTAAACGTAGAGAGAACCTCCAGGCTGGACTAGGATGCCGTATTGACCAGAGTACTGACTGTTTATTGTGAGCACTACATTTTTCAGTGTCAGGTTTCCTCCCGATTGAACGGTCAGGTTACCGTTTAGGACAATTGATTCACTTTGGATTACTTCATTTCCTGTCACCACCCAGTCTCCGCTCGGGGGAGGCTGAGCGTATGAAATGCAAGCGAAGAGAGGTGAAGCTAACAGGAAGAAAGGGAGGACCAGGACCAGAGCCCTGTATGTCCTCATACGGTCACGATTACTATGGCCAAGGTGATAAGGGTTTGCTATCTGAATCGTTCTCAAGTCGGGATAGGAGCATGGGATGCCATTCTCAAACCGGACTACACCGGCGCCCCGATCGGCATCTCCATTGTTTCAGCTGCCAAGACGCTTTGACGCTACCTTTTTGAACACCAGCGCTGTCACACTTTCAACAGAAGGAGAGGGCCACATATGTCCCATCGACTCGTCCTTGCATTTCTCTTGGCGATTTTGATAACTGTCGTCCCCGTCACCTTCACCATCACCCTCCCACTATCCTCTCACAGACCCATCTTCGTGGTACCCGTCTTCAAGGGGGATGTCACCGACGCTGCCGCATCTCCCTCTGGGCTCATAGTGGCGTATTCCGTGAACTCCTCTTCGAGCAGCCAGCTTTGGCTGTCCGATGTCCCTAATGGGGCTGCCAGGGGGATACATCAGCGTCCGTTGGCCCACGCTCAAGGCGAAGTGACCTCGATGGAATGGTCGTCGGACGGAATACACATCTTCTACGTTTCGGTGAGCGGTGAGTCCACTTTGTACGTGGCCGACGTTGCGACCCTAACGACGAAGAAGGTCCTGACCATGGATACGATCGAAGATCCCAGTTGGAATCCCGCCGGAGGCGAAGATCCTCTTCTCGGGGGGTAATGGCGGCTGGAAGAGCATTTACCTCGTGAACCCCTCAACGGGGGCCTTGGAGCGCATCACCAGTGGGGCGGCCGACCTCTATCCGTCGTGGGCACCCGACGGCAAGTCCGTGTTGTTCTCGCGGTTGGACGGCAACGAGTCAGGCATCTGGCGTTCGGACTTAAAGGGGAACCTGACCCTGCTGAATCTGATCATCGGGTCGAACACAAGGCCGGTTGAGAGCCGTAACGGAACGATAGCCTTCCTGTCCGACCGGATGGGACAATGGGACGTCTGGACCATGCTTTCCAACGGCACGAACGCCATCGACGTCGTGAAGAGCGCCTTTGCCAGTGAGAACGGCATCAGTGCCGACACCAGCCTCATGTGGTCGTCCGACGGGTCCAAGCTGGTCGTGTCGTCGACTCCCGCGGGCCAAGGAGTGAGGGTCTATGTGATAGACCCGAGCAAGAAGTCCGTGCAGTGGGACACCGTCAATAGGACGCAAGACTTGGACATGCAGGCGTACAGCGGCCTATACACCTATCACTTCAGCGTGGTCGAGGAATTCTGGGCCCCTTCATAGGCAACTCCGCTCACGCCGTTTCGTGGCTCAGGGGGTCGGCCGGGCTCGTCGTCATAGAGGACGGAGAACCCCGTTCTCTCATAGTATTCATGGTCAACCCGTCCACGGCCCTCCCGTACTCCGGGTAGGACGCGTTATGTGCGGCTGACGGCGGGTCCTCTTTCCATCCGATTTAAGTCCCAGAGCAAAGGGCCGAGGTCGCGCTGAATCCCCGAGACGAGATTGCCTCGGCTGATCTTAGGCCGCTGAACTCCATCATGGAGACGGCCGCACTCTTGCATCACTGAGGAGAAGCCCCAGAAGGACCGTTGCAACTCCGACGGCCATCAGCAGCATTCCGCCCGCCATGTAGGGAAGGTAGATGCTGGAGGTCGGGTTCCAATCCTTGAAGATGTAGAGGACGGCGGCGCTGGAGCTCAAGATGTAGCCGGCCGTAAGCGAAAGGCCTCCCACGATTGCCAGCCTTCCCTTTACGTGGAAGACCAGGGCTATCAGCATGATCAGCGCCATGGCCGTCAGAGTGATCAAGACATGCTCGTGGCCGGTTATGAACGCAGTCTCGTTGGGAAGGCCGGCGAACTTGCTCAGGTTCAACGCGACGTATATACCCGGCAGGGTCACCACGACGTTCACCCAGAAGATAACGAACAGCATCCCGTAGGTCATGATGTTCCCGAGGACCCCCTTCACTCCTGCGAATCCGGGCTTGCGAGCCTCCGTGGCGACTATCGCATACATGATGAACAACGATGCCTGCAACAGGATGCAGGCGAAGACGATTATGACGTTATGGGCCTCCACCCCCATGGGCACGGTGGCGAAGGTGGCGATGGTGGTCGTTGGCGTCCCGACGAGCAGGCCGTAGAGGCCCCATTTGACGAAGGTTCCGGGCACGCCGGCATATGTGTCCGCCTTGAAGTGCCGGACCATAAGCGCCACGACCGCCACATCCGCGATGGCGATGACGGTGTGGATATGCGCCGCCATTACGAGCACGAACCCCTTGAACTGGGATGCAGCCCCCCACTGGGAGCTTCCGGTTGAGGCATAGGCCCCCGCGGAGACGGCCGCAAGGAGGGAGATGGCGGACACCCATAGCACGAGCTGGGAGAGGCTCCTCCCTCCTGTGTTCATCACGGGCCGTCGTTCGCTCCGGGGAAAGAGTGCGACCACGATCCCGAAACCTCCCATCGCGGTGAGGCTCAATCCGGCCCAGAGGATTCCGAATGCCAAAGGATTCCCTCCTTCCAAGACCAAGAGGAGGGCGCCGGATGAAGCGGAGACAAATCCTATCGTCACCGCTGAAGCAACGAACAGGGCCATCCTTCCCCTAAGGTCGAATACGGCCAGCGAGACGTAGGAGAGCGCAGCAACGAAGGGGATGGCCAGGGCGTGGTAGTACATGCTCTCATATGGGTAGAAGAAAGGAAGCGTGGAGCTTGAAAAGCCGAGGGAGGAGCTCATCCCCAGGAAGGGAGCGGAGAAGACCATCCCGAAGAGCGTGACCGCAAAATCCCAAGCGACCGCGAATATGGCCAATCGCTTCAGGGTGGCCGGGGTGGGTCCTTTCCGGGTCTGCAGAGACTCTGCTCGGGACTCGGAATCGACTTCCGAGGCAGCGGAATTGAATTCATCAGTATGAAATGACACGCTCCACAGCTCCTTCCTGGTCCATGGGAGGACTACCTTTTATTCCATGCATACTGGCTCTCATCCAATCTCTTCGGGAGCCTCCTCCCAAACCCTCATGAGGGGTTGAAGGTGCGAAAACGGGGCCCTCCATCATCCGTCGCGCTGAAGTTGAGACCGATATCCGGACTCGAGAGAGGGAATCAGTCGCCCGAAGGGCGCATTAGGAGCTCTCCGATCGGGACCGTAGAATAGAGTGTCATGCTTGAGTGGGCTCGAGCTCGACTTCCGCTTCATTTCTTGGAGATTGCCTCTACGTCATCAGCCCATTCCGTTCTATTGGGATAGGAACATCGGAACCGGGGTTCAAGCACAACAAGATCCTGGTGGGCTGTGACGGATTCGGGGTCAGATGGACTCTAAACCAGGCTAAGAATGGAATTCTGTATCTGCGATATGGAATTCGAGTAAGATTAGCAGAGCAAGCGCCTTTCAGCTCGTCTTGAAGTACCTCCAGGGTATCTTGAGGCCTGCGGATTCAATTGAGTGATCGTGAGGGTGCTTTTTCTGCCGAAGCCTTCGACGGCCTGTCGACAAAATAGATTGCAGCCAAGGTAGCGCCGGCCAGAATGGGGGAGGGCCAGAAGAGGGAGGGCCTCCCCAATTCCATCTGGGTCACAACCGCCAGAGGCCCTCCAGCTACGATCGAGGCGATTCCCGACCCCAGGGCCAGGCGTTGCATCCAATCTTTTCGTAGGACCACACAGATGGTGGTCACAGCCCAGCCCCCGGAGGCAAAGAAGTTGAGGGGCTGTAGAGCGATGAATATTGGATCCATGGTGGCCAGAATGTAATGGGTGCTGGCTACGCCGTTTACGAAAGCCAAGACGAACGCCATTCCGCTCAGGAGGCTCAAGACGATGGGTTTGATGCCAGTGGGCCTTACATAGGCCTGCAGTAGAAAGAAGAAGAGCAGGTTGGCCGCAAAAACGACAGATGTGGGGGGGAATCCCAAGCCGCTGCTGACATATGGCAGGATGGGGAAGAATCCAGCCAGGATCGAAAAGATGCAGGCCGTGATTGCCGTGGAGAAGCTCCAGTCCTGTCCAGTCGAGAACCCAAACCCAGCCACGGCCCATGTGACGCCCCCTATCATGGCCAAGACGGTAAGCAGAGGTAGCATATATGACACCAAAAGCGCCTCAACGGGAGCGCCTCGGCTCAATTCGGTCTGGATTTGGAGATGGTAGACGTTGAGGAATACAAGCAAATAGAAGACGATCCCGAGTAGCGCCCCGATGATGGAGACGACCACGGCAGGGGTTTGTTTCAATTGCACCTCTACCCTACCGCATATTCTGACTGCGTTGGATATGTACTTTGACTCATCTGCTCTCCGGCCGGGATAGGGGCATAGGATGCGATGTTCAGGCGCAACAGTGTCTGATGGGCCGGGACCGATCCATCGCCAAGGCTATCACGAGCGGGCGCCGGCCTCCTTGTCGCTGAAACTGGTTCGTGGTCAATCACACTAGTCCTGCGCTCGGTGCCCTCTCACGATGGTGGAACTCTTATGTGATTCACAAGTCCGAAGAATCACTGAGATGCGTGTCCTCGCCCTAGGCGGGGCTGGTGAGTACGGCAGACGGGCGGCAACCGCGCCCCATAGTCACCTCTTGCCTGACGGACAATGGGCAGACCGTCTGGCCCCTATCAACATAAATGCGCCCGCCTGTTGACACCAGGCGTCTGCATGAGCAGAGTCATAGACGTCCACATCCACCTCTCCGAGCTCCGGGGCGACGCCCTGCGCCCTTTCGCCGAAGCCAACGGCCTGCGCTATGACCTAAAGGAGTTGCTTTCCCTGATGGAGGAGAACGGGGTCGAGGCCGGCCTCCTCCTGAGCCCGCCCCTCCGAGACAACACCATCGTCGGGAACCGGCGCGTCCTGGACCTCTGCTCCAGGAGCCGCGGAAGGCTCTTCCCCGTCCTCACCGTCGAGCCCAGCCCTGCCGCCGTGCGAGAGTGCGTCGCGACGGCGAAGAGGAGCAGAGGCGAAGTGAAGGGGTTCAAGGTGCGCCTGGGATACGTTCCCTTCTTCCCTGACGACGCCGTCTTCTCCCCCCTTTACGAGTTCGCCGAGTCGGAGGGCCTCCCCGTGATGTTCCACACGGGCGACACGGGCCTCCCCAACGCGAGCCTCCGACACGCCCATCCCCTCAACCTCGACGCCCTGGCGAACGTCAGGGACTCCCTGAAGATAGTCGTCTGCCACATGGGAAACCCGTGGGTCGAGGACGCGGCGGAGCTGGTCTACAAGCACAGGAACGTGTACGCCGACATCTCCGGCCTCTTCGCCGTGGGGGCCAAGTACTCCAGCGAGTATGTCGAGTACCTCTCCGATAGGGTGAGCAACGCGATCTACTTCACGGGGAGCGCCGACAAGTTCCTGTTCGGCACAGACTACCCAGTGGAGACCTACCGGTCGGCGCTCTCCTTCGTGGGCAAGCTGAAGCTCCACGAGGATGACTTCGACAGGATCCTCTACTCCAACGCCAAGAAGGTGTTCCCCATCTGAGCGGGGAGTTAGCCATAGCAGAGGTCCCTTCGGGGGAGAGGGACTCCCTACTCTCCATCCTTGAGGCAAGCTTCGAGGGCTGGTACCTCTGGCATTCTAGGAGGACCCTCGGGAAGGTGAGCCTTGTCAAGGCGGCGACCCTGGGCGGAGCGACGGCAGGCCTCATCATGCTGAAGGAGCTGGGGGAGGGGGTCGGATACGTATACTACGTAGCGGTCCTCCCGGAGTTCAGGAGGAAGGAGGTGGGCGGCAGGCTGCTGGACGACGCCCTGGCACACTTCACGTCGAGGGGGGCATCGTCCGTCTACGCCACGGTGAAGGGGGACAACGCGGTCTCGCTTTCTCTCTTCCATTCGAGGGGATTCCTGGAGACCTCCTTCGGCGAAATGTCGAAGCTTCACGGTAGGCTGAGGTCGGCCTACATGATGCTTGAGATGCAGGCCGTGGCCGGCGAAGTGGTGCTTGGCAAGGACATGGGCTGAGGGGGAGGCCAGCGACTGACGCCACCGCCATGAGAATGGCGATATCGTGGCCTCGTGAGAATCCGGTGGGAATCATGGGACAGACAAGCCACACGGACAACTAACGTTGCCCACTCCATCTAAGACCGAGCAGGACGTGGTCTTGCCGAACGCCTTCGAGAAGACGCCCATGCTGCACCTTCAGAACGGGGCCTAGCATCCAATCTTTAATAGTAAGTAAACATGATAATATGTGAGGGCGAACCGTGTGAATTTCAAGAACGATAAGCTTGTGGGTTACGTTTTGTTGGCTTCGGGCGTAGTCGTGATTATCTTCTCAATCATCGAGATGATAGAGGTCTTCACAGGGAGCAGCCCCCCTCCGAACCTGTTCAACTTCTCGGACATCTCCGTGAGCGGCACCCTCCTGGTTTCAGCCCAGACGCTGGACAAGGCCTCGGGCATGGCCGCCTGGTCTGCGCTGATGGTCTTCGTCATGTGGGGTGGTGGAAAGATCGCCTCCTTGGGCGTCAACCTGCTGAGGGAGATCAAGGTCGAAATAAAGGGCTCCTTGAAGACGGTCGAAGAGGGAGCAGCGAAGTCCTAACCGAAGCAGTCATGAAGGGCGGTCCTGGCAGCGCGCGTCCTCAGCGGTCATCGGTCTGATGACGACCCCACGCCTCCTGTTGGACGTCATGACCTTGGGTGTCTATCGCGGCTGGAGAGGAAGTCAATATCGTGGCCTGACCGACGATGACTGTCGCTTGATCATCTTTATGTTATTGAAAACAACAGAATAATTCAGGGAGAGAAGGGCGGTCAGCGGGCCCGAAGTGCCCATACCGAATTGGGTTCAGACCCCATTTGTCAAGCCATTCCATCCACTGTACATCTTCGTCATGCTGGTAACTGTCGTCGGATGACCTGTTCAGAAGAGTGGATGCTTCTCAAGCCTTGGGCTTGGCTGTGGCTGCCCTGACAAGAGAACGTTGTTCACGTCGTTTGAGCCAATATCGCACCAGCAGGCCTACGGCTGGTATCCCCAAGCAAACTAGGCCGTCAACCACATCACCCTCGTACAAGAGGACGAGCCCGACAAAGACAAACGCAATCAAGAGAACCCAGTATATGTTTCCCGTCCAGTCCATCCCACCTTCCTTGTTCATCGCCCAACTCTTGTCGTATGTTGGAGGCTGACCCAATTCCAGCTTGAAATAGTGTAGGGGCATACTTCAACCCTTTGATATCCGAGGGAAGTTGACAGCACCCTGGACCCGATGCCTAGTTACCAATGCCCTCTTTGGAAGCGTTTAAGACGGAGAGATGGCTATTTCTAATGGGAGATTGAATGCCCAAGGAAGAGTTGAGGGAGACGCGATGCAGAGTTTGTGGGAAGGCGTCTGACCAGCTCACGGATGGCGTCTGTGAAAAGTGCAGGGGCGAGAACAAGAACGTGAAGAACGCCTGGTTTGAAGGATACAAGGGCCGAATCGGTAGGCCTGTCCTCGGCCCATGAGACGATGGTAGACGCTGGGTCTTGACCAAGTAGAGGTTCCATATTCCGTGCATCTTCGTCAGAAGTATGAGGTTCAATCGTAGGCTTGGACCTGCGAATGGGCTGACTGGATATCTATCGCTGCTGGAAAAGGAGTCAATATCCTCGATCGGCACTGTCTCATCGAATCGGCTTGCCTAGTTCAGCTGCCTGGTCAGTGATCGGAGCGATGTCTGCGGATGTTCATTTCTTCGGTCAGAACCCATGTCTTGCCACCATCGTGCGTCTCCTCCGAATGCCACCTAAAGGAACTTGGCTTGACATCTGAAAAGACCCAACGCTCGGGATGACCCTCCTTCGTCTTGTTCTCAAGGACGATCTCCTCCCCCACCTTCCGGGCGATGAACGTCTGCACTGTAGAACTGAGTGCGGAGATCCAGGTGCTCCGCCAGGCATCAATCGAAGGGTCATAGACCCTGACCGTGGTGCCAACCGGGATGACCCTTTTGGAACCTTCGTCATAGGTCATCCATACATCCTGTATGGCCCTGCCATCGAGGACCCACCCGAAATGCACTTCGCCCTTCTCCTTGAACGCAACTCCGCTGGGACTTGGGCTCCTGACGCCGACGATATCCCAATCCCCCACGAACTGGCCGAAGAGCATCAGCTTGTCCTTGAATTCCGGATGCGGACCATTCGAAACCAGGCCTCTGATTCCCTTTCGTTCCATCATTAGTCCGCCCCTGACCTATACTCTTAAGGGCTGCTATCGTCTACGAGAACGCACTGACTGAATTGAGCTGGCTTACTCTCAACTGCAAGAACTGCCACCGCGACTTTGAGATCAGCGAGTTGCAGAGGAAGCTTGTCATTCCATGGTTTCTGTTCGGTAGGGTGCCAGGATATCGCTGGTACCTTACGCGCTGCCCTTATTGTCGCAAGAAGAGCTACAACCGCCCGTCAAGCGATAGCTAACCGCAAGACGGGCTTGGACCTACGAATGGGCTGACCTCGTTCATCTTTAAGCTATTGAAAACAACATGTCAATTGGACGAGAACCACATCGGCTGGCGGCCGCGGTATTCTTGGCTTGTGCTTCAAGCTTCAAGTGACAACGTTAATACGCCAGAAAGCAGGATTCGACGAGAAGAGGGCCAACAGACATTGCCGCAATGCCCGATCTGCCACAGTGAAATAACTGCAGATTATGGCTTCTGTCCGAATTGTGGAGCACGTCTCGCTCCCGCGACCGCAGGCGGCAACGAGCGGCCTATAGAGAGCGGGAATACTGGTCTGCAAGGACAGCGCAAGTGGTCTAGGATCAGGGTCGCAGCGGCAATGATCATCGTACTGCTGGTGGTCGTTTCGGCGTTCGTCTTGATTTCATCAGTTTCCCCGACCCGTTCTATCAACCCCCAAACGAATTGCCCGCCGAGTCCCACTTCGTCGACCTACATAGCGGCACCGAATCCGAACTATGACGCCCAGGAGGTGATGGTATTCACCCAGACATACACCCAGCTGGAATTCAACGTGACCGCCGTGGCTCAGTGCGACGCCAATGGGTACGGGCCGTCGTACCTTCTGAACGGCCTCTCGAATACAGGTTACTGGTACCAGGTAGGGATAAACTGGGACTGGCCACTTCAGACAGGCGGTTACAACTCGGGCTTCGGGTTTGTCAGTGAGGCATGGGCGCCGGGGGGACTGACGCGCGCGCCCCCTTCCGTCGCGTTCTCAGGCATCGTCAACCAAGGTGACATCATCGAACTGAGCCTGTCGTTCAACGGAGGCCAGGTGGTCGCTTCTGCGCGCGACTTGAACACGGGAGCAAGCGGCTCGATGAGCTATCCTGCGAGGACGGCGACCATGTTCGTCGGGTCGCAAGCGCAGGAGTCGCAACCAAGATTCTCGTTTGCGACGGAAGGTTACTTCACTGGCCTGATGACAGAGTGGTACCACGTAAGCGCGAACTACACTGGACCCGAGCGAAGTGTGAACTACTCCGAGAATACGATGTCAATAGCATCGGCTACGCTTGGCGTCGGCGAATGGAACTTCACAGCTGCCACCCCCAGCTCGGTCTACTCTGACTTGGCCAACAATGGGAATGCGATAGATCTCGGTGCGCAGCCAAACCAGCTTCAACAGTTCGCGCTCAACGGATTCACGCTCTCAGCGGACGCGTACGAGTTCGTGACCGGGCCTTAGCGTCACCAACGAGAGGTTCTCGAAGAACATCGATTGGTCGTGCACGGAAGACGAGGGATGATGACCCACGTCGACAAATGCGACCTTCCTTGCCTGATCGATCATCTGGATTACACCCCTGACTGATGATTCGAGGTCTCCAATTCCGGGTGAAGCGGGTAGTCAGGGCAGGAATATGGACCTCCCACTGTCTAAGCTAAGTGATGGACGCGGGATGACTGCTGCCACCTGATATTCTTGGGTCTGGGTATTCGATCTCAGAGGTAGGCTTGGACCTGCGAATGGACCTGATTCAGTTTCAAGTCTGCCCAACTCGTAACTTAGGCAAACAGAGTCAGCCCTCTCGTGGCAAGCTCCGGCGAATAATTGTCGGCCTGACGAAATAGCCCATCTTCCAAAGAATGCCCAGTGTCACAAGAGGCAACAGACAGAAGGCCAGATCTATGTACGCGCCAATGACGCCCTGAGCTGCATAGCCCCACGCATCAATTGTGAGGATGAGACATGGATAGATTGCCACGAAGCTGAACCAGCTCTTCCGGAAGACCCAGAACGCCGAGATGAAAGATATGGCGCTCGCCAGCAAGTAGGGCCAGGCGTCGATCCCCAATAGTATCGAAGTAAGCGGCAGAAGGCCGGTCTGCTGTGTTATGACAAACAGCACGCCGCAGATGCAATACAGCCCTAGAAAGATAAGCCATAGAAGCGTGATTACTGCAAGTTTCGGTTTGAACGAATTCATGGCCATCTCCTAGCTGTCCATTGAACAAGAGTAGAGCGCTTGACCTTTTATACGAATCGTTCTCTCCGCGGGCCTCTTGAATCTCAGGCGTAGGCTTGGAGCTGCGAATGGGAGCCACCGGAAGATGCTCTTGGATGGTTGTTGCGGCTGGGAAAGAAATCAATATTCTTCTTCAAGTCGCCGCCGGAATCAGGAATGGAAGTAGCGTTCAATGACACTAGAGTCGGGTACGAATCCTGCTGACGGGTTCGCTACCTCGATGCCTCTTCCGTATCCCGCAGCCGCCTGGCCAACTCCCTGTCGATCATCGCGGGCACGTCGGGGAAGAGGCGGACGAGGGCCTCGACGGACCATTGGGAGAGCGCAAAACAGCGGGTGGGCTCGATGGCGATGACTTGGGTCGGCCGTGGCTGGCCATGGAGCACGGCCATTTCGCCGAAGAACTCTCCCCCGCCGAGTTCCGAGAGCAGCATTCCCTCCCTCCTCATCTGGACCTTCCCCTCGAGTACTATGAAGAGGGCGATGCCACCTTCGCCCGCCTCGACGACCTTCTCGCCCGGCCGGAAGGACAGCTCCTGCCCCAGCTTGACTACCGTCAGCAGGTCCTTCCGCCCTAAACCAGCGAACAAGGCCACCGAACCCAGAGCATCCACCAGATCGCTCGGCGGGTCTGCTTCCATCGTTCTATATCACTTCGTGGAGAGATTTAAGTCTCCCGTGTTATGGTTTGGGAAACGGGGTCCGTGCCCCTTCCTCGACGACCTCCTCCTTGTCTTCGGGGTCGCTCTTCCCTACGGGGTTGCGCCTCCCCAGGAGCGGCCGCACGACCGGCCCGAAGGCGACGGCGACCCACATGCCCAGCAGCGCCGCGAAGCCGAGCGTCTGGCCGACCGCGACGGCGGCCACGACCGCCTCGCTGCGCATGAGGTCGGTGGAGGGCAGGCTGATCGAGGCGACGGCCGACCCGCCGGCCGAGCCCGCGCCCGGACCGGCCCCGGAGACTCCGAGTCCCGGGCTGCCCGGGCCCCCGAACCCGCCACCGCCGCCGAAACCACCCGAGCCGCCGGAAGCGCCGAAGCCGCCGAAGGTGTTGGCGGACCCGAGCACGGCGTGCAGGTTGACGGTGTTCAGCAGCGCGATCCAGCAGTAAGCCAGGGCGCGCCCGAGATAGGGAGCGGCCAGGAGGGCGGCGGCCGGGAAGAACGGGAAGAGATAGCGCTCGTGAACCCGCGTCGGGACGGCGTAGAAGGCGAAGGCGACGACCGCGAATGCCAGCACGATGGTGCGGCGGTCGTCGCGGAACAGCAGGCCGGCGACCACGAGCAGGCATACGGCGGCCAGCAGCAGCGCGCCCACCTGGAAGGCCGTCAGGCTGGGCGAAGACGACGATGGAATCCGAAGTCCACGAGCCGCTGCCGCGGGCTATGGAAGCGAGCGGCTGGCTGCCGACGAGCGCCCAGGCGAAAAGGCGTTCGCGGTCAGGACCGCGTACTGTCCGGTGACGGACTGGAAGAGCCCGATCAAACCGGCCACCTGTCCGATGACCGGCAGACCGGCCAGGCTTGCCGGTGCGTACGTCGCGATGTCGAAGGGCAGGGAGCGGAACGATGCCGACGATGGCCCCGAGGAATATGGCCATGCCGAGCCTGAAGCGGGCCCTGGTCGGTCAGGCGGCCGCCCAGCCTCTCGTCGAGTGCTGACAGCCGGCGGCCGAGTGACGGAACCGGGCCCGATCCCACACGCAGCAGGTGTCGCCTCACCAGCACCGGCAGCACCACGACCAGGCATATCGCGTCCT
>CAWJIE010000011.1:0-10691 GCA_963842885.1 uncultured Nitrososphaerota archaeon
GAAGGCCCGCCTAGAAACGCAGAATAGCCGCCCGGACCATGAGCTGCCTAGGTAACAGTCGGCAGCTATGCGAGTCAACAAGGTCCACTTATCGGGTGTTCTCCGTCAGGTCGGATGGGACCTGACGGCCAGCTTCGCTCTTCTCCTTGTCTACTGGCTGGCTTCTGGATACCGGCCGATGCAGTTC
Organism: uncultured Nitrososphaerota archaeon; assembly: GCA_963842885.1. Classification (GTDB taxonomy): domain Archaea; phylum Thermoproteota; class Nitrososphaeria; order Conexivisphaerales; family DTJL01; genus DATKKG01. Next base: position 188 of record CAWJIE010000011.1, read on the forward strand.
CCCTTCACCCTGATTCAGGCTACCGCTGGCGCGGCCTTGGTCCTCGTTGTGTCAGGTCATACTCTGCGAGTGGCTCTCTTTGGTCGGACCCGCTTCCGTTCGTCCTCGCTTGGGGGAAAGGTCACTCTGGATGTCCTCCTCAGTCTGCTGGTGTTCGCCGTCGTGTCCGTCGGGCTCTCCGTCACCTATCTCCTCGACGGGTTCAACGTCATGATGGTTCTAGGGTCGCTCACGATATTGTCGATAATAGTTGCCGTGGCGAGGAGAGAACCCTGCGGCGACCTCCGCCTCGTCAAGAACAGCCTGAGTGTCCTGCCCGTCACCATCGTTGCAGCATCCGGCCTGATCATCGCCCTTCTGTTCAGGTGGGCGTTTTCGTGGCCCTCTATGCCTGGCTGGGACGTTAACTACCATCTGGCCGTCTCCAACCTGATCGTCGCTCATGACGGCATGGCTGACATCTTTCCAATCGTCAACGGGCACTTGGCTTACCCCCACGTCTTCCACGTCTTGGTCGCGTCCTTCTCCAATATGGCGGGGATTTCTCCGTACGACGTCTTCTGGCTGGCACCCTTCCTTTCCATCCCCCTCTACGGCGTGCTCGTCTACTCCCTTTCCTCAGCCCTGACCAAGAGCAGGACCCAATCCGTCGTGGCAGGGGTGCTGGCTGTTGCGATAAGCGGCGGGGACGCGCTTCTAGGGCCGGAGTACTTCTTCACTTCCACGGCTTTCATTCTGCTATTCATGCTGACTCTTCTGGTGCTCGTGAAGTCCCCTCTTGAAGGGCTCCCTCATCTTGCTGTCGTTGGCTCTGCCCTGGCCCTCTGCTATCTTGTGTACTACTTTCCATTCTTCCTCTCTCTGCCAGTTCTCGCCCTCTTCCTCATGTTGCGCTACCCCGATTCCTTCCTTTCGCTGCACCGCCGTGTTGTCCTCACAGTGCTTCTCGCGGTCACGGTTCTTTCATCCTACTTACTGACCACAGCACTGAGCTTTGAGGTCGAGCCTCTCGCTGAGAAGGCCGCAATCCTGGGACTGACTTACCCGCCCGTGCTTTGGCTTCTTTCTCTCGTCGGCGGCTTGGTTGTCGTCAGGCAGTTCCTTAAGGACCGCACCGGAGGCTTCATCTCCCTGGGCATGGCGGCGACATCGGTCACCCTCATCGCGGTCTGCTTCCTTCCCTTCAATACCTCGACCAGGTCGGAGCTCCTCCTGAGACCTCTCATCGCAATAGTCTCCTCCTTCATCGTCGTGTTCCTCTCCGCGGTTGTTGCGGGCGGGGCGAGGGCGGTCAAAGGAGGCTCGCCTCTGAAGTCGGTCGGAAGGATACCTGGAGTGCTCCTGGCCGTCTTCCTTGTGGCCTCGGTCGCCCTTGTGGCCCAGCCGTACCTTAGCTATGCCAGCCAGGTACCGAGCCTGTCCAACATCTCTGCCGACGAGTATGCAGCCGGCCAGTGGCTCTCGCAGAATACGCCCGCGAACGGATACATACTTACGGACCCGTCGACGGGGTACGTCCTTCGCGGGCTGACCCTGCGCAACGCCTCCAACTCATTCATTTTCGGAGACTACGTAGGCCCATATGGAGGGTACAACCTGACTTCGACGATCTTCGGCTTCTTCAGCGAGCTAGACTTGACCAGAGTCGCCGGCTATCTCGAGCAGCTCCCGCAGACGCCCGCCTTCATCGTCATCACGACCCGGACCGCTTCATGGGTCCTCTCAGGTGTGAACTCCTCTTTTGGGGCGCCGACCGGGCTCGCCCTCACCTCTTTCAGTGGGTCGGAGAAGTTCTCTCTCCCTCTATTCTCGCTGGCGGCCTCCTGGGACACGGTCAAGGTATATCGGCACACCAACGCCCAGCTTGTTACAGCCTGGAACGCGACGTCCTCGGAGAACGGCTTCGACTCGTGGTACCTCGAAGGAGCCTACGGCAGCCACAGGCTGGACTATGCGGACGGCTCCCTTATGGAGACCGTCCAGGCAGGAGGTCAGGGAGATGCCCAGACTGGCGCGACATTCCTTCTCGGGAATCTGACGCAGGCTGAATACCTTTTCGTTCGGTACAGGATAGATTCGCCCGCGTACAGCTTGGAGCTGATGCTCTTCTACTCCGATGGCTCGCCCTTGGTGATCACCTTGAAGCAGTCCTCCGGGTGGCAGGACGCCGCGTTCGCCCTCTCGGGGTCCAAGGACAACCCGCTGGTCAGGGTGGCGCTCGTGGTGTGGACTCGCGACACCTCCGTCCACACCGTCGAAGTGAACAGGTTCGCCGTGTTCAGCGTCGTCCCCTGAAATCCCTCAGGGCTGAAGCCACGCCAGCTCCATGGATTGCCTCTTCCCTAGGATTCCAGACCTGTTACGTACGGCTACAACCAACGCATAAATACTCTGGACGCTCCCGATGGTGTTAGGTAGCGAATGCTATTCGATTCATCAAATAGTCGCAGGCGCTCCTGCCCATGTTTCCATCGGGCAGGCTTCGTGACCTCATGGGGGTCGTGGTTGCGTGCTGAGCGTGGCGTCGGTGCCCTTGTCTAGGTGGGTCTCCTCCATGAGTCACTTGGGCCGTCAGGTTTTGCGTGGCGCCGTCCTCGCCCTGTTAGTCTACGTCATGGTTCTGAGCGCTGTCGCCCCCTCCATTACGACGGCCCACGCTGGGTCTCTCACTTTGTTCAGCATGACCCTCCTCGTCCCCACTAACGACCCGGTGATGATTTCATACGCCGCGGTCATCGCCAACTCCTTTCAGAGCGTGGGCATAAACGCCCAGATTCACTACGTCTCCTTCTCTAAGCTGTTCAGCCAGGTGTTCTCCGCCCAAGGAGGCTTCGACGCGGCACTCATGGGGTGGTCCGCATCCACCTCCTCCTCCGACTCCATCTTCGGGAACATCCTCGGCAACCAAGCCACCGAAACCCCCAACGGCACCAACTACTACCCCTACAACAGCAGCGCCGTGAACACGCTCATCGCCCAGGCCCTGCAGACCAGCGACAGGGCTTCCCAGGACTCTTACATCTGGCAGATTCAGCCCATCCTCCAGGGCGACTCGCCCATGGCAGTCATTTACTACACCGAGAGCGCCGTGGCTAGAAGCCCCTCGATCTTGGAATACGGCCAGCAGAACGCCTTCAGCTCGAACTCCTTCCCGGACATTCAGCACCTGAGCGGCCTGACCACCCTTAACCTAGCGATGTCGTCGGCCATCTTTCCGGGAGGAAGCTTCAACCCGCTGACAGCGTTGGCGCACCAGACCAGCACCAACCTCGTCATGCAGCCCCTCTTCTCCCCCCTGCAGGAATGGGACCCAGTGGCCAACCAGTTCTACCTCGCCTTGGCCACCAGCGTGAACGAGTCGCTGGACGGCCTCCACTGGACCATCAGTTTTGGGAGCAACACATGGGCGGACGGGGTGAACGTGACCTCCGACGACTTCGTGTTCACCCTGGAGTCCGTCTTCAACCCGCAGTCCGGGAGCACCCTCTTCAACATGAAGGAGCAACTGGGTAACGTCGGCAACTTCGTCTACTTGAATGGTACAACGATGACGCTCAACGAGTCGGGCGGAGCCGCTGTCGTCCCGTTCAGCGTCACGGCCGTCAGCCCCACTTCGTTTAGGGTGGACCTCACCAATCCGTACGGTTTCTTCAACTCCACATACGCCACGATGAGCCCCATCCCGAAGCACTACTTCGAGCAATTCAACATCACCACGTGGGCTACCCTTCCGTACAGCGTCGCGAGCGGCATCTACCACTACACGTGGAACTCCACTAAATACGGTGGAAGCGGCTCGGCTTTCGCCACCGGACCGTGGGGGAATGGTCCGTATTCCATGACCTCCGTCAATGCCACCGCGAACCTGTTCAAGGAGAGCGCTAGAGCGACCTACTGGAATTCGACGGGCCTCCACAACGTCGGCCAGTTCACGGTCACGAACTACAGCGTCCAGTTCGTGAGCGGCGTCGGTTCCGCCATCTCGGCGTATTCAGCGGGGAGTGTAAACGTCCTCGACCCCGGTTTCGGCCTGTCGCCCTTCGTCGCCTCCCTTCAGCAGCTGGGGGCGAACGTCCTTCAGTACTACGACGGCAGCTACCAGGAGCTCGGGTTCGACATGCTCAGCACCATATGGGGCACCGGGACCGCTACGCCACTGGGCCTGAGCAATTCGTCGCAGGCGTCAGCTGCGGCCCAAGACGTCAGGCGGGCATTCAGCTACCTTATACCCAGACAGCAGATAATCGATCAGTTCCTGGGAGGTGCTGGCCTTGCGGGCATCACTCCATGGGGTCCGGCCTTCGGGTCCTCCTTCGACACAGCCCTCAGAGCGGATGGCTATGACACCTTGATGGCGAAGTCATTCCTTGCGGCGGCTGGATACAGCACGGGCGTTGATCCATACCTGAGCACCTTCGAACCGCTGCGGTACTCGGGTGCCACAGGGTCGCTTCGGGTCCTGAGCTCTCCCGCCGTCCCAACGACTATCTCGGTCAATGGCACCCCTAGTGATGACTGGGGGATAAACTGGCCACCGCTTCAGCCCGGCTATTATAGCCTGGGCTTCACCGACGTTCCGCAGTTCACCAGCCCTCAGTTCTACAACATCACGATATATCCGTCCGGCGGTTCTCCCATAGGTCCTGTGTTGATTCCCGTCGGTTCGCCCGTCCCCGTGTATCCGGACGCGACCACATTCGTGACTCTTAGCTTCCAAGCCGAGGGGTTCCTCAGAGTCATTACGGACCCCGCCGTCCCCGGGCTGATATATATCGACGGCGCCCCGAAGGAACCTTGGGGGCTGTGGGTGTCTCTGCCGCCCGGCTCGTACGACGTCTCCTTCGGCGACTTGAACGGAATGACCACGCCCACATCGGTGCTTGCCACGGTCACGGCGAATCAGCTAACGTTGGTGACGGGCAACTACGGGAATGGAACAACCACTGTCCAGACGGCTCTCGCGCCGTCCTACTCGCCGCTCATAATTCAGCTCGTGGGTTCGCAGTCGTCCTACGTGGGGCCTCTGGAGGTGCTCCTCTTTGTATCCGCTGGGCTCATGGCATTCTGGATGGGGCGGAAGCAGGTTCTAGCGGGGCTGTCGCGCCTGGCCAAGGGCTAGTGGTTTGAGGGTCCTGATGCTGACGGACTATTACTACCCTCATGTAGGTGGCGGTGTGGAGAAGGCGGTGACCGAGATTTCTAGGGCCCTTTTGAGGCGGGGGACAAAGGTGGGCGTCTTCACCCTTGATACGGAAGGTCACAGCTCCCACGAGATAGTCGACGGAGTCGAGGTGTTCAGGTCCAGAGCGCGCGACTTGACCCCTATCCTGGGGCTCCAGAGCTCTGCGTCACTGAGGGCCTTGACAGACTTGCTCGGCGCGGTGGACGGATTTAACCCCGATGTTCTTCATGCCAACAACCTCTTCTTCACCACCTCGGCCCTATCGGTCCTCGCCAAGAAGCTGCACCGCCTCCCTCTCGTTGTCACCATGCATTTGGGCTCGATAGACGACGTCGGAGGCCTAACGGGTTCCCTCGCTGCAACATATGAGAGAACCATAGCGAGACGGATACTCGAGAACAGCAATCACGTCATCGCAGTGAGCAGGGCCGTGTCCGACCATGCCAGCGCATTGGGTGTCCCACGAAGCAAGCTCAGCGTTGTCCCCAACGGCGTGGACACCGACGTCTTCCGCCCAGACCCCTCACGCAAGAAGGGTAGCAAGAAAAGAATCCTCTCCGTAGGCCGGCTCGTGCCCAACAAAGGTATTCAAGTCCTCGTCAGGGCCGCGCCAGCTGTCCTCGCCGAGCATGACGTGGAGTTCCTGGTCATCGGCAGAGGTCCCATGCTGGCGGAGCTGGAGTCGCTGGCGCGGAAGGAAGGAGTGCGCGAAGCTTTTTCGTTCCTGGGACTTGTGCCTTCGGTCAGCGACATGCTGCAGACCTGCGACGTTTTCGTTCGCCCGTCCATGACCGAAGGGATGCCCCTGACGGTTCTCGAAGCCATGGCCTGTGGGGTTCCCGTGGTGGCCACTTCCGTCGCAGGGACATCGGAGATCGTGCACCAAGGCTCGACAGGGCTCCTGTGCCCGCCTGGTGATGCACATTCACTTGCACAGGCCATAAACGCCAGCTTGGATGACCCTCAGTTAGCCAAGCGCCTAGGTGAGAACGGAAGGGCCATGGTGGGGAAGGGCTATGACTGGGAAGGCGCCGCCAGAATGACCAGGGATGTCTACGAGTCGCTCGGGGGTGCCGGGTAGGTGGCCTTGAACGTTGCCGTGATTGGAACGGGATGGGCAGCCGTCAACAGGCACATTCCGGCATACCGAAGGGATGCAAGGTGTCGAATCGTCGCCCTCGTCAACCCTTACATGGAAGAAGGGAATCGGGTCGCGCGCTCCCTCGGCATACCTCGTTGCTACGCCACGACAGGGGAGATGCTCGAAAAGGAGAAGCCAGGACATGGTGAGCATCTGCTCCCCGCCTTTCACGCACGCTTCAATCGCAATTGACTCGATGGAACGCGGGTCCAATGTGCTGACCGAGAAGCCGATGGCCATGAGCGTCGATGAAGCTGTCGAGATGGTGCGGGCTTCAGAGCGGACAGGCACCCTCCTCTGCGTGAACCACAACTTCCTCTTCTCTCGCTCCTTGATGCAGGTCAAGCGGTTGAAGGCGGCGGGATCGCTTGGAGACACCATCTCCGTACAGGCCCTCCAAACGACGAACCTTCGGCGACGTCTGCCAAAGTGGTACCCCGCTCTGCCGGGAGGTCTCTTCTTTGACGAGTCTCCCCACATGCTCTACCTGCTCAGGTTCTTCTTGGGAGGCCTAAAGCTTGAGCAGGCTCTTCTTGACAGGACTCCGAAGGGGTCTCAACCAATCAGTTCCGTCGAGGCAGATTTCTCGGGGCCGTCCAAGGCTGCGGGCCATCTGACAATGCTCTTCAACGCCCCCAGAGACGAGTGGAGGCTGACGGTGGTGACCGCCGAGAAGGTCCTCTACCTAGACGTCTTCCGCGACACACTGATAGTCATGCCCAGGGGTGGCGATCATTCACCGAAGGAGGTCCTCTCCAGCTCCCTGAGCTACATCCGCCAAGATGCGAAGGGCGTTCTGGGGTCGGGGACGAGGTGGACGAACCACAGCCTGCTTTTCGGTCAGGACACCCTGGTCTCCGCATTCGTCGATAGTCTGCTCTCGAAGACGCCAGCTCCTGTTTCACCTCAGGAAGGGCTGGATGTCGTGAAGGCGATGAACCAAATCTTGACAGAGGGTGGAGACCGATGAGCGAAACTTATGCCCATTTTGTCTTGGAAAGAATTGAAAAGCTTATCTCTGCGCGGGGCACACTCACGGGAAGGACTGGTAATGGGATGGGCCAAACAGGAAACGGACTAGAACCATGGGTCTTTGCGCTGCTGCTACTGCTTTGCATCGGAGCCATCATTGTACTTGCCGTGGTGTGGCTGGTCCCTCCCGTTCCAACCGGTCCGTACCTTGGCTGATGGTCATATCCTTGGTTCCGACAGACTGTCCGCTCTAGCTCTGGGAGAAGGATAGCATCCCTTGTTGGTGAGCATCGTCATTCCAGCTCTGGATGAGGAGGACGGTATCTCGCTGACTCTTGACCGGTTGCCCATCGACGAGCTGCGTCAGTCTGGCTACGATGTCGAGGTGGTCGTGGTAGACGGCAACTCCAGGGATAGAACTAGGGAAGTGGCCCACAGGAACGGTGCTCGTGTCGTTCTTGAGACTAGGTCCGGCTATGGCAGAGCCTGTAAGACGGGATTCCAGGCGGCAACGGGCGAAGTCATTGTGACCGCCGACGCCGATGGTACCTATCCGGAACAAAGGATCCCCGGTCTTGTGGACTTGGTGGTCAAAGGCGGCTACGATTTCGTGACGACCAGTAGGATGGGGCATGTCGACGACGGGGCGATGAGCGGGACAGTCAGATTCGGGAACCGCATCCTGTCGCGGACCGCTTCTCTCCTTTTCCCGATCAGAGTCGTCGATTCGCAATCTGGCATGTGGGCATTCAAGCGCAGCTTCGTCGACGCCCTCGGCGCCAAATCGAACGGGATGCCATTCTCCGAAGAGCTGAAGATTAGGGCGAGCCTTAGGGGTAGGGTCGTCGAGGTCCCGATAGTATATAGGCGCCGGGTTGGCCATGGGAAGCTGCACGTCTTCAGGGACGGCCTCTCCAATCTGCTGTACCTGTTCTACCTGAGGATGACCCTATGAGGATTCCCAGGGGACAGCTCTAGTTGGCGTCTCCGTCAAGGTCAAAGCTGGGTTCACGTCTTGGACAGCTTGCCCCAGCGCTTCTCCCAACAATGGCAGCATTCCTGATTACGTTCCTTCTCCAGTTACCATATCTTGTTCCCACTGGGTCAGACGTCGGTCACTACTTGGCTCTAGCACGAACCTTCCCAGCGAACCTGACCTACTCGCCGATGATTCCACTTTTGATGTCGCCCTTCGCTCGATGGGTCTCTCTCGGTAGCTACATTCCCTTGAAGCTCTTCATAGCGATTGTCTTCAGTTTAATGGTCCTCTCTTTCTTCGTTCTAGTCAACGAGGCCAGTTCGGACGTCAGAGTCGCCTTCTTGGGCGCAGTCCTGACAGCGTTCAGTGGCCTTCAGCTTGAGTCGGTCGCCTGGGGCGCCTTGCCCCAGATCCTTGCGCTGGGATTTTCCTTCGCCTCGTTGAACTTCGCGATAAGGTGGACGAGGACGGACGACTTGCGAAATGCCGTGCTAGCAGGGGCCTTCCTCGGGCTCACGTTTCTAACGCATGACATCACTTCGGTCTTTGCCCTGGTTTCATGCCTTGCCTACGCGCTGATGGCAAGGCCTCGAACCATGTTCCGGGGTCTAGCCCTCGGAGGAGCAGTCTCAGCGCCGTGTGCCTTGGTCGGCGTCCTGGTCCTGGCCCCGCAGAACATGGTAAGCGTTACTCCTCTGGTCGCGCATTTGTCCCCCGGCCTGGCCTACCTTATACTCGTGCGTATCGCCGGGTGGAGTGGCGTCGCTGACCTTGCTTCACTGGCGAGCCTCCTGTTCCTAATGCTCTTCTCTCTGGCGACGATTCTGCTGGGAGGCAGGTTGAAGCGGTCGCTCAGGCTTCTCCTTCCCAGCATCGCGCTGGGCTCGCTGGCTGTGGCATTCTTTACGCCGATTCAGTTCCCGGACAGGTGGAGCTACTTCCTCTTCTTCCCGGTGGCGCTCTCGGCTTGTTTATGCGGGACGCTTCTGGTACGGCGAAGCTGGTCCCAGTTGCTCGTAGTGGTTCTGGTCCTCATGACCGTCATTGGCGGGGCGGCACACTTCTACTCTGCCGGGAACTTCTACGGCTCTGTAACGGCGACCGACCTTCAGGCCTTTGACTGCTCAAGGCTAACGGTCAGACGCAGGATGGGGTCATCATGTACACCTCGTCTTCTGTTGCACAATCCTGGTGGTTGGAAGGGGTGACTCTTATGCGGCCGTTCGCCGTTGGCGACACGCAATGGTTCCTTCTGAAGGACGAGAGGGCAAGCTCTATTGCGGGGATACTGGGAGTGAGTGGAACCTACTTCGTCGACGGTGGAGACGTCAAAGTCGTCGAATCCTACCCCTATGCAGCCAACCACGCGCCTGGCATATTCGTCTATGATGGGATTAACTTCTTCGAAGCGTTTTCCTACAACGATGACGGTCTCAATCTCATGTTCTCGCCTCCTGACAACGCATCTCTGGTTTGGAACGAATCTCTGTACTATGCGCCTTCCAAGGGAGCAATAGTTTGGAATTCATCGGCGGGGGTGATTACCGGAACGGCAAGCTTCTCATGGGATAGGGTCGTGGCTACGCGAACTGTGCGCATCGGGGATGGCCTTCCCGTCGCTGTTACATACACTCTGATCTTCAACAACTCCGTTCCCGTCAGCGTGAAGGCGAAGTTCCCGCAGCCGGACTACACAACCTACACCAACCTGCAATCTCTCGGTCCTGGAGTACTTGGTTTCAAGTCGGTCAACAGGGCCGGAGACGTTGTGGGGGACGCGCTGAGCTATTCCGTTGAAGGCGCCACCCAAGTGGGCCAAGCTGTCATGACACCCACAAGCTGGGGGACTCAGCAGATCGAATTAGACTTCAGACCTGACCCTGGCGTCACCACCGTGACCCTGAATTTCCAGTCATCTGTCGATGGCTATACCATCCACGCTCCCACACTTGTCAATACAGACTTGATGCTGGCTGCCAACGGGGTCAAATACGTGGTCCTCGACGATTGGGCTTCGAACACGATACAGCGGCTGCGTGACCCTGACTTCGAACTCAAAGCTCAGTTCGGGGACGTGCTCATATACGAATTCGTTGGTGGCTAGTAGTCCGCGTCTGCCTCTTTGTTCGAAGTACTTCCCTCTCCGTCCTTCGGGGTGCAGTAGCATCCCGCAAGGCTCCGAAGGCCGTTCAGGCCTTTGCGCAATGAACCATGCTCAGACGCGGCTCCA